>CAWIEE010000028.1:0-35692 GCA_963835075.1 uncultured Actinomycetota bacterium | reverse complement strand
GCATCGTCATCGACGCCAACGTCCAACCGCACTTCCGCTACAACGCGGAGATCCGGCGCTACCTGGCGCCAACACACAAGCTGCGGTCCATCCCGGACGTCGAGCAGCAGTGGTACCAGGCGCCAGGCGGGGACTACCGCAAGGACCTCTACGGCGACGGCTACCCGGGTTCCGACCCCGACACCGTGGCGACGCACCTGTTCACCGAGGCAGGGGCCAGTTACGCGATTCTCAACCCGCTGACGCGCGGAAACATCGCGGACTACCTGCTCAACAGCCGGATCTGTGCGGCGGTGAACGACTGGCTGCTTGATCGCTGGCTCGAGCCCGACACCACGGGCAGGTTCCGTGGCACCATCCGCGTCAATCCGGAGGACGTCCGAGGCGCGGTGGCCGAGATCGAGCGGCTCGCCGACCATCCGAAGATGGTCCAGGTTGGCGTCCCGCTCCAGTCTCGGGAGCCCTACGGCAAACCGATGTTCGAGCCGATCTGGGAAGCCGCTGCCACCAACGGGCTACCCGTCGCGGTGCACATCAACGGCGGCAACGGCGTCGATCACGCGCCGACATTCGCGGGGCACGCGTACACGTACCCCGGATATGCGGCGTTCATGCCGCTGAACTCGTTCGTACACCTGGCCACGCTGATCATCGAGGGCATGTTCGGCAGGCACCCGGATCTGCGGTTCGTGTTCGCCGACGGCGGCTACGACATTCTCACCCCACTGATGTGGCGGCTCGACACCTTCTGGATGTCGATGCGCGACCAAACCCCTTGGGTAGACCGCTATCCCAGTGAATACCTCCGCGACCACGTGCGGTTCTGCACGTCGGCGTTGGACGGGCCGACGGACCCCGGTCAGGCCGAGCGATGGCTGAGTTTCACCGACAAGGCGGACCTGCTGATGTACGGGTCGAGCTACCCACATTGGTCGACGTCCACGCCTGAAGATGTGGTCGCCGGGCTAAACGACGTGCAACGTGAAAAGGTGTTGTGGCGTAACGCAAGTGACCTCTACGGGGTCGGGTTGGAAGTCGAGGGGAGTCTGCGATGACGACATTAGAACGTGCAGAGAACGCCGTAGCCCAGGACATCGCGGTGACGATCGTCGACACCGATGTACATCCGCTGCCGGTGTCGGGCGAGGTGCTCAAGTCGTATGCGCCCGCGGAGTGGAAGAACAAGCTCTGGCCGACGGGTAACGCCGTCTCGCCGGTGCCGCACTTTTATGACACGCCAGACTCGTACAAGACGAACTCGCTGCGCGTGGACGCCGCTCCGCCCGGGGGCGGTGTCGCTGGAAGCGATCCCGATTTCGCCGCCAAGCAACTCCTTGTCGACGCAGGCGTGGGCATCGCAATGCTGGAGCCGATGTGTGATGCGCAGCTGCCACAGGCCGAACACGTACTCAAGGCCACGCACAACGACTGGCTAGCCGACGTGTGGCTTGGCGACAACAACTGGCACGGCCGCTGGCGGGGAGCGATCAGCGTCACGGCTCAAGATCCGCGCGCCGCCGCCCGAGAGATCGAGCGCTGGGCCGGACACCCGTACATGGCCGAAGTGTTGATGACGCCCCAAACCCGCGGAATCCCTTTCGGCAGTCCGCATTTCGATCCACTCTACGAAGCCGCTGCCCGCAACAGCCTCCCCGTCGCAACCCACTTGATGGGCCAGACGCCGTTCGAACTGATCCCCATTTACCCAGTCGGCAACCCCGCGCATTGGCACGACTTCTTCGCGTCCTGGCCGCTGCTGTATGTCTCGCATCTGATGAGCCTGGTGTTCGACGGCGCATTCGACCGCCATCCCGATCTGCGGGTGGTGTTCGTCGAGGGCGGCTTCACCTGGGCGATGCCAGCGATGTCGCGGATGGACCGGATCTGGGAGCATCGCAAGGCCGATCTGCCCCACGTGCGCCGCAAGCCGTCGGAGTATGTGCGCGAACATGTCCGGTTCACGACGCAGCCACTGGAGGACGTCAACGTCGAGATGTACCGGGACTACATCGAGATGATGGACCTCGGCGACGTTATCATGTTCTCCACGGATTACCCGCACTGGAGCTACGACTCGCCCGACTGGGCGATCCGGCGATTCCCCGCCGATCAGCGCGAGCGGATTATGCGCGGCAACGCGACAGCGCTGTACGGGTTGCCGTCGACGGTCAAGGCGCTCCCCGGAGAACAGCCGGCCGCGGATGACCGTACCGCCTGACGACGACGTCGCCAAGGTGCTGACCGATCTGGTCCGCGACTACGACAATTATTGGTCGAGCATGGATTTCGGCTGCCTTGCCGATCTTTGGGAGCGCGACGATCCAAAGCCGATCTATGTCGGTGACGAATACGCGGCACCGCTTATTGGCAATGACGAGTTGGATCGGCACTGGGCCCGCATCGCGGGCAGGCTCAAGGCCGCGTCCGTGTTGTCGACGCTGCATGAGTTCGACGTGGTCGACGACGCCGTCGTGCGTGCCCTACTGCTGAGTCAGTGGCGCCTGACCGACAGGGAGGCCGCCGTCGAACGGACCGGCACGAGCTGGATCACCTGGTTCCTGGTCCGTCGCGGCGAGCGGTACCGGATCTTTCACCAGATGGAGTCGCAGGTCTATTTGGCAGACAACGAGGACGAACGCCCTTAGGGCTTTGCCGTGCGGCGCTCAACCTCGAGCGGCACCACGGGCTCGCGCGCTGCGGGGCCGCGCGTGATGGCATGAAGCCGTATCTCGGGCAGATCGACGGACGGATCCACGGTGTCCAGCCAGGCAACGGCATCCGCCACGTCGGTGGCGCGGATCGCGTACATCTCGAACGGGACGTCCTGCAGCATGTCTGTTTCGACCGGGCCGGGCGTCACGATGTGCACGTTGATGCCGTCCCGGTCGACCTCCTGCGCCAGCGCAAGCGCGAACGCGTTCATGCCTGCCTTCGACGCCGAGTACGCGGTTCGCGCCCGCATCGGTTCATGTGCGGCCGATGACGAGATGAACACAAATCGCGAGCCGGCCGTCATCCTCGGCAGTGCGGCCGACGTGACGACGAAACACGAGTCCAGGTTGGCGGATATCGTTGCGCGCCACTGCTCGAAAGTCTGCTTGCGGGCGTAGGTTCCACCGAGAATCCCTGAGGCGTGGACGACCAGGTCGATCTCACCGGCCGCCTGCACCGCAGGCGCGAACTTGTCAGGGTCGGTCGCGTCGGCCACGACGTAGCGCCCGCCCATCTCTTCGGCCGCCGCCCGCAGCGGTTCCTCGCGCCGTGCCGTGAGGACTACGTCGTACCCGAGCTCGGCGAGCTTGCGGCCGCACGCCTTTCCGATGCCGCCGCTACCGCCGGTGATCAAGGCCGTTCGCACGCAGCACCTCTCAACGCTGGCGGCGCGCCAGCGCTTGCGGTGACAGCGCAACTATCCGCTGCTCGGGATCGGCGGCGAGGAAGAACGACTGTGTGTCGGCGAGGTGTCGCGCCGACAGCTTGCGCGCCCGCTCCGCATCGCCTGCTTCGATCGCGTCGGCGATCTTGTTGTGAATGCCGAGCGCGATCCGGCGCTTGCTGATCGATGGGTACTCGCCGCGGGCCGCCGTCTCGTCGGCCCACCACTGCAAGTGGCTGCTCCACAGCGTCTCCAGGCTGCCGACCACCGCGATCATCGTGTGGTTGCCGCAACCGCGGACAATCTCATCGTGGAACTGACCGCCGATCTCGGTGAAGCGGGCGCCGTCCTCGATGTGTTCGGCCATGGCCTCGTTGAGTTCCTTGAGCTTGGGAACCAGCGTTTCGCCGCGGTCCGGACGCTTGGCCGCCAGCGCCGCGCACATCGGGTCTAGTTCCTGCAGGGCGGTGCCGAGATCGGCCAGCGGCACGTAGTCGCTTTGCAGTAACAGGCCGAGCATGTAGGCGGCGCCGCCCTTCGCGGGCGCATGGACAACGGCGCCACCGCGGTTGCCGCGGCGCACGGACACCAGACCCTCGGTCTCGAGGATTCGCAATGCTTCCCGCAACGACACGAGGCTGACGTTGAACTGCTCGACGAGCAGCTCTTGGCGCGGCAGCAGGTCGCCGTCGGTCAATTCGCCGTCGATGATCTGCCGCCGAAGCTCGTCTGCCACGATCTCGGCAGTGCGGCGTGCCGACAGCCTGCGGCGGGCCTCAGGGCCGATTCCCAGTGTTGTCATGTCTTAGCAATGTTAACAGTGGTAGACCCCCTACCAGGGGTCTACAGGTCGCTATCCGACAAAAGTTACTAAGATGGCAAGAAACCACCGGGAGGATGTGCGGTTGAGCGGCGTTTCGCCTACCCCGCTGGTTGATCTGCGTGTCGTCGAGATCAGCGACCGGATCGCAGGCGCGTACTGCGGCAAGCTATTCGTGGACGCGGGTGCCGACGTCGTGAAGGTGGAGCCGGTCTCAGGAGATCCGTTGCGTCGCTTCACCGCAACCGGTGCCGTCCCGCCCGATGACAACGATGCACCGCTCTTCAGTTACCTCAATTCCGGGAAGCGCAGCGTGACAGCCGCTTCCGACGAGCTGCTTGTGCGCGCCGACGTGCTGATCGTGACGACGACGCGGGCAGAAGCGATCGAGCGGGGAGTCGACCCGCAGCGACTCCTCGACATGTCGCCGAGATCCGTCCTGGTGACGGTGTCCGACTTCGGCTGGACCGGCCCATGGTCGGATCGCCCTGCGACCGAGTTCACGCTGCAGGCTTGGTCGGGTTTGACGGGTTTCCGCGGTGATCCGGCAGGCCCGCCGATCTCGATCGGCGGCGAGCTGGGGGAGTACATGGGCGGGGCATGCGCCGCCTATGGCGCGCTGGCACTGCGGCGGCGGGTGCGCCGCGGCGGTCCCGGCGGGCACCTGGACCTGTCGATGCTCGAAGCGATCACGTTGATGCAGAGCAGCGAGTGGTTACATTCGCAGCTGCTGAACGTGCCCCCGGTCCGGCGGTCGGTGGAAGTGCCGTCCATCGAGGAGGCCTCCGACGGCTACGTCGGTATCAGCATGGTCACTGGGCAGCAGTGGCTCGACTTCGCCGCCATGGTGGATTGCCAGGAACTCACCGAGATCCCGGATCTTCGTTTCCAGATCGGGCGGTGGGGATATCGCGACTGGATCCGTGAGCGCATCGGGCCATGGATGCGCGAGCGCACCGTCGACGAGATCGTCGAACTCGGCCAGCTGTTCCGGCTGCCCATCGCCCCGCTCGGCAACGGTTCGACCATCCCCCAGATGGATCACCTGCGCGAGCGCGGCGTCTATGCCGAGAACCCCGCGGGCTTTCGGCAACCACGTGCACCTTGGCTGATGTCGGCCGCGGCACCCGCCCCGATCCGGCGTGCGCCAGTGCGAGGCGAGGCGGACGGTGAATCTCTTTGGCAGGAACGAGAATTCGCTGCGCCCCTCGCCACCGCCGACCCGCCGCTGACCGGTGTACGGATCGTCGACCTGACCGCTTTCTGGGCAGGACCGGCCGCGACGCATTCGTTGGCCGCATTCGGGGCGGACGTCATCAAGATCGAGGCAGTCCAGCGCCCCGACGGTATTCGATACTCCGGCGGGATGCGCACTGACGTCGACGATTGGTGGGAGTACGGCTGGGTCTTCCACGCCATGAACACCAACAAGCGGTCGGTGACTCTGGATCTGGAGTCCGAGCACGGTGTCGGGCTGTTCAAACAGTTGGTCAGCCAGGCGGATGCGGTGATCGAGAACTTCTCGCCACGGGTGATGGACCAATTCGGGCTTGGCGCCGACGCACTGCTCGAAATCAAGTCCGACCTGGTGGTGGTGCGAATGCCGGCCTTCGGCTTGACGGGGCCGTGGCGTGATCGCGTCGGCTTCGCACCGACCATGGAACAGATCGCTGGACTGGCGTGGGTGACCGGCCTGCCAGACGGGCCGCCGGTCCCTCCGCGCGGCGCCTGCGACCCGCTTGCGGGGGCGCACGCGGCGTTCGCGTTGCTGGCGGCGCTGGAGTTCGCGGACCGCACAGGCCGCGGTCAACTCGTCGAAGTGCCGATGATCGAGACGGTGCTGAACGTGACCGCCACGCAGACAATCGAATTCGACGTATTCGGGGAAGTCCTTTCGAGACGAGGCAACCGCGGCCACCCGACCGCGACGCAGGATCTCTACCGGTGCGCCGGCGACGACAACTGGATCGCGGTCAGCGTGCACACCGACGCCCAGCGCAACGCGTTGTCGGAGCTGACGGGCGACTCGGAGCTCAGCGAGTGGCTCGCCGTACAGGACCTGGATGCTGTGGTCGACGTACTTGCGAGCGCGGGAATTCCGGCCGCTGCAGTCGTCTCCCCGTCGCTTGTCACCGAAAACCCGCAACTGAACCATCGCGGCTTCTTCGAACGCCTCGAACATCGACGAACCGGACAGGGTTTGTACCCGACTCCGCCGTTCGTCCCGCTTGACGGCGGCACCCGGTGGCTGCATCGCCCGCCACCGACATTGGGGGAGCACAACGCCGAAGTGTTGATGGAGCTCTGCGGCCTCACCGATGCCGATCTGCAGCGGCTCACCGCCGAAGGCGTGATCGGCACGCGACCGAAGGGTTTGTAGTCAGCGCGCCCGCAGTGAGATCGCCATCTCGTCGAAGATGGACATGTTGTTGGTCAGGCTCGGATAGGTGACCTTCGGCGGGCCGAGCGTGATGTCGTCGGCGCGGCAGAGCAACTCGTCTAGCACGGCGCGGATCTCGGCACGTGCCAGCATCGCGCCAAGACAGTGGTGCGGCCCGCCGCCGCCGAACGTCACGTGCGGGTTATCGGAGCGACCGATGTCGAATGTGAATGGGTCGGTGAACACCTCTTCGTCGCGGTTGGCCGAACGCAACATCGACACCACCCGATCACCCTTCGGAATGGTGACACCGTCGATCTCGACGTCCACCTTCGCGCTGCGGGTCCAGAAGACGACGGGCGTCGACCAGCGCAACACCTCTTCGACGGCGCTCGCTCGGATCGCGTCGTCGGCTCGGTAGCGCTCGATCTCTCCGGGATTCGCGACGAACGCCTGCAATCCGGCGGCCAGCGCGTTCTTCGTCGTGTCGCTGCCCGCGAAAGTCAGGACGTAGAAGAAGATCTCGAGCTCGTTGGCGGGTATCGACAACTGCTCGCCGCTCTCGTCGGTGACCACCGCGGATGCCAGCGTGCTCCAGATGTCGTCGACCGGATTGCGCCGCTTCTCCGCAGTGAGTTCGAACGCGTAAGTGAAGATTTTGCCGAACAGTTCGAGCTGGTCACGCTCGGTAAGTTGCGAGTCCGGCGAGTTCGCCGAAAGGATCCGGTCGAGGGTGTCAAAGATCTCCGGACGATCGCCGTCGGGAATGCCGATGATGTCGCCGATGACCGACATCGGGAGCACGTCGGCGACGTCGCCGATCCAGTCACCGCCGCCCGCTGCAAGCAGTCCGTCGATCATCGTCGCGGCACGCGCACGAATACTGTCCTCGAGCTTGCCGATCGCGCGCGGTGTGAACGCATGGGACATCACCCTGCGGCGCTTGATCAGATTGGGCGGGTCCATGTGGATGATGGTCGGAACCGAGGTCATCACGTCGATTGTTTGGATGAGCGGGCCGTCGACGGCGGTGAACGCATCCGTGTCGCGGTGAATTCGTTGGGCGTGCCGATGCTTGGTCGTCATCCAGAAGTCCCGCTTGACCGTCTTTGCAACGCCATCGGTGAGTTCGTGCTTGAAGATCGGCCGCTCGCGGCGCAGGTCTACGAAGAGCGCATCGGGAAAACCGTTCCGCCACAACGCGGAATCGGAAAGATCGACTGGTGTGGTCGTGGGCATGCGGGCTCCTGGTTCGACCGTCCTTGACCTAGAATGCTTAAAATAGTAACAATAGATTGCGGACAGGGTCTGACCTGCCCTAATGTTGCGCGGACGGAGTAGCGATGACCGACACGGCTTCAGGCCCGACCCTCGATCCGTCGGAGCGCGAATTCGGGCCAAGTGGTATCAGCCTGTCGACCTACCGCTTCCCGACCGGGTGGTTCATCGTCGGATTCGCCTCCGAGTTGACCGCAGGGCAGGTCAAGCGCGCCCACTACTTCGGCGAGGAGTTGGTGATCTTCCGGACCGCGTCGGGACAGATCAACGTGCTCGACGCCTACTGCCAGCACCTCGGGGCCAACATGGGGGTCGGCGGCACCGTTGATAGCGAACACATCGTCTGCCCATGGCACGGCTGGCACTGGAATGGCGATGGCACCAACGCCCTGATCCCCTACAGCAAGATCGGCTGCAAGCAGAACGTCCGCATAAAGACCTACCCGGTGGCGGAGTGGTACGGCTTCATCCTGGTGTGGCACGAGCGCCACGGCCGCGCCCCCTACTGGCAACCGCCGGTGCTGCCAGAGCTCGAGACCGACGAGTACTACCCGCTGCACCCGCACACCCGGATGGTGAACCGGGTCAAGGTGCACGCGCAGATGATCATCGAGAACGCCGCTGACCCGTACCACGTGCAATACGTGCACAAGGCCGCCAACCCCGCGAATACCGCGTCGTTCGAGGTGAGCGGGTACCACTTGCACGCCACGGTGAACGCCGACTTCGGTGGCGGGCGAGCGAAGACATGGCTGACGCCGAACGGCCCCGTCGAGGCCAAGATCATCTACGACAACTACTCGCTTGGACTCGGCGTCGTGCGCTTCCCCTCGGACCTGGTGGCAACGGTCCAGGTGACCGGTCAGACCCCCGTGGACGAGGACTACACCGACTACTTCTACACCCAGGCCTCGATTCGCGAACCCGGCGACGCCGGCGACAAGCCGACCGGCCGCGCGGCGAAGTTCCTGCAGCTGCAGCAGGAGGTCATCAAACAGGACTTCTTCACCTGGGAGAACATGAAGTACCTGGAGAAGCCCAACCTGGCGCCCGAGGAGGCCCACGACTACGCCGCATTGCGCCGGTGGGCACACCGTTTCTATCCCGGCATCGAGCCGTCATCAATCGATTTCGGGTACACCGCCGACGGCGCACCTGATCCCGCGGCAGCGAGAGTGTGATGCCCGCCGGCGGTTTGGGTTTGACCGTGCCGGCCGTGCTCGACCAACGCGCCGAACAATTCGGCGACCGCGTCATGATGTCGATCGCAGGCACCCCTGTGAAATTCGCGCAGATGCGCGACCGCTCGTGCGCGGCCGCCAATGTGCTCGCCGAACTCGGGGTAAAGCGCGGCGAGACGGTCGCATTGTTCACCGGCACGTGCCCTGAGTGGGTGTACTTCTGGCTCGGCGCCGCGCGGATCGGCGCGGTAAGCGCAGCGGTCAACGGCGCCAGCAAGGGTGAATTCCTTTCGCACGCACTGCGCCTGTCGCAGGCGGCCGTCGTCGTCACCGATGCCGAGCGTCATCCGCGGTTGCGGGATGTGTCCGGCGGCATCGAGACGTTGAGATCGATTCTGGTGCAGAGTGATTCGCTGAGCGCCACACTGGCGCGTGCTTCGACGGAGGCACCGGATGTCGCACCCACCGGGCCCGACGACGTCGGGGCGTTGTTCTTCACGTCGGGCACCACCGGGCCATCCAAGGCGGTTGCGACCACGTGGCCGTATCTGTTCCGCGCTGCGGACACCGCGGCGTCGGCGTGGGAATTCGGCGCGGGTGACGTGCTGTGGACCGCTATGCCGCTGTTTCATCTCAGCGCCGCACCGACGGTACTGGCGCCGATGCTGGTCGGCGGGACCAGCGTGCTCGCCGACGGCTTTCACCCGGCATGCGTATGGGACGAGATCAGGGACTGCGGCGCCACGGGTTTCGCCGGGGCGGGTGCCATGGTGTCGATGTTGTGGAATCTGCCGCCGGACCCGCGCGACGCCGAACTGCCGCTGCGGTTCGTCTCGGCGGCGCCGATCTCGGCGGATCTCTACCGCGAGATCGAGCGGCGCTACGGCTGTCGTGTTGTGACGATGTACGGGATGACGGAAGCCTTTCCCATCGCCTTCAAGGCGGTGTCGGACGAGGGCGTTCCGGGAACCTCGGGACGGGTCAATCCGGGATTCGATCTCCGCATCGTCGATTCTTTCGCAAACTCCGTACCCACGGGTATGGTTGGGGAAATCGTCTGCCGGGCGCGGGCAACACATGCGATGAGCGAGGGGTATGTGTCGTCGGCGCCCGGCAGGGGGGGACTGCAGGTGGAACCGCACCCAGAGTGGTTCCACACTGGTGACCTGGGCAAACTGGACGCCGACCAGAACCTGACCTACGTCGATAGGGTCAAGGACTCACTGCGCAGGCGTGGCGAGAACGTGTCGTCCGTCGAGGTCGAGACCACGGTGATGCGTCATCCCGCCGTGCTGGAAGCGGCGGCCGTCGGCATTCCCAGTGAGCTCGGCGAGGACGACATTCTCGTGGTGATCACGTTGCGGCCTGACGCCACCGTCGATTTCGCTGACCTGTTGGACTTCTGCGCGGAGCGCATGCCGTACTTCTGTGTGCCGCGGTACTTGGAAGTGGTCGACGAGATCCCGAAGAACGTCATCGGACGCATCCGCAAGGATGTGCTGCGCAACAGGGGTCTCGGCGGCACCGCCTGGGACCGTGAAGCCCACGGCTACGTATTGAGCCGCTAGAGGAGAACGCACATGACCATGACGTACCAACAGCAGTTCGTACTTGACGGATTGGCCGGCCGCGCAGCGATTCTCGATCTTGACGCGCGGTACGACCGGCTGTACTCCGCAGGCGATCTGGCGGGCTGGATAGCCACCTTCCGTCACGCGGGGGCGTCGTTGACTCGGGCGGGGGAGACGTACACCGATCTGCCCGGCGGGTTCGATGGCGGCAACGGTCAACGCTTGGTCACCGTCGACCACGAGATAACGGTTGACGGCGTCGAGGCGTCCCAACACTGCGTCGCGCTGCTGTTCCGCGACGGCGAATTACAGGCCACCGGCACATATCGGGACAGCCTCATCTACGAGCGCGGCGGCTGGTACTTCACGTCGCGCGAACTCGAGTGGGACCTCGTCCCACGGGAGAGTGCGCTGCCGGTGTGAACGCCGATATCAGTTACGAGTTCGCCTTCGGCACTTATGAAGACGCGGCTCGGATGGTTGGCACGCGCACCGAACCGAGATATGCGGGCAGCGCGGTGAGTGGCGCCCGCATCCAGCATTTCGCGTCGATGGTGCGCGACCCCAACCCAGCGTACTGGGATGCCGAATTCGCCAAGCGACAGTGGGGCGGGATCGTCGCACCGCCCGCGCTGCTGATCGGGCTGCTGATGCCGCCGCCCTGGGTTCCCACCGGTGAACCGCCTACCGCCTCCATCGCTGTCCGGGTGCCGCTGCCGGGTACCGCGATCATCAACGCGTCCAACGACGTCGAGTTCTTGTCGCCGGTACTGGAGGGCGATCGGCTCAGCGTGATCGAGGAAGTGGTGTCGGTGTCGCCAGAGAAGACCACACGCCTTGGCGCAGGTCACTTCATCGAGACGCTCGAGACCTACTACCGCGGCGACGGCAGCCCGGTCGCCGTCAGCCGGAACACGTTGTTCCGCTATACGCCTGCGACTCCGTCATGAGGTGGGATGAGATCGCCGTGCCGTGCGACGTTCCCGAGACGGTCGACAAGATCAGCTACGAGCGCGTGGTCATGAACGCGGGCACAACATGGGACTACATTCCGTGGCATTTCGATCCCGGCTATGCCCGAAGCTACGGCCATCCAACGATTTTCGTCAACACCATGCATCTCGCCGGGTTTATCGACAGGATCACGACCGCATGGGCCGGTTCGAACAGCCGGGTGGTGCGGCGCAAGGTCACTCTGCTGGGCTCGATCTACGCAGGCGACTCGATGGTGGGCCGTGGCCGCGTGATCGGCAAGCGGCTGGAGAGCTCAGGCGCCGATCCCCGATACCTGGTGGACCTCGAGGTCGCGATCTACAACCAGCGCGACGAATTGTGTTGTCCCGCAGAAGTCACGCTGGACTTGGCTGCGCCTGCTTAACTGCCGCCGAACTGCGGTGGCCGATGTTCGCGGAACGCGGCGATGCGCTCGCGGGCGTCGTCGGTGTCGAATGCGGCGACCTGGTATGACCATTCCAGCTCGAGTTGAGCGAGTAAGGCGCTGTCAAGTGATCGAACCAATGCCCGCTTCGCGAATTGCACCGCAATGGGGGGTTGCACCGCGATCTGCTCGGCGTATGCGATGGTTTCGTCTATGAGCCGCTCGTGAGGGATCGTTCGTCGAACCAAACCGATGGCCCGTGCTTCGTCGGCGTTCACCGAACGACCCGTGTACATCACGTCCATCGCGGCCTCGAGTCCGATCGCCCGCGGCAACGTGTAGGACAGGCCCATCTCGGCGACAAGCCCGATGCGCAGGAACGCGCTAGTGAACGTGGCGCGTTCGGACGCCAGCCGGATGTCGTGCAGCATCGCCAATGCGAAACCGCCGCCGGCCGCAGCGCCGTTCACCGCGGCAATGAGCGGCTTGTCGTAGTTCATGATCGCCAGCGTTTCCCTGCCGATACCAAGGCGGTCGAATGTCCTGTCGGCGGCGCTCAGCGTGCCGGTCAGCCCGAGCCGTTCGTGCAGCAGCGCGTTCAGCCCCTGGCTGGCCGTCTCGCCTGAGAGGTCACTCATATCGGCGCCTGCGCTGAACGCATCGCCCTCGGCCGTTGTGACGACAACCCGCACCGCGTCATCTGTGCGGGCGTCCGCCAGCAGGCCCAGGTACTCGCCGAGCAGGGCACCGGTCAGCCCGTTGCGCGCTGTGGGCCGATTGAGCCGGCAGACGAGCACCGCACCGTGCCGTTCGGCCACGACGTCGCTCATGGCGAATCCTCAGCGGCTCAGAGGTCCGGCAGCTTGCCGGCGCTGATCGTCGACTGCAGTTCGACGTATTCGGAGAGCCCCTCGGACCCGAACTCGCGCCCGATGCCGGATTGCTTGAATCCGCCGAACGGAGCCGTGGTGTCGAGTGTGTACATGTTGATGCCGAAGGTTCCGGTGCGAACCTGCTCGGCGATGTTCAAGCCGTGGGCGACGTCCGCTGTCCACACCGAACCGCCCAACCCGTACTCGCTGTCGTTGGCGATGCGGACGGCGTCGCTTTCGTCCGAGTACTTGAGCACGGTCAGCACCGGCCCGAAGATCTCCTCGCGCGCGATCCGCATGTCGTTGGTCGCGTCGGTGAACAGCGTCGGCCAGACATACCAGCCACGATCGTGCGGTTTATCTGTGCCGCCAAGCACGATTCGTGCGCCTTCGTCGACTCCGGCCTCGATGTAACCATGGACGCGATGCTGCTGCCGCTGGGCGACCAGCGGTCCGATGTCGGTGGCGTCGTCGGCGGGATCGCCGACCTGTAGGCCCGACATCATCTCCGCGAGCGCGTCGACGACCTCATCATGGCGGCGCTCGCTGACCAGAATTCGGGTCTGGGCGACACACGCCTGCCCGTTGTTCATCAGACTCGCCATCTTCAAATGGTTGACGGTGTGGTCGATGTCGGCGTCGTCGAGGATGATCGCCGCGGACTTGCCGCCGAGTTCCAGGCTCACTCGCTTGAGCTGTTCACCGCACAGCGATGCGATATGCCGCCCGGTCGCCGATGAGCCGGTGAACGAGATCTTGTCCACCCCCGGATGGCGAACCAGCGCTTCGCCCGTCTCGCGTCCGCCGGGAATGATCGAAACCACACCCTCCGGCAAGTCGATCTCGTCCAGCATTTCGGCCAACCACAGTGCGTCCAAAGGTGTTTCGGGCGCCGGTTTCACCACGACGGTGCAGCCCGCGATCAGCGCGGGTATGAGTTTCGGCATGATCAGGAACTGGGGAACGTTCCATGGCACGATCGCGCCGACGACGCCGACGGGGGCGCGGCGCACGTGCACCTCCCCAAACAGGCCTTGCCGCCGCTCGACCCAGGCGAACTCCCGCGCCGTCGCAAGGTTCAGGTGCATCTGTGCGACGGCGCCTGCGGCCTGGCCGAGCCTGCTGAAGCTGCGCGGCGAGCCCATCTCGGCGGTGATCAGGTCGGCCATCTCGTCGGTGTGGCCGCTGTACACCGCAATCAGCTTCTCGATCTTGTCCATCCGCTCGAGCGGCGTGAGGCGCGGCCACGGCCCGTTGTCGAAAGCTGCCCTCGCGGCCGTTACGGCCCTGTCGACGTCCTCACGCGTCGCTTCTGGCGTCTCGCCGATCGGTTCCTCGGTATGCGGTGAGATCACCGAGAGACGCCGCTTGGTCGACGGCGCCTGCCATCGCCCGCCGATGTAAAGATCGTCGTAGACAAAAGATCTCATGCAAACGCCTCCTCATAGGACTCCCGCGCCCATGCACGGAACTCGGTAATCGCACCCTCGCCGCGGGCCAGCTGCGGACGGTCGCGATAGATCTTGTTCTCCCAGATCGGGATGTCCTGTTCGATCTGTTTGCAGAAGTCGCGGGCGAAGCCGAGGCCCATCCGCGTCATCTCACCGCTGTCCGGATCTGTCTGGACGAAGAACGTATAGCGCGCCTCGACGAATTCGCCGTCGATCGGCGTGACGGTTAGCAGCGTGCACGAACGGCCAAAACCCCGGTGCCGGAACACGTCGAGCCCCATGCCGAACAGCTCGGAGTCCACCGCCCCCGACACCGGGCCGCGCGGCGTCTGGAACGTCACCTCTGCTACCGCCCGCAGCCGGTGCCCGTCAGTCTCGAGATCGAGATCACCGAACCCCGACACTCCGTGGACTGTGGCGAAATGCGCAATGTCGACAGTGTTTTCGAACACTTCCTGGGGATGGGACTGGAACCGCCAGCGGGCGGATTCGGGCGCGTGGAAGGTGAAGGCGGCGTCCTCGCTCTCCGGGATCTTGGGTAGCTCCCATTCCGGTTCTGTCGATGCCTCCGCGTGCCAGACGAAGATGGCGCCCGCGCGCTCGACCGTCGGCCACGCGCGCAGCCGCGCGGTGCGGTTCACGGTCTTCGCGTACGGGATCTCCACGTTCGATCCGGCGCCGTCAAAGCGCCAGCCGTGGAACGGACAGATGACGCAGTCCTCGCTGACCGTGCCACCGACGGCAATGTCGGCGCCGAGGGCCGGACAGTATGCGTCGAGTACGTACGGGGTTCCCGAGGCGCCGCGGTAGCAGATCAGCCGCCTGCCGAAGTAGCGCAGACCGATCACCTGGTCCGAATCGACCTCCCGGCCGTAGGCAACCTGGAACCAGCCGTTTGGGTAGGCGTCGAACGGGAATCGCTTCGCGATGTCACTGATCACGGCGTCACCGCCCGTCTAAAACGCTAAAGTGGCTATTGCTGTAAACATAGCAAAAAAGGCAGGTGCCGTGGACGAGCCGCAAACAGCTGACTGGCGTGTGTATCCCTTCCAACTGGTGCGCGGCGACCCGCAGCTCAGCTTTCCTGCCGCCGAGGGAAACCATCTCGATTGCGAGTCCGACACCTGGTTCATCGCGGGCGAGCTCACCGCTGACAGCGGGCGCCGGTTCGCGTTCCTGACGATCTTCAACAAGAACCGGCCCGGCCAGTCCATCGTTGCCGACTTTTACACGTTCGCCCTGTTCGACCTGGACAACGGCAAATACGGGACGTACACGGACTACGACATGCCGCCTGCCAACATGCAGCCCGGTGCGCGGCCCAAACTGTTCACCGACACCGGGCACCTGGACATGACCTACGACAGCGATGCCGGCCATGTGGTGTGGCGGACGTGCCGTGACGAGCAGCGCAGGCTGATCCCCTACACGTATGACGTCGGCCTCGTTGGCACTGACCCGGCAGGCGAGGCCATGCACCTGGACCTGAATGTGACACCGTCGCGGCCGCCTGTCCCGCTGGGTGGCGGCGACTACAACGGGAAGATCGAGTGCTTTGGGCAAGCCGACACATACTCCTACTTTCAGACCGGCATGACCATGACCGGGACACTGCGCTGGGGGTCCATCGAGGAATCGGTGACCGGCAGCGCGGGTCACGTGGACCGGCAATGGTTTCCGCTGATCGCCAACAGCGGCGGTCCAGACGGCAATGTCCGGGCGCGGAGTCATGAGTGGCGCACGATCAACCTCGACAACGGGGTTGACCTAAGCATCTGGCGGCAGTTTGATCGGACCAATCACAATGCGCTGCAGCCGTTCTCGGGTGCGACGACAAGTTCGGGTGATGCCGATCCAGAGTTCGCAGACGACATCGAGGTCACTGTCACGAGCTATGTGCGCTGGCCGGAGTCGGTGAGCCCGTTGGTTCGACCGCCAGTGGCGGGGCGGTATATGCCCGACCGGCACCGGCTTACCTCACGCAAGCTCGATCTGGACGTGGCGGGGGAGCCGCTGGTGGCCGCTCCTGCCCACGCACTGCCGATCGAGTACATGGAAGGCCCGTACCGGTACCACGGCACGCTGCGTGGAAAACCGGTGAGCGGCTTCGCGTTCTACGAGCGGTCGCTTGCGCTGTATCGGGACTGGGAGTTGGACGATGTCCTGGCCGCGGCTGGACCGGACGAGCGTGAGCTTGTGCTCGAAGATATTGCGAAATCTCGCGCATAGCTTCACGTTCGACCGACTAGATCGCCTCCGACCACGTTTGGTGGCGATGCTGCAGGCCCGGCTCGTTGCGGCCGAAGACCAAACTTCCCCGCGCACCGGACTCCAGGTTGGCCTGCAGGCCGGCCACCAGCGCGTAGTCCTCGTCGCGGACCGTAGAGTGCGCGTAGTCGAAGACGGCCGCAGCACCTGCGGCGGTCGACTCGTCGGACAGATCGAGCGGTGTCGAATTCTGGTGCACGGTGATCGAGCGGCCCGGCACGTCGGCGGGATAGACGCGGAAGAGCTCCCCGTTGGCGATCGTGCACGACAACACGATGTTCGGAAACAGCGCGTAGATGACCACCATGCTCTGGAGCGGTTCCCACTGCTCTTCCGGGACGTTCTCGAGATCGAGAATCCCGTTGAGGGGGAAGACAAGTCGGTGGTGGGGGCCGAACGAATCGAACACCGTGCAGTTGCTGCGCGCGATGGTCGCAAAAGTGTTCTCATGCACCGTCGCGAAGTGATAATTCTCGGCGAACGTGTCGATGGCGAGCTTCCAGTTGATCGGGCAATCGAGCACCTTCTCGCCCAACGGCGCCCATCGCCCGATGCCCCACGAGTCCAACTCGTCGGCGAGCGGTCCGAGGAATGCGGGGATATCCAGCGTCGCGTTGCGGTCCAGCGAAATCCACAGGAACCCTGCACATTCGGCAGCGGGCAGCTCGGTCAGTTTGGCCGAGCCTGGGCGTGTTCCGGGGAATCCCTCCTTGCCCGCAACGCCAACGAGATTGCCGTCGAGGTCATAGGCCCACGAGTGGTACGGACACGAAAGCCTGCGAGCGGTTCCGCAGCCGTCGGCGATGCGTGACTGGCGGTGCAGGCAGATGTTGTCGAACGCCCGCACGGTGTGGTCGGAGCTGCGGGTTAGCAGGATCGAACGGCCCAACACGGTCTTGGTGCAGTACGTGCCCGGCCCCGGAAGTTCGGAGGCATAGCCGACGAGTTGCGGGCTGGCCAATAGCATCGCGGTGTCCTGGGCCAAGCGCTCGGCCGACGTGTAGGTACTCGCGGCGACTGTGTGCTCGGCCGGCGTGAGGTCGGTTGTCTTGTCGCGCGCCAGCTTCACCGCGCGGCGAGTGAGGTCGATGAGCTGGTCGCGATCCATGCCTGATTCCCGTTGGTTGCCATTTGGTTGTTTTTGTAATGATAGGCGAGACGGGGCCAGCAACGTCGAATTGCCCAAAATCCGCTGGTGCAGGCTGTTCGTCGCGTATCGTCCGCTAAAGCCGGGTCGGGGCCTGAGGTGGGAGGGCAGCGATGGCGATTGAGGGACGGGTGTCACGAGCCTGGTATCGGCGACTGGCGGCAACGGCGGCCGCGGCGGTCGTCATGCCGGGTTTGGTCGGTCTCGCGGGCGGATTCGCAACGGCCGCAGCGTTTTCCAGCCCCGGTCTGCACATCGAGTATCTCGATGTGCCTTCGCAGGGAATGGACCGCACCGTCAAAGTCGAATTCATGAGCGGCGGCGCAGGTGCGCATGCGGTGTACCTGCTGGACAGCATGGAAGCCGGGGACGACGCCAACGGCTGGGACATCAATACCCAGGCGTTCGACTGGTACAACGGCTCGGGCTTGTCAATGGTGATGCCCGTCGGCGGCAAGGCGAGTTTCTACAGCGACTGGTACGCCCCAGCGGCAGGCAACGGTGGAACGTACACCTATAAGTGGGAAACCTTCCTCACCCGCGAACTTCCAGCCTGGCTAGCGACCAACAGGGGAACACCACAGACCGGCAACGCCATCGCCGGGTTCTCGATGGGTGGTTCCTCGGCGCTGATATTGGCCGCCTTCCATCCGCAGCAATTCATCTACGCGGGATCGATGTCGGGCTTCCTGAACCTTTCGGCGGACCCTGGCCAGGTCGGAATCGCGATGTCGTGGAACGGCGGCTTCAGCCGCGAGGCGATGTGGGGTCCGCCGGGTGACCCGGCCTGGGCCCGCAACGATCCCACCGTCCAGGCAGGCAGGCTGGCAGCCAACGGCACCCGCCTGTGGATCTACTGTGGCAGCGGCACACCGACCGATCCGGCGTTGGCCAGCCCGGACGCCCCCATCGGCGGACTCGGCTTCCTGGAGGGAATGGCGATCGACTCCAACCACGTTTTCGCCGACGCCTACATCGCCGCGGGCGGTAACAACGCCGTGTTCAATTTCGCCGACGGCATCCACGCCTGGGGGTATGCGGGTCAGCAGCTTCAGCAGATGAAGCCCGACATCCAACGGGTGCTCGGCGCCGCGCCCGCCGCCCAGGCGTGAGCTGGTGGGTGGCGCGCGCGGAGCGCACAGTCACAGAAGAGGTCCCGGCGCCACCCGACGAGGTCAGGGACTTCTACGTCAACCTGGACAACATCAAACGGGTGCATCCACTCGTGGTGGCGGTGCGCACGACTGACCGGCGCCAGACTGCGGACGGGTATGTGCAGACCTATCGCGTCCAGGACCGGATTCCGATGGGGCCGTTGCGGTTACGGATCAGCTATGTGGCCCGCTTGCACGTGCCGCACACCGGGGACGTGACTGCCGAGTCCCGTCAGTTCCCACGGGTACGACTACACACGACGGTGTTATTCGAGCCGGTCGCCGGCGGCACGCGCGTCAGCGAGCACATGCGGATCGAGGCGCCCCGCGCCTTGGCGGGAATGACGACCCGCGAGGCCGTCAAGGCTCACATCGCCATGCTGGCGGGCATACGCCGCTGCTTCGAAAGCTAGTCGGTGGCGTCGGTGGCGTCGAGCACGCTGACCGCGATGCCGTACGGCAGGAACCGCACCTTGCGCGTCGGATCGGTGTTGTTCTTGTTCGCTCTCAGCGCATCCAGTTCGTTCGGATAAACCTCTTCGATGTGCGCGCCACCCTCGCCGTCGACGGTGAAGATCGCCCACACGCCGTCACCAGTCTCGCCGGTGGTCTCCGGCTCGGCCCTGGTCCGGGTCTGGCGCGCGAACTCATTGAAGAGGTTCGCCCAGCCAGCCCGTTCACCGGAGGTGGTGAAGAACCTGCTGACGCCGTCGAGCGCGTCGCGCAGGCCCTCGCCCGCCTCGCGGGCCACGCGATCGAAGTCGTCGGGGTCGAACCCGAAAGGCCCGTTGCTGCTCATGGCGGCTCCTCCTGCTGGCTGTACAGCCGCGACATTGCGGTAATCACAGTGTGCCTGCAGGTGGCGAAGTAGTCGACCGACAGGAAGCCAGGGTGGTAGGCACTGGTTATGGCCTTCACGCGCGCGGACATGCTTGCGGCGGTCGAGCGGTCTCCGGAGGCGGCCGGGGCGCATGACCGCGACGGCTGGGTTGGCCTGTTCACGGCGAACGGCCGGGTCGAGGATCCGGTCGGCTCCCAGCCGCACCAGGGGACCGCGGAGATCGCGCGCTTCTACGACACCTTCATCGGCCCGCGCGACATCACGTTCCACCGTGACGTCGACATCGTGGTCGGCACGACGGTGATCCGGGATCTCGAACTCGAGGTGAGGATGTCGTCGACGCTGACAATGCGTATCCCGACATACCTGCGCTACGACGTCGAAGACCACGCTGGTGAGCTGAACGTTGCTGCCCTGCAAGCATTTTGGGAGCTTCCGGCAATGGTTGGGCAATTTCTGCGTAGTGGAGTCCGCGCCCTGCCTGCCGGTGCTGCACTGGCGAAGGCGCTGCTGACCAACCAGGGTCTGGCAGGCAGTCTCGGCTTTCTTAGTGGGCTCAGCGGTATCGGCAGCGGCGGCAAGGGACTCTTCACGCGGTTTCTCGACGACGCATGTGGCGGCGATGAAGTCGGCATGCACAGACGGCTTGCCGGCCGGGTAGACATGACAAGCGGCGACGACCTACAACTGGGCGCCGCCGACCTGCTGAGACACCTGTCGGGAGCGCGGTGGCGCAAGCTCATCGGATCCGGGCACGTCGTCGCCGCAGCCACTGAGCGCGCCGGGCAACGCAGCGTGATCTTCGCCGAGGTGGGCGGTGAACCGGCCAGACTGAAGCGGATCCGCGTGTTCAGCGAGGCGGGCGACGGCTAGCCACGGGACGTGAGACGGTAACAGGACAATGGACACCGATGACTACATGACCTACGAAGAATTCGGGCGGAAGTTCTTCGAGGTCGCCGTGAGCGAGGAACGAGTGGGCGGCGCGATCGCCGCCATCGCCGGGGACGAGTTCCAGATGGGCCCGATGGAGCAGGGTCCTGGCGGAATCGCGAAGGTCACCGCCAGAGTCAAGATCCAGGAACCGCGGGTGACGCGGAAAGTCGGCGAGACGATCAGCTTTGCCATACGGATCCCCCTCGAGATCAACATGGTCGTCGACCTGCGGATCGACAGGCCGAAGTTCATTGTCTTCGGAGAGATCGCATTGAGTGCGACGGCCAGGGCCGCCGAGCCGCTGCTGCTGATCCTCGATTTTCAGAAGCCACGGTCATCCGATATCTCGATACACGTCACGTCCAAGTCTCTGCGGGCAGAGGTGGTGCGCATCATCGGCGGCATCGACGCAGAGATCAGGCGGTTCATCGCTGCCCACGTCTCACGTGAGATCGACAGCCCGGCTTCGAAGAAGGCCAAGGTGATCGACGTGGCCAACAGCATCGATGCGGCCTGGACCGGCGTCTGACATGCACGTTTAGCTGCGTCCGAGGCCGGGGCCTTACGATGCCCGGGTGCAGCGCAAACGAAAGACGGCCCATGCTTTGTCCGTCGGCGTCTGGGCGTCCGGCCTGATGTGGGCCGCGCCGGCACAGGCCGATACGACCGATGACGCCTTTCTTTCGGCGCTGACGAACGCCGGGGTGGGGATGGCCGGTCCCGCCGATGCGGCCGCACTGGGACAGCAGGTCTGCCCGATGCTGGCTCAGCCAGGTCAGACCGCCGCCGACGTCGCCGCCAAGGTGGCGGACGCGGGAGGCATGTCGTTGGGCCCGGCGACCACGTTCACCGGCCTCGCGATCTCGCTGTTCTGCCCGGCGGCGATGGCATCGATCGGGAGTGGGCAGTCGCCGATTCCGCTGGGGCTCCTGGGCTTCTAGGCAGGCAGGCTTTCCAACCGAGGTCGCTGCGGCTCCCGACCGTCGCCTTCGGATCGACCCCGCGCGTGACGCCATAGCCACGGCATGAGCATGTTCTGGGCCCAGAGCAGCTGTGAGTACAGCTGCGACGTCAGTGATGGCCGCCCGGCGCTGGGGCTGGAGTGCGCCCAATCATGGTTGCTTCCAGGCAAATCCAGTGCCTCGGCGGCCGCAGCCGCGAACAGCTTGTGGCCCTTGGGGGAACCGTGGACACGGTCGGCACTCCAGGTGTCCGGCTCGGCCATCGACGGCACGTCGTAGAGGTCGACGAGGCGGAAACCATGACGGTCGGCCGCGGCCCTGATCGAGTCGTTGACCTCGAGGACGCGTGACACAAGCAGCCTGCCGACGGGCAGGATCCGCGCGATGTCGGGAAAGGTCGTCGTCACCACCGTGGCGCCGGACTGAGACAGCCGGACGTGCAGGTCATCGAGTTCGATGAGCGTGCGATCGAATCCGGGGCCCGGTCGGGTCACGTCGTTCATGCCGACGCAGACCGTGATGAGGTCCGGCTGCATCGCGAGCGCCCTGGGGAGCTGGATGTCTACGACGTCGCGGATCCGCCTGCCACGCACGGCGAGATTGGCGTACGTCAGCCCGGGGTAGTGCTCGTTGATCATCACGGCCAACCGGTGCGCGAAGCCCATGAGACCGACGGTGTCGTTGCCGTCCCAGAGCCCCTCGGTCTGGCTGTCACCCATCGCGACATATCGGGAGTACCCGGACACACCGCGACTCTAGCGGCGAACCGCCCCTTCTACCTGCGACGCTCCGGCACGGCTCCAGCATCGCCCAAATATGAAGGAGGGGCACCCAAGTGGATGCCCCTCCTCGTTGTCTCGGCTTACTTGACGTCTACATAGACCGTCTTGTCTGTCACGGTTGTGTAGATGTCGTTGCCTGCGCCAGGCAGGCTGCTGTCCGTGTGTGAGAACGTCTGCCCGGGCCGGACGGCCACCACGTCTGCGTGATCGATCGGCCCGGTACCGATTCGGTTGACGATTACGGTGTACCCCTGAGCCCGAAGCACGTCGATCGTCTGCTGGGCGTCGCCTGGACCGGTGGGCGCGGCCAGGGCCGGAGCGGCCAGTCCGATAGTGGCAGCGGCGAGCCCGCTGGCGACGGCGGCGGCAAGTGCGAACTTCTTCATCTTTACGTCCTGCTTTCTTTTATGTCTAGACATTTAAACCAGCTGGTCGGCTGGTTAATTCCAACGAGAGTTGTCACCGGTAGGTAGGTGGCGTGGTTTCATTCGGTCACCTTGTAGACGGTGCGTCCGGCCGATGCGTGAGATTTCGCGGGTGTCGACCGCGATTGCAGTCTCGGATCGCAAACGGTGTCGAAGAAATCGTTGGTTTCGCTTCGGTGTTCATAGTCGTGGCAATCGTCTCGATCACGACCTCAAAGGCAGCAAAAACCAGTGCCACAGGCGGTAGCGTCATTGGTTGCTGGCTGGGCTGTGACGGTTTTTGCCACCCCAAGCGCTCGGCAGCGCCCCAGCGGCGATGTGACGGGAGACGACCATGAAGCGCTGCATCGTCGGAGGATCGGTTGCCCTGCTGATGGCCGCAGAGCTGATCGCCATAGCGCCGCCAGCCAGCGCCGGCTGCCAGTACGGAGGACCCGTTATCAGCAAGTGCGACGGGCCCGTCCAGCCTGACGGCACTTGGCAACGTTGCGTGGCAGTCGCCCAAGTGATTCCTCAGGGTGCCAGTTCCTACCTAGTGCCCGTCAAAAGCTGCGATTTGATGGGTCCCGGCCAGCAGCGTTGGGATCTCGTCTTCGCCGAGCCACCGATGCACATCGACGACTGAGCCGGAGGCCATTCGTGAATGGAGAGACCATGAGCCAGGGTCTACGCCCGCCACGATGAAGTGTCGTTGAGCCAATCCGTAACGCTCCGCCGGGGCAGCTAGGCATTGGCGAACACACGATTCCTGGCAATCCAGTCGTCGATGTGGCCCATGGTGACGGGTAGCGCCCCCGAAAAAGACGAGGTGGTCGGAGCGGGGAATGTCCACATAGTCCAGATATGGGAAACGAGTTCGCAGTAGGCGCGTCCCGAGTCGCAGACCACGTCGGCTAAGAACTCGCGGGCGGTCTCCTCGGTCTGGGCGTTGGCTATCGACCGCCTAAGCCGCTCCCAAGTCGGGCCCCGACACGCGGTCGAACGGTTAGTGGCGCTTCCTGGCAAGGTGGCACGCGGCCACAGACTTGCTGCGAGTGCGGCGCCGTTACTAGAAGAGCCGACCGAGCTTGGTGAGATTCAGCGGCACGCCGACCACACTGAGCTGATTAAGGATGTCCTCCAAGCGTTTTCGCGGGACATCCATCCGCCATTCCGGCAGTGTGCCCGACAGGCACACCACGTCGGGCGCAAAGCTGATACCGGTCAACACAAGCCCGTGCGGAAGCTCGGGCAGGTGCACCGGGTAGGCAGGCGTGCGCGCAGGCAGCCTGCAGCGCGACTGGCGGATGACCAGGCCGACAGGCCGCAGCCACAGTGTCGAGCCGTCGAGGCGGGCATCGACCTCGACGTGGCCAAGCAGCGGCCTGCTGGCCAATCGCAGGCGCGCAATGCCATCGGCGCCCACTTCACCCGACAGCCGCGGCGCCGCCCACAGGAACAAATCGTCGAGCACTGGCGCGGGTACCTCCAGCGTCAGCTCGATCGGAGCGGCCACCAGCGTCGGCGGCGCCGTCGGCTTCATGTGCACGTTGTGCATCACCGCGGTCGCTCGGTCGAATCGACTTCTGTCCCAACAGATGTCACGCGCAGCGAGCCGGACATCGTTGAGCTGGCCGACCGAAAGCCCGCGCACGTCGAGCCGCGAGTCGAATTCGGTGACCGTCAGCGTGAGATCGCCGTCATCCAGCCGGACCGCCAGCCTGCGACCCACCACCAGCCGGCGCACCGTCGTGAACAGCGTGCGGTACGCCGCCGCCGCGCCCGCGCTGACCGGCGCCACCGCCGCCGACGACCACAGCGACGTCAGCATGTCGATCGGCCGGAACGGGTCGAATCGGCGCAGCGGTCGCGGACGCGTCATGTCTCCAGCATCCGCCATCAGCGCGACGGAGTGAAGCTCGACAGTAGAGCCCGCATCGATTTGGCGACGGCGTGCCGAGTCTCGATTGGATCCGGCGAGTTCGCGATCAGCATCGCGCCGCGGGTCAGCGCCCCGAGCAGCAACCGGGTGGCGGTCTCGGGATCCTCGACTGTGATCGTTCCCGCCTCCGCGGCGGCCGTCAGCGAGTGCACGATCACCGCGTGCGCGTATCGCTCGTCGAGCTCGGTGTAGCGGGCCAGGCCCAGCACCGCCGGTCCATCGACGATCAGGATCCTTTGCATATCCGGGTGAAGGACGCCGTCGAGAAACGCATCGAAGCCGCGGGCCAGCTCGTCGATGCCATCTGACGCTCCTTTCGCAGCCTTCGCCGACTCCGTCATCAAGTCGGTGTGCGCCTGAACGAACACCGCCTCGAAAACTGCTGTCTTAGTGGGGAAGTGGTGATATAGAGCGCCTGTAGTGACGCGGGCTTCACGCGCCAGGTCCTCGACCGAGGTCGCGCGGAAGCCGTTCTCACCGAACAGCCGTCGGCCGGCCGCGACCAGGGCCGCCCGCGTCTGCGCGACCTGTTCGGCGCGCAGCGAGGCAGGTTCGGCCGCCGCATCCGACATGTATAGCTCCTCTTCGGTCAGACCCAGCATACCCTATTGACATAGTAACAATATGTGACATAGTTGCTCTATGACTTCAGCACCTGTGCACCTCAGCGGGCCGGCCGAGGACACCCGCCAGGCCTACGGCCTCACTCTCAACGCGCTGCGGGCCGCCGTGGCGCGAAGCGCCGACCTCTGGCGCCGCATCGACAAACCCGACGCACCCGCACCCGGCCTCGTCTGGACCGCCGCGGAGACCGCCGCGCACGTCGTCGGTGATCTCCGTGACTACACCCAGGCACTGACACGTCACGCCAATGGCTATATGACCCATGCCAATCGGCCGACCGAATCACCCTCGCGACTCAGCGCGAAGGTGAACGCCCGTCACCTCGAAGAGGTACCCGAGCGCGACCTCCACCGGCTGGCCGACATGCTCGAGACCTCGACCGACGCATACCTGAACGTGGCCGCGGCCGCCGACCCGAGCGTCGAAATAGCCACTCCGAACGGGCTTTTGATCGGTCCGGCCACGATGGCCGCACTGCTGCTCGGCGAGCAGCTGATCCACGGCCTCGACATCTCGCGCACGGCCAACATCCCGTGGACGATCTCCGCCGCCGATGCGTTCCTTGTGATCCCCGGAGTGCTCAGCGTCGCGCCGCAATACCTGCGGCCCCGGCGTGCGGCACGCGTGCACATCAGTTTCGAGTTGCGGATGCGCGGCGGCGCCAGTTATCGATTGGCCGTCGACGACGGCACCGCGGTTGTCAGCGCAGCGGGAAAGAAGGCCGACTGCGTCATCACCGCGGATCCGGTCGCCTTCCTGCTGCTGGGCTACGGACGCATTTCACAGATGTCGCGCGTGCTCCGCGGGCAGCTGCGGCCAGGCGGCCGCAAGCCGTGGCTAGCGATGAGGTTCGCGACACTGCTGTCCAGTCCCTAGACTGTGGGCGGACTAGTTGGCGGCGGCGTACCTGGCCAATTCGAGCTGACTGCGGGCGCGCAGTACCGGGGTCGCACTGTCGGGCATACCGAGCACCCGGATGCATGCATCCGCAACGTGTTCCGGCAGTTTCATTCGGTCCGGGCCGGGCCGTTTGTGCCACATGTTGACCAGTGATTCCACCAAGCGGAACGGCAGATCGGCGGCCGCCTCGTCGACGCCGGTGTCGGCGACGATGGCCCTGCTGACCGTCAGATAGTGCAGCCGCAGCCGCTCCCGGTCCGACCAGAACGGCTCCAGGTGCGCTCCGCGGAGTTCGGGCTGCATGTACAGCGCGCCCAGGTTCCAGCGGCCGTCAAGGAGCTGGCGGCCGTCGAACAGCGCGAGGGCATGTAGGTGCTCGGCCGGGCTCATCGACGGCTCGGTGCCCGTAAGGCTGTCGACAATCGTCAGTGTCGGCGTCACCGTTTGGCTGAGCAGGGCGCACAGGATGTCGTCTTTCGTCTTGAAGTAGTGATAAAGCGACGCCTGGCGAATGCCGACGGCCTCGGCGATGGTGCGCGTCGACGTGCCGGTGTAGCCGAGCGTCGTGAAGAGCTCGCCCGCTGCGTCGAGGATCTCGTCACGTGCGGTTGTCCCAGGCCGCCGCTGGGTCCGCAACCGTGGGCGGCCAGCACGAGTGATCGACATCGCCCCATCGTGGCCCACTGAACACTGTAAATGCGTTTCTGTCACATGACAGAAACGCGGGACACGAATCGGTTACGCAGAGCCGGCGATTGGTTACGCCAGCGACACCCACCGTCCCTTGCCGCCATGAAAACTGTCAAGTGACAGGCCGGGGGTACTAGGGAGCGGTGGATGGGTAGTGCAGTATCCGAGGTCGGCGGCAGTTCGGCGAGCACCGACGAGCGCTCGCGCGAAGAGCCGACAGATACTGCGGCCGACGCTGCACCGGTCGCGGCGATCACCGACCTGCACGTCACATTCCGTCGCAATGGCCGTGAAGTGCAAGCGCTGCGCGGCGTGTCCCTCGACATCGCGCCAGGGGAGATCCTCGGCCTGGTCGGCGAATCGGGGTCCGGGAAGAGCGTCCTGGGATTCACCATGCTCGGCCTGCTGTCACAGGCACGGGTGCAGGGCTCGGTGAAAGTGGCAGGCACCGACATGGTGACCGGTGACGCGAAAACATTGCGCAAGGTGCGCCGCCTCGACCTCGGCGCCGTCTTCCAAGACCCGATGACATCCCTGAACCCGACAATGCGGATCGGCAGGCAGGTGGCCGAGGCCGCCGGCACCGAAGATGAGGCCCTCAAGCTGCTCACCGCGGTCGGCATCCCCGAACCCAAGCGCCGATTCCGGGCGTACCCGCATGAGCTTTCCGGTGGCCTGCGGCAGCGGGTGATGATCGCCATCGCGATCGCAGGCAACCCGGAATTGATCATCGCCGACGAACCGACCACCGCCCTCGACGTCACCGTGCAGGCCCAGGTCCTGCGGCTGCTTCAGCGGCTGCGTAGCGAAATCGGCTGCAGCATCCTGCTGATCACCCACGACCTCGGGGTGGCGGCGCAGATCTCGGATCGCATCGCGGTGCTTTACGCAGGCCGGATCGCCGAGATCGGTCCGAGCGCAGAGGTTCTCGGCGCGCCTGCCCATCCCTACACCCACGGACTGCTGCGCTCCCGACTGACCCTGGACACCGCCAGGCACCGCAAGCTCGCGGCGCTTGCCGGTTCGGTCCCCAGTCCGGTTGATCCCCTCCCGGGCTGCGCATTCGCACCACGCTGCGTTCTGGCCACAACGGCATGTGAGGCCACACCTCCCGACCCGACCACGATCGCCCCCGGCCGGGTCAGCGCCTGCATTGTGCCTTTTGACGCCGTGTCCGCCGAACTCGGCTCCCGGCTGACCACCGCCACCGAGGACATCGAGCCGGAAACCGAATCCGCCGACACGTCCGAGCCGCCCGCGGTGGTGCTTCACGAGGCGGTCAAGGCTTTCGGCAAACTTCAAGCACTGCGCGGCATTTCGTTGATCGTCGCGCACGGCGAATCGGTTGCCCTGGTCGGCGAGAGCGGATCGGGCAAATCCACGCTTCTTCGGGTCATCGCGGGTCTGGAGAAACCGACCTCGGGGTACGTCGAGCTGGCCGGCGGCAAGCGGCCACAGATGGTGTTCCAGGACGCGGGCGCATCGCTGACACCATGGCTGTCGGTCGGCGAATTGATCGCGGAGCGGTTGAGGGGAAATGGCATGTCCCGCAGTCAAAGACAGGATGCTGTGGCTGAGGTGCTGCAGCGCGTCGGCCTGCCGCTCGAAGTTGCCAAATCACGTGCAGGCCAACTCTCCGGCGGTCAGCGCCAGCGGGTTTCGCTGGCCCGCGCGACCGTGGTGCCGCCCGCGGTACTGCTGTGCGACGAGCCCACCAGCGCGCTCGACGTGTCGTTGGCCGCCTCCGTGCTCAACCTCATCGGCGATCTCCGTCGCACCCTCGACATGTCGGTGGTGTTCGTGACCCACGACCTGTCGGTAGCACGCGTGGTCGCCGACCGCATCGCGGTGATGTACCTGGGCCGCATCGTCGAGATCGGGCCCGCCGACGACGTCATCAACGATCCGGTCCACCCCTACACGCGCGCGCTGGTCGATTCGATCCCGGACCTCGGACGCGAATCACGCGTGCTGCCAGGCGAACCCGCCAGCCCGCTGTCCCCGCCGACCGGCTGCGCGTTCCACCCCCGTTGCCCGATCGCCATCGACACCTGCTCAGACAGCCAGCTCGATGTCCGGCTCGAGGGCGCGCCCGGCAATCTGCACCAAATCGCCTGTATCGAACGGAAGGCGAGCTGACATGGCGATCGCACTGCCCGCAGGCACGTGGGCGCGGGGCAGGGTACGACTGCTGTCCCTGCCGAAAACATCGCCGATGCTGATGAATTGGGTCGCCGTATCGTTGGTCTTCGTCGTCACGGTCGTGGCTCTGGCGGTGCCGCTCATCTCGCCGGATGATCCACTGGTGCCCGCAGGCATGCCGTTGCAGGCGCCCGGTCAGGGCGGCTTCCTTCTTGGCACGGACTCGATTGGCAGGGACATCCTGAGCCGGGTGCTCTACGGCGTGAGGGCAAGCTGGTTTGCGGCCTTGGTTGTGGTTGCCGTCGGATTGTTCATCGGCGGGCTCATCGGGCTGATCGCCGGTGCGACGGGCGGCTGGATCGACAGCCTGCTGATGCGGATCACCGACGGGTTCCTGTCACTACCCGCGCCCGTGCTGGCGATCGCAGTGGTCGCCGCGCTCGGCCCCGGCTTCGTCCATACGCTCTTCGCGGTGTCGATCGTGTGGTGGCCGTTCTACGCGAGACTCGTGCGGGGAGAGGTGGCGCGGCTCGCGGCCCGTCCGCACATCGAGGCCGCGAGGCTTGCCGGAGTCGGTCCGATCCGTTTGGCCACCCGTCACCTACTGCCCGGCGCGGTGCCTAACTCGCTCGTGGCCGCCAGCCTCGACATCGGCACCCTGATCCTCACGCTGGCGGCGTTGTCGTTCCTCGGCCTCGGCCAAGCCGCCCCCGCACCCGAGCTCGGCGCGGATACCGCCCGCAACCTGACGTATTTCCTTCAGCAGTGGTGGGTGCCCGTGATGCCGGGCCTCGCGGTCCTCGTCCTCGCCCTCGCCGCCAATCTCGCGGGCGACGGCCTGCGCAACCTGATGAAGACGAGCTAGGCGCCCGGCATGCGGAACTTCATCCTCTCCCGATTGGGCGCCATGGTGCTCATCCTCATCGCCCTGACCGCAGTCCTGTTTGTGCTGCAGCACATTTCGCCGATGGATCCGGTGAAGGCACAACTCGGCGCCAACGCGTCGGCCGAAGCCGTGGTGGCCCGTCGGCACACACTCGGGCTTGACCAGCCGCTGATCAACCAGTTCTGGAACTATCTGACCGGTGCGGTGCACGTTGACCTTGGCACCTCCTTTCGAACGCGGCACGCGGTGAGCAGCGACCTCAGCGACTTCGTTCCTGCGACGCTCGAGCTCGCGTTGTACGGCATGGGACTTGCGCTGATCCTGGCCGGGCTCTTAGCTTTTGGCACGACGCTGAAATGGCCTGGCGCGAGCGTGCTGCGGGCGGTGCTGTTCACCGGTGCGTCCGCACCTATGTTCCTGCTCGGAATCCTCGGGCTGATCGTGTTCTACCAGAAGCTGGGTTGGGTGCCCGCGAACGGCCGGATCAGCGTGCCGAATCCACCTACCGGGCCCACCGGGCTGCTGACCGTCGACGGGCTGCTTGCCGGACGGTTCGACGTCGTCAGCGACGCGCTGCACCATCTCATCCTCCCTGCCGTTGTGATAGCACTCGGTCCCGCGGTCGCGATCGGGCGCGTGCTGCGATCGAGCCTGCTGACCGATGCCGACAGCGACTACGCGAGAACGGCACGGGCCAAAGGGCTTTCGGAGGGCCGGATCATGGTCGGCCATGTGCTGCGAAACTCGATCGGCGCGGCGTTGTCGATGACGGGACTTCAGGTGGGCCTGATGTTCTCCGGCGTCCTTGTCGTCGAGCAGGTATTCGGCTGGCCCGGCATCGGTCAGTACATCGCGCAGAGCATTCCGGTGGCCGACTTTCCCGCGATCGCGGGCGTCACCTTGATGCTTGGCGTTCTCTACGTCGCCATCAACACAGCGGTCGACCTCTTGCAGGCAGCGGCTGATCCACGAATAGCGGTAGGAGGAGGTTAGGTGCCAACACAGCCACTGATCGTGGGCAACCCCGTGCTGGTCGTCGTCGACATCCAGCAGGGCGGCTCAATGTCGGTAGAGGACGCCGGAATTCCGTTGATGCCCGGCCACGCCGAACGGGTGGAGCGGGCAGAAAAGCTCGTCGCCGCCGCTCGCTCGGCCGGTGTACCTGTCGTGTTCTTTCAAGAGGTACACCGGCCCAGCGGCGTCGACTTCGGCCGCGAACTTGACGGCACCGAAGGCGTGCACTGTGTCGAAGGCCATCCGGGCACCGACCTCGAGCCGTCGCTGACGCCGCAGCCCGACGAGTTTCACATCGTCAAGCGGCGCTACTCCGGTTTCATCGGAACGGATTTCGAGATCGTGCTGCGTGGGCTGCGAGCGTCGACGCTGATCCTGATCGGCGGGTTGACCGACGTCTGCGTGCATTACACATTCGCCGACGCGCATCAGCGCGACTTCTACGTCCGGGTCGTCACCGACTGTGTCGGCGGCTCATCGCAATACCTCCACGACGCGGCGCTGGCCGCCATGGAGTACCTCCAGACCGGCGCTGTGCGCACCACCGACGAGATCCTGTCCGCGTTCAAACAGCTCGCAACAACCCGTCCCTCGAAGGAGTCAGCACGATGAAGAAACGACTACTGGCGATTGCCGCCGCCGGCGCCGTCGCGATGCTCACCATATCCGCTTGTGGCGGTTCGAATTTCCGGTGGCGGCGGCACGCCCAACCCCGCGCCCACCGACAAGGTACTGCATCTCTCGTTCCTACAGGATCCGGGTCAGCCACCGGATCCCGACATCTACTACGCCGGGCAGGGACTGCTGCTGACGACGAACCTCTACGAGGGACTCTTGCAGTTCAAGGGCGGCGAGGCCAAGGCAGAGTTGGAACCGCTACTTGCCACCGAGTACACCGCGTCGCCCGACAACAAGGTCTTCACGTTCAAGCTTCGGCAGGGAGTGAAGTTCCATGACGGAACGCCGTTCAAGTCAGACGCGGTCAAGGCGTCCTTCGACCGCCGCCTGGCCGTCAACGGTGGTCCCGCCTACATGGTCAAGGACATCGATTCCATTACTACGCAGGGCGACTACGGCGTCACGATCACGCTGAAGTCACCCAACTCTGAGTTCTTCGACGAGCTCGCTTCAGCGTACGGCCCGCGCATCATGAGCCCGACCGGGCTTTCAGAAGAACGGCGGCTCCGACTTCGCGCAGAACTACCTCACCACGCACGATCTCGGCACGGGCCCGTACACGCTGACCGACGCTCAGGTCGGTTCGCACTATGGATTGGCCTCGTTCCCCGACTACTGGGGCCCGAAGCCGTACTTCGAGAAGGTCGACATACCGGTCATCACCGACTCGTCTGCGCAACAGCTCCAGTTCAACAACGGCCAGCTCTCCGCCATCCTCCATGATCTGCCGTCGTCAGCGGTGCAGCAGTACATCAACAACTCGAAGTACTCGCACTATTCGCTGCCGACGATGATGGCGAACTTCATCTACATCAACCCCACCAAGGGCATGATGAAGGACCAGGCGACGCGCACCGCCGGATGAATACCATCGACGTCGACCAGCTGGTCAAGCAGACGTACTTCGGCCGAGGCAAGGTCGGCGCACAGATGTATCCGCCGTACACGCTCGCGACGGACTACGGGAAACAGACTCTGGCACACGACCCTTCGGCGCTGACCAAGATCGCGGCGGGGCTGCCGGCCGATCAGAAGTCGGTGACCATCGGCTACGACACCAGCAACCCGGATAACCAGCTGATCACCAACCTCATCCAGACGCAGCTCGCCGCAGCGGGACTCACCGTGAAGGTGCAGGGCTATCCCACTTCGGAGATCTACGGTTGGGTCGGCAACGCACCAGCAGCGCCGGAGATCTTCGCCAACTTGGTGTGGCCGGACGCTCCGTCGCCGTACACCTGGGGTCACATCTCGTGGGACCCCGACGGCGGTATCAACTACCTGAGTTGCTCGTCGCCAAAGGTCACCGCTGCTCTGGCGCAAGGGCTGCCAAACGGTGCGCCGCAACCGTATTCGGACGCGGGCGCCGCGGCCCAAGAGACGGGATGCTGGCTGAACGTCGCTGACATCGACGACTTCATGGTCGCCCAGCCGTGGCTGAAGGGAATCGAGCAGGCGCACGCGGTGTCGAATCCGAACTCGCTTCGGATCGCTGCGCTCTCCGTAGGGTAGCCCGATGGGCAAAGTACATCGGATCGTTCTGTTAACACTGGGCTGGGAGGAGCTGCCGAAGTCCGTTTCGGTCTACGGCGCTCCGCCCGAAGAGCGAATGCGGGAGCCGGTGCCTGGGGTGCTGCTGCAGACCGACGGCGGCTGGGTGCTGCTGGACACCGGGTTCAACGCCGCGCTGATCCGAGACCCCGCGCTGTACCGGCGGTTCTTCCCGACCGTCGAGTACATCCCGGTGCTGCCGGGACCTGGTGAGCCGATCGAACAGTCGCTGCACGACATCGGCGTCGACATCGACGACATCCACATCGTCGCGGTGAGCCACCTGCACCACGACCATGCCGGCGGCCTGAAACTGTTCGCGGGCAGGGTGCCGGTGCACGCCAGAGACGAGAACTGGAATACGGGCTGTCCAATCACCCCGAGCCCGAGCACAACGCCATCGTCCGCGTCGACTTCGACGATCCGCGCATCGAGTGGCAGCTGGCGGACGGCGAGGCCGAGATCGCTCCTGGCATCACGGCTGTTCCAACGTACGGACACACACCTGGACACCAGAGCTTCGTCGTCGAACTCGACAAGTCGGTGGGTGGTGACGGGTTCGTGTTCGCGTTCGACGCAGCCGATCTCACCGAGAACATCGAGCACGAGTTGGCGATCGGCGGCTACATCGGCGTGACGCCCGAGGAAACCGTTGAGCCCATCAGAAAGCTCAAGACGCTCGCCAAAGAGAAGGGCTATCAACTGATTCCTGGCCACGATCCGCACGTGTGGCCCGAGCTGACCCGTCATTTCCACGACAGATTCGCATAGTGGATCTGGTTATCCGTGCCAATAGGGCGGTGATCGACGGCGAGATCCGGCCGGTGGCGGTGGCGGTGGCAGACGGCGTGATCAGCGCAGTCGGCCCGATCGATGCGGAATACCCGGCCGCTGAACAGATCCTGCTGCCAGAGGCGACGGCGCTGCTGCCGGGCTTTGTCGACACACACGTGCACATCAACGAGCCTGGCACCAACTGGGAAGGCTTCGCCACCGCGACGGCCGCCGCAGCGGCGGGCGGCATCACCACGCTCGTCGATATGCCGCTGGACAGTGCTCCGGTGACTACCAGCGTCGACGCCCTGCGGGAGAAACGGCAAGCAGCCCAGGGCAACTGCGAGGTCGACGTCGCGTTCTGGGGCGGCGTTGTCCCAGACAACCTCGGCGACCTCGCCGACCTGGCAGCCGCAGGCGTACGCGGCTTGAAATGCTTCCTCACCGACTCGGGTAATCCGAATTTCCCTCGCCTGAACCCAGACGAGTTCCGAATGCGGTCGCGGTTGTCGCCGCCATGGACGCGGTGCTGCTGGTGCACGCGGAAAGCCACCACGTCATCGAAGGCAGTCCACGGCCATGCGGCCGCGGCTATTCGTCGTTTCTCTCGTCGCGGCCCGATGCGTCCGAGGAAGACGCCGTCTCGCTCGTCATCGACGCCGCCACGGAAACCGGCGCGCGCGTGCACGTCGTGCACGTGTCCAGCGGTCACGTGTTGCCGATGCTCGCGGAGGCCAAACGGGCTGGGTGCGCATCACGGCCGAGACATGCCCGCACTATCTGACGTTCACCGCCGAAGCGATCCCCGACGGCGCAACGCAGTTCGCGGCGTGCCCGCCCATTCGCGACGGAGACAACCGCGGCTTGCTGTGGCAGGGGCTAGCCGACGGCACGCTGGACATGATCGTGTCCGACCACTCGCCGTGCGCGCCGTCGATGAAGGCCGACGGCGACTTCGGCAACGTGTTCGGCGGTATCAGTTCCCTCGAGGTCGGGCCGCGGGCCGTGTGGACGCACGCCGACGAGCGTGGGTTCGGACTCGTGGAACTGTGCCAGTGGATATCCAACGGCCCGCGGCCCTCGCGGGCCTCGGCGACAGGGGACGAATAGCGGTCGGGCACCGGGCTGACCTGTCGCATTCGATCCGAGTTCGGCACACCGTCCGCGGTGTCGCACTACGGCATCGGCACCCGGTCACGCCTTATGACGGTGTGGTGCTGCGCGGTTCGGTAGTGCAGACCTGGCTGGCGGCCGCCGCATTTATGAGCGGGTGGGCGCCCCCGCATGAGACTGTTGGTCTTGAACCCGAACACGTCAGAGTCGATGACCGCCGAGATCGCCGCGGCCGCACGGGCCGTCGCCGCCCACGGCACCGAGATCGTCGCGTGCAATCCACGGTTCGGCGCGACGGCGATCGACTCGGCAAGCGAAAGCTACCTGTCCGCGGTGGGTGTGATGGACCTCGTGGCAACGATGCTCGCCGCGGGCGAATTCGATTATAACGCAGTGATTCTGGCCGGATTCGGCGAGCACGGCAAGGATGCGCTTCAGGAGATGCTGACCGTGCCGGTGCTGGACATCGCCGAAGCCGCCGCCCAGGTCGCGCATCTGCTCGGACGTCGCTTCTCTGTGGTCACCACGTTGGCCCGCTCCATACCGCCGATCCAGGACAGGTTGCTAATCGCAGGCC
>CAWIEE010000027.1:0-306543 GCA_963835075.1 uncultured Actinomycetota bacterium | reverse complement strand
GGCTCGGGCCCGCTGGTCGAGCGGCGGTGGAAGCTGGGCGTGACGTCGCTGCTCGCCGGCCTGCGATAATTCTGCCATGGCTAGTCGCGTCGGCTCGATGTTCGGGCCGTACGAGCTGCAAGCCCTGCTCGGTGTCGGCGGGATGGGCGAGGTGTATCGCGCCTACGACACCGCCAAGGACCGGACCGTCGCGGTCAAACTGCTCCGTCCCGAAATGTCTGCCGACCCCGGATTCCAGGAGCGGTTCCGGCGCGAGTCGCGGATCGCGGCGAGACTGCAGGAGCCGCACGTCATCCCTGTGCACGATTTCGGCGAGATCAACGGCGTGCTCTACATCGACATGCGGCTCGTCGAGGGTGCCGACCTCCATGCGGTGCTCGGCAAGAACGGCCCGCTCGATCCGGCGCGCGCCGCGTCGATCGTGGGTCAGGTGGCCGCGGCCCTCGACGCCGCGCACGCCAGCGGGCTGGTCCACCGCGACGTCAAGCCGGAGAATGTGCTGCTCACCGGGAATGACTTCGCGTATCTCGTCGACTTCGGCATCGCATACGTCGGCAGCGAGAGCGGCTTGACGAGTGCGGGCGCGGCCATCGGGTCATGCGCCTACATGGCGCCGGAACGGTTCACCGGCGGACGGGTGGGCCCGGCGGCCGATATCTACTCCCTCGCGTGCCTGCTCTACGAATGCCTGACGGGGTCTGCGCCCTTCCCGACCGGCGAATTGAGCCAACTGATGGGCGCTCACATCATGTCGCCGCCACCGCGGCCGAGTCAGACCGGGCCGCGCGTCAACGCGGTATTCGATGCCGTCGTGACGCGCGGGATGGCCAAACAACCCGAGAATCGATTCCCCACGGCAGGCGACCTGGCTCGCGCCGCCAACGCTGCGGCAATCGCGGCGCAGGTACCGACCGCGCCCCGCCCTGAGATCGACGAGACACCGACCACCTATCGGATCCCGGCGATGCCGCCTCCTCAAAGTTCGTCAGCGCGAACAGGTTTCGGGCGCGGCCAGTGGCTGCTCGCCGCTGCGGCGGCAGGCGTTCTGGTGGTGGCGATCGGCCTGGCGCTGTGGTTGGCGGTCGGTCAGAACAAGACGGAACCGGTCCCGGTGCCGGTGCCGGCGGCCCCGACGGCAACCGCCAGCGCGACGACAGCTCAGCCGACGTCGATGTCAGCGACTCCGGTGGCCCTCCCCGGTACCGACGCGCAGGGCTTCACCGACTATCCGGGCGCGCGATGCGACGCGGGCAACACTGCGGCAGCGCTGGCCAAGACCACGCAGTCAGTCCTAGTGGTGTGCCGCACGGGGCCAGGCGACTTCTACTACCGCGGGGTCCGGCTCAGCGACGGCGCAGGTATCGAACTCGCCAACGCGGTGCGGTCGTCGGGCGGATTCGACGTCACCAACCCGACGGACGGCACCCGGTATCAGATACGACGCGACGGGTTGACCATCGTCACACCCGACGGCCAGTCACTGACCGAGCCGATGGTCGCGTACGCCTCCAGTTGATCTCGCCGCCGGCACACCGTCGTGAGTGCCCGCCTCTGAGCGACATTGTCGCTCAGAAGATTCGACGGTCGCTCAGAGGCGCGCAATAAGGCATATGCCCACGCCGCTCCTAGAGCCCACCGCGAGACCCAACCTGGCCGAGCGCACGCCAGACCATCAGTGATTCGACACACGCCAGGGCGGACGATTTCGACCCGTTGGTCATCAGCAATGTGCCGCCCGGTTGATCGCCGTACGGCTCAGCAGTTTTGATCCAGTCCGCCGATGTGAGTGCGGGCGGTTGGGGCGATGACTCGTTGTCGACTTCATAATGTTCGCGCATGTCGTGTCGATCATCGGCGGTGACGCTGCGGAGACGCGAACGTGACTTCGCACCAACATGCTTGATGGCGTTGGGCAGTCGCTGCACGATGTCGGGTGATACGAACGCGAGGTAGAGCACAAACATCGCGGGGGCGAAGAATCCGACGACGATGGTGATCATGATCATGATCACCGAGTGCATCAGCAGGCCGCCGGCAAGCACCCACGGTCGCAGCCGCTTATTCCACACCCGGATCCCAATCGAGAGCTCAAGTGCCAGGGTGCCCCAGGTCGCGGCGTTCATCAGTAATGCGTTGGCCGCTGACCTTTGCGCTGGCACCCGGCCTACGCAAGCGCCGGGCACAGCGCGCCACTGACATGATGGCTGGGTGACGCATGTTCGGGGCCGGGTCTGGCGGGACGGCAAGCCGCAGGACGATTTCGACTTTCCGTCGATCTCGGACTACCTGATCGAGGACGACGCGCTGGTCTGGTGCGACATCTACGACCCAGACCACGCGATCCTCAAGGACCTGGCACAGGAGCTGCGCCTGAACACCTGGGCGGTGGAGGACGCGATCGCCGACGCCGAACGCACCAAGGCCGTCGTCGACCGGAGCCACACCTTCTTCACGGTCTACGGCGTCACCACCAGGGAGACCACCGATGACACGCAGTCGATGCTCGACGTGCACCGCATCTCAGGATTCGTGCTGCCGCGCGGGCTGATCACGGTGCGGCTATCGCCGCACTTCGACATCGACGCGGTATCGCGGCGGTTCGACGAGCTCGGCGGCCAGGAGTTCGGCGTCGGGTCGCTGGTGCATGGCCTGCTCGATGTCGTGGTCGACGGGCACTTCGAGGCGGTGCAGGTGCTCGACGACGGTATCGAGGCCATCGAGGACGAATTGTTCCAGAATAATCCGCGAAACGCCCTGCAGCGCAAGACGTTCCGCCTGCGCAAGGACCTCGTCGAGCTGCGACGCGTCGTGTTACCGATGCGTGAGGTGGTCAGCGCCATACAGCATCGCAGGCTGGACGCCAAGACGGCGCCGGAACTCGACCCGCTGTACTCGGACCTCTACGACCACGTGCTGCGGGCGTCGGAGTGGACGGAATCGTTGCGGGACATGGTCACGACGGTGTTCGAGACGAATTTCTCGTTGCAGGACGCGAATACCCAGGAATCAACACCGTTGGCGGCTTCGTGACCAGCACGTCGATCATCGTGCTGATCGTCATCACGCTGTACTGGATGTTCCGCCGGCGAGACTGGCTGTAAAACAACGCGTTTAGTGGCGGTTTCGTGAGAAAACCCCACCGAGCCGTAGCGATGGCGCTTGGCTGGGGTAGGGTAAAGCCAGGTTGAGTTCCCAGCCGATGTCTTATCCGGCTGACACATTTGGAGTCGACCAACCTATGACCACAATGATCACTTCGCAACGCACCGCGACGACTCGCCGCGCCAGGCTGCGATTATCCTCCGAATGGCTGAATTCCACGGTCGTGCGCATCAGCGCTTCCGGTGAGATCGATGCTTCCAATACCGCCGAGCTGCTGGACTTCGTCCTCCGCCGCGGTGCGAACTGCCGTAGTCTGATTCTTGACCTGCGCGACGTCACTTTCTTTGCCACCGCGGGCTTTTCAGCACTGCGGACAATCGATCTCCAGAGCTCGCGCGCAGCGGTCAGTTGGTCGTTGGTGGACGGGCCCGCAGTTTCTCGAGTGCTGGGCTTCTGCGACCCGAAGCGCACGCTCCCCCGCGGCGTCGCGTAATTTCACCGCAGGTCACGACCCGCTAGACCGCCATCGGGGCGTGCGAGCTGACCAGCCGGTCGGCCAGCCGATAGTCCTCGTCGGCGTTCAGGCTGAGCACCCCGACCACCTCACCGCCAGACTCGTACCAGACGGTGAAACCGTTGCTGTGCTCGACCAGCCTGCTGTGCTCGAAGCCGGTGCCCCAGCCACAGTACTTCAGCGTGGATTCGCCTACGGTGCAAGAGAATCCGGGCACCTTGTCCCACGCCGCGGCGTGACCGGCCGCGGACAGCCCTGCGATGAGACCCTGTTGGGCGGCGTCGCGCCAATGCTCGGCGCGGATGCGCCGCCCCGCGGTGACGTTGTAGGCTAGCGCGACATCTCCCGCGGCGTAGACGTTGAGCGCCGAGGTGTGCATGCGCTCGTCGACGACGATGCGGCCGTCCTGGGTGTCGAGTCCGACGGCTTCGGCGAGGTGCGGGTCGGGTCGCACACCGGCAGCGGAGACGATCACGTCGCCGTCGAGCGTGTCGCCGGAGTCGAGGTGCACACGGGTGTCGTCGATCGCGGTGACGGTCGTCGACCCGAGGAAGCGAACTCCATTGTCGGACAATATCTTTGCGACTCGTTCGCCGACCTGGTCACCGAACCGGCGCTGCAGGGGCACGGGCTCGGCGGCGACCATCATGGTCGGCACGCCGCGGCACGCGAGGCAGGCGGCGGCCTCGCAGGCGATCAGCCCGCTACCGATCACCACCGCGGAATCGGCGCTGCGGGCGGCCATCCGCAGGATGACGGCGTCGGCGAAAGACCGCAGGGTGAGTGCGGATTCGGCGCCGGGGACGCGCAGCGGGACGGCGTTTGCACCGCAGCCGAGCACGAGATGCCAGTAGGGGTAGCGGCGGCCGCCCTCGGTGACGACTTCCTGGCGAGCCAGGTCGATGTGGTCGACGGTGATGCCGCGCACCAGCTCGACGTTGTGGCGGACGAACCAGCCGGGGCTGTGCAGGTCGAGCTTGGCTTCGCGCCCGCACAGGTAGGCCTTGCTCAGCGGGGGCTTGGCGTAGGGCAGCGCGGGGTCGGCACTGAGGATCCGCACAGGAATGTTGGGGTGCTTGCTGCGGAACGTCTCCGCCGCGCTCAACCCTGCAGGACCGGACCCGATGGCGATGAAGCCTGGTGCCACCACACTTCCTAAGTACCACTTCGCAGCGTCGCTAACCCCCTCGTCAGCATTTCGTCACATTTGCTGAGCGATCCGACGGTGCCCGTAATCGCCTCCGCGGCGGCTGCATTCATCCGTCGACGTCAGGCCTCCGCGGTGGCTCCAGGGCGCTGACTTCGAGACGAGCGCGATCTTCTGTGGGACCATCTGCGCATGGACCAGGACGACCCCGAGGCGCGCATCAGGGCGCTCGAGCAGCCGCTCGCCGACACCGCACGGGCGACCGAAGTGGGATCAAACGCCTACACCGGCGGCGGGGCCTACCAGGCTCCGCCGGTGCCGCCGATGCCACCGCCCGTCACAGGACCGGGCTACGGCGGTCAATACACGCCGCCGGGCTATGGCGCCCCGTGGGGTCCGCCGCCGCGGAAGTCGTCGGCGGGCATTCCGTGGGTGGTGCTGGGAATCGGCGCCGTCGTGTTCATGACGATTGCCGCGGGCGTCGGGTTCTTCATCGTGAACAGGTCAACGCGCACTTTCCCCGATATCCCCGGCGTCAGCATCCCGAACATCCCGTCAATGCCTTCGATGCCGTCCATGCCGAACATGCCCGATCAGCCGACCACGGCCGCGCCGGGTGGGCAGATCAGCGTCGCAGGCATGGGTGAGAACAAGACGCTCGAATGCAACAACAACCACGTGAGCATCAGCGGTGTCTCCAACACCGTCACCATCACCGGTCACTGCACAAACGTCACGATCTCGGGCATGCAGAACAAGGTCACCCTCGAAACGTCCGACCAGATCAACGCATCCGGCTTCGACAACGTCGTGACCTACCACTCCGGCTCACCGGCCATCAACAACTCCGGAAACAACACGGTCCAACAGGGCTGAGTCAGTGGTGCACTCGGTGCACTGGTCCGGATAGGCCAGCGTGAAGACGGTGCGCTCGTCGGCAAGCGATGCGCCAGGCACGAGAAGCACCTGCCATTCTGGCGCCCACTCGGCCACGCCGTTGGTGCTGCGTAGTGCGATGTCCACATCCGCTGGCCGGTGGTTGCAGAGTTCGGCGGCCTGACAGCCCCAATCGAGGCGGACGAACCCGTCGTCGCGCACGACGGCGGTGACTGGAATGGCCACCGAGGACTTGACGACCGCCATGAAGTACCGGCCGATGTCGACGTGATGGCCCGGTCCTGACGACGCGCATACGGGATCGGCGATGAAGGCGCGGAAGAAGTGCTTGCGCATGGAGCTCCCATTTCACGGCCTCCGATGAGGAGGCGCTCTTGCCGGCACCGGTCGGTGCAGGCCGCTTCGTCATCCGAGCCACCCACGAGCGTGGGGTTGGCGTGCGGTCAAGTCGGAGCTTGGCGACCGCAACTCGTGAAGCAAGTCCAGTGTAGGAGACTCAGCCTGGCTGTGTCGTGTCGCTCTTGGGGTCGATGAGGATCTTGGCGTGCGCCTCGGGGTCGCCCAGTGCACCGAACGCATTCTCGACGCCGTTCAGCCCGACGGTCCCGGTGATCAGCGGTGTGGCGTCGACCTTGCCGTCGGCGAGCATGTGCAGTGTGTCGCGGAATTCCATTGGCGTGTAACCGAGTACGAAGCGCAGGTCGATCTCTTTGTTGATCGCCATCGACGGCCGCAACCGGTCGGCGCCCATGCAGACGCCCACCACGACGACGCGGGAGAACAGCGGCGCGCTGGTGATGATGTCCTCGATGACGCCAGGCACGCCGACGCATTCGAACACCACGGGATGTTTGGGTGTTGCGGCGCCGACCGCGTCGGCGGCACGCCAGACATGCCACCATGGCAGCCGCAACTTGTGCAACTTTTCGACGGTGCTGACGGCGAGACCTAAAGCGTCGGGCGCGGTTTCGAGGTGACCATGGCCCTTGGCTTTGTCGTACGGCGATTCCTGCGCGGGGTCGACGACGACGTCGGCGCCGCATCTGGTGGCGAGCGCGCGGCGGCCTGCGGAGTAGTCGCTGGCGATCACGGTGCGCACGCCGTGGGCCTTGAGCATCAGGATGACGGCCAGACCGATCGGCCCGCAGCCGATGACGATGGCGACCTGTCCCTTCTTGACCTCGCCGCGCTGGACGGCGTGCCAGCCGACGGCCATCGGCTCGGTGAGCGCGGCTTGTTCGATCGGCAGGCCGTTGGGGACGGGCAGCGCGAGGGACTGCTCGACGATCAGCTGTTCGGCGTAGGCACCGGGGGCGGCGGTCGAGAGTCCGAGCGCGTGGACCTCCTTGCCGCGGCGAAGGAGCGGCATCGCGACGACGGGTGTGCCTGCGCGCGGCGCCTTGCGGGTGCCTGGTCCATGGTCGAGGACTTCGCCGCAGAACTCGTGGCCGAAGACGACCGGCTGGTCCGAGCGCATGAAGTCGGGGTAGCCGGTTTCGGCCATCACATCGGCGAGCTCGTCACAGTGGTTGCGGGCGTGCAGGTCGGAGCCGCAGATACCGCAGCGCATAACGTCGATCAGCAGCTGGCCCTTAGCGGGCACCGGGGTCGGCTGATCGACGACATCGAGTCTCGCTTTGGTGCAGGTGACGGCCTTCATCTGGACGAGCGTAGCGGGCTTGGCATCGGCGTCGGGTGATGTCTGACCATCGAAGGCCGACGGCAACTGACAGCAAACGCCTGCGGGCGCCGCTTTCACTCCAGTCCCAGGATCCGGAGGACACCGATGTGCCCGGCTCCGAGCGACAACGCGCGGAAGCTGCGTTGCGATGCAAGACGTTGTCGCTCAGAGGCGGGCACATCGACCTGTCTCACCCCGCAGCTATGGTCGGGGTTGAGAGGTAGGAAAAACATGAGTGAGCAAACAACGAAGCCGCGGCTGACGGACCAGTTCGCGAAGGCGATGGTCTACGCCGAGCGCAAGCACCACACCCAGGTGCGCAAGGGCGGCGACATTCCCTACGTCGGGCATCTGTTGTCGGTGGCGAGTTTGGTGATCAACGACAACGGCTCCGAGGCGCAGGCCATTGCCGCACTGCTGCACGACGCGGTAGAGGATCAAGGCGGTCCCGAGACAATGCAGGAGATCCGCGAGGAGTTCGGCGACGACGTCGCGCGGATCGTCGAGGAGTGCAGCGATACCGACAAGGAGCCAAAGCCGCCATGGCTAGAGCGCAAACAGGCCTACATCAATCACCTTGGCGCCGTTGGTGAGGACACGCTTCTAGTCTCGGTGGCCGACAAGCTGGACAACGCACGCTCGATGCTGAAGGACTATCACGTGCACGGCCCGGCGCTGTGGCAGCGGTTCAACCGCAAGAACCCCGACGATCACCTCTGGTACTACAGCGGCCTGCTCGACGCGTACCGCGCGCGCGGTTTGAACAGCTGGATGGTCGACGAACTCGCCCGTGTCGTCGGCGAGCTGAAGACCCTCGTGACTCGACCCTACGAAGGCGGCGGCGGGTCCAGCATTTCGACGTGATCGCCCTGCCACTGGTAGCGCACGCTCGTGACGGCCGCAGGCGCGCACGCGTCGCACTCACCGGGCGTCGCGTAGTCGAGCACCACCATGTTGTCCGTGCTGCGCCCCGAGTTGAGCGACGTGAATCCGTATGCCTTCGACGTCCCCGTCCCGAGGTACGTTCCGCGATGGAACATGAGCGCCTGCACCGGGGAGCTCGCCGTGCCGCGGTCAATGATCACGACGATCGCCGAGAGGTCCGCGCACGGTTTGTAGTTGCCGCCGATCGGGGTCTTCTGCCATCCCATGCCAGTGGCCGGTTCCGGCGGCAGTTTCGCGAGTGCGGCCTTCAGGGCGGTCGCCTCGTCCGGCCCACACGTCGGTGATGGCGGCCCAGCCGGCGGCGAAGCGACAGGTGGTGCGGCAGCTGCCGGTGATGTGGCCGCCGATGGCGGCGCGGTCACCGTCACCGTCGTGGGGGTCGAGACGGGCGAATTGCACGCAGTCATCAGCGCGACAACTGACCCACACACAGCCACGGCGAGTTTGCGCCCCATGTTTCGAAGTCTTCCACGGTGACGGCGTCCTATGGTGGGCTTCGATGGCCCTGCACCTGCACCGTGCTGAACGAACCGATCTCCTCGCTGACGGCCTCGGCGCGCTGCTGGCCACTCCCCTGGCTGACCCATTCGCCGAGGAGCTCGTCATCGTCCCCGCCAAGGGCGTCGAGCGCTGGTTGAGTCAGCGACTGAGCCACATCCTCGGCCGCGGCGACGGCGCCGACGGCGTCTGCGCAGGCATCTCCTTCCGCAACCCGCATTCCCTGATCGCCGAGATCACCGGCACTACGAACGACGACCCGTGGTCCCCCGACGCGATGGTGTGGCCGCTGCTCGAAGTCATCGACGCCAGCTGCAAAGAGGACTGGTGCAACACGCTGGCCACCCACCTCGGCCACTTCGAGGCCGGTGAAGAACGCGAGCTGCGGCAAGGCCGCCGTTACGCGGTGGCACGCCGCCTCGCCGGGCTCTTCGCCTCCTATGCCCGCCAGCGGCCGCAGCTTCTCGTCGACTGGGAGGACGATGTCGCCGGTGATATCGCATCCGACCTGCAATGGCAGCCGCCCCTGTGGCGCGCCCTGCTCGACGAGGTCGACGCCGACGCACCCCACGTCCGACACGCGAAAACCCTTGCCACACTGCAGGAGTCCCCGACCGCCCTGCCGCAGCGGCTGTCGCTGTTCGGGCACACCCGACTGCCGTCGACCGAAATCGAACTGCTGCAAGCCCTCGCCACCCATCACGACCTTCACCTGTGGCTGCCCCACCCCAGCGACAACCTGTGGCGCCAGCTTGCCGGCGACCACGGGAAGATCGCCCGCCGCGACGACACCAGCCACCGCAACGTCGCCCATCCGCTGCTGGCCACCCTCGGCCGCGACCTTCGCGAACTACAACGCAGCCTGCCCGCCGACCCGCAGACCGACGAGTACCTCCCTCTGCTGGCTGGCGCCCACGACCGCCCCGCCACCCTGTTGGGCTGGCTGCAGTCCGACGTCACCGCCAATGCCGTTCGGCCCGAAGGCCGAAAGCACACCCGGACCGACCGCTCGGTGCAGGTTCACAGCTGCCACGGACCCGCCCGCCAGATCGACGTCCTTCGTGAGGTGCTGCTCGGACTGCTCGCCGACGACAAGACGCTCGAACCCCGCGACATCCTCGTCATGTGCCCCGACATCGAGACCTACGCGCCGCTGATCGTCGCCGGCTTCGGCCTCGGCGACATGATCAAAGGTGTCCACCCCGCCCACCAGCTGCGGGTGCGGCTCGCCGACCGGTCGCTGGTCCAGACCAATCCCCTGCTCGGCGTCGCGTCGCAGCTGCTCGCACTCGCGGGCGGACGGGCCACCGCCAGCGAGGTCCTCAACCTTGCCGCCACCGCGCCAGTTCGGGCCCGGTTCGACTTCACCGACGACGACCTCGAGGACATCACCCGCTGGGTGCGCGAAGCCAACATCCGCTGGGGTTTCAACAGCGAGCACCGCAAGCCTTACGGCGTCGACTTCATCCAGAACACTTGGCGTTTCGGCATCGACCGCGTCCTCGCCGGTGTCGCGATGTCCGACGACTCCCACGCCTGGATCGACACCACACTCCCGCTCGACGACGTCAGCAGCAACCGGGTCGAACTCGCAGGCAGGCTCGCCGAGTACATCGACAGACTCCAGTACGTCGTCGAATCACTCACCGGCACAAGGCCACTGAGTGACTGGCTCAACGCACTCGAGCACGGCATCGACCTGCTGGCCAAGGTCAACGACGACGACGCGTGGCAGACCAGCCAGCTGCAGCGCGAGTTCGCCGACGTGCGCAACAGCGCAGGCCCGCGGGCGGATACGACGATGCGGCTGCCCGACATCAAAGCGCTCCTGCAACGCCACCTCGCCGGACGCCCGACCCGCGCCAACTTCCGCACCGGAACCCTGACAGTCTGCACGATGGTGCCGATGCGCTCGGTGCCGCACCGCGTGGTGTGCCTTGTCGGTCTCGACGACGGCGTGTTCCCGCGACTGGGGGTCGTCGACGGCGACGACGCACTGGGCCGCGACCCGATGACCGGTGAGCGCGACATTCGTTCCGAGGACAGGCAACTGCTGCTCGACGCCGTCGGCGCGGCGACCGAGACCCTGGTGATCACCTACACCGGCGCCAACGAATACTCGGGACAGGAGCGACCGCCCGCGGTGCCACTCGCCGAATTGCTGGACACACTGGACCTCACCACCGAGAGCACAGTTCGCGAGTCGATCGTCGTGAAGCATCCGCTGCAGCCGTTCGACACGCGAAACGTCATACCCGGCAAGCTGATTCCGAACGAGCCGTTCACATTCGACACCACGGTGAAGCGCGCGGCGCTGGCCCGAGCAGGCGACCGCGCCGAGCGGCCCCCGTTCATCTCCGGGCCGCTGCCCGCTCCCCCGCCCGACGACGTCGTGCTGGCCGACCTCATCGCATTCTTCCGCGATCCGGTGAAGGGCTTCTTCCGAGCCCTCGACTACACGCTGCCGTGGGAGGTCGACGGGGTCGGGGACGCCATGCCCGTCGACATCAACGCGCTCGAGGAATGGACGGTCGGCGACAGGATGCTGCGCGACATGCTCGACGGCATGGATTCCGACCAGGCCCGACAGGCCGAGTGGCGGCGCGGCACTCTCCCGCCGGGCCAGTTGGGATGGCGCAAGGCCACCGAGGTCCGCGACCAGGCCGCACTCGTCGCCGAGACCGCCCGTCCCTACCGCGACGCCGAACTCACGGCAGTCGATGTCGACATCGACCTCGGCTCGGGTCGACGACTCACCGGCACCGTCTCGCCGATCTACGGCGACCGTCTGGTATCGGTGACCTATTCCAAGCTCGACGGCCGCCACCTGCTTCAGCCATGGATTCCGTTGCTGGCGTTGATCGCTCACGCACCCGCCCGCGACTGGTCGGCAATCTCGATCGGCCGACCCAAGCGCGGCACCACTCCACGGGTGGAGAAGATGAGCCGACCCGCGGACTCCGCGGTCGACCTGTTGATCGATCTCGTCGCGATGTACGACGAGGGCAGGCGCGAGCCATTGCCGTTGCCCGTCAAGACGTCCTATGCGTGGGCCGAGGCCGTGCACGGCCACAGCGATCCCGACCGCGCGGCGGGATTCAAGTGGCGCTCCAACAACTATCCCGGAGAAGAGGCGGACAAGGCGTACGAGCGCGCGTTCGGTAAGGGCACGTGGCTGTCCCACCTCGTCGAGCGCGGACTCGACACATACGCATGCCGACTCTGGCTGCCGATGCTGCGAGCCCTGCAGTGACGATCCCTCCGTTCGATCTGTCGGCGCCGCTGCCCGTGCAGCGGTCGACCACGGTGCTGGAGGCCAGCGCAGGGACGGGCAAGACGTTCACACTCGCCGGTCTGGTCACTCGCTACATCGCCGAGGGCGTGGCAACCCTGGACCAGATGCTATTGATCACGTTCAGCCGCGCCGCCACCCAGGAGCTGCGCGACCGAGTGCGCCGCCAACTCGTCGACGCGACGGCCGCCGAGGAAAACCCGGACCGTCGTCAACGACTGCGCGACGCCCTTGCCGCTTTCGACGCCGCGACGATCGCGACCACACATCAGTTCTGCCAACTGGTCCTGCGATCGCTCGGTGTGGCGGGCGACACCGACAGCGGTGTGACGCTTGTGGAGAGCCTCGACGATTTGGTCACCGAAATCGTCGACGATCTTTACCTCCGCCACTTCGGCCGCGAGCGCGAGAATCCGCTGCTGACCTATCCCGACGCGCTTGCCCTGGCCCGCGAGGTGGTCAACCACCCGGGGACAGAACTGCGGCCGAAGGATCCCGACTCCGACTCGCGGGCCGCGGTCTGCATCAACTTCGCGAACGATGTTCTCGCAGAGCTGGATAAGCGGAAGCGGAAGCGGAGCATTCTTGGCTACGACGACCTGCTCACCCGCTTGGCCGACGCGTTGAAGGCCGACGGCTCGGCGGCCCAGGCTCGAATGCACCAGCGTTGGCCGATCGTGATGGTCGACGAGTTCCAGGACACCGACCCCGTGCAGTGGCGGGTGATCGACCGAGCGTTCACCGGGCGATCCACGCTGATTCTGATCGGCGATCCCAAGCAGGCGATCTACGCGTTCCGCGGCGGAGACATCGTCACGTACCTGTCGGCGTCCGAGACCGCGGGCACGCAGATGACGCTGGGCACGAACTGGCGCAGTGACGCCGCGCTGGTGGATCGGTTGCAGGCGGTGTTGGTCGGCGCGCAACTCGGGCACGAGCGGATCATCGTGCACGACGTCGAAGCGCACCACAAAGGTTCCCGGCTGGCCGACGCCCCGAGCCCTGACCCGTTCCGATTGCGTGTGGTGAGCCGGGATACCTTCGGCCGCAGCGGAACTCAGTGGCTGCTGATCGACCAACTGCGGACTCACATATCCCGAGACCTTGCGGCCGACATCGGCATTCTGCTGAACTCCGAAGCCACCTTCGATGGCAAGCCGATCAAGGCCGGTGATATCGCGGTGATCGTGGAGAAGCATCGCGACGCCCGCGTGTGTTATGACGCGTTATGCGAGGCGGGCATCCCGGCGGTCTACACCGGCGACTCCGACATCTTCACCTCGGATGCCGCCGAGGACTGGCTGGCGCTGCTCGAGGCGTTCGATCAGCCGCATCGTCCTGGCATCGTCCGGGCCGCGGCGGCGACGATGTTCTTCGGCGAGACGGCCGAGTCGCTGGTCGATGGCGGCGATGAGTTGACGGACCGCGTCGCAGAGACCTTGCGGGAGTGGGCCAGTCACGCGCGTGAACGCGGTGTCTCGGCGGTCTACGAGGCGGCGCAGCTCGACGGCATGGGTGACCGAGTGCTCTCTTGGCAGAACGGCGACCGGCTGATGACGGACCTGGCGCACATGACTCAACTGCTACAGGAGGCCGCGCACCGAGAGCACTTCACGCTTCCGGCACTGCGGGATTGGCTGCGGGCACAGCGCGAGGAACGAAGTGGCGCAGCCGAACGCGCACGCCGGCTCGACAACGATGCGGCGGCGGTTCAGGTCATGACGGTGTTCGTCGCCAAGGGACTGCAGTTCCCGATCGTGTATCTGCCGTTCGCGTTCAACAACAACGTGTGGGCACCCGAGCTGGTGCTCTACCACGAGGGCGATACCAGGTGCCTGCATGTCGGCGGCAGCGACAGCCCGGACTTCACCGCGGTGTCGAAGCTGGGGCGCGCCGAGGACGCCAGCGACGGCAGCCGGTTGATGTATGTGGCGATGACGCGGGCTCAGGCGCAGGTGGTGACGTGGTGGGCGCCGTCGAGAGATGAGCCCAACGGAGGTTTGTCGCGCCTGCTTCGGGGTCGGCGGCCCGGGGAGGCGGTGGTGCCGGACAGCGTGGTGCCTGCGAAGGTCTCCGACGACGACGCGATGGCGAGGTTGAAGGCGTGGGAGGGGGTCGGGGGTCCGGTCATCGAGGAGTCCGTCGTGCGGCCCGTCCCCGTTCGGCCAACGCGTGAGACGTCGACCGACTTCCAGGCCAGGCACTTCCGCCGCTCGATCGACACATCGTGGCGGCGAACCTCCTACAGCGGCTTGATCCGCGCCGCCGAGACGACTCCGGTGAGCAGCGAGCCGGAGGTGGTGGAGCTGGACGACGAGGTCGCCGAGATCCCGCTCGTGGCGTCGGCAACCGGTGACGATGTGCCGTCACCGATGGCGGATCTACCGAGTGGCGCGAAGTTCGGCACGCTGGTGCACGCGGTGTTGGAGACGGCCGACCCGTTCGCCGCCGATCTGGCCGCCGAGCTGGAGTCGCAGATTCGGGACCACGCGGTGTGGTGGCCGGTCGACGTCGAGGCGTCGGAGTTGGCGGCGGCGCTGGTTCCGATGCACGACACACCGCTGGGCCCGCTGGCAGACGGCTTGACGCTGCGCCACATCGGCTTGCATGACCGGATGCGGGAGATGGAGTTCGAGTTCCCCTTGGCGGGTGGGGATTTGCGCGGGGTAGTGCCGGACATCCGGCTGGCGGACGTCAGCAAGCTTCTACGCAAGCATCTGCGCAAGGACGACCCGTTGGCGTCGTATGCCGACCGATTGACCGGGGCCGCGCTGGGTGGGCAGTCGCTGAAGGGATACCTGACGGGTTCGGTCGACGCGGTGCTGCGGGTCGGCGAACGGTATGTGGTGGTGGACTACAAGACGAACTGGCTGGGCGACCCGACACGGCCGCTGACGGCGGCGGACTATGCGCGGCCGCGACTGGTCGAGGCCATGCTGCATTCGGACTATCCGCTGCAGGCATTGTTGTACAGCGCAGTGCTGCACAGGTTCCTGCGGTGGCGTCTGCCTGGGTACGACCCGGGCAAGCATCTGGGCGGCGTAATGTATCTGTTCCTGCGCGGGATGTGCGGGCCCGCCACCCCGGTGGTCGACGGCCATCCCGCGGGAGTGTTCGACTGGCAGCCGCCCGCAGCGCTCATCACGGCGATGTCGGAGTTGGTCGCGTGACGGTCGAATGGCGGCAGGCGCTCAGCGCCACCGGACTGCTGAGAATGTTCACCGAAGCCGAGGTGATCGAGTCGTCGGATGTGCATGTGGCCCAGCGGCTTACGGCACTTGCGAAGGAGTCCGACGAGACAGTCGCGCTTGCCGTGGCGCTAGCCGTGCGGGCTTTGCGGCTCGGATCGGTGTGCCTGGACCTGCGGTCGGTTGAGCAGCAGCAGATCGACGTCGACGAGTGGCTTGTGGCCATCAGGGCGAGTCCGCTGGCGGCACAGCCGCCTGTGCTGCACGTCGACGGGGATCTGCTGTATCTCGACCGGTACTGGCTCGAAGAGCAGCAGGTCTGCCGCGATGTGCTGACGATGGTCGACGCCAAGCCGAAACAGGTGGCCCCCGATATCGACCGCCTGTTCCCAAAGGGATTCGAGGAGCAGCGCGCGGCCGCCGAAGTCGCGCTGTCGCAGGGATTGACTGTGCTGACGGGAGGACCGGGAACGGGCAAGACCACGACGGTGGCGAGGCTGTTGGCATTGCTTACCAGTGGCACCCACTTGCGGATCGCGCTGGCGGCGCCGACAGGTAAGGCGGCGGCGCGACTGCAGGAGGCCGTCCAGCTCGAGGTCGCCAGCCTGGAACCGGCGGACCAGCGAGCGCTACAGGGATTGCACGCGACGACGTTGCACCGCCTACTGGGCAGTCGGCCGGACGCGTCGGCGAGGTTTCGTCACAATCGGGGCAACAGGCTCCCGCACGACGTCATCGTGGTGGACGAGATTTCGATGGTGTCGCTGACGATGATGGCGCGGCTGCTGGAGGCGGTGCGTCCCGATGCGCGATTGATTCTGGTGGGCGACCCGGATCAGCTGGCGTCGGTGGAAGCGGGCGCGGTACTGGCCGATCTCGTCGACGGCCTCGACAGCTCGAAGATCGCGGAGTTGAAGACGTCGCACAGGTTCGGCGAATCGATCGGCGCGCTCGCGTCGGCAATTCGCGACGGCGACGCCCACAGCACAGTCGAAGTCCTCCGCACCGGTGGCGAGCACATCGAGTGGATCGAGGATGACGAACCGTCGGAACACCTTCGGAAAGTGCTTGTGCCCCATGCCGTTGCGCTGCGGCAGGCCGCGCTGCTTGGTGATGCCGCCGCCGCGCTGAAGACACTCGACGAGCATCGGTTGTTGTGTGCCCACCGACGAGGGCCGTACGGGGTCCGCTACTGGAATCGGCAGACCGAGCGATGGCTGACCGAGGCGACCGGCGAGCCGATTTGGGCGTCCTGGTACCTCGGCAGGCCAATCCTGGTGACGGCCAACGATTACGGCCTCGGCCTCTATAACGGCGATACGGGCGTGACACTGCTCAAAGATGGCGTCTTGCGGGCAGTGATCGCCGGGACAGAGCCGCTCGAGTTCGCGACAAGCCGGCTGGCCGACGTCGACACCGTGCATGCGATGACGATCCACAAAAGCCAAGGAAGCCAAGCTAAGTACATAACCGTGCTTATGCCGCCGCAGGAGTCGCGACTGTTGACCCGCGAGCTGTTCTACACCGCGGTGACACGGGCGAAGGAGAAGATCCGCGTGGTCGGACCCGAGGCCGCCGTCCGAGGGGCAGTCGAACGACGCGCTGTGCGCGCTTCTGGCCTGGGACGCCGTTTGGCAGGCACCGACACCTTGCAGGATTCCCGTCCAATTCTTGGATGAAGCGGCCCGTTCGCGATACGGTCGAACCCGGGTTGATTCCGCAGCCCAACGGAAACGTCACGGCGGCGATCTGAATCCCCGCCGACGGGCTGCAAACCCCGACGTCAGCCGACATTTATGGTTGCGCATTCGGGTGTGGGGTTTTGTGCCAACTGGAGTAGAAGCGAAGGTCACAAACAGTACCGACCGCGGCGTGCTGCCGTGTTCGCGCAGGAGTGCGTCTGTACAGTCAGGGCGTCCAACGCTTGGCTCCTCGCTCCGATCCGGGGGAGGGATCACCTGAGGTGAACGAAAGAGGGTCACGGTCTTCGGTAGTCACCGTCGGCCCCGACAGGGGCGGGCGACGGTCGTACCTCAGCGGCTTCATCACTGCCTGGCGCGCGCAATCGCGCGGTAGGCCACCGGCACAACGAACACACCGCGCCGTAGCGCCGGAGCCAAAGGGATTGCCGTGAGCCAATTTACCGAGACGATGTACTTCAACGCCCGGTGCAGCATGAACGGCATGGTCACCGGCGAACCGGACACCCCGGTCCGGCACACGTGGGCCGAGGTGCACCAGCGGGGCCGCCGCGTTGCAGGTGGTCTGGCCGCCTCCGGCGTCGGACATGGCGACGCGGTAGCGGTGCTGGCAGGTGCCCCGGTCGAGATCGCACCGACCGCGCAGGGCATCTGGATGCGCGGCGCCAGCCTGACCATGTTGCATCAGCCCACGCCGCGCACCGATCTGGTGCGCTGGGCCGAGGAGACCACTGGCGTCATCAAGATGATCAACGCCACCGCTGTCGTCGTCTCGGATCCGTTCATGGCAGCGGCGCCTGTGCTCGCTGAGCTGGGGATGCGGGTGTTGACCGTCAAAGACCTACTCGACGGTCGACCGATCTGCCCCGTCCACACCGACGAGGACGACATCGCGCTCATGCAGCTGACGAGCGGTTCGACTGGGTCTCCCAAGGCCGTCCAGATCAGCCACCGCAACTTCGTCGCCAATGCCGAGGCGATGATCATCGGCTGCAACTTCGACGTCGACACCGATGTGATCGTGAGCTGGCTGCCGTGCTTCCACGACATGGGCATGACGGGCTATCTCACCGTGCCGATGTACTACGGCGCCGAGCTCGTCAAGATCACGCCGATGGACTTCCTGCGCGATACGTTGTTGTGGGCCAAGCTGATTGACAAGTACAAGGGCACCATGACGGCCGCGCCGAACTTCGCCTACAACTTGTTCGCCAAGCGGTTGCGCAGGCAGGCCACGCCCGGCGAGTACGACCTGTCGTCGCTGCGGTGGGCGTTATCCGGCGCCGAGCAGGTCGACCCCCTCGACGTCGAAGATCTGTGCGAAGCGGGCGCGCCGTTCGGGCTGCGGCCCGAGGCGATCATCCCCGCCTACGGCATGGCCGAGACGACGGTGGCGGTGTCGTTCTCCGACTGCGACGGCGGCATGGTCATCGACGAGGTGGACGCCGATCTGCTGGCCGTCCTGCACCGCGCCGTCCCGGCGACCAAGGGACACACCCGGCGACTGGTGTCGCTCGGCAAGCCGCTGACCGGCCTGGAGGTGCGCGTCATCGACGAGGACGGCAGCGTGCTGTCGGCGCGCGGCGTCGGCGTCATCGAGGTGCGCGGCGAACCCGTGACCAAGGGCTACACCACGACGGCCGGATTCATCTCCGCGCAGGACGAGCGGGGCTGGTACGACACCGGTGACCTGGGCTATCTCACCGAAACGGGCAATGTCGTGGTGTGCGGCAGGCTCAAAGACGTCATCATCATGGCCGGCAAGAACATCTACCCGACCGACATCGAGCGCGCCGCCTGCCGCGTCGCGGGGGTACGGCCGGGCTGCTCGGTGGCGGTGCGGCTCGATGCCGGGCACTCGCGGGAGACGTTCGCCGTGGCCGTGGAATCCAAGGAGTTCGAAAACATGGCCGAGGTGCGCCGCATCGAGCATCAGGTGGCACACGAAGTGTTCGCCGAGGTCGATGTGCGGCCCCGCAATGTGGTGGTGCTGCAGCCGGGCATGATCCCCAAGACGCCGTCAGGCAAGCTGCGACGCGCCCACGCGCTCGCGCTGGTGAATTGACGGTCCAGAGGAACAATCTGCGTCCAGCGGCGAGTAGATTTATTACTCACCATGGCTGACTATGACGCGCAGCCCGGTCGCACGACACCAGCGCAGGCCGACCTCTCCCAGGCACAGTTGGAGGCCGACGAGATCGACCTGTACACCGGGCTCAGAGGAGTGGCCGGGCTGGTGGCCGGCGCGCGCGGGGTGATCGATCTCCTCGGCGACGTGGCGGAGTTCGCGGCGAAAGCGATTCCCGGTGTCGACGGTGTGGGCGTCGCGTTGATCCAGCCGAACGATCACACACCACGCATTCAAACGTGGGCTGCCACAGCGGAGTTGGTGCACGACATCGACGTCATCCAGTACGAGGAGCTCAATGAGGGCCCATGCATCACGAGTATGGAGTTGAAACGGGCAATCGTCAGCGGATCGCTGGGCAGTGACGGCCGGTGGCCGCGCTTCGGCGGGCGGGTGGCGCGGATGGCCATTCATTCGGCGCTGTCGCTGCCCCTCATGGTGGGCGATCAGGTGATCGGCGCGATCAATACCTATGCCCGCGCCCGCGACGCGTTCGGCGACCACGCCGTGCAGTTGGGTACACAATTCGCCGGGCCTGCCGCAGTGTCGGTATACAACGCGCAACTGCTTGCACGTGCTCAGGAGCGGACGAAACAGCTGCAGCGTGCTCTCGAGAGCCGGGCGATGATCGATCAGGCGATCGGCATCATTCGCAGCCGGTCGGGTGTCAGCGCGGAGGTGGCCTTCGACCGGCTCACCCGGCTGAGCCAGACCGAGAACATCAAGCTGCATATCGTTGCCGAGCGGATGGTGGAGGAAGCGGCACGGCGCGCACTTGCGCGGCATCGCCCTTAAGACGGTGGGGCCGAGGCGAATTCCGACAGTGCCGCCAGCAGCACAGGGCGGGAGTGGCGGTCGGTCATGAGCCGCCTGGCCACGTCGGTCAGGTGCTCGCCGTTGGTCCGCGAGTAGTTGCGCAGCAGCTGGAAGGCCTGCTCGACGGACACGTCGAGGCTTTCACGCAGGAAACCCTTGGCCTGTTCGACGAGGATGCGGCTGGTCAACGCGGAACGCAGTTGCGGCATCACGGACGCGGGCGTTGGCGGGTGTTCCTGCAGAATCGCGACGGAGGCGATGTGGGCCAGGGTTTGGCCGACCAACAAATCGGCGTCACTGAGTGCACCCGGATGGGTGCCGAACAGGTTGAGCGCACCCATGACGATGCCTGCGGCGCGCATCGGGACGGCGTGCACAGAGGCGAAGCCGGCCTCGAGTGCGGCCGGGACGAAGCTCGGCCAGCGATCGGCTTCTGCCTGGATGTCGGCGACAGACACCGGCTGCCCGCTGGAATAGCAGTCCATGCAAGGACCTTCGTCGGCCTGTAACTGGAACAGTTCCAGTTCGCGGGTCTCCTCGGAGGTGGCCGCGAGCAGGCGGAGCTGCTCGAGCGGGTCGGCGAGCAGGAGCCCGGCCGATTCGACATCGAGAAGTTCGGCGCAGCGCTCGGTGAGCTCGGTCAACAGGTCGACGACGTCGAAATCGTCGAGCAGGCTGTCGACGAGCGACACGACCGCAGCCAGCACCCGGGTTTCACGAGGCGTCTCAGTCATCTCGCACTCCGTCCTGGGTTTCGTAGGCGCGCATCAGTCCGCCTCGAGCTTGAGGCGCCGGTCGAGGATGTCGCGGGCGACGTCGGTGGAGCTGCGGCCGGTGGCGTAGGCGTGGGCGCGCAGGCGAACCAGGGCTTCGGCGGGTTCGACACCGAGTTGGGCGACGAGCATGCCGGTGGCCTGGCTGACCTCGGCGCGGGACATCGCGTTGAAGTTCGGCCCAGGCGTTGCTCTCAGGATCGTTGACGGCGGCCGCGAGGTCGTCGTTCATGAGGTCGAGCAGTGGGACGCCTGCGATTTCGGCGGCGACGATGGCCCCGGCGAGATAGTCATCCTCGAGGCGGCCGGGTTGGGCGCGGAAGAAGTCCAAGGCGCCGACGTGTTCACCGGCGACGAGGACGGGCATCGCGAAGACGCCACGGATCTCGTAGGAGAGCAGGGCGGGGCCGTAGATGGGCCAGCGGTCCTCGTCGGGGTCGGCGAGATCGGCGACGAGGACCGGGCTGCGGGACGAGACGGAATCCAGGCAGGGGCCTTCGCCGAGGGTGAACTGGAGTTCGTCGTAGGTCCGGGCGGGCGCACCGCTGGAGCCGAGAGTTCCGCTGCTGGCACCGTCGAACACCAGTGAGATGGCCGCGGCATCGATGTCGAAGAGCGACACGCAGGCCTCGCAGAGCCGGTCGGCGGCCTCTACTCCCCGCCGCCCGTCAACCGCAGCGAGGAGTTGGTCGTGGATCGCCACATCTAACCGGACAAAGGCCGGGCGGCTGTGGCACTGCCCGGGGGCCGAGGTGGCGGGGTCATCCCCCCAGCCTCCTCTACTCGCGCCGGTATTACGAGTATTGGCGCGTTTGCGGTTGAGGCGGGCTCAGCAACCGACGCGAGAGAAGAAGGCGCCTGCGAAGAGGGCGATGATCAAAGCGACGGTGCCCTGCCCGGAGACCGCCGCGAAGACGATGCCGGCGATGGCGGCGATGGCGATCAGGCCGAGCAACAGCCCGAGCAGCACGCGGTGGCCGTGGACAGCCGAGCTGGGGTGAACAGGACGGACGGGCCGCTGCTCCCTCACAGGGCCCTTGTTTGCGCCGATCATCGGACCGTCCCTCCGTTGTGTGACAGCGCACACAATGTAGCGCACAAGTGATGACCCTCACAGCACGAACAGATCGCAATTTGGATAGCCGCTGGCAAACACTGGTGCTTAGTGCGACTACTGGTGTCGTCGGCGTACTGTTCCACCGTGCACGTCGACGTGATGACGGTTCCGCAGCCGTTGGCCAAGGTCGGGGACTTGGCGGGACGGACGCAGGCGGCGGGTTTCGACGGGATGCTGTTCACCGAGACCGGTCGGACCGCGTATCTCAACGCCGCGGTGGCGTCGCAAGCCGCGCCGGGGCTGGAACTCTCGACGGGTGTCGCGGTTGCGTTTCCGCGGAGTCCGTTCGTCACGGCGGCGACGGCGTGGGAATTGCAGGAGGCGACGGGCGGGAAGTTTCGCCTGGGCCTAGGCACGCAGGTGCGCACACATATCGTGCGGCGATATGGCATGGAGTTTGAGCGCCCGGGTCCGCGGCTGCGTGACTATGTGCGCGCGGTAAAGGCATGTTTCGCGGCGTTTCGAACGGGGACGCTCGATCACCATGGCGATTTCTACAGCTTGGACTTCATCACACCGCAGTGGAGCGCAGGGCCGATCGATGCACCGGATCCGAAGGTGGATGTGGCGGCGGTGAATCCGTGGATGCTACGGATGGCGGGTGAGGTGGCGGACGGAGTGCATGTGCATCCGCTCGGAGAGCCGGGCTATATCGGGCGGCACGTGCTGCCGAATGTGGCTGAGGGCGCGGAAAAGTCGGGGCGCTCGACGTCGGACATCGCGGTGATCATGCCGGTCATGACGATCGTCGGTGACAGCGACGAAGAACGCCACAATGAGCGTGAGCTTGTGCGAGCCAGCATGAGCTTCTACGGAAGCACGCCCAACTACGCCTTCATCTGGGACGAAGCCGGCTTCGAGGGGACGACCGCCCGCATCCGGGAGAAGCAGAAGGCCGGCGACTTCAAGGCAATGGCGGCGCAGATCACCGACGAACACATCGCGACGTTCGCCACCGAGTCGACCTGGGACGGTTTGGCCGGCGCGCTGATCGCGAAGTACGGCGAAATCGCAACGCGCGTCGTCCTGTACAACGCCCTCGGCGATCAGGATCGCTTCGAACGATACGGCGCCGTCGCACAACGTATTTCGGCTTCTTAGCCGGACAGGGCGCTGCCCTTGAGCCACTGGTCCCACGGCACGTTCCAGTCGCCGTTCTGCCACAACTTCAGCGTCGACCCGCCGGTGTTGCGGATCTCGACGATGTCTCCGGGTACGGAGAAGTTGTAGAACCATTGGGCGTTGTCGCCGTTGAGGTTCAGACAGCCGTGGCTGGTGTCGGTGTTGCCCTGCGCCCATACCGTCGCATTCAGCTGGTGGAGGTAGATGCCGTCCTTGCTGATGCGGGTGGCCCACGGGATCGTCTCGCGATAACCCAGGCGGGAGTTGATGGGCAGCCCGAAGGTCGAGGAGTCCATGATCACCGGGTTGGCCTTGTCCATGACGGTGTAGATACCGTTCGGCGTCCAAAAGCTCACGGTGGTATCGCCAATGGTTTCGGAGCCGCCCATGCCCATCGAGGTGGGCATGGTTCGGACGACCTTGCCGTTCTCGGAGACGGTGACTTGCTTGGTGCTGTCGTCGGCGACGGAGATGTGCGAGTCGCCGATGTGGAAGGACAGGTGCTCGTCTTCTTGGCCGTAGAGCCCGTCGCCGAGCGGAGTGCCGAAGAGGTTGGCCGCAATGGTGACGGATGTGCCTGGGGCGTAATACTTCTCCGGCCGCCAGTGCGCGGTCTGGTCGTCGAGCCAGTTCCACGACCCGGCCGTTGGCGGATTGGTGGTGACGACGAGGTGACGTTCGGCGTTGGCCTTGTTGGCGACGGGCTCGTCGAACTTCGCGACGACCACCATGCCGATGCCGTAGGTTGCGCCGTCCTGCAGCAGGCCGCCACCGGTGGTGTCGAGATAGACCTCGGTCTGGTTGCCGGGGGTCAGCGTGGAGAAGCTGGACGTCTGGCGGGTCGGCATGCCGTTTGGGCCGCGGGCATCGATGGTCATGGTGTAGGTGCGGCCGTAACCGAGTTGATCGGTCGGCTTCCACACCGTTGCGTCCGGGGTGAGCACGCCGGGGATCACCTTGCCGGAGTCACTGCGCATCTCGACTGCGGCGATCGTCCCGACGGTGGTGGTGACCAATATGGGGCCTGAGGGGCTGACGTGGACTGAACCCGACGACGGCGCGGTCCACACCGCGGCGGGCTGCGGTGGCGCGGGTTGCGACGCCACCTGCGGGACGGGGGCGGCGGTCAGCTTCTGGCAATGGTTGGCGCAGGCGGGAGTGGTCGAGAGGACGACACCGCCGAGCACCGCGATGACGGCGCACACCGCCGCAAGGCAGGCACCGCGGACACGGCGAGTGGACGTCAACTGATCTCCATGTGTTGTTCGGCGAAGGCCGGGGCTCAATATTAGACAGAGGGTCTCGGGGTGCGCGCAACTCGGCTGTGCTGTACGGATTCGTAATGGTCTTGTTGCCCGCGTGAATTCAGGGCGTCACCCCACCGTCTCCGCAGCGGCCCAGTCGTAGGGCAGGAACTTTCCATCAAGTGTGACTACGACGCGGTCGCCTGCGGGGTTCGACTTCTTCTCGATGTTGACGCTGAAGTTGATGGCGCTCATGATGCCGTCGCCGAACTCTTCGTGGATGAGCTCCTTGATGGCGCCGCCGTAGACCTGGAGGACTTCGTAGAAGCGGTAGATGGTCGGGTCGGTGGGCACGGCGGTGGGAAGGCCCCCGCGCATCGGGACGGCGGCGAGCACGGGCACGACTGACGCGTCGAGACCGAGGTGTTCGACCAGGGTGCGCGCCTGTTCGGGCGGGATGGGGTGCTGTCCGAGCAGGGCCGCAGTGGTCCAGACGACGGGTTTGCCGATGGCGTCGGCAAGCTGCTGCCAGGTCAGGCCCTTGGCGAGGCGCGCGGCGACGATCTGCTGAGTGATGTCCTCTCGGGTCATGCACCCATCATCGTGCTGCGCGCCCCGCGGCGCTCAGTGGTGACCGAACAATCAGCGATGGCCGCCGCCGCCGCCGCTGTTGAACCCTGGCTCCGCCACCTCCGCTGGGGTGAGCTCGAAGGGGGCCGGTGCCTGGACGGCGGGGGCGAAGTCATTGCCGCCCGTCGTACCACCGCTGTCGGTGGGTGCACCGCCGATGTCCTCGGTGGACTCCCCTGCGACATCCCCGGCGCCGCTCGAGATCGGCTTCGGCGATACCCACACCAGCAGATCCTGGACACCGTCGCTGTAGACGACGCTGTTGGGAGTGTCGCCAACGACGTCGAAGTAGATCTTGCCGGGAACTCCGCCACCGATCACGCGGTAGTTCTGCCCGCTCTGAGCGCGGGCGTTGAAGTTGTTGGTGATGGGGAAGCCCCCATCGAAGTCCACGGTTGCTGCATACAACCGGCCGTTGTGGAACACGGCGTCCGAACTCGGACCCAACCCGTGAACCGTGTACGTGATCATCGGGTTGCCGTAGACATCGTTCAGTGGCTCCGGCACGCCGTATTCCTTGATGTTGTTGGCCGCTGACGCCGGGGCCGCCATAGCCATGCCGATCGCAACTGCGGTGATACCAATGGGTGCCACAAGTTTCTGGATCTTCACCCTTACTCCCTTGCTGTGCCGACGCTGTATTCATCGCGGACGTTACCCCGCTGCGCCTATGTCGTAACGCGAATTGCGGCAATCGCACGTTGCGTAACACAGGACTCCATTGACGCGATTACAACGGCATTAACGTAGAACTCATTAGCCCCAATTGTTATGGAGGGCGTGTGCGACTTAGGTGGAAGACGGCTGCGGGCGCAGTGGTGGTGGCTGTCGCGGCGGCGTTGGGTGGGCTGTCGCCGGCGGTGTCTTGGGCTGAGCCAGCCGCCGCGGGCAAGGACTTCTCGAAGCCGGCGATCGTCATTCTGGGGTACGGCTTGGCGCCCGATGGCTCGATGCGGCCGATTCTGCGGCGGCGGGTGATGACGGGTCTGATTGTCGCGCAGTTCTTCCCGCAATCGCCGATCATCGTGACGGGAGGCAACCCGCAGAACGGCAAGACGGAAGCGGGCCAGATGCGGAACATGCTGTTGCTGCTGGGTTTCCCGGCGGATCGAATTATCGTGGAGGACAAGGCGAATAGCACGGTGCAGAATGCGCAGTTCTCGGTGCCGTTGGCCAAAGAGGCTGGCACGTCGGGGATTATCCTGGTGACGTCGACGACGCATCAGGGGCGTGCGGATGGGGACGTCGTCGACGCGGGCGGCAATCTGTTGGCGACAGTGAGTTACCCGGACGGGAACCCGAGCGTAAATGTCGCGCAGTTCGCGCGGGACGCGATCAGTCCGTTCGTCAACGTCGGGTAGGGGATGTTTGGCCGAACCACGTGCCCTTCTGGCGTCGTCATCATTTGTTGACGGGCCACAACCGCACCGTCGGCTACTGCCGGCCGCTCAGCGCGGACGCAATACCCGTATGTCCGAAATCGTCGCCCTTCCACAACAGCGGCTCGCGGGTGTCGAGGGCCAGTGCGTACGAGAGACAGTCGCCGAAGTTCAGCCCAGCACGATGGCCGCTGCCTCTACCGAAGTCTGCGTAGGCCTGACGAGCCAGCCGTGCGTGACGCTCGGTCACCGGCTCGATCACGAACTCCGCTTCGCCAAGTAGCTCGTCCAGGCTTCTACTGATCACCGGATCTCGCTGGTGATCGAGAACGCTCCCGCACTCGAGATAGCTCGCAGCCGACAGTCGTCGCACGCTCGCATCGGCGAGCGCGTGCGCATAGATCGCCGCGTCATCCTCGGCAGCAAGGATTGCGATCACGGCCGACGTATCGACGATCACGATGGCAGCCCGCGGTCGTCGTAGAGGAGGGCACCGTGATCTAGCGCCTTGGCGTCGCCGCTCATCTGGCGTGCGGTCTTGTGGCCGATGGCCAGGATCCGGGCGGCAAGGTCGTCCTTTTCCAACCTGGCCAGCCGTTCACGCACAGCCGTTGCCACCGCCTGAGCTTGGGATTCTCCGGTGATCAGAGTGATTCGCTTGACTGCCTCATGGACCGAGTCGTCTTTGATGTTCAGAGCCATTGGTACCTTTCTACCCGTCGAATGGTACCACTGATTGCAGTGGCTACGCGGATTCGGCATCAACCGATCGCGCCAGGTCGCATGCGCTGACAAACGACCACTCAGCCCTGGTTGGGCGTACGCCACAGTCGCCGATGGCATCGGGGCTGAGCACGAACCCGGGTGCGACAGGCGCCAGCAGCCCCACGAGTGTGGCGATGTGCCCTGCCGGGCTGTCGTCAAAGCTCCCCCAACGTCTTTCGACGTACGTCGATGTGAGCGCCGCCTTCGGGGATCTTGCCGAGCCTGTGCTGACCGCTCTTGTCCTGTATGTGGGCTTCACCTCCACTGGGATATCGGCGTCGAGTAGATGCTGCCACGTGTCGCACCGCGCAGGTAGCGTCGAGTTGTCATGGCACGCCTGGAAACACGAGTGGCGCGGATCGCTGAGGCACTGCTGGGCGAGGAGCGCGCCGTTCGCCCAATCGATGTGCTCATCGGTCTCGGCTGGCTGGCCCAGCCGAACGTCGATCGGTGGGCGCAGGACCGTGTACCTTCGCTCGATCGATGCGTGGGGGTCGACTCCGACAAAGTGATGACAGCCTTTGCAGCGTTGCAGCACTGGGCGGAAGACCGCGGCCTCGCGCCGTCAGAAGGCGACTATCGAGATCTGCAATTCACCGCCGACGGTGACTCTGACGCCGAACGCGCCTACCGCACCCATTGGGGCTCAACCGACATTCCTGAACCTATGGCCGAGCACCCACGCCGTCCGCAAAAGATCATCGTGATCTCTCCGCACAACGAGTGGACGTGCGCGTCCTGCGGCGACACCGGCGACTTCCTCCTCAAGGACAAGACGGGTGCACTGTGTATGGACTGCGCCGACCTCGGCCACCTCGAGTTTCTGCCGTCCGGCGACGCCGCGCTGACTCGGCGCGCTACGAAAGCCAGCCGACTGTCCGCTGTTGTGGTGCGCTGGAGCACACGACGCAATCGTTATGAGCGACAAGGCATTCTGGTTGAACCCGCGGCCATCGAGCGGGCAACGCAGGAGTGCCTCTCCGACGCCGACGTGCGCGCCCGCCGCAGGGAACGCGAGCAGAGCCGCCGCGGCGACCAAGATGTGAGCTTCCGCGGCGAGTTCGCCGCCGCCATCCGTGAGCAGTTCCCGGGGTGTCCGGTCGGCCGCGCAGAAGCGATCGCCCTTCATGCGGCGACACGCGGCAGCGGCCGTGTCGGACGAAGCGCCGCCGGGCGAGCCCTGGACCGCGACGCCGTACGCCTCGCCGTCGTCGCGTCCGTCCGCCATGTCGACACCGACTACGACGCCCTGCTCATGTCGGGTGTCGACCGCGAATCGGCGCGCGCGCATGTGCATCAGCGAGTCGAGGACGTCGTCAATGCGTGGCGCGACGGAGTTGCGATGCTCGACGGATAGCGTTCAGCTGCACCAGGTTCGCAGTTTTGAGCGATCTGGTCCACATTATATCGATTGCCCCGGACGCAACGGCGATCATCAGCCAAACCGGCCATCCTCACCGGCCTCCACCCACTCGCCGTTGAGGCCAAGGAACACCTGGCAGGCGGTCCACGCCAGCCGCTTGTTGCCATCGACGAGAGCGTGGTTGCGGCATGAGGAAAGCAACAGTGCTGCAGCCTTGGTGTGGATATCGGGATAGGCCTCGGCCCCGACCACTGTGGTCTTAGGACGTGCCACCGCCGATTCCAGTAGCCCGTAGTCTCTGACCACCACCATGCCGTCGTCGGCCCGTGCTGCCACCAACAGCAGGTCATCGAGATCGAGAGAGGATCCCTTCAATCATCCTGTCCGCACCGACTACCTCAGCTCTTCGCCGAACCACTTGTCGTTCTGGCGGCGTCATCATTTGTTGACGCGCCCCAACTGTAGGGTCGCGGCAATTCAGCGTGGTCCTCCTCCCGGGTTTCCTACTTCCCGGCGGTGGGCGCGGAGCACATTGCGTGGTCCTGGAGATCCTCTCCGTTACCCTCGTCGCCCGCAGCGGCGTCGGCTTGTCCCGCCAGGACGACGAAACCCGAACCGCTTGGTGAACCCACGACGACGAGCGTGCGCCGGCTCATATCCTCGCGTGCTCCCGGGAGGCTGTCGGCCAAGAGCTGAAAAACGTTGATGTCGTTGAGATCCGCGATCATGATGGCGCTGTAGGGTGCACCGGCGAGCGGGACGGCGAAGGGCGCCCATGTGGGCCCGATCGAGTCGGCGTGCTGTGCGAGCTGTTGGTGTACGTCGGCCCTGAGACAGTCGATGTGGATATGAAGTTGGTTCTGCGACCGCGCCACCATGGAGTTGACTGCAAGGCTCACCCAGTCGGGGGGCAGCGACCGCTCCGCCCGCCCTTCGATCAAGTAGCGGGCGCGCCATGCGTCGGCGAAGTAGTCCTTCGCCCCAGGATCAAGCAAAATCGGACTCTCGATGCCGGTGATCTGCAACGTGGGGATGAGCAGGAATTGCCGTTCTCCGACTAGGTCCTTGAGGAGGGCGTATCCATCCTCCGCGTCGACCAAAGCACACGGCGCAGGATCGCCGTTTTGCGCCTCGTGCGGGGAGCATTGATCGTGGACGATCGTCCAGAGCGCATTGGGATCCGCACCCGCCCAACCGGTTCCGACGGCGGACAATCCCATGAGCAACGTCGCCACGAGAAGCACGCGGATCAGCACTGCGCTGCGGCTGTCCCGAGCGGAGTGCATGTCAGCGCGCGCTGAGCGATTTGCGCTTGTGCGCCGTTGCCTCGGTTGAACGGTCTGCGGCGACGCTTCTGCGTTTCTTCGCCGCCCTCGAGGGTGAACGCTCGATTTGTCGGACGTCGACTGCCAGTCCGACGGGTGGGAGCATGTTGACCAGCGCGTCGAGGCTGAACTTGTTGATCTTTCCATTTAGAAGGTCGGAGACTCGCGGCTGGGTGAGATGAAGACGTGCGGCAGCTTCGGTCTGCGTCCAACCTTCCTCCCTGATCCGCTGCTCGATCGCGATCATGAGCATGCCGCGCGCGGTGAGGTTTGCCGCCTCCCCTGGAGTGTCAGCGAGGTCGTAGAACACGCTGTCAGCCATCTCTTGCCTCCCGGTAGCGCTTCTTGGCGATATCGATATCGCTCATGGGTTTGTAGTTGTTGGGCGTCAGTCCCATCTGCACTCGAAACAGTTGCTGACCAAACTCATTCCGGATGGCCCGCCGTTGCTCGCGGATGTCGTCGCGAGTTGTACCAAGCCATCTGATGGGCTTTCAGTCGATCCCCATCTTATATCAGAACCAATATAAGTGCAGCAGGTGATACACAGGACCTCGCTCGCCGCCGTGACATCTCCGTCTCAGATTTCGACAAGTCCTTCGTACAAGCGATGAGTCCGAACGTCGGACACTCGGCAATCCGGTGTACCCCATTCTCCAAGAGTGCTTCCAAGATGCGGCGCGTTGCTGACAAATTACCGAGACTATCTGTGCATTGGCTGCCATGTCGGTGTGGTCGTGGGCGCGGCACAGCGCCGTATGCGATTGTTCGGCTATGGAACTCACGCCCGGCCAGTACGTCATGCGCAAGTTGCCTCACATCACTGCGTTGTTCTGGGCGAACAAAATCCTGGCCACCACCCTGGGTGAGACGGCCGGTGACTACTTCTCCCAGACGCTGGGGCTGGGCACCCTGCGCAGCGCGGTGCTGCTACTCGCCATCTTCGTCGTTGCCGTGACAATCCAGTTGCGCGCCAAGCGGTTTCATCCGGCGCTGTTCTGGACCGTCGTGGTGCTCACCAGCACCGCCGGCACCACGATCTCCGACTTCATCAACTACACGTCCCACCTGGGGCAGGCCACTGGTGCGCTGATCCTCGGCAGCGGATTGGCCGTTGTGCTGCTGATCTGGTGGCGCAGCGGCCAAACCCTGAACGTCGAGAACGTCGCCACTGTCACCGGCGAGGTGCTGTTCTGGATCGCCGTCGTATTCTCCAACAGCCTGGGCACCTCTACCGGCGACTACCTGTCGGGCGGGCTGAACGTGGGACTGCGACCCGCAGCGCTGATCTTGACAGCGGCCATGTTGGTGCTGCTGGCCGCGTACTACTTCACCAACATCAACGGCACGCTGCTGTTCTGGATCGCCTTCATCCTGACCCGGCCCTGGGGCGCTGTGGTGGGCAATATCTTGAGTAAGAGTCGCGATCACGGTGGGCTGGACTGGGGTAACGCCGGCGCCTCCGCGGTGCTCATCGCCGGGCTGGTGGTACTGGTGGGCTACCAGACTCTCGACATCCGCCGCCATCCCCTGGAGCCGTTGCCGATGCCGATGCACCGCTCCACCGGACAGCCGCAACGGCCCAACGGTGAAGTAATCACCGTTGGGGCGGGCTGACCGTAGCTGCTCAGCATCGGTCGCGCAGCGTGTGGACGCCTGGGCCGGCGAGATCGTCGCAGTAGGCGCGGCGCCCCGCCATCGCCATCGTCAGCGCCAAGGTCGTACCGCGAACTAGCGGGCCGGTGCCGGCCGCGAAGGAACCGTCGGTCGCCTCCAATCGCAGACCATCGATGACGCTTCGGCTCCGTACCGCGAAGTCCCGCCGGGCATAAAAGTCCGCTACAAGGGTGACGCCGTCCACCGCTGGCGTCCGGACGATTCCGAGGGGACGCCGGATATCTTGAGCGTGCACAACGACCTCACCTAGCCATGCGGCGGTCGGTCCCAGTGGCGCTGTGGTGCTGGTGGTGACGCGCCGGTACCGCTGGAGCGTCTCGGCGGGCGTGGTGCCTCGGTGCTCGGCCAAACGCCGATCGTTATGCAGGTCGAAGTCGAATCGTGCGCCGAGGACGCTGGCGAACCAGCGCACGGGACCGATGCTCGCTGCGGCCGTGAGGTGAGCGACCACCTCCTCGATAACCCATCGCCCGCACAGTGACGGCTGCGCCCATTGCGCGTCGTCGAGCCGGGCGAGATCGTCTGCGAGCGCGGCGCGCTCAACGTGGGCCGCCGACCAGAGAACGTCGCGGCTGGCGGCATCGGACATGCAAACCTCCGATAGAAGGTAGAGATGACAAAGGTAGATGACATCGGTGTAGACCTCCGCCGCGCGTCAATCTGATCGGCCCAGCCGGGAATGGTCAGCTAAATCCCCGGGGTCAGGTTGGAGAAGGCAACGCTGCCGGTTCGGTGGCGTGCCTTCGCGCCGACACTCCGAGGTCGGCGCGCGACGACCATCGAGATGTCGGAGGCGAGAAACATGTTCTTCGCCACGAAGCGGTGACAGCCGTTGACTCACGCGGGTCAGAAACTCGATCAACGATGTGAAAGCGCCTCTGCGCTGTCAGCCGATGTTCCACTACGAGCGCGGCCCCCCGCGCACGACCTCTTCAGGCTCTCGGCACGGCCAGCTACGGCGACACCGGCACCGTCGTCACGGGCGCTGAACCGGAACCCCCACTGCCGCTTGATGATCCACCACCATTCGATGGCGCCTCGATCACCGGAGCCGGCGCGGGCTTCTCGATTACCGGAGCAGGCGCTGGGGCTGGAGCAGGTGCCGGGGCTGGCTCGGGCGCCACGGGTGGGATGTACGCAGGCGCCTGCGTCACCGGCGGCGCTGACTTCTCAATGATCGGAGGGACCGATGACGACGTCGGAATCGTGGTGGGCTCCGAACTCGACGTGCTCGTCTCGTGCGACGTCGTCGTCGGTGTTGTTGTCGTCGGCGTCGTCGTCGTTGTTGTCGTCGGCGTCGTCGTCGTGGTCGTTGGCGTAGTGGTGGTTGTCGTCGGCGTCGTTGTGACGGTCGTCGGCGTCGTCGGGTACGTCGGCGGCGGGAACGGGTTGAACGGCGGGAACGGAACGATCGGCGGAATCGGGACCACCGGGACCGCCGGCGCTGGGGCCGGGCCGGGCGGTGGGGCCTCCGTAGCCGGAGCCTCCGGCGCGAAGCTGTTCGGCCCGCGGTTCGTCGGGACACTCGGCGCAGGTGCCGCGGGCGCTGGCGACACCACCGCGACGGGCAGCGCCACCGGATCCGGCTCGTGCGGCACCGGCGGCAAGTACCGCCCCGGCACCGTGTCCGACTGAACCGGCGGCACCGGTTGTGCTTCGACAGAGGCTGCCGGCCGGACGTTGATCGCAACGGTCACCGCCAGCGCCGCGAAGCTGGCCACCACGAACGCCAGCGCGCTGCCCATCAGCACCATCCTCGGCGGTGGCGGCGCGATCATCGCGGTGTACGCCTCTTCGTCCTCCAGCTCCGGTACGAACTCCTCGAGCGAATCGAAGGGCAGCTCGTAGTCGCCCGGCTCCTCCTGCGAGTACGCCAACAGCGGCCCGACCGTCGCATCACCCGCCGTCGGCGCCATCTGCGTCGCGTCACCCACCACCGGCGCCATCTGCGTCGCGTCCGAAGCGGGCGCCATCATCGTCGCGTCAGCGGCCGCCGGGGCCATCATCGTCGCCGCTCCCGCTGGGAATTCCGAGTCCTCGGCCGTCCGTGCCGCACCCCGCGCGATCGCGTAACTCGCATCAGGCGGCACCTCCACCGGCGCCGTCGAACTCAACTCGGCCGCAATCGAATCAAGATCCAAGCGCTGCCCGACCAGCATGATCCGGGTGATCTCCCGGCCGAGGATGTTCTGCAGCACCGCCGCACAAGCCACGGCCGCCCCGGCCGCGCCGATCGGCGCCGACGCCAGCACCGACGTCGATTCGTCGTCCTCACCGATGACCGTCAGTGCCACGGTGTCGTCGTCGGCCAGCAGCAACGCGGCGTCCGCGCCCATGCGGCGGGCCAGCGCCACGCCAGCCTCGGCCTCCGCCACCACTTCGACGTTCGGTACTCCCGCGCTCAACACCGTCCGCCGCAGGGTCTCGGCCGCTGAGGCATCGGGCAGGCAGAGTCGCGTCGCGGCCACCCGATTGCCCGAATCGGCCACCTCGCGGGACGTGCCGACGATGGTGTCGGCCAGGTCGGTCATCGCGTCATCGGGCAGGTCCAGCGCGTACTGGTCGAATACCTGACCGCCCGAGCCGACCATCGCCAGGCGCGCCACCCGTCCGGTGACCGCAACCCCGACGACTACATCCACCGTTTCACCCTTTCACAGCCTCGCCGGCCCCACATCCGTCGCTTGTGTACCAACGCAAAAGTGAGCACCCTGAGGTGGCAGCGCCACACGGCGTCACTCAGAGAGGAAATCGTCACGTGAGCGACCCGCGTTACGACGCAACCGCCACCGTCGCGGTGGCCACCACCGCCGCGCCCCGCGTCGGCTATGTCCCCGCCCGCACCAACATGGTGCGCGATGGCGTGACAGTCGTTCTGCTCGTCCTCGCGCTGCTCCTGCCGTGGAATCTTGACTTCGGCCTCGGCGTCGGCGGCAACGGCGCGCTCCTTGGCCTCGTCGCTGTCGTGACGCTGCTCGCGCTCGCCGCCGCGCTCGCGCCACACGCCGGCCCGTTCCGGCTTACCGCCCCGCACCCCGATGTCCGCCGCACCAGCCGGATCCGGTTGCTGCTCAGCGTGTCCTACGTGCTCGTCGCCATCGGCTTCGTCGGGTACCACCTAGTCCAGACGGTTCGAAACGGTGGAACGGGGCTGGCACCGCCGGGCATCGGACCCGGCCTGATCGTGGGTATCGGGGGCGCGATGCTCGCCGCGCAGCCGCCGGTCACCAGTATCACCATCGAGGACAACGGCTTTCGGCGCTGGTACGCAGTCGCTCGGCTGCTGGGCGCGGTGTCGATTGCTCTCGCGACTCTCTCAGTTGCCTTCAACCTCTTTTGGCGGCTGCGCTACCTGTTCGTCACGAACGTCGACGTGGGCGGTCACGATGTCGCCGTCATCATCACCACACTGCTCTACGGCGCGGAGGCGATGATCGCGCTGGTCATCGCGTCGCGGTGGCTCATCGAGAAGTCCGCCGCAGCGCGACTGGCCACCACCGCACTCGGCGCGTCGGCCGCCGTCGCCGGCACGCTGGTGTGGATCCTGCCCATCGGCCGCGACATCGACGCTTTCCACGGCATCGCCCAGAACACCTCGACGGCCGCCGTCGGTTACGAGGGCTATCTGTTCTGGGCCGCCGCCGCTGCGATCGTCGCCCCGACCACGCTGTACGCCGTCTTCCTGATCAAACCGCCGACGCTGGGTGCGTACCGCTCGGCAGCGCAGAAATGTATGACGCTCATCGCGTTCTGGGCGTTCGCAGCAGCGGCCATGCGCGTCGTCGACTACCTGATCGCGTTGTCGCTCGATCTGCCTCGCGCCGTGTTCGACAGCGTTGCGATGACGGCCTTCAATCTGATCGCCGGCGTGATCGCGGGATGGCTACGACGCCAACTCGGCAAAGGTGCCGCGTCGCCCACCGTCATCGCAGCCTTCAGCGGGGTGCTGTTCGTCTTCACGGTCGCGAACCTGGCCATCGGGGTCGCGCTCGCCCCGCGGTACGCCCAAGTGTCGCCCGACGCGATCTACGGCAACAACCTGGCCCAGCAGATCACCAGCACGTTCGACGTGGTCATCTGCGCGCTGAGCCTCGCTGTCCTGGTTGCCATGCTGTTCACCGGTCCGCTCGCCGGCCTTCTGGTGCGCCGCCGCGACGCCCGGGTGGCAACCGGTTCCGAGCCGTCGACACCACCGACGATCGTGCGGCGTCCGCAACCCTCGCAAATGCCGAGAATTGCTCGGCTCAAAGAGGATTCGACGATCGTGTTCGCCGCTCCTGAGACGGAGGAATTCTCCGCGCCCACCGCCACGCTCCGCATCAAGCGGCCCGTTCCACCCGATGAGTCCGCGGAAGGGCCCGAATAGCTCACTCCGACACTGTGATCAATTGATGACAGTGTCGAGAACCATGCACCGAATCGGAACGCTGGCAGTAGTTGGCGCGCGGATCGGCGGTTCGCAAGGTGGTGTCGCTCATGCCGCGTGGCGCTACAGTCCGGCCAGCTGCGGTAGCGTCAGATGGGCGATCCAGAAGTAGATCATCAGGCCGGTGCCGTCGACGATGGTGGCGATCATCGGTGCCGAAACCACGGCCGGGTCAACGCGCAGCTTTTTCAGAACGGGCGGCAGGATCGACGCGACGAACGCAGACCACATCACTATCGCCGCCACGGTCAGCGACACGGTCAGAGTGATCTGCGGACCGACACCCAACATCCACGCGCGGATCACCGCGGCGGCCGCCATCGCGATCGCGATCAGCACACCCGTCGACAGCTCCTTGGTCAGGATGGCGGGCAAGTCGCGCAGCCGAACCTGTCCGGTGCCCATTGCACGCACCAGCGTGGTGGTGATCTGCGTGCCCGTGTTGCCGCCCGTGCCGATCAGCAACGGAATGAAAAACGCGAGCGCTACCACCGCCTCCATCTCTTCGGCGAACGCCCGCAACACGGTTCCGGTGTAGGCCTCGGCAGCGAACAGCACCAATAGCCAGACGATCCTTTTACGCCACAACCGCCACGGCGAGGCGCGCAGATACGGCACTTCCAATGGTGCTGAGCCGCCTTGCCTCTCGGCGTCTTCGGTGGCCTCCTCCTCAAGGATGTCGAACGCCTCGTCCTCGGTGAGGATGCCGATCAGCCGCCCGTCGCCGTCGACCACGGGCAGCTCGCGCACCCGGCGATCGGTAAGCAGGTTCGCCGCCTCCTCAGCATCGGTGAGCGGCGACACCGTGACGGCGTCGTCCTCCATCAGTTCGGTGACCATCTGATCGGCAGGGGCGAGCACAAGGCTGCGGAACCGCACCATGCCGATCAGATGCTGTTCGGGTCCGCACACGTACAGGTAGGAGCCGGGATGGGGATCGTCGCCCCGCGCCGTAACCTGATTGCGGATTTCGTCTATAGCCTGCGCCGCCGTCACCTCCGGGCCGACCGTAAGCGTCTCGGGCAGGATGTGTGCCGCGACCGAATCAGCGGGCCAGGACAGTACACCGCGCAGTACGTTCGACCGTTCAAACGGCATCGCTGTGAGCAGGGCGTCCCTGGTCACGCGGTCGACGTGTCGCAGAATCGCGGCGGCGCGGTGGGAGTTGATCGCGGCGAGGAGTTCATCGACCCGCGAATTCGGCAGCGCCTTAAGCATTTTGGCGCCAAGCGGGACATCGACGCTGTGGAACAGTTTGGCGGCGGTATGCGTGTCGAGCAGCTCGCCAAGGCGGCGCAGGTCGGCTGGGGACAGCCGCGCCAGCTGACGGGCGCGCTCGGTTGGGTCGTCCACCACGTCGAGCCACAGCTCGACGGCTTTCGGCGTGTTCATCGCGATCGCTTGGCGCACGCTGATCGCGGCTCCGCGGGCAGCCTCGGTGGTATTCACATAACACTCCATTCGAGGACGTCACGAACTGTGTCGCCAGGGACAAACGTGGGTTGCAGCCTAATGCGTGATGGGTAACTCACGTGGCGCTAAGCCGCCCCACTTTAGATGCGCGCAACACCCGCGCATTCAAGCAACTCGTCGAGCGCAACATCGAAGTCGTCGACCATTCGCCACAGGTCGGGCAGCAGCTCCGGGCACGAGGTGACGCCGACGTTCAACTTTCCGTTCAGCGACATCGCCGTGACGTTGAGCCCACAGCCGTGGAACAGCGGGCCAAGCGGATACATCGCCTCGACTTCGCAGCCCAAGAAGTACAGCTGCGCTTGCGGTCCCGGCACATTCGACACGATGAGGTTATGCACCGGGTGTCCGATCAGCGGCGAATCCGCGACGAGCCGAAAAACGGAGCCAAACACCGCCCTGGCCGCCAGTTGCGCCCAATCCTGCAACAGCGTCGGACTGATCACCGAACTGTGGTTCTTGGCAGCGGCGTCCGCCCGCGCGATCGCCCGCAGTCGATCCGCGGGGTCAGCGATGTGCGTCTCCAGGCTGCAGAACATCCCCGACAACTGGTTGTGACCCCGGCGGTCGGACTTCTCATGCACCGACACCGGCACCATCGCCACCAGCGACCGGGCGGGCAGCTCGGCGTGATCGCTCAAGAACCACCGCAACACCGACGCGCACAACGCCATCACCACGTCGTTGACCGTGACCTCGAACCGGTCCTTGACCTTCTTGATGTCCTCGAGGTCCAGCTGGGCCAACGCGACATTGCGGTCGGCGGTCACCGATGCGTTGAACCGCGTCGGCGGGCCCGCGAACGGCGCGGCCATGGTCAGGCCGCCGCGCGCACGCCGCAGCGTCTTCGCGATCGTCGCCACCGTCGTCGGCAACACATTGGCCAACTGCCACGGACGGACGGCGAACCTCACCAAGCCGCCCGCCGCGATCTGCAGCGGGCCGGCGCTGCCGGCACCCTCCACTGGGGCCGGCGGAGGCACGTCGGGTTCGGCGGTGCACAGCTGCGACAGCAAGCTGGCGCCGGTCACCCCGTCGACTGCGGCGTGATGCACCTTGGTCATCACCGCCAGCACGCCGCCCGCGCACGGGTCGGTGTCGGCGACACCCTCGATTACCCACATCTCCCACAGCGGCCTGCTGCGATCCAGCGGCGCCGTCGCGATGTGTCCGCATACCTCGGCCAGCTCCTGGCGCCCTCCCGGCGACGGCAGGCCGATGCGCAGCAGATGACGGTCGAGGTCGAACTCCTCGTCCTCGACCCACACCGGATAGTCCAGATTGAGCTGGCTGTCGGCCAGCTTTGCCCGGAACTCGGGTATCGCCGCGATCCTTAAGGCCAGCTCGTCGCGCAGATGCTCAAAGGTGTAGCCACCGGGCACCGTTGACGTGTCCAGCTCAAGGATCGAGCACACATGCAGCGGCTGAGTGGGACTTTCGATGTAGAGGAAACTCGCGTCAAGCCCGCTGAGCCGCTCCATGTCCCTCGATGTTAGGCGCACTCACCTCGCATCGAAACCCGTTGCGCCGAACTACAACACGGTGAGCTATTGCTGGGCCGCCGGTGTCAACACGCTGAACATCGCGCCCTGCGGGTCCGTCAAGACAGCGGACCGCCCCACCGTCGGGATGTCGAACGGCTCCACGGCAACCTGCCCGCCCGCAGCGCGGGCCTGCGCGGCGGTGGCGTCGGCGTCCGGCACGGCGAAGTACACATGCCAATGGTTGGGCACACCGGGCATCGGCGGTTCCATGCAGCCACCGACTTCCGTATCTCCGACCTTCAGCAGGTTGTACGTCTGCCCCGGGCCCATCTCCATCGTTGAGCTGCCGACGCCGAGTACCGCCTCATAGAACGCCAGCGCCGATTCGGGCTTGTCCGTGATCAATTCATTCCAGATCAGCGCCCCCGGTTCGTTGACCAGCGTCGCGCCGATGTGCTGGTTGGCCTGCCACAGTCCCACGACCGCACCGGTCGGATCGGCGACGAAGGCCATCGTGCCCGCATCGCCGACGGCCATCGGCGGCATGAACACCTGCCCACCCGCGGGGCCGACCTTGTCCACCGTCGCAGCGATGTCGTCGACCGCGATGTAGGTGTTCCACATCGGCGGCATGCCCTCCGGCGCGCCCGGCGGCATCGGCGCGATCGCCGCGACGGTTTCGCCGTTCAGCAGTGCCATCGAATAGGTGCCGCCCTGCGGCATCGGCCGGTCGTCATAGCTCCAGCCCAGCAGCGACGCGTAAAACTCCTTACCCGCGGCATGGTCGGTGGTTTGCAGGTCGACCCAGCTCGGTGTGCCCTGCTCGTACTCGGTTTTCTTTGACATGACAGACCTTTCGTTAGTTGGCGGATGTTTGGACAACGGCGGGTTGCCGGCCGGTGAACGCGATGAGCCGATCCAGCACTGCGGCGTCGGCCGGGGTCGTGACGGGATCCGCGAATCTTCCCGCACGCAGCTGCGGGGTGACGATCTTGGCGGCCAGGCCCTGCACGTAGTCGCATACCGGGTCGGAGACGACAAGTTCACGATCCGTGGCCATTGCGAAATCCCAAGCGTGTACCAGGAATTCAAGGGACAGGATGCCGACTGCAGCCGCTGCAGGCAATTGAGTCGACGCCAACTCGACCGTACCCTCCACGCCTTTGCGACGCCAGGCCTCAAGCACCGTTTCGGCGGCAACAGCTACCTGGGTTTCCAACGGTGCGTCCTGATCGAGTGGCGGCATCTGCGCGCCCGCGGCCGTGCCGATCCTCGTCATCCCGGTCAGCAGATGGTCGGCCAGCTGCGCCACGGTGTATTCGCTACAGGCTGTCTGCTTGGTCAGATCGGAGGAATCCATGTCGCGCAACACACCCAGCAGCACCGCCAATGTCGCTTCAGCGCAGAGTAATTCGTCGATCGGTTCGGGTGCCGCCGCCCATTCGTCGGGTCCCGCGTCGCCGTCTCGGCCCGCGGCCACCAGCCGGTCCATGAAGTGGTTCCACCCCACCGCGTGATGCGCGGCCTGCTCGTCGGTCAGCCCGTCGTGCACCAGCCGCACCTCGGTACCTGCGCCGACCGGCGTCAACGTGACCGTCACCGTCGACGCACCCGGCGGCAGATCGGCGTCCTCTTCCCACCCGAACGTGTACACCACGCGCTTGCCCGGGTCCACGTCGACGATGGTGCCCGCCGCGTGGTGTCCCGGCGTCACGGTCCATCGGTATCCGCCCCCGGCACGCAAGTCGACCCGAGCGGCGACGGCCATCCATCGCCGAAGCCGGTCGGGCTGGGTGATGAGAGCGAAGGTGGCGTCCGGGTTCAGCGGCACAACCACAGATTTCTCAAACGTCATGGTGGAGTCTCCTTTTGGGGTTGGTTGGCGTCGGCGACAAGGCGGTCGAGCTCGTCGCTCCAGAACGAATCGAACAACGCGCGGAGCTGCTGCACCCCACGCTCGTCGAGCCGGTAATACCTCTGCCGGCCCTGCTTGCGGGCGGTGACAAGACCGACTTCGGCGAGGATCCCCAGATGCTGCGATATCGCCGAGCGGGTGACTGAAAACTGCGATGCCAGCTGGGTGACGGTGAGCTCGCCCGCTGCAAGAAGTTGCAGGAGCCGACGCCGCGTCGGCTCCGCGGCGACCTCGAGCATGTCAGGCACACATCGATACGTTAGCCATCGCTAACGTATTGGTCAACAGGGGCGACCTAATTGATCCCTTGAAGACGAGGTCGGCGTGCAGGTCGACGGCGTATGGTCATCCCCGGATAGGAGACCGAATGGCCTTCGGCACCGCCACTCCCAGCGTGTTCGACGGCGGCTTGCCGACCCTCGACTACGACCTCGACGTCACGCCCGCGCAGGTCTACCCACAATTTCTGGCCGCCCAACAACGGGCCTCCATCGCACTGGGACCCTTTGGCCCCGAAGTACTTTCGTACGATCTCGTACGAGCCGTCCTTCGTGACAGTCGCTTCCAGATCCCACCCGGGTTCAACCTCTCCATCCAGGGCATCACCTCCGGACCGCTCTACGACAAGATCGTCAACTCGCTACTCGGCATGGAGGGTCCCCAACACCAACGCGTCCGCGGAGTCGTGTCCAAGGCGTTCACCCCCCGCGCCGTCGAGCGCCTGCACGCTACGATCGTCGACGTCATCGACGACATCGTCGAACCTCTCAGCCGTCGGGGTCATTGCGACGTCGTCACCGACATCGCCCGGCCGTACCCCATCCCCATCATCTGCGCCCTGCTCGGCGCGCCCCCCGAAGACTGGCAACAGTTCGCTCACTGGGCGGACGACATCTTCAAGGCGTTCGGCTTCACCTTCAACCCCGATGTCGAGCCCACCGTCATGCGCGCCTGGGGCGAACTCGACGACTACGTCGACGACATGGTCGGTCGACGCCGCCACACCCTCACCAACGACCTCCTCTCCGACCTCATCCGCGCCGAGCATGACGGCGACCGCCTCAACTCCGACGAGCTCCGTATGATGGCCGCCGGCCTACTTCTTGCGGGCACCGACACCACCCGCAACCAAGTGGCCGCCTCCATTGACGTCCTCTGCGACCATCCCGAGCAATGGGAGCTGTTGCGAGACAACCCCGACCTCGCGCTGCCCGCCGTCGATGAAACCATGCGCCACTCCCCCATCGCAGGCGCCACTATGCGCATCACGATGGACGACGTCGAGCTCGCCGACGTCGTCATCCCCGCGGGCACGATGATTCTCGCCAACACCGCAGCGGCCAACCGTGATCCGGCGATCTACGATGACGCCAACCGCTTCGACATCACCCGGCAGGGCGTACCGCCGATCCTGACCTTCGGCGCAGGCGTGCACTACTGCCTCGGCGCCAACCTCGCGCGGGTCGAAATCGCCGAGGCCCTGAAGGCCGTCACCCGTCGCTTTTCGAACCCCCGCCGGACCGGGCCCGCGCCATGGAAGCCGGCTGTCGCACTCAGCGGGCCGACGAGTCTCCCGATCGCTTTCGACATCGGAGTTTGACCGCCTGAATCAGCCGGCGAGCGGCCGCGAGTACACCACCCGCGTGCGGAAGACGAGGTCCTGCAACGATCTTCGCTCTCGGTCACCCATCGATCGCCCCGTTCGGACAGGCTGGTGACGCCCCGGCGCATCAACGGCCCGAACACCGGCACCTTCTCCGCCACGCGGTAGGCAGCCCCCGCGACGTCCACCGCCATCGCCGCCGTTCCCACGGCAGCGGCAACCACCGGGTTTTTCAGCAGGTCGACGTCGTTGGCCACCACCGCATCGTCGTTCTCGCGCCGCGCGAATCCGAGTTATTGACACTTACGGTAATTACGGTGACGATTAGCTAGCAGATGCACCCGGCCGCCGCCTGGGCGGCCCGGCTCAATAGGGGGCAAGCTCATGGCCGACGTGGACTATTGCGTGGTAGGTGCGGGATTCGCTGGATTGACCGCCGCTCTGCGGTTGAAACAGGCGGGCCACTCGGTGGCGTTGCTCGAGGCCCGTGACCGTGTCGGCGGTCGCACCTTCACCGAGCAGCGCGACGACGGGCTGTGGATCGATCGCGGTGGCGCCTGGATAGGGCCTGGCCAAGACGCCGTCTACGCGCTCATGAACGAGTTCGGCGTGCCCAGCTACAAGCAGTACGTCGACGGCGACGCCATGATGCTCGTCGACGGCAAGAAGTACCGCTACAAGGGCACGATCCCTTTGTCGATGAGCCCGTGGGCCGTCGCCAACATCGGGGCCGTCTTTCTCGAGCTGACTCAGATGTGCAAGTCGATTCCGGTCGACGCCCCGTGGGAAGCCCCCAAGGCGCACAAGTGGGATCAACTCAGCTGGGCCGCCTGGTTGGACCGCAACACCCTGTCCAAACCGGCCCACGAACTTCTCGAATCCTCCATCTCAGGGCTCTACACGTCAGCCGCATCAGAGATATCGCTGCTCTTCGTGCTCTACCAAATGGCGTCGGCCGGCGGGCCCAGCTTCGTGCTCGGGGTCAAGGACGCCGCTGAGGATGCCCGGCCCGTCGGCGGCATGGGCGCCATCCACCGGGCCGTCGCCGCCGAGCTCGGCGACGCGATCCATCTGTCGCAGCCGGTTCGCAGCATCACCCAGCACGCCGAGGGCGTGATCGTGCGCTCCGACGACATGGTGGTGCGCGCGCGCCGCGTTGTGGTGGCGGTGCCGATCGCGATCGCCAGCCAAATCATCTACGAACCAATGCTTCCCGTCGATCGATCATTTCTGCACCAGCGGATGCCGCTGGGCGCGTGCTTCAAGATCGCGCTGGTGTACGACGAGCCGTTCTGGCGCGCCGACGGCCTATCGGGCCAGTCGTTCGCTCCAGGATCGCCGGCGAATCTCACCATCGATTCGTGTACGGACACCGGAACCCCCGGGGTTCTTACCGTCATCACCGAGGGTCCCGTCGCACGCCAGATCGGCAAGCTCACCGATGACGAACGCAAGAAGGCGGTACTCGACGCTGTCGCCGAAAGGTTTGGCGCCAAAGTACTTTCACCCGTCGACTACCTCGAGCAGAACTGGGCGACCGAACGCTATTCCGGCGGCGCGATGATCGCCCACACCCCACCGGGCGTGCTCACCGAGTTCGGCCCCGCCCTGCGCGAACCCTGCAGCCGCATCCACTGGGCCGGAACCGAAACCTCGACCAAGATGTATGGATTCATCGACGGAGCCGTCCGCTCCGGCGAGCGCGCCGCGACCGAAGTGATACAACGCGAAGCGATGACGGTCGCCTGACCCGTCGGCACGCCCAGCTTGTCATGTCTGTCTTTGCCCGCCTCTGCGCGACAGTGTCGCTAACAACTTGTCAGCATGGACATCTCGCGACTTTGTCGCTCAGAGGCGGGCACAAAGACAGGTGCCGACGCGATCGTGACTACTGCGTCGCGAGATACGCCTGACGGCGGAACGGGCGCCGGAATCCACATCGACCAGCACATGCCGGGAGGCAGCGGCGGTGCGGGAGGTAAAGGTTCGGGAGGAGCCACAGGGGCGGAGGATTGGGTCCCTCATAGATGCCTTGACCTTGATTGGCGTCCTCGGGGCCACGTGCCAGTAGGTGTGGCAGATATTCATGTCCCACGTCACCGCGTTGACGACGTGATTCTGGGTCAGGTAGAGCAAGCAATCCCCTGGGCACCAGTGATTTGGGCGGTAGCAGATTCCGTTGCCCCTCGTGGGAGGCGAGCAATCATCAATCGCATGGGCGATGCCTGCACCCACACCAGCGGCGGCCACACTCGGCGCAGCTCCACCGTCAGCGAAACGCCGCTCCCTGCTCGCGGTCAAGATATGTCTCGGACTTGTTCTTGATGAAGAAGATGTAGACCACCAGCGACACCGCGATGCAGACCGTCACGTACGCGATGAACAACGGCACCTGGTCGCGCGCCTTCATCGCCTGGTAGAGCAGCGGAGCGGTGCCCCCGAATATCGAGTTCGCCAGCGCGTAGCCGACCCCGACGCCGAGCGCCCGAACATGCGCGGGGAACAGCTCCGACTTCACCAGCGCGTTGATCGACGTGTATCCGGTCAGAATCACGTAGCCAACGGCCACCAACAGAAAAGACATTATCGGCGAACGGGTTTGGGGCAGATAGGTGATCAGGCTATAGGTGTAGAACAGCCCGCCGATGCCGAACCACAGCAGAAGTGGCTTGCGTCCGACTTTGTCGCTGATGATCCCGCCGATGGGCTGCAGTACCATCAGGAAGATCAGGCCTGCCAGGTTGATCCACGTGGCGGTCATCGCCGCCGACTTGTACGTGGTCTTGACGATCGTGGGCGCGTTGACGCTATAGGTGTAGAACGCGACGGTGCCGCCCAGTGTGATCAGGAAGCACAGCAGCAGCGGCCGCCAATAGCGCGTCAGCAGTTCCCGCATGGAGCCGGCTCCCGGGTCCTTGCCCTCCCTGACGGCGGCCAGGGTTTCCTCGCTGAGCGATTCGTCCATCGTGCGCCGCAGCCAGAACACGACGACCGCCGCCACCCCGCCGATGGCGAAGCCGATCCGCCAGCCGAACTCGTGCACCTGGTGGTCGTTGAACGCCGTTAAGATGATCAGCAGCGTGAACTGGGCGAGCACGTGACCGCCCACCAGGGTCACGTATTGGAACGACGAGAAGAAACCGCGTCGGTCCCGCGTCGCCGCCTCCGACATGTACGTCGCCGACGTGCCGTACTCGCCACCCGTCGCGAACCCCTGGACCAGCCGGGCGAGGATGAGGATGATCGGCGCGGCCATGCCGATGCTCGCACGGCCAGGCACCAGCGCGACGACCATCGAACAGGCCGCCATCACCGAGACGCTGATCGTCAGTGCGGCCCGGCGGCCACGGCGGTCGGCGTAGCGGCCGAAGAACCACGACCCGACCGGTCGCATCACGAACGTGATGGCGAAGATCGCATAGATGTAGACCGTCGAGTTCTCGTCGGCCTCGTCGAAGAACTGGTTCTCGAAATACGAGGCGAAGACGGTGTAGACGTAGACGTCGTACCACTCGACGAGATTGCCCAACGATCCGCGGATGGTGTTCCAGATCGCCCGGCGGGTCGCGGCGCTGGACGGCGGTGGCAACTCTGCCGTCGATGCGGTCATGTCTATCGATTCAAGCACCGAGCAGCGGTCGCCGACGGCGAATCCCAATTATCTTGAGAAGACGCAATTGTCGCTCAGAGGCGGGCAACCTCGACAGTCCCGCAGCCGCGACGCGCCCCTGCTATCCGTTCTGCGAAGCCGGCTTGGCCAGAGGCACATCGGTTTGGGAAAGGTCGGAAAAAGCAGGAGCCTGCACCTCTTCCGAAGAGGCCTCCGGCGTCGGTACGGCCTCGGGTTCGTACGGGTGCGAAAACAGATCAGTCGGTTCCATAACGTAAGTCCTTGAGCTAGGTCAGGTTCGGCCCGTGCGGGCGAAGGGCGATCGGTGCGCGGAGTGCTAGCGCGAACGGCCTGTCTACCAGGTTACACCCGTCGTGAGAACCAGCCCCGGGTAGCCCCTGCGCGCCGTGTCATCCAGATACTTGCGGTAGTTACCGAACCCGCCCGCGTAGGGCATGAACACTCGTTTCTTGCCCTCGATATTCGCACCTAGGTACCACGACGACTGCGCCCTCGGGAACAGCGTTCGCTCAGCCGCCTCCGCCACACCGTCGGTCCACGCCCGAGCGGCGTCGCGGCGCGGCTCGACTTCGGTAATCCCACTGCCCAGCGCATCGACCATCAATCCGATAGCCCAATCCACCTGGACCTCGGCGTGCAACACCATATTCGCCAGCACCGACGGGCTGCCCGGGCCGCTGAAACTGAACAGGTTCGGTAGCCGCGGGACCATCACTCCAAGAAACGTCAGCGGCCCGTCCACCCAGATGTCCGAAAGCCGTTGTCCGTCAGGACCTTTCGGGTCGATCCTCGTCATCGCACCCGTCAACGCGTCGAAACCCGTTGCGAACACCAACACTTCGCATGGATACGTCGCCGACGCTGTGCGCACACCGTCCGCAGTGATCGCCTCGATCGGCTCTCGGCGCAGGTTCACCAGCCGCACGTTGTCACGGTTGAACGTCGCATAGTACCCGGCATCGGTGCAGATCCGCTTCGTCCCGATCGGGTGGTCCACCGGTATCAGGTCCTCAGCGACTGCGGAGTCGGTGACGATCTCGCGGATGCGGTCTTCGGCGAACTGCCGCGCGATGTCGTTGGCCGCCAGCACCGACGTCTGGTCGGGGAACGTCTTGGCGAACAACACGCCGCCGTCGCGCCAGCGTTGCCACATCGCGTCGAGACGTTCCTCGGGCTCCGTGTCGAGCGCGTTCTTGTGGTACGTGCCGTGCGGCGTGCCCGCTGGCGCGTAAGCCGAGCGCTGCCGCCGCTCCGGATACTCGTCGCGGATCCGCTGCAGGTCCTGCTCGGACCACGGATAGTTCGGCATCGGAATCGTATAGTTGGGCGAACGCTGAAACACCACCAGCGATTCCGCCTGTTCGGCCAGGATCGGTATCGCCTGTATGCCCGACGACCCGGTGCCGATCACACCAATCTTCTTGCCGCGCAATTCCGGGTCGTTTCGCGGCCACACCGCGGTGTAGTACGTCTCCCCCGCGAAGTCGTCGAGCCCTGCAATGTCGGGCCGGTTCACTGCCGACAGACAACCCGTCGCGCACAACAGGAATCGTCCGGCAAATCTCTCGCCGGTCGACGTCGCGACCTCCCACTGCCCTGCATCGAACCGCGCACCGACAACCTCGGTCTCGAACCGGTAGTGACGGCGCAGATCGAACCGGCCCGCCACATGGTCGAGGTACGCCAGGATCTCCGGTTGCGCCGCGAACCGCTCCGACCACGTCCAGTCGTTCTGCAAGCCCTCGTCGAAAGAGTATGAGTAGTCGACGCTTTCGACGTCACAGCGTGCACCGGGGTAGCGGTTCCAATACCACGTGCCTCCCACACTCGGGGCGGCCTCGAGGCCCAGCACGGTCAGCCCTGCCGATACGCACCGGTGCACCGCGTACAGTCCGGCGAAGCCTGCGCCGATCACAATCGCGTCGACACTCATGCCAGCAACCCACGCATGTCTGCCCACAGCAGCTCACGGGCCGACGCCCCTGCCGCGAACGGCAGGATCGTCACGAACCCGTGGAATAGACCCGGGTAGTCGCGGTGCACCACAGGTACTTTCGCTGCGCGCAGCTTCTCCGCATACGCAACACACTCGCTGTGCAGCACGTCGAATCCCGCGGTCACCACCACCGCGGGCGGCAACTTTTCGTGCGAAGCGGCCCGACCGGGCGCCGCCAGATGGACGGGTGACGGCAACGCCGAGCCACCGAGATATTGCTCCCAGTACCACTGCATCGCCGCCCGGGTGTTGACGTACCCCCTGGCGTACGCCCCGTAACTGGACGAGCCGAACGTCGGATCAATGACGGGGTAAATCAGCACCTGCCCGGCGGGCATCGGACCGCCGCGCTCGCGGCACTGCAGCGCGGTGACGGCGGCAAGGTTTCCGCCCGCGCTGTCCCCGGCGATCAACACCCGCGCCACGTCGATCCCGAGTTCGTGTGCGTGGGCGGCGACCCAGCAATACGTGGCGAAGGCGTCTTGAGCAGCCGCGGGCGCCCGGTGCTCCGGTGCGAGCCGGTAGTCCACCGAGATCACCACCGACTCGGTGTTGCGCGCCATCGCCCGGCAGAACCCGTCGTGCGACTCCAGGTCGCACAGCACGAAGCCGCCGCCGTGACAGAACACCACCGCGGGGCGCCGCTCGGTGCCACCGTGAGGGCGATAAATCCGCGCCGGCACATCACCAGCCAGGAAGTCCTCGGCAATCGCGACATCGTCGAGGTTTTCCACGGGAAGGCGGCGGCTTACTAGCACGGCCCGTGCCTCGTCGGCGGTCATCGTCTCGACCGCCGGGAACCCGTCGTTCAATTCACGCATGAACGCCTGCACGGCGTCGTCCATAACGGAACCGTAGTGCGCATCGCTGGCTACGATCCCGAAAATGGCCGCACCCAACCTGCCACCCGGTTTCGACTTCACCGACCCCGACATCTACGCCCATCGGCTGCCGGTGCAGGAGTTCGCCGAGCTGCGGCCACGGCGCCCATCTGGTGGAACGAGCAGCCGCCCGATCAAGGCGGGTTCGGCGACGGCGGCTACTGGGTGGTGAGCAAGCACCGCGACGTCCGCGAAGTGTCGCTGCGCAGCGACGTCTTCTCTTCGGCGACCAAGTCGATCGTCCCGCGCTATCGAGAAGACGTGGCGCAGGGCCAGATCGAGGCCGGCCGAGCCGTCGATGATCATGATGGACGACCCCGAGCACAGCCGGCTGCGCAAGATCGTCTCGCGCGGTTTCACGCCTCGCGCCGTCGAGCGGTTGCGCGCCGAACTCACCGAGCGCGCGCGGCGCATCGCCGCCGACGCGGCCGCGCAGGCGTCGGGCGACTTCGTCCGCGCAGGTGGCGTGCGAGCTGCCGCTGCAGGCCATTTCCGGGCTTGCTCGGGGTACCGGCGGAGGACCGCGACAAGCTGTTCGACTGGACCAACCAGATGATCGGCGGCGACGACCCGGAGTTCGCCGAGTACGACTCGCTGACGCTCGGCGGGCGAATTGATGTGGTACGCCATGCAATTGGCGGCAGCGAAAGGCCGAGGACCCGGGCCGATCGGACATCGTCACGCACGCTGATCGACGCCGATGCCGACGGTCACGGCTCTCCGAGGCCGAGTTCGGCATGTTCGTCGTCACGCTGGCGTGGCCGGTAACGAGACGACCCGCAACTCGATCACGCAGGGGATGATGGCCTTCACCGACTACCCCGACCAGTGGGAGCTGTTCAAGGCGCAGCGGCCGAAGACCGCCGCCGACGAGATCATTCGCTGGGCAACGCCCGATCACGGCGTTCCAGCGCACCGCGCTGGTGGACACCGAACTCGGCGGCGTGCGAATCAAGAAGGGCCAGCGGCTGGTGCTGTTCTACCGGTCGGCGAACTTCGACGAAGAGGTCTTCGACGATCCGTTCACGTTCAACATTCTGCGCAGTCCCAACCCGCATGTCGGATTTGGCGGCACCGGCGCGCACTACTGCATCGGCGCCAACCTGGCCCGCATGACCATCGACCTGATGTTCAACGCGATCGCCGACCACATTCCGGACCTGACACCCGTTTCCGCGCCCGAGCGGCTGCGGTCGAGCTTCATCAACGGCATCAAGCACTGGCAGGTGGAATACCACTGAACCACGGGCCATTTGGACCGCCGGCGTGTGCCGTTGTGCCCGCCTCTGAGCGAGGCTCGCATTTGCACAGGTCAGCGCTGTCGCGGGGCCCTGCCGTCGAGCGACAAATTCCGCCTAACCCGCAGGTCAACACTTGTCGCTAGGACGCGGGCACAACGGCATATGCCCGACCCCGCGGCTCGCGCTCCCACAGCACACCGTCCCCTGCCGCGACGCTGTCCGCAATCAGCGTCCGTTTCAAGATCTTGTTGGTCGCGGTTTGCGGCAGCGCGGCGTTGATGCGGACGTATCTCGGCCAGGCCTTCGGTGACAGGTCGGGCTGCGTGGCGAGGAATTCCTCGAACTGCTTCGGGGTCAACGTTGCTCCGTTGTTGAGCACGATGGCCGCCATCACCTGGTCGCCGACATCCTCGGCGGGAACGGCATACACCGCGACGTGATTGACGGCGGGCAGGCGTTGCAGCATCCGCTCGATCGGACCGGCCGCGAGGTTCTCTCCGTCCACGCGCATCCAGTCCGCGGTGCGCCCCGCAAGGAAGATCCAGCCGTCGGCGTCGCGGTAGGCCAGATCGCCGGACCAGTACATGCCGTGCCGCATCCGCTCCTCGGTGGCGGAGGCATCGTTGTAGTAGCCGGTGAAGCCACCGGCGCCGTAAGTGTTGACCAGCTCGCCGACCGCCTCGTCGAAGTTGGCCAGTGCGCCATGCTCGTCGAAAACCGCCGGCGCGCATTCGGTCACGGTGTCGGCGTGATACACGCTGACACCCGGATAGCCCTTGCCGATCGACCCCGACGGACATCCGTCCTCGCGCATCACGACGACGGCGAACTCGCTGGACCCGAAGCTGTCCACCACGCGGCAGCCGAATCGCCGCGCGAACTCGTCGATGTCGCGCTCTGTGGCCTCGTTGCCGAACGCGGCACGCAGTGTGTTCTCGGCGTCGTCGGGCTTCTCCGGGGTGGCCAGCACCAGTGCCAGCGGCTTGCCGACGTAGTTCATGTACGTCACGCCGTAGCGACGGATGTCGGGCAGGAACCGCGACGGCGAGAACTTTGCAGGCACCATCGCCGCGCCCGACACGCGATCGCCACCGCCCAGCCCGCCGCCACTCCGTTGGAGTGAAACAGCGGCATCGACAGATAGCACACGTCGTCGGAGGTCAGCTCGAACCGCTCGACCAAGCTCGCGCCGCACATCACCGCCATCGCGTGAGCGAACCGCACCGCCTTGGGTCGCCGCTCGTACCCGACGTGAAGAGCATGTCACCGGGTCGACGCCGCTGACCTCATGCGGCGACCAGCGGTTCCGCCGCAGCCACCGTGTCTCGGTACTCGCGGCCCGTCGATGTCGATGACGATGGCATCACGGCCAAGTCGAGACCATCGAGCAGCGGCAGGTGCTCGGCGTTGACGAGCACCAATTGGCAGTCGGCGCGCCGATGTCCTCAGCCAGCCCGTCCCCGCGGCGCGTGGTGTTGATTCCACACAGCACGTACCCGCCGAGTGCCGCCGCCGCCATCGACCGCAGCATCGCCGGCGAATTGCCGAGCAGCGCACCGACGTGCATCGGCCTCCACGGATCGGCGAAGGCGATGAGGCAGACGCCTCCGCCGGCGCCTCACCCAAGTGCTCGCGCCACGTCCACGTCTGGTCGCCATGACGCACCGCGACGTTGTCGTCGTCCAGTCGTGAGCGCAACAGCTGCTGCACCGTTTCAAACATCGTTTTGATCCGGTACCGCAGCAGGGTGATCGGCCCGGTCGTCGCAGAAGACCGGGCTGACCCGCATCCCGATGCGAATGTCCTCGGGTTCGACGTCGACCAGTTCGGTGCTGACCCGCGGACCGGCATCCCATTCGATGACCGCCAAAAGCTGCGGCAGCTTCTCCGTCCACGGCGGGCCCGTCGGCCGGCGCGCGACTGTGTACGTGTACAGCGTTCCCGCGCCGTCGATCTCACGCCACTCGAGGTCGTCAGCCAGCGTCCCCGGCGCCAGCGTGCGCGGATAGAAGAAGTACCGACCCGTCGACGGCGAGTACTGGATCAGGATCCGGTGCTGCCGCAACGCATCCCAAAACGGTTGCGACACAGGAGTCGGCTCCGGCAGAGGTGTGGTCACGTCAGTCGCCGCCCAGGATCAGCGCGACCTGTTCGCTCATGATGCCGCCATTGCCGGTGACGAAGCCGATGTTGCAGTCGGCGACCTGCGCCTTCCCGGCGCGGCCCATGACCTGGCGGGCACCGTCGACCACATGGTGCATGCCCCCGGCCATCCCTGCCTGTCCGTATGACAGTTGCCCTCCCGCAGTGTTGACCGGGAAGTCGCCGCGGACGGTCAGGTCGTGCTGAGTCAGCCACGCCATGCCCGAGCCCTTGGCGCAGAATCCCGCGTCCTCCAACGTCATCAGCACGGTAATCGTGTAGCAGTCGTAGATCGAGGCCATGTCGACATCGGCGGGCTGCAGGCCTGCCATCGTGAACGCGCGTTCTGCGGCACGGGCGATGGGTGTGCGGATGAGATCGTCGGCATAGGTGGGCGTTTTGAACCGGATGTGCTCGCCGAACCCCTTGATCCACACCGGGCGGTGACGGCCGCGGCGCGCCACATCCGCGTTCGCGATCAGCACGCCTGCGCCGCCCTGCACCCGCATCACGGTCTCGAGCAGGTGGATCGGATCGGCGATCACCGGGCTGCTCAGCACGTCGTCGACAGTGATCGGCTTGCCGTGGAACACCGCGCCGGGGTGCGCGCACGCGTTGGCTCGTTGGTGCACGGCGATCCGTGCGAGAGCGGCTGCATCGTAACCGAATTCGGCGGCGTAGCGCTGCGCGATCTGCGCGTACGGGCCGTTCTGCCCGACGTTGCCGTACGGAATCTCGAACTCGGCTTGTGGCGAGCCATAGTTGTTGCTCGACGCGCCGTACCAGCCGGGAGTGCGGTGAGGTCGCGACGCGGAGCCCGGTATCTCCGTCGAGCCAGGCACGACGGCGAGCACGGCCTCGCACTGTCCGAGCTCCACTGCGGCCGCGGCCCGCCACACCATTCCTGCGGCGGTCGCACCGCCGAGGTCGACGCGGTCGCCGAAGTCGAGCGGCAAACCCAGATACTCCGACAGCGTCGCCGGTGCGAACATGTCCGACTCGGCGATGCCGTGGCGTCGAAAGGCCGTTAACGACAGCGGGATCGATGCCTGCGTCCTCGATGACCATCTTCGCCAGCCGTGCGTACTGGTCCAGGGTGAACGACGGCGGTGCGCTTTGCCGCTTCTCGGCGGGCAACTCCGCGATGCCAATGATGGCCGCCTCGCCACGCAGGCCGCTCACTGTGTGCTCCGCTGCGGCAAGGCTACGGTCGCGGTGCCAGGCATCAGCACGTCGTCGCCGCGCTTGCAGAAGATGTCCAGGTCCACCAGGCCATCGGGGCGTTTCCCGGTGATGAGGCCGCCGAACGTCAAAGCCTGTCCGGGATAGGCGATTGACCGGTTCTGCACCGAAAATGCCACCAGTCGCCCGGGGCCGCCGACCCAGTCTGTCAGCGCACGCGAAAGCAGCGCCGCCTGCAACGGGCCCTGCACGAGCACGTCGTCATAGCCTTCGGTGTCGCGGGCCCACACTTTGTCGTAGTGGATGCGGTGACCGTTGTAGGTCGCCGCGCTGAAGAAGAACATTTGCGTCTCGTCAACGGTGACGGTGAGCACCGGGATCGCGTCGCCGACGGTGACGTCCTCGTGATAGGTGGTCATGCCGGCCTGGCGATCATCGACGTCGTCGCCTCGGCGAGAAGCTCACGGTGTTGATTGCGGAACTCGGCACGCCAGGTCACCAGCACGAATCGGCCTGACTTGCCTTCCTTTTCGACGATCGACTCGACGGTGCGCGTCATCTCGACCACGTCGCCGTGGTAGGCGGGCAGGTGGAACGTGGTGCTCTCGCCGCCCGCCATCCGCCGCGGGGCGCGCGGAAATGCCATGCTGCCGGTCGAGGCGCCCGAGGACCCGTCAGGCCGCAGGTCGCCGAGTGTCGCGACGCCGAGGATCGCGTACTGCAGGTACAACGGCGGGCAGACGATGTCGCGATAGCCGTGCTTGCGCGCGTAGTCGGGATCGAACCACAGCGGGTTGTGGTCGCCGACCGCGGCGGCCCAACGCTGCCAGTCACGCCGGTACACCTCACCCGTCGCGACAGCGATGACCGTGCCGATCTTCTCGGCGGAGTCCGGGTCGATGAGGCTGTCGGCTGTCATCGCTCGCCGTTCCAGTTCATCTCGCCTTCAAGCCATTTCGCGGCGATGTCCGCGCCACCGCCCAGTGTGGACAGCACACGTGCGCGTTCGGAGAATTTGTGCAGGTCGGTGTCGACGACGTATCCCATGCCGCCGTGCAGCTGATGTGCGTCCAGCGTGATCTTTTTGACCTCCGCGGCGCGCATCCGGGCGACAGCGGTCTCACGGGTGGCGGTGCGGCCGCGTCCGATCCAGAACACCGCCGAGTGTGCGGCGAGCCGGGCCGCGGCCAGCGCGATGTGCATATCGGCCACCATGTGCTGTGCCGCTTGAAACGATGCGATGGGCCTGCCGAACTGTTCACGCATCTTCGTGTAGTCGACGGTGCGCTGGACGACCGCCTCGCCGATTCCGACCAGGTCCAGACAGTCCAGCGCCACAACGGCATTAGCGAAGCGACGCAACTGCTTTACGTCAACCGCAGCAGCGTCGACCGGGACGTCGTCGAAGCGCACCCTGAATGCTGGGTACCCGCCCATCATGGGCACGGGTTCGACGGTGATACCGGACGACTTCAGTGTCGACGGCCGCCACACCTGCGTCGGTGCGGCGACGATGATCACGTCGGCGACATCGGCGTCGGGACGAAGTCCGCGACTACCGCTTAACCTTGGGCCGACGGATGAGTCTCGCGAGTCGAACAGTCGCGCAGGTTCAAGCGCGTGCCGCACCGGAGGTCAGTCGCGGGAGCCAGTCCGATCCGACACCGAGCCAGTGCATAGCCAGCGCCGCATACAACGTGCTCTGAACGACTCTGGGACACAATGCCCTTCCCGCTTCGAGGCAAAAAATGCCGACGTCGGTCGAGGCCGCCGTCGACTGGCTAGACCCGAGCACCCCCGCCTCGGTCAGCGCCTTCCACTGCGCTTCGGGCTCGAGCTCAGCGGCCAAGAGCTTGCGGCACATTGCAGCCAGATCGCGTTCGTCCTGAGCCGGGAATCACTCGCATCCGTCACCGCCCGTATGACGGCATCCGGTGACCGCGCTGGGCGATCACGTCCCGCAGCACCTCGTTCGTGCCGCCTCCGAAACGCATCAGCGGCGACACGCGATACAGCCGCTCGAAGAACCCACCGACGTCAGTCCGGCCGGCCGCGAGTACGCGTCGATCGCGAGATCGGCGATCCGCTGACGCAATTCGCTGGTGAAGATCTTCTCGACGCTGACCTCCACCGTGGGGATGCGGCCGCTGTCGAGCATCGATGCCGCTTCGTAGCCCATCAGCTTGGCGACTTCTACGTCGGCTTCGGCCTGGGCGAGGCGGCGACGGAAGGCCGGCCGCATCGGTGCTGACGCGCCGCCAGCCAGCACCACCAGATCGTCGAGCGCGCGACGCAGATCGCCCGCGTTGGTCAACGCGCCGCGCTCGAGGTCCAGCGCGCCGGTGATGTAGGTCCACCCCTTGTTGACCTCGCCGACCAGGTTGGTGACCGGCACCCGCACGTCGCGGAAGAACGTCTCGTTGGTGCGGTATCCCGACCAGGCGATACAGCGGATGGATCTCGACGCCGGGGCGGTCGATGGGCACCATGATCACCGAGATCCCGCGATGCCGCGGCGCGTCGGGATCGGTACGCACACACAGCCACTCGTGCGTCGAGCGCTGCGCTCCGCTGTTCCAGATCTTGGACCCGTTGATCACCCACTCGTCGCCGTCGAGGACGGCGCGGGTGCGCAGGCTGGCCAGATCGGTGCCTGCGTTGGGCTCGGAGTAGCCGAGCGCGAAGACGATTTCGCCCCTCGCGATTCCCGGCAGGAATTCCTTCTTGTTCTGCTCGGTGCCGTGCCGCATGATCATGGGCGCCACCGAGGTGACGGTGAGGTCGGGGCCTGGCACGCCGGCGTACTCGAATTCAGTCATCAGCAGGTGCTGGTGCGTGGCCGTCAGGCCTAGGCCGCCGTACTCCTGCGGCCAGTTCAGTCCGAACCAGCCCTTCTCGCCGATCTTGCGACGGAATGCGGTCAGCTCACCGCCCTGATATTCGAGGCCGTGCTCGGCCATCTCGGCCCTCAGCGCGGCAGTGACATTTTCGTCGAGGAACTGCCGTACTTCGGCGACCCACGCGCGCTGAGCGTCGTCGAGCTCGAAGTCCACAAGGCGACATTATCGAGAAGGTGTCTACTCGGCGGCCGAACTATCTGATCGCACCGTTGATCACCGGACCGGTGATCATCCCCTTCTCCACGCCCCACATCGTGGCGATGGTCCGGTACTCCCCCGTCTGGATCAGATGCTCCAACGCCTGCCGCAGCGACTCCGCGAGTTTCGACCCCTTCGCCACCGGCCACCCGTACGGCGCGGTATCGAAGATCTCACCCGCCGGCTCGAGCACTCCGCCCGAGGTCTTGATCGCGAACCCCGTCACCGGTGAATCCGCCGACATCGCGTCCACTTCGCCTTTGTTCAACGCCGCATTCAGGTCGTCCTGGCTGACGAAGACCACCTTATTGATCGCCGGTTTGCCCGCCTCTTCACACGCCTTGCTCTTGGCAGGGACCTCCTCGGTCTCCTGAATCGACGCGTAGTGCACGCCGATTCGAAGGCCGCACGCATTGTCGGGATCCACGTTCGACCCCGCCTTCTGCGCCCACGAGATCCCGGCCTGGAAATACGTCACGAAGTCTGCCGACCCCTGCCGGTCCTTCGTATCGGTGAACGACGACATCCCGACGTTGAAGTCCCCAGCCCGCACCGAAGGGATGATCGCCTCGAACGCCGTCTCCCGGTACTCCGGCACCAACCCCAACGTCCGCGCAACCGCATTCATCAGATCCACGTCGAAACCCACGATCTGACCCGACGTGTCCTTGAATTCGTTTGGCGAATAAGGCGTATTGACCCCGATCACCAGCCGGCCCGTCGACCTGATCTCGGCAGGCACTGTCGCTGCGATCGACTCCACCGCGCCCGGTGCCGGCGTCGCCGTCGACGAACTCTCCGCCACACTCGCGGGCCGCGTATCGCCACGCTTCTGGCCGCCCCACAACTGCCACGCCCCCACCAAGCACGCCGCGACCACCAACACCGCGACGCCCGCGATCGCCATCACGGGCCGCGACACCCGCAGCCTCGGCCGCGCCCGTTGCACCGAATGTTTCCCACTGCGACCGGTCGTGCGCACCGGCGTATCCGCCGCGCGCCGCGCCGCGGCCGCCAACTCGCCCGCCGTCTGATACCGCCGAGCCGGCTTCTTCGCCATGCCCTTCGCGATGACGTCGTCGAACGCCCTCAGGCTCGGATTGATCGCCGACGGCCGCGGTACCGGCGCTGTCATGTGCCCGGCGATCTGCTGCTCGAGACTGTCTGCCGGATACGGCCTCTCGCCCGTGATGCATTCGTAGAGCACACACGTCAGCGCATAGATGTCCGAGCGCGGATCGACCTGCCCCGCCTCAAACCGCTCAGGCGCCATGTACGACATCGTTCCCAGCGTGCTGCCCGCCGTGGTCAGGCCTTTGTCGCCGGCGGTGCGGGCCAGACCGAAGTCGATGAGGTACACGAACTCACGCGGGGTGATCAGGATGTTCGACGGCTTGACGTCCCGGTGGATCAACCCGGCCTCGTGCGCGGCGTCCAACGCCGTCGCGACCTGCTCGACCACGTTGACCGCGAATGCCGGTTCCAGCGGCGTCTCGCTGTCCTCGAGCATCGTCCCCAGATTGGTGCCCTCGATCAGTCGCATATCCAGATAGAGCCTGCCGTCGATCTCGCCGAATCCGTGGATCGGCACCACATGTGGATCGTTCAGCCCGGCCGCGGCCTGGGACTCCCGCCGGAAGCGCTGCTGAAACACCTCGTCGACCGCCATATGCGGTGGCAGGAGCTTGAGAGCGACGATGCGGTCGGTTTTGGTGTCATAGGCCCGGTAGACCTCGCCCATCCCGCCGCGGCCGATCAGCTGCTGCAGCTGATAGTGCCCGAATGGCGTCGCGTCCACCGTCGTTTACTCCTCGGACGCGGCTGCCCCCGCGTCGTGTGTCGATTGAAAGTACATCACTTTGCCGGGAGCGTCATTGCGCAGGTCACATCGTGTGCCCCGAATAAGCCCGACCACCCCACCGACGCCGAATTAGGCCCTACGGTTGAGCTATGACAGAACAGTCCCACGCGGTCTACGTGTCGCATCCGCCCGAGGGCCTCCTCCGCATCGTCAACCCCGCCATGAAGTTACTGCTGCGCACCCCGCTCGCGGGTCCCGCGCGCAAGCAGCTGATGGTGCTGAGCTTTAAGGGGCGCAAGTCGGGGAATCCGTACTCGATCCCCGTCAGCGCGCACTTCATCGACAATCAGCTCTACGCCCTCGCCGGCGCGGGCTGGACGAAGAACTTCCGCGGCGGCCATCCCGCCGAGGTGCTGCACGACGGCAAGACCACCAAGATGACCGGTGAACTCATCGTGGACTCCGCAGTCGTCTCCGATCTGTCCCACCGCCTTGCCGACTCATACGGCGTCAAGGCGGCGCAGCGGTCGATGGGGTTGGCCTTCCGTGAACCGCGAGTGCCCACCGTCGAGGAATTCAAGGAGGCGGCCGAGCGGGAAGGCATCGTCGCCGTCAAGCTCACCCCGGCCTAGACAGCCATTCGCGCGTCAAGCGCTCGGTCGCGGACGCGAGTAGCTCAGCGGCCCGGCTGATCGAGCGCTCACGGTCCGGCTCGATGTCGCTGAGCGCGTAGACGCCTGCTAGTCCGGCGGTGTCGATGTCGACAGGGTCCAGCGTCGACAGTCCCGCAACGGCGAACGTCGGAATGCCCTGGGCGCCAGCGCGGCGACTAACACCCACCGCTGCCTTGCCCCGTAACGACTGGTGATCGAGCGAACCCTCACCAGTGATCGCCGCGCAGGCGCCCAATAGCTGCCTGTCGAGCTCGATGAGGTCGAGGATCACTTCGATGCCCGAACGCATCTGCGCACCCAAAACGGCCATCGCGGCGAACCCGACGCCGCCTGCGGCTCCCGCTCCCGCTGCGGTTCGGTAATCGTTTCCTGTGGCGCGCTCGACGACGTCTGCCCACACCTGTAGCGCGTCGTCGAGCTCCGCGACCTGCTGGGGGTCGGCGCCTTTCTGTGGTGCATAGACGTGCGCCGCGCCCAACGGACCGTACAGCGGGTTGTCGACATCGACGGCGATCGTCAAAGTGGCGGAAGCGATTTCGGGATGCAGCCCGGTGAGGTCTAGCTTCGCGGCGCTACCGATGTGCCGCCCTCCGCGACCCAGTCGCGCACCGTGCCCATCGTGTGCGATTGCGCCGAGTGCGGCCAGAAACCCTGCCCCGCCATCGGTGCTCGCGCTGCCACCGACGCCGATGACGATGTCGCTGCAGCCGCGCTCGAGTGCTTGCCAGACCACCTGCCCGAGGCCGTAACTGGATGCGGTGACAGCAGCTGTTGCGCCACCTGGCAATCGCTGCAAGCCACAGATCTCGGCCATCTCCACCACCGCGGTCTTCCCGCTACGCGCGTACGCCGTGAGGACCACCTGGCCCGTCGGTCCCTCGGCATAGACGGGAACGCGCTCGAACCCCGCGGCGACCGCGGTGTCGAGCGTTCCGTCGCCGCCGTCTGCGACTGGGCACTCCACCGTCGTCAGTTCGGGGTCCGCGCGCTTTACGCCCAGCGCCATCGCGCGCGCGGCCTGCCCAGCCGTCAGTGAGCCCTTGAACTTGTCGGGCGCGATCACCACGCGGCGCGCCGTCGTGCTTGGGGAAGACATGCACGGTCCCTTCTATTCCGCGATACGGAATCTATGTTTCGTCGCGTGATGCCGGATCTTGCCAGTTGTCGACCGGACCGGCTAGCCCTACCGAGCGGTAGGTGCTGGCGGCAGTTTCAATAGCTGGCACCACATTTGCGAAGAAATGCACTTGACAAGGTGACGCCGCACCGGGTTCACTTTTGTATACAGCGATAGTTTAATTCCGCATTACGGAATGAGAGTCCGATGACCACACTGTACGGCGCACTCGCGATGTTCCCCCTCGGTTGGGCTCTCGCCGGTTATGCCCTGGTCTCGGGCCCTGGCATCGCCGACAGGACAGAAAGGAACCCATGGTGAACGCCACCTACACCGTCAACTGCTCGATCCTGCTGACCGACCTGCCGCTGCTGGATCGCCCGCGCGCGGCTCGTGACGCCGGCTTCGAGGCGGTCGAATTCTGGTGGCCGTTCGCAGACCCCACGCCGTCGGACGCCGACGTCACCGCCTTCATTCGTGCCATCCAGGACGCGGGCGTCGAGTTGACCGGCCTCAACTTCGCCGCCGGTGACATGCCTGCGGGCGATCGCGGGATCCTGTCCGATCCTGGCCAGACTCGCGCCTTCCGCGACAACGTCGACGTCGCCGTCGGCATCGCCGAGACGCTGGGAACTCGCGCCTTCAACGCGCTCTACGGCAATCGCATTGCGACGTTCTCACCGGAGAACCAGGACTACGTCGGCGCCCAGAACCTCGCCTATGCCGCACGGGCGGCGGACCGTATCGGCGCGACGGTCCTCATCGAACCCGTCAGCGGCGCAGCGCTTTATCCGCTCAAGACAGCGGCGGACGCCATCGCGGTCATCGATCGGGTACACGCCGAATACGGCCCGACGAACCTGCGACTGCTCGCCGACCTGTACCACCTCCACGTCAACGGCGACGACAACAACGCCGTGATTCGCGACTACGCCGACCGGATCGGGCACGTACAGATTGCCGATGCACCGGGCCGCGGTGAGCCCGGAACCGGAGAGATTCCGCTCGACATCTACCTCGCGCAGCTTGACGCCCTCGGCTACGCGGGATACGTCGGCCTCGAATACAAGGCGACCAGACCCGACACCTTCGACTGGCTGCCCCCCTCCGAGCGTGGTGCGCAGCGCGTCACCGCCTGACCACCGAGCCATACGCAGAAACGAGGATCCAATGAGCACAATCGCTTTCATCGGTCTGGGCATCATGGGCGGCCCGATGGCATCCCATCTCGTCCGCGCCGGACACACCGTCATCGGCCGCGACCACTCGCCGGAACGCCTGGCCGTCCTGGTCGAAGCGGGAGGCAAGGCCGCCGACTCGACCGAACAGGCCGTCAAGGACGCCGACGTCGTGGCGATCATGGTGCCCGACTCCCCCGACGTCCAGGCCGTGCTGCTCGGCGACGACGGAGTCTTCGCGCATGCCCAGCCGGGCACCCTGATCATCGACTTCTCCAGCATCCGGCCGGATGTCACCAAGGAGCTGGCTCAGATTGGGGCCGAGCGCGGGCTGCGGGTCCTCGACGCACCGGTGTCCGGCGGCGAATCCGGCGCCAAGAACGCCACGCTGTCGATCATGGTCGGCGGATCGGCCGACGACTTCGCAACAGCGAAGCCACTTTTCGACATCGTCGGCAAGACGATCATGCACGTCGGCCCCAACGGGTCCGGTCAGACCGTCAAGGCGGCCAACCAGCTGATCGTCGCGGGCAACATCGAGTTGCTCGCGGAGGCCATCACCTTCCTGAAGGCCTACGGCGTGGACATCGACGCAGCGGTCAAGGTGCTTGGCGGTGGGCTGGCGGGTTCGGCCGTGCTCGACCAGAAGGCGCAGAAGATGCTGGACCGCAATTTCGACCCCGGCTTCCGCATCGCCCTTCATCACAAGGACCTCGGCATCGTCACGGCGGCCGCGCGTGAGGCCGGCGTGGTGACCCCGCTCGGGGCGGTGGTCGCCCAACTCATGGCCTCCGCCATGGCTAACGGCGACGGTGGACTTGACCATTCGGGCCTGCTGCTGGGTGTCGAGCGACTGTCGGGACAATCAAAATGACCCGGATGCGGACGGTCGACGCGGCCGTCAGGATTCTCGAAATCGAGGGCGTCACTCAGGCTTTCGGCCTGCCCGGTGCAGCGATCAATCCCTTCTACTCGGCGATGCGCGCACACGGCGGAATCAAGCACATCCTTGCCAGGCACGTCGAAGGTGCGAGCCACATGGCCGAGGGCTACACCAGGGCAGCGGCCGGAAACATCGGCGTCTGCATCGGCACCTCGGGGCCCGCCGGTACGGACATGATCACCGGGTTGTACTCGGCGTCAGCGGATTCCATTCCGATCCTCGCGATCACCGGCCAGGCGCCGGTGAACAGGCTGCACAAGGAGGACTTCCAGGCCGTCGACATCGCGTCCATCGCCGCGCCCGTGACGAAGATGGCGATGACGGTGCTCGAACCGGGCCAGGTTCCCGGCGCGTTCGCTCAGGCGTTTCACCTGATGCGCTCGGGGCGGCCAGGGCCGGTGCTCATCGACCTGCCCATCGATGTGCAGTTGGCTGAGATCGACTTCGACCCCGACTTCTATCAGCCGCTGTCGGTGTACAAACCGACGGCGACACGCGCCCAGACCGCCAAGGCGATCGACATGCTGGTGACCGCCGAACGTCCGCTCTTGGTTGCAGGTGGCGGCATCGTCAACGCCGACGCGTCGGACCTGTTGGTGGAGCTGGCGGAGATCCTCAACGTCCCGGTGGTTCCGACCCTGATGGGTTGGGGCACCATTCCGGACGATCACCGTCTTGCGGCGGGCATGGTGGGTCTGCAGACCGCCCATCGCTACGGCAACGCGACCATGCTCGAATCCGACTTCGTGCTCGGAATCGGCAATCGGTGGGCGAACCGGCACACCGGCGGTCTCGAGACCTACCGGAAGGGAAGGCGATTCGTCCACGTCGACATCGAGCCCACCCAGATCGGCCGCGTCTTCGCCCCCGACTTCGGGATCGTTTCGGACGCGAAGGCCGCACTGGAGCAGTTCATCGACGTCGCCAGGGAGCGGCGCGCGGCGGGCACGCTGCCGGATTGGAGCAGTTGGGGCGACGAGTGCCGGCTGCGCAAGCAGACGATGCATCGCAAGACTCATTTCGACGACGTGCCGATCAAACCGCAGCGCGTCTACGAGGAGATGAATCGCGTCCTCGGCCGAGATGTTCGGTATGTCACCGCAATCGGGCTGTCGCAGATCGCAGGTGGACAGTTTCTTCAGGTGTACAAGCCGCGCAACTGGATCAACTGCGGCCAGGCCGGACCGCTGGGGTGGACGGTGCCCGCGGCATTGGGCGTGGTCGCCGCCGATCCCAGCGCCACCGTGGTCGGGCTGTCGGGCGACTACGACTTCCAGTTCCTGATCGAGGAACTCGCGGTCGGGGCGCAGTTCAACCTTCCGTATGTCCACGTCGTCGTGAACAACTCGTATCTCGGGCTGATCCGTCAGGCGCAGCGAAACTTCGACATGAACTACTGCGTGTCGCTGGGCTTCGACAACATCAACGCGCAGGAGGAGGACGGGACTGTTCCCAAGGGATACGGCGTCGACCACCTACGGGTGGCCGAAGGCCTTGGCTGCAAGGCGATTCAAGTCGTCGAGCCGCAGGAGATCGGTCCGGCGCTGACGCGGGCGCAGCAGCTCGCCCACGAGCACAAGGTGCCCGTGGTGGTCGAGGTCTTTCTGGAGCGGATCACCAACATCGCGATGGGCACAGAGATCGACAACGTCATGGAGTTCAACGACCTCGCCGAGACGCTCGACGACGCCCCGACGGCGGCCGCGCTGCTCCTCGATTGAAACGAGGCCTCTGATCTACTTGCAGCCGGAGTCGTGTGGTCGATGTGCCAAGCTCTGAGCGACTATGTCGCTGAATAGTTAGACAGTCGCGCCAACGAGCGACACTGTCGCTCAGAGCTTGGCAATCTGGCACTAGTAGATGGTCCGGGCCCGATTCCGCAGCACTGCAACGGAATCAACGCCTCGCGACGCCAGCCTCTTTGTCGAACTCCGAGGCGAGATCGCGGGCCACACGCTTCAGCAGCGGCGCCACCTTCGTCGCCGATTTCAACGTGAGGCGCGCGGCGGGCCCCGAGATCGAGACCGCGGTCAACGTGGGGGCGTCGGGCACCGGCACCGCGAAGCACCGCACGCCGAGCTCCTGCTCGCCTTCGTCGACGGCGTAGCCACGTGACCGGCTCAGCTCGATGTCCCGGATCAACGATTCCGGCGTCGTGTGCGTGTTCTCGTTGGATGCAGGCATCCCGGCCCGCTTCAACACTGCGAGCACGGCCTCGTTGGGCAGCTGCATCAGAAGCGCCTTACCAACCCCGGTGCAATGCAGGTATACGCGCCGGCCCACTTCGGTGAACATCCGCATGGAGTGCGGCGACGGGACTTGAGCAACATAGACCGCCATGTCGTTGTCCAGCACCGCCATGTTGGCACTCTCGCCCGTCTTCTCCACCAGTTCGGCGAGGTGGGGACGCGACCAAGCGCCGATGAGTTGGGCGGCGCTCTCGCCCAAGCGAATCAGCTTGGGCCCCAGCGCATAGTGCCGATTGGGAAGCTGCCTCACATACCCCATGTTCAACAGAGTCCGCACGAGGCGGTGAATGGTCGGTTGCGGCAGTTCGGCGCGAGCCGCCAACTCCCCGAACGCAATTGACGGGCCTGCGCTGGCCATGATCTCCAGCAGCTCGAACGCCCGCTCAACCGATTGAACGCTGCCCTTGATCGCCGAGTCATCCGCCATCGATGCCCTCCGATCCATTGCGCCGCTCCGCCTGGCGGCAGAGTCATTTCGCATTACGAAATTATCATGGAGGGGACCGTATGCTAGAACACCATGACCAACCCGTCAGCCGAGCCCGCCGGGAGCCTGCGCCATGCCGCGCCGCTGGGGCGCCCGGCGCCACTGCGCCAGGCGGTGTACGACATCCTCGTCGAAATGATCGTGTCCCGTGACCTGCAGCCGGGTCAGCACCTTGTCGAACACGAGTTGGCGGCCCACCTCGGCGTCAGCAGGCAGCCTGTGAGGGAGGCGCTGCAGCGCATGCAGAGCGAGGGCTGGGTGGACTTGCGCCCCACGCTCGGTGCGTTCGTGCACACCCCCACCGACGCCGAGGCCGATCAGCTTCTCGCCGTGCGCACGTTGCTGGAGGCGGAGTCCGCCAGACTGGCGGCCGGGGGTGCGACACCGGAACAAGTGGAGCACCTCTGGGAGCTCCAACGCGCCGGGGAGAAGGCGCTGGCCGACGACGACCAGGAGGGCCTCGTCGCCGCCAACGCCGCGCTACACGGTGCCGTTGTCGCGATGTCCGGCAACAAAGTTCTGGCCGACCTCATCGGATCGGTCGACCGTCGCGTTCGGTGGTACTACCTACCCATCGCGCTGGCGCGCGGCAAAGATGCCTGGGACGAACACGCCCAGCTCATTCAGGCGATCGGACGGCGCAGCTCCAAACGGGCGGGCGACCTGATGCGCCAGCACACGGAACGCACCCGAGACATCTACCACCAGCAACGGCAGGAGACGGCCGAGGGGACCGCCTGACCGGCACTTCCCCTCGGCCGCCGAATTCCCGTCTGCGACGCGCCTTTTCAGTCGGCCAGCGTCGCGGCCATCGGCCTCTCCACGGTCGCCGGGCTCGGCTCAGCGGCAACCAGAACCTCGGCCTCAGGCACCTTTCGACCTGGCTGCCGGAGGAAGACCGCGATCCCAGCTGAGACCAGAGCACTCACCGCGGCGATCCAGTAGGCACCGGTATACTCCCAGGCGTCGATGACGCTCGCACCGACGCCGATCCCCACGACCGAGCCAAGCAGCTTGGAGCTGTAGACGAGGCCGTAGTTGCTGGCGTTGTTGTTCTCGCCGAAGTAGTCCGGGGTCAGCGAGGCGAACATCGGGTAGAAGGCGCCGCCGCCGAATCCCGACCAGAAACGCGAAGAACAGGAACGCGATCTCGTTCTGCGCCTCGCCTGCGTAGAGCAGTCCGACCAGTGCCACGGCCGATACCAGCAGCACGATGAGCAGCGTCTGCTTGCGTCCAAGCCGGTCCGATATGTAGCCGGTCACCGTGCGACCGGTGCCGTTAATGATCGACAGCACGCCGGCCGACGACGCCGCGATCAACGGTCCAAATCCGAGCTCCTTGGCGAACGGCACCATGTAGCTGATGCCGAACAGCGAAACGCCTGCGCTGATCCCCAGCGACAGCCACATCAGTGGCAGCATGCCGGTCTTGATCGCCTCCATCGGTGTGTACTGCCGCACGGCGGGCGGGTTCTTGCGAAGGCTCTCCGCCCCCTTCTTGCTGCTCGCCCACTGGACTGGGTCGACATCGGCTGGCCACCAGTTCTTCGGCGGGTCACGGAACATCAGCCCGCATACGGCGACGACCACCAGCATGTACACGGCGACCACGTCGAGAACCCAGGCATAGGTGTTCGGATGCAGGGCGTAACTGAAGATGAAGATGAATGGGACAGCGCCGTAAGCGAATCCGCCGTTGACGAACCCCGTCTTGCCGCCTCGCCGCTCCGGATACCACTTTGCGACGAGGTTGATGCACGTCGCGTAGACCAGTCCTGCGCCGATGCCGCCGCAGACGGAGAACCCGAGGTAGGCGACCACCAGGCTGTCGCTGTTGGCGATGCTGAGGAAGCCCAGCGCCGACAGCACCGCGCCTGCCAGCATCGCAGTCCTTGCCGAGACGATGTCCTTCTCCCGGAGCTTTCCGGCGGGAAACGCGACGAGTGCCTGGAAGAAGGCCCAGATGGACAGCAGCCAGAACGTCTCGGACATGGTCCAGTGGTGCGCGTCGCGCAGCGACTTCGCGGCCGCGCCGTAACCGTACTCGTAGACACTGATCGCCATCATGGCGGCCCACGGCAGCCAGACCATCCAGGCCCGGGATCTGCCGAGGAGTTGACGGTCGGTCTCGCCGACGCGATAGACGCGGTTATTCGCGTCCGTGATCTCCCGATAACTTGCAATCGTTTCCGACATCGTTGATTCTCTTTCTAGCGAGGGTTACAGGCTCGCGCTTCTACCGCCTCTCGCGTCAGGTTTTCGCGACAGACACAGGAAGCACTTGCGCTGCACGGGGATACGGCCCCGGGCAGCGATCGGACGGCACACGTCGGTGACTCGGCGTGCATCGCGTTTGTTTTTCGCTCACGCCGAGGGCTACCAGTTACCTTGGGCGAGCGACTTTCCCAGCACCTCCCGTGCTGCCGAGCGGTTTAGCGCATTGTGATATCGCCCTTTCGACGTAGGACCACTGACAAGCTCAGATGGCGCCAGCGCACCTGAACAGCTCCAGTTGCTCCGGCGAGTAGCCAAGCTCCGTGCAGATCTCGTCCGTGTGCTCTCCGAGCAACGGCGACCGGACGATGTCGACAGGAGAGTCCGATAGCCGCAGCGGAGAGCCGACGGTCTTGAACGGGCCCCGCTCGGGATGGTCGACCGTGACGATCGCGCCGAGGTCGGCGAGTGTTTCGTCCTCGATCAGTTCCTTGGTGCTCAGCACCGGACCACACGGGACGTTGAGGGCGTTCAGTGCCTCCAACGCCTCCCACTTGGTGTGCTGCTCCGACCAGTCCTCGATCAGCGCGAAGACTTTGTCCAACTTGGGCAATCGGTCCTCGGGCCGGGCCCAGTCAGGATGCTCGGCGAGGTCTGGCCTGCCGATCAGATCCGCCAGCGGTGCCCAGATCTGGGGCTGGACGATCACATAGATGTAGTCGTTGGGCCCGCCGCCCTTGGTCCGAACCGCCCAACCCGGCTGGCCCCCGCCGGATGCGTTGCCCGACCGCGGGACCTCGTCGCTGAAGTGTTCGTTCGGGTATTCCTCCAGCGCCCCGCTGGCGAGGCGCTGCTGGTCGCGAAGTTTCACCCGGCAGAGGTTGAGCACCGCGTCTTGCATTGCCACCTCGACTCGCTGCCCACGTCCGGTGTTCGTGCGCTGATAGAGCGCGGCCAGGATCCCGGTGACCAAGTGGATGCCGGTCCCCGAATCACCGATCTGCGCGCCGGTGGCCGTCGGCGGCCCGTGTTCGAAACCGGTGGTGGCCATGGATCCGCCCATCGCCTGCGCGATGACTTCGTATGCCTTGAAGTTGAAGTACTTGCCGGGGCCGAATCCCTTGATCGACGCATAGATCAACCGCGAGTTGATGTCACGCAGCCGCTCCCAGGTGAATCCGAACCGATCGACGACGCCCGGCCCGAAGTTCTCGACGAGGACGTCGACGCGGGATACCAGGTCGGTGAAGATCTGCTGTCCGTCATCGCTCTTCATGTTGACGGTGATGCTGCGTTTGTTGCAGTTCAGCATCGTGAAGTACAGGCTGTCGGCGCCAGGGACGTCGCGCAGCTGTCTGCGGGTGACGTCACCGCCCGCGGGCGTCTCCAGCTTGATGACGTCCGCGCCAAGCCAGGCGAGCAGTTGCGTCGCAGAAGGTCCTGACTGCACATGCGTCAAGTCGAGGATGCGGACGCCATCCAATGCCTTCGCGACTTCACCCATGATCCCAACTCCCTTCGGCGCCGTCCGCCCCGCTGAACCGAAGTGGAGCGACGGCCGTCCAGATTGCATACCGTATGAGGTAGACAACAGTGTGGCGCACGTTACAGCCAGTTGTCCAGCGATCGGCGAGTTTCGATCGGACATCGATCCAACGGGCCAAACGCGGCGATTCCGAGACCCAGCGGACCGACTTGCCCCCAGCGGGTACACAGCGAATTTCCAAGTTAGTGTTTCCAGCCCGCAAAATTCGCGTGCGAATCCAGACTCCCTGGTCCACAACGGTTTTCACCGCTGCGGATGTCGCCTTCCTGACACCCGGCGCGCCCATGACCACCCGTCGTCAGTCGTCCATTCGGCAGGAGATACACAGGGACCTGATCTTGCGCATCCCAGGATTGTATGTAGTATACCGTGCCGTGTGATTCCGGTTACTTTTTCGGAAGGCTGGTGACTGGCTTCACAGATTAGGTGTATGCAATATCCCATCAGCAGTGCGGCAACCCCGGGCTGAGACCTCAGCCGCGACAAGCTGGGCCTCAACACGAAGGGATTCATCTGATGGATTCCCCCACCAACCCAACAAAATGGTCGCAGGATCACAGTGCAATCGGGAGGTTCGACAGTATGAATGCGCCGGCGCGGCCGAGACACCCCGAGGTAATCGATGACAACGGCAGGGTGTACCGGGCCGGCGAAGACCGACCGCGACATCCTTGAGCGGTCACGAGCCTGGATGGTGTGGCTCCCGTGGATTGCGATGATGGCCATCAGCTCATCGGATACGCGTTCACCTCCGCCGAGGACACGCTCTCGGAGGCACACAACTGGCACGGCGCCCACATCTTCTGGCTGCTCGGCGTGTGGGTGCTCTTCCAGGCCGCGGTGGCATTCCCGGCAGGCCGGCTGCGGGAGAGCGGCAAGCTGTCGGCGCCACGGCGAACACGTCCGTTCGCAAACAGGTTATTGCATACGAAACGCTGTATGTTGGTAGCCGCTCGATAGCAGTTGGTTAAGGAGGGCTCGATGACACTTCCCGCCCAGGGTTCGCGTAGTCGGACCCAGGGTTCGCCGAACGTGCTGACCGACGGCGCCGCGCGGCGGGTGCAGCGTCCTGCCCCCCTGCGCCAGGCGGTCTACGAAGCGATCGTGGAACTCATCGTCCACGGCACCCTCAAGCGGGGCCAGCACCTTGTCGAGAACGAATTGGCGGAGTACCTCGGCGTCAGCAGGCAGCCGGTCCGAGAAGCCTTGCAGCGCTTGCAAACCGACGGCTGGATCGAGCTACGGCCCGCACAGGGCGCCTTCGTCCACGTCCCTTCCGAGGATGAGGTAGACCAGCTTCTTGGCGTCCGAACGATCCTCGAGGCGTACTCGGCACGGCTCGCGGCCGAGCGTGCCACCCCTGAGGACGTCAACAAGCTGTGGGAATTGCAGCAGGACGGGTTGAATGCGTTGGCCGCCAACGACCCAGAGGCGCTAGTGGCGGCGAACGCCGCCCTGCACGCCGCGATCACCGCCCTTGCGGGCAATGCCGTTCTCGCCGAACATATCTCACTCGTCGAACGCAAGTGGCGCTGGTACTACCTCCCCATCGCCCAGCCACGCGGCCATAGCGCATGGACCGAACATGCCGAGTTGATCAAGGCCATCGCGGCCGGGAACGCAGGTCAGGCAACCGACATCATGACTCGGCACACGGAACTGACTCGTGAGGCCTACCACGAACAGCGGCTTGCCAAGGCCGACGCCGAGTAGCGCTCGTCAGCCGACCATGGCCACATCGTCACCGGAGGGGATGCGCTCGGCTCCGGAATAGATGTTCATCGACGATCCGCGCAGGAAGCCGATCAACGTCAGCCCCATCTCTCTGGCCAGATCGACCGCGAGTGACGACGGCGCGGACACGGCGGCCAGGGCGGGAACCCCGGCCATCACCGCCTTCTGCACCAACTCGAACGACGCCCTGCCACTCACCATCAGTGTGGTGCCAGTCAGCGGAAGGCGGCCTGCGCCCAACGCCCAACCGATGACCTTGTCCACCGCGTTGTGCCTACCGACATCTTCGCGCACACACAACAGATCCCCGTCGGCGTCGAACAATGCCGCCGCGTGCAGCCCGCCCGTGCGATCGAAGACCCGCTGAGCAGCTCTGAGTTTCTCGGGCAGCGAGGCGATCGTTTCGGCAGTGAGCCGCAGCGGATCACTACCGACGCTCCACCTGCTGATGGTGCGCACCGCCTCGAGGCTGGCCTTGCCGCACAGGCCGCACGACGACGTTGTGTAGAAGTTGCGTTCGAGCGACGGGTCGAGGGCAGGGACTCCGTCGTCGAGGAGCAGGTCGAGCACGTTGTAGGTGTTGGCACCATCGGCCGTCGCGCCCGCACAGTACCGGATCGCTGCGACGTCAGAGGCAGCGGACACGACACCCTCGCTCACGAGAAACCCGCGGGCCAAGTCGAAGTCGTCACCAGGGGTTCGCATCGTCACGGTCAGCGGGCGGCCGGCCACCCTGATCTCCAGGGGTTCTTCGGCGGCGAGCGTGTCCGGGCGGGCCGTCGCCACGCCGTCGGCCATGCGCACGACTCGGTATCGACTGGTTACGCGTCCCACGTCGGCACTCCTTCCGATGGACAAGTGATCCAGGTCACGTTATGCTTGTCGCATACTGTATGCAATAGGAGTCTACATGTCCCCCACCAGCGCACCAGCAGTCGTCGAAGTCCGGGATCTCCACGGACGGTCCTACCGTGTCGGCGAGCGGCCGCAGGACATCACCGGCCACTCCCGAACGTGGATGCTCGGACTCTCGTGGGCGGCGATGGCAGGCATCGGCGTGCTGCAGTACGGCTACGGCGTCGCCGTCACCGCGCTGCACGCGACCAACGGTTCGACTGTGACGGGCGCCCTGTGGGTGCTCGCGCTGTGGGTGGTGTTCCAGGCGGGCGCGGCCGCGCCCACTGCCGCGTTGAGCCAACGGTTCGCGCTCACCCCTTCGCGCGCCGTGTTCGTCGGGTCGCTCTTGTGCGCCGCAGGCCCGTTGACCCTCGCCTACACTGACAGCCTCGCGCTCGCGGTGCTCGGCTACTCCGTGCTGTGCGGCACCGGCGCCGGAATCGTTTATGCCACATGCACATCCACCGTCGCGAAGTGGTATCCGGAGGACCGGGCCGTCCGGGTCGGATTCGTCACCGGGGCCTTCGGCTATGGCGCTGTGCCGTTCATCGCGCTCTTCGCCGCGGTGCTCGCACCTGGAAACCGGGCAGGGATCTTCGCAGGCGTCGGCGTCTGCATCCTCCTCGTCGTCGCGGTGTGCGGCGCGCTCTTGCGGGATCCGCCCGCTGGCTGGTGGCCGCCCGACATCGACCCCAAACTGTGGGCCATCGATAAGCGGGTGAACCGTAGCCTGCGCAACAACGTCGCTGCGGTGCGGCAGTATTCGCCTGCCGAAGCCGTCCGCACGCCAGCGTTCGTGGTCATGTACCTCATCCTGGTGTTCGCCGCGGCGGCCTCGCTGCTGGCGATCGTGTATGTCCCGTTCGTCGCGTTGTCCCATGGCTTTTCGCTCGCCGTCGGAGCGTCGGCGGTCGGCCTGCTCGCTGTCGTCAACGGCGCGGGCCGCAGCGTCGCCGGTCGGATCTCCGACCGCTTCGGACGCCGCAGGACACTGAGCGTCGCGCTTGCGCTCGAAGGCTGCGCGCAGTTGGGGCTCGTGTATTCCGCGTCAGTCGGGCAGCCCGCAGCGTTCGTGGCCTTCGCCGCCCTCAGCGGGATGGCAGGCGGCGCGTTCTATCCGTTGTTCGCCAGCCTCGTGGCCGACTACTTCGGCGAGCGCAACGCCGTTCGCAACTTCGGTGTGGTGTACAGCGCCAAGCTGTTTGGCGGCATCATCGGCGTCGGACTACCAGCGTTGGTGGTCGCGTCGGATGTACTCACGCTGCTGTTCGTCGCGGCCGGCCTGCTCAGCCTGTGTGCCGCGGTCATGACGCGGCTGCTGCATCGCCCCGGATACCCGGCCTTGCACCTACCGCGCTAATGCCTAGCCCCCAAGGAGATTCGATGTCAAACACCGCCGAACGCGAAGAGCTCAACGAGTTGAGCGGCACGCTCTTGAAGTGCGTGACGTCGTTGGCATCGAAACTTGGCGACACCCCGGCCGTGCGTCGCCTCGTCAATGACGCCGAACGCATCATCAACGGCGTCGACCGGCTCGACATCGACGTCGAAGAGCTGGAACTGACGCGTGGGCACACCTCGTCCGTCGAGATGATCCAGATCCCTGACACCCAGTACGACATCGAGTTCTGGCGGGACGTCGACCACGAAGGTATCGGCGGGGGCCGCCGCGCGTAGCCGGAAGCGCCGATAGGTAGTAATCCGGAATCGCAGACAAGCAGTCTTAACGCCGATCGAGGGCGGCGATCACGCTGCGCTGACGACGTCTCCGGCTCAGACCGAGCAACTGCCAATCACCGGATGGTGGCGGGCTGGCCGCTACGCGACGAGCCGTCTGGCCGGACAACGAAATTAGAGTTGCCATTACTCTAGGTCGTCCTCGTGGCAGGTCTCTAATGTCAGAGGTCGGCGGGTCCGATTCCTTCTCCACCCCTACGGATCACTTGCCCGCGATGGCGAGACCATGAGCACCGCCGAGATAGCCGCCTACGCATACGACCAAATCGACCAGGCCCCCGCACAACTGAACGCCGCCTCGAAATAAGGACGACCTATCCCAAAGCGCGAGCGGAGCGTGTGCCGTCAACGTATGTAGCCGGCGCCGGCAGATAGGTAGCCCGGCCGCGTCCGTTCTCCCAGCGTCCTGTCATGGATTGCACAAAATTGCCCGACCATGGGCATAAATTTAGGTTAGCTAACGTTGCGGCGTTGTAGGGGGATGGGAAGGGAGTTTGCAATGAATCTGAAGAAGATTGCAGCCGGAGCTGCGATGACCGGCGCACTGGGCTTCACCGCCCTCGGACTTGGCGCGGGCGTCGCGAGCGCCGCGCCAGCCTTCCCCCTCGTCACGGGGGTTTTGTGGCAGCAAGATCGAGGCGGCCATGGGGGCGGCGACTGGGGCCATGGCGACCGTGGAGACTGGGGCGACCGTGGCAACTGGGGCTACGGCGGAAACTACGACTACGGGCCAGGGTGGGGCTGCATCACAGGTCCGTTTGGGCACTTCACCTGGTGCCCCTAACTCAGTCTCGAAGCCGGCACATTGAAGGCGATGCCAACACCTCTGCAACCGCAACCACCTCAGGCTCGCTCGTCCAGCAGGGACACTTAGCGATCCAGAGGTAACATCGCGAATCGGAAAAGTTAAGCACTGCAGTGTTGTTGGGCATGTTGTGGATACCCGTGGAGGAAGACCAGTTCCGGGTGACATAACACGAGGGCATCGGCGAGGTAGCGCGGCCACGCCGAATCGATCAGCGGATGTTGCCGCGCGAGTTCTTTATCGTGGCGTGCTTGGCCTTCATGATGTTGGCAACCACGGTCGCGAGATTCGCTTTATCAGGCGTTGCTTTCGACCGTCAGCCGTCGTCGCGGGTCGTGTAAAGGGTGCGACCGACGCCTTGGCGGATTCTTGGGGGAACGATCGACGTCTGATCACGCGCGAAGGAAGTTCGCGCGAAGGAAGTTTCAGAGTCGATGTGCATGCTGCGGTGACGGCATATCGTGTAGGCCTACCCGGTCGCCGAAATGCCGGTAGTGGAGTGGCGATGTCGACGTTCGTCCAGGGCGCAAGAGCGGTGACTGTTGCGTGCGTTTGCGCGGTTGCATCTTTCGGTACATCGGCAACGGCGACCGCTGACCCAGCAGACAATCAGGCCAACAACGACAAACTATTCGCGCTGCTCTCTGGCGGCTACACCCCGGCCGACTGCCAGGCGGGCAAGCAGTATGCCGAGGACCCCTTCCTCGCACGGCTCGGCTGCGGGCCCAACAGTCAGCCCGGCGGCCCCAACGCTGCGACCTACTCCCTTTACGGAAATATCGCCGACCTCAACAAGACCTTCAACCAATATGGCTCTGCGATCCCATGCCCGGGAACAACAGATCCGGGACCGGTCGCCTGGCAGGGCGGAAGGGTGAAATGTGGACACGACTTCTACCCTCACACCAGCCTGTCCATGCTGACGTGGACGAGAGACGCGGATCTCGTGGTGGTGAACGTAGAGGGTGCAGACCTCGCCTCGTTGTATGCCTGGTGGCTCTCAGCTCGCTGAGCGGGTTCGACGTGGGGTGTCCACAACGCCGAAACGAACGAATGGGCGCAGAAGTGCGAGTAAGTCGCACCATTTCGTCAATCTCGGCGCGTTAGATCCGGGCACTACCGCAGCAAGGCAGTTGCGGCCACCGCCACAGGTTCGAAATCCTTGGTCCCCGAGTCGACGAGCTCGAACAGCCGCCGTTTCATCCGTGGGTCCCAGAACCTGCTGACGTGGTTGGCGACCTCGGCGACCGCATCATCGGTGGGCAGGTAGGCGAAATTGAACGACGATCTTGTTGATCAGCCTGATCTCGGCAGCTTCGTTGTGCGACATGTCAGTCCACGAGTCCGGCGGCCAGTTCACCCGGTCTGCGGCCGACTTCGCCGTGCAGCTCGGCGAGTGGGGTGGGTGAGCGTGACCTGGACGGCCGTCACCTTGTACTCCGGGCAGTTCGTCGCCCAGTCGGAGTTCTCCGTCGTCACGACGTTCGCCCCCGTGATCGGGTATGGAACGTCGTGTACACGACGCCGGTCGGCATCCGGTCGGATATCTGCGCATGCAGCGTCGTCTCACCGACTCGGCTGGCCAACGTGACCTCGTCGCCGTCCTGATGCCACGCACCTCGGCGTCGTGCGGATGGATCTCCAGCACATCCTCTTGGTGCCACGCGATGTTCGCGGTACGTCGGGTCTGCGCTCCGACGTTGTACTGACTCAGGATTCTGCCCGGTCGTCAGGATCAACGGGAAGCGGCGGGTACTGCGCTCGTCGGTCGGCACGAACGGCGTCGGCACGAACCTGCCATTGCCCCCTGGTAAATGCCTCGACATGCATGATCGGCGTGCCGTCGGGCGCCTCCTCGTTGCAGGGCCACTGCACGCTGCCCATCTCATCCAGCTTGGCGAACGACACGCCGGTGAATGTCGGTGTGACAGCGTGCGATCTCGTCCATGATCTGGCTCGGATTGTCGTAACGCATCGGATAGCCCATTGCCGTGGCGATCTCGCAGACGATCTCCCACTCGTGCTTGCCGCTCTTGGCTTCATCACCGCACGGACCCGGTTGATCCGGCGTTCGGCGTTGGTGAAGGTGCCGTCCTTCTCCAGGAACGACGCACCAGGCAGGAACACGTGCGCGAACTTCGCGGTCTCGTTGAGGAACAGGTCCTGCACCACCACCAGTTCCATCGCGCCCAGTGCGGCGGCAACATGGTTGAAGTTCGGGTCCGACTGCGCGATGTCCTCACCGTGGACGAACAGCGCCCGGAAGGTGCCCTCGATCGCGGCGTCGAACATGTTCGGGATTCGTAGCCCAGGCTCCGGCAGAAGGACTGTACCCCAGAGGTTTTCGAAGACCTTGCGCACCGCGTCGTCCGACACGTGACGGTAGCCGCGGCAGCTCGTGCGGGAACGATCCCATGTCGCAGGAACCCTGCACGTTGTTCTGGCCGCGCAGCGGGTTCACGCCGACACCGTCGCGGCCGATGTTGCCGCACGCCATCGCCAGGTTCGCCATGCCCATCACCATCGTCGAGCCCTGGCTGTGCTCGGTCACCCCCAGGCCGTAGTAGATCGCCCCGTTGCCACCCTGCGCGTACAACCGGGCGGCAGCACGCACGTCCTCGCGCGGGCACGCCGGTGATCGGCTCGACGGTCTCGGGGCTGTTCTCGATGCCCGAGATGAATTGCGCCCACTCGTCGAATCCCTCGCACCGCTGCCCCGATGAATGACTGGTCAACCAGGCCCTCGGTTACGACGACGTGCGCCATGGCGTTGACGACCGCCACGTTCGTCCCCGGCCTCAGCTGGAGGTGGTAGTCGGCCTCGATGTGCGGCGAGCGGACCAGGTCGATGCGACGCGGGTCGACCACGATCAGCTTCGCGCCCTGGCGCAGCCGCTGCTTCATCCGCGACGCGAACACCGGGTGCCCGTCGGTCGGATTGGCCCCGATCACCATGATGACGTCGGACTTGCGCCACCGAACGGAAGTCCTGTGTGCCCGCCGACTCACCGAAGGTCTGCTTGAGCCCATATCCCGTCGGCGAGTGGCACACCCGCGCACAGGTGTCGACGTTGTTGTTGCCGAACGCCGCGCGCACCATCTTCTGGACGACGTAGACCTCTTCGTTCGTGCACCGCGACGAGGTGATCGCGCCGATCGCGCCCAACGCCGTACTGCGCCTTGATCTCCAGCATCCGTCGGGCGACGGTACCGATCGCCTCGTCCCACTCGACTTCGCGCCACGGATCGGTGATCTTCTCGCGAACCATCGGGCGCAGCACCCGGTCCGGGTGCGTCGCGTAACCGAAGGCGAACCGCCCCTTGACACATGAGTGACCCTCGTTCGCGCCGCCGTCCTTCATGCGGCACCATGCGGACCACTTCGTCGCCGCGCAACTCCGCCTTGAATGAGCAGCCGACGCCGCAGTACGCGCACGTGGTGATCACCGACCGCGTCGGCATGCCGAGCTCGACGACGGAACGCTCCTGCAGCGTCGACGTCGGGCACGCCTGCACGCACGCACCGCACGACACGCACTCCGAGTCCATGAACGACTCGCCGGCGCCGGGCGACACCTTCGAGTCGAAGCCCCTGCCCTCGATGGTCAGCGCGAACGTGCCCTGGATCTCGCCGCAAGCCCGTACGCACCGCGAGCACGCGATGCACTTGGACGGGTCGAAGTCGAAATACGGGTTGCTGGTGTCCTTGACCGCGTCCAGGTGGTTCTCGCCGTCGTAGCCGTACCTGACCTGCCGCAGCCCGACCACACCTGCCATGTCCTGCAATTCGCAGTCGCCGTTGGCCGGGCAGGTCAGGCAGTCCAGCGGATGGTCGGAGATGTAGAGCTCCATGACGCTCTCGCGGAGCTTGGCGACCTTCGGCGTCTGGGTCCTCACCACCATGCCGTCGGCGACCGGGGTCGTGCACGAGGCGGGGGTTCCGCGGCGGCCGTCGATCTCTACGAGGCACAGCCGGCAGGAGCCGAAGGCGTCGAGGCGTGTCCGTCGCACAGAGCTTCGGAATGTTGACCCCGGCGAGCGCAGCCGCCCGCATCACCGACGTGCCCTCGGGCACGGCGACGCTGCAGCCCGTCGACCTCGACCGAGACCGTCGCCGGACCGTCCTTGGCAGGGGTTCCGAAGTCGGGTTCCTTGAGCAGGGTCATGGTTTGCCTTCCGTCTTCACGCTGATGGGCAGCTGCATGCCTGGCGAAATCGTTCCCTGGCATAGAAGTCGTCTGGGAAATGGGTGATCGCGCTGCGCACCGGCATCGGGGTCAGACCCGCCCATGGCGCACAACGATCCCTCGGTCATCACATCGCAGAGGTCCTCGAGCAGGGCCAGGTTCTCGTCGCGGTGCTCGCCCGCGCTGATCCGGTCGATCACCTCGACGCCGCGAACCGAGCCCACCCGGCACGGCGTGCACTTGCCGCACGACTCCGCGGCGCAGAACTCCATGGCGAACCGGGCCTGAGCCGCCATGTCGACGGTGTCGTCGAACACCACGACTCCGCCGTGACCGACCATCGCACCGGCCGCCACGAACGCCTCGTAGTCCATCGGCAGGTCGAACTTGCGCCACCGGCAGGTACGCACCGAGCGGGCCACCGACCTGGACTGCGCGCACCGGACGCCCCGAAAGGGTCCCTCCGCCATAGCCGTTGACGAGTTCATCCAGCGTCACCCCGAACGCCTTCTCCACGATGCCGCCGCTGACGGATGTTGCCGCCGAGCTGGAACAGCTGGGTGCCACGCGAGCGCTCCACACCGAACTGTTGATACGCCGCGCGCCCGTCGGCGAGGATCGTCGGCACGCTGGACAGCGTGAGCACGTTGTTCACCACGGTCGGCCTGCCGAACAGGCCGTGAATCGCAGGGATCGGCGGCTTCGCGCGGACCATGCCGCGCTTGCCCTCAAGGCTTTCCAGCATGGAGGTTTCCTCGCCGCAGATGTAGGCGCCGCCGCCCACCCGGACGTACATGTCGAAACACAGTGACGAGCCGAGGACTTTGTCGCCGAGCCACCCTTGCCCGCGCGCGATCTCGATGGCGGAACGCATCGCGGCCACCGCGTCGGGGTACTCGGACCTGATGTAGATGTAGCCCTCCGTGGCGCCGACGGCATAGGCGGCGATCGTCATGCCCTCGATGAGCATGAACGGATCACCCTCCATGACCATCCGGTCAGCGAAGGTCCCACTGTCTCCCTCGTCGGCGTTGCAGCAGACGAACTTCAGTTCGTCGACGCATTCTCCGACGGTCTTCCATTTGATTCCGGCAGGGAAGCCTGCGCCCCCGCGCCCGCGCAACCCGGAGTCGGTCACCTCCGCGACGACGTCGGCGGGGGTCATCTCCAGCGCGCGGCGCAGCCCGGCGAGGCCGCCGTGGCTCAGATAGTCGTTGGGAGACAACGGATCGGTGACGCCCACCCGGGCGAACGTGACCCGATCCTGGGACGCCAGCCACGGCAGTTCCTCGACCACACCCAGCCGCGACGGGTGCTCAGCACCGTCGAACAAGCCTGCGGCAACGAGGTCGTCGATAGCGCCGGGGGCGACGGGTCCGTACCCGATTCGTCCCTCCGGCGTGACCACCTCGACCAGCGGCTCCAGCCACAGCATGCCGCGAGAACCGTTTCGCACCAGCCGGATTGGTCGGCCCGATTCGAACTGCGGCGCGCAGCAGTGCGTCTGCGACTTCGTCGGCGCCGACCGATTTGCCGCCGAATCCCTTGGCACGTAGATGGTGACCGGCTCGTTCATCGGGAGATCGCCTTTTCCAGAATCAACGACAGGCGAGTTTCGTCCAGCCTGCCGTGTAGCCGACCATTCACCTGCGCCGCGGGCCCCAGCGCGCAGTTGCCGAGACAGAAGACCTGCTCCGCGGTCAGTGAGCCGTCCCAGCTGGTCTCCCCCAGCGGCACGCCGTAGCGGGCCTGAAGATGCGCCACCAGTCGTTCAGCGCCGAGTGCCTGACACGCCTCGGCCCGGCAGACCCTGACCGTCGCACGACCCGCGGGTTCGGAACGGAAGTCGTGGTAGAAGCTGACGACCCCGTGCACGTCCGCGCGAGAGAGGTTGAGCTCGTCGGCCAGTACCGGAATCGCCTCCCGCGGAACGCAACCCAGCGCCTCCTGGATTGCGTGCAGGATGGGAAGCAACGCACCGCGCTGTGAACGATGCACGGCGACGATCTCTCGCACGACAGCCGTCGTCGCCTCCCCCGTTGTCGTGGGACTCATGGGCTTCCTCCGGGATAGGCGATGGTGGGAACCGCCCCCGTACTTGAGGCTGGGGGCGGTTCGCACCTGGGCGGGAAGGTCTAGACGACGACCTTGTTCTTGTGGAACTCGGCGATGGTGTCCGCGTCGTATCCCAGCTGGGCAAGAACCTCGTCGGTGTGCTCGCCGAGCAGTGGAGCGCCCTTGATCTCGGGCTTGAACGCGGAGAACTTGATCGGGCTGCCGACGGTCAGGAACGACCCGCGGCCCTTCTGATCGACCTCCACGACGCTGCCTGCCTCGCGCAGCGCAGGGTCAACGGCGATCTCCTTCATGCTCATCACAGGCGCGCAGGGCACCTCCCACTTACGCAGGATGTCGACGGCCTCGTACTTGGTCTTGTCGGCCAGCCACTTCTCGATTTCGGCGAAGATGTCGAAGATCTTGTCCTGGCGGGCAAGTGCGGTGCTGTAGCCGGGATCCTCGGCCCATTCCGGTCTGCCGATGACCTCGGCCGTGCGCTTCCAGTTCTGCTCCTGGACCGTGAAGTAGATGTAGGCGTTGGGGTCGTCTTCCCAGCCCTTGCACTTGAGCACCCAGCCGGGCTGGCCACCGCCGCCTGCGTTGCCGCCACGCGGGACGGTGTCGCCGAACTCGCCGTTCGGGTATTGCGGGTACTCCTCAAGGTAGCCAACCGCTTCCAGCCGCTGCTGGTCGCGAAGCTTGACCCGGCACAGATTGAGCACGGCGTCCTGCATCGAGGCCGACACCTTCTGACCCTTTCCGGTCTTCTCGCGGGCGATCAGCGCGGTGAGGATACCGATCAACAGGTGCATGCCCGTGTTGCTGTCGCCGAGGGCCGCGCCGCTGACGGTCGGCGGCCCGTCCCAGAAGCCGGTGGTCGACGCGGCGCCGCCTGCGCACTGCGCGACGTTCTCATAGACCTTGAGGTCGTTCCACGGTGACGCGTCGTTGAATCCCTTGACGGAGCCGAAGATCAGCCGCGGGTTCCACTCCTGCAGCTTGTCCCACGACAGGCCCATCCTGTCCATGGCCCCTGGCGCGAAGTTCTCGACAAGCACATCGGCGCCGCGGATCAGCTTCTCCATCACCTCCAGTCCCTCGGGTGATTTCGTGTTGATGGCCAGCGAGCGCTTGTTGCTGTTGAGCATCGTGAAGTACAGGGCGTCGACGTCAGGGATGTCCCGCAACTGACCTCGCGTGACGTCACCCCCGCCGGGACGCTCGACCTTCAGCACATCGGCTCCGAACCAGGCGAGCATCTGGGTGCACGCCGGGCCGGCCTGGACGCCGGTGAAGTCGATGACTTTGATGCCGGAGAGCGGTAATTCAGTCATGAGACGTTTCCTTTCATAATCTTTCAGCGGTGGTTGGTGATGCCCTTGGGGTTGAGGTGGGCGATGTTGCCGCTCTCGGTGCCATCGGAGGGGTCGATGATGCAGTCGATGAGTGCAGGCCTGCCCGATGCCAGCGCCTCCCGCAGGCAAGCAGCGACGTCCTCAGGCGTCGTCGCCTGATATCCCTTGCCGCCGAAGGCCTTGATCATGTACTCGTGACGGGCCTGCAGCGCGGTGGGCGCCGGGTCAGCGGAGGCGGAAACGTCGTCGCCGCGGTATACGCCGCTGTTGTTGAGCACGACGGTGACGATGGGCAGGTTGTAGCGGCAGACCGCCTCCAGCTCCATTCCGCTGAACCCGAACGCGCTGTCACCCTCGATTGCGACCACCGGGTCGCCGGTTTCGACGGCGGCGGCGATCGCATAGCCCATGCCGATACCCATGACACCCCACGTCCCGCTGTCCAGCCGGTGGCGGGGCACCTGCATGCCGATTGTGTTGCGCGCCAGGTCAAGTGCGTTCGCGCCCTCGTTGACGACATACGCCTGGGGATTGTCGTGCAGGACATCGCGGATGGCCTGCAACGCGCCGAGGAACTTCATCGGGTGCGCAGTCAGCGCGGTCTGGAGGCGGCCTGCCATCTTGGCGACGTTCTGCGCCGACTTGGCTGACAGCTCCTCGCGCCATTCGGTCTGCACGGTGATCTGACCGGGTTTGGCCCGTTCGAGGAGTGCCTCCATCACCGAACCGACGTCACCAACGAGCGGTGCGGCGATGGGTTGGTTGCTGTCCATCTCGGCAGCTGCGATGTCGACCTGGATGAACTTGGCGTTCGGGTTCCATTGCGGCGCATCGCCAAATCCGAGCAGCCAGTTCAGCCGGGCACCGACGAGCATCACGACGTCGGCCCGCTTCAGCGCCAGCGATCGGGCGGTGGCCGCCGACTGCGGGTGGTCGTCGGGCAGCAGGCCCTTCGCCATCGACATCGGCAGGTACGGCACGCCCGTCGTCTCGACGAACTCGGTGATCTGCTCGTCGGCCTGGGCGTAGGCGGCGCCCTTACCGAGCACGATCAACGGTCGTTTGGCGTTGGCGAGCAAGTCGATTGCCGAGTCCACCGCTTCGGTTTCCGGCAGCTGGCGCGGCGCAGGGTTGACCACCCGCCACAGCGTCGCCGCCGCCTCCTCGGCGTTGAGCACCTCGCCGAGCACGGCGGCGGGGATGTCGAGGTAGACCCCGCCGGGACGGCCCGACACCGCGGTGCGGATCGCCCTGGCGATGCCACGGCCGATGTCCTCGGCGCGCGATACTCGGTAGGCCGCCTTGGCGAACATCTTGGCCGCTGCCAGCTGATCCATCTCTTCGTAGTCCCCGCGCTGCAGATCGACGAGATGCCGTTCGCTTGATCCGGAGATTTGGACCATCGGGAAGCAGTTCGTGGTGGCATTGGCCAGCGCGACAAGGCCATTGAGAAAGCCGGGAGCGGACACCGTCAGGCAGATGCCGGGTTTCTTGGTGAGGAACCCGGCTGCGGCCGCCGCATGGCCTGCGTCGCTCTCGTGGCGGAAGCCGATGTAGCGGATGCCCGACGCCTGTGCGAGCCGCGCCAGATCGGTGATCGGGATTCCGACGACCCCGTAGATGGTGTGCACGCCGTTGAGCTTGAGCGCGTCGACAACCAGGTGGATCCCATCAGTGAGGGCGCCTGTGTCGTCGGTACCCTCCGGCTCCGTGTCTCGCATGGGAGCGATGGTCATGATGTGGACCCTTCCTAGTCTTCCGAGCTGGTGGCGATTTCCCTTACCTACTACGACTTTTCACGCTGTAGATCGGCGTGTCCAAGACCTGCTGTCAACCGGCCGATAACCGCCGGTTATCACGCGGAGCAGCGTCATTGCGGGTCCTCGCCGATGCATTTCAGCGCCTGCTCAGATCGGGGACTTCACCCAGATGCGCGCCCACCGCAACGTTCAAGAACGCCCTCGCGGCGACCGAACCGGGGCCCGCATGGATCGCCATCGAGATCTGCGCGGTCGTCTCGGGCTCGACGAGGGGGATCGCTCTCGCCGCTCCGGTGACGGGGATCGCGCGCAACCAGGTGTGCGGCACCACGCTCGCCCATGCGCCGGTGGCCACATGTGAGTACAGCGAAGCGACCGAGTCCGTCTCCACCTGAGGCATCGCCGCCGCCCCATTTTCGGCGAACGCCTTGTCGATGAACTGACGAAATCGCATGTGCGGCATCAGCAACGCGAGTGGCAGCTGGGCCGCCTCGGCCCACGCGATGGTGCGGGCACCCGGTACCAGCTGCTCCCCGGAGACGAGCAGCACATACCGTTCCTTGTACAGCGGCACGACCTCAAGGCCCGACTGGTCGTCCGGTCCGAAGTGAGCGATAGCGGCGTCGAGCTCGAAGTCGCGCAGTTGGCGCAGCAACTCCGTCGACGACAACCGGGAGCAGATGGTCACCTTCGCTAGCGGGTGCAGCGCGCAGAACGCGGCGACGGGAAGCGCGGTCGTCGTGGATACCGTCGGCCCTGTGCCAAGGCGGAGCGTTCCGGAGATACCGGACCGCATGGCGGCTGCCTCGGCCTTCAGATTGTCGTGCTCGGCGAGCACGCGCTTGGCCCAGACCACGAGGCGTTCGCCCTCCAGGGTCAGGCCCTCGAAGTTCTGCCCGCGATTGATGAGCGTGACGCTGAGCTCCCGCTCCAGCTTGGCGATCGCCGTTGACAGGGCGGGCTGCGACACATAGCAGGCCTCCGCCGCACGGGCGAAGTGCCTCTCCCTGGCGACCGCCACGAAGTACTCGAGCTGGCGTAGCAGCATGGGTACTCCTCTCGTCTAGGCCGGCTACGAAGAACCATACAGGATTGTATGCAGTATTCTCTATTCGGTATGCTACTCAGCAAGTGGCAGGGATGTCTACCTGGAACAGCGACGTGAAAGGCAGCAGCACAATGAGCGATACGGCGACGACGAATGGGCGATCAACCGCGGACGGCGTGACCGAAGCCTGGCTCGCCGAGGCCGTGGTGGCCAAATCCGCCGAGGCCATCGTGGTGACCGATCCGGACGGCATCATCCTGCTGTGGAACAACGGAGCGACCAGGATCTTCGGGTTCGCGGCCGCCGACGTCGTCGGCCAGAGCCTCGACGTGATCATCCCGGAGAAACTGCGGGCGCGGCATTGGCAGGGCTACCAACAGACGATGCGCACCGGATACACCCGCTACGGCGACAAACTGTTGAGCGTGCCTGCCCTCCACAGCGACGGGCACCGGCTGTCGATCGAATTCAGCGTGGCGCTCCTGCGCGACGAGGCCGGCCGGATAGCGGGGATTTCGGCGATCATGCGCGACGTCAGCGACCGCCGCGAAGCGGAGAAGGTATTGCGCACCAAGCTTGCTGAACTCGAGACTCGGGTCGGACCGGGCTAACCGATGCAGCCGGGTGTGCGGTTTCATAGGCGACACGCCGGGAAGCGTGTATGAGACCGCACAATCGCGGCTGCCGACGTCGTCCGCGACCCGTCGGATGACCGATGAGTTTTTCGGGCCACCTCAGTCCTCTTAGATAGAACCGACGTAACCAAAGCTCGATGGAGGCTAGTGGTGTGTCGCGCAAATAGATAGCGTTTGGCTGGATAGGATCCTTGTCATGAGGAAGCCGGTCGCAGCGTTGGAGATTTCCGTGGGTCAGCGTGAGTTGTTGGAGTCGGTGGCGCGGTCGCAGTCGGGTGCCCATCGTGAGGTAGTGCGAGCGAAGGCGTTGTTGATGGCGTCGCAGGGCGCCGCCAATACCGCTATCGCGCAAGCATTGTCGGTGTCGCCGGCCTCGGTGGCGAACTGGCGGGCACGGTTCGCCGAGGATGGGCTGGCGAAGTTGGGCCAGGTCCGCAAGGGTCGTGGTCGTAAGCCGTCGATCCCGCAGGGCAAGATCGACGAGATCCTGGATCTGACCCAGAACTACCGTCCGGCGGGCCAGACCCATTGGAGCTGTCGGACGATGGCCGAGGTGGTCGGGGTCTCCAAGGACACCGTGCAGCGGGTGTGGTCGGCACGCGGTTTGAAGCCGCACCGGATCGAGACGTTCAAACTGTCCAACGATCCCCGCTTCGACGAGAAGCTCGTCGACGTCGTCGGGTTGTATCTGAACCCGCCGGACAAGGCCATCGTGTTGTGCGCCGACGAAAAGTCCTCAGTGCAAGCCCTGGACCGAACCCAGGCCTCGCTGCCGATGATCCCGGGCCGCGCGCAGACGATGACCCACGATTACAAACGCCACGGGACGACCACGTTGTTCGCCGCCCTGGACGTACTTACCGGCGCAGTGATCGGGCAGTGCCTGCCCCGGCACCGTCATCAGGAGTTCGTGAAGTTCCTGCGCACCATCGACAGCGAGGTCCCCAAAGATCTGTCGATTCACCTGATCGTCGACAACTACGCCACCCACAAACACCCGACGGTGCGGGCCTGGCTGGACAAACATCGCCGTTTCCAGCTCCACTTCACCCCGACGTCGTCGTCGTGGCTCAATCTCGTCGAACGCTGGTTCCGCGAGCTGACCGACAAGGCGTTGCGGCGCGGGGTCTTTCACTCCGTACCCGACCTGATCGCCTCAATCCAGGAATACCTCGACGCCCACAACGAAGACGCCCGCCCCTACGTGTGGACCGCGACCGCCGAATCCATCCTCGCGAAAGTCGCCCGCGGACGCATCGCCCTCGAAAAAGTCAACTAAATCCGAGACATACCACTAGGTGACTAGAACTAATCTTTCGATGTCGATTTCTGCCGACGGCTATGTTGCCGGGCGCGACCAGAGCCAGGACCAACCGCTCGGTGTCGGCGGTATTAAGCTTCATGATTGGCATATCGGGCCCGCCAAGGATCATCCCGTCAACCAGCAGGTGGTCTCCGACATGATGGACGGCATGGGCGCGACGATCATGGGCCGTAACATGTTCGGCCCGATTCGTGGCCAGTGGGGGGACTCGCAGTGGAGGGGCTGGTGGGGCGACGAGCCCCCTTACCACTGCCCCGTTTTCGTCCTGACTCACTACCCGCACGACTCGATCGAGATGGACGGTGGGACCACCTTTCACTTCGTCACCGACGGGATCGAGTCGGCCTACGCCCAGGCCCAGGCGGCTGCCGGTGGCCGCGACATCTCGATCGCAGGAGGAGCCTCGTGCGCCCGGCAGGCGATCGCAGCAGGACTCGTCGACGAGATCGATCTTCAGGTCAACCCGGTGATACTCGGTTCGGGTGAGCGCCTGTTCGACGGGTTCGAGGCGGGCAAGCCCGCACTTGAGCTAGTCCGGGTGCTCGAAGCCCCGGGCGTGGCCCACCTGCGCTACCGCGTCGTCCGCTGATCCGGTCGTCGTGTCAGCAGTGGCACCGGCCCCGTCACTCGATGCGCAGGACCCGCACCGAGTCGGTGCATCCCGACACCCCGCTGCGGCTCCCCGACACCACCACGACCAGACTCCCTGGCTGCCGCATGCCCATCGCCGCCAACCCTCGGCCCACCTCGGCAGGCAGCGTTTCGGCGGTGGTCGCGGGTGCCAGCACGGCCGACTCGATGCCCCAGGAGAACGCCAGGCGCGCCCGAACCGACTCATCATGCGCAAAAGCCAACAGCGGCAACGACGATCGCTGACGCGCCAGCCGCAGGGCCGTGTCGCCGGTGCGGGTGAAGCAGCACAGGGCCGCCGCGCCGAGTCGTCTTCCCAATTCGCACGCGGCCGCCGCGACCGCATCGCCGACGCCAACGTCGTCGCCGTCTTCCTCGGCAACCCGCTCCGGGACGTCGCGGGGCATATCCTCAGCCGCCTCGACAATGCGCGCCATTGTTGCCACCGTGTGGGCCGGATACGCGCCGACGCTCGACTCGGCGGACAGCATCACCGCGTCCGTGCCGTCGAAGACCGCGTTGGCGACGTCGGACACCTCGGCGCGGGTGGGCCGTCGATCGGTGATCATCGAATCAAGCATCTGCGTCGCCACGATCACCGGCTTGGCCGCCTGGCGGCACAGGCCGATGGCCCGCTTCTGCACGAGGGGGACCTGCTCCAGCGGCATCTCCACACCGAGATCCCCGCGGGCCACCATCAGGCCGTCGAACGCATCAACGATCGCCGAAAGGTCCGAAACCGCCTCGGGTTTCTCGAGTTTCGCCATCACCGGCACCCACCTGCCGACCCCGTCCATGACCGCGTGGGCGAGCTTGACCTCCTCCGGAGCCCGCACGAACGACATCGCCACCATGTCGACGCCGAGTTCGAGGGCGAACTTCAAGTCGTCGATGTCCTTCTCCGATAGCGCAGGCACGCTGACCGCTACACCCGGCAAAGAGATGCCCTTGTGATCGCTGACCGGGCCACCCTGCACGACCTCACACCTGATGTCTTCGCCGTTGACGTCGACCACTTCCAGGTCGATCTTACCGTCGTCGACGAGCAGCCGATCGCCCGAACGCACATCGGCGGCCAACCCCGTGTATGTGGTGGAGACGCGGTCGTGATCACCGGGACAGTCCTGCGTCGTGATCACGATGTGCTCGCCGGTGGCCCACATCGCGGGGCCTGCGGCAAACCACCCCAGGCGGATCTTGGGTCCCTGCAGATCCGCGAGCACCCCGATCGGTCGCGCACGCTCAGAGGAGATCCGACGGACCGTCTCGTAGACGGCCGAGTGTTGCGCGTGCGTGCCGTGGCTGAAATTCAGTCGCGCCACATTCATTCCGGCGTCGACGAGTTCGGTCAGCGCCTGCGCGCTACTGGTGGCGGGGCCTATCGTGCAGACGATCTTGGCTCGACGGTTCACGGTCGTCCTCTCAGGGCAGTGCGGGCTGTGCTTCCCTCTCCGGCGCACTGACAGTGGGCGACGGTGAGGGTGAGGACGTACGCGCCAGAAGATCGGTGGCGGCGTGGATGGTGCGCAGTGTGGGAGCGGCGGCTCCGGTGAGGTCTGCCATCTCCACCACCGCGGTCACGATGGCATCGAGTTCCAGCTGCTTGCCGGCTTCGAGGTCCTGGAGCATGGACGTCTTGTGGTGGCCCACATTCTCGGCACCGCGCAGCCGCTTCTCGATGGAGATATCGGGCGTACTTCCCACCCTGGTGGCGATGTCGAGCGTCTCCTCCATCAGCTGGACGACCACTCGCCTGGTGCCGGGGTGCTGGCACAACTCGACCATCGTCGCTCGGGTGAGCGCGCTGAGCGGATTGAACGCGACGTTGCCCATCAGCTTGATCCAGATGTCATTGCGCAGGTCGGCCTCGACGGGTGCTTTCAATCCGCCGGCAATCATCGCGTCGCTCAACGCGATACAGCGCTGCGAGATCTCGCCCGACGGCTCTCCGATCGAGAAACGGGTGCCCTCGATGTGCCGGATAACTCCCGGCGCCTCGATGGTGGTGGCCGGATACACCACACACCCGATAGCCCGCTCGCGCGACAACACAGCGCTGGTGGCGCCACCGGGATCCACGGCCTCGACCCGACGGCCCGTGTACGGGCCCGGCAGTTCGTGGAAATACCACCAGGGAATCCCGTTCTGCGCGGCCAGAACTGCGGTGTTCGTGCCGAGCAGCGGTTCCACCAGAGGGCCGCAGGACGGATAGCTGTGCGCCTTCAGTCCGAGGAAGACGTAGTCGACGGGTCCGATCTCGTTCGGGTCGTCCGTCGCATGTGGATAGGCGACGAAGTCACCTCGCTCACTGAGCACCCGCACACCATTCGTCCGCATCGCATGCAGGTGCTGGTTTCTGGCGATGAGGTGCACGTCCGCCCCGCCGCGCTGCATTGCTGCGCCCCAGTAGGCACCGATCGCTCCCGCACCGACAACTGCAATCCTCACGGCGGCTCCCTTCGTTCGCATACTGTATGCACTCATGGTCGCCAGTGTCTAGGCACCGGCGCACACTGAGCGTACCGGTTGCATACTGTATGTGATATGCCTATTCTTATGTCTGCTCCCGGCTTGGCATTGCCCCCTGCCCATAGACGCGAGCTGGCCGCAGCGTTCTGCCCGGCCGAGCCAGGAAGAGGAATATGACGCTTATCGGAGTGCCCCGGGAGACCACTCCTGGCGAACGTCGCGTTGCGCTGGTCCCCAAGGTCGTCGAACGACTATGCGGTGCGGGGCTTTCCGTCGTCGTCGAGACCGGGGCCGGTGCCGGGGCGCTGATCGCCGACGAGCACTACGAAGCGGCAGGGGCCACCATCGGCGATCCGTGGCCTGCCGACGTGGTGGTGAAGGTGAACCCACCGACCGACGACGAAATCAGCATGCTGAAGCCGGGGTCCATCGTGACCGGATTCCTGGCCCCACGCACCCGCCCCGAGGTCGCGGATCGACTGCGCTTGGGGGGCGTCACCGGCTTCGCGATGGAGGCCGTGCCGCGCATCTCCAGGGCTCAGACCATGGACGCGCTGTCCTCGCAGGCCAATGTCGCAGGCTACAAGGCGGTGCTGCTCGCTGCGGACTGCTCGACGCGCTTCTTCCCCATGCTCACCACAGCCGCGGGAACGGTGAAACCGTCCACAGTCCTGGCGCTCGGCGTTGGCGTTGCCGGACTTCAGTCGCTGGCCACCGCCAAACGGCTGGGTGCCAGGACCACCGGCTTCGACGTCCGACCCGAGGTTGCCGAGCAGGTTCGGTCGCTTGGCGCTCAATGGCTCGAGCTCGGCGTCCAGGCTGCGGGCGACGGCGGCTACGCCCGCGCGCTCAGCGTAGAGGAGCAGGCCGAGCAGCAACAGCGGTTGACCGAGGCGATCTCCGGCTTCGACGTGGTGATCACCACGGCACTCGTCCCTGGCCGCCCGGCACCTCGACTGGTCACCGCGGATGCGGTGCGCCGAATGCGTTCGGGCAGCGTGGTTGTCGACCTCGCCGGTGAAGCAGGCGGCAACTGCGAGCTCACCGCGCCAGGAGAAACGGTCGTTCGGCACGGCGTCACCATCGCGTCGCCGTTGAACCTGCCCGCGACGATGCCCGAGCACGCCAGCGAGCTCTACGCGCGCAACGTCGCTGCGCTGCTCGAACACATGCTGACCGACGGAGAGATCGTGCCGAACCTCTCCGACGAGATCCTGGCCGCGTGCTGCGTGACCTCGACCAGTGACCAGTTGACGGAGGCTCGATGACACTCATTTCCAACCTGGCGATCTTGGTGCTGGCCGCCTTTGTCGGCTTCGCCGTGATCTCCAAGGTGCCCAACACTCTTCACACCCCGCTCATGTCCGGCACCAACGCCATCCACGGCATCGTGGTGCTCGCCGGTCTGATGTTGCTCGGCCGCTCGGCGTCCGGTCCGTTCGAGCGGACCCTGCTGGTGATCGCCATCGCCTTCGGCGCCATCAACGTGGTGGGCGGGTTCCTCGTAACCGACCGGATGCTCGGCATGTTCAAGAAGAAGCCGAGCCCCGTGTCGGGAAAGGTTGCAGCAGCCCATGAGTGAGCTCATCGCTGGTCTCTACATCGTTGCCTTCGCATTGTTCATCTACGGCCTGATGGGCCTGACCGGACCACGAACGGCGGTGCGCGGCAACCTCATCGCCGGCGTCGGCATGGTGCTCGCGATCGTCGCGACCCTGTTGACGCCTGGGACGAGCAACTGGTTGCTGATCGCGCTCGGTCTCGTCCTTGGCACTGCCGTCGGCGTGCCGTCGGCAAAGCAGGTCAAGATGACCGCGATGCCGCAGTTGGTGGCGCTGTTCAACGGAGTGGGCGGCGGCGCAGTGGCACTGGTGGCCTGGGTGGAGTTCCGCGAAAGCCGCGGGTATGTGACCGTGGCCGGGTATGTCACCGTCACTTCGCTTTTCGCGGCGATCGTCGGATCGGTGTCCTTCTGGGGATCGCTGATCGCCTTCGGCAAGCTGCAGGAAGTGTTGCCGGGCAAGCCGATCACCGTGGGCCGGGCACAGCAGCCGCTCAACGCGGCCCTGCTGCTCGTTGCGGTCGGGTGCGCCGTCGCGATCGGCCTCGGTCAACGATCGGAGCTGCTGATCATCGGCGTCCTGGTCTCGGCGGCGGTTCTCGGCGTGATGGTCGTGCTGCCGATCGGCGGCGCGGACATGCCGGTGGTGATATCGCTTCTCAATGCGCTCACCGGCCTCTGCGCCGCAGCGACCGGGCTCGCGCTGGACAACACAGCGATGATCGTCGCGGGCATGATCGTCGGCGCCTCGGGCACGATCCTGACCAATCTGATGGCCAAGGCGATGAACCGGTCGATCCCGGCCATCGTCGCGGGCGGGTTCGGCGGGACGGCCGCGGCCGCGGGCCCGGCCGGGGGGCCGGTCGACGAGACGGTGCGGCAGACCAGCGCGGCCGACGCGGCGCTGCAGATGGGATACGCGAGCCAGGTGGTCATCGTCCCGGGCTACGGCATGGCCGTGTCGCAAGCCCAGCATGCGGTGCGGGAGATGGCCGGCCTGCTCGAGCAACGCGGGGTCGAGGTCAGACACGCCATTCACCCCGTCGCGGGACGGATGCCCGGCCACATGAACGTGCTGCTCGCCGAGGCCGACGTGCCATACGAGCAACTCAAAGAGATGGACGAGATCAACGGCGAGTTCAGCCGGGCCGATGTGGCTTTGGTGATCGGCGCCAACGACGTGACGAACCCGGCGGCACGTTCGAATCCGGCATCGCCGATCTACGGCATGCCGATCCTCAACGTGGACCAGGCGCGGTCGGTCATCGTGCTCAAGCGCTCGATGAGCGCCGGATTCGCGGGCATCGACAACGAGCTGTACTTCGACCCGAAGACAACCATGCTCTTCGGCGACGCGAAGTCCTCGGTCGCCGAAATCACCCAGGAGCTGAAGGTTCTGTAAGCGCGGCCGGACCGCCGTCCGGTGGTGTCACTGTTGCGGTCAGACCCAAGAGCAGCAGATCAAGGCCGCGGTCGAGTTCAGCGGCGCCGTCATAGTTGGCCAGAGCCGATGCCAGCGCGCGCACGTGGGGGAACTCGGTCACGGTGAGCCGGTGCAGGCCCAGGCGCAAGACATCGTCGGTCTCCTCAGGCCGCTCGATGACTTCCTGCAACTCGTTGAGGATGTGGCCATGCAGGTACCCGAAGAGCACCCGGTAGATGTGCAGGGCATCCGCCCCGCTGAAACCGGCGGCGGTGAGCAGTGCGAGGACGTCCTCCAGCGGCCGCAACATCCCGAGCGGTCGACGACCCAATGGCGTAGCGAGCGGTCGAGTCACCAACAGCGGCACCACATTTGGATGTGCGAGGGCGAGGCGCCGGAAGTCGTGGGCCACAGCACGCAGTTGACCGGCCCAATCCGGATCTGCGGTGTCCACCCGAAGTTGTCCGAGCACCATCTCGGCGACACCGTCGAGCAGAGCCGCCTTGTTCGGCACGTGCCGATAGATCACCGTGGGATCCCGACGCACCTCGTCGCTGAGCCGGCGCATGGACAATCCCTCGACACCGTCGCGGTCGACGATCCTCAGTGCGGATTGCAGGATGACCGACCTGCTGACCTGGCCGTCGTCGCGCGCGGTGGCCGCGCTGGATACATCAGTTTCCGCAGCGCGTGCACCGGGCGCGGTCCGTTGTTTCACCATCGCGGGCAGCATTCCCTTCGGCTGATTCGAGATGAGATACATCGTATGTTAACTCCAAGCGTCCACAATGTTGACACACTCGCGAAATAGGCGTGTACTGGAGGCCTACCAGCAGATGAGAGACCTCGAATGCTTGTCATCATGCGATTGATTGTTTTGCTCGCCGCCGCGGGGTCGGCGCGCTGAGCAATGCTGGGGCGGGCCACCCGCTGACCGATTTCTCCGTGTTCGGATGTCACCTCACGGGGTCGACCGGCACGTTGTTCCTCTTTGGGATCGAGGTCAGCGCGGTGGCGTCGCTCGGATTCTGCCTACTGCTGACGGGCACGCGGCCCACCCAAGCTCTACCAAACTAAGGGGCCAACGTGGCTACCAACACAATCGTTTTGATCCTCGTCACCGCAATGGCGGCACTCGTGCTCACCGGCGTGCTCGCCCTGGTGGTGTACAAGACACGCAACCAACAGCACTACCGCAATGGTGAGACGATGCGCGATCAAGTCGACGAGGACGCGCGACGACTTCGGCGTCAGGAAGTGCTTGCCGACCAATTCGATGCGCGGGCCCACGCAGCCCAGGTCGAGATCGACATCAAAACGGTCCACGCGTCCACGCTGCGCCAGCAAGCGACAGCCCATCGCAGCGAAGCTGTCACCTCCCGCGACCATCTGAACGAGTTGAGGGACAGCGCGGACAAACTAAGTGCAGCCGCGCGGACACCCGCAATGCCCCGGCGCGCCCTATGACGAATGCTCTGATCGTCGCTCTCGTGGTGCTCGCCATCGTCGCCCTGATCGGGTTGTCGATGTCGGTGAAGGTCGTGACGCAATACCAGAGGGGTGTGTTGTTCCGGCTCGGCAAGGTGGTGGGTGTCAAGGAACCCGGCCTGGCCCTGGTCATCCCGGTGATCGACCGGTTGGTGCGGGTGTCGCTGCGGATTGTGACGATGCCGATCCAGTCGCAGGGCATCATCACCCGCGACAACGTCAGCGTCGACATCTCCGCAGTGGCCTACTTTCGCGTCGTCGACCCGGTGAAATCGGTGATCGCCATCGAGAACGTCGACACCGCCATCAACCAGATCGCGCAGACAACGCTGCGCAAGGTGGTCGGTCAACACACCCTGGACGACGCCCTTTCTGAAACCGACGTCATCAACGCCAACATCCAGAAGATCCTCGATGTGGCGACCCTCCAGTGGGGCGTGGAAGTGCACCTCGTCGAGCTGAAGGATATTCAATTGCCTGACAGCATGAAACGCGCGATGGCCCGGCAAGCCGAGGCTGAGCGCGAGAAGCGCGCCAAAATCATTGCCGCCGAGGGTGAATCGATGGCCGCCGCCGCCCTTGGGGAGGCGTCGGACACGATGATGGCGCACCCGCTCGCCTTGCAACTGCGGAATTTGCAGACGCTGGCCGAGCTCGGAGTGGAGAAGAACACCACGGTGGTGTTTCCTGCGCCGATGATGAGCGCGATCGGCGAAATCAGCAGCTTCCTCACCCGGGAAACCGCTGCGGCGAAAGGGATCACACCCCCGGCTGAACCATCCGGATCGTCGGTGGCCGAGGTGGCACCCAACGGCGCGGCCGCGAACGGTGCGGCGATTGAAGCAGGGCGCGCGGGCGTCTGAACGCTCTCCGCACTGCCGACCTACTCGGTCGGTTTGTGCCGAGCGCGGGCGCGGCGCACGGCTTCGTCGACAATTTGTTCCGCCACATCAGCCAATTTGCGGTGTTCAGCCTGGCTCATCTCCCGCAGGTGGGTGAAGGCGTCCTCGACGCTGCGCCCGGTACGGCCCCGGATCAAGCCGATCGCCTGATCGATCACCGGGCGCGTCGCCAGCGCTCTCTGCAACTGGACGGTCAGAGAAAGCGCGTCCGCGAGGATCTGCGCGTTGTGGACAGCGACCGCCGCTGGTTTGGCGAACAATTCGCCGAGTTCGGCCGCGTGCTCGTCGAAGACGTCTTTGCCGCGAGCGTATACGTTGATCGCCCCGACCACCTGATCCGGCAGCAGCAATGGCAGCGACAGGGCGCTGTGCACACCTAACCGGCCAACGCGCGGACCGAACCGCGGCCACATCTTCTCCCCACCCAACGATGCGGAACGCACCGTGCGACGTTCCAGCGCCGCCGTGATGCAAGGCCCCTCCTGCAGAGTCACGTACTGGATTTCATCGATCTCGGCGACGAACGGAGCACTCGACGCCAGCGCCGCCACCATGTTGTCCGACCGATCGAGCCGCAACAACGTCACTCCGGCACCGTCGGCGCCCGGTATCGCGCCCACCGCGAACGAGGCCACCTCAGCCAGCAACTCGGGTAACCCGAGACTGCCCGCGACCAACCCCGCTAGGTTGCCGATGGCGGCATGCAAATCGGCGTCCTCGGCACTGACCTGCTCCGATGTCCGCGAACTGACATCGCCTTCGGTCAACTCCGCCATTGCAGGCACCTGCGCTCACAGTCCTGCCGGTGCGCGACGTGCGTAGGCGTCACCGGCCTTGTATTCACGGCGTACTCGCCGCGAGATGGCTTCTACAGTAATTGGGTGTAGCGTCGGACGTGCTGAGAATCTCAGCTGGTCCGGGATGGGTCCGGCTGTCCGCCGCCGAACTCAAGGAGCACTGGCTCCGAGCCCTCACACGCCGGTGATCGTCTGCCCGCCCGGGATCACCATGACTGACACACTTGTCTCCATACCTCGACTACTGACGAAGCGTCACGCGGCGCGATTCGACACTCGTACGACGATGTCGTCGGTCGCAATCGTCAGCGCATACGGCGCCATCGACGCGTCAAACGCCGGCACCCTCACCGACTATGCACTCGCGAATGCGGCGCGTTGCCGCGCACTGATCTTGGATCTCAGCGACCTCGAATTCTTTGGCACCGAGGGCTTCTCGGCACTGCACAGAGTCTCGGTTCGCTGCGCGCACGCTGAAATCGGCTGGATGGTGGTACCCGGTGCCGCGGTCGCCCGACTGCTACGGATGTGCGACCCGCACGGATCGCTACCCACCGTCTTTACCGTCGACGCGGCGCTGGCTAATCTCCAGGACCAGCATGCCGGGGTGTGACTGTTCTTCGTCAGCGAGTGCGGTGCACGCGGTCCCGTAACGCACTTCGGAGCCCGATTATCGGGCCACCCAATCGGGCAACTGACGTCGCGGCGGCGCTGAACTTCCGTTCCGAAGCGGTTTCCGGCGCGTCGTCGCTTGTGGCCACCAGAAATCCGTCAGGCAGCGCCAGTTTGTGGATGGTCCGCAGCGTCAAAAGATACTGGTGCACAAGCGAACCGCTGGTGTAGGGCAGATCGTACTTGTCGCAGAGCGCCCGAACGCGCACGGCGATCTGTGCGTAGCGGTTACTCGGCAGGTCGGGGAACAGGTGGTGCTCGATCTGGTAACACAAGTTGCCACTCGAGAACGCGAGTAGTCGGCCGGCTTTGAAGTTCGCGGAACCCATCATCTGTCGCAGATACCACTCGGCTCGGGTCTCGTGGTCAAGGACGTCGGCGGTGAATTTCTCCGCGCCGTCAGGGAAGTGCCCACAGAAGATCACCACGTACGCCCAGATGTTGCGCAGTAGGTTGGCCGTTGCGTTCGCAGCCAAGGTTCTGCGCCAACGAGATCGGCTGAGCGCCGGCAAGAACACGTAGTCCTTGGCTGCCTGACGAGCGATCTTTGCGACCAGCGCCCTTACCTGGGTGCCTCTTTCGGCGTCCACATTGACGTCGTGCAGGGCGATGCCCCATTCGAATGTGGCCGCCAACACCAGGTTCTGAAGCGGCTGCAACAGATACTGCGGTTTCCACGGTTGATCGCGGGTTACCCGCATCACCCCGAAGCCGAGATCGTCATCCACGCCGAGAACGTTGCTGAACACATGGTGGCGGTAGTTGTGCGAATACCTCCACTGCGAGGTGACCCCGACCATGTCCCACTCCCACGTGCTCGAGTGAATTTCCGGATCGTTCATCCAATCCCATTGGCCATGAAGGACGTTGTGGCTGATCTCCATGTTCTCGACGCTTTTCGCGAAGGCCAGCGCCGCGGTCCCCAATGCCCAGCCGCCACGCGACCGGCTGGCGCCGATGATCAGGCGAGCCACCACGTCGAGCGTCCGTTGGAACCTGATGGTGCGCCGGATATAGGCCGCGTCGTGTTCACCGAGCGATTCCTCGATGTCGAGGCGAATAGCGTCCAGTTCGAACCCGAGGGCCTCGATGTCCGCCTCGCTCAGATGCGCGTAAGCAGCGATGTCGGTGATTGCCATTGGTGTTTCTTGATCCGGGCGTGCAGGCGGGTGCGGGCTGTTGTGAGAACCCGAGGTGAGTGCGGACGACCGGTCGAAATGATTGGAGACGACGGGAGCGCGTCGGCGTAACGCCAGTCTACTGTCGCCAACGCCGTGGGTCAACGATGTATGTCAACGTAACTGCCAGGCCAAAGGGGGTATGGTCGGGGGATCGGGACCAACCAGGCCCCCATGATCAAGGGGCCAGCGATGTCTGACAAATCTCCTCGGCAAACGATGTCCAAGAAGACCGGAAAGTCCCTGAAGGAGAAACGGGCCGCTAAGCACGCCAAAGTGGCTGCCAAGGTCTCATCCACCGAAGCATTGCTTCATGACAAGAAGCGCTGAAGTACAACAGCTTTCGCTAGGCGTTCTGGCTCGCTCGGGCAAGGCGAACGAGCGTAGATTGCCGATCCACCCCACGCATTTCAGCAGGATCGATCGTCGGTTCCGGCCGCGGATCTTCCTCGAGCATGGTTACGGCTCGGACTTCGGCGCCACGGATGAGGCGCTGGCCAAATTCGTCGGCGGAATCCGCACCCGAGAACAGCTCATCTCCGGATGCGACGTCATCCTGTTGCCCAAGGTCCAGGCCGACGATCTCACTGAACTCCATGCGGGACAGGTCGTTTGGGGATGGCCGCACTGCGTGCAGGATCCCGCCCTGACTCAAATCGCCATCGATCGGCGGCTGACGCTAATCGCCTTCGAGGCAATGAACCACTGGCAGGCCGACGGCGGATTCGGACTACACGTCTTTCACAAGAACAACGAGCTCGCCGGCTACTGCTCGGTCTTGCACGCCATGCAACTGGCAGGGATCACCGGCAGCTATGGCCGGCGGCTGCGCGCCGCGGTCATCGGCTTCGGCGCCACCGCGCGCGGCGCCGTCACCGCCCTGAACGCCCACGGCGTTGACGATGTGCGTGTCCTCACCAATCGTGAGATCGCCGCCGTCGGTTCGCCGATTCACTCGACGCAGATCATCCAGATGGGACGCGACGAGGAAACGCCCGAGCGGACGTGGGCCGATACGCCGGACGAAGGTGTGGTGCCGGTTGCCCGCGTCCTCGCCGACAACGACATCATCGTCAACTGCGTTCTCCAGGATCCCGACGCTCCACTGATTTTTGTCACCGAGGACGACCTGCCCTCCTTCACCCCCGGCAGCCTGATCGTCGACGTCTCCTGCGACGTGGGGATGGGGTTCAGCTGGGCGCGCCCCACCTCGTTCACCCATCCGGTCATCGAGGTCGCCAACGGGGTGCACTATTACGCCGTGGACCACAGCCCGTCCTACCTGTGGAACTCAGCGTCCTGGGAGATCAGCGAGGCGTTGTTGCCCCACATCGAAACGCTTCTGGCCGGGCCCGCGGCGTGGAATATGAGCCCGACGATCGCCCGGGCCATCGAGATCCGCGACGGTGTCGTTCTCAACCCCAGCATTCTGTCGTTTCAGCGTCGCGAGGACGCCTACCCGCACCACGTGCGCACTGAGGAGCTCAGCGTTCGGTGACTCCGGGCTGCGCGGACGCGCGCGGGTGCCGAATCGTGCTACGCCTGAGCCTGCGGTTGTTCATGGGCTCGCGCGCCGATTTTTGGTGTTCAAGCTGGCGGATCAGCTCACGCTTGGCTTCGCCAAGAGCACGCGCTATATCCGGGTTTTCAGCGACCGCCACCAGCGGCGACAGGCCGGGCAGCGTCGTGCGCAAGGTGACGCGCTGCTCGTTGCCGCCGCGGTCCTGCAGGGAGACATCGATATCCACATCGTGCGGATCCCACCTTCCCAGATGGGGTCCCAGCGTCGACAACGTATCCAATACGAGCGGACGCTCCTTCGCTACGAAACCGGCGCCAACGCGGATCACGTTCTCACGAAAGATGATTCGCTGTTCGTCGTCAGACTTGCCCATAGTGGCCTCGTTTCGAGCGCCCTCATTGCGACGCGTTGATGTCCTGGAGCGTGCGAGTCACCCCCAGAAACGACCCTTTTTCCCATGCTTTTGGTCGCCTTCTACGTCGGCCCAAACCCCGGTCGCGTAGCTGTACGGCTGTTTGGCTCCGGTGCGGATCACGTCGAGCGTGCCGTCGTTGTGCTTGACGTACGCGTCGCCGAACCGCATGTACTCGTCGGTTGCGCCGTCGCGCATCGTCACTTTGACTGTCAAGGATCAGCGGATCTTCTCGGGGATCGAATTCAGCGCATGCAGAATGCGCACGGCCAGTTCGCTTGCCGCCTTATCTCCGAGCTTCGAGTGAGCCTTGATGGTGTCTGAGACGAGATCGACGCGGACGACATAGGGCGAGCGGACCATTGTTGGCGAAGACATCGCGTTTTCCTTTTCGGTCGAGCATGTTTCGCTCGCAACCGAGCTGCCCGATATTCACCACGTTACGCCCTTTTCTGCCACCCGGTCTGGGTACGGAGTCGCCGTGGTCAGCCGATCGACACCAGTTGGTCGACCGAGTCCATGGGAAGATTGCCGTCCACGACCGCGGTCACCTCCATCTTGGTGAGCATGATCGCGCCCTTGTGGTTGTCGAGGAAGGCGATGTCGGCAGCGTCGCGTCCGGTGGCGATGCGCACCAACGTCTGCCGCGGCGCCAACAGGGTCCCGTCGACCACCCGCCAGTGCCCTTCGACGAACGCCTCTGCCACCGCATGGAAGTCCATGGGGTACAGGCCTGGCGCGTAGACCGAAACCACGCGGGCAGGCACATTCACGGCCCGTAGCATCGCCACCACCAGGTGCGCGAAGTCACGGCACACGCCCGCACCGGCGAGCAGCGTGTCGACCGCTCCGTCGATCGGATCGCTGGACCCCGGCACGTAGTTCAGCCGGTGTCCCACCCACGAGGACACCTTCTCCAACAACGTCGTCGAATCGACGTAGTTACCGAATTCGGTTGCAGCGAAACCATAGAACTTGTCGGCCTCGGCGTAGCGGCTGGGGCGCAGGTACATCGACAGGTCATACTCGGTCACCGGCGCCGGATCTGTCCGTCCGACGATCGCAGCGGTGTAGTCGACCCTCAGATTGCCCACTGGCACGTCCAGCTTGTGAATGCGGTTGCCGTGAGTACCGCTGATCTCCAGCGGCTGCACGCTGGTGCCATCCAGGACGAAGGACAGTGACTCATACACCTCGGTATTGGGATGGGGTGCGACCGCGATCTGGAACTCCAAGGTTGTCGGCGCCGAGATTTCGACCTCGAGTTGAGCGCCTACCTCTCGTCTCATGTTTCCCTCCTGTTGGCCGGTCAGCCGTCGAGTGCCGTCAACAGATCACCCAGCGGCGCCGTCGCGACGCCGATAGCGGCGTCGCTGATGCCGTACGGCAGCACCAATGTTCCCTCATGCACCAGCGCACCGCACGAGTAGACGACATTGGGGACGTAGCCGTCCTGCTCATCGGTGTCGGGACTCAGCAGCGGCTCCCGGAGCTGACCGACGATCCGTGTCGGATCGTCGAGGTCGAGCAGGATCGCCCCGATTCGGTAGGTGCGCATGGGGCCGACGCCGTGGGTGAACACCAGCCAGCCAGCCTCGGTTTCGATCGGCGGACCGCAGTTCCCGAGTTGCAATGCCTCCCACGCTCGAACGGGCCGTTGGCAGCGGACCGAGTCGGTCCACTCGAACGGATGATCCGAGTATGCAATCGAATTCGATTCGCGGTCCGATCTGCACATGGCCGCGAAGCGCCCACCAATCCGGCGCGGAAATATGGCCAGGCCCTTGTTGCTCGCCGCACGGCCCACCATTGGCGTCGAGGTGAACGCGCGGAAGTCTGTGGTCTCCAGCAGTTGCTGGCTGATGTGGGATCCGCTGTAGGCGGTATAGCTGGCATAGAACGTGACCGACCCGTCGTCATCGACGAACCGGACGAACCGTGCGTCCTCCATGCCAGCGGCCTCGGCACCCATCGCCGGATACAGAACGCGCTCGGAAAGTGCGCTGTCGTCAGCGAATTCGATGCCGTAGGTCCGCTCGGCTATGGTCCGGATCAGCGATATCGTCGCCGTCGCATTGCCACGCGTTCTGCGGTGGATCTGAAGCTTGTCGAGCTGTTCGTCGAGGTCGGCTCGGGTGAACTGGTCGCTGAGCGCATCGAGAACATAGTCGGCGGCCTCGCCGGCGCCATGCAGCCTGCCCAGCTCGCGACGCATCACCGCGCCATCCAGCAGGGTCGGCACGACCGCTCCGACGCTTGCGAACGGTCCCCGATCGTCGAACGCAACGCCGCCCGCCCCGTCGACGACGCCGGTCCGGAAGCCGATGGTCGAACGGTGGCCCTCCCCGATACCGCGCACACTCATCACGAATCGCAGGCTGCCTGCCGGTGTTCCCGTCTGGTCGGGGTCAGCCACCATGCTGGGGTTGCACAACGCCGCACCCTCGATCGCGTACTCGTTGGTGAAGACCGCCCCCAGCAACAACATTCGCGATTCGGAAAGCTCACGGGAGGGATCGATGCGATCGGCGACTTCATGGGCATGCGTGCGGAATGTGCCAACCAGATCGCGGTGCCGCCCGTCGAAGCGGGTGAAGACATCATCCAGCGACGCGCGCACCTCGTCCTCGTCGAGGGCCAGGATCCGAGCAAGCACTGCACCCGCACGGGTGTCCTGCAGCTCGAAGCCCTCCTGGCCGGGCACGAACAGCCGGGTGATGACCCTCGACGGGTCGGCAGCGATCCTCTGCGGGCTGCGCGTCACGAGGCCGGCCCGAACTGAAGTCATTGCGGCACAGTCGATAAGCGCTGAGCGTGCTGCAGGGTCGAGATCACCGCCAGGGTCGACTCGGCGCCCTGGTTAGCATTTACGCCGTCGGCGTGCAGCCCGTCGTATCCGCCGCCGGTTTCCGGATCCCACATGACCTGACCTGCGTCGTTGTCGCCCATGAACCAGGCCGCAGCAGCACGGACGGTGTCTGGCCAAATCGCACCGGCGTCGACGACAGCGGCACGCGCGCACGCATCGGCGAGACTGGCCACCTCGATCGGTTGCTGATCGAATCCGGGCCGGACGTCCTCGGCACCTCTGCCGCCCACCGGGGTGGGAGACAAATGTCCGTCCAGCGTTTCGAATTCGACCAGCCAGCCCAATAGGTCCAGGCCGCGCTGACGCAGCGTCGAGTCGTCTAGCACAGCGCCTGCAGCGATCATCGCCTCGGCGAGAACGGCGTTCGCGTAGGTGAGACGGGGTTCGGGCCACGGCCAGGCCGGGTCTCCGTTCGGCGCGGCGAGAGACGCGGCGTAGTCGGAGATGAGCTCGCGTGCCACGCCGTGGTCGGGCTTGACGGCCAGAAGCTCGGCAGCGCCCAGTGCCGCGTAGGCCATCGCTCGTGGCGATTTCGATCGGGCGTGTGCGGCGCGCTCCAACTGAACAACCGCCAGCCTGCCAACCAAGCTGACATCACTGTGCGCAGCGGCGGTTCCGAGCCCCCAGATGCACCGGCCCCAATGGTCATCGGTTGACGGCTCGTCGGTCCAATGTCCCGCGTTGTCCATCCGGTTGCGGCAGGCGCCGCCGAAAGTCTGCGCTTCGTTCAGGAACCGCACCGCAACCCCGGCGAGGCCGTTCACCGGCCCCTCGGCGTGGGGTTCGCGGGCGGCGACGACAAGGACGCGGGCCACGTCGTCGGTGCAGTAGCCGTGCTCGGGCCGGGGCTCGGCGAGTAGAGCATGCTCGAAAGTGCCGCGACGATCCGTCAGCCGCAACAGATGGTCGAACACCGGAGCCGGCGACGCGGTGGTCATACCCGTGCTCGTCGCTGCGTGAGGACGCGATGCGCCAGGCTCAGATACTCCCTCGCGACGACCGGCCAGGCCATCTCGGGCGCCATTCGGCGGGCCTCGGCCGCCATGTCACCTGCGAGCCGCGGCTGCGTCAGCACCCGGCGCAGGGCGGATGCCAGGGCATCGGGGTCGTCATGGCCGACGACGATGCCTGCCCCACTGGAAAGGAGCTCGATGGCGTGCGGGAAGGCGGTGGCCACCACTGGCCTACCGCTCGCGATGGCGTCAACGAGCACACCGGAGGTGACCTGATCGGTCGAGTCGTAGGGCAGGACGACAACGGCCGCAGACTGGATCAGGTCGGTCAGCATCGAAACGTTGCGGTAGCCGGTGTCGAAGCACACCGAATCCTCGACGCCACTGCGTCGCGCCTGCTCCATGCGCGCATCGCGGTACGCCTCGCCGTCGGCGGCCAGCACCTTCGGGTGCGTTCGGCCTGCGACGAGATACCGCGGCCTGCCAGGCAGATCACCGAGCGACCCCATCGCCTCGATCACCCGCTCGACGCCCTTGCCCGGGCCGAGCAGGCCCCAGGTCAGCAGCGTCGGTCGACCGCGCCGTACGACGGAACCGTGGATCGGGACGGTCGCACCGTGCGGGATCGTGGTGATTTTGTGGCGGTCGATGTTGAAGCCGTTGCGTAGCCGGTGGTTGGCAGCGTCGGACATCACGATCACCTGATCCGCCCGCGCAGCGACTGTCTCGAGGACCGTACGCTGGTGTGGCGTCGGGTCTTTAAGGACCGTGTGGGCGATCACGATCGACGGGACGCGCAGCCCGTCGACGATGTCGACGACCTCGTCTCCGTCGACACCTCCGTAGATGCCGTACTCATGCTGGATGACCGCCACGTCGCTGCGATTCAGCAACTCGGTGCATGCTTGTACGGATGCCGACGAGCCGTTGACCAGCTCTCCGATGACACGGCTGCTCTCCGACTGCGGCCCGTCGGACACCCGCACAACGCCGACGTCGGCGCCTTGGATGTCCAAACCGTTGGCCAGGGCCGCGGTAAACGTCGCAAGCCCGCACGGTGTCGGTGGATAGGTACTCAGAATGCCGAAGCTCGGAGCGGCAGAAAATCCGTGACCCACGACAGGAAACGTCGACGATGGAAACGTAGATAAGGTGGTCAAGGTGATCCCAACTGGCGGTTGTCACCTGCGTGTCCGGCTTGAGCGGTTGCTCGGCGCGGTCAGCGAAAAATTTAGCTGACTCATCCCGGACTAGCTGGGTTCCCAACTACCTTGACGATACACCCAGAGGCACCCGCTGATATACCCGCCAGTGAAAGCTGTTGTGCATCAACGCTTATGGGTGTTCAAACGAATTGTGGGCTGGCGGGAAAGACCCACCAGCCCACATGACGTAGAGCTTGGTTAGACGGCAGTCACTCCGACTGCCTGCGGGCCCTTGGCCCCTTGCTCGATGGTGAACTCAACGCGCTGGTTCTCCTCGAGCGACTTGTAGCCGTTGCCCTGGATTTCTGAGTAGTGAACGAACACATCTGCGCCGTCGCCATCAGGAGCGATAAAGCCGAAGCCCTTATCGCCGTTAAACCATTTCACAGTTCCCTGTGCCATACTCTTCAACTTCTTCTCATTCTGAACGGATGCGGAAAGACATCCCAGGTAGAGTAGCACGGACAAGGCTGAAACTCCTCCTCCGCAGGTATCCATTTCCTGTTTTTGCTTGCCGCACTACACGTCCCGCCGGATCGCGTGGTGCAGCGGGTAAGGCAAAGCTCCCGGGTGTAGTCTTGAGAGAGAACCGTTTCGTCTTCAGCGGTGATCCTGGCCCTTGAAACGGCCGAACCCGATCAACGTGCGATCCGATTCGTAAGCCGACCTCGAACTCGTGCGGGTCGGCCTCGGAGTGAAGGAACCGGCCATGGATCACACGGGCGTGCGCACCAAACTCCTTGCGACTAAAACGGTTTCGGATCCTGATGCCATGTCGGCGATGCGATGACTACCGAATCAGCTGGGCGGCGTTTGAGCACTCCAGTCCGGTTCACCCTGGCCTCCGAACTGGGCGATGGCCTCGACGGGGCGTGGTGGCCACACACCGCCTCGATTGCACGCGAGCTTCCCGACCTGATCGAGGCACTCCGCGAACCACTGGGTCAAGTCGTCGATATCGGCCTCAACTGGTCGCCCTTGGAGGGCGTACCTGACCTCGACCTGCTCAACCGGCGCGGCATTGCGGCCACCCCGGGTCGAGAAACCCGTCGTTTCCGCGTCATGACCATCACCGGGGTGACGCCCGCGCGAATCTCCTGGTCATACCCTGCCGGACGAGTACCGCCCTTGCCATCATGCTGCTGCGTCAAGCCGCCGATCTTCCCGTCCTGTACGCACACCAACACACCTCGGCATTCGAGACCGCAGGCGTCATCGTGGCCGCCGCGCGCGGTCAGAGCGCGCCGAGCGCGGCGCCCGCGGACTTCGAGCTCGACGTAGTCCGCTATGCGTCGGCGACGATGGTCGAGCAGCCGCTCGAGCGTCGCAAGCTGATCCGGATAGTCGCCCTCCAATTTGGCCAGCAGCGTCGTTATCCCCGCGGCCCGGTACTTCCGCACCCGCTCGGCGATGCCTTCTTGTGTGCCAACAAGATTCGTGAGCCGTCCGAGGTCGATCGGCACCGCTTGGCGGGCTTCGTCTCGTTTCCCGTTCTGCCACAGCTCGGCGACCTTCGCGACGTCCTCGCCGTAGCCCAGCCTGGTGAACGCGTCGTTGTAGAAATTGCGGCCGCCCGCCCCCATCGCGCCGATAGTGAACGCGTACCCATCGGCGTGCCTGCGTGCAGCGGCATCCGCGGACGCCTCGTCGTCGTGGATCTCGACGGCGACCGGTGCGACGAGGTCGAGATCGGCCAGCGTGCGTCCGGCCAGCTCGGCGCCTTCGCGCAACGGACCGAAAAACACCTCGGCGGCCTCGGGGATGAACGCGTTGCCGAGCCAGCCGTCGGCCGCCTCACCGGTGAGTCGCAGGTTTCGCGGCCCCATCGCCGCCACGTAGACCGGCACGTGCCGTGGGTTCACCAGAGGTCGCAGGGCAGCGCCGCTGCTGTCGGGCAGCGGAAGCGGATAGATCTCGCCGTCGTGCTCGAGCCGGTCCCCTCGGCTGACGATCCGGACGATCTCGATGGTTTCTCGCGTCGTCTCGACCGGCTTGCGAAACCGGACACCGTGCCAGCCCTCCATCACCCGCGGTCCCGATGTGCCGACACCCAACAGGAACCTGCCATTCGACAGCTCCTGCAGGCTGAGCGCGGACGTCGCCAGCATCGCGGGACTGCGCGAACCCAGCTGCACCACAAACGTTCCAAGCTTGATCGTCGACGTCTTGGCCGCCACGTACGCCAGCCCTGTCAGCGCGTCGTAGCCCCACACCTCGGGCACCCACAACGAATCGACACCGATGCGTTCGGCGGCCTCGGCGAACTCCACTGCGCCCGGCAACCGGGGCTCGATCATGGCGCCGACCTTCACGGTTGCCTCGCTTTCGTGTCGTTCCGGGCGCGTCCCCGCGCATCCTTGGCATGCTGCAGCAGTGCGCTACCGCGATCAGCCAACGATAGAAGTGACCCAGCGGGTCCGCTGCGATGTCGCCACGCTGTGGAAACACGTCACCGACATCACTCTGCCAGCGCGATGCTCGACAGAGTTGCAGTCCGTCGAATGGCTCGACGGCGCCGACAGCGTCAAGGTCGGCGCCCGCTTCCGCGGCCGCAGCAAGCACGACGCGTTCGGCGACTGGGAGACGGTGTGTGAGGTCGTCGAGGTCGAAGATCAGCGCCGCTGGGTGTGGAACGTCATCGGCCCCGGCGGCGTCAGCGCGACCTGGGGGTTCGAGGTGGAACCGACCAGCGACGGCGCGCTGGTTCGGCAGTGGGGCCGGATGGGACCTGGACCGTCTGGACTGACGCCGGGAATCGCCGCGCAACCGGACAAAGAGGCAAGGATCGTCGCGCGGCGGCTGTCCGAATGGCAGCAGAACATGCAGGCCAACCTCGAATGGATCCGGTCGCAGGTCGAGGGCTGACGGCGCGGACTGTGCAGCCTGACCACGGCGAGACCATCGCAGACGAGGCCATCCACGCCCTCGACGCAGTCGAACCGCCCACCGCCGAGCCGATGCTGGTGCTGCACAAGATGGAGAACCGGCTCGTCCGCCACCACCTTGCAGCTCCTGACGTGTTGAGCACCGAGGAACTTCGCAAGCTGCGCTACATCCTCAACTTCGCCAGGCTCGCCGATTTCGAGCCGGGCGCCGCAGGCCCCGGCGGGACGCGCGGCCGTGGGGACGTCTCGGTCGGCGCCGAGATAGCACCGTGGCGGGCCAGGGTGGTTGACGAGCTGTTCGGCTCGCTACGCGAGGAGCGCGACCCGGTGACGGCGCTGACGGCGGCGCGCGAGGTGCTTGTGGGTCTGCTCGATGCCCAGGACGAGCAGCGACGGCTGCTCGCCGAGCACCACGGCAACGACTTCTCCCTCGCCGAACTGGACGCCGAGGTCGGCTACAAGAAGCTCGTCACGGTCCTTGGCGGTGGCGGCGGCGCGGGGTTCGTCTACATCGGCGGCATGCAGCGCCTGCTCGAGACCGGCCAGGTGCCCGACTACATGATCGGCTCGTCGTTCGGCTCGATCATCGGCGCCGTCGTCGGCCGCGCCCTGCCGGTGCCGATCGAGGAGTACGTCGCCTGGGCGAAAACCGTCTCGTATCGCGCCATCCTCGGATCCGAGCGCACGCGCCGCCGCCACGGGCTGACCGGGATGTTCTCACTGCGCTTCGACGAGTTCGCCGACGCCATGTTCCGCCGCGAGGACGGCGAGCGAATGCGGATGTCGGACATGGCGATTCCGTACGACTCCGTGATCTCGGGCGTGCGACGGCAATCCTTCGCCGCGCTGCCTGCGAGGTTTCGCCGTCAACAGCTCGCGGCGCTGCGGTTGCGGTCGATCCCGCACCTCCCGATCGGCATCGGCCCGCAGGTCGCTGGTCGGATGTGGCAGGTGGCCGCGTTCATCGACTCGCGAGTGGTGAAGCCGATCGTCATCGGCGCCGACGATCCGACGCGCGACTTCAATGTCGTTGACGCGGCGTCGTTCTCGTCGGCGATACCGGGTGTATTGCACCACGAGACGAGCGACCCCCGCATGGTCGGAATCCTCGACGACCTGTGCGATGAGAACGGGATCTCGGCGATCGTCGACGGCGGCGCGGCCAGTAACGTGCCGGTCGAACTGGCGTGGAGGCGGGTCCGCGACGGCAAGCTCGGCACCCGCAACGCGTGCTATCTCGCGTTCGATTGCTTTCACCCGCAATGGGATCCGAAACACCTGTGGCTCGTCCCGATCACCCAGGCGATCCAGCTGCAGATGGTGCGCAACGCGCCATACGCCGACCACCTCGTCCGTTTCGCGCCGACGTTGTCGCCCGCGAACCTGGCGCCGTCGGTTGCGACGATCGACCGCGCCTGCGAGTGGGGGCGTATCAGCGTCGACAGGGCAATTCCGGTGACGGCCGCGCTGCTGCAACCGACGTGGTGGGAAGGCGACGCCCCAGCGGTGCCCGGCGCCGGGCCGCGGGTGAAGTCGGTGGCGTCGCCGATGAGCGCGGTGATGGCTGCGATCCGCTTGCCGACCAACCGTTTCGCGCGTTGGCGGAATCGCCGCCTGACCTGACGGCGCTGACGTTATCGTGAGCCGGTGGAGGGGACGCCATTTGGCCGCTACCAGCTAATTGAGCAGCTGGGGCGTGGCGGGATGGGCGAGGTGTGGCGCGCCCACGACACCACGATCGATCGGGTGGTGGCGCTGAAGATGCTGCTTCCCCGCTACGCCCAGGACCCCGACTTCGATAAGCGGTTCCGCCGCGAAGCCCGTACCGCGGCGCGCCTCGACGATCCCCACGTCGTGCCCATCTATGACGTCGGCGAGATCGACGGACGCCTGTACGTCACCATGCGGCTCATCGACGGTGTCGACTTGGACACTCTGCTCAGAGACGGCCCGCTGCAGCCCGAACGCGCGGTACACATCATTGAGCAGATCGCGGGGGCACTGCATGCCGCCCACCGAGCCGGGCTGGTGCACCGCGACGTCAAACCGTCCAATATTCTGTTGGCCGACAACGACTTTGCCTACCTGATCGACTTCGGCATCGCGCGCGCCGCCGGAGACACCAAGTTGACGTCGGAGGGCTCGACCATCGGCACCTGGGCCTACATGGCCCCTGAACGCTTTAACACTGGGGAAAGCGCACCCAGCTCCGACATCTACGCCCTGGCGTGCGTGCTCTACCAGTGCCTCACCGGCGAACTGCCCTTCCCTGGCTCGACCCTCGAGCAGGTCGCGGTCAGCCACATGGTCATGCCGCCCCCGAGACCCTCCGAGGAGCGCAAAACCGTCCCGACGGCGATGGACAGTGTGATCGCAACCGGCCTGGCCAAACAAACCACCGACCGCTACTCCACCGCCGTCGAAATGGCCGCCGCCGCACGGAAAGCCATCGCCGGACCGACCGGCCAACCCCGACGCCGCCGCAACACCGGGACCGCCGCCGCTGACCCAGGGCAACTCGCCTCCTCCGCCAGGTCCAGTGCTGACCTACCCGACGACGCGCCCCGGCCACTCGCCACCTCCGCCGTGGCCGGCCGCGGCGCCGTGGTCGCCGCCACCGCCACCATCGAAGCGCTCGTCACGCAAGCCCCTCATCCTGGCCGGCGCGCTGCTGGGCGTTGTGTTGGTGATCGCGGGCGGTGTATTCGCGGCCATCCGGTTCACCCGACACGATCAACCCCAACACCACCCAACCCCTCTGCCGCCGCGCAAGCCGCCGGGGCGCCCGCCGGCGAGACCTTCAGCGGCACCTATCGTGCCGACCTCGGGCCCGGCACCGATCTCGAAGACAAGCCGGTCGCGAATGCGCCTGCGTCGACGGCCAGTTGGGTCGTCCGCTCGACGTGCGGCGCAGGCGGGTGCGTGGCGACGGCGGCGAACGTCACTGAGGGTGGCATTGCCCTCCTGTCGAATCTGACATTCGATCAGCTGGGCGGCACCTGGGTGGCCGTCGGCCTCGCGTCGGCACAATGCGGCGGCGACAAACCCGACGAGATCTGGGTGGTCTACTCGCTGAAACCGCAGCCCGACGGCACACTCTCCGGCGAAACCGTCAGGGCATCCACCAATAGCGCCTGCGCCGCGAAACGAGCCGTGAAATTCACCCGAACCGGCGACGCCGACCCCAACAAGGTCGCGGATCCAGCCGTCCTGCCGCCGCGGCTGACAACCCCCGCCGATGCGCTCCGCGGCCGCTATCGCGAGACGACAACATTCACGAGCAAAACCGTCGTCGCGCCAAGAGTTCTTGCCGCCAACACGTACTGCCTTCGCACCGGCGATCGGTGCATGAGCCTGTTTCACGGATCCGACGGGGCCGTCACTTTGATGTTCGCCAAGGACAAGTGGACCCGCAACGAGCAGGGCACCACGACGTGCGGAGGCGGCGGGACGGCGCAGATCACGGTCAACGCGGTGTATCCGTTGCCCGCGGAAATGGAAGATCCGATCGCGGTGCTCACCGGGCAGGGCAATGAAGCCGTTGCCGCCGCAGGCGCGTGCACAGGCGGCGGTGACTTCACCGACAGGTTCGAGCGCACAGGTGATTAGGCACGCCGTCAAACCCACTACGCCGGTGTGAACTCCACCGGCAACGCCGCGGGCGAGCGGAACGCCACACCCTTGATGCAGGGCGCCGGCGCGGCCGGGTCGAGGTGAAGGTCCGGTAGCCGGTCGAGAAGTGCGTTGATCGCGACCGTCGTCTCCATCCGGGCGAGCGGCATGCCCAGGCACACGTGCGGTCCTGCGCCGAACGTCAGATGCGCGATGTTCTTTCGGGTCGGGTCGAAGCGGTCGGGGTCGAGGTAGTGCGCCGGATCCCGGTTGGCCGCCGCGACGCTGACGCTGACGTTGGTGCCCGCGGGTATCGCGATGCCGCCGAGCTCGCAGTCGCGCCGCGCCACTCGAACCACGGTGCTGATCGGCGGCTCCCAGCGCAGCGCCTCCTCGATGGCCCCGCGCAGCAGGCCACGGTCCTCGCGCACGGTGTCGAGCAGCGGCGGCTCGGTGAGCATCGCAACCAGTAGGTTGCCCGACGCGCGGTACGTCGTCTCCACCCCCGCAGGCAGAATCAACAGCAGAAACGCGTAGATCTCGTCGTCGGACAGCCGTTCACCATCGATCTCGGATTCGGCCAACGTGGTGATCAGGTCGTCCTGCGGATCGCGCCGCCGTTCGGCGAGAATCTCGCCGAAGTACTCCTTCAGCGTCGCGGATGCGGCCATGCCGATGTCCCAGTTGTAGACCACGCTGAGCAGCTCGATCGACAACTGCTGAAAGCGCACATAGTCGTGACGGGGCAGGCCCATCAGCCGCGCGATCACCTGCACCGGGAACGCAAAGGTGAACTCTTTGACCAGATCTGCCCGACCCCGCGACGCGAACCGGTCGATGAGTTCGTGCACCACCACCTCGACGAGTTCGGTGCGCCACCGCTCGAGCAGCTTGGCCCGGAACAACGGCGACACCAGCGCCCGGCTCGAATGGTGCTCGGCGCCTTCCTTTTCCAGCAGGGTGCGGCCCATGACCGGGCCCATGATGTGCTCGTAGATCGACGACGAGAAATCGTCGGGATGGGTCAGCACGGTTTGGCATTCGTCAAAGCCGAGCGCCGTCACCCCTGCGACGTCGATGTTCTGCGCCGACGTTTCGGTGATCGGGTTGCCGACCATCACGCGATGCTTTTCCCGTGCGTCGCGCAGCTTCTCGTGCACGTCCTCGACGGCCATCAGCAGACCGTCCTGCAGCTTGGCGGGGTCGAACTCCTCCAAGGGCGCGCGGTTGGTCATGACGCGGTGACCGTCTCGGTGTCGCGCCCCGACCGCAGGATCGTGCCTGGCATCGCTCCGGTCGCCGCGCCGTCACGGCAGACCTCGACGCCTCCGACGATCACCGAGGTGATCCCGTATGCGTCAGCCACCAAACGCGGTGCGCCAGCGGGTAAGTCGTAACGGGTGCGCTCGGGGCCGTGATCGACGGTCGCCGGGTCGAACATCACCAGATCGGCGTGCCAGCCGGGCGTGATCCTGCCGCGCTCCTTCAGCCCGTAGAGCCGGGCGGGCACGTCGGTGATGAGCCTGACCGCCTCCTCGAGCGTGATCACCTGGTGCTCGCGCACGCCGTGCCCGAGCAGCGATGTCGTGTAGATCGCGCCGCACATCATGTCGAGGTGCGCGCCTGCGTCCGAGCCGCCGATCACCGCGTCCCTGTTGCGCCATACCTCGGCGCGGGCCTTCCAGTCCGCGGCGTCGTCACCGAACGGCCGCGGCGAGAGCCCGGTGCGCAGCTCGTCGGCGATCACGACGTCGAGCAGCGTGTCGAACGGCTCCTCACCGCGGGCCGCGGCGACCTCTCCGACGGCGCGGCCGGTCGCGTCGGCGTTCTCGGGGGCGAACGTCTCGACGAGGATCAGCCGTTCCCAATTGGCAAGGCCGCGAAGGATTCCGGCCTCCTCAGAATGGGCACCCTCGTTGAGCCGACGGCGCACCTCGGGATCGGCGAGCGCCCGCATCCGCTCGGCCACCGGCAGATGCATCGTCTCGCGCCAGCCGGGCAGCCCGTCGAGCACGAAGCCCGGACAGGAACGACAGCCGGATCTTCGTGGAGTGCGGCAGCGTGAGCGCGACGATGCGGCCACCCCGCTGCGCGGCGACTTCCGATGCGCGCAACTGCTTTTCGTGGCCTTCCGGGTTACCTGCGGAGACGCCGAGGACGTTCCAGTTCAGCGGCCGGTCGGCCGCGCAGGGACATGCCGGCCAGCAGTGCGATGTCGTCGTCGGTGAAGCCCGACAGGCAGCCCGGGATGATCGCCTCGAGCTGGGTGCCGGGGTGCGCGCGAACCGCGGCCGCCAGGGCCAGCAGTTCCTCACGCGACGCGCTGCGCGACGGCACCGGCTGCCCGGAGCCGTCGTTGTGGGTGTTCGACTGCGACGTCGACAGCCCCAGCGCACCGTCGGCCAGCGCAGCACCGAGCAGCGCGGCCATCTGCTCGATCTGGTCGGGCGTCGCCTCGCCACCGACCGCGTCGTCGCCCATCGCCGCGAGCCGAATCGCGCTGTGGCCCACCAGAAAACCGGCGTTGACTGCGGTGCGCCCGTCGAGCCGGGCCAGCCAGTCGCCGAACGACGACCACTTCCAGTCGAGGCCGGCGCGCAGCGCGTCGAGCGGCATGCCCTCGACCCGCGCCAGCATTCTGGTGAGATAGTCCTGTTGGTCGGGTCCCGCCGGTGCCAGCGTGAAGCCACAGTTGCCGCCGAACACCGTGGTGACGCCGTGCTGCACCGACGGGCTCGCGGTCGGATCCCAGAACAGCTGGGCGTCGTAGTGCGTGTGCAGGTCGACGAATCCCGGGGCCAGTGTTTGTCCCTCTGCGTCAACGGTTTTCGACGACCGTTCGTCGACGTCTCCAACGGCGACGATCCGTCCGTCCCGCACGCCCACGTCGCCGCGTCGCGCGGGCGCACCCGTTCCGTCGACGATCGGTGCATCTTGAATCAGCAGATCGAGCATTTCAACCATTCGTCGTCGGGCAGCGGATGGCGGAACAGCTCTGCGGCGTTTCGGTGGGTGATGCGAGCCGCGTCCTCGGCCGACAGCTTCGCGACGTTGCGGGCGACGACCTCCTGCGTGTCGGGCCACGTCGAGTCGGCGTGCGGGTAGTCGCTCTCGATGAGGATGCGTTCGGCCCCGATCGCGTCGAGCGCGCCGAACGCGGACGGGTCGTCGATCGAGCAGAACCAGAAGTTGCGCCGCAGCACCTCGCTGGGCAGCAGGTCGCTCTTCCACGCCCCGCCCTCCTGTCCCGAACCGGAATGGGCCAGCACGAAGTCGGCGCGGTCGGCGAGCATCGCCGCCCAGCCGAGGCCGCCCTCGTCGAGCGTGATGTTCAGCTTCGGAAACCGGACCGGGATCCCGGACCACAGCCAATCCGCGCATGCGACAAGGGCATTGACGGGGAACAGCGTCGTGATGGTCTCGAACGGGGTGTCCGGCGCGGGGATCGGCGCCCACTGCGCGGAGCCGGTGTGCAGGCAGATGACGGTGTCGGTCTCCTCGCACGCGGCCAGGAACGGATCCCACACACCGGTGTGCAGGCTCGGAAGGCCGCACTGGGCCGGCAGCTCGGGGAAGCTCACGGCCTTGAAGCCGCGCTCGGCATTGCGTCGCAACTCCTCGGCCGCGAGCTGTGGATCGCCCAGCCACGGCAGCTGCAGCGGGATGATCCGGTCGGGGTAGGCGCCCGCCCATGCCTCGAGATGCCAGTCGTTCCACGCCCGCAACACCGCGAGGCCCAGCTCGGGGTCGTCGCTCTTCCAGAACACCGTGCCCGGAGAATCCGGCGATCAGCGACGGGAAGTTCAGCGACGCCCAGATGCCTGCGATGTCCATGTCGGCGATGCGGGCGTCGACGTCCCAGCAGCCGCGGCGCATTTCGTCGAACCGGGCGGCCTCCATGCTCCATTCCTCTTTCGGCCGCCCGATGACCGCGTTGAGCCCGATGTTCGGATATTCGCGGTCTTCGTAGCGCCACACCTGGCGCCCGTCGTCGGTTTCGACGATCGTCGGCGCCCGGTCGGCCAAGGCGGACGGCAGCCTGCCGTCGAACATGTCGGGTGGCTCGATGACGTGATCGTCAACCGAGATCAGGATGTGCTGTCGCTCCCGCGGCGTCGGGTCAGGCAGCAGCGCCATACCTGACGACTATCGTCGCTTTGCTCCGCGACTGTCAATGCTATTTGTGCAAAAACAGCGAGATTCGTGGGCTGACGAGCTGGCCGCCGAGACCTGTCGACTGGCGACTGTCAACAAGTGATGACAGCGCCAAGAAGTGCTAGCCCGGCGGTGGTCCTGGCGGCTGAGAGTCGACCAAGTCCGGTACCGGTCCCGGCGCACCGGCGGGCAGATGGGCCTGGGGGATAACGCTCACCGGCGCCTCGACGGGCGGCGACGACTGCTGTGCCTCGATGACCGGCGCCGTCGTTTCAGCGGGGGGTGGTTCTGCCGGGCTGGGCAGCGTCGCGGCCGGGCTGGGCAGCGTCGCGACCGGTTGCCCGTCGACGATGACCATCGGTCTTGGCCGTGCCGACCAGTGTCGCCCAGCCACCATCGGGTTTTTCCGACCCGATGCGACATGCGATCCGGCGGCTGCCCGCATCCCAACCTTTCGCCTCGATCGGCTGATAGCGCAGGGTCAGGCCCGTCGCGTCCAAAGCCACCGGCGACAAGTACTCCGACGTCGCCGCACCGCACGCATCCCGCACCACCGCGTCCTGGGCGGCGGTCGACGGCGCCGCCAGTATCGAATACGGTGGAAAGGTCTATCGCGCCGGTGATTTCGAGCGCATGCGGCAGGGCGCACTGCACAGGAACCTCGGTTGCCTTCCCGTCCCGGATGCCCAGACAGGTGCCCGCGGGCCAGACGCTGGACTGGTCCTGGTCGACTACCCGGCCTCGGAATCCGACCGATGCGATGCCATCGCTCGGCAACTGCAGACCGCACATCAGCCGCCCGTTGGAACCTCGGCTGCTCGCGCGCTTAGGTTGTCCACACCATCCCTACGACGAACCGTCCGCCGGGGTCATAACGGTGGCCGAGGTGGCGCTCCACCGCACGCGCGCAGGTCTGCTGATACTCGACGTCGCTAGCCGAAGTGTTCATCGTCTCGGAATCGGCGACCTCGAACAGATGCTCGTCGGCGCAATCGACCACCATCGCGCGTTCGGGCGCACCCGGCGGCCAGGTGAGGCAGTCGCCGGGGTGCGCGTCGACCGTCGGTGTCGTTGCTGCCGACTGATCGCCGATGTGCATCACGACAGCGACCGAAGCGGCGAGGGCCGCCACGGTGACGGCGACGAACAGGAGCTTCATCAGCCGCATCGACTGGTCCGCGGGGTGATCGTCGTACTCCAGTGGTTCGGGCGCCGTCAACGGCTCCGTGTAGACGTCGTCGGACCACCGCTTCACCACCGACACACTCTGATGTGAACACAACGAGTGTTCTACTGCAATGTTTGGCAAAGATCGTTCATCAATTGCTAATGTGGCGCCGCCTAGTAGCAGGGCAGTTCGTCGATGCGGCCCACCTCGACAGCAACGGCACCTCGCATTGCTGGTGGGAAGCCGGCGGTTGACGGGCTCGGCCGTGGGTTGCGACACGGTCACGGATGTGTACCTATCGATACATCACTGGCCACAAACGTCCCATGAATCACTATCGTCACATCAGCCAACCTCTGACGTCAATGCTCGTCCATGCGACGTCGTGCCCCTGGAAAGGTGTGACATGCCGCCGCGTCTCCGCATCGCGTCGATATCGGTGGCGTCGGCCGCTGCTATCGGACTATGCGTTGCCACCGGCGTCGCGCCACCAGCGACCGCCGAGCCGTGTACAGGCGACGCCGCGGCGACCCAACCTGATGTTGCCCCGGCCCAGCCATTACCGGCGACCGGCGGCATGCCGACCGGGCACAGGCCCGCGTACGCGAACGCGCGCGCGCCGCTGCCCAAGCTGGGTCAGATCCCGGCGGCCATCCTCAAAGCGCTTACTCCACAATCTGCGCGAGTGCAGCAGCAAGCAGGCGTCGCGCCGCCGCCCACTCCTCCCGTGCCGGCTAACCAACCGCCGCCAGCCGCTGCCCAACCGATTCCAGAAGCGGCTGCGCCGCCGGTGCCGGCCGACCCTCCCGGAACATCACTCGTCGGTTGGGTGACCGGGCCGGACAGCCCGAACGACACGCTCAAACGTTTCGCCATCTCCGGAACCGACCTCGGGATCATGTGGGACAACGGCAGCCGTGAGGTGCTGATGGCCTTCGGCGACACGTCCGGCTATTGCAGCGTCCCCGGCCACCAGTGGCGGTACAACACCCTTTTCCGCAGCCAAGACGGTGCCCTGGCAAAGACAATCACCGTGGCCGGATCACCGCTATGGGCCCCTGGCATCTCCAAGCAGATCATCAACAGCACCAAGTGGGCACCATCGGAAACGGGAATCATCCCGACCGCAGGCGTCTCCGCCGGCGGCGCACAATATCTGAACTTCATGTCCATCAAGAGCTGGGATGCCAACGGCGCCTGGACGACGAACTATTCAGGCATCGCGGTGTCTCCCGACAACGGCGAGCATTGGGGGGTCTACCCCGGATCCGTCCGCTCGGCGCGACCGGACGCCGTTCCCGGCGCGCCATTCGTCCCGGGTAATGAGAACTTTCAACAGGGGGCGTTTCTCAAGCCAGGGCCCGGCGATCCGTACCTCTACTCGTTCGGCACACCGTCGGGTCGCGGCGGTTCGGCCTACGTGGCGCGAATGCTCCCCGGCGCCGTGCCGGATCTACGGCGGTACGAATACTGGAACTCCGATAGCAATGCCTGGGTGCCGGGCAATCCTGGAGCAGCGACGCCGGTGATCCCGGGCCCCGTTGGCGAAATGTCGGCCCAGTACAACACTTATCTCAGGCAATACCTCACGCTGTACACCAACGGTGGCAACGACGTCGTGATGCGGACCGCGCCTGCACCGCAGGGACCGTGGAGTCCCGAACAAGTGATCGTGCCGTCAATGCAGTTCCCCGGCGGCATCTACGCGCCGTTCCTCCATCCTTGGTCGACAGGCAGGGAGCTCTACTTCAATCTGTCGGAGTGGTCGGCATACAACGTGATGTTGATGAAGACGGTGCTGGCCTAGTTTAGGGAAAGATCAACCGGCGGAAGGCCTTTCGTCGGCGCGGCGTCGTATGCGTTCCCACGGCCAGGTCATCAGGGCCCACACGATTAGGACGATCGCCACCTCGGTCAGCAGGTACACCGGCCACGGACCCAGTACGTCCAATAGTGATGCGGTGGGGGGTTTCCTGTTGAGATATCCGTAGTTGGTTCCCGTGATCGCGTTGAAGGTGAAGGTGAACGCCGCCCACACAAGGGTGACGATGACCGCGAAGCGGTAGCTGCGCCACGTCGGCCGCATCCCACGCCCCCACGTGAGATAGATCGCCGCCCAGACCACGAGCACGTGCAGAGTAAAGAACGTGACGAAAAGGTGGTGGGGAAAGTCTGGCGCGCCCTCTTCCGCCGTGCCGACGTCCGGTGTGATCAACGCCTGAGAGCTCAGGACGAGGCCCCAGTAGTAAGCGAGGGTAAAGGCCCAATGCCGTTGCGACCAAAGGGCATAGGCCGCCGTAAGTTCCGCAACGTCGCACAGCTGCAGCGGCACCGAAGTGTCCATGGCGGGCCGAAGCAATTTGTAAACCAGCGCCACGATGAATGCTGCCACGATGAGCGCCGCGAGGCCGCGGCCGAGGAGCCGCGCCTGAGCCTCGGTCTGCCTGCGGCCGATCCAGACCAGGAGCACGGCTCCGATCACGAATATCCCGAGCACCGCCCAGTGTGACGGGCCGTACGCCACGAACTCCCGCTGCGCCGAAATCGCGATCACCGGGCGCTACTGCGGTGCCGGCTGGCGGACGTAACCGCGAGGCTGGGTGAACGCGCGGATCCCCTCGGCGCCGAGCTCGCGGCCGAGGCCGGACTGCCCGACGCCGCCGAACGGCACCCGCGGGTCCTGGGCCGCCATACCGTGGCAGTTGACGCTGACGGTACCCGCGATGAGCTGGCCCGTGACCTTGTCGGCCACCGCGTCGTCGCGCGTCCAGACCGATGCGGTAAGGCCGAACTCTGTGTCGTTCGCGGCGGCGACCGCGTCGTCGATGGCGTCGTATCCGAAGATTGGCAGCACCGGGCCGAACTGCTCCTCTCTGGCCAACGCGGAATCCCAGGCCAGGCCCGTGACGACGGTCGGCAGCACGAAGTACCCGTCCGCGCCGGCGTCGGCGTCGCGGATGCGTCCCGCCGTGCGAACCTTCGCCCCTTGTGCCGCAGCATCTTTCACGAGCGCATCGACCCGGTCGCGCCCCGCGGCGGTGTGCAATGGCCCGAGCGTCACCTCGTCGGCGAGACCGTCGCCGACGACCTCGCGCTCGCACCGCGCCAGCACCGCGTCCGACAGCTCGTCGACGAGGTCGCGAGGCGCGTAAAGCCGCTTGATCGCCATGCAGACCTGCCCGCCGGTGGTGTACGTCGCCGTCACCAACTGCTCGACGAGTTGGTCGCTGATCATCATGTCGGGGGCAATGATCGCCGCGTCGTTGCCGCCGAGTTCCAGTAGCAGCGGCGTCAACCGCGGCGCCGCGGCGGCCATCACCGCGCGGCCCGTCGCCGGGCCGCCGGTCAGCGAGATGACGTCGATACCCGGGTGGGTGACCAGCGCCTGTGCCAGCTCAACGCCAGGGGCCGACAGCACGTTGACCGCGCCCGGCGGCAGCGCTGCTGCGAACGCGGCGCCGAACTGCAGGGTGGCCAATGGACACGTCGGCGGCAGTTTGACGACCGCAGTGTTGCCTGCTGTCAGCGCCGATGCCAACTTCATCATCATCACCGCGAATGGCCAGTTAAACGGGATGATAAGGGCTGCAACACCATACGGCTCCCGGTGCAACCGCGGGTACGGCGTCTGCGGGTCAATCTGCTCGGGTGCCAGCGCGGCCTGCGCCATCGACCCCAGAATCGCCGTGATCACCGGTGCGGTGTCGATCTCGAATCCCGCCTCGGCCAGCACCTTGCCGTGTTCGCGTGTGTACAGCCGCGCTCCGTCTTGTTCCTTGACCCGCTCACCGGCCGTCGCTGCCGCCGCGGCGACCTTCTCAATTCGCTCGGCAACGTCGAGCGCTCGCCACCCGGGTAAGGCCCGTCGCGCTGCTGTCACCGCCGCGTCGAGCTGGGCACGGTCGGCGCCAGGGGCTTCGCCGACGATCTCGGCGGGCCTGGCCGGGTTGTACACGGCGTAGCTACCCGCCGCACCGGGCTGTGCCTCACCACCGATCGTGAGCATCGCCTGCAGAGTCGAAGAAGTGGTCATGACGCGCCTCCCTTGACCGGTGCGGTCGTCTGGCCATCGTAAGTCGCCATGAGCACGCCCCAGCACCCATTTCTACGTAATCACCGTTGCAACGAGCGCCCGTCCGCGACTTGACCGAATTGCGCAGTTGCCTCGCCAGTGGCGCGACGTTAGCGATTGTCATCGTTGTCAGCGAATCACCGGGAGATTCACAGGGACTGAAGCCGCCGCTCAGGACGATTCCTCCCGGACTGCATGCCTGCGTCGGGTGAAACGATGGGGGTGTGGTCGACGACCTCGCATCCGCGACGCAAAACCAGCTCGACCAGTGGGAGCTTCACCGCGACGGGGAAGCACAACACGGGTCCGGCTCGACAGTGCTGCCGGTGCGCACCTCAGACGGAGCCCGCGCCGTCCTGAAGATGCGCCTTGCCGACGCCGCATCCGAGCACGAGCACCTGGTGCTGCGCCGGTGGGGCGGCAACGGTGCGGTCCGGCTGCTGCGCGCGGACCCGCGTAATCACGCCCTGCTTCTGGAGCGGCTGGGTCCGCAGAGTACTGCCACGGTGTCCGACGTCGACGCATGTGAAATCGTCGCAGGCCTCTACGGGCGCATCCACGTTCCCGCGATGCCCCAATTGCCCACGCTCACGTCGTATGTCGAGCAGTGGACGATCGACTTCGCGGCGCTTCCGCGGAGCGCGCCGATCCCGCACCGGCTCGTCGAGCAGGCGATCGCGCTTGGCCGCGGCCTGGCGGACGAACCGGCCACCACCGTCGTGCACGGCGACCTCGACTACGAGAGCGTGCTCGCGGCCGACCGCGAGCCGTGGCTGGTGATCGCCCCGAAACCGATGAACGGCGATCCGCATTTCGAACTCGCGCCGATGTTGTGGAGCCGCTGGGACGAACTCACCGGCAACATCCGCGACGGTGTGCGGCGCCGGTTCTATACGCTCGTCGATGCGGCAAGCCTCGACGATGAGCGGGCCCGCGCATGGGTCGTCGTCCGGGTGGTCCAGGGCGCCATCCGCGAGTTGGGCAACCCCACGAGCCTGACCAAGTACGTCGCGCTGGCCAAAGCCGTGCAGGACTGAAGAGCGCGTCAAAACGCGCCGAAGACCACCGCGACGTTGTGGCCGCCGATGCCAAACGAATTGGTGACGGCGTAGCGGTAATCGCCGCGGCGGGCCTCGCCCGTGACGACGTCCAGCGCGATCTCGGGATCAACGTCTTTCGTGTTGAGAGTGGGCGGCACGACGCCGTCGCGAAGGGCCTGAACCGTCAGCACTGCCTCCACCGCTGCGGATCCGCCCAACGAGTGACCAAGCGCCGCCTTCGACGCATACACCGCGGGCGCGTGGTCGCCGAGTGCGTGGACGATGGCGCGGGCCTCGGCAAGATCACCGAACGTGGTCGCCGTGGCATGGGCGTTGATGTGGTCGATGTCGGACGGTGTCAGGCCGGCCAATTCGATTGCGCGGGCGATCGCGTCGCCCGCGACCTCACCGCTGGGGTTGGGTTTGAGCGAGTCGTAGCCGTCGGACGTCATGCTCGCCGCCATCAGCCGCGCCAAGATCGAAGCGCCCCGCGCCTTGGCATGTTCTTCGGTCTCGATGAGCATCAGCGCGCCCCCCTCACCGAGCACCATGCCGTCGCGGTCCTTGTCGAAGGGGCGGCAGGCGCCTGCCGGATCGTCGTTGTTCGTCGACAAGAGCCCCGCCTGCATGAACGTCGCAACGGGCACCGCCTCGATAACGGTCTCCACGCCTCCGCATATCGCGACATCGGCCTCTCCGAGCACGAGCTGCCGCCACGCCTGGCCGATTGCCGCGCCTCCCGAGGCGTCGGCCATCACCGGCGAGATGATCCCCGCCTTGGCCTGATGGTCCAACCCGACCGCCGCGGCCGGTGCATTGGGCATGTACATCTGCACAGCGAGCGGGGACACCGCGCGCAGGCCCTTCTCCTGCCACGCGTCGTTCTGTGCGCGAATTTCGTCGGTAACACCCATCGCAATGCCGATCGAAACCATCAGCCGCCTGGTGTCGATCTCGGGTGTTCCTGCGGTCTCCCAGAGTCGCCGGCCCAGCACCACCGACATTTTCTGCATGCTCGACAGCCGGCGCAGCTCGATACGGCTGAGCTGTTCATCGAAATTCTCCTGCAGCGGACCACCGATGCGTACCGGCGAGTCGAACTCTTCGAGGAACGGGTATTCCAGTTCGCGGATGCCGCTTCGCCCTTCCAGCAAGAACTGCCACGTCTGTTCGGCGTCGGGCGCAAGGGACGTGGTCGCTGCCACCGCGGTGACGACGACGTTGGGGAAACCGTCACCGGTTCTCAACGCTGTCATGCTTGCCAGGCTATACGCCGGCCCGATGCCACCGGCATAGGCAGCCCTCACGACATCGAGACACGTTTTGCCGCAACGGGTGTTAGCGTGAATCCCATGCTGTCGAGGACAAAAATGGTTGTCGCCGCTGCCGGTCTGGCGCTTTCATTGGGCGCCGGAGCCGGAGTCGCCTCGGCAACACCGGATGCGAGCGCGATCATCAATTCCACGTGTACTTACCCGCAGGTGACGGCCGCGCTGAACGACCAGTCTCCCGAAACTGCCAACGAGCTCTACGCAAACCCGTTGGCGGTCGGGTGGCTGCAGGGGCTCGTCGCCGCGCCGCCGGATCAGCGTGGGCAGATGATTCAGCAGGTGCAGGGCATGCCCGGGCTTCAGCAGTACCTCGGGGTCATCTACCAGGTCGCCAACACCTGCAACAAGTACTAGGGGCGGCCACTCCGGCAGGCGCCGGCCTTTTTGGTCGCCGAACGGCCAGGGCTTCGTTCCCGGCAAATTGAACTAATTGGCCGATGCCGTGCGTATCCCTACCGGGGAACTACGGCGGAGGCCCACACTGCTGCATCGGATCGCGCAGCTAGCCATTACCGCGCCGCGACGTGTCATCGCTGTCGCGGTGCTGCTGGCTGCCGCCCTTGGGATATTCGGCGTCCCTGTGGCGAAGAGCCTGTCCGCCAGTGGATTCCAGGACCCGACGTCGGAGTCGGCCGGGGCGACTCAGTTCCTGACCGATAAGTTCCATCAAGGCGACGTGCAGTTACTGGTCGTCGTCGCGACACCCGACGGTATCGACAGCGCTGCTGCTCGCGCCGCGGGCAACAAGATCGTCGACCAACTGCGCAGTTCGCCACATGTCGCACAGGTGAGCTCGCCATGGACCGCGCCGCCTGCCGCCGCCGCGGATCTGGTCAGCCGCGACCGCACGTCGGGACTCATCGTCGCAGGTATCACCGGCGACGAGAGCCAGCAACAGAAGTACGCCACTGAGTTGTCCGACCAGGTGGCGCACGACCACGGCGGCGTCGCCGTCCGGTCGGGCGGAACCGCGATGGTCAACGTCCAGATCACCGAGCAATCGCAGCGCGACCTGCTGGTGATGGAGTCGCTGGCGATCCCGCTGAGTTTTCTGGTGCTCGTCTGGGCGTTCGGCGGCCTGGTGACCGCAGCGCTGCCGGTCGGCGTCGGCGTCATCGCAATCCTCGGCGGACTCGCTGTGCTGCGATTGATCTCGTTTGTCACCGACGTGTCGATCTTCGCCCTCAACCTCACCACCGCGATGGGCCTTGCCCTGGCGATCGACTACACCCTGCTGATGATCAGCCGGTTCCGCGACGAGTTGGCCGAAGGGGCGAGCCGCGACGAAGCCCTGGTGCGGACGATGGTGTCGGCGGGCCGCACCGTGATGTTCTCGGCCACGACGGTCGCCCTTTCGATGGCGGTTCTTGTGCTGTTCCCGATGCACTTCCTGAAGTCGTTCGCCTACGCGGGCGTCGCGACCGTCGCCTTCGCGGCGACTGCTGCGATCGTCGTGACGCCCGCGGCACTGGTTCTGCTCGGCGATCGCCTGGACGCGCTCGACGTGCGCAGGCTCGTCCGCCGCATACTCGGCCGCCCCGAACCTCAATCCGGGCCCGTCGAGCGACGATTCTGGTACCGCTCCGCGAGTTGCGTTATGCACAAAGCAGTTCCGCTCGGGCTGGCGGGTGTCGCTTTGCTGATTCTGCTCGGTACGCCGTTCCTGAGCGTGCGATGGGGATTCCCAGACGATCGCGTGCTGCCGAAGTCGGCCTCGGCTCATCAGGTCGGCGACGAGCTGCGCCGCGACTTCGTGAACAATTCCGACGCCGCCGTGACCGTCGTCGTCGGCGACACCAACTGGCGTCAGCGCATCCGACATCGACAAGTATGCAGCCGAGCCTGTCCCGCGTGCTCCGACGTGTCCGCGGTGTCTGCCCCGACGGGAACCTTCGTCGACGGCAACCGAATTGGTCCGCCGTCGGCGCCTGCCGGACAAATCCCCGGCAGCGCATTCCTCACTGTCGAAAGCTCGGCCCCGCTGTTCTCCGACCGGTCGGAAACTCAGCTCGACCGCCTGCATGAGGTGGCGAGGCCCGGCAGGCAGACACGTGGACATGACCGGAACCGCGCAGACCAACCGAGACAGCGTCGACGCCATCGGCGCGCGGCTGCCACTGGTGCTCGCGCTCATCGCCCTCATCATGTTCGTGCTTCTCTTCCTGCTGACCGGCAGCATCGTGATGCCGCTGAAAGCGTTGGCGCTCAACGTCCTTTCGGTGACCGCCGCGTTCGGCGCACTGGTGTGGATCTTCCAGGACGGTCACCTCGGTGCGCTCGGCACCACACCGACCGGGACGTTGGTGGCCAACATGCCGGTGCTGTTGTTCTGCATCGCGTTCGGCCTGTCGATGGACTACGAGGTCTTCCTTGTCGCGCGCATCCGGGAATTCTGGCTGGCGTCGGGCAGGACGCGGGCCGACAACGACGAGAGCGTGGCCCGTGGCATCGCACACACCGGACGGATCATCACCGCGGCCGCGCTCATCATGTCGATCTCGTTCGCCGCATTGATCGCCGCCGAAGTGTCGGTCATGCGACTGTTCGGCCTCGGCCTGACGCTGGCGATAATTGTCGACGCAACGTTGGTGCGGATGGTACTGGTGCCCGCGTTCATGCACGTTATGGGCCAATGGAATTGGTGGGCGCCGCGGTGGTTGAGCTCGGTGCACCGGCGCCTTGGATTCAACGAAGGCGTGATGCATAAGACTCAGCAACCACACAGTGCGCAGATCGAACCGACTGGACCCGGCCATCGTGTCCAGTAAGTGAGTGTTATTGCAGGAGTACACGCAGTAGTTCCGCCGAACCGGTACAGCCAGGATGAGATCACCCAGACGTTCCTCGAGACGCCGGGCTTCGCCGAATTCGAGCAAGTTGTGCGCAGCCTGCACGCCAACGCGAAGGTCGACGGCCGACATCTCATCCTTCCGATCGGTGAGTACGCGACGCTGGGCGACTTCGGCGAAACCAATGACCTTTTCATCGAGCACGCGGTCGAACTGGGCTGCGCGGCGTTGTCGGGCGCCCTGGAGGACGCCGGCCTGCAGCCGCAGGATGTCGACCTCATCGTCACGACGACGGTCACCGGCATCGCTGTGCCATCGCTGGATGCCCGCATCGCGGGGCGGCTGGGGCTGCGGCCCGACGTGCGGCGCGTGCCGATCTTCGGCCTGGGCTGCGTGGCCGGCGCGGCGGGCGTCGCGCGGCTGCACGACTATCTGCGTGGCGCACCCGACGATGTCGCGGTGCTGGTGGCAGTCGAAGTGTGCTCGCTGATGTATGCGTCGGCCGAACCCAAAATGGCCACTCTCGTCGGCAGCGCGCTGTTCGGTGACGGCGCCGCCGCGGTCGTCGCCGTCGGCGAGCATCGTGGCCTCCAGGACGGCATGACAGGGCCCGATGTGCTCGCGACGCGCAGCCGCCTCTACCCCGACTCGCTGGGCACGATGGGTTGGAACGTCGGCGCATCCGGCTTCCAGCTGGTGCTGTCGCCCGATCTGCCTGATCTCATCGAGCGATACCTCGCCGACGACGTCACCGGTTTCCTTGCCGAGCATGGTCTGACGATCGACGACATCGGTTCATGGGTGTCGCATCCGGGCGGCCCGAAGGTTCTCGAGTCGATCAATACCGCGCTGGACCTTGACGACGACGCGCTGGAGTTGTCGTGGCGCTCACTGAGTGAGATCGGCAATCTATCGTCGGCGTCGGTGCTGCACATTCTGCGCGACGCGCGCGCCAAGCCGCCGCCGAGCGGGACACTGGGCCTGATGATGGCGATGGGGCCCGGGTTCTGCGCGGAACTGGTGCTGCTGCGCTGGCACTGAGCATGATCTGGTATGTGGTGTTGATCGCCGCCGTGGCGGTCGAACGGGTGGCGGAACTGGTTGTGTCGCAGCGCAATCTGGCGTGGAGCCGGAGCCGCGGAGGGGTCGAGTTCGGCGCACGGCACTACCCGGCGATGGTGGTATTGCACACCGGTCTGCTGGCGGGATGTGTGGTGGAGGCGTTGTATCGTCCGTTCCTGCCCGTCGCTGGGCTGGCCGATGCTGGCAGTCGTGCTGGCAGCGCAGGGCCTGCGGTGGTGGTGCATCACGACACTGGGCCACCAGTGGAACACCCGCGTCGTCGTCATCCCGGATGCGGTGCGGGTGACCAATGGCCCGTACCGGTTCTTCTCCCACCCGAACTACGTCGCGGTCGTCGTCGAAGGGATCGCGTTGCCGCTTGTGCACACCGCGTGGGTCACCGCTGCGGTGTTCACCGCGCTCAATGCCGTTGTGCTGCAGACTCGTATCCGGGTCGAGAACACCGCGCTGGCGAGCCTGCGATGATCGACCTGCTCGTTGCGGGCGGCGGACCGGCCGGGCTGGCCACCGCGATCCTCGGCGCCAAGGCAGGTCTGGAGGTTGTCGTGGTCGAACGACGCCGCGGACCCGTCGACAAGGCGTGTGGCGAGGGACTGATGCCGCATACCCTCGCGCTGTTGGCCGCCCTCGGGGTGGATCCACCCGGCAGGTCGTTTCACGGCATCACCTATCTGGACGGCCGGCACCGGGTGACCGGACGATTTCGCGGGGGCGCCGGGCGCGGAGTGCGCAGGACAGCCTTGCACGCCGGGCTGTTGGAGGCAGCGACGGCGGCCGGTGTCCGCATCGAGCACGGCGATGTCGGACCGGTGAGCCAGGACGCAACGTCGGTGCAGTGCAGCGGTTTTCACGCCCGCTACCTGGCCGCCGCCGACGGGCTGCATTCACCGATCCGCGCCGCGCTCGGCCTGGGGCGGCCGGACCACGGCCAACGGCGGTGGGGAATCCGCCGTCATCATTTGATGACGCCGTGGAGCGACTGCGTCCAGGTGTACTGGTCCGACGAGGCGGAGGCCTACGTGACGCCCGTCGCCGACGACTGCGTCGGCGTCGCGATCCTCACCTCGCGCAAGGGCGGTTTCGAAGCGCACCTCGACGAATTTCCCGCCCTCCAGGAACGACTGCGCGGTTGCGCTCACGACCCTGACCGTGCGGCGGGCCCGTTGCGCCAGAAGGTAAGCAGCCGGACGGCGGGCAGGGTGATGCTGGTCGGTGACGCCGCAGGCTATGTCGACGCATTGACGGGCGAGGGTCTTGGCATCGCGTTCGGCGCGGCGCAGCTGTTGGTGGAATGCGTGACAGCGGGCCGGCCTCAGGATTACGACCGACGCTGGCGCAGGATGTCGCGACGGTATCGGCTGCTGACGGCGGCCGTGCTTCAAGCCAGCGCGATACGGCCGCTGCGGACGCGGATTGTGCCTGCGGCAGCGCGGTTTCCAGGCGTCTTCGGCGTCGCCGTCAACCTGCTGGCTGAATAGCGCTTACGGGCGCCTGCCGGGCGGCGCGGACACGAATGCGTCCGCCGTTGCGCGGCACCATGATGACGTGCTTGACCTTCTGCCGCTCGTCGGCGGCCGTCGTCGTGGCCAATTCGACGCGACGCAGAATCTCGCGAAGCACCACCCGCAACTCGACCATCGCGAAAGTCGCACCGAGGCAACGGCGATTGCCGCCGCCGAACGGGAACCACGTCGTCGGGCTCAACGTCGCACCCACCATCCGGTCGGGGTTGAACCGCTCCGCGTCGGGGTACACCTCGGAATCGCAGTGCACCAAGCCAATTCCGGGGACCACCATCACCCCGGCGGGCAGCTGATGGCCGGCCAGCTCCACCGGCTCCTTCAGCACCCGGCCCACGTCGAACACCACCGGGCGGATGCGCAGCGTCTCCTTCGCCACCGCGTCGAGATACTCGTCGCCCGCAGCATCGCCCGCATCTGCCGCGCGCTGCGCCTTGGCCAGCACCGCAGGGTGACGGGTCAGCCGTTCCAGCGTCCACGACAGCCCGGTCGCGGTCGTGTCGTGGCCCGCGACGAGCAGCGTCATCAGCTGATCGCGCAGCTCGCGGTCACTTAGCGTGCGCCCGTCTTCGTCGGTGGCGCGCACCAGCATGGCCAACACGTCGGTGCGCTCGGCTAGGTGGGGATCGGCCCGACGCTCGGCGATCTCGGCATACAGCAGCCGGTCGGCTTCTTGGATGTTCCGCCAGAACCCTCGCCAGGGCCAGTGCCGCTGCAGAGCAGGCTTCGCGATGGCCGGCGACACCCATTGCCCGACGTTGAGCAGCTTCGGCATGACTGCCCGCAGTGCAGCGAGTCGTGCGGGCTCGCTTGCACCGATGACCGTCCGCAGGATCACCTCAAGCGTGATCTCGGACATCTTCGGCGCCACCGCGAATGGTCGGCCCACAGGCCAGCTCGCGATGTTGGCCGCCGCGATGTCAGACATCAACTCCGCTTGCCTGGCGACCGCGTCACGGTGAAACGGTGGAAGCATCAGGCGGCGGCGGTCGCGATGGGTATCGCCGTCGATCACCAACACCGAGGTGTCACCGAGCAGGCCGCCCAACATCGCGTTCGCCTCGCCTGCGTGAAAGACATTCGGGTCGCCTGCGAACACCTTCTTGATGTCGGCAGGATCCGACAGATAGACCAGCGGCGGCACCATCAGGCCGCGAATCGTGAACACGCTGCCGTAACGACGCCGGCATGCGGAGACGAACCGCGGCCAGTAGCGCATGAACAGAATCGTCTGGAGCCACTTGGGAAGCCGGGGCCCCGGTGGCAGGGCGATCGAGGCTATTTGACTCATGCCTAACAGGCTACAAGCGGCGCTCCCCGTTGTGAACCCTCTTGGTGTGCGACCGTGGAGCCATGGCTGACGAGGTGACGATCGAAGAAGACGGGCCACTACTGCTCATCGGCGTCAACAGGCCCGACGCACACAACCTCTGGAACTTCGAGGTGATCCAGGCGGTGTGCCGCGCGTGCAAGCGACTCGCCGATGCCGAGCACCTGCGCGTCGGCGTGATCTTCGGTCACGGCCGGTTGTTCACGGCAGGACTCGACCTGGCGTCGGTGGCGCCGCTGATCGCCACAGGTGATGTCAGCGCGCTGTTCCCCGAAGACGGCCTGGATCCATGGAACTTCTTCGGCGAACCGTGTCCGAAGCCGATCGTCGTTGCGGTGCATGGCAGGTGCAACACGCTCGGAATCGAGCTCGCGCTGGCGTCTCAGCTCGCGGTGGCGGCCGAGGGCACGCGCTTTGCGCAACTCGAGGTGGCGCGCGGCATCTTTCCCCTCGGCGGGGCGACGTTCCGGTTGCCGGCCCGCCTCGGCGCAGCGGGAATGCGGTATCTGCTGACGGCCGAACTCTTCGACGCGGACGCCGCGCTGAAGGCCGGCCTCGTCAACGAAGTCGTGCCGGAAGGCAGGCACCTGAACCGTGCCATTGAAATCGCCAGGCTGATTTCCGCGAATGCTCCGCTGGCGGTGCAGGCAGCGCTTGCGTCCGCACGCGCCGCTGAGCGGGTATCTCGTGATGCCGCCGCGGAGGCATTGCTCGGCTGGAATCAGACCGTGCTCGGAAGCCGAGACGCGGCCGAGGGTGTCAGCGCCTTCGTCGAGCGCCGCGACCCCGACTTCGAGGGCCGTTAGTTCGCCGGCGGCAACTGGCGGTGGTCGTCGGCTCCGCGCAGTTCTGGGTGTCGTTCCCGTTCCGTCATCATTTGTTGACGCTCCACAGACCAGACAGCCGACGCCGCGGCCATGTCCGGCTCGACCGGCTCGGTGGCGACGGACCCATGCTCCTCGGACTGAACGCTCACCTTGTGCGTGCGCTTGAGCGAGAAGTGAATCTCCTCCGTCTCTTCGAACACCTGGCGCGCGCTGCGCAGCGGCTTGGTCGTGGTGTCGATAGCACTCGCGATGATCGGCGGAACGAACGGGCGCAGCCACCGCGCCGCGGCCTTGGTGACATCCGGGATCGCCGGGATCAGCGAGGTGCCCTCGCGGCGCGGCTCCACGTCTTCGGCAAGCGCAGGCAGATTGTCCGAGGTTTCCGCTGCTAGGCAGTTCCGGCACCTGCTCGGCCACCCGTTCCGACCGCGCCTGCACCGGCGCCTCCAGTGCCTCGACGACTCGGCGGCGCTGCTGCTCGCGCTCGATCTCCGCCTGCGCCTCGACAGCGAGCCGGGCACTGGCCAATTGCTGCTCGGCCCACAGTGTTTCGACGGCCGCGCGAACCTCGGCACGCTTGACCGCGATCGCGGTGTCGGCCTCCAGTTCGGCACGCTCGACCTCGGCGCGGGCGGCCGCACCGCGATCCTCGCTTGTCTGACCACGCCACAGCTTGAGGATCAGCGGCATGAGGATCAGCAGCGCGAAAAACACGATCGACGCCAGTCGCACCGCCATCGCCGCCGGGCTCGCAAAGCTGTACTCGTTCATCGCCATCCATCGCGCGCCGAGGCCGTGGTCGACGTCCGTCGTCGCGGCCTCGCGCGCATGCTGCAGCGCCTGGTCACGCGCGGCGATCTCGGAGTCGAGGACCACCGCCCCGCGGTCGCGGTTGCTGACGGCGTTGTCCAACTGCCGCTGGGTGTCGGCGAGAAAGTCCTTCGCCGTTCGGGTTTCGGGCCCGGTGCCGGGCACACCGGTGATGTGGGTCTGCGGGCAGGCCGGCGACGGGTTGTACTCACACCGGGCGACGACGAGAGCTTCGTCGCGCTGACGGCTGGCCTGATCCACCGCGGCGTCGAGTGCGGTACGTACCCGGCGCGTGCGGTCGAGTTCGGCCGAAGCCTGCGCGACGGCGGGTGCGGCGTCGGCGTTGCGGACGGCGCGCTCATCGAGAATGCGGTCGATCGAGCCTGAGAACAGGACGATCACGGTGAGTTCACCGACGACGGCGCCGACGGCGACCGCCACAGCAGCGCGTCCGGCCACCCCCGACCAACCGCGGCTCGGGCCGCTGGCTATCGCGCGGGTGATCGCGCCGACCAGCAGGCCGGCGACGAACGTCAACGGCACGGTGAGTGCTATCGGCGCGTGCGTCGCACCCGTGATGGCGAGGGCCGAGACGAGCCAGGTCAGCGCTCCTGTGAGCAGCACCACAACGCCTGCGATCACGTGCGTGGATCGCTCGTGACGCTCACCCAGCTCACGCCATTCGCCCCCGCCCAGCCACGTCAGCGGTTGAGCAATTCTGTTGGCAGACACGGAAACTCTCTCCCCCACTTCACACCATCACTGGCGGTGCGATCGCCCGAAATTCTCTCACAGCCCGCCGATCGGGGCGCTTCGGCCGCAACTCGCGACACCAAGAAGCGCCAAGAATCCGTGAAGGCGTCTTCGACATACTTGATACTTGCCGCCACCTGTTCAGCTGGTTCACCAACTGGGTCAACGACGGCAGCACGCAGTACCAGACCTATGGCACCGGGCACGTACAGGGCCGTCGGCTCGTTTAGCGGCTTCCTGACCTCGAACTCGGGTGCCCAGGATGTATCACTGACGCGCGTCAGTGACTATGAGGTGCAAACGTGAGCTAGCCGTTGAAGAGGCTAAAAAGGGGCCGGGTTCCCCGATGGCAGCGCATCCCGATACCCGGGGCAGCTGGTCTCGATCTTGAACGTGTGCCACTGCGACTCCCCCGGGTTCGGTGGCATCCGCCCACTGAAAGTGAAGGCGTCGTCGATCTTGGTCGCCGTGACCTCTTGAGCGTCGCGGACGAACCCGGCCATGTCGTCGTAGCGCAGTCCCGCCCTCTGAACGACCAGTCGGCCCTGCTGCGTGAGTTGGATTCGAACCGTTCGCTTCGGTCCACCGTCGACCAGGATCACCAGGCCGCCGGTGGGTTGCTTGGTACAGACGACGTCAGTCGTCTCGATGCTGCGGCGTTTCCCGTCGAACTCGATCGAGGTCACTACCCGCGGCCCCTGGTGGCAAGCAGCGAGCCCAACCGAGAGCAGCACGGCGACGAAACTCGCCATCGGGCGGCCGGGCGGGCCGTCGCAACGCATGGCGGCAGTATGCGGCGGCCTCCAGTCGGGGCCACAACAAATGGGAATTTGCCCCGTGAATATTGTCCACCCACTGGCTCAGGCTTGATAGCACGGAAGCGCGGCCCGGATGTTGGGATCGGTAGCACGTGGCGCGCTGTGCACTGGGAACACGGACCGCCGCCGGCGGCCTACCAAACAAAGGAACATGCCAGTGAAAAACAACCAAATCGTCACCATCGTGCTCGGGGCGGGAGCCGCCTTGTTGGCGCTATCGCTAATCGTTCGCTTCGTCCTGCTCAGCCAGTACGGCGTATCCGGCGGATGGCTCTTCTTCGGGCTTCCTTTCGGGGGCATCGGGCTGTTCGTACTGCTGCTGCGGCTCGGAGTCCTCAACTTCGGCGGCCGATCGTCCGGCACGGGTCCGTCCTGGCCGCAGAACATCGGCGTACAGACCCCGCCAGCGTGGTCACCACAGCAGGCACCCACCGCTTCGGAGCGCCTGCAGGAACTCGACGCCATGCGTGCAAGCGGCGCAATCTCCGAATCCGAGTACAACGCAAGGCGCCAACAGATCCTGTCCGCTTTGTGAGACTAATTGCCGTGCAAGCGTCAGCGGTGCTCTCGGAGCCCGTTGAGGCGGCGACGCGATGCGAGCAGGTGACCAGAGACATGCAAAGGCAGGCCTCTGGGTTCGGCGGACTCACGCGCGGCCTGATGCGCGCCAATGACGCGCTTGGACGGGCGACGCCGGGAAGGATGGGGCACATGTCCACGCAGATGGAGACGGCGGGGCTGCCGAACAGCTTCATACTCGCCGTCACCCGAAGCCATGTGCATGCGATCGAGGAGAGACAGCAGGGCGACGATCTCGTACCAGGGAGGGTGCTCAAATCCTGGGATCGTGCGGGCTTTCAGGCGCGTCGCGGCAACGACCGCGCGAATGCGTACCGAGGGGTACCCGCCGATCGCCAGGTTCTCATCCTGTTTCTGCCGGTCCAAGGGCGCGGCCGGATTATGCAGGCGGCGGCACGCAACGCGGCCGCTGCCGGCTCGCCTGGCTTCCCGCACCAGATGATGGTTGCCAAAGACGCCCCGAGCCAGCGAGTCATCGACGCACTCGGCGCGACGGGGAGCGCCGGACCAATCATCGTGATCGGCGGAAAACGCTTGCAGGACATCATCGCCGAGAAAGCGGCACCCGCGGCGATGGCACCGTCGCAGCCGTCGGTCGCCCAACGCCTGCAGGAGCTCGAGACCCTGCATGCCAGCGGTGTCATCACCGACGCCGAATACACCAGCAGCGGGAGCAAATAATCTCTGAGTTGTGACCACTGACCGCTTGCCGGTCGATCGTTTGCGTCTGGTTCTACTATGACTTGGGTCAGAGACCGCGCTGCAGGGAGGAGTCCCGCCGAAGTGCCCAGTTGGTGCGTTGAGCGGATGACGACCTAGTGAGTGCCCCGACGATCGACCCCGTCATCCCCGCCGAAAAGGCGCATAGAAGCGCCATCGCCAAGTGGATCCGCCGGTTGGCGGTCCCGATCATCCTCGGCTGGATAGCGCTGATCGTTGTGCTCTCGATGACCGTGCCGACGCTCGAAAAAGTCGGCGAGATGCAAGCGGTGTCGATGTCGCCCAAGGACGCGCCGTCTGTAGCGGCGATGATGCGCGTCGGCAAGGTCTTCCAGGAGTTCGATTCCGACAGCTCGGCGATGATCGTCCTGGAGGGCCAGCAGCCCCTCGGAGCGGAGACGCACCGGTTCTACGACGACATGATCGCCAAGCTGCGGGCCGACAAAAAGCACGTCCAGCACATTCAGGACTTCTGGGGCGACCCGCTGACGAGTGCCGGAGCGCAGAGCGAAGACGGCAAAGCCACCTATGTGCAGGTGTATCTCGCCGGGAACATGGGCGAAGCTCTCGGCAACGAGTCGGTCACCGCGGTTCAGAAAGCTCATTTCGGGAATGTCGCCGCCGCCGGGTGTCAAGGTTTACGTGACCGGCGGGCCGGCGCATGCAGGCGGACCAACAAAACGCAGGCAACTCCAGCATCAAAATCATCGAGTTCGTGACGGTGGGCGTCATCATCTCGATGCTGTTGTTCTTCTATCGCTCGATCGTCACGGTCGTGCTCGTCTTGGCGATACTGATGTTGAGCCTGTCGGCGACCCGTGGTGTGGTCGCGTTCCTCGGCTTCCACAACTTGATCGGGTTGTCGACGTTCGCGACTCAGCTCTTGGTAACCCTCGCGATAGCTGCGACGACCGACTACGCGATCTTCTTGATCGGCCGCTACCAGGAAGCCCGCACTGTCGGTGAAGACCGCGAATCGGCGTACTACACAATGTTCCACGGGCACCGCCCACGTGGTGCTGGGCTCGGGCATGACGATCGCAGGCGCGACGTTCTGCCTATCCGTTCACCCGATTGCCATACTTTCAGACGTTGGGCGTCCCGCTCGCGGTCGGCATGGTCGTCGCGGTGCTTGTGGCGCTGACACCTGGGACCCGCGATCATCACGGTCGCAAGCCGCTTCAAACTGCTAGAGCCCAAGCGCGCCATGCGGATTCGGTTTTGGCGGCGCCTGGGTGCCGCCGTCGTCCGATGGCCGGGCTTGATCCTTATCATTGACAATCCTCCTCGCCCTGGTCGGGCTGCTCACCCTGCCGGGCTACCAGCCCAGCTACAACGACCGCAACTACCTGCCCGCCGACCTGCCGGCGAACGAAGGATTCGCTGCGGCCGAACGACATTTCCCCGTCGCGCGGATGAACCCCGAAATGCTGCTCGTCGAAACCGACCACGACCTTCGCAATTCGGCGGACTTCCTTGTCATCGAGCGGATCGCCAAGGCCGTGACCAAGGTGCCAGGCATCGGGCGGGTGCAGGCGATCACGCGGCCTGAAGGTAAACCGTTGAAGTTCAGCACGATTCCGGCTCAGCTCAGCATGAGCGGCACCTTCCAGGAGATGAACCGCTCGTATATGCAGCGGACCATGGACGACATGCTGACCCAGGCCAACGACATGCAGACGACCATCGACACGATGACGAAGATGAGCTCGTTGATGGGACAGATGGCCGCCGTCACGCATTCCATGGTGGCCAGAACACGCGACATGACTATCGATATCGCCGAATTACGCGATCACATAGGCGATTTCGATGACTTCTTCCGCCCGATTCGCAACTACCTGTACTGGGAGCCGCACTGCTACGACATCCCGGTCTGCTGGTCCATGCGGTCGGTTTTCGACACACTCGACGGTGTCGACACCACGACCGATGACGTCCAGGCTCTGCTTGCCGGACTTGGAACGCCTCGACTCGCTGATGCCCCAGCTGCATGGCGATGCTGCCGCCGCAGATCGAGACGATGAAGTCGATGCAGAAGATGATGCTGAGCCAGCACTCCAGTCAGGCGAGTCAGCAGGATCAGCAGGCCGCGATGACCGAAAACCAGAGCGCCATGGGTGATGCGTTCAACAACTCCCACAACGACGACACCTTCTACCTGCCGCCGGAGATCTTCAACAACAAGGACTTCAAGCGCGGCATGGACAACTTCATCTCTCCAGATGGCCACGCGGTCCGGTTCATCATCTCCCACGAACAGGATCCGCTCAGCGCCGATGGCATCAATCGCATCGACGCCATCAGGACCGCGGCGTTTGAGGCCATCAAAGGCACGCCCTTGGAGGGATCGAGGGTCTACCTCGGCGGCACCGCCTCCACCTTCAAGGACATGCAGGAGGGCAACGCGTACGACCTCATGATCGCAGGCGTCGCCGCGCTGACGCTGATCTTCATCATCATGCTGATCATCACGCGCAGTCTGGTCGCCGCGGGCGTCATCGTCGGCACCGTGGTGCTTTCGCTGGGCGCATCCTTTGGGCTGTCGGTTCTGCTCTGGCAGCACCTGATTGGCTTGGACCTGCAGTTCATGGTGATGGCGATGGCGGTCATCATCCTGTTGGCGGTCGGCGCCGACTACAACTTGCTGTTGGTGGCGCGGATGAAGGAGGAGATACCGGCCGGGATCAACACCGGAATCATCCGTGCCATGGGCGGCAGCGGATCCGTGGTTACCGCGGCAGGCATGGTGTTCGCGTTCACCATGATGTCGATGTCGGTCAGCGCCATGGTCGTGGTCGCCCAAATGGGCACGACGATCGGGATGGGCCTGTTGTTCGACACCTTGGTGATTCGCGCATTCATGACGCCGTCGATCGCGGCGCTACTTGGTCGCTGGTTCTGGTGGCCGCAGATCGTGCGGCAGCGGCCCGCGCAGGCAAGGCGCCGGGCGACGCCGTCGCGATCGCGCCCAATGACTTCGTCGGACGAATGCAGCCGCCGACGCCCAACACAGGCAAGACCCCACCGACCGACCCTCTGACGCCCAGCGAGCGCCGTGTCATATGGGTAGTTGGCCGCCATTTCCTTCGTCGCGATTGCGGTGGGCGCGGCGGTCTGGGAGACGACGGGCCAGTCTTCGAGCTCGTGTTCGATCCGGCCAGACCTGCGTGACCGTCACGATGGCAAGCACGATGGGCGGCGGGGTCGAGCACGCATGTGGTGCGGCTGCGCGTGACTGGTGTCACGCCTCCTACGTCCAGCACGACGCCCACGCTGAAGCGGTTCAGGCTCAGTGCCGAGTCGCGGGAATTCTGCCGGACACGACAACGCCGGTGACTTAGTACGGCCGGTACTTAGTGCGGCCGGTTGCTTCTCTGGCCGTCAGTAAATCCTTTGATATCGCGTTCCCATTGCACCCGACGGATGCGGTTCAGCGGCGAGCGCACCATACCCACCGCAGCAGTCAATCCCAGCGCCGCAACAAGCCAGAGTCCTGCGCCGACGCCGACTGCGTCCAACCCGGCCTGCGACGGCGGTGTCGGCGATGACGACGGGTGCCCCGGCGTCATCGACCCAGACATCGATGTGGTCACCGGCGCTGAGGGCCCGATCTCTGGTCACCCAACCGGTGTGGGCGACCTGAACTTCGCCGCCTCTGAGCGCCGTCTGCGGCGACCAACCACATCGCCAGGACGGTATTGCTGGTTGAGCGCGACTGGTGCGGGTGCGGACCCGTCTCGACCACCGTCGCGGTGACGCTGTGGCGTGCCCGGGACTGCTCCGCGTAGAGCCGGGCGTGCGATCGGTAGACGCCAACGCCTGCGGCAGCGCAGACCGGAGTCGCGGCCAGCGCAACCAGTATCGCGAACACGATCACGCATGCTTCGGTCCGATCGGCCCAGCGAACCAGTGGATTGCGACCAAAGGCGCGCGAAATCCACCAACTTCGGAACCGAAGCGAAAAGACGCGCATGACGACTCCTGCGGCCGATGAAAGGCACATGTGTCGACCGCTCAATTGTCGCCCGGCCGGACCCCCACTTTTCAATGCTCAATTCGTGGAGAACAGCGCACTTGGCGGCGACCGCCTTGGACGGTTAGCCCGTCGCACGAAACACCTTGGGCTGCAGCCATGGTTCATCGACATCCCGACGGCAGGACGAGACCGCCGGCGGGCTGAAACAGCGAATCTCCTGTGTAATTACGGAACGGAATCTGAGAGATTGCCATCGAATCACCTGAAATAACGCCGTGCGTAATTTCGATCTGAAATCCAGATTTAACAATTGATCATCCAATAGAAACGCTCACAGCGTAAGTATTTGGCCACTCGCGTGCGTCGACAGCGCAGCAACCGAAGGGCGGACCTGGATGAACCCGTATCCCGATTGGCTTAACCCTGGCGACAACGCCTGGCAGTTGGTGGCCGCAACGCTTGTCGGCCTGATGAGCATCCCGGGGATCGCAGTGTTGTACGCGGGCATCGTCCAAAAGAAGTGGGCCGTCAACACGATGCTGATGGCCTTCACTGGGTTTTCGTTGGTCTTGGTGGTGTGGGTGCTGTGGGGCTTCAAGATGGGCTTCGGGGATCCGATGAAGCTCGGCCCGGGAATCCTCGGGTCCTTCGTAGGCAGTCCGCGCAGCATCCTGGGCACCGCCAACCAGGGTCAGGCGGTCATCCCACTGCTCGACGGTGCGATGCCGAAGTTCCGGTTCTCCGAGAGCACGCTGGCGTACTTCCAATTCGTGTTCGCGGCGATCACCCCGCTTCTGTTCCTTGGCAGCGTGGTGGGCCGGATGAACTTCAAGGTGTGGCTGATCTTCGTGCCGCTGTGGTCGACGTTCGCCTACTCGATCAACGCCTTCCTGGTGTGGGGTGGCGGCTTCTGGGGCCAGGCGCACGCCGGTGCCAGCAGTTTGTTCAGCACCGGGGCGCTGGACTACTCCGGCGGGTACGTGATCCACCTGGCCGCCGGCGTCAGCGGGTTCGTCGCCGCCGCGGTGATCGGGCCGCGGCTGAACCGCGACCGCGAACGGGCGGTGCCGAACAACCTGCCGATGGCCGCCGTCGGAGCGGGCATCCTGTGGCTGGGCTGGAACGGCTTCAACGGCGGCGACCCGTACTTCGCCGGTACCAACGCGTCGCTGGCCGTGCTCAACACCAACCTCTGCACCGCGGTGGCACTGCTGACCTGGGTGATTTGGGACATCTTCGCCAGCCGCGAGCGCAAGCCCACCTTCCTGGGCGCCGTCAACGGGATGATCGTCGGCCTGGTCGGCATCACTCCCGCCGCCGGCTTCGTGAACAGCTTCGGCGCCATCATCATCGGCGTAGTGGCGTCATCGCTGGTGTGGATGTCGTGGAACTGGCTGGGCCGCACCAAACCGTTCAAGAAGGTGGACGACACCCTCGGCGTCATCCACACCCACGGTGTGGCGGGCCTGATCGGCGGCCTAATGGTCGGCGTGCTCGCCGACCCGAACGTCGATCATCTACCTCGGCAACGGCAAGGACGTCAGCGACGTCACCGCCGCAGGTTGGCTGTGGGGTCATCACCCCGCACAAATCCTGGTCCAGCTCTGCGCCGCGCTCACCATCATCGTCTGGGACGCCTTTATCACGTTCGCCATCCTGAAGTTCATCAGTCTGTTCATGAAACTGCGTGCCCCAGACGAGGTCTTGGAACAGGGCGACATCGGCGTGCACTCCGAGGAGGCCTACCCAGACGAAGACCTTGTCACCGGCCGGCTAGATGGAGTTAAGGCCTGATGACATGAAGTTGATTACGGCAATCGTGAAGCCGTTTACGGTCGCGGACGTCCGCACCGCCGTGGACGAGGCCGGCGTGCACGGCCTGACCTTCTCCGAGGTCCAGGGCTACGGGCGTCAGAAGGGACACACCGAGGTGTACCGAGGCGCCGAGTACCAGGTCGACTTCGTTCCCAAGGCGCGCGTCGATGTCGTGGTGGACGACGATCAGGTCGACGTCGTCGTCGACGCCATCGTTGGCGCCGCGCGCACCGGCAAGATCGGCGACGGGAAGGTCTGGGTGACGCCTGTCGAGTCGTTGGTCCGAGTGCGAACCGGAGAACGCGACGCTGAAGCCCTCTGAGGCTGGGCCACCATATCGACTGTGGCACAGCACCTCTCATCCACTCAAACCTAGGCTGGAGGAGACTCACGGACCGTCAGACGGCCGAAGCGAACCTCGTGCCTTACCTGGAAAGGAAACCCTTCCCTTAGAAGGGGACTCTGGCTTGCCTGCGATTACGGAACCACCGCTTGGCCAACACCATCGAGTGGACCAAGCCGCCAACGCCAGCACTGGGCCGAAAGACGCAGCGAAGTAGCGCCGTTCTCGGGCCAGCGGGCTCTCTCGAACGCGAGGGGGGCCGCTCCCATTGGCCCACTTCGCACCGCCAGGGCCGCTCCGGTGGGCTCTGCACCCGGATGCGATTGATTCGGTAGTCGACGATCGCGGGGCTATCCAGCGCTACCCGGCCATCGCCTACGCATTTCTGCTGAGCCTGTTGCGCGCGCAGCCCGATCCGGCAGGCTCCCTCGGCTTCCTGCGGACGCGATGGGGGGTGTCCGAATCTGTGGACTAGTTGTCGCTATCCCAGGCTGCCGCGGTAGCGCACCCCGGGAAAGATTGGAATCAATCCAATTAGGTTGCCCGTGCATCCGCTACCCATCACCTAGGAGAAGTAATGGCTTTCGAGGAGAACACCCAGCCGTTGACGACTGCGGCGGGTGCGCCCGTCACCGATAATCAGAACAGCATGAGCGCCGGTGCGCGTGGTCCGCTGTTGTTGCAGGATTTGTGGCTGATTGAGAAGCTGTCCCACTTCGCTCGTGAGGTCATCCCCGAGCGGCGCATGCACGCCAAGGGTTCGGGTGCGTTCGGCACGTTTCGGGTGACCCGCGACATTTCCCGGTATACGAAGGCGGCGATCTTCAGCCGGGTCGGCAACAGCTGTGAGATGTTCGCCCGGTTCTCCACGGTGGCCGGTGAGCGTGGCGCCGCCGACGCCGAGCGCGATATCCGCGGCTATGCGTTGCGCTTCTACACCACTGAAGGCAACTGGGATGTGGTCGGCAACAACACCCCGGTGTTCTTTCACCGTGACCCGTTGAAGTTTCCCGACCTCAATCGCGCGGTCAAGCGCGACCCGCGCACCAATATGCGTGACCCGGAGAACAACTGGGGCTTTTGGACCAACCTGCCCGAATCGTTGCACCAGGTCACCATCACCATGAGCGACCGCGGTATCCCCCGCTCGTTTCGGCATATGCACGGCTACGGTTCCCACGCCTACAGCCTGATCAACGCCGACGGTGTGCGGCATTGGGTGAAGTTTCACTTCCGCACCCGGCAGGGCATCGAAAATCTGACCGACGCCGAGGCAGCAGCGCTGATCGGCGGCGACCGCGAGTCGAACGGCCGCGACCTGTTCGAGGCCATCGAACGCGGCGACTACCCGACATGGGGCGTCTACATCCAGCTGATGCCCGAAGCAGACGCCGCCACCTACCGGTTTCACCCGTTCGACGTGACCAAGGTGTGGAGCCAAAAGGACTACCCGCTCATCGAGGTCGGCGAATACGAGCTCAACCGCAACCCGGACAACTATTTCGCCGATGTCGAGCAGGCCGCGTTCACCCCGGCCAACCTGGTCCCGGGGATCTCGGTGAGCCCGGACAAGATGCTGCAGGGCCGGCTGTTCTCCTACGGCGACGCCGCCCGCTACCGCGTCGGGGTCAACCATCACCAGATCCCGGTCAACTACCCGCGTGCCGCGACATTGGTCAACACCTATCACCGCGACGGGGCGATGCGGGTGGACGGCAACCAGGGCGGGGTGGCCGGTGTCGAGCCCAACACCTTCGGCCGCTGGGCCGAACAACCCGGCTACGCCGATCCCGCGCAGACGATCGGGTCCACCGCCGATCACTTCGATTTCCGCGCCGACGACGACAACTACTTCGAGCAGCCCGGTGACCTGTTCCGACTCATGACCGGCGAACAGCAGCAGCGGCTCTTCGACAACACCGCCCGCGCCATCAACGGCGCCCGGCCCCAAACCGTGGAAAAGCACATCGCCAACTGCACCCAGGCCGACCCCGCCTACGGCGAAGGCGTCCGCAAGGCGTGTGAAGCCCTCGGCGCGCTGTAACAGCCGGCCGAATAAGCCGCGGCCTTCCCGCCCCCCACCCCCCACCGGGCGGGAAGGCCCGGCACTGACCGCACGCTGACCGCGAAGTGGAGATGACAGACAACATGATTGACGACCCAAGACCTACCCTCGAACCCGAGATCTTGGACCTGGCGGCACGCTTATTCGATATGGCTCGCGACGGGGACACGGAAATGTTGGCCGCCTACCTCGACGCGGGTGTACCGGTGAACCTCACCACCACCAACGGCGACACCCTGATCATGCTGGCCGCCTACTACGGACACCAGGCCACAGTCGCCGAACTGATCGGGCGCGGGGCCCACGTCGATCGACACAACAATCGAGGACAAACCCCGTTGGCAGGCGCCGTCTTCAAAAACGACACCACGATCATCGAACTTCTCCTGGAAGCCGACGCCGATCCGCGCGCAGGATCACCGTCCGCACTAGAGACCGCACGGTTCTTCGAACGGGCCGAACTCGCGCGGCGGCTAGTGTCCTGCGCCGTAAATTATCTCAATAATTGTAGACTGGTGAGGTGGCGCGCAGAGGCAGGCCGGTTGTCGAGTTGGTGTTGACCGAAGACGAGTTCGAGACGTTGCAGCGGTGGGCTCGGCGGGCGAAGTCATCGCAAGCCCTGGCGCAACGGTGTCGAATCGTATTGGGTTGCGCAGCAGGCAATACCAATAAGCAAGTCGCCGAGGAGTTGGGCGTTTCGCCGCAGATGGTCTGCAAGTGGCGGCAACGGTTCGTCGACAAGCGCCTGGACGGATTGACCGATGAGCCACGCCCGGGTGCGCCGCGCAAGATCACCGACGAGGCCGTCGAAGAACTGATCGTGGCCACCTTGGAGCGTCAACCCAAGGACGCCACGCACTGGTCGCGGGCATCGATGGCCGCCCAGACGGGACTGTCGAAGTCCACGGTGGGGCGGATCTGGAAGTCATTCGGGTTGAAGCCCCATCAGGTGGATACGTTCAAGATCAGCAACGATCCGCAGTTCGTCGACAAGGTGCGCGATGTGGTCGGGTTGTACCTGGACCCACCGGAGAAGGCGCTGGTGCTCTGCGTCGATGAGAAATCCCAGATCCAGGCCCTGGATCGCAGTGCACCGGTCCTGCCGATGATGCCCGGCATGCCCGAACGCCGCACCCATGACTACGTACGCCACGGCATCACCACCTTGTTCGCAGCCCTGGACGTGGCCACCGGCGAAATCTACGGGTCAATTCACCGCCGGCACCGCGCCACAGAGTTCAAGAAGTTCCTGACCAAGCTGGACAACACCGTGCCCGCCGACTTAGGGGTCCACTTGATCTGCGACAACTACTCCACGCACAAGTCGCCGACGATCACGAAATGGCTTGTCGCTCACCCTCGATTCCACATGCACTTCACTCCGACCTACTCCTCCTGGCTCAACCAGGTCGAACGGTGGTTCGGGTTGCTCACCGACCAGAAGCTCCGCCACGGAACCCACCGCTCGATCCAGGCTCTGGAGAAGGACATCCGCGACTGGATCCAAGCCTGGAACGACAACCCGCGCCCATTCAACTGGACCAAGACCGCCGATGAAATCTTCGAACGACTCGCCTCATATCTTCAACGAATTCCCGGCGCAGGACACTAGGTCTAAAACTGACTGAGGTTGTTGACAGTCTGGGCTCCTGATGAAAGGAGCGGCACGGCTGATCGACGTAATTGACGCCATCGTCGCGGCGTTCACATGGAAGAACTCCCGACCCCGCCGAGTTGTCCACAGTATCGTTGCTGACGCCTGGCACATCGCCGAATGCGTCAGCGCCCCCCCGGCAAAGTCCCTGGCAAGGCGCCCGCGGCTTGTCTCGAGCCTAAACTGTGTTCGCTGGATAGCACTCGCGTGGCTTCTCTAGAAACGGCATTTCGACGACTGAATAATCGCAGTTGTCAATAACCGTAATCGTCGCTACTGCGACCTATTTGCGCACCGCGACGACCACCCCGCGAGGCGCGTCCACGGCGGCGGATCGACGCCGCGGCGAGTTCGCCGGTAGCTGTTCGGCTGCCCCGGAAAACCACGTCAACGGCTTTGGGAGTGACACGGACGAGCTTTCAGGGGTAGCTCGGCCGGGATCGGAAGGCCTGGGCAAGGGGTGCTTGTGGTCGCCTGCGCGCACCGCGACGGGCGTGATAGCCACGGCTTGATGGACGTAGTCGGTCCTCCGGAGGGGGTCCCCGCGACCCGCGGTTGCCGAGATGGGCGACTACTGTCGGTAACGATAATTTGCGAAGACGCGACTCAATGAACTCAATGCGCCCGTATTCGTGTTTAAATTATGAATCGGTTGTCCTGTGACCCGTCGAATGGTTGGATGTTTGCTAGAGATGAGCGACCGCGCAGTCGGGAGTGCGGTGAGGGAGGTGCGTGGATGACCTTGATTGCTGGCGAGCCCCGACGGCGTGTATGAAACCGTTACCGGCATGGTTGCTCGGGTCGCGATAGCCGCCCATGAGCAGCCATCTGCGCTTGCCGTGGCGTCCGGTGATCGGCACCTTTCCTATCGCGAGCTATGGTTGCGGGCCATGGCCGTGGCCGCTGAGCTGCGCGAATCGGGCGTCGGCCGCGGTGATGCCGTCGGGTTGTGCCTTCCCCGGTCGCAGGAGCTGGTTGTCGGTGCACTGGGCATCTTGGCTGCTGGTGGCTGCTATGTGGCCTTGGACCCGAGCTATCCGGATGACCGGCTCGCCTTCATGCTGGTCGACTCGGGCGCCAAGACCGTCGTGACGACGCCCGAGCTTGCCGCTCGCATCGAGGCGCCGCACTGGGTCGAACCGACCGAATACCCCGTGCTGGTTCGCATGGAACCGGTCGCGGTCGACCCCGACGACTCGGCGTACGTGGTGTACACCTCGGGCTCGACCGGCCAGCCGAAAGGCCTGGTGATCGAGCACGCAGCACTCACCAATCTCATCGATTGGCACACTGATGCGTTCGATATCACCGAGGCCGACCGCTGTGCCCTGATCTCCAGCCCCGGCTTCGACGCGTCCGTCTGGGAGATCTGGCCGACTCTGGCGGCAGGCGCTTCGCTGCACGTGCCCCCCGAAGCGGTGAAGACCGATCCGATCGCGTTGCGTGACTGGCTGCTGTCCGAGGGCATCACGACGACGTTCGTGCCGACGCCGCTTTGCGAGGCATTGATCGCGCTCGATTGGCCGACCAGCGCTGCTCTGCGGGTCATTCTCACCGGTGGCGACGTGCTGCACACCCGCCCCCGGCCCGGCTTGCCATTCCGACTGGTCAACAACTACGGCCTCTCCGAGGCTGCGGTGGTGTCGACCTCGGGCCCCGTGGAGCCGGCCGACCCCGGATGCGGAATCGCAGAACTGCCCAGCCTCGGATCGGCGATACCCGGCGTGCACCTGACTGTCGTCGACGCCGGCGGCCAGCCGGTGCCGCCCAACACCCCGGGCGAACTCGTCATCGGCGGGATCTCAGTTGCCCGGGGTTACGTCGGCCACCGCGACCTCAACCGAGCCAAGTTCTTTGCAAACGCCGTGGGCCAGCGCTGTTACCGCACTGGCGATTTGGTGCGAATGGGCTCCGATGGCGAACTGATCTACTTGGGTCGACTCGACGACCAGGTCAAGATCCGCGGCGTGCGCATCGAACTCGACGAGATCGTCGCTGTGCTCGACCAGCACCCCCGGGTGAGCGCCAGCGCGGTTGTCGCGGTGGGTCATAACGGCACACAGCATCTCAGTGCGTACGTGGTGGGCAGACCGGGACGTCCGCCGGGTACCGCCGAGTTGCGTCAGTACCTATGCCAGCGACTGCCTGCCCACATGGTTCCCGCCGACTGCACTGTGCTTGCCGAGTTGCCGACCACCGCGAACGGCAAAGTCGACCGAAAGATGCTGCGCGAGCGCGGATCTCAACTAGCTGGCCGCGCTAACCTGACTGTTCCGCGCAACGACGTCGAACGTTCGCTTGTCCGACATCGCGGCCGACGTGCTGTGGCTTCCGACGATCGGCATCGACGAGGACTTCTTCGCCCTCGGCGGACACTCGCTGCTGGGCGCGCAACTGTCGATTCGCATTGGCGAACAATTCGGTATCGAAGTTCCCCTTCGATCGGTTTTCGAGAATCCGACCGTGGCCGAGATGGCCATCGAGGTCGTACGGTTGCTCATGGCAGACATCCACAAAATGAGCGACGACGAATTGCTGCAGGTCGCAACGAGTCTCGACGTGTGCGACGGCGGCGGTTCTCCTACGGAATGACGACGCCCACGAGGCCGCTGAGCCTGTTCCATCTGCTCGACCCTGAGGTTCTCGCGGACCCGTACCCGTTGTACGCACGGCTGCGGCACGAGTCGCCGGTGCTGTGGGACCGCTTCCTCGGCGCGTGGGTGGTCACCCGTTACGACGACGTCGAGCACGTGCTCACGCGATTCCGTGCGGAGCGCACTCCAACGCCAGAGCGTCTGACCGAACTCGGGATGCACCGGCTCGCCCCGGTCGCGCAAGTGATGGTCAAGCAAGTGATCTTCATGGACCCGCCGCAACACGGACGGGTGCGCGGGCTGGCGGCGGCCGCGTTCATGGCGCGCCGCGTCGAACGGATGCGTGACCACATCCGCGATATCGCCAACGATCTCGTGGACCGGGTCGTCGCGCAGGGCCACATGGATCTCATGCACGACTTTGCCAACCCGCTGCCGGCGATCGTTACGGCCGAAATGCTGGGCGTGCCAGCCGAAGATCACGAACAGCTCAGAATCTGGTCTCAGGACTTTGGCCAGATGCTAGGAAACTTCCAGCACAACCCGGACAACATCGACGGCGTGTTGAGGGCCGTGTCGGAGATGGACCCGTACTTCCGGCGGGAATTGAAGCGGCAGTCCGGCGCGCCGACCGAGGGTCTGGTCGGTGCGCTCAGTCAGGTTCGGATGGACGGTGATCGGCTCAGCGACGACGAGGTTGTGGCCAACGCGATCATGGCGATGGTGGCCGGGCTCGAAACGACGACGAACTTGATCGGGAACGGTCTGCTGACGCTGCTGCGCCACCCGGCGGCTCTGGCGGACCTGCGCGCCGACCTCACTGCGGTGCCCACCGCGGTGGAGGAGTTGGTGCGCTACGAGAGTCCGAGTCAACTCACCGCGCGGATCGCGCCTGACAATGCCGTCGTCGGCGGCCAGGCGATCGAAGCGGGTCAGGCTGTCATCGCCGTTGTCGGCGCGGCGAACCGCGACCCCGAACGCTTCGAGGGTCCCGACGTGCTCGACGTGGCCCGCAAGGACAACCGGCACCTGGGCTTCGGCTGGGGTCCGCACTTCTGCTTCGGCGGCCCGCTGGCCCGGATCGAGGGCCAAATCGCCTTCGAGACACTGCTTTCCCGTCTCGACGGTCTCGAACTGGCCGGCGGCCCCCCGAAGTGGCGGTCGACGAATCTGGGACTGCGGGGTTTGGAGAGTCTGCCGATTCGGTGGCGGATATGACCGCCGACACGGAACGCCTCGACGAACTACGCCGTGCTGTACTCGAAAAACGACTGCGTGCAGGCAGTTCGGGCGACGCCGAATCGCGGGCCCGCGCGTCACACGCACCGTCCGGCCCGCTGCCGCTGTCAGTTTCGCAGAATCAGCTCTGGTACCTCAGCCAACTAGAGCCGGACTCGCGTGCCTACAACGAGTTGGTGTCGATCCGCAAGACCGGTGCGGTGGACATAGCTGCGGTGCGTCGGGCTCTTACCGAGGTAGTCCGACGGCACGAGTCGCTACGAACGACCTTTCCGGTCATCGATGGTGTGCCCCGCCAAATCGTTCATGAGCCAACAGAAATCGATGTTCCGCTGCTGGATCTGTCGCACTCGACCCGCACGAAGCCCAGCGCCGCGCGATCGGTGTCGCGGCCGCCGACACCGCGGCGCCCTACGACCTGGCACACGGTCCGCTCCTGCGCGCCCGGCTTATCCGGATCACCGATGAGGACCACCGGCTGTACCTCAGCATGCATCATCTGCTCGTCGACGGGGTGACGCTGCATAGCGTCCTGTTCCCGGAGTTCGTCGCTCTGTATCGCGACTACACAGCGGGCGAGACGCCGTCACTGCCCGAACCTGAGGCGCAGTACTCCGATTACACGGTCTGGGAACGGGATTGGGTCACCGGGCAGGATGTGGCAGACCGAATCGAGCGCTGGCGTGGCCGCCTTGACGGTTTGGTGCCGACGGAGCTTCCCGTTGACCACCCGCGATCGTCTCATCGGCGCTTCGCGGGCGGCACGATCCCCTTCCTCATCGAGCACGGCACCGTCGAGAGACTGCGTAACGCCGCCCAAGAGGTCGGGGGCACACTCTTCCACGCGCTCGCGGCGGTCAATGCGTGGTGGTTGCACAGCTACACGGGTTCACACGACGTCGCATTCGGCACCCCGCACGACTTGCGTTACCGCAAGGACCTCTCGATGGTGGCGGGCTACTGCGTGACCCCGCTGGTCGTGCGTTGCGAAGTGTCGGGCCGGGAGACGTTCACCACGCTGATGGAACGGATGCGCGAGGTGGTCACCGACGCGGTGAGCGACGCAGTGCCGTTCGAGACTCTGGTGGGCGAACTCGACGCGCCGCGAGATCCGCGCAATGATCCGCTGTTTCAGGCCGCGCTGGTGCTGCGGCCTCCGTTGACCGCGCCAACCGACGAGTGGTCGCTGCACGTGATGGAGGCCGAGGTCAGCGATGCGGTGGCGGCAACGAAGTCCGACATCAATATCGAGTTGACCGAGCGGCCTGAGGGTCACGTCACCGGCCGACTCTTTTTCAGCACCGAGTTGTTCGAACGTGAAACAGCACACGAAATGACCCAACACTGGCGCAGGCTGCTCGAAGCCGTCGCACGGCAGCCCGGCATCGCGATGACTGATCACGACCTTGTCACGGCAGACGATCGAGCACGACAGCTCCAGTTGGAATCCACCGGCAGTAGAAGGTATTTCGTCGGCGACGATCAACGACCTGCTGCGATCCCAGGTAGAGCGCACGCCGGAAGCCGTGGCCGTCCAGGTAGGCGACGAGGCACTGACCTACCGGCAACTGGACCAGCGCGCGGCGGCGATCGCCGCACAGCTCATGGCCGATGGCATCGGACGAGACTCGGTGGTGGCCACCCTGCTTCACCGATCGACTGATCTGGTGGCCGCGCTGCTGGGAATCCTCAAGACCGGCGCGGCCTTCCTGCCACTAGACCCACGGCACCCCGCGGCGCGCAACGACTTCACGCATCGATGACGCAGGTGCGGCCGTCGTCCTCACTGAGAAGGATCTGCCGGACCGCGCGGCCACGGCCGGCGATTTCGAACCCGTCGCCGTCTCGCCCAGGGACCTCGCTTGCGTGATGTACACGTCCGGCTCCACCGGACGCCCCAAAGGTGTGCTGTTGGAGCATCGCAACTTCACCAACGTGATGCACACCATGCTTCAAACCTTCGGCGTCGACGCATCCGACACCGTGCTGTCCGTGTCTTCGGTGATATTCGATGTATGTATCGGCGACATCCTGTGCGCTCTAGGCTGCGGAGCCCGTCTGGTGCTCGCCACTGACGATCAACGGATGGATCCTGTCGCACTGGAACGCCTTATCTCGGATGGTGGCGTCACATACATGATGGCGACGCCGACCGCATGGGCGGCACTCATCGCCTCGGGCTGGAGCGGTAACGGTCGGCTCACTGCCGCGTCCGCGGGTGAAACGCTCACCGATGCACTTGCCGAGGACCTGCTGCAGCGATGTGCCGCGGTTTGGAACACGTGGGGTCCGACGGAGGTTACCGTCAACGCGGGGGCCGCACGTCTGGAACCCGGCCAGACGGTCACGGTGGGGACCCCGTTTGCCGGCGTGCGGATCCACGTCGTCGACCGACGTGGCCGACTGCAGCCGATCGGTGTCCCCGGGGAGATCGCAATCGGCGGCGTCGGGGTGTCACGGGGCTACCTGAATCGGCCCGACGAACAAAAGCTCCGCTTCGTCGATGACCCTTGCGACAGAGACGAATTGGTGTACCGCACGGGTGACCGCGGCAGGTTCCTGCCTGACGGCCGACTGCAACACCTGGGCCGCTTCGATGATCAGGTGAAGATCAGAGGCATCCGCATCGAGCCGGCCGAGATCGAAACCACCCTGTCTGAGCATCCAGACGTGAAGGCCTGTGCGGTCATCGCGCGGGTGGCGCCAAACGGCGAGCGGCAGTTGGTGGCGTATGTCATCGGCGAGCAGCCAGACGACGGCGTGGCGCGCGACTGGCTGCGCCGCCGCCTTCCCGAGTACATGGTGCCCAGTGCGTTCGTACATCTGGATGCGTTCCCCACCACGGCGACAGGGAAACTCGACAAGACCGCACTGCCTGAGCCCTCACCGCAGCCACGCGCACGTCGGGGTGACCAGGGTCCCCGCAACGATGTGGAACGTCGCGTCGCCGAGCTGTGGACGGAGCTCCTCGGCGTACCCGTCACCGATGTCAACACCGACTTCTTCGATCTGGGCGGCCAGTCGCTGCTGGCCGTGCGACTCATCCACGAAACGCACCGGACGTTCGGAATTCCGCTGTCGTTGTCCACATTCGTGGAGAGCGGCAGAACTGTCGCAAATCTCGCTGCACTGGTTCGAGATCCGAGCTTCGACGATCAAGGCGAAACCGACACTGCGCCGCCGGTGCACTTCATCTTCCCGGATTTTCCGAGCGCGGTGAGCGTGAGGCACTTTGCCGCACAGTGGGGGTCGAACCAACCCGTGCACCCGCTGATGCTGCCGGTGCCGGAGGAGCATTTCGACCGCTCGCGCGGGATCGAGTGGCTGGCAGAAGAATTGCTTCCGGCCATCCGCGAACGGCAGCCACACGGACCGTACGCACTCGTCGGATACTCCGCGGGTGCGATCGTGGCGTACGAACTCGCAGGGCAACTCATCGAGGCGGGGGAAGAAGTCACCTGGCTCGGCATCCTCGACACGCCGCCACCGCATACAACGCGCCAGTTCCGGACTGCCTTGGGCCGACTGCGCGGGGTGTACCGGCTGCCGGTGCGTGAACAGTGGGCCAGGTACGGCGAGGTCATGCGGAGAAACATCGGCCGCCTAGACCCACCGCGGGTGAAGCAATTCGACCCGCGACTCGGCCGGGACATCACCTGCCGCTACGACAGGCCGGGCCACGGGGTGCCGCTGCACCTGTTCGTCACCGAAACCACGGCTGCGTTCGTCGCCGACGACGTGCTCGGCTGGGACGACTTCCACGACGGTCCGGTGACAGTGCATCACCTGCCTGGCAGCCACCGGACGTTGCTTCATCAGCCGGTGGTCGACCAGCTGGTGCCGATTATGCTCGAGTCGCTGTCCTACGACAGCGAACCGGGCTAGGCGGCCCCGCAACACCAGGATCATTCCCGCGGCGGATCGCGGGTGTCGTCGGCCGCCAAAGCCACGGATGTCGACGACATAAACCACCGCCCCGACCACGAGCAACTGAGGCAAGGAGCGTGGTAATCCGGCAGTGATACATAACTGTCTCATTTGAGATATACTTGTCTCATGAGGCCGGATCGTGAACAAGTATTGCGCGCCGCCGCGGACTTCCTCAGCCGGCGGCCCAACGCGACCCAAGACGAAATCGCCGCGAGCGTCGGCATTAGCCGCGCGACGCTGCATCGTTACTTCGCTGGGCGAGACGCTCTCCTTGAGGCACTCGACCAGCTCGCGGTGGCTCACATGCATGAGGCACTGCAGACCGCGCGATGGCAGGAGGGCCCGGCCCCACAGGCGCTGCAGCGCCTCGTGTCTGCGTGCGAACCGGTGTCTGGATACCTCACCTTGCTCTACACCCAGAGTCAGGATTTCGACGCCAATCAGGCGAAGGAAGCCTGGGCGGAGATCGACTCCGAGATCAGGCAACTTTTCGAGCGCGGTCAGCGCGAAGGCGCATTCCGCACCGATCTGACTGCCGTCTGGTTCACGGAGGCCCTCTACAACCTGTTCGCCGGCGCGGCGTGGGTAATTCAGGTCGGGCGGGGGGCGCCACGCGACTTCACCCACATGGTTACCGAGCTGTTGCTACACGGGGTCAGTGGGTCATGACGCGCCGTTGGCTCACGCTCGGCGTACTCAGCCTCGGAGTGCTGGTAATCGGCGTCGACGGCACAGTACTCGCGGTGGCCACCCCGTTCATTACCAAGGATCTCGAATCGACGGCGACACAGGTCCTCTGGATCGGCGATATCTATTCCTTCGTGCTGGCGGCGTTGCTTGTCACAATGGGCAGCCTCGGCGACCGTACCGGCCACAAGAAGCTGTTACTCTGGGGCGCAACGGCTTTCGCTGCCATGTCCGTGGTGACTGCATACGCTTCGACGGCTGAGCTCCTGATCGGCGCGCGCGCGCTGCTTGGCGTGGCCGGGGCGACGCTGGCACCCTCGACGCTAGCGTTGATCCGCGGGCTGTTTCTCCAGCCACGGGAACGCAGCATGGCCGTCGGAGTCTGGGCCTCGATGTTCTCGGCTGGTGCCGCGCTGGGTCCCGTGATCGGTGGGCTGCTGTTGGAGCACTTCTGGTGGGGGTCAGTCTTTTTGATCAACGTCCCAGTGATGGTCGTGTTGCTCGTTATGGGCCTCGTCCTGTTGCCGGAGCACCGTAACCCCACGCCAGGGCCCTGGGACCTGCCCAGTGTCGGATTGTCGCTTTTCGGCGTGCTCGGCCTCGTCTACGCCGTTAAGGAAGGTGCCGCTCACGGGCTTCGCGCCGACATCGCGGTCATCGGCGTCGTCGGCGTCGCGGCATTCACGCTGTTCGTCCGGCGCCAGCTCACGCTGCCCGCTCCACTAATCGATGTGCGGCTATTCCGCAATCGCGCGTTCTCAGGCGTGGTCGCGGCCAATCTTCTTTCAGTACTTGGCCTTTCGGGCCTGGTGTTCTTCCTGTCCCAATTTTTCCAGCTGGTACAGGGCTACAGCCCGATGAAGGCCGGCTTGGCTGAACTGCCCGCCGCGGTCGCGGCGACCGTTTTCGGTGTTCTGGCCGGTTTCGCCGTGCGCTACTGGTCGCAGCGCGCGGTCCTCACGACCGGGCTGGCACTAGTCGGTGTCGCGATGGCGTCGCTGACGGCGATCAGCCCATCCACCGCCTATCTGCGGCTCGGCATCGCCCTGTTCGTCGTCGGCGTGGGCCTCGGACTGGCCTTCACCGCAGCCAGCGACGTCATTATTGGCAGCGTCATGCCGGAGCGAGCTGGTGGGGCAGCGGCAGTCTCGGAGACTGCCTACGAACTCGGCATGGCTTTAGGCATCGCAACACTCGGCTCCATCATCGCTGCCGTGTACCGCGGGTTGGCGGTTCCGCCCGGCACCCCCGACGTGGTCGCGTCGCATGCGCGGGAGTCGCTCGCCGCCGCCATCGACGCGTCAGCAACGCCGCCCGCCGACAACGGGCATGTCTTGGTGACCGCTGCAAAGGATGCCTTCACCCACGGGCTGGCCATCGCGGCGGGTGTCGGCTCGGCGCTGCTACTGGCGTCGGCAGTTGCAGTGTGGGTGTTGCTCAAGCCGCGGTCAGCGTCACGCCAAATCACCAAACAAGTGTCTCGCCGCTGACGACGATCTCACTACGCGTGTCGCGGAAAGGGCGCCGCCACTTCGTAATTCCGCACTGACGACAGATCGTGGATCATCCACACGTTGGGCTCCAGGTAGGTGCCCCGGTCCGCTTCACGGTCGATTGCCAGCGGCGAAAGCCCGCCCGGGAATACGTAGTCGCCCGACTCGGGGAATGCCATCCCGAGCCACGATTCCCATTCCCCGACTGTCCCGTCGATGCGGTACGACCTGGGCGCTGGTGGCCCCATGCGCGCTCCCATGCGTTCATGCAGCCGCAGCCAGGGATCCTGCAGCGACCCATCGTCGCGGCGCCAGGTCATGTATCGCTCAATCGGTGTGATCGGATAACGATCCTTCCACGTCGGACGGACCGGCGCGATCATGTGCGTCAAGCCGTGTCGGGCGGCAATGGTGCCCATTGCCTTCAGGATGTCGTACGCAAGACTGCCTCCGCGTGCGCCTCGCGGAACCTCGGCCGCGATGGCGCACAGCGTGTTGACCGGCTGATCGGTGTCGAGCCGGTCAAAGGCATCGGCGATCGTCGCGTCAAAACCGTCGGACAGCCCGGCCGTCGTGCCATCCCACCAGCAGGGCACCGTGTGCGCCTCGGCAATGACTTCCCGGGTTTGCTCGTCACACATCGCGAACTGGAACTCCGACAAGTCTTCCGACAGACGCGGCCACATCTCGAGGTAGGTGTCGCCATGAAGGTTGAATTCCGGCCAAATATCCGCGTCGGGAATCGCTTGCGCCTGCAGGTCTGGCTGCTCAGCCAGCGTTACCGCAACGTGTGCCATGTGCCCCATCACTTATCGGTGTAAGAGTGTGTGTGGTCGAAGGTCTTCAGCCACTCCGGAGCCCCTTGTTCGGTGTTGAGTCCTTTCTCGATGAGGGCAAGGTTGTGGTGCAGGTGTATGCCGGTGATCGTCGACTCGGTCATCGACGGTTGGCCGTTGCCGTTCCGTATCTGCTCTTGATGGTGCAGGCCGTCCACCAGGTTCTTGATCAAGTCGATGGACCTGTATTGGGCCGATGGGTCCGGATCGCCGCCCCAGCTTGGCCAGTACGCCGTCGCGAGGTCCTCCACGACGTAAACACCACCAGGCCGCACGTGTGGGAAGAGGGCATTAAAAGAGGTGATGATGTGGTGGCTCATGTGACTGCCGTCATCGATGACGATGTCGAAGGGTCCCAATTCGCGGGCCATCGAGTCAAGGAATTGCGCATCGCCCTGGTCGCCTTGCACGACACGCAACCGGCTCTCCTCAATGCCGGTCTTCGTGAAGATATCCAGACCGTAGATCAGCCCGCGCCGAAAATAGTGCTTCCACATTCGCAGCGATTCACCACCGGCGTCGATCGCGTCGTAGCCGCCGATACCGATCTCGAGCACCTTGACCGCGAGCTCCCGGTAGGGCTCAAAGTGCTTCTGGTAGTGCGGCGTATACCAGCGCCCGCCCCACTTGTCTGAGCCAAACCAGGCGGCGAGCTCGGACAGATCCATCTGGCGCTGCGACATCGCACCGACCATCGGCCACATTCCGGCAGCGATGGACGGGGAATATTCCGAATTCGCATATTCCTTTGCCGAAAGCTCCCGGGTGACGCCATACGGTCCTGCTGGGCCGAAAAGCTCGCGCAGCAAGTCCACTAGGTCCTGGCGCACTGTTGCGGCAGCTTCGCCGTCCCAACCCTTTTCGACGTGGGGAACACCGTCGCCGAGCGTAAAAAGATAGCCCAGGCGCTCGTCGCCGAAGCCCAAGTCACACTGAATCACGAACTTAAGTTGCGGGCCGTTGAGCAGGGCGGCGCGGCAAGCCACCTCGGCCAGCATCACCTCGGCGACGGTATCCGCGCCGATGTTGGCCACACGAGCCGAAATCTCCGCGTCGGGCAAACTGGCGGCCAGCAGGATACTTTCGATCAACGGGGTGTCGGTCGACATCGGTTGCTCCCATTCGTGTAGGCGCCGCTAACGCCGGCGGTCGTGCAGCAGAGGAATGCTCTGCTCGAAGCTGAACACGTTATTGGGGTCGTACTTCGCCTTGATCGTGCGCAGTCGGTCGACGTTGGGTCCCCAATAGGCGGTCTCCCAGTCCGCCATGCCGGCATTGGGCACATTGGTGTAGGCGCCATTCACGTAGGGCGCTAACGCTTCGGCGAACTCGGCGACCCAATCCAGACATACCGCCGTCACCGGATCCGGCGCTGCCGCCCGGCCAACCGGCAGCTCGCCACGAGCGCCACCCCAACCGGCACCGGGTTCGGCATAGAACAACGAATTGCGATGGGCGAACGCCGAACCGCCGGACGGCTCACTGTCCCGCACGGCTCCACCGAAGGCGTTGGTGAAGTAATTACATTCCGGCGTAGGCGCTTTCGACATGAACGAAACGATCAGCTCGATCGCTTCGGCCGGTAACGGCTCGGAGATGAACTGCGAGAAGAACTTCCAGTTCGCGGCCTCCTCGGAGGTCACTACCTGGAAGGCCGCATAATTATCGGCCCAATTCGCATCCGTCATCGAAACAGTCGGAGTGCCGACCGACAGGATCGGCGCCAGCAATTGCGCAGCCTCGCCCTCGGACCCAGCGGCGAGAACACCGATGAGATTGACATGACCTCGGTTTATCTCCAGCTGGGTGGTGAGGCGGTTGTCGGTATGCGGGGCGCAGCGCTGCCAGGCGTCGAAGACGCCCGGCAGGTCACCCAGACCTGGCCACGCTGCGGTGATGTAGACGGAATGCGTCAGCGGATGAACGTGATACGTCAGCGATGTGACGATCCCAAAATTGCCGTTGCCTGCGCCGCGCAACGCCCACAGCAGATCAGCGTTGTTCTGCTCGTCGACGACGATCGCCTCGGCCCCATCGGAGCCCGACGCGACAACAACCTCCGCCGCCAGCAGGTTGTCGGAGGCCATGCCGAATCCGCGGGTGAGGAGCCCGAAACCGCCACCAAGGGTCGCCCCGACCAGACCCACGGTCCCTTCGGTGCCCGTCGCCGCTGCGACACCGGCCTTGCCGAGCTCGGTCACCGCCTCCAGCTGGTTCAGCCCGGCACCCACGGTCGCCGTGTTCGATGCCGAGTCAATCGTCGCCGACTTCATTTCGCTGACATCGATCACGATCCCGTGGTCGACGTTGGACCAGCCCTCTAGGGAGTGCCGGCCGCTGCGAACGCGAAGCGGAACATCGTTCTGCCGCGCCCAGGCCAGCGCGTTGACCACGTCCTGCGTCCCTTGAGCGAACACGATCGCTGCCGGATCGTGGGTGAAGAGCAGGTTGTAGCCGGCGCTTTCGGCCGGATAGTCGGTGTCGTCCGGACGGATGATTCGGCCCGTCAGCTCGGCCGGTCGTGCCGTGGTGGATGTCATTCGGTCGCTTCGGCCTTAGCCGCGAAAATGTCGTCGCCCGGCTCGGTGTCGAGCACCTCGCGGTTGAAGATCATCATCTTGGCGAAGTAGGTGCCACCGGCGAGGATCAGGCCGAGCACGACCAGCGTGGGGATGGTGGCGTCCCCGGGCGTGACGAGGAAGACCAGCGCAGCCACCACCCAGATCAGCGCAGCGATCGCGACCGGCAGCTCGAAGCGGCCGAGGCTGAACCCGCCCTCCCTGTGCTCGAGCCGTTTCCGCACAGCGAGGTAAAGCACCACGACCGCGCCGTAAATGAGCGCAGGCAGGATCGTCCCCCCGATGATCAATTGCATCAGGGCTGCACCGGGAAGCGCGACCATGAGGACGACGCCCACGACCAGGATCAAAATCGTTGCAGGGACCGGGGTTTGCGTGCGCGGGTTCACCCGTCGCATCAAGGCGTGCGCCGGGAAGCGTGCGTCCCTTGCCATGGCGAACACCTGCCGTGAGCATGCCGCCATCACCACCATGCCTGCACCGAACATCGCGATCGCGATGCCTGCCAACAGGATTCGTTCGGCGATCGGCCCGAGCTGACTGCGGATGATCGCGGCGACTGGCGAACCGCTGGCGCTTATGCTCGGAATGTCCTTGATCGCGACCGTGAGCGCGATGAGGAACAAGAGTCCAAGCACTCCTGCCGCGACCACCGATGCCACGATTGCGCGTGGGACGCTGCGGAACGGATCCTTGGCTTCCTCGGCCAGGTTCGCCGCGGAGTCGAAGCCCACCAACGTGGTCAGGCCCATGATCATCGCGGCCATCAACCCGCCGCCGATGGCGAAGTAGTCGGCGTCTGCTGCGGCGATACCGCGGGAGGTGAGGTTGCCGAAGTCACCGCTGCCGGTAAACACCATGACGGCACCCAGACCAAGTATCAACACCACGACGATGGCCAACTCAAGGCCCACCGCCACGGAGGTGAACAGCCCGAGCAGTCGCGTCGACAGGATGATTAGCACGGCCTGAACCAGCAAGATCGCGACCGTGAGCAGCCGCGCAGTGTCTTCACTTTCCTGCAGGCCGACCAGCGGCATGAAGGCCTGGCTGGCCAGCGCGTTGTCCAAAGCCACCACACCGGTCGCCAAATACCAGAAGGTCAGCCAGCCGAAAAACCAGCCGATCTTCGGGTTGGCGAGGCGAGACGCCCATTGATACGAGGATCCGCTGAGGGCGATGCGGGCGGCGAACTGCGCGACCACCAACGCCACCAGCGTCTGCCCTACCGCCACGATGACCCACAGCCAGATTCCGACCGGTCCAGCAGTCAGAAGTACGTCGTCGAATGTCGCGAAGATGCCGACGGCCACCGAGATGAAGGCGAACGAGATCGCGAATATCTGGAACCCGCCGAGAGTACGTTTCAGTTCCGGTTCGTAGCCACATTCCACACACTCGTCATCCGCAGCAGCGGTGGCCGCCACCTTCTCTACCGTCATATCCGACCTTCCGTGGCGGGGTTGTGGACCGAACACTAGACCCTTTTCGCCATGAATTGACGGTGGTGTAGAAAATTGCTACGGCCCTGCTCCGGGGCACGTCTTACCACGTCAGTAAATCCATCCAGCCACAGACAGCGAAGGCAAGAGCGTCAGAAGAGGCATCCGCCGTGGGATCGGCGACCGAGGCTCTACTAATCGTTCGCCGATCGAATCGGGCTACCGGTCACTGCGGCTCGTTACTGCGACCCATCGACACCCCGCGACGAGAGGTGGCGGCGCGGGCCTACCGCACTTGTACTGACCCCGCCCGGCCAGCCCGACGCAACAGACGGTCTATGGGGTAGATCCACAACTTTGACCTAGATCCCCCATGGGATGGCGGGGCGAACCCTGCGGCGTCAGTCTGGCCAGACGCCTTCGAGCATGACAAGGGGCTCGGTGCCGGGCCCGGAGCTACGGCGCCATATGCGGCCGGTTAGCTTCCAGATCCATCGTCCATTGAAGGCGTGCAGCGTCACATGAGTGCCGTCGAAACTCAATCCGACGTCGGGGTCTGCCCGGCTGTGCTCGAGGACATGTTGGGCGAACCACATGACCGGCGTCGCGTTCTCGACGCACAACCGGTCGCCGTCTCGGCGAAATCGCACTTCCCCGGATGGTTGCGGCGCCCCGACGTTGTGCGTCGTCACGCTCATACGTCTCGCTGTGCCATTCCCGGCCCCTGACCAAGCCCGCGCCCCGCCGACCGTCGACGATGCACTTGGAGTATCCCAGCTGGCTGACGGATCAACCATCCTTTAGCAAACTATTCAAATAACGTCGACGTTTATTATTGTGATCTGGACCCTGGCTGGTACGCAGGTCATCCCCCCGATTTTGGAACACCCCGGCCAAACCTCCGAGCTGGAGGCGCCCTGCCAGCTAGCAATCCGTCAAAGGGTCTGGTTGTGTTGGGCGAGCTGGTCCAGACCCACTGCCCGGACGTGGATCACCCACCCGCCATCTGCTCCCTGGTAACAGACCGAAGCAAGCGGCAGTGTCGTAGCTTGTCGACATCCGTTTTGCGGCGGCGGCGCTCGTGACCGCGCCGGCGTTTAGTCCGGTCGCTCACGCTGACCCATCACCACCGCCGACACCCCACCGGGTGCGCCCAAATGTCTCCAGTTGGGCGGTACGCCGCCGCATTTGCAATATTTGCCGTGCGGGTGGGGCTAGGCAGGATCGGCGTGGCCGACGAGGTTCCGGGGTTCGAAGCGTTCACCTAGTAGTCCTACTCGCGTTCCAACGTGGCAACAGCGATCACGGCGCTCGCGTGCCGGTGGGCAGTGAAGGCCAGTGTGACGAGTTAAGCGAGGTCAGGCGCCGCGTCCTCGCCGCGACCCGCAAGGACGCAGAGTCGTGGCCGGCTGGCTGGTCCGCCGACGACCCGGGAATGCGCCGGCTCCAGGATGACGAGCAGGGCCGCGATCTCAACGACTGACAGATCCTCGGGCCGCAGCCGCGACATCACCTGTAGCAGCTCCCACCGCAAATGTGACGGCAAGAAACCTAGGCCCGTGGTCACATCGTCGAGTCCCGCAGCGATGCGTTTGCTCACCTCCGGGAGCTCCGTGGGGCTCACGTTACTATTCCTGACTTTCTGAAGAGGCCGAGCGTCGGTGAAAATCCCATACGATAACGACCAATCGAGGCTGGCAGCCGCGTTCCACAAGCAAATACGTTGCCTGTGGTATGCGTGGGAGTTAACTGCAGGAAGTCTGCCGTCACAGCGATGTCAATTAACGGCAAAAGGTTTACGGAATGTAGCAGCGCGCGTCCACGATGATTGCTCCACGGGTGCGGGCGCGGGGCCCGCAGCCGACCCTGTCGCCGGTCAACCTGGGGCGGCTGGCCACTGCCCTGGCGCCCGTCAACGGCGAGGACGCCGCGGCGTTCCATGATCAACACGACGCCAGGTTGGATCAGCGGAACGGCGGGCTCGCAGCCACAGTGCGCGGCGTGGATCAAAGCGTCGACCTTGGCCGAAGACAGTAGTAGGTGCGGTTTGGCCACCCAACCGCAAGTGCACAGCCCCCAGCTCCAGTAGCGAGGTTTGACCACGACTACGGCGCCCCCGCGATCCACGTCCGCCACTGCGCTTCCCGTCCTGAACCCTCAAAAGGGTGAAAGTCGATGGCCGGACAATTCGCGAGGCAACCTGCGGTGCGGGCGGTGGGGCAATCAGTCGGGTTTGCCGACGACTTCACCAGGGCCAGCCGGCACCGCCGGCGGCGATCACACTGACCGCTGCGGCAACAACAGCCACGGCGACGGTGTTTTCACTGCTCATCCCCCTGCGCTCCATCGAAGAAGTAAGCGAAGGTGGATGGGCCGTCACTGCAGTATTGACTCATAGCGGGTCTGGATTCATGAGGCATTTGCCCTATCTTTCATTTGCCACGCCCTATATCGTTTATTTGCTCCGGTCCGCACACTGCTGTCGGGCGCAGTCGTACAGAGGGGCGTCGCATGGACATCTTGCTGGAGCGAGAATCGGTGCTGACCCAGCTGAAGGTGTTGGGGCAGCATGCTGGTCGCGGCGCCGGGCAGATCGTGTCGTTGCGCGGGGAGGCCGGGGTCGGCAAGACCGCGGTGATCCGCCGCTTCATCGCGGGCCTGGACGAGCAGGTCAGGGTGCTGTGCAGCTCGTGTGATCCGCTGGCCACGCCGCGACCACTGGGGCCACTGATTGACATGTTGGCCCAGCTAGCCGCTCCGCAGGCAGCCGGGTTGTCCGCGGCGATCGATCGAGGTGGCGCTGAGGCCATCTACGCCTGGCTGCTGGGACTGTTCACTGACGGCAACACCTGGGTCTTCGCGGTGGAGGACGTGCAGTGGGTCGATGGGGCCACCCTGGACGTGCTGCGGTTCCTGGCCCGGCGGGCGAGAACGCTGCCGGTGCTGATGCTGGTGTCCTCCCGCGACGATGAGATCGGTGCGCAGCATCCGGTGGCGGTGGCGCGGGGCGACCTGGCGACTGTTGAAGCGCTGACTCGGATCGAGCTGGCCCCGCTCAGCCGCGACGCGGTCGCGGAGCTGGCCGCCGGTAGCGGGGTCAACGCCGATGAGTTGCACCGGCTCACCGGCGGCAACCCGTTCTTTGTCACCGAGATCCTCGCCGCCGGCCCGGACGCGTTGGGAAAGTCCGCGCTGCCGCGCGGCGTTTGCGAGGCGGTGTGGGGCCGATTGGCCCGGCTGTCGGGGCCCGCCCGCGACACCGTCCACGCCGCGGCGATCTGCGGGCCCCACGCCAGTGCGTGGTTGCTGGACCAGGTATGCCCCGGCGCGAGGGCGGCGGTGGGTGAATGCCTTGACGCCGGGGTGCTGCACGCCGACGGGACGGCGCTGGTGTTTCGCCATGAACTGGCGCGGCGGGCCGTGCTGGAACAGATCCCCGCCCATCGGCAACGGGAGTTACACGCGCGCGCGTTGGCCGCGCTGGCCCAACCGCCGGTCCCTCCGGACACGTTGTCGGCGTTGGCGTTTCACGCCGACAAGGCCGGCGATGACGCTGCGGCGGCGCGCTACGGGCCGGCCGCCGCCGAACGGGCCGCGGCGGTGGGCGCGCACCAGGAGGCCGCCGAGCTGTACGCGTTGGCCCTGCGCCACGCCGATCACACCCCGAAGCAACAGAAGGTGGTGTGGCTGGAGGGCCACGCGTTCGAAAGCTACCTGTGCGGGCTCGAGGATTCCGCCATGCGGTCCTCGCGTGAGGCCATCGTGTTGCGCCACGATCTGGGCGACAGACTCGGCGAGGGCGACGACCTGCGCTGGCTCTCACATTTGCTTCAGCGCCGGCCGTTCCACTGAGGCCGCCGCCGCCGCGCAAGCGTCCCTGCGGCTGCTCGAAAGCCACGCTCCGAGCCCGCAGCTGGCCTGGTCGCTGGTCAACCTGGCGCAGCTGGCGGCGTTCAGCTACGACCCGGCCGCCGCCGGTTACGCTGCCCGGGCCATCACGGTAGGCACCCAACTGGGCGAGAAGGCCGTGGTGATCCGGGCCCGTTGCTACGCCGCGCTGGCCACCGTGCTGCGCACCGATATCGGCTGGGACGAGCTGGAGGCGACATGGCGGGCCGCGATGAGCTCCGCGGCGCTGGCCGAACACGCTGGTCTGGCCGGGGCGATCATGTGCTGGACCGCCGCGCTGCACCACGACCTGGACCGCGCCGACCGCTACGTTCGCGAAACTTCCGCGTTCTGCGCTGACCATGGCCTGGGTGTCTTTCGAACCCGCCGCCGCCGGAGCCGGCGCGCTGGTCGCGCTGCATCGCGGCGACTGGGCCCGCGCCGCCGCCGCCGCCGATGACGTGCTGACCCGGCCCGGGCTCAGCCCTGCGCATCGGGCGGGCGCGCTGCTCACTGTGGCGCTCATCCGGGCCCGCCGCGGCGATCAGGCGGTCGCCCCGCTGCTGGATGAGGCCCGCACCTACGCCGAACCGGCCGACCTGTTTCGCCTCGGCCCGTTGTGGGCCGCGCGCGCTGAGACCGCCTGGCTTCGCGGCGACGACGCCGCCGCCCGCGCCACGGCGCAGACCGCGCTGGCCGCCGCACCCGCCGGGGCGGACCCGTGGCTAGTCGGGCACCTGCACCGCTGGCTACACCTGTCCGGCGGCCCACCAGCCAGCACGCCCGTCGTCGAACATGAGACGCCCTACCAGCTGGAAATCAGCGGCGACTGGCGCGCCGCGGCCGAGGCATGGACCGCACTGGGCTGCCCCTACGACACCGCCGTGGCCCAGCTCGGCGGTGACCTTCCCGCCGTGGAAACGGCCCTGGCCACCTTCCGCCGGCTCGGCGCGCGCGCCGCGGCCCGCCGAGCCCGACACCGCCTCACACAGATCCGCGGCCGAACCCAGCACCCGCGCCTCGCCGACACCCGCGCCGACCCCCACCAACTGACCCGGCGCCAACGCGACGTGCTCGATCAGCTCACCGCCGGCCACAGCAATGAGGACATCGCCACCAACCTGGGCATCAGCCCCAAAACCGTGAACAGCCACATCACGGCGATCTTCACCAAACTTGGCGTGCACAACCGCACCCAAGCCGCCGCTTATGCCCCAGACAGTGACGCCAAGGAATAGCCGCGCCATCGCCGGGCGCCTAGCTCGTCCACCCGGGCGGTGTCCGCGTATTACCCAGGAGCGGCGCGGTGATCACCCGCGGTGTGCCAAGGGCTCATACGTGCATCCGTCACAGGTCTCCCTCGCCGAAGCCTGTGAGGACTGGTTAGCTGCCAAACATGGCCTCAAACCCTCGACGTTGCACGGACATCGAGTGAATCTCTTCAACACGATTGCGATTCGCCAAGCACCTCGTCGAAGACACGCCTAAGTCCAGAGCGGGACGCCGCACGCTGCCCATACCGGACCACCTGGCCGCCGCGCTACGCAGTGCACGGGCTATTCAGGCCGCCGATCGGCTGGCGCTCGGCGAATACTACGAAGCAAGCGGCTACGTGGTCGTCAACAAAGCAGGCGCGGCCCTGAGTCCGCACGCACTGACATCTCGGTGGGCTCGCATGCTCAAGGCGGCCGGCGTTCGGCACATTCGGTTCTATGACGCACGGCATACATGCGGCACGCTAGCGCATCTGCAGGACGTCCCGATCGCGGTCATCTCGGCGTGGCTCGGGCACGCATCCAAGGCGTTCACCATTGGCCACTTACGTGCACTCACAGCCCGAAGCGCTGAGCACCGCGGCGCAGAGTTCGCGCGAGTTGTGACAAACCGTGACAATTCCGGGTGAACTGTACGCGCTGTCAGAAACCGAAATGTTCCTGAGCAGGGTGGCAGGTAGTGGATTCGAACCACTGTAGGCGTTAGCCGACGGATTTACAGTCCGCTCCCATTGGCCGCTCGGGCAACCTGCCTGGGTGCTGCACCACCGGGCGACCCGGTTTGGTGCGACTAGCAGGGTACAACGAGGATGGGTCTAAGACGAAAACGCACCAGAGAGCCAGGAGGGCCGCGATCCAATGGCGGATTCATCGTTCGACGTCGTCAGCAAGGTTGACCGCCAGGAGGTCGACAACGCGCTGAACCAGGCCGCCAAGGAGCTGTCCACCCGCTTCGACTTCCGCGGCACCGACACGTCCATCGCGTGGCAGGGCGAGGAGGCGGTCACGATCACCTCCTCCACCGAGGAACGCATCAAGGCCGCCATCGACGTCTTCAAGGAGAAGCTCATCCGCCGCGACATCTCCATGAAGGCCTTCGACGTCGGCGAGCCGCAGGCGTCGGGCAAGACCTACAAGGTCAGCGGCACCATCAAGCAGGGCATCTCCAGCGAGGACGCCAAGAAGATCACCAAGCTGATTCGCGACGAGGGACCCAAGGGCGTCAAGGCGCAGATTCAGGGCGACGAGGTCCGGGTGTCCTCCAAGAAACGCGACGACCTTCAGGCCGTCATCGCCTTGCTGAAGAAGGCCGACCTCGACGTGGCGCTGCAGTTCGTCAACTACAGGTGAAACGGGAGCCATCGGCAATACGCTGATTGGCATGGCACCTGCGCAACGCGAACCCAAAGTCGTCGTCCTCGGTGGAGGCTCCTGGGGCACCACCGTCGCGTCCATCTGCGCCAGGCGCGGGCCGACGCTGCAGTGGGTGCGCTCCGAGGAGACCGCCAACGACATCAACGAAAACCACCGCAACTCGAAGTATCTCGGCAACGAGGTCGAGCTGGCGCTCACCCTGCAGGCCACCACCGACTTTTCCGAGGCCGCCGAATGCGCCGACGTGATCGTGATGGGCGTGCCGTCGCATGGCTTCCGCGGAGTGCTGACGGAGCTGGCGAAAGAGCTGCGACCGTGGGTGCCGGTGGTGTCGCTGGTAAAGGGCCTCGAGCAGGGCACCAACTACCGGATGAGCGAGATCGTCGACGAGGTGCTGCCCGGGCATCCGGCGGGCATCCTGGCTGGGCCGAACATCGCACGCGAGGTCGCCGAAGGCTACGCCGCCGCCGCGGTATTGGCGATGCCGGACCAGCATCTTGCTGCCAATCTCGGAAACCTGTTCCGCACACAGAGATTCCGGACATATACCACCGACGACGTCGTCGGTGTTGAGATGGCAGGCGCGTTGAAGAACGTGTACGCGATCGCCGTCGGGATGGGCTATTCGCTTGGTATTGGCGAGAACACCCGCGCTCTGGTGATCGCCCGCGCGTTGCGCGAGATGTCGAGGCTGGGCGAGGCGATGGGCGGACACCGCGACACATTCGCGGGTCTGGCGGGCATGGGCGATCTCATCGTCACGTGCACCAGCCAGCGCAGCCGCAACCGTCACGTCGGCGAGCAGCTGGGTGCGGGCAAGACGATCGACGAGATCATCGCGTCGATGAATCAAGTCGCCGAGGGCGTCAAGGCCGCCAGCGTGATCATGGAGTTCGCCGAGAAGTACGGGCTCAACATGCCGATCGCGCGAGAGGTCGACGGCGTCGTCAACCATGGCTCGACGGTTGAGGATGCGTACCGCGGCCTCGCCGCGGAGAAGCCCGGCCACGAGGTGCACGGCTCAGGCTTCTGAGGAGTGTTGAACGTCCGACGCGACATCGGCGTGATGAACTCCAACGGTTCCTTCGGCCAAAACGACGGCGCTCAGGACTGGCAGCTCTAACCGAGCCGTAATCTCTATCGGCATGGATGTCGCTCTACACGCCTGTGGGTTGCGCGGCCACGCCACTTTTGCGCCTGATGAACCCGAGCTGGAGGCCAGGCTGCGGGCCGATACCCCGGCCGGTGAAGCATGGCGCTGCCTGCGCTGCGAAACCTTCGTCGTGGGCCAACCCGCTGCCCGTGGGCCCGCCGCCACGGCACCCCACGTGCGGCGAGGACGCAACCTGCGTGACGTCGTCATCATGCGCGCACTCGCCATCGAACGCGTCGTTAGAGCAGTTGTCTTCACCTTGGTCGCCACAGGGGTCCTCGCCGTCCGCGGGACCCACGGCCGACTGCAGTCGGCATTTGAGAACGAACTGCCACTGATTCGGCCGCTGGCCAACCAGATTGGGTGGAATCCCGACAACTCCAAACTCCTGCAGCGCATCGACCACGCGTTCTCCTTGTCGCCCACCACGTTGGCCTGGATCGCCGCCGGTGTATTCGGCTATGCGGCCATCGAGTTGATCGAAGCCATCGGGCTGTGGCTGATGACCCGATGGGGCGAATACTTCGCGGTGATCGCCACCGGCGCCTTCCTCCCGCTGGAGGTATACGAGATCACCGAAAAGGTCACCGCGTTTCGGGCGATCGCGCTTGTCATCAACGTCGCCGCCGTCGTGTGGCTGCTTTGGACCAAGCGACTATTCGGTCTCAACGGCGGCGCTGCGGCCTATCGCGCCGAGCACGACGAGGCGACCTTGCTCGCTGTCGAACAAGCGGCGTTGGCGTGACGGCGAACGACCGCGAGCGTCAGTTACCGAACGGACCCCTGTTATCGGGTCGGTAAAGCAGAGGAGATTCCTTGTTGAGGATGAAGCTGCCTGCCGCGCTGATCACAAATCCTGACTGGCTGCGGCTGTCGACGCAGGTCGTCGTCGCGCCGTCGTTGCCGCAGCTGACGGTCTGGTAGCTGATCCGGGAACCAGCGGGCAGCGGCTTGGCCGCAGCCGCCGCAGCGAATACGTTGCCCGGTGCGATGGAGAAGCCCGGCACGCCGCCGTACGAACCGCTGACTAGATTCGCGTCCTCGGGGGCGGCGGGAATCGGACCGCTGCAGCCGTAGCCGTTGCCCTTCTGCAGCGCACAGATCACCCCGTCCGGTGTGGTGAACGCGAACCAATTACCGTCCATCACTGCATAGTCGGACAGCTTCACCGGCGCCAATGCATTGACGTTGGGTGGCGGCGGCGGCTGTGGTGGCGGGTCTGGTGGCGGCTCTGCCGCGGCAAGGCCAGGCACGCCGACGACGGCCGCTGCTCCCAGAACGCCAAAAAGAACTCTGCTCAGCACTGCCATAGCCTATGTGTCGCCGAAACGACCAGCAGTGTTTCTCCCGCTGGAATCAGTACTGCCCCGGTCCGCGGCCCGCCATCTCCTCCAGCCTGCGGATCCGGTCCTCGACCGGCGGGTGCGTCGAGAACAACTTGCCGATCTTCTCGCCCGACCGGAACGGATTGGCGATCATCAGGTGCGCCTGGTCGGCGAGCTGCGGTTCCGGCGGCAGCGGCGCCTGCTGAACCCCCGCACTGATCTTGCGCAGCGCGCTCGCCAACGAAAGCGGATCACCCGTCAACTCCGCGCCCGACTGGTCGGCCTGATACTCCCGCGACCGCGAGACCGCCATCCGCACCACTGTCGCCGCGATCGGTCCAAGCAGCGAAACCAGCAGCAGCGCAAATGGATTCGCGCCACCCTCGCGGTTACCACCGAACATTCCGGCGAACATCGCGATGTTCGCGAGTGCGGTGATCACCGATGCCAGCGCCCCGGCCACACACGAAATCAGAATGTCGCGGTTGTACACGTGCGAGAGTTCGTGGCCAAGGACCGCGCGCAGCTCGCGCTCGTTGAGGATCTGCAGGATCCCCGTCGTACAGCACACCGCCGCATTTCGTGGGTTGCGGCCCGTCGCGAACGCATTCGGCGCAGCGGTATCGCTGATATACAGCCGCGGCATCGGCTGCCGCGCTGTCGTCGCCAGTTCCCGAACGATGCGATACATCACCGGCGCCTGCATCTCGTTCACCGGCTGCGCATGCATCGCGCGCAGGGCGAGCTTGTCGCTGTTGAAATACACGTAGACGTTCATGCCGACGGCGAACAGCACCGCCAGGCCCAGAATCGCCCTGCTCTGGAACAGCGACCCGATGAACACGATCAGCGCCGACATACCCACCAGCAACAGGAACGTCTTGGCCCTGTTGGCGTGCGGATGCCAGGTCATCGGGGCTTCCTCCTACTAGAACCGGGTGAGTCTTCGCTGTGCTAACGCTTAGCCAACGCCCGAGGGTTCCGCGCTGCGTCAGCCGTGCCGGTTCACCGTGTAGTCCACCAGCGTGGCCAGTGCTTGCCGACCCGGCCCGCCCGGCAGGTTGGCCAGCTCGTCGCGGGCCTGCGCGGCATACCGCGCCACGGTGTCCTTGGCCTGCGCCATCCCTGGCGACGTTCGCAGCAGCCTCAGCGCCTCGGCCAGGTCATCGTCGTTCTCGACCGGCCCCGTTCAGTAGCTGCCGCAGCCGGTCCCCGTCAGGGCCGGTATCGCGCAGCGCGTAGAGCACCGGCAGCGTGTGCACACCCTCACGCAGATCGGTGCCGGGCAACTTGCCCGATTCGTCGGGATCGCTGTCGATGTCGATGATGTCGTCGGAGATCTGGAACGCCGTGCCGACGATGCCGCCGAGCCTGCTCAACCGCTCGATCTGGTCTTCGCCGGCCCCGGAGAAGGTCGCCCCGAATCGGCCCGACGCTGCGATTAGGCACGCCGTCTTTTCGTACACCACCTTCAGGTAGTGCTCGACCTCGTCGACACCCTCGGCCACGCCACGAGTCTCGCGCATCTGACCCGTCACCAGCTGTGCGAACGTGTCGGCAATGACCCGCACCGCCTCCGGTCCCAGCCGGGAGACCAGGCGTGAGGCCGTCGCGAACAGATAATCGCCGGCCAGGATCGCGATGTTGTTGCTCCAACGCGCGTTCGCGCTCGGGGCGCCGCGGCGTACCTGCGCCTCGTCCATCACATCGTCGTGGTACAGCGTGGCCAGGTGGACCAGCTCGATGACGGCGCCGGCGACGGTGACCTGCCACGCGTCGGGTTCCGGGCCCAGCTGAGCGGACAGAACCGTGAACAGCGGACGGAATCGTTTGCCGCCTGCCTGGAACAGATGCTGAACCGCCTCGGACATCAGCGCATCGGCTTTGCCCAGCTCAGTGGCCATCAGGTCTTCGATGCGGGCGACCCCCTCGCGGACATCATGCGCAAAGGCGGGGTCCCCGAAATCCACTCCCGCCACCACGCTCGCTGGTGTCCTCACTCTGCCAACATACTGGGAGCCATGGATACGCGAGCCGACGTGGTCGTCGTCGGGGCCGGACCCGCCGGCTCGGCCGCGGCCGCATGGGCGTGTCGCGCCGGGCACGACGTACTTGTCATCGACTCCGCGCAGTTCCCTCGCGATAAAGCTTGCGGCGACGGCCTGACGCCGCGGGCGGTCCTGGAGTTGCAGCGGCTGGGGCTCGGGGCGTGGCTCGAAGGCCGGGTTCAGCACCGCGGACTGCGGCTTTCAGGGTTCGGTGGCGACATGGAAGTCGAGTGGCCGGGCCCGTCGTTTCCCTCCGTCAGCAGCGCGGTGCCCCGCACGGAGCTCGACGACCGCATTCGGATGGTGGCCGCCGACGACGGCGCCAAGATGTTGCTGGGCGTGAAAGCCGTTGATGTTCGCCATGATTCGGCTGGCCGCGTCTCATCGCTGTTGCTGGACTCCGGCGCCGAGATCGGTTGCACGTCGCTGATCGTGGCCGATGGTGCCCGCTCACCGTTGGGGCGGGTGTTGGGCCGCCAGTGGCATCAGGAGACGGTGTACGGCGTGGCGATCCGCGGGTACATCGCGACGCCGCGCAACAGCGAGCCGTGGATCACGTCGCACCTGGAGCTGCGCTCGCCCCAGGGCAAGGTGCTGCCGGGCTACGGCTGGATCTTCCCGCTGGGCAACGGCGAGGTGAACATCGGCGTCGGAGCGCTCGCGACGACGAAGCGGCCCGCCGACGCGGCCCTGCGGCCCCTGATGTCGTACTACACATCGCTGCGGCGCGAGGAGTGGGGCTTTTCCGGGGAGCCCCGCGCCGGGCTGTCGGCCTTGCTGCCGATGGGCGGCGCGGTGTCCGGGGCGGCCGGGCCGAACTGGATGCTGATCGGCGACGCTGCGGCCTGCGTCAACCCGCTGAACGGAGAAGGCATCGACTACGGGCTGGAGACGGGCCGACTGGCGGCCGAGCTGCTTGGCACCGGCGACCTGACGTCGACGTGGCCCGCCGTGCTTTCCGCGCATTACGCGCGGGGGTTCTCGGTCGCCCGCCGGCTGGCGTTATTGCTGACGATTCCGCGGTTCCTGCCATCGACGGGGCCTTTCGCGATGCGTTCGTCGTTCCTGATGAACGTCGCGGTGCGGGTGATGGGCAACCTCGTCACCGACGAGGATGTCGATTGGATCGCCCGGGTGTGGCGATCGGCGGGCCTGGCGTCGCGACGTCTGGATCAGCGGCCGCCCTTCAGCTGACGTGGCGCCTTACGCGATGCCTCGAGTTGCCGCCCAGTCGCGCCGGAGCGTACGCGTTCCGGCGCTTGCCGCACTTCGTCCTCACGCCGGCAGTGGCATGCAATTCACCAACTAGTGGTATGTCCTGCAATAAATTGACGATTACTTGGTATGATGCGCACCATGAGGCGACCCGTTCCGGCTTTGTCGGTGTCTGCAGGCCAGCGTGAGGTTCTCGAGTCTGTGGCGCGGTCGCAGTCCGCGCCGCATCGCGAGGTGGTCCGGGCGCGGGCGTTGTTGATGGCGGCCGACGGTCTTGCGAACACCGCTATTGCGCGGGCGTTGTTGGTGTCGCCGGCGTCGGTCAGCGGGTGGCGCGCCCGGTTCGCCGAGGAGGGGCTGGTCAAGTTCGCGCAGGTCCGCGAGGGCCGGGGTCGGAAGAAGACGATCCCGCAGGACAAGATCGACGAGATCGTGGATCTGACACTGCACTACCGCCCGGAGGGCGAAACCCATTGGAGCTGCAGGACCATGGCCGCGGCGGCCGGGGTGTCGAAATCGACTGTGCAGCAGGTGTGGTCGGCGCGGGGCCTCAAACCGCACCGGGTCGAAACGTTCAAGCTGTCCAACGATCCGAAGTTCGAGGAGAAGCTGGTCGATGTCGTCGGGCTTTATCTGAATCCGCCGGAGAAGGCGATCGTGTTGTGCGCCGATGAGAAGTCCTCCGTGCAGGCGCTCGACCGCACCCAGGCATCGCTGCCGATGGTCAAGGGGCGAGGCCAGACGATGACCCACGACTACAAGCGCCACGGCACCACCACCCTGTTCGCCGCGCTGAACGTGCTGACCGGCATGATCATCAGCCAGTGCATGCCCCGGCACCGGCATCAGGAATGGTTGAAATTCCTCAAGACCATCGACCGGCAGGTGCCCAAGGACCTGGCGATCCACCTGATCCTGGACAACTACGCCACCCACAACCACGAAGACGTCCGGACGTGGCTGGACAAACACCCGCGGTTCCATCTCCACTTCACCCCGACATCGTCGTCGTGGCTCAACCTGGTCGAACGCTGGTTCCGGGAGCTGACCGACAAAGCGTTGCGGCGCGGCGTGTTCCACTCCGTGCCCGACCTCGTCGCCTCTATCCAGGAATACATCGACGCCCACAACGACGACCCCAAACCCTACGTATGGACCGCCACCGCCGAGTCCATCCTCGCCAAAGTCGCACGCGGTCGGATCACCCTCGAAAAAGTCAGCTAAATACAGGACACACCACTAGGACAGCGGCGCGAGGCCGGACCGCACGAGATTCATGGCGGCAGTGGTGATGTCACCAAGATCGCCCGTGCAGCCGTTGCGGCCCCAATTCTCCACTGCGACGACAAGAGCCGCGGAGAGCGTGGCGCCCGAAACCTCGGCCACTAAATCGAGGTCGGAAGTGTCCGAATACCGCTCCTTGATGAAGTCGGTGATCACGCCGGCGAAGGAAGACTGCACCACCCGCAGATGGCTGGCGATGCGGTCGGCACTGATCAACTCATTTCGGGCAGTCGCCGCCTGGCGAACCACCTCGAGGTCGTGCGGGAAGCTGGCAACGCTCGCCAGAACGGCGTCGAACAGCGACTCAGACGCCGGCCGCTCCGCCAAGGCTTCGGACAGCCATTCGACTTGCGTCTCGAAGTCCTGAAACAGCACCGCTTCCTTTGTCGGGAAGTGACGAAAGAAGGTGCGCTCGGTAACCCCGGCCGCCCGCGCAAGCTCAGCCACCGTCACATTCGCGAAGCCCTTGCTTGCGAAACTCGCCAGCGCTGCCCGGCGCAACGCTTCATGAGTCGATTGTCGACGCTGCTCATGCAGGTTCGGCGACGCGGTCATAACTCCGCGATGGTATCCGACTCTTGCAAAATTATGTCAGTACTGACATATTCTGAGGATGAGCGATTACGACGCGATCGTCGTCGGGGCCGGTCACAACGGCCTGACCGCGGCGGCAGTTCTGCAACAAGCGGGCTTGCGCACCGTCTGCCTGGAGGCCAACACCTATACCGGCGGGATGGCGGCCACCGTCGAGCTCATCGATGGATTCCGCTACGAGATCGCCGGTTCGGTGCAGTTCCCGATGCCGAGTCAGATCGCCAAGGAGCTCGGGCTCGACACGCTGCCAACCGTCGACGCCGAGGTGATGTCGGTCAATCTCGGCGACGAAGGCGAAGAGCCGATGATCTTCTATCGCGATCCGATGCAATTCATGACCCACCTCGCCGACAAACACGGCAACGACGCCGTCATGGGGATGGCCGGGCTGATCGGCTGGAGTCAGGGACCGGCAAAGGCACTCGGCCGCTTCGACGTTCGCACACCACCCAAGACGCTTGACGAGATGTATGCATGCGCGGCGAACGAAACTGAGCGCACCGCGATCCACGATGTGATCTTCGGGACGGCGATGGACGCCATCGACCGCTACCTGCCCGACAAGCAGAAGCACGCCGTGCTGCGCAGCATGCTCGCCTTCCTCGCCATCAACTCCACTTACCGCGGGCCCTATACCCCTGGCAGCGCAACATGTTTGGCGTTCGCGCTGGCCGTTCCCGACGACTCCACTGCGATGATGACGAAACTGGAGGGCGGCATCGGTGCGCTCTGCGATCACCTGCACCAACTCTTCGTCGAGAACGGCGGTGAGGTCAGGTACCGCGCGAGGGTCGAGAAGATTCTTGTCGACGACGATCGGGTCACCGGCGTGCGTCTGCGCGATGGATCGGAAATCACTGCGCCGGTGGTGGTTTCCAACCTTTCGCCGGATCACACGCTGATCGATCTGGTCGGCGCGGAGCACCTCCCCGCCGACCTCGTCACGCGTCTGAGCGGCCGCGACCACAGAGCGTCGTTCGTCCAGATCCACTTCGCGCTCGACGGTCTGCCCGAATTCGCCGCGCCCTATGACTTCCTCAACGAACCCGGCATGCAGGGGTCCATCGGAATCTTCAATTCACCCGAAGAGCAGCAACGGCAATGGGAGGAGTGCAGGCGCGGTATCATTCCCGAGAATCCGTCGATGGGGATGCAGATCCCGTCGGTGCATGACGCCGGCATGGCTCCCCCTGGGAAGCACGCGGCCAGCGCGTTCGCATACGCGTTACCGGTCGAGAACGACCGCGACACACGCCAACTCAAGAACGCCATGGCCGAGAAGGTCATCGACAAGATCACTCGGTTCGCGCCGAACTTCCGCGATATCCAGATACGCCACATCACCTTCGCGCCGTATCACATGGAGACCATGTTCGCCGCTCCGTCTGGCGACTTCTGTCACGGCCTGCTGCATCCGGATCTGATGGGGCCCAATCGTCCTGGGCCAAGGGGATTTCTCGACATGCCCATCCCGACCGCCGGGCTCTACCTTGGCAGCGCCGGATGCCATGGGGGGCCAGGGATCACGTTCATCCCCGGCTACAACGCCGGCCATCAGGTGCTCGACGACGTGTCGAGTTAGCCTCAGCCGAGCGACTTCGCGAATCCGCTCACGTCACGCATGCTCGCCGCAAAGACGTCGGGCAGGACGCCCGGCAGCAACAGATCGCCGCCGTGGCAGGTACCCGCCACCATCCGCCCCACTGCGGGCACGCCTGCACGCACCAGCCTGCGGTAGTACTCCAACCCCTCGTCGCGCAGCGGGTCGAGTTCGTTCACGGAGATGACGTGCGGCGGTAGCCCCGTCAGCTCCTCGTCGGTCGCCATCCCCGCAAAAGCCGTTGCGTCCCGCGCGTACTTCCCGGTCGGGTCGTAGATCGTTCCCATCAACGCCAGCTGCTGTAGGCCGATAAAGTAGCCGTCGCACTCCCGCAGCGACGGAAGCTCGTCGGGCGCGTCGTTCCAGCGGTTCGAGATGTAGGGGCACTGGGCGTACAAGCCGGCAATCTCGTTGCGCCAGCCTTCCCGTTTGGCCTTGTGCCCGATGGTCAGCGTGAGATTGCCACCGCCCGACTCACCGCCGACGATCAGATGCGATACACCGAGATCGCTGCGGTTGGCGTACGTCCATCGGACACCGGCCGCGCAATCGTTGAGACCCGCCGGATACGGGTGCGGGCCAAGCTTGCCCGCTGAGTTGCGGAACTCGACACCGACGACGACGAGCCCGGTGGCAGCAAGATATTCACGCCCCCGCGCATAGCCGACGTCGGTGGCACTACCGATTGCCATGCCTCCGCCGTGCAGGTGTACGACGGCAGGCAGGGCGCCTGAGGCTTGGGGACGGCTGATGTAGAGGGTGACGTCGTTGCCGTCTTCGCCGGTGATCGTGGTGGTCGTCGTCGTGATGCCCTCGACGTCAGGGACGGCTTGCCCGAACGCGGACAGCACGGCACCGACGACTTCCTCGTTCATCGTCGCGAAGGCGCGTTTGTCCTCGAGCGGCGAATCGATGGTCAGCGGCGCCATCGGGAGGGTGGCCGTCGATCCCAAGTTGCTTGAACGCCTGCACCATTCGTGGGTCTGACCGGGGATCGGTGCCGAGTGTGCGAGCCGGATCTGCGAGACGACCGTGAGCCATTCGGTGACCGTACAACGAGCCGTGAAGCGCAGGTGCGGTTTACGCCCTTAGCGCACGGGCTTGATCGCGGCATGCAGCGCGACGATGCCGCCGGTGAGGTTGCGCCACCGCACCGCCGACCACCCCGCATCGGCGATCTGGTGTGCCAGCTCGCGCCTGGTCGGGCCACGCGCGGATCGACTCGGCCAGATACACGTATGCCTCGGGATTCGACGACACCGCCCGCGCCACACGTGGAAGCGCCTGGATCAGGTACTCCTTGTAGACGGTGGCGAACAGGCGCGTTCGTCGGCGTCGAGAATTCGCACACCACGAGCCGGCCGCCCGGCCGCGTCACCCGCGCCATCTCCCGCAGCCCTTCGGCGTGGTCGACGACGTTGCGCAGCCCGAAGCTGATGGTCACCGCGTCGAACACGCCGTCGTCGAACGGCAGCCGCGTCGCGTCGGCCCCGACCTTCGGCACCGGCCTGTCCGCGCCGGCTGCAAGCATGCCGACTGAGAAGTCCGCTGCCACACACCACGCCCCCGACGCCGCTAGTTCCACCGTCGACACCGCCGTACCCGCCGCGAGGTCGAGCACCTTGTCCCCCGGCCCGATGCGCAGCGCCGATCGCGTCGCCCTCCGCCAGAACCGGTCCTGGCCGAGCGAGAGCACGGTGTTGGTCAGGTCATAGCGGCGCGCCACGGCGTCGAACATCGACGCCACTTCATGTGGGTCTTTGTCCAGCGTGGCGCGGTTCACGCAGCCAACGGTAGCTGTGAACATGCTTGGTCCGGGAATGGGGAGCGCCATGGCAGGCATTAACCGAGCGTGACGGAAAAAGTTTGGTTCATCACCGGGACATCACGCGGGTTCGGCAGGGAGTGGGCGATCGCCGCGCTGGAGCGCGGCGACAAGGTCGCGGCCACCGCCCGAGACACCGCGACACTCGACGATCTCGCCGACAAGTACGGCGACGCGCTGCTGCCGATCCAGCTCGACGTGACCGACCGCGACGCCGACTTCGCCGCGGTGAAGCAGGCCCACGACCACTTCGGCCGGCCTCGACATCGTGGTCAACAACGCCGGCTACGGCCATTTCGGCTTCATCGAGGAGCTGACGGAGGCCGAAGCGCGCGCCCAGATCGAGACCAACGTGTTCGGCGCGCTGTGGGTGACGCAGGCCGCGCTGCCGTTCCTGCGGGCGCAGGGCAGCGGACACATCATCCAGGTCTCGTCGATCGGCGGCATCACCGCGTTCCAGAACGTCGGCATCTACCACGCGTCGAAGTGGGCGCTGGAGGGCTTCTCGCAGGCACTGGCGCAGGAGGTGGCGCCGTTCGGCATCCACGTGACGCTGATCGAGCCCGGCGGGTTCTCGACCGACTGGGCAGGTTCGTCGTCCAAGCGGTCGACGCCGCTGCCCGACTACGAAGGGGTGCATGCGGAGGCGGATCGGATCCGCGCCCAGCGCACTGCCAAATCCGGCGATCCTCAAGCATCGGCCGCCGCGGTGCTCAAGATCGTCGACGCCCCAGAACCGCCGCTGCGGGTGTTCTTCGGGGAGCTGCCGCTGCAGCTCGCCAAGGCCGACTACCAGAGCCGGCTCAAGACGTGGGAAGAATGGCAACCTGTCGCCGTTGAGGCGCAGGGCTAGGCCGCTTTGAGCCGCCGCATGCCCTGCACGGCCTCGTAGTGGCCCGAGCAGCTCGTTGCAGATCGCGGGCCAGGTACGGCCGAGCACGCTGCGGCGCGCCGCAACCGAGTAGCGATGCCGTTCTGCGATCAGATGGTCGACGGAATCGCTGAGCTTGGCCTCGAAGGCGTCGACCTCTAGCAGCAGCCCGGTGCGGTACGGGGCCACCAGGTCTCGCGGACCGCCCGCGTTGGGGGCGATGACCGGCAAGCCCGACGCCATCGCCTCTTGCACCGCTTGGCAGAACGTCTCGTGTTCGCCGGCATGGACGAACACGTCCATGCTGGCGTACGCGGTCGCAAGCTGCTCGCCGTACAGCGCACCGGTGAAAATCGCTGACGGCATGGCGCTTTCGAGCTTGGTCAGGTCGACGCCGTCGCCCACAATCACCACTTGTAGATCGTCACGCTGTGCCAGCACCGCGAGCCGTTCGACGTGCTTCTCCGGCGCGAGCCTTCCGACGAACCCGACGACCGGCTTGCCATCCGGCGACCACCGCCTGCGGAGTTCTTCGTCGCGAGCTGACGGTGCGAAGCCCGTGATATCGACGCCCCGGGCCCACTTGAAGACTCTCGGAATACGGTGCGCAGCAAGGTCTTCCATCGCCGCCGTCGATGGCGCCAGCGTCCGGTCCGCGCGCTTGTGCAAGTGCCGGTTCCATGCCCATGCCGCCCTGGTCATGACACCCATGCCATAACTCTCGGCGAAACCCGCTATGTCAGTTTGAAATACGGCCACCGTCGGGATTCCCAGAAATCCGTGCAGCCTGAAGGCCGCCATATCCCAGCAGCGCAGGAGAGGCCAAATGCACTACGTCAGGATCGAATCCGCGCAGCACTCCGACCAACTTCGGGGCCGTGGCACGCCCAGAGGTAGCGACGTAATTTTCGGAAACATCCGCGACGGCACGCGGTGTACTCGCACTCGGTCATGCAGCCTTTCGGCAGGCGGCTCTCCCGGCGGCGTGTCCGGGGCGATGACCATGACTTCGTGACCGGTGCGGCGGAGATGCTCGATCACCCGAAGCACGGAGTTGGTGACGCCATTGACATTCGGGAGGAAGGACTCTGCGACGATTGCAACGCGCACGTCAAGAGCGTCCCATCAGGGCCTGTCGCGAAGGTTGCAACCGGGCATACGACACGCAAAAACCTGGTGCCAATGATCGCGCTGTCCGCAGTGAGGGATTCGCGTATCGTGCGGACAAAGAAGGGCGGTTGACATGCGGATTTCCCGGGCCATGGTGATCATCACAATGGCTATGCTCATCACCGCCGTCGGCTGCACCAAACAGGTCGCAGGCACGGCAGAGTCCGATCCGAAGAAGCCGCCGCTGGCGGTCAGCAAGGACGGCTACGGCATCGTCGCCGGTTTCGACAACGCCCCCAAGAAGATCGAGATCTACACCGAGCCGCAATGCAATCACTGCGCAGATCTGCAGGCTGACTTTGGTCAAACAACTCGCCTACTACATCGCGGTCGGGCAACTCGAGGTGACGTACCGCCCGATGACGTTCCTCGATGACAACAGCGGCGGCTATTCGGGTCAGGTCAGCAATGCGCTTTTCCTCGCCACCGAGAAGACGGGTAAGCCTGAGGTCACGGCTAACGGCACCGAGTTCCAGCGATTTGTCGAGGGAGTGTGGGCCCACCAACGCCCCGGCGGTAAACCACCCACCGGGGACGAATTGCAAGACATGGCAAAGAAGGCCGGCATGCCCGACGCCGTCGCGCAGAACATCAAGGGCGGCGGATCCGCGGTCAACACCAAAGCCATGGACGATGCGAACTTCGAGTACCTCTACGAGATCGACAGCGTAGAGATGGGCACGCCAACGATTTACGACCTCGACAAGGGTGAGAAGCTCGACATCTACGACAATGACTGGCTCAGCAAGCTCGTTCAATCCTGAACTGACTGGAGCAACTTTCGCCGTTTCGCGGGCCATCCGGCTCTCGACGAAGGCGACGCCGAATAATGCCGCACCTGCGATCAGCCAGCCCACCACCGCGATCGAGCCTGCGGGGATGATCGCCAGCGACGCGTTACGGTCCTGCACCCGAACCAGATCCGGATCGTTCGTGTCGTACTCGACATAGATCCTCATGCCTGCGTCGAGCTCCGATGGGTACAGCACACCCAGTTCCGGTCGATACGTGACGCGGTCGGGTGTGACGAACTCGATGGTCGAACGCCGCGGACCCGCGCTCAGCACATTCGCTTCGGCGACGCCCATGTGGCGCTCGATCTGGCGGTCGTTGCGCCACGCCCCCAGCACCAGCAGCACCGACTGCAGCGTCACGAGGCACGCGGTGATCACGATTCCGACGCGGACCCGCCGCAGAATTTTTACGACCGTGTTTCGCTCTCGTTCGCCGTACAGCCGCGGAACAAACTTGCGCACAATAGGCCTTTAAGTCCAGCCCTGCTCACAACGCGGCCTTGATCGACGCGTGGAGTGCCCGCAGCGACGACCGGTCGGCCTTCACCTCCAGCACGCGCATCCCCTCGAACGATTCGCCAAGGGCGCCCGCCAGCTCGTCGGCCTCGATCTGCCTGCTGTCGACGTGGTACGCGCGGCATAGCGCGCCGACATCGACGTCGTGCGGCGTGCCGAAGATTCGCGACGACACATCGGAGAACCTCGGGTCGCCCTGCTCGAGCAGTTCGAAGATTCCGCCGCCGTTGTCGTTGGACACGACGATCGTCAGATTGCGCGGCGTCGGCTCCGTCGGCCCGATCAGCAACCCCGAGCTGTCGTGGACGAACGTCAGGTCACCGATCAACGCGATGGTGCGTCCGTCGTGTGCGAGTGCCGCGCCGATCGCCGTCGACACCGTGCCGTCGATCCCGGCCACACCGCGGTTCGACCGCACTTTGACGCCCTGCGTGTTCAGCCCGACCAGCGCCGCGTCGCGCACCGGATTCGACGCGCCAAGTACCAGCTGGTCGCCCGGGCGTATCGCATCGGCCACCGCGGCCGCGACATGCAACCCGGTGGTCAGCGGGTGAGCCTTGAGCTGATCGCGCACCGCCTCGATCGCGTGCCGGTTCAGCTCGGCGCAGCGCTTGAGCCAGTTCGTCGCTCGGCTCGCCGGTCGTCACCGCACGCGTGCCCGTGGCCTGCGAATTCCCCGACACGTCGGGCCAGCGTGGCCCCGTGGTCAGCGCGTAGACCGGCAGCGACGGGTCCGCGAGCAGCGCCGACACCGGCCGGTGCAGCGTCGGGCGGCCCAGCATGATCACTTGCTGCGGGTGGACGAGCCGCAGCGCAAACGGGTGCAGCGGGTTCTCGGTCGGCGGCGCCGTCGGCTCGGCGACCGTCGGCAGCTTGGCGAGATTTGGCGTGTACACCCGCCCCGTGTCCAGCGATGACGATGGTGTCCGGTGTGAGGTCGATATCCAGCGGCTGGTCGAACGTGACCGGCGGCACGTATGTCCACGGCTCGCCACCGGGACGGCCCTCCGGCACGTAGCCGCGTGTCGCCGATCTTCGTCTGCATCGGGCACCAGCGGCTCGCGCAGCGGGATGTCGAACTGCACCGGCCCCGCGTTGGCAGTGCGAGATCCCGTGGCCGCCACCAGAACTCGGCACGTCGCAGAGCGCCACTGAGCGTTCAGCGAATCCATCCGCTCCGGCGTCCATCCTCGGCAAGCCCGAGGCTGATGTTGGCACGCACCTGGGTACCGAAGTAGCCGAGCTGCTCCATCGTCTGGTTGGCGCCCGTGCCAAGCAGTTCGTAGGGCCGGTTGGCGCTCAGCACGATCAACGGCACCCGCGCGTAGTTGGCCTCCACGACCGCGGGCCCGAGGTTGGCCACCGCGGTGCCCGACGTCATGGCCACACACACAGGCGCCCGCTCGGCAACGGCGAGACCGATCGCCAAGTAGCCGGCGGTGCGCTCGTCGATGCGGACATGCAGGCGGAGGCGCCCGGCCCGGTCGGCGTCGTGCAGGGCAAACGCCAGCGGAGCGTTGCGGGAACCCGGGCACAGCACGACGTCGCGCACGCCGCCGCGAATCAGTTCGTCGACCACGACGCGGGCCTGCGCCGTCGATGGGTTCACCACTACAGCGTGTCATATCGGCCGCAGGGGGCTCGGCTCGCCGGGTGCCGGCCTAGGTCATCCGATGACGTCGCCGAGGTGCTCCTCGGGACGCTGGTGTTCATGGGCCAACCGCTCCAGCTCTGCGGCTTCCGCCTGGGCAATCCGCGTCTCGCCCTCGACGTCGATCGACTTGGCCAGCACCCAGTAGAGGATTCCCGCGACCGGAAGACCGATGAACATCGAGATGTCGGCCCCGTCGAGCGCGGTGGCGACGAATCCCGTGTACTTGCTGGTGGAGAGGAACGGAAGCATCGCCGCGAAACCCACGAGATACGACGTGATACCCCGCCAGCCCCATCGACCGTACAGGCCGTGCGGGTTGAAAATCTCGGCGATGGCGTAGTGCCCGCGTCGCACGACGTAGTAGTCGACGAGGTTGACCGCGGTCCAGGGGATGAACAGGTAGAGCACCAACAGCAGGAAGTCCTCGAAGTTGGTGAGGAAGTTCTCGCCGATGAGCAAGGCCGGGATCAGCGAGAGTACGGCGGTGAAACCGATGGTAATGACGCGCAGTTTGGCCGTCGGCCGGATCTTCTTGAACGAGTCGATCGCACTTATCAGAGTGAGCGACCCGCCATACATGTTCAGCGCGGTGACCGATATCAGGCCGAGGGTGGAGAAGACGAGAGCAATCGCTCCGAAGCCCGAAAAGACGTGATCGCCAGCCTCTTTGATCGACGCGATCGTCTCGAAGTTGGCTGCCGCCCATGCGGCCAGCGCGGCACCCAGGCACATCAGCCAGATCGCGCCGAGCGCAGAGCCCCAATACGTCCACAGGAAAGTCTTGCGGACGGTGACCTTCGGCGGAAGGTAGCGAGAGTAGTCCGAGACGTAGATGGCCCAGCTGATCTGGTAGCCGGCAACCGCGCCGAACTGGATGAGGAAGGGCGTCCACTTGAAGTCCCCGAGGTCAAAGGAACCTGCCGGATAGGACAGCGTGCAGACCCCGATCGTGAGGAGCCCGAAAATGATGAGAAAGCCTGCCGTCAGCCACCGTTCGACTCCGTGGATCAGGTCATACCCAACCAGCGCGACGACGGCGGCAACCACGGTGGCCACCACGATCCACATCTTGCTGGGCCCATGAATGGTCGAGCTGAGGGCATTTCCGGCCAAGATCGTGTTGAAGATGTTGAACCCCGCGTACTGCAGGTACGCAAACGCCCAAACCAACAACGCGCCCACATACCCGAATTGTGGACGCGACTGGATCATCTGAGGCAGCCCCAGCTGTGGGCCTTGCGCAGAGTGGAACGCCATGAAGAACGTGCCGAACAGCACTCCGCCGATGATCGCGAGAATCGACCAGATCAGGTTGCCACCGCCGGTGATCGAAAAAGTGCCGACCGCCAGAGTCGCGATCTGGGCGTTGCTCATGAACCACAGCGGCCCCTGACTCCATACCTCCCCGTGCCGCTCATTCAGCGGAACGTAGTCGATTGAGCGAACCTCGACTCCCGCGATGCGTCCAGGAGCTGCGGGCGATGCTTCAGCGGACATGCGGACTCCTTGCTCGGAACGACATGCCAAGACCTCAACCACATACCCGGTCATTCGCAGACCGAACCGTCGAGTCGGCACCCTAATGACGCCTGAGCGATTCCCAGTCGTGCTCGGCTTCGAGTTCAGCGATCAGACGCGACGTGCGTTCACGCAGGACCAGTGTCATGCCGATGCCTATCAGTACGGCAACGACGAGCGCGATCCAGGAGAACCTGGACAACCAGCGCTCGGCCGCCATGCCCGCGTAGTAGACGACGGCGGTCGTGCCCCCCGGCCCACAACAAGCCGCCGCTGGCGTTGGCGGCGAGGAAGTGCGGGTAGCGCATCTTCAGTGCACCCGCCAGCGGTCCCGCAAAAATTCGCAGCAAGGCGATGAACCGCCCGACGAACACGGCCCACACGCCCCAGCGGGCGAAAAGTCGTTCGCCAGCGCCACATGCCCGGGTCCGAAGTGCTTGGGGAAGCGATTGCCGAGCCGTTCGAACAACGTCATGCCAAACTTGCGGCCGATCGAGTATCCGATCGTGTCGCCAATGACGGCGCCGATCGTCGCGGCGGCGCCGACGGCAACGGGGTTGATGTCGAGGGTGTGCCGCGAGGCGAGTAGTGCCGCACTGACGAGTGCGATCTCGCCAGGAAGCGGAATCCCCAGACTTTCCATGCCGATTACTGCGGCGACGACGAGATACACCGCCAGCGGTGGAATCGTCTGCAGCATCGCGTCCACATTCACGCCGCTAAGACTGCCATTCGACGGTCGAACCCTCAGGTCGGGTCGGCAAAGAACTTCAGAGCGGCGGTGTTGACGACCTGCGGCGCTTCGATGAACCCGAGGTGCCCCGTGTCAGGAACCTCCAGGTAGCGGCCATTGGGGATGGCGTCGGCGACCTCGCGGCCCAAGTACGCGGGCAGCACCACGTCGTCGCGGAAGCCGATGACGAGGGTTGCGCGGTGATACTTCGGTAAGCAGGCAGCCGGTTGCCCTGCGGCGCGATGCCCAGTTGCGTCTTCAGCCCGGGCGTTGGCTTGGTCGGCCACATGGTGAACATGTCGATCCAGTCCCGCACGGCGAGGTCGTCGTTCAACGTTTTCGGCGAAAAGCTCTCCAGCAGGCGCACTTTCGCGTCATACGCGGCGGGCAGCTCGGTACCCGAATCCGCGAGCTCGAGCTCGGCGTTGCGAAAGAAGTCGCGAGTTCTGTCGTGGCGGCCGCGGGTGGCCATCAACACCGCAGCACTGACCAGCTCGGGCCGGGCCACCATCAGCTCCTGTGCGATGAATGCGCCCATCGACACTCCCGACGATGCGCACCGGCGCCACGTCGAGCTTCTCGATCAGTGCTGCCGTATCCGCGACCATCGTGTCGATGGTGAAACCGTCGGCGTTCTCCGTCGCTCCGACCCCGCGGTTGTCGAAGGTGATGCAGCGATAGCCGGCCCGCAGGAACTCGGGCACCTGATGGAGATGCCAGGTTCGGCCTGCTCCCCCACGGCCCGCGATGAACAACACCGGATCGCCGCTGCCGCGGTCGTCGTAGGCCAGATTCACGCCGACGACGCTACTTCTTGCGATTTCGGCGCGGCAATCCACGGTGAGCGACTCAGCGCGCCGAACCCGGCTCGCGACGGCCCCTGCGGCCACCGCGGGCCCGCTGAATCGCTGCGTCCCACAGCAGCTTCACCGTCGAGGACACCTGGTGCTGCTTGAACGTCTCCTTGCTCAGTTGCGCGGTGGCCATCGCCTTTGTCGACGCCGACGCCTTCGAGACGTGGCCGGAGTCGAAGGGCGGCTGCGGGTCGTACTCGATCGACAGCTGCACCGCCTTGGCCTTGGCCTCGCCGCAGATCTCGCCGAACAGCCACATAGCCAGGTCGATGCCTGCCGATACCCCGGCCGCCGTCACGAACTTGCCCTCGTGCACGATCCGCTCGTCGCCGACCGCCTCGACCCCGAACGGCTTCAGCATCGGCAGCACCAGCCAGTGCGATGTGGCGCGGCGGCCTTTCAGCAGACCGGCAGCGGCAAGAATGACCGATCCCGAGCACACCGACGTCGTCCACGTCGACGTCTCGTCGGCTCGGCGCACCCAATCGAGCAGCTTTTCGTCGCGGGCATGCTCGAAGGTCGACAGGCCGCCGGGCACCAGCACGATGTCGGGCGACGGCGTCTCGTCGAACGAATGCGTGGCACCGACGAGCAGCACACCGGAGTCCGCGGCGATGGGTCCCGGCTCGTGCCAGACGAACCGCACCTCCGCGTCGGGCAGGTTGCGTAGCACCTCGTAGGGCCCGATGAAATCCAGGGCGGTGAAGCCGGGGTAGACCACGATTGCGATCTGGGTCATTGCCATCTCCTTTGGTTAGGCGAATGTCTTGCGATACTGGTCGGGCGAAATGCCGAGTCGTCGAACGAAATTGCGGCGCAACGTTTCCGCGGATCCGAATCCGCAACGCGCGGCGATCGACCGTGACGGTGTCGTTGGTCTCCTCCAGTTGCCTGCGCGCGGCTTCGGTACGGATGCGTTCGACATAGGCGCCTGGCGCCTCGCCGACCTCGTCGGTGAACACCCGGGTGAAGTGGCGCGGGCTCATCGCTGCACGACGGGCCAGACTCGGGAATGCTGTGCGCGCCACCGGGTTCGGACTCGATGGCCTCCTGCGCGTCGCGGATCGGTGCCCGCTTGGCGCGCGGCATCCATACCGGCGCCGCGAACTGCGTCTGGCCGCCTGGCCGCCGCAGGTACAGCACCAGCCAGCGGGCCACCGTCTGCGCGATGTCGGTGCCGTAGTCGTCCTCGACGAGTGAGAGGGCCAGGTCGATGCCAGCGGTGACGCCAGCTGCGGTCCAGGTCTTGTCCGAGCTACGCACGAAGATCGGCTCGGGATCGACTGTGATCAAGGGGAATTCGCGCGCCATTTGTCCAGCGAAGGCCCAATGCGTGGTCGCGGTGCAACCGTCGAGCAGACCGGCCTGGGCGGCGATGAACGATCCGGTGCAGACGCTGACGACGCGACGGCTGTGCTCGGCCGCGATCTGTATCCAGCCGATGGTGTCCGGATTGTGCCGGACGGCATCGACTCCGCCGCCGCCAGGCAACACGAGTGTGTCGACGGGTTCGCGCGGGTCGGGCAGCGGTTGGGCAACGAGTTCAAGGCCGGTGCCGGTGGCGACCGGTTCGCCCCCGCGGGACACGACCGTTACTGCGTAACCCTCATCGAAGCGTCGCTGGCTCGCCAGAAGCATCGTCGCCCCGGTGAACACCTCGACCGGGCCGACCAGGTCGAGAGCCTGAATGCCCGGATAGCCGAGGACCACTACAGATCGCACGAATCCAGTGTTGGCGAACGCCGCCGTGTCGTCTAGGCCGCGCCCCCACAAATTAGGACATCAGCAGCTCAGAGCTTCCTGAGGCCGCGCACGACCTTGGCGAACGGGGCCAAGCCCGCGATCGCATTCCGCAAGGCTTCGTTGCATGACCCCGCCGTTGCATACGACCAGGTAGCGAACGCCGCAGTCACGCCATTCAGCGGCACGCTCCAAGACTTCGCCGGGGGTGCCCGCCAGCGTCATCTCCCGCATGAACCCCGGCGGAATCCCTTTGATGTGGGAGAGAGCTGTCTGTTCATCCCAGTCCTGCGGCTGCAGATCCTGGGCACCGCTGAAGCCGACTCCCAGCGGATGCTGCAGACCGTGCTCCGCGAAGAACTCGTCGGAAGCGAGCAGTGCAGCGGCGCGCACCAACTCCGACTCGAGCGCGGCTTCAACCTCGCCAGGGGTTCGACCGGTGAGAACGGCAACAACATCGCCGGTTCGATCGCCATCGGGTCGCGGCCGGCGTCCGAGGCAGCGGTACGGACGACCTCTAGACGCCGGGCATATTCCCTCGGCTTGTGGGAGAAGGCCGGGAAGACGCCGTCCGCATAGCGCCCCACCGCTCGTAGCATGCGCGGACCGTGCGCCGCGATCCAGATCTCGGGCCATTTGCCCTTGTACGGCGGCAGATCGAACAACGCGTTGTGCAACGGAAAGAATGGTGAATCCCGGTTGACGAGTTCACCTTTCGAGTCCCCCTATTCGGCGAATGTTGCTGATGCTCAGCGTGTGGCCGAATAGCGGGGCTGCATAGAGTACGTCGCTACTCGACTAGTTTCCGATGGCAAGCAATGACGCGGTCGATCCACCACTGCCTGCGGTCGGCAGGTGCGGCCAACGCGGCCAGCCGCGTCGGATCCGGTGTTGCGGGCCTGACCGGCAGATAGCCGTCAACCGGCACGACGGGCTCGGCGACGTCGTCGACGAACAGGCCGCCGGTCCCCAGCCCGCACGCGTGGCGCAGCTCGGGAAGCACCGCCGCGGCCAGCAGCCCGTGCCCGATGCCGACGGCCGAGTCGAGCGCGCTGGACACCACGATCGGGATCTCGATCTGCCCGGCGATGTCGAGCAGCTTGCGCACCCCGCCGAGGGGCGCGACCTTCAGCACCGCGATGTCGGCGGCGCCTTCACGGACCACGCGCAACGGGTCGTCGGCCTTGCGGATGCTCTCGTCGGCGGCGACCGGCACGTCGATTCGGCGCCGCAGCTCGGCAAGTTCGGGCACCGTCGCGCACGGCTGCTCCATGTACTCGAGCGGCCCGTCGGCAGTCAGCGCCTTGGCAGCCGACGCGGCCTCGTCGACCGTCCACCCGCCATTCGCGTCGACCCGCACCGTCGGCACGAGGGTACGAACGGCGTTGACCCGCAAGACATCGTCGGCCAGGGACTGCCCCGGCTCGGCCACCTTAACCTTCGCGGTGCGCGCGCCGGGAAAGCGTGCCAATACATCGGGCACCTCGTCCGCGCCGACGGCAGGCACGGTGGCGTTGATCGCAATGCGGTCGCGAAGCGGCGACGGCGGATCAGTGTAGGCGGCTTCGATGCCCGCAGCGAGCCAGTGCGCGGCCTCAGGCGGCTCGTACTCCAGGAACGCCCCGAACTCGCCCCAACCGGCGGGCCCGTCGATCAGCGCGACCTCGCGAACCGTGATGCCACGGAAGCGAACTCGCATCGGCAGCGCGACGACGTGCAGACGGTCGAGCAGGTCGTCCAGCGGCGGAGGTCACGGCTCAGGCCCCTAGACCGTCGCGCGGTCGCGGCCCTCCCAGTACGGCTTGCGCAGATCCTTCTTCAGAATCTTGCCGGTCGGGTTGCGCGGCAATTCGTCCTTGATGTCGACGGTCTTCGGGCACTTGTAGGCGGCCAGCCGTTCGCGACAGAACGCGATCAACTCCTTCTCGTCGGCCTCGCCTTCAAGTTGGACAACGGCTTTCACGACTTCGCCCCACTTCTCGTCGGGTACCCCGATGATCGCGACGTCGACCACGGCGGGATGCTCGGCCAGCACCCGCTCCACCTCGATCGAGTAGATGTTCTCGCCGCCGGAGATGATCATGTCCTTGAGCCGGTCCTCGACGAAGATGTAGCCACCGTCGTCGACGCGGCCGATGTCGCCGGTGCGGAACCAGCCGTCCTTGGTGACCGCCTCGGCCGTCGCCTCGGGCTTGTTGTGGTAACCCTTCATCAATTGCTTTGAGCGGAACCACAATTCGCCCTGTTCACCCTGCGGGACGTCTTCGAGGGTGTCGGGGTTGACGACCCGCACCTCGGCGTTGGGTACCAGTGTGCCCGCGCTGGACAGTCGCTCCTCGCTGGCCGGAGCGATGGTCCTCCGGCATGAGGTGGCTGATGACGCCGCACAGCTCGGTCAGCCCGTACGCCTGGATGAAGTCGGTGTTCGGCCAGGCCTGCAGGGCAGACCGCAAGAGCGGCAACGGCATCGGCGAGGCGCCGTACGAGTACGTCTTCAGAGCGCTGAACAACTTCACCGCGTCCGGGCCCGAATCCAGTACCTTCGCCAGCACGGCGGGCACCAGGAATGTGCGGTTCGCGCCCTTGCAGGATCGCCCCGGCAAGCGCGGCGCCGTCGACGTCGCGTGTCATTACGCTCGGGATGCCGTTGTGAATGCCGAGCTGGGCGTACGACGTGCCGCCGACGTGGAACAGCGGCATCGACACCATGTTCTTGTCGCCGTCGTCGAACTCGAATCCCTCTTGCCCGTTGACTGTGTGCGCGATCAGGTTGGCCTGCGTCAACGCGACACCCTTTGGGCGGCCGGTGGTGCCGGACGAGTACATGATGATGCAGACGTCGTCGGGGTCGACATCGCGCGAGCGGTCCACCGGCGTCGCCCCCGCGAGCAGCGCCTCGTACTCGTCGCCGTCGCCACCCTCGGGAGTGACCTCGATGATCTGCTCGACATTGGGCAGCTTGTCCCGGATCTTGTCGATGCCGGGCTTGAGCTCGGCACCGACGATCAACACCTTGGCGCCGGAGTCGTTGAGTACGTAGTCCATTTCGTCTGCAGCGAGCCGGAAGTTGATGATGGCGTTGGCCGCGCCCAGCGATGCGGCGGCGAACGTCAGCTCCAGGCAGGCGGGGTGATTCTTGTCGAGGAATGCGACGACGTCACCGCGCTTGACGCCGAACGCCGTGAGCGCGCCGGCGAGCCTGCGGACGCGGTCATTCCACTGCGACCACGTCCAGGTTCGGTCGAGGTAGGTGACGGCCTCGTCGTTGGGCTTAGTTTCTGCCCAGTGGGCCAGACGTTCGTCGAGGAATCGGGGATCAGCCAGGTCGGACATGATTCGAGCCTAGCGACGACCGCTGTGGTGTCAGTCGCCTTTCGGGTAAACCTGTCGACCCGCCAGGTACGTCGCCCGCACTTCGAGGTCGGCGATCGCCTCCGGCGGCACGGCGCGCGGATCGGCAGACAGCACCACCATGTCGGCGTACTTGCCGACCTCAAGCGAGCCGGTGACGTCGTCGGCGAACAGCTGCCATGCCGCGTCGATGGTCTGCGCGCGGATGGCCTGATCGACCGTCAGCCGCTGCTCGGGGCCAAGCACCCGGCCGCTTGGCGCAACCCGCGTCGCAGCGACACTGATGTTGCGCAGCGGCTCCTCCGGGGTCACCGGCGGGTCGTTGTGCAGCGAGATGCGCATACCCGTCTTGACCGCGGAGCCGCACGGCATCCACCGCTCGCCGTGCTCGGGTCCGAACAAGCCGTCGACGATGATGTCGCCCCAGTAGTGGATCTGGTCGACGAAGATGCTGCACGTCACCCCGAGGTCGTGGGCGCGCTGCAGCTGCGCGTCGCTGATGGCGCCGACGTGCTCGAGCCGCAGCCGGTGATCGTCGCGCGGCCAGCGCCGTAGCGCGTCCTCGTACACGTCGAGGATTGTGTCGACGCCCGCATCGCCCTGGACGTGGCAGGCCATCGGCCAGCCCTTCGGGAAGTACGCGGCGACGATCTCGGCCAACTGGTCGCGGGTGTAGTTCGCGCATCCGCACGAGCCCGGTGTCACGCCGATGATGCGCGTGGCTTCGGTGTCCAGATACGGGAAGGACAGGTCGATGTTGCCGATCCACGGTGAGCCGTCGACCCAGATCTTGATGCCGACCTGGCGCAGCATGTCGTCGCCGTTGTCGGGGGTCATGTCGGTGGTCATCGCGGCGTTGGAGATCTCGTAGGGACGCAGCCGCACCGTGAGATCGCTGCGCATCTGCTCCACCACCGGCCGGAACACCGGGTCGAACGCCATCTCCGAGCAGGTGGTAAGCCCGCCTTGGTTGAGCCGCGCGAGTTCGGCGTGCAGCATCGCGGGATAGTCACTCGGCTGGATGGCACCGGTCAGCAGCGAGAACACCGCCTGGATCTCCTCGGCCGTGCCGTCGAGGTCGCCGTTGGCGTCGTGGCCGTAGCTGGCACCCTTGGGGTCAGGGGTGTCTTTGCGTCAGACCCGCCCGGGTGGCAGCCGCCGAGTTGAAGTACGCCTTGTGTCCGGAATTGTGGACGATCACCAACGGGGTTTCGGGCGCGAGGCCGTTCAACCATGGCAGCGTGGGCTTGGGAAGGCCGTTCTGCAGCAAGGGTCCCAGCCGTTGAGGTAGGCGCCGTCGGCTCCCCGCTTGGCCACCTCCGCCGTGATCGCGTCGACGACATCGTCGGCCTTGCGCAACGTGACCGGCCGGATGTCGACCATGCGGTCGGACAGCACGATCGCCTCCATCAGCGGATGGCCGTGCGCCTCGACGAAACCGGGCATCACGCAGCCGTCGCCGATGTCGATCGTCTGCGTATCGGGGCCGATCCAGTTCTCGATATCCGACCGGTGCCCGACCGCGACGATGCGGCCGTCGTACACCGCCAAGCCTCGGCGGTGGGATCCAGTTCGTCGACGGTGAGAACAGTTCCCTGAATGACCAGGTCAGCGGCGGGCATGGGGCCATCCTTTCAGGCGCGGAAAAATTCTTTGATGAAATATCGCGGGCCGTGTCGATTTCGGGGGAGTTGCCGTTCGACGTGTCAACGAGGTGCACGATGGACGCGCCCCTTCCCAACTAGAAGGAGACACACAATGTCGCGCTACATGCTGATCATGCGGTCCACCCCCGAGGCCGAGAAGGCCATGGAGGAGCAGAACATCGACTTCAACGAGATCATCGAGTCGATGGGCCGCTACAACGAGGAGCTCATCAAGGCCGGTGTCATGCTGGCAGGCGAGGGCCTGACCGGACCCGACGAGGGGTTCGTCGTCGATTTCAACGCCGATCCGCCGGTCGTCACGGACGGCCCGTACACCGAGGCCAAGGAACTGTTCAACGGATTTTGGATCCTCGACGTGTCCTCGAAGGAAGAGGCCAAGCAGTGGGCGCAGAAGTGCCCGCTCGGACAGGGCGTCAAGCTCGAGGTGCGCCGGGTTTCCGAGGCCGAGGAGTTCCCGCAGGACAACCCGTGGATCGAGAAGGAAATCCAGTGGCGGGCCGACCTTGCCCAGAAGATCGCGGACCACGCGGCGAAGGCCGCTGGCCGCTGAATCTCCGGGTGTTCGAACCTGAACTTCTGCAGACAAAGCTCGGATAGGGGCCTGCAGAAGTTGCAGTTTCGGCGTTTCCGCATTTCTGTAACACGTTCTAGTCTGGACGTCATGACAGACGAGCTGCTGCGCCACCCTGTGCACTCCGGCCACCTCACCGTGGGCGGTCTGAAGCGGAACAAAGACAAGCCAGTGCTGTTTCTCGGCGATACCACGCTGACCGGTGGCCAGCTGGCCGACCGCATCAGCCAGTACATCCAGGCCTTCGAGGCGCTCGGGGCAGGCACAGGGGCGGCCGTCGGCCTGCTGTCGCTGAACCGGCCCGAGGTGCTGATGATCATCGGCGCCGGCCAGACCCAGGGCTACCGGCGCACTGCACTGCACCCTCTCGGCTCGTTGGACGACCACGCGTACGTGCTCAACGATGCCGGGATCACCTCGCTGATCATCGACCCGAACCCGATGTTCGTCGAGCGTGCACTGGGCCTGCTCGACAAGGTGCCCGGGCTCAAGCAGATCCTGACGATCGGACCGGTGCCGGAGGCGCTGGCGGACGTCGCGGTGGATCTGAGCGCCGAGGCCGCGAAGTACTCGCCTCAGCCGTTGGTGGCGGCGGATCTGCCGCCGGACCACATCGGCGGCATGGCCTACACGGGCGGCACGACCGGCAAGCCGAAGGGCGTGATTGGCACCGTGCAGTCGATCATGACGATGACATCGATTCAGCTCGCCGAGTGGGAGTGGCCCGAGAACCCCCGGTTCCTGATGTGCACGCCGTTGTCCCATGCGGGCGCGGCGTTCTTCGTGCCGACCATCATCAAGGGTGGCCAGCTCATTGTGCTCACCAAGTTCGACCCGGCCGAAGTGCTGAAAACCATTGAGGAGCAGAAGATCACGGCCACCATGCTGGTGCCGTCGATGATCTACGCGCTGATGGACCACCCCGATTCCCACACTCGGGACCTGTCCTCGCTGGAGACGGTGTATTACGGCGCCTCTGCGATGAACCCGGTGCGGCTCGCCGAGGCGATCCGTCGCTTCGGCCCGATCTTCGCCCAGTACTACGGGCAGTCCGAAGCGCCCATGGTGATCACATATCTGCCCAAGGGCGACCATGACGAGAAGCGGTTGACGTCATGCGGGCGGCCGACGGTGTTCTGCCGGACAGCCCTCCTCGATGGCGATGGCAATCCGGTGCCTCAAGGCGAGGTCGGTGAGATCTGCGTATCCGGTCCGCTGTTGTCGGGCGGCTACTGGAACAAGCCGGAGGCAACGGCCGAGACGTTCAGGGACGGCTGGATGCACACCGGCGACCTGGCCCGCGAGGACGAGGACGGGTTCTGGTACATCGTCGACCGGACCAAGGACATGATCGTCACCGGCGGCTTCAACGTGTTCCCGCGTGAGGTGGAAGACGTTGTCGCAGAGCATCCTTCAGTAGCGCAGGTGTGCGTGATCGGCACGCCGGACGAGAAGTGGGGCGAGGCGGTGACGGCGGTGGTGGTGCTGCGGCCCGACGCGGCGTCCGACGAGGAGTCGGTGTCGAAGATGACCGCCGAGATCCAGTCCGCGGTCAAGGAGCGCAAGGGTTCGGTGCAGTCGCCGAAGCAGGTGATCGTCGTGGACTCGGTTCCGGTGACCGCGCTTGGCAAGCCGGACAAGAAGTCGGTGCGTGCACAGTTCTGGGAGGGCGCAGGCCGCGCCGTGGGCTGATTTCCCTGCCGCGAGTGTCCCCGCTCAGTGTGTGGGCGCTGGGGAGTGTTACTGGCCGGCTTGGATGCCGAGGTTGACTTCGTTGATGGCCTGCTGAACCAGGTTTATTGCGTTGACTCGATGCCCCGCCTTATCCGGGATCGCGATCTGTAGCTGGTTCTGGGCGGCGTTGAGATCGTTGAGCGCGTTCTGCATGTGCGGCTGATCTGCTAGCGCGAGACCGGTCCCGACACCTAGGCCGGTGAGCACCACGGCAGTTATGCCTCCAACCACGGCCAGCTTGAACTTAGAGATTGTCACTTTGATGCCTCCTGAAAGGGAAGGATCCGGCTTGGGCTGCGAATCCATCAACGCATCAATAACACTTCATTTCGGACTCCCGCGAAGGCTATCTGGGTGAACGATAGCTGTGAATCGTGGAATGGGATGACGCGCTGGCTCGCGGGGGCCACGTGGCCCAGTTGACGCGAACTTATTGTGATTTGTTTCCTTGACAGATCGCTATAGGCGGTCGGCTGTTCAAAACAAACTCGAAGAGGACGTTTTTGGCGGCATTACCAATCGTATGGATGCCGTTCTTGCCGCTGGCTGAAATGTTGCCTACGCAGAATTGCGCGTCGGTCGACTACGCGCAAATTTCGTCGCACTCAAGTCGTGTGCCGCCACTCGCACGGCTGAGGCCTCCTCTTAGACACCAAACTAAGACCTGAGCGTTAGACACCAAACTAAGACCTGAGTGTCAGCACCGTTTCAGCCGCGCGTGTGACGGTGTCTGCTGTGTACCCCCACTACCCGGAGGACGCGCCGACCACGGTCCTGCCCGCGCCAAGATGTGACTTGGTTCGCGTACTCCTCACAATGTCGGCCGATGAAAAGGCCCGCATTGCCGCCGCGCTGCCCCGGCGCCCCCTGATCGCCGTTGCCCCGAAGTGCGCGGCCCGCGCCACCTCAATGTCAGATCACGCAGTGCGAGGGGTCGACCCCGGGAAGCGGAAAGAGGCCTACGCAGTCCGGTGGATTGGGAGGTGGAGGTGGCGCCGACGGATCAAATCCATCCCAGGGGTGAAAGATGCCGGTGTCGTCGTCGACATTGCCCGGGCGACCGCCCTGGTTGTCGTAGTGCCAATGGTGGCAGACAGTCCAATCAAAGCCCGGCCACGGCGCCTTGGCGAGGAAGCTCCCATCCCGGGGACACCAGGTGATCGGGTCCGCGTGGGCGACACCTGCCAGTCCCAAACCCGCCAGCCCCAAACCTCCAGACACCAACACTGTCGTTGCCAACCGCACGGCTCGTCGATTCATCGTCGCTTTTCCTTTTCGTCGTAGTCCGCCCGTGATGGCCGGTTACGTAAAGGTTGAGGGGGACGCCTTGGCGGATTCTTGGCACTGTTTGGCCCTGGTACGCCAGTGACGCCAATTACGTCGGCCGCAACCAGACCCGTGTGCCCTCGCTCGTCGGCTGATTACCCTGCCGCGAGCAGTCAGTCCAGCAGGGCGTCGATCTCGGCGGCCAACCGCTCGATGCGCTCGGCCTCGGGCGGAATCCCGCGGCTGTCCTCCGCGGCCCGTTGCCAACCCAGCCGCCACATGCGCGCCACCGCACGGTCGCCCATCCCCGCGTAGGGGTTGAGAAGCGTATGCGGAAAGGCTTTTCGCCCTTCGCGGTACGCGGTGACCAGCCGATGCGCCATGTCTCTACTCTCCGCCTCCGATGATTGCTACAGCCCGCATTGCCTCGGCGTGTCACGCACACATTTGATAACAGAGCATCTGCTCTGTTATCTTGGCGGTCATGCCACGGCCACAGGTCTACGACCGCGACGCGATGCTCGACGCGGCCGAAGAACTCGCCGTCGAGGGCGGCGTCAAGGCCGTCACCATCCGCGCGGTGTCTGAGCGGGCGGGCATCTCCAACGGCGCGATCTATCACGCGTTCGGTTCCCGTGGCGGGTTGGTCGGCCGCGCGTGGGTGCGCGCCGCCCGACGTTTCCTTGGCGTTGCAGCGGCAGGCCGTCGGCGCCGAAGACGACCCCATCCGCGCCGTCGTCGTGGCGGCCGACACGCCCGCCGTGTTCAGCGAGCGGTACCCGTTGTCGGCCCAATTATGGCTACGGATCCCCCGCGAGGAGCTGATCGGCGAAGCCCCGGCAGAGGTGCAGGCCGAACTGAACGCGATCGACACCGACTTTCGCGAAATGCTGATCCGGCTGTCGATCGCCATGTGGGACCGCAAGGACGCCGCATCGGTCGCCGTGATCGAGGACTGCGTCGTCGGACTGCCAACCGGTCTGATGCTGCGCAGGCCCATGCCACCTACCGCCAACACACGCCGCCGCCTTGCGGTAGCCGTCGAAGCGATTCTGTCCGCCGGTAAGGAGACCCCACCAAGTAAGGAGAGAGATGTCCGCACAACTCGAAATCACTGACGACATAGCGGTTTTGAACCTCGGCGACGACGAGAACCGGTTCTCGCCGGAATGGTTGACGACCGTCAACGGCTTCCTCGACCGCGTCGAATCCGGCGAAGCCAAGGCGTTGGTCACCACCGGATCCGGCAAATTCTATTCGAACGGTCTCGATCTGGATTGGCTTGCCGCCCATAGCGATCAGGGCGACTGGTATCATCGGCCAGGTGCACCAGCTGCTCGCGCGGGTACTCGTCGCGCCGGTTCCCACCGTCGCCGCGATCAACGGCCACGCGTTCGGCGCGGGCTCGATGCTCGGCATCGCCCACGACTTCAGGGTGATGCGGGTCGACCGCGGCTTCTTCTGCTTCCCCGAGGTCGACATCCACATCCCGTTCTCACCGGGCATGGCGGCCATCATCCAGGCGAAGCTCACTCCTGCCGCCGCGGTCGAAGCGATGACCACCGGACGCCGCTACGGCGGCGCCGACGCCGAGACGGCCGGCTTGGTGAACGCGACCGCCCCGGAGCACGGGGTGACGACGACCGCCATCGACCTCGTGACGCCGTTGAAAGGTAAGGATCCCGGCACCCTGCAGGCGATCAAGTCGACGATGTTCGCGAGCGTGACCGCCGCACTGAGCGGGTAGGCCTGCATCACTCGGCACAATGGGCACGTGCCCGATCTCCAGCAGACCATCGATGCGGTGTGGCGGATGGAGGCCGCCAAGATCGTCGCCACGCTGACCCGCGCGGTCGGCGACGTCGGGCTCGCCGAGGACCTGGCGCAGGAAGCCCTGATCGACGCGCTTACTCAGTGGCCGTCATCCGGAGTGCCACGCAACGCCGGTGCGTGGTTGACCGCGGTCGCCAAGCGCAAGGCCATCGACAGCTGGCGCAGGCAGGACAACCTCGACGCCAAGTACGCCGCGATTGCGCGGGAGCTCGAGACACAGGTCGACGAGGCGTGGGATCCCGACCGCATCGACGATGACGTGCTGCGGCTGATCTTCATCTCGTCGCATCCGGTTCTGTCGCGGGAGGGCCAGATCGCGCTGACGCTGCGCGTGGTCGGCGGCCTGACCACCGAGGAGATCGCCCGCGCGTTCCTGACGTCGACGGCGACGGTCGCCGCCCGCATCACCCGGGCCAAGAAGACGCTGGCCGCCGCGAATGTCCCGTTCGAGGTGCCGGATCGGTCGGAGTACCCGCAGCGGCTGTCAGCGGTGCTGAGCGTCATCTACCTGATCTACAACGAGGGCTACTCGGCGTCATCCGGGCAGCGCTGGATCCGCGACGAGCTGTGCAGCGAGGCGCTGCGGCTCGGTCGCATCCTCGCTGCGCTGGTGCCCGACGAGGCCGAGGTGCAGGGTCTGGTGTCGTTGATGGAGTTCCAATCGTCGCGGTTCGCGGCGCGCACCGACACCGAGGGCAGGCCGATCCTGCTCGAGGACCAGAACCGGACCAAATGGGACCGGGCACAGATCCAGCGCGGAGTCGCTGCACTGGAGCGAGCGGCTAATGCGTTGCAGCGTAAGGGCATCGGCTGGGGTCCGTACGCGCTGCAGGCCGCGCTTGCCGAATGCCACGCGGTCGCGCCGACGGCGGCCGACACCGACTGGGCGCGCATCGTGCTGCTGTACGACGGGCTGCGCCAGATAGCGCCGTCGCCAGTGGTCGAGCTCAACCGGGCCGTGGCCGTGGCGATGGCTGATCCTTCGACAGGCCCCGCCTCTGCACTGGAGATCGTCGACAATATCGACGGCCTCGACTCCTCGTATCTGCTGCCGAGCGTGCGCGGCGAACTGCTGGCCCGGCTCGGTCGCGACGCCGAGGCCGCCGATGAATTCGACCGCGCCGCTTCGATGGCGGACAACGAACGTGAACGAGAAGTATTGGCGGGCAAGGCCGCTCGCGCGCGCAGCTAGCATAGGACACATGGACCAAGTGCAAGCCGTGCTGTTCGACTATTCGGGCACGCTGTTCCGCCTCGAAGAGGACGAGAGCTGGTTCGAGGGCATGGGGGTCGACGAACGCGAGGTCGACGGCCATGTGCAGGCCGAACTGATGCGCCGACTCACCTCACCGACGGGCCGCTCGGTGGATATGACCGACGACCAGTACTACGCGTGGGTAAACCGCGACCTCGCACCGCACCTGCATCGCGAGGCGTACCTGCACGTGATTCGCGAGTCCGGTCTGCCCCACCACCACGCCGAGGCGCTGTACGACCGGGTCATCGACACGTCGTCGTGGACGCCGTATCCCGATACCGCCGATGTGCTCAAAGGCCTGCACCGGCAGGGCATCAAGACCGCGGTCGTCTCCAACATCGCGTTCGATGTCCGTCCGGCATTCTCGGCGATCGGCGCCACCGACCACGTCGACGAATTCGTGCTGTCGTTCGAAGTCGGCGCCATCAAGCCCGATGCCGCAATCTTCGAGACCGCACTGGCACGGCTGGGCGTCGACGCCGCGCATGCCGTGATGGTCGGCGACAGCGACGAGGCCGACGGCGGCGCCCGTGCAATTGGCTGTGGCTTCATCCTCGTCGACCCGCTTCCGACGTCGCAGCGAGCCGACGGTCTGGCAAGTGCGCTAACCGAATACGGCGTGGCACTGTAGGCAGTACCGTCGCGGCCGTGCGTATCGACGGCAGGCGTTACGTCGTGAATGGCTACCCCGGCGCGGACTGGGCCAGCAACGTCCCGCGCAGGTACCGACCGGTGCCGACGTGATGAACCGCGTCGGTGTCCTGATCGACGGCCCACCCGACAAGCTCGAGGGCTCGCGGGCCGCCTGCCCGTGTTTCGCATCGACCCGATCACGTAGCGTTCCAGGCATGTCCAACAGCGCGCCCATTCGGCTGCCGTGGTGGCTGAAGTACGTCAACAAGATGATGATCGGACTGCAGAAGCTGGGTGTCGGCTTCGGCGGCAATGGCCCCGTCGTGCTGACCGTGCCCGGCCGCAAGTCGGGTAAGCCGCGTTCGACGCCGGTCACGCCAATGACCGTCGACGGCAAGCGATACATCGTCGGCGGTGTGCCGGGCTCGGACTGGAGCGCCAACGTACGGGCCGCGGGCGAGGCCACGCTGCACCAGGGCCGCCACAGCGAGCGCGTCCGCATGGTGGAGATGTCGGCCGAGGAGGCGCGCCCGCTGCTGCGCGAGTTCCCCATCAAGGTGCCGACCGGCGTCGGATTCATCAAGAATGCGGGCCTGGTAACAGGACCCAATCCCGACGAGTTCGAGGCCCTCGCAGGCCGCTGCCCGGTATTTCGACTTGATTCGGTAAACGCATGAGTTGCCCTGTGTCAAGCCGCCCCTGGTTGGGGTCTTTCGAGCAGTGCTTGGAGCGCGCGATGTTGGGTGGGGTCGTAGGTGGTGTGGTCTTGCCAGCAGTGCCAGATGACGTAGAGCCAGGCGCGGGCCAGGATGCGCACAGCGTGCGGGTGGTCGTGTCCGCGGGCGCGTGCGCGGTTGTAGAGGTCGGCGGCCCAGGGGTTGGCTCGTCGGCTGTCGCCGGCGAAGTCGCAGACCGCATCGCGGAGTTGTTTGTCGGCGGCCCAACGGAATCCGACGTGTGTGATCTTGCCCGATTGGCGGGTGGAGGGGGCTACCCCGGCCAGGCAGGCCAGCGCTTCGGGGGTGGGGTAGCGGGCGCGGCAGTCGCCGATCTCGGAGAGCAGTCGGGCTGCGCGGAAGGTACCCGAGCGGGGCAGGGACGTGAAGATGTGCGCGTCGGCGTGGGCGGCGAGTTGGTCGGCGATGCTGTCGTCCAGGGCGGTGATCTGGGTGTTGAGCGCGGTCAGTGTCGCGACGAACGCACCGGTGATGTGGGCACCGGTGACCTCGTTGGTGGCGCGGGCAGCGCTGGTCAGCCGGCGGTACAGGTCGTGGGGATGAGTGCGGCCGCTGTAGCTGGCGTTGGCCAGCCACGCGGACAGGCGGGTGACCGACAGCCAGTCGGCCCGGTCCTGGCAGTCGAAGCGGGTCAGGAACGCCAGGCTGATCGGCGAGTCGATCGCGGCGAACAGGCCGACCGCGCCGGGAAACACGATCTTCAGGTGCGCGCGCAGCTGATTGGCTACCGCGACGCGGTGGGCGACGAGGTCCTTGCGGGCGCGGCAGGTCTGGCGCAGCGCGACGGTGGCCGCGGTGTCGGGCAGCAGCGGATGCAACCGGGCGCGGTCAGTGCGCAGGGTGTCGGCCAGCACGAAGGCATCGAAGCGGTCGTCCTTGTTGCCGGCCGAGCCGTAACGACCGCGCAGGTTCTTGACCTGGTTGGGGCTGATCACCACCACCGTGACACCGGCGTCGAGCAGGGCGTCGACGACGGGGCCATCGGGACGTTCGATGGCGACCTCGCGGGCACCGGCCCGGTCGAGCGTGGTGAGCAGATCGCGCAGTCCCGCCGCATCGTGAGTGATCGTCTTGCGGGTGATTTCGCGGCCCTTGGCATCGACGATCGACAGAGCGTGATCGTCACGCGCCCAGTCGATGCCACAGGTGATGCCATTGACGGGTTCCGTCGGCAGAGTGTTTCGGGCAGACTTCATGACAGCCTCCTCGCTGCTAAGCCCAGTGGGGAGGCACCCTCGTGCGGTACCGGGGCACGACTGCTCGTTCGCTCACTGTGCGGCGCTCAAAGGCGCTTAGCCCTGTCGACGGTCGGCGTGCCCCGGGTAACCGCTGGCCCCCGCAGAACTCATGCTGGACGTCAGATGCGTCGAGCGAGCAGGGCGATGAACCAGCAGCCACCTCGGGTGCATCGGCAATCCATCCAAGATCACCGACACACCGGATGGTGCACCAGAAAACCCTCGAAGAAGATCACCGACACGAGGATGGTGCACCAGTGAGCAACAACCCCTTTGACCCGTCGGCATGGCAGGCCATCGACGGCTTTCGATCTGACCGACATCACCTACCACCGGCACGTCGTCGACGGTGTGGCGCAACCGACGGTGCGCGTCGCGTTCGACCGGCCGGAGGTGCGCAACGCGTTTCGGCCGCACACCGTCGACGAGCTGTACCGCGTGCTCGACCACGCCAGGATGTCGCCGGACGTTGGCGTCATCCTGCTGACCGGCAACGGGCCGTCGCCCAAGGACGGCGGCTGGGCGTTCTGTTCGGGCGGCGACCAGCGCATCCGCGGCCGCAGCGGCTACCAGTACGCGTCGGGCGAAAGTGCCGAGACGGTGGACCCTGCCCGCGCAGGCCGGCTGCACATCCTGGAGGTGCAGCGGCTGATCCGGTTCATGCCGAAAGTGGTCATCTGCCTGGTCAACGGCTGGGCGGCCGGCGGCGGCCACAGCCTGCATGTGACGTGCGACCTGACGCTGGCCAGCCGCGAGCACGCCCGCTTCAAGCAGACCGACGCCGACGTCGGCAGCTTCGACGGCGGTTACGGCAGTGCGTATCTGGCGAAGCAGGTCGGGCAGAAGTTCGCCCGCGAGATCTTCTTCCTCGGCAGGCCCTACACCGCTGAGCAGATGCACGCGATGGGCGCGGTCAACGAGGTCGTCGACCATGCCGACCTCGAGACCGTCGGGCTTGGAGTGGGCGCGACGATCAACGGCAAGTCGCCACAGGCGATCCGGATGCTGAAGTACGCGTTCAATCTGACCGACGACGGTCTGGTCGGACAGCAGCTATTCGCAGGCGAGGCAACGCGATTGGCCTACATGACCGACGAGGCCGTCGAGGGCCGCGATGCATTCCTGGAGAAGCGCGACCCGGACTGGACGCCGTTCCCCCGCTACTTCTAGCGATTTGTGGAGTCCTACCGGCGCTGCACCGCCGCTCAGACTCCACAAATCACTCAGAACCGGAACGTCGTCTGGCCGTGGGGTGACTTCGCAAACGCCATGACCTTCGTCGGCGATACCCGGAAGACGTTGTCGCGCTCGAGTCGGTCGTGGCCGAAGCCGTCGTCGTGCGGTGTGAAATCCCATTCGCCGCGGTACTTTTCGCGGATCGCGTCGGCCAACGGGCTCAATGTGTCCCGCCCGGTCACCCGCTGGGCGTTCCCCTCGACGACGACGTCGAGTCCGTCATTCCACGTGTTCACCCCAGTCGTCACCGCAACAGCGGTGGACGCCGCAAGATTTTGCGCCTTCTGCTCCTCGGGTCCTGTGCAGAACACGAAGCCGCCCTTCCGCTTCGACCCACGCCCCGATGAGCGGAGTGATGTGCGGGCGGCCGTCCTTGCGCACGGTCGTGAGCCAGTACAGCTCGGCGGCGGCCAGCACGTCGCTTACCTGCTGCCAGCTGACCGGCTCCGTCGCCTCGCTGAAATTGGTGTCGAGCTTGCCGCTGATTGTCATACCTGATACTGACCGGCATGACGCGGAGAACTCATCAATAACTAGGCCGCCTAAACTCATTTTCCGTGAGCAAAAGTCCGCTACGCCGGCTGTCCGAGAGTCTGATTCTGGCCAGCATGCGTCCAGCAATGACCGAACAGGCGCTGCGGCGCCGCCGTGATCCCGTCGACCTGGCGGGCAAGCGCGTGCTGCTGACCGGCGCATCGTCAGGCATCGGCGAGGCCGCCGCCGAGAAGTTCGCCCGCCGCGGCGCACGGGTGGTGGTGGTTGCGCGCAGGCAGGAACTCCTCGACGCCGTCGTCGAGCGCATCACCGGGCCGGAGGGACCGCCAGCAGCCCACGCCGCCGACCTGTCCGACCTCGACGCGGTCGACGAGCTCACCGCCAAGGTCGAACAGGACCTCGGCGGTGTGGACATCCTGATCAACAACGCGGGCAAGTCCATTCGCAGGCCACTCGCGGAATCGTTGGACCGCTGGCACGACGTCGAGCGGACCATGACGCTGAACTACTACTCGCCGCTGCGACTGATCCGCGGCCTCGCGCCCGGCATGATCGAGCGCGGCGACGGCCACATCATCAACGTCTCGACGTGGGGAGTGCTCAGCGAATCCTCGCCGCTGTTCGCCGTCTACAACGCCTCAAAGGCGGCGCTGTCGGCGGTCAGCAGGGTCATCGAAACCGAATGGGCCGCAAAGGGTGTGCACTCCACGACGCTGTACTACCCACTGGTGAAGACGCCGATGATCGCGCCGACCCGCGAGTACGACGGCCTGCCCGGCCTCAGCGCCGCAGAGGCCGCCGACTGGATGATCACCGCGGCCCGAACCCAGCCGGTGCGCATCGCGCCACGGATGGCCGTCACCGCTCACGCACTCAACAGCGTCGCGCCAAGTGCCGTCGACGCGATCATGAAGCGGCAACGCGTCCAGCCATCTGGTTAGCCACCGTTTCGCCGCCGGATTCGGCATCTGACGTGATAGACACAGCTTCATGGAGATCCTGGCCAGCCGGATGCTCATCCGGCCAGCCGATTACGAACGCTCGCTGCGGTTCTACCGCGACGAGATCGGGCTCGCAATCGCACGCGACTACGGCGCGGGCACGGTGTTTTATGCGGGCCAGTCGCTGATCGAGCTGGCGGGCCACGGCACGCCGAGCGCGGGCGGCACGATGTGGCTACAGGTCCGCGACGTGTATGCCGCCGAAGGGGAGCTCAAGGGCCGCGGCGTCGAAATCGCCCGCGAGGCAAAGCAAGAGCCGTGGGGGCTACACGAACTGCACGTGGTCGATCCCGACGGCGTGCTGCTGATCTTCGTCCAGGTGCCAGAAACCCACCCGTTGCGACGCGACACCAGAAACTGATACGGCCCCCGAACTCTTCAGAGAGCCGAGGGCCGTAGCGTGAATCGAGATTCAGTTGGAGTGCGCCGCCAGCGGCCACCCGACAGAGGCCAGCCGCGCCGCGACCTGGTGAATCTCCTCCGGGTTTGGCTCCTTGGCGATGACCGCTGGATCGCCTCGCGGATCTCTTCGTCGGTCACGCTGTCGGAGTCGGTCCCCTTGAGGACCGTCTGCGCGGCCTTGATGACCTCTCCTCGGTGAGCGAGCGCTTCAGCAACGCGAGCAACGGGAAGTAGTCCTTCGGCGGAACGCCCTCTGGGTATCCGTCGTGCAGCCAGGCGAGCACATTGTCCATAACGCTGCGATTCTCAGTCATGTGCTTAAGCCTTCTTGACGCCGGGGAAGGGATCGAAACCGAAGTGGTGGATCAGTGTGGTCCTGGTGATCCACAGCAGAGCCGCACGACGACAGCAGCCACCAGGATGAACAGCACCAGACCGACGATACTTCAGTACCGGGTTGGCTGCTGTGACGGTGCCGTCCGGATGTTCGCCACCGGAACCGGCATTGAAGGCCGCCATACCCAGTCGCGAAGATCGCGGGCAGACCGGCGCCGAGGATGAGTCCAATCACGAGGACCTTGAGGACGGATTCCACGTAAGTCATCGACGATTTCCTTTGGTTAGGAGGGAGGCACGTGATCAGACCGAGGCCGTGGGCTTGGCTACTTTGGAAGCCTCGCGAACATCGGCGGGAACGACCGAGTTAGTCGAGTCGTCCCAATCGGCGTTGACGTTGCTGCTGTCGACCTTCTGCTGCTGGGCACGCCAGTACATGTAGCCGGAGAGCCCCACCAGGATGAGGAAGATGAGGCCGTCACCCGCCGAGTGCGGAATCCGCTAACCGACTCGACGCCTTCCGAGAGCCAGTACGACAGCGCCCCAACGAGTCCCGCGGCGGGCAGCGTGACCAGCCATGCCACCGCCATGCGGCCTGCGACCGCCCAGCGCACCTCGGCACCGGGCTTGCCGACGCCGCTGCCCAGGATCGAGCCCGTGGCGACATGCGTGGTCGACAGGGCCATGCCCGCCGCACTGGAGGTGAGGATGACCGCGGCCGAGGACGCCTCCGCCGCGAAGCCCTGTGGCGATTCGATCTCGACGAGGCCCTTGCCTAGGGTCCGGATGACGCGCCAGCCGCCGATGTAGGTACCGAGGCCGATCGCAAGGGCGCAGCTGAGGATGATCCAGAACGGCAGGCCGTCCTTCTTCACGTCACCGGTCAGGTGACCGGTGGTGATGAGCGCGAGCGCGATCACGCCCATCGTCTTCTGCGCGTCGTTGGTGCCGTGCGCGAGTGCGACCAGCGACGCGGTGGCGATCTGGCCCCAGCGGAAGCCGTCTGCGCGGCGCTTCTCCATCACGTTGCGGGTGATCCGGTACACCAGCCAGGTTCCACAAGCCGCGACGATGCAGGCAATCACCGGCGAGGCGAAGGCGGGGATGATCACCTTCGAGAAGATGCCACTCCAGTTCACGCCCGCGGCGCCGAGCGCAGCCAGCCCCGCACCGATCAGCCCACCGAAGAGCGCGTGCGACGAGCTCGACGGGATGCCGAACAACCAGGTCAGCAGGTTCCAGAGGATGCCGCCGATGAGGCCGGCGAAGATGATCGTGAGCCCCATTGACGGGTTGACCGTGGGTAACAGGTGACCCGTCTTGCTGTCCTGCACCTTGATGACGGACGTGGTCACCGTGACCGCGACCTCGACCGAGAGGAAGGCGCCGACGAGGTTGAGGACACCGGCCAGTAGGACGGCGACTTTTGGCTTGAGAGCACCGGTGGCGATCGACGTCGCCATCGCGTTGCCGGTGTCGTGGAAGCCGTTGGTGAAGTCGAAGGCCAGTGCTGTTGCTATCAGCAACACCAGGATGATCATCTCTGCGCTCATGGGTGCTAATTCTGGGGCTAGACCCGCGAATTTGACCAGCGGCTGGGCACCCTAAACGGCCCCTCCGACCTGTGACTTTGCCTATTCCGTTGGGGTGTTCATCCACTGTTCACCAATCGGGAGCGAACCGTTCGTCTGCCGCGTCGATTTGGCCGAGCACTAGCATCAAGCTGTCTTGGGAACCGAGACCGCGGGGCACTTCGTGAGGAGCTGACACTGTGACCAATTTTCTCGCCAAGATCGTGGCGTGGATAACCTCGGGGTATCCCGAAGGTGTCCCTGGCCCAGACCGGGTGCCGCTGTTCGCGCTACTGAAGCCGCGCCTCACCGATGATGAAGTAAAGGCGGTCGTGCGGGAGTTGTTGGCACGCGGGGAATTCGACCAAGTCGACATCGGAGTGCTGATCACCCAGCTCACCGACGAGCTGCCGGCCCCCGAGGACATCGAGCGGGTGCGGAACCGCCTGGCCGCCAAGGGATGGCCGCTCGACGATCCCCGTGACGCCGAGGAGACCGAATAGCCGTCCTGCGCCCGGTCGCTGTCCCGTCAGGTGCGTCAGCGCTTGCACTGCTGCCGTTGTTGCAGGACGTGCTGGCCGGCGGCGAAGCTGTGCTTCCGGTGCCCGCCGACGACGCACGCCAAACTGCTCTACTGACAACGTCATTGCGCGCGGGCGATGCCATCGATGACGATGTTGCCGTCGTCGTTTCGACGTCAGGGACGACGGGTGCGCCAAAGGGCGCAATGCTCACCGCGGCGGCGCTGACCGCCAGCGCCGAGGCCACGCACCGCAGACTCGGGGGTCCCGGCCGGTGGCTGCTTGCGTTGCCCGCCTATCACGTGGCCGGGCTGCAGGTGCTGGTGCGCAGCGTCGTAGCGGATACGACGCCGGTTGTTGTGGACGCTCGGCTCGACGGAGACGAATTGGCCTCCGCGGTAGCGTCATTGGGGTCCGGTCGCCGTTATGCATCGCTGGTGGCGGCGCAGCTGGACACGGCCCTGCGGGACCCCACGGCCGCAGCGGCGCTTGCGTCCTTGGACGCGGTGCTTATCGGCGGCGGCCCGATGCCTGCCGGTGTCGCCGAAAGAGCCTCGGCGGCAAAGATTTCGGTGGTTCGGACATACGGGATGAGCGAAACGGCCGGGGGTTGTGTGTACGACGGCGTTCCGCTCGACGGCGTCGTCGTGCGCATCGACGACGGCCGGGTCGTGCTCGGAGGAGCGACGCTGGCGAAGGGCTACCGCAACGCCGTCGACCCGGATCCGTTTGCGGACCCGGGCTGGTTTCGCACCGACGACATTGGCGCCGTTGATGATTCGGGCGTATTGCGGGTGCTAGGTAGGGTCGACGACGCGATCAGCACCGGCGGGTTGACTGTGTTACCGCAATTGGTGGAGGCGGCGTTGGCAACGCACCCCGCGGTGGCCGACTCCGCGGTGTTCGGCGTGGCCGACGAACGGCTGGGACAGCGAGTGGTCGCGGCTATCGTCGTGGCCCCAGGGCACACGGCACCTACGTTGGCCGAGCTACGGGCACACGTCGCTTCAACGTTGTCGCCGACGGCCGCGCCCCGCGAGATTCATCTCGTCGACGAGCTGCCCCGGCGTGGCATCGGCAAGGTGGACAGGCGCGAGCTCGCAGCGCGATTCTCCACCTAATCTCCATACAATCTCCAAGCTTCGAAGCCGCAGGCCAGACAGCATTTACGTCATGAGAAACTTCGTCATCACCCCACTCGCATCACTAGCGCTCGGGGCCGCCGCCCTGGGTCTGGCCGGCACTGCCGCGGCGTTCCCCAACGCCGGGACGGCCGACATCGTCGTCGACGACCTCAAGGCCGAGGGCTACAACGTCCAGGTCAACGGTCTCGTCCAGGTGCCGTTGAAGCTCTGCACCGTGACGGATGTCCACCCCAGGCTCGACGACGCGGCCACGCTTGAGGAGAAGCAGCACACCCAGGTCTTCGTCGACGTGTCGTGCCCCTCGCACGACTGAGTTAGCATCCGGGCGTGATCCGCGCACTCGTTCTGGCCGCCTGCACAGCTGCCCTGTTCGGTGGGCCTGCCATCGCGTGGGCGGATCCCGTCGAACAGGGCGACGCCGTTTTCGCTATCGGCAAGTGCTACGACGCGAGTCAGCCTCCGGTGCAACGGCCGCGCTCATTCGCCTACAACTGCGACACCACCGGTGTGATGGATGGCATGACGTGGACGTCCTGGGGCGTCGACGGTGCACAGGGAACCGGCATGGACAGCGCCGTCGAATGCAAGCCCAGCTGCGCCGAGGGCACCCGGCTGTTCAACCCGATCGTCGTGCACGCGTGGAACGCCTCGGCGCCAACGAGTCCCGCGTGCCCGCCAGGTGTGCAGTTCTACGCCGACATGACGATCGCGTACCCAGAGGCTGTCCCGCCCTGGATCAAGCCGGGCACCACGTGGACACCCGGAACCGATTTCGTGACCGTCGACGGCATGCCAGCGGTGCACTATTCCGGCTTGACGCCGACCTGCACACCGCTCTAGACGGTTACGGTCACCGGCCCGACGTTCCAGATGTCGTCGCAGTACTCCTTGATGGCCCGGTCCGACGAGAACTTCCCGCTGCGCGCAGTGTTGAGGATCGACATCCGTGTCCACGCGGACGTGTCCTGCCACGCCGCGCTGACCCGGTCCTGGCATTCGATGTAGGACGCGTAGTCGGCGAGGACCAGGAACGGGTCGTTGAAGCGCAGGTTGTCGACCAGCGGACGGAACACCTCGGTGTTGCCATGGGAGAACGTGCCGCCTGCGATCAGGTCGAGCACGGCCGCGAGTTCGCCATTGCCGTCGACGTAGTCAGACGGTCGATAGCCGTCGCGCTTGACCCGCTCGACCTCGTCCTCGGTCAGGCCGAACAGGAAGAAGTTCTCTGCGCCCGCCTCCTCGCGCATCTCGACGTTCGCGCCGTCAAGAGTCCCGATCGTCAGCGCGCCATTGAGCATGAACTTCATGTTGCCTGTGCCCGACGCCTCCTTGCCTGCGGTCGAGATCTGTTCCGACAGATCCGCGGCCGGGTAGATCAGGTGGGCGTTCTGCACGTTGAAGTTCGGCACGAACGCGACCTTGAGGAACCGGTTGACGTCCGGGTCGTTGTTGATCGTCTCACCAACGGCGTTGATCAGCTTGATGATTCGCTTGGCCAGGAAGTAGCCGGGGGCAGCCTTTCCACCGAACACGAAGGCGCGCGGCGTTATCTGGCTGCTTCCCGGGTTTTGCTTCAGTCGGTGATACTGCGTGATGATGTTCAACACGTTGAGGTGCTGGCGCTTGTACTCGTGGATCCGCTTGACCTGAATATCGAAGAGCCAGTCGGGATTCAGCTCAACGCCTGCCGTCGACTTAACGTACTCGGCGAGGCGCGCCTTGTTGGTCCTCTTCACTTCGCGCCACTGGATGCGGAACGCGGGTTCGTCGGCGAACGCCTCGAGTCCGCGGAGCTTGCCAAGGTCCCTCAGCCAGCCGTCGCCGATCGTGACGTCGAGCAGCTCGCGCAGGCCGGGGTTCGACATGGCCAGGAAGCGGCGCGGCGTGACGCCGTTGGTCTTGTTGGAGAACCGCTCGGGCCACATCTCGTAGAAGTCCTTGAGCACACTGGATTTGAGCAGTTCGGAGTGCAGCGCCGCGACGCCGTTGATGGCATGGCTGCCGACCGTGGCCAGGTGGGCCATCCGCACACTCTTGCCGTTGTCCTCGCCGATGATCGACATGCGCCGCAGCCGGTCGTCGTCGCCGGGGAACTTGGCGCTCACCTCATCGAGGAAGCGCCGGTTGATCTCGTAGATGATCTCGAGGTGCCGGGGCAGGGACTCGGCGAACATCGCCAGCGGCCACTTCTCCAGCGCCTCGGGGAGCAAGGTGTGGTTGGTGTAGCCGAAGGTGGCAACCGTGATGTCCCAGGCCTCGTCCCAATCGATCTGTCGTTCATCGACCAGCAGCCGCATCAACTCCGCAACCCCGATCGAGGGATGAGTGTCGTTGAGCTGCAACGCAAACCGTTCGGGGAGGTCTTTGACGGACAGGTCGGCTAAATCATCGACGATGTGCAGGACGTGCTGCAGCGAGCACGACACGAAGAAGTACTGTTGCAACAGGCGCAGGTGCTTTCCGGCCTCGAGTTCGTCGTTCGGATAGAGCACCTTGGTGACGGTTTCCGAGGTGACCTCGTCCTCGACGGCCTTGTAGTAGTCGCCGGTGTTGAAGGCCTCCAACGCAAACGACTGGACCGCCCGCGCACTCCACAACGTCAGCACGTTGCAGGTGTTCACACCGTATCCCTGGATCGGGGTGTCGTAGGCGACACCCTTCAGTGCCCGTCCCGGCACCCACCGGACGCGGTCGTGGCCGGCGTCGTCGAGGTAGTGCTCGGCGTAGCCGCCCCACTTGACGAGGTAGTTCACGTCGGGTTTGGCGATCTCCCACGGGTTCCCGTTGGCGAGCCAGTTGTCGGTCTTCTCGACCTGCCAGCCATCGTGGATCTCCTGGTCGAAGATGCCGAACTCATAGCGGATGCCGTAGCCGATGGCCGGGCGCTCGAGGGTGGCCAGCGAGTCGAGGTAGCACGCGGCCAGCCGCCCAAGGCCGCCGTTGCCAAGCCCAGGCTCCTCCTCGCAGGCCAGCACCTCGTCAAGGTCAAGCCCGATGTCGGCGAGCGCGGTCCGGGTCGCCTCCTCTATCCCGAGGTTCAGCAGGTTGGCGCCGAGCTGCGGGCCCATCAGGAACTCTGCTGACAGGTAGCAGGTCACCTTCTTGCCGAGGTCGAGGGACGTCTGCGTGGACGCCACCCGGTTGTCCTGCATGCGATCACGGACGGCAAGCGCTGTCGCCCGGTAGAAGTGCTCTGGCTTCAAGGCCGCAGACGGGCGACCAATCGAGTAGCGCAGGTGGTCGATGATGCCCCGGCGCAGGGCGTCGGCGGACAGCCCGGTGCGGCTGCGTTCGGTGGGGGCGGTGTCGGGGTTCTGTACGACGTCGGTCACCGGCGGATTGTGACAGGTGTGGGCGTCCGCCGGGTGAACACGAGGAGGATGATGTTGCAATGCGCCGAGAAGTCAACAACGTCGACGACCTGCGTGCGATCGTCGGCGAGCCGAACAACTACGTCGCCAACAAGGTGGGCAAGCGCCTGTCCGCGGCACACCAGGACTGGCTGGCTCACTCGCCACTGGGGTTCGTCGCGACGACCGATGCACGCGGCCGGGTCGACGTCTCCCCGAAGGGCGACCCGCCGGGCTTCGTCCACGTCATCGACGACACCACGATCGCGATCCCCGAACGGCCCGGCAACAAGCGGGTCGACGGATACCTCAACGTGTTGGAGCGACCCCATGTCGGCACGCTGTTTCTGATCCCTGGCCGCGGGGATACGTTGCGGGTCAACGGAACCGCGCGGATCCTGGCCGACGCCGACTACTTTGACGCGTTGACGGTCCAGGGCAAGCGGCCCATCCTCGCGCTGGAGATCGACGTCGAGGAGGTGTTCTTCCACTGCGCCAAGGCGTTTCTGCGGTCCGACGCCTGGGACCCGTCGACATGGAAACCGGACGCCGTGCCGAGCGTCGCGCAGCTTGCCCAGGCCATCAAGAAGGACATGAGCCTCGCCGAGCTCGAGAAGTACTACGCCGAAGAGAACATGCGCAAGGTGCTGTACTGACTTGTGTGCAGTTGGTGGCGCTCACCGCAACCAACTGCACACAACTCAAATCTGGTTGATGCCGCCGTCGACGGGAATGTCGGCGCCGGTGGTGAAGCTGCTCAAGTCCGACGCGAGGAACAGCACCGCACTGGCGACCTCGTCCGAGGTGCCGTAGCGGGCCATCGGGACACCGCTGATCTGATATTCCTCGAACTGCTTCGAGGCGTCAGGACCGGGGAACAGCATGCCTGCAAGCGTGTTGATGCCGGGCGTTTCAGTCGCGCCGGGGCTCACCACATTGACGCGAATCTTGCGGTCCCGCAACTCACTTGCCCACGTGCGGGCGAACGAGCGCAGCGCCGCCTTGATTGCCGCATACACGCCGATGCCGTCGCTGCCCTTGGCGTTCGTGTTCGATGAGTTGAGAATGACCGACCCGCCATCGTTGAGCAGCGGCAGCGCTTTCTGCACCGTGAACACGACGCCCTTGAAGTCGACATCGAGCTGATTGTCGAGTTGTTCCTCGGTGATGTCGCCGATGCGGGCAACGTCGATAGTCGCCGCGTTGGCGAACACCACGTCCAAGCGCCTGCCGCTGTCGGCCACTGCGGTGTAGAGCCTGTCGAGATCCTCGGCCTTGCTCACGTCACCCTGTACGCCGGTGACGTTGTCACCGACTTCCTTGACCGCCGTATCGAGCTCGGCCTGCCGACGTCCAGTGATGAAGACGTACGCACCTTCCTCGACGAACCGCTTGGCGGTGGCCAGCCCGATGCCGGTCGTGCCTCCGGTGATTACCGCCGTCTTGCCCTTGAGAAGTGCCATCGTGGTGCCTTTCGTGAGTTCTGGACCAATTGGTCAAGAACTACGACACACCACCCTTCGCTTCTATTCCTGACGATCTCGGGCCGGTGGGAATCAGCGCGATGATCTGTTCTGCCGACGCCTTCAGCTGTGCGGACTTCACTCCGGCCTTGTGCAGCGCCTCCTGGCCGCGCATGAATGCCAACAGCGTGGTGGCAAGGGCTTGCGGGTTCTGCTTGCTGTCGATCGCGCCGTCGCGCTGCGCTTCCTTGATGCAGTCGGCGAGTTCGGCCTGCCATTCGGCATACGCGCGCTCAACGCTGCGTTCGACGTCATCGTCGACTGCGCCCAACTCTGCGGCGCTTTTGGCCATCATGCAGCCCCGCCGCGCCTTGTCGGCGGCAAGGGCCTTGGCCTGCGCGCGGATGTGGCGTGTCAGCCGGTCGTAGGCGCTGTGGGCCGGATCGCGAAGCTGGGCGCGAACACCGTCGAGAGAGGTGGCGATGTAGTCGTCGAGCGCACGCAGGAAGAGTCCATGCTTGTCGCCGAACGCGCCATAGAGGCTGCCCTTGCCCAGCCCAGTGACGGACGTCAAGTCGTCGACCGACGTCGCGGCATACCCCCGCGCCCAGAACTCGTCGCGCGCAGCCGCGACGACATCGGCCTCATCGAACTTGCGGGGGCGGGGCATGCCACCAGCCTACGCCGTTATGGAACGATCGGTACGGATCAGCCCGGTGGCTTGCTCGGTGTGCGCGCCCAGGGCTTCTCCGAGGGTCCACAGCGCGACGCCGATCAGCGCCAGGTCCTTGAGCAGGAACTGGCCCGGTTGGGCGCCGAGCACAGGAACGCCGTCGTAATGCGCGACCACCAGCCCCGGAGTCGTGAACAGGAAACTCAGGGTTCCGAGGAACAGCATCACCGCCATCGAGCTGCCGACCGCGGAGGCTTTCGGCCACACGGGCCGAAGCGCGATCAGGACCGCGGCGATGATCTCGGTCGTGCCCAGCGTCTTCGCCACGGCGCCGACGCTGAGAACGTCATAGAGCCATGACATCAGCGGGCTGTGCTCGATGAGCACCCGGGCCTCGAATTTCGCGTACTTGCCGAAGCCGATCCACGCCAGCACGACCACTAGGCCGTACCGGCTGACGATCTGACCGCCGGTGGTCAGCCACTTCGACAGATTGGTCATCGATCGGGTCCCTTTCATTTGTTTTGCCGCGTCGTAGTGGTCCAACGCGGGCCAGGCGTTACGCAGTCGCGCGGCGCGAGAGGCGTCACCGTTTGGTCAGACGGGTCGCCCAGACCGCGCAATAGGCTGGCGGTCGTGCGGATCGGTCGCAGGGAAGCAGTGGCGGTCATCGTGGCCGCGCTCCTGGTCGTCGCGGCGTTCGTCGTCCCGCATCTGCAGCTCGGCATGGTCACACCGCTGATCCACGCGACACCGAAGCAGATCTACGACTTCGCCGACACGGCGCCGATCTTCGGCTGGTGGAACGCCCACATCGGCTGGGGCACCGTCCCGGCCATCGTTATCGGCGTCGCGGCCGTGCTGTGGGGACCGGCAGTCGCAGGTCGGCTGCCGTGGCGGGCTCTGCCATGGGTCACCTGGGCCACCGCGTGCTCCTGGGCGTTCTCGCTGTCCATGATCGACGGCTGGCAGCGCGGCTTCGCTGGCAGGCTCACCGCCCGTCACGAGTACCTGCGTCAGGTGCCGACCGTCACCGACATTCCTGAAGCGGTGCGCACGTTCGCCAGCAGAATCCTTGATTTCCAACCGAATTCGTGGATCACCCATGTGTCGGGCCATCCGCCCGGCGCCTTGTTGACATTCGTCTGGCTTGACCGCATCGGGCTGGGCGGCGGCGGGTGGGCGGGACTCGCTGTGTCTGTTGGTCGGGTCCAGCGCAGCGGCAGCGATCGTGGTGGCGGTACGCGCCCTGGCCGACGAGGGCACAGCTCGACTTGCGGCGCCGTTCGTCGCGGTTGCGCCGACCGCTATCTGGGTGGCGGTGTCGGCTGACGGCTACTTCGCGGGTGTGGCCGCGTGGGGCATCGCGCTGTTGGCGCTGGCCGTCCGACGCACGGTGCGTTGGCCGCTCGTGGCCGCCGTGGGTTCTGGGCTCTTGCTCGGCTGGGGCATCTTCGTGAACTACGGCCTCGCGCTGATAGCGCTGCCAGCGGTGGCGGTACTGGTTTCGGCGGCGGACTGGCGCATCGGCGATGCGGGCCCTGGTGCGGCCGTGCTTGCCGCCCTTGCGGTCGTCGGCGTGTTCGCCGCCGCGGGGTTCTGGTGGTTCGACGGCTACACGCTTGTGCAGGAGCGCTATTGGCAGGGCATCGCCAACGACCGGCCGTTCCAGTACTGGTCGTGGGCGAACTTCGCGTCGGTGGTGTGCGCGATCGGGCTTGGCAGCGTGGCCGGTATCGGCCGTGCATTCGACATTGCGGCGATCAAGCGTCGCTCCGGCCTGAACCTCGTGGTGCTTGGCGCGCTGGCCGCGATCGTGTTCGCGGACCTGTCCATGCTGAGCAAGGCCGAGACCGAACGCATCTGGCTGCCGTTCACGGTTTGGCTCACAGCGGCGGGAGCATTGTTGCCGCCGCGGTCACACCGCTGGTGGTTGGGGCTCAACGTCGTCGGCGCGCTTCTGCTCAACCACTTCATCCTGACCAACTGGTAGCAGCCGCACTCCCAGGTAGTAGATCGGCACGCAGGCCCATACGATGGCCAGCGAAATCCACAGCCCCAGTGGATAATTCCGATCCAGCACGGTCATGTTGTCGGGCGCATGCCGGGCTTGCCGTAGACGGGGACCGCCAGGAACACCAGGACGACGCTGCAGAATGCCGCGAGCACGATCGGTGGCCACCACTTCCGCGGGATCAGTCGTCGGCCCGCGAACCCCAACGCGACGCAAAGCGGCGCGAACACCGCGTCGTGCAACACCACGCCGACAAGTGCCCACACGACGATCCGCATGATGATCACCGGCGGGTTCTCCCACACCAGCACCGCGCCGTACCCGCCGAGCACCAGACCGACTCCGATGAGAATTACCCGCACGGTGGTCATGGACCACCTCGATCCTCGTCAGCCACTTCGTCTGCAGCACACCGGGTCTGGTCGGCGCGATCAGCCGGCACGGGTACCCGTGGTCGAGGTCCAGCGTCTGGCCGTTGAGCTTGAGCGCGATCAGACGTCTTACCGTCACGGGCATGCATGGCAGGCAATACCGTGCGCGAATACGGACCCGGTGGCTCCAGCGAGATCATCCGCACATCCGAATCGCGTGCGCCGCCTACGGCGGCGACGAGATCGGCAAGCACGACACCCGTCCACTCGGCGTCGGCGCTCCACCCCTCGACGCACGCGATCGGTAGCCGATGCGTCGTCTGCGGCATCGCGGCCAGCTCGGCGATGGTGAATGCCCGAGTCGTTGACCCGTTCGTCACCGTCAACCGGTAGTCCGGTGACCGCGCGCTGCGCAGCACACCGGCGGCGATCGCCGATCGGTTCACCGGAACCCCTTGCGGCCCTTGCCCAGAGCGCGGCGCCAGCACCGACACCTTGCGCAGCAGCGGCACGGTCTGGCCTGCCGTAACGACGGTGGCAAGTGCGACGGCCAACCACGTGCCACGCAGTACGGTCCGACGCGACGGCCCGGCGAGTACCGGCGTGTTGTCGACCGGCTCCCCCAACGCGCGACGGATGACCGGCAGCTTCACACCGATGTGCACGATCACCGCGCCAGCCGCGACATAGGCCATCGCGTAATGGCTCGTCGTGAAGAAGAACTTGAACGCATACCACTGCGCGATGTTGAGCAGGCCCGTCGACAGCTGAAAGAGCATCGACCCGACGAGCACCAGGATCGACAATCGCTCGATCTGCCGGACCAGCCCACCAATGAGTGGACGCTCGAACAGCTTTGGCCACACCGACCACAGCTTCACGATGATCAGCGGTATTGCGGCGATGCCCGAGATGACATGTAGGCCCTGCGTCACTCGATAGAGCCACACCGGGCGGGTGGGCCAGAAGAACCACGGCTGTGGGTGCTGGATGAAATGGCTGATCAGGCCGGTGACAAAGCACACCGCGACCGCGATACCGAGCGCGAGCCCGACGCGGGCCGTGACGGCCGTGCCGCGCAACGCCGGGGTCTTCATGTCGCCGCCAGGCTGGCCACGACGCGGTGGCCGATCGGATGGATGCCCGTCACCGCAAGGCCTGCGTCGTCGGCCAGTCGGGTCGCGCAGTCGACGCCGACCGATGCCCACCGAAACCAGGGACCGGTCGTGCGCGACGACTCCAGTCGCACCCATCCCGCATGTACGCCGCTGACCGTCGCGTCGAACTCGGCCAAACACCGACCCGCCGTGTCGGAGGAGTTCGCCCGCCCGCCGAAGAATGCGCCACGGGTCACCGCCGAGGCCGACATTGCCGTCGGCCAATAGCACCGTCTGCCACCGGCCCGTGCCAGGCAGCGGTTGGAACACGTCGCGGCGTAACGCCGGGGCACCACTGCGACGGGCCAGCGCGACGGCCGTCGCGGACTGGTCGACGCCCAATGCGGGACGCCTCGCTGAACAAGATGGGCGACCAAACGGCCTGGCCCGCAACCCAAGTCGATCGTCGGCCCGTCGCACAGCCGGATCACGGCATGGTCGAACCGCGTGTCGGCGTTGCGGCCGCCGAGCCAGCTGCGCACGGGCAGCCGGTCAACACGGCCGTCGTCGTGGCGGAGCCAACAGCGCTCACCGCGAGCGCGCGGTCGTAGAGGTTCCCGAGCACGTCAACCCCCACGTCCTGTGTGGCCAGGACGAACCGGCCGCCAGGCGGGCATGCCCGACGCACCACGTCGATGTCGTCGACACGGTCAACGTCGGCCAGAGTCGGAACCAGACTCACATGTACACCAGTGTCGTGAAGCGCCGAAAGCGTTACGGCGCCGGTGTCCGCCCGAGACATCGGAACGGTCCGCAGGCAGTCGGCCATGACGGCGTCGGTAACGCCGAGTACCCACCACCCGCCGTCGCGAGCCAGACCGAGCACCGCGTCGGCGGCAAGGAGTTCCCGCGCGCATTCCCCGATCAGTTCGCCGGTCACCTGCGGGGTGTCCATCCCGATCTGCAGCACCGGAAGGCCGCCTGCGGCCCCGGCCGCGTCGACATGCGCGTTCGCCAACCGTTCGGCGAAGTCGGCGCCGCGCTGCGGTACGACCGTGAAGTCGGCGAGACTCGAGCGGATCTCATCGCCCGCGCTGGCGCAGTCCAAATCGCCGGTCAGCGCAACCACCCGGGCCCGAACGTCCGCGGCTGCCACCGCGTCGAGCGTGTCCAGGAGCGCGGCCGCGGCGATGTCGGCGGCGGCCTGATCGCCGACGCTGGCTGCCAGCCGGGTCTTCGCGCGCCCCGGTACCGGTGCCTTAGCGACCACCAGCACGACGACCGGTATCACGAGATCACTCTCCAGAAGTCCAGTGCCGCAGTGAAACTCCCTCGCAACGATCCGCTCACTTTCGACTTTCCGCCGGTGCGCGGGCCGTATGCGACGTCGCGCTCTATCACGCGCCAGTGCGCTTGCGCCGCGCGCACCAGCAGTTCCAGCGGGTACCCGGACCGGCGGTCCGCGACACCGAGCGCCAACAGCGCTTCGCGGCGCGCAACCCGCATCGGCGCGATGTCATGGACGGGCAGCCCATAGCGGGTTCGCAGCCGCCAGCACACCGCCGCGGTGCCGAGCCGCGCGTGCCACGGCCACCGCAGCCCGTTCACCGCGCGACGACGCCCGATCACCATGTCCGCACCTTCGAGTTGCGCGACCAACGCAGGCAGCTCACCGCGCATCGAGCGACCCGTCGGCGTCGATCACCGCCACGATCGGCGTCGCCGCCGCCACCACTCCGGCATGCACGGCCGACCCGTAGCCGGGCCGCTTTTCGGCGACCACCTGGGCGCCGTGCCGGCGCGCAACGTCGGCGGTGCCGTCGGTGCTGTTGTTGTCGACCACCAGAGGCTGATATCCAACGGGCATCGCGGCCAAGACGCCTGGCAGCGACGCTGCCTCGTTGAGGCAGGGCAGCACGACTGTGACGTCCGGCATATCTCCCGACGGTAGGCCAGCCAGGGCCGGAACACGCCTGAATCAACCGTGACGAAACCATGACATCGACGCAGGTAGCGGCGCCGCAGGGCTAATTCTCAAGTTGTGACGCGAGTGCTGATCGCCGACGACGACACCGTCGTGCGCGATGTCGTGCGCCGGTACCTCGAGCGTGACGGCCTCGACGTCCTGATTGCCAACAACGGCAACGAGGCGCTGCGGTTGCTCGGATCGGAGCGCATCGACGTCGCGGTGCTCGACGTGATGATGCCCGGCCCCGACGGCCTGACGCTGTGTCGCAGCCTGCGCCAGCGTGGCGGTTACACCATTCCGGTGATCCTGCTGACCGCCCTCGGCGAGGAGGACGACCGCATCGCGGGACTCGAGGCAGGCGCCGACGACTACCTCACCAAGCCGTTCAGCCCCCGCGAACTCGCCCTTCGCGTCCGGTCGGTGCTGCGCCGCGCGCCGTCCGCGGGGAGCGCGCTGCCGCTCGACATCACCGTCGGCGATATGACGGTCTCGACGGCCGCCCGTTCGGTGACCATCAACGGCGAGCCAGTCAGCCTGACCAACCGTGAGTTCGACCTGCTGCTGTTCTTCCTCACCCATACCGACACCGTGTTCTCCCGCGAGGAACTCCTGAAGCAGGTGTGGCGCTGGGACTTTGGCGATCTGTCGACGGTCACCGTGCACGTCAAGCGGCTGCGGTCCAAGCTCGGTGACCATCACCGGGTGCAGACGGTGTGGGGCCGCGGGTACCTGTGGAGCGGCAGTGCCGACTGACATGTGGGAGATCGCCGGGTGGGCGCTAGCCTGCTCGGTGCCAGTAGTCGCTGCGGGGGCGATCATCATCCGGCTGGCGCGGTCGTGGTCGCTGGCGGTCAGCATGGTGGCACTGGTGCTGATACCGACGCTGGCCACCTTCACCGGCGTGCTTGGCGCCAGCGGGTTCATGATCACCCAGACATTCGAGCGGACCAGCGTCGTGCTGGTGATCGTGTCGGTGGTGACGATCCCCGCCGCGGTGATGCTTGCGCGTTATCAGGCCCGAAGAACGGTGTGGGAGCAGGAGATCCGCGATTCCGAGCGGGCGGCCGAGCAGTCGCGACGCAAGCTGGTCGCGTTCGTCAGCCATGACCTGCGCACGCCACTGGCCGGTATCCGTGCGGTGTCAGAAGCGATCGCCGACGGCGTGGTTCCCGATTCCGAGGTTCGGGTGCACGCGAAAACCATTGAACAGGAGTCGATTCGACTCTCCGAGATGGTCGACGATCTATTCGAGATGTCGAAGATCAACGCGGGCGCGGTCGAACCGGCCTTCGACAAGGTGGCACTCGACGAGGTCGTCGACGACGTGCTGGCCGCGCACCGAATCGCCGCCGAGCGTGCGGGCGTGGTGTTGAGGGCCGAGCTGCCGGAGAAGCCGGTGCGGGTACTCGGCAGTGACCGCGCGCTGGTTCGGGTGCTGTCCAATCTGGTCGCCAATGCGATCGCGCACACGCCGGAAGGCGGCAAGGTGTCGCTGGCGCTGGGGTCCGACGAGAACGGGGCGTGGGCCCGCGTCGACGACACCGGTGTTGGCATCAGCGAAGCCGACCTGCCGCGGGTGTTCGACGTGGCGTACCGCGGGTCGAACGACCGCGTGCCGCGTTCTGACTCCTCGCTGCCCAGTGGTTCGGGGCTGGGCCTGGCCATCGCCGCGGGGCTGGTGCAGGCGCATCGCGGCACGCTGTCGGCCCGCAACCTGACCACGGGTGCGCGGTTCGAGGTGCGGCTGCCGCTGGCGGAGTAGAGGCGGTCCGCCGGGACATGTACTCCAAAGTGCCCGCGTACGCAGCGACAACCGAGTTGTCGCTCGATACGTGGGCAATTTTCAACATGTGGTGCGGATGGGCACCGGACCTTGTAGTTGAGTGATCGTTCTACTATCGTCTCCGACATGGCCAACAAGGGTTTGCGCAAATTCAAGTTCGAGCGGCGGGTGGGGCGCACCGTCGTGAATCCGCTCGTCGCGGCGATGGACCGCCTCGGCCTTCGCTGCGCACTGGTGGTGGAATTGGAGACCATTGGCGCCAAGACGGGCCAACCGCGCCGCGTTCCGCTCACCGGTCGCGCCGACAACACCGGCCTCTGGGTCATCTCGCAGCACGGCCGGCGCGCAGGCTGGGCGCACAACATCGCCGCCAGCCCGAAGGTCCGCGCGCGGGTCGGCAATCAATGGCGCAGCGGCACAGCCACTTTCGAGCCAGATGACGACGTCCGCGCCAGGGCCCGCAGCTTCGGCGGCGATGGCAAGCTCAGTCAGTCAGCCGCGGTGTTGACGATGCGCGCGATGGAGAGCGACCCGATCTCGGTGCACATCACCTTCTACGACTAGTCGGGCAGCGAGTTGCTCAGCCGTTCGGTCGCGGCCAGATAGTCCTCGATGAACTCGCGCACCACTTCGCGCGTCGGCTTGACCTTGTTCATCAGGCCGACACCCTGCCCGACGAAGTAGGTGGCCAGCGCCTGCGCGCCAGGATGACCCTGCGCAGCAAGCTGGTCGACTCGCCGGATGACCGGCTCGGCCAGCATCGATTGCAGCGGTAGCGGCAATGTCTTGTGGCCGCCTTCATTGGGCGCCCATGCGTCTGTCCACTCCGACTTCAGTTGCCGCGCAGGCTTTCCGGTGCGGCCCGTGGAGCGAATGGTGTCACGCGACGTCGCCGCCAAGAACTTCTGCACCGTGTGCGGCGCCGTCTCGGCCTCCTCCGTCGTCAGCCACACCGATCCGGTCCACGCGCCGTCGGCACCCAACGCGACCGCTGCGGCCATCTGCCTGCCCGTCACGATCCCGCCCGCCGCCAGCACCGGCACCGCGCCATCGATGGCCTCGATGACCTCGGGGATGAGCACCAACGTCGTCACCTCGCCGCAGTGACCGCCTGCCTCGGTGCCCTGCGCGACGATCAGATCGACGCCCGCCTTCACCTGCTTGACTGCGTGCTCTTTGGCGCCAACCAGCGCGGCGACAGGGACACCGCGCTCCTTGCCCGCGTCGATCATGTAGTCCGGCGGCACACCGAGCGCATTGGCGATCAACTTGATCGGGTGGCTGAACGCCACCTCGAGCAGATCCTTGCCGGTGTCGCCGGACAGGAACGACGGGCCGGTCTTCGGCGATGCCTCAGGCTCGATGTCGTGCGCCGACAGCAGCTCGGCGACGAAACCGCGGTAGTCCTCGGGGATCCGGCCCGCCAGCTCACCCGGCGCCAGCTTCTCGCCCTTGCCCTCGAACTTCGCGGGCACGATGAGGTCGATGCCGTACGGCTTTCCGCCGACGTGCTCATCGATCCACGACAGCTCCTGGTCCAGCCACTGCGGCGTGAATGCCGTCGCGCCGAGCACTCCGAACCCACCGGCGTTGGTCACTGCGGCCACCACATCCCGGCAATGACTGAAGGCAAAAAGCGGGAAATCGATACCGAACTGCTCGCAGATCGCTGGCTTCATCCCACCAGTATCACTAAGTCATATCTGTTGGCGCCGAGAGCCCCTATCGGTAGCCGCGCAGCGGCGCATACGCGAATTCACGCAGACCGTCGCGCGGGTCGACCGCCGCGCGAAAGCCCAGCACGTCGGCGGCGCGCGCCGGGTCGGCGACGATGTGGCGGACGTCGCCGCTGCGGTACTGGCCGGTGACGACCGGCAGGACATCGCCGCGGGCCTCGCACAGCTCGGTGGCGACCTCCAGGATCGAGATCGGGCGGCCCGAGCACACATTGACGGCCGAAAAGCCGCGGTGCCAGCGTCGACGGCCGCCACGTTGGCAGCGGCGACATCGTCGACGTGAACGAAGTCGCGCATCTGGCCGCCGTCCTCGAAAACCCTTGGCACGTCGCCCGCCTCCAGCTCGGAACGGAAAATGGCCGCCACTCCGGAGTAGGGCGTGTCTCGCGGCATGTTCGGGCCATAGACATTGTGATAGCGCAGCGCGACCACCGATCCGCCCGTCGACTCGGCCCATGCCAGCGCGTAATGCTCCTGCGCGGTCTTGCTCGCCGCATACAGACTGCGCGGCCGAAGCGGCGAGTCCTCACCGACCAGCCCCCACCGCACCGGCGCGCCGCAGATCGGGCAGCGGTGCTCGAAGACGCCCGCGTCGAGGTCGGCCCGCGTGCGCGGAAGCGGATCGACGAGGCCGTGTTCCTGGCATTCGAAGCGGCCCTGCCCGTAGACCACCATCGACGATGCCAGCACCAGCCGCTGGCAGCCCGCCGCGAACATCTCCGCAAGTAACACCGCGGTGGCGAAGTCGTTGTGGCTGCCGTAGGACGGCGCGTCGGCGGCGTCCACTCCCGCACCCACGACCGCCGCCTGATGGCACACCACGTCGACACCCTTGAGCACCGCTGCCAGCGCTGCGGAGTCGCGAACGTCGACGCGTCGCACGTCGGCCGGCAGCTCGGCGGCGGGGCCGTGCGCGGCCGGGAGCATCACGTCGACGGCGACGACCTCGTGGCCCGCCTCGGCTAGTGCCGAGGTCACCCGCGTCCCGATGAATCCGGCCGCGCCGGTCAGCAGCACCCTCACGGGAGATCGAACGGCAGCTCGACGCCGTCGTGCGGCAGGCAGTGGGTGCACGTGCGCTCGATGCCGACGTTATCGATGGCTTCGTGAACGAGTTTCTTGAACGACACCAGGTTGCGTTCGAATTCGGCGAACACATCGATGGCGCGCACGCCCTCGCCGGTCGTGATGCCCGCGTCCAGGTCCGTCACCAAAGCAATGGCGGCATAACACATCTCGAGCTCGCGGGCCAGCACCGCCTCGGGATAGCCGGTCATGTTGACCAGCGTGAAGCCCTGGCTTGCGAACCACCGGCTCTCGGCGCGGGTGGAAAATCTCGGGCCCTGGATCACCACCACGGTGCCACCGTCGACCACGCCGGGCAGCTCGGCCGCCGCCGCCCGCAGCGTCGGGCAATACGGATCGGCGAACCCGACGTGGATGCCACCCGAGTCGAAGTAGGTGTCGTCGCGGCCGCTGGTTCGGTCCACCAGTTGATCGGGCACCACCATGGCGCCGGTCCCCAACTCGGGGGTGAGGCTGCCGACCGCGCACGGCCCGAAGATCCGGCGCACGCCCAACGCCCGCAACGCCCACATGTTCGCGCGGTACGGCACGGTGTGCGGCGAGAACTCGTGGTTGACGCCGTGCCGCGGCAGGAACGCCACCTCGTGCGCGCCGACGGTACCGACAGTGATCGGCGCACTCGGTGCACCGTACGGGGTGTCCAGATTGATCGCGCGGGCGTCGGAACCGAAGAACGTGTAGAAGCCGCTGCCGCCGATGACTCCCAGCATTAGTACCGGTTCACTCGTCCTCGACGTGCTCCGATGCTCGGCGGGCCCCATCACGGATCTCGAACACGTCGGTCGCGAGGCCGCCGATCGCGCCGGCCACGTCCTTCACCGCGGTCGTGATGATCGACGTCACCTCCCCAACGGTCGAGGCCACGGACTGAACCGTCTCCTGGAGGGCGTCCTTGCGGATTTCTACCTTGCTGAGGCGTTCTGTCATGGGCCCAGTCTTGTCGCTCGAGGGCGCCAGCGCCACGGGGCCGTCGATTCGCCATGCGACGATGGCGCCCGTGGCCAGTTTCGCGCAATGGGTCGAGGGCGCCCGCCCGAGGACATTGCCCAACGCGATCGCCCCGGTGATCGCCGGCACCGGCGGCGCGGCCTGGCTGCACGGCGCGTGCTGGTGGAAGGCACTGCTGGCGCTGCTCGTCGCAGTCGCGATGATCATCGGCGTCAACTACGCCAACGACTACTCCGACGGTATCCGCGGCACCGACGACGTCCGCGCTGGGCCGTTACGCCTTGTCGGATCGAAACTGGCCGCGCCGCGCGCCGTGCTGTCGGCCGCTTTGGTGAGCCTCGGTGTCGCGGCGGCGGCCGGTGTGGTGCTGGCGTGGTTCAGCGCGCCGTGGCTGATCGTGGTCGGCGCGCTGTGCATCGCCGGAGCCTGGCTGTACACCGGTGGCTCGAAGCCGTACGGCTATCTCGGGCTCGGCGAGGTCGCGGTGTTCGTGTTCTTCGGCCTTGTCGCCGTGCTCGGCACGCAGTACACCCAGGCCTTGCGGGTCGACTGGGTAGGGCTCGCCCTTGCGGTGGCGATGGGCTCGCTGTCGTCGGCGGTGCTGGTGGCCAACAATCTGCGCGACATTCCCACCGACAAGGAGTCCGGCAAGATCACGCTCGCGGTGCGGCTCGGCGACGCCCGCACCCGGCTGCTGTACCAGGCGTTGGTGGTGGTCGCATTCGCGCTCACGTTGGTGCTGATGCTCGCGACACCGTGGTGTGCGGTGGGGCTCGTCGCTGCGCCGCTCGCCGTCCGTGCGGCGGGCCCGGTCCGAAAGGGCCTCGGCGGCAAGGAGCTGATCCCTGTGCTGCGCGACACCGGCCTGACGATGCTGGTGTGGGCCGTCGCGGTGGCCGCGGCCCTGGCTTTCGGCGGTTGAGCGGGACTAGCGTTGAACCATGAACGACACCGACGTCCAGCAGGCTGAACAGCTAGCGAGCGGCAATGTTGCGGCGCTTCTGCCCGACGAGGGCAGGACGATCGAGCAGGAGCGGCTGCACCGCAAACAGAACCTGGCCGCTGCCTTCAGGCTTTTCAGCCGGTTCGGGTTCGACGAGGGCGTCGCCGGCCATATCACCGCACGCGACCCCGAGCTGCCTGACCACTTCTGGGTGAACCCGTTCGGCATGCATTTCAGTCACATTCGAGTCAGCGACCTTCTGTTGGTCCGCCATGACGGCGCGGTTGTCCACGGCGACCTCCCGGTGAATCAGGCCGCGTTCGCGATTCATTCGCAGGTGCATGCAGCGCGGCCCGACGTGATCAGCGCCGCGCACTCCCATTCCGTCTACGGCAAGACGTGGTCGACGCTGGCCCGACTGCTCGACCCGATCACCCAGGACGCCTGCGCCTTCTACGACGACCACGCGTTGTTCGACGCCTACTCTGGCGTCGTTCTCGACACCGAGGAAGGCAAGCGCATCGCGCATGCACTCGGCGACTGCAAGTCCGTCATCCTGCGCAACCATGGCCTGCTCACGGTCGGTCACTCCGTCGAGGAAGCGGCGTGGTGGTTCATCACGATGGAACGGTCCTGCCACGCGCAGCTGATGGCCGAGGCCGCGGGGACGCCGGTGCTGATCGAGCCTGCGATGGCCAAGCACACGGCAGGCCAGGTCGGCACCCACTTCGCCGGTTGGTTCAGTTTCCAGCCGCTGTTCGCCCGCATCACCAGGGACCAGCCCGACCTCTTCGACTGAGCTAGTTGCACTTCGGCGGCATCGTCGCGGTGCCTCCTTGGCCAGCTCGCGTCCGACGGCGGCCACGTTGAGTTCCTGCAGGTTCGGCAGCGATGCCACCCGCGGGTAGTTCGGATACGCGCGGTCGAGTTCGGCCACGATTGACGTGGTTTCGCGATCGGTCACGGTGGTCCCGGTATCGGAGTTCGGTGCCACCGCCGGTTTGACCAGCTCGCGGTAGTGCTTCAGATAGTCGCGCTGCTCGCTGATCTGTTCGGCGGCCGGACCGGGGGCGCCGTGCCCCGGTTAGACGGTGTCGGCGGTGCCGAACCGAGCGCTGAGCGCCGCGAGGTCGGTCAACCAGCCGCACGTATTTCCCTCGATGAGCGCGGGCGTGACGTGATTACCCGTCAGGTCCCCACCGAATAGCGAATGCGACGACGGCTCGAAATACACTGTCGCCGTGGCTGACTCACCAGGACCGAATTCGGCGGTCTGCAGCGTCAGGCCTGCGATACGCAGTTCGGCATCACTGGCGAAGGTCTCCGTCGGATACGTCAGCGTCGGCGGGTAGTCAGGATCGGCCTGTCGGGCCAGCGCATAGAATTTGAGTGGGTCGTCGTGCATCCACTTGTCGGTGGCCTCCGACGCGTAAATCGGGGTGTCTGAGAATCTTCTCGTGTAGAACACCCAATCCGCCAACGTGATCGGGATGCGGATCGAGTCAACAGAATCGCCGCGACTCGTCGGCCCCTTGCGCGAAACCGGTCGTCGGCAATCTTCTGCCCGCCCGCGACGTTTCGACCGGCGTCGATGATGACAATTCCGTCCGGCCCTTCGATCCAATAGGCGTTGACCGAGCCGGGGTTCGGTGATGCCCATCGCTCGACCGGCAGCTGCGCGGCCCCGCCACCATCGCTGCTGCTACAGGCCGCTCAGCACGGCGCTGACCACAACGCTCAGCGTCACCGCGCGAAAGCTCATTGCCGGAACGTACCAATTTGCCGGACGGATCGCCGCCAAAGCTCAACCCCCTTGGCCGTGGTAATCCCGCTGACGTGGCTGTGACTTCGTTGCAAGATTATTGAGACTGCGCCGATTGTCCCGGCGCCGGAAGGATTCAACATGGCTGCCGTCCAGGTCGTCGTAGCCGACGACGACGTCCTGCTGCGCGAGGGCCTGGCCAGCCTGTTGGACCGCTCGGGTTTCGAGGTAGTAGGTCAGGCCGCCGATGCGACGGAGTTGCTCGCCATGGTCCGTGATCGCGAACCGCAGCTCGTCGTCGTCGACATTCGCATGCCCCCGACGCACACCACCGAGGGCCTCGACGCAGCGCGCGTGATCCGTGAGGAACTGCCCGATACCGGCATCCTCGTGCTGTCCGCGCACGTCGATGTCGAGCACGCGACCGAACTGCTGGCCAGCGGGCACGGTATCGGCTACCTGCTCAAGACCCGGGTCACCGACGTCGCCGACTTCGTCGACACACTCGAACGCGTCTCCAAGGGCGCATCGGTCGTGGACCCCGCGCTCGTTCAGGAATTGGTTTCGGCCCGCCGCCGCGACGACCCTCTAGCCGTGCTCAGCGCTCGCGAACAGGAGGTGTTGATGCTGATGGCAGAGGGTCGTTCGAATGCGGGCATAGCGCGGCGACTCTGGGTCACCGAAGGCACCGTCGAAAAGCACGTTCGCAGCATCTTGACGAAGCTGAACCTGCCGGAAACCGGCGACGACCACCGTCGAGTCCTGGCGGTGATCACCTACCTCGAGGCCCGGTGAACCTTGAGCAAGTCCCGGATGGCATCGGGTGACAACGAGAATTTCTGCAGGAAGCCCACCGCCGGGCTCGCATCGATCATCTCGGCGAGGTCGGACTCGGCGTAGGTCGAGACGAGGATCACCGCCAACCTGCTCGTCGTGCTCGCCCTGGCGAGCTGCTCGGCGAGCACGAAACCGTCCTCACCACCGAGGTCGATGTCGACCAGTGCCACGTCGGGATGCAAGTCTTCGTAATACCTAAGCGCCTCAGCACTATTGGTCGCTTTACCGACAACGCTGATTCCTGCGCGCTCGAGCATGGCGCTCGCGGCGTCGCGAAACTCAGCGCTGTCATCAACGATCAAACAGCGCATACCGCAGCCCGCCGCAATACACAATTCTCAGCCTCCCAGATGTCGACGACGATCGCATTCCCGCTAGCCGGAACTCCATAACCTCGGGCATCAAGCAATAATCGATGCGCCAATCTGTGTTGCAGGGAAAAGATGAGTCAGCATTCCGCGTCGACGCGTCAGCCGGGATCCGGTTCTCGGCCGCCGCTGCGTGCGCGTCTGCTTGCGCTGGTGGTGCGGCCGACGGCGCCTCCGCTGTGGCTGGGCATCGTGGTCGCCGTCGTGTTCATCACCGGGGAGACGCTGCTGGTCTACCGGCTGCAGGAGATCGCCCCGGAGAACGCATTCGGCGCGCTGTTCCTGCTCGGCGTGCTGGTCGTCTCCGCGGGATGGGAATTCCGGCTCGCCGTCGCGACGTCCGTGGCCAGCGCGCATGGTCTACGTCTACTTCCACATGGAGACCACCGGAACCTTCATTCCGACGCACGCCCAAGGACGCGGTGGCGATCCTGATCTTCCTGCCGGTCGCGTTGCTGGCCAATATCCTGGCCGGGCCAGGCGCGCCTGCGCGCCGCGGAGTCCGAACTGCGCAGGCGCGAGGCAGAAGCCAGCCACGCCGAGGCGAGCGCGCTGGCCGAACAGCAAGCGGCGCTGCGCCGCGTCGCGACGCTGGTGGCGCGCGGCGTCGATCCCTCGGAGGTGTATCCGGCAGCGGTCGCTGAACTGTCTCATGGCCTGGGTATCGACAATGTCGCACTGCTCCGGTATGAATCCGGCGAGGCACTGGTGCTGCTGGCCACCCGCGACGACCATGGCTTGACGAAACTGACTATCGGAGAACGACTTTCGCTAGAAGGTGACAATGTCGCGGCGAAGATACTCCACACTGGGGCGCCGGCTCGGATCGACTGCTTCGACAGCGCCACGGGCCGCACGGCCGAGCGGATGCGCCAGCTTGGACTGCGCTCGGCGGTAGGCGCGCCCGATCATCGTCGACGGCCGCATCTGGGGTGCGCTGGTGATCGGCTCATCGCAGCCCGAACCGATGCCGACGGAAACCGAGGCTCGCATCGGGGATTTCGCGGATCTCGTCGCCACCGCCATCTCCAACGCTGAAACCCGTGCGGAGCTCACCGCGTCACGTGCCCGCATCGTCACCGCCGGCGACCAGGTCCGTCGCCGCTTCGAACGCGATCTGCACGACGGTGCGCAGCAACGCGTTGTATCGCTGGGTCTGGAAGTGCGTGCCGTCGAGGCATCGATACCGGAAGAACAAGAACAGTTGCGCGACAAGCTGTCCCACATCGTCGACGGCCTGTCGGGTGTGTCAGTGGAATTGCAGGAGATCTCGCGAGGCATCCATCCCGCGATCCTGTCGAAGGGTGGTCTGGGCCCGGCGATCAAGACGCTTGCACGACGCTCCGCCGTCCCCGTCGAGCTCGACCTCAACGTCGATCGCCGACTGCCGGAATCGATTGAGGTTGCGGCTTATTACGTCGTTGCCGAGGCGCTGACCAATGCCGCCAAACACGCGCAGGCTTCCGAAGTCAACGTGTCCGCAGTCGCGGCAGACGATGAGCTTTCACCTCACCATCAGCGATGACGGAATCGGCGGCGCTGTCACAGGCGCAGGCTCGGGGCTGATCGGACTCAAGGACCGGGTCGCGGCGCTGGCCGGGCGGCTGGACATCCTCAGTCCGGCAGGGAGCGGGACGACGTTGAAGGCCGTCATCCCGTTCCAAGGCGAATAAGCCCTGCCGCACTGGTGATTTCAGCGATTCCCGCCGTGGTGGAAGATCAGCACGTTCCCGAAGAACGGGTACTGGGCCTGGTAGTCGACGGGCGGCGGGGTTGCAACAACTTGGGCGTTGCCTTCCGTTTGGCACAGGCTCGCGGCGCCGGACGACGTGCAGGTCGGGGCGGCTTCGGCCAAGGGTGCGACCGCGATGGCTGTCGCGCTCGCTCCCGCCACCAACAGCGGTGGGACAAAACTCCGAATTCTCATGATGGCGCGACTACCTTTGTCGGCGCTCGGCACTTAACATGTTTGACACATTCCAGATTCGTCTGTGCGCCAAGCGATATCGTCATGCTGCCACCCAACTTTGGCTAGCAGTTATCCCCCAGAGCGTCGAGCAGCCGGTCCAGATCGTTTTCGGTGTTGTAGAGATGGAAGCCCACCCGCACCGCTCCTGCGCGAGTCGAAGCGCGAATGCCTGCGGCCCGCAGCTTGTCCGCAGCATCAGCGATCGGTATCGATACGATGGCCGAATTTTGCTGGGGCAGAGCGAGTTCTGCACGCGCCCGCTTTGCCAGCCCGACAGTGTGCGCCTCGACCGCAGCGCCGTCCAGCGACGCCAGCCACGGCAGCGTCAGCCCTGCCCCGAGCGCGCTGAACCAGGTGGGCGACGCGTCGAAGCGTCGCGCGCTGTCGGCGAGTCGCAGCGGCAGCCCGTAGATGGTCTGCCATGGGTCCTCACCCGCGTACCAGTTCGCGGCGTGAGGCGTCATGATCCGGCGGACCCTGTCGCTCAAGGACATCCACGCCGTGCCTCGCGGCGCAAGCAGCCATTTGTAAACCGCGGCCACCGTGACGTCGGCCCAGCCGACGTCGACCTGTTTCCAGCCAAGCGCCTGCGTGATGTCAATCACAGTCAACGTATCAGCACCCGCCACGGTGCGCCGCAGGGCATCGGCGTCGAGCACGGCGCCGTTGGCAGACTGCACCAGGCTGACCGTCACCACATCGAAGTCGGCCGCGGCCGATACCAACTCGTCCGGCGCGAACTCGGTGACGGTCACACCCCTGCCTGCCTGCGCGGCGAACGGGAATGTGGTGCTGGTGAACTCGCCGGCCAGCGTGGCGACTCGGCTTCCGTCGGGAACCGCGGCGGCGACCAATCCAAGCAAGGTGGACACGGTGCCGCCCATCGCCACCGAGTTGACGGGCACGCCGGTCAGCGCGGCGTAACCGGCCCGTCCGGATTGCACGTCTTCGTCGAACAACGGCACTTCCATGGTCCCGTCCTGCCACCTGGCGATGCAGTCCCGAAGGGCCTCGACCATGAACAGCGGTGGCAGCCCATAGGTGGGCGAATTGAGAAAGCCGTCGGCGCCGACGAATTCGGCCCCGAATGCGTCCCTCGCCCGAGCGGCCGTCATTCGGCAGGTGGATCTTCGCCGCTGGAAGTCTCTTCGCCGCGCAGCCTGGCCTGCAGCTGCTCTCGGTCCTTGCGTCGGCGTTCGTCGACAACGGCGATGCTCGCGGTGGCGCGACGCCGCAGCGGGGCGAAGATCCAGATGCCCAGCGGCAATGCGATGACCAACGCGAACAGGAGCGCCACGACGAGCGGGAAATCGCGCACGCCGAGCAAATGTCCGGCACCGAAGATCACGGCCGTCAGGACCACGACGAGCAGCAGGCGGGCCAAGGCATAGGCCAGCACGTCCACGACGAGGCTGGATACGGGCGGTCTGTCAGACACGGCCCGAGCCTACCGACGGCGCGTATATTCAGATGAAAGGAGGTTTTTGTGGCTTATTTGCTCCTGATTCTCGTCTTGGCCGGTTTGATCTACGCCGGCTGGCGGCTGACGCGGTTGACTGCTGCTCGCCCGAAGACGCGCGTGATCGGCCCGGACGACGATCCGGATTTCCTGCGTCGGCTCGGCCCGAACAACGATCGCCGGCCGTAGCGGCGCGACCACCTAGCCCGACTGGGCGTCGGGCCGCCTTGCGCCCGAAAAGCCCTCGGCGACTACTGCCGCCAATTCGATAAGCGCCTCGCGCGTCTCGGGCTTCAGCCGGTCGAGGCTGATCTCGGCGCCCTCCTCCAGATGCGGGTCGAACGGCACCTGCTTGACGGCGCGGCACCGCCGGGAGAAGTGGTCAACCACCTTCTTCAGGTCGACCTTGCCCGACCGCGGCCGCACCGCATTGATGACGGCGATCGAGTTCCGCACCATCTCTTGGTGACCGTGCGCATCCAGCCAGTCCAGGGTGGCTGACGCGCTGCGGGCTCCGTCGACCGATCCGGAGCTGATCACTATCAGGACGTCGGCCTTGTCGAGCACCGCCGACATCGCCGAGTGCAACATGCCTGTGCCGCAGTCGGTGAGCACCAGGCTGTAAAACCGCTCAAGCACCTCCAGCGTCCGCCTGTAGTCGTCGGAGCTGAACGCCTCCGACACCGCAGGGTCGCTCTCGGAGGCGAGCACCTCGAGCCGGCTCGGGCCCTGCGATGTGTAGCCGCGGACATCGCTGTAGGCCGCGATGCCTTCGGCGTCTCGCAGCAGGTGACGCACGGTGGCCGGGGTTTCCAGCGGCACCTTCTGGCTCAGCGTGCCGCGGTCGGGATTGGCATCGACCGCGACGACGCGATCCCCCCGGGTCGAGGCGAACGTCGCGCCGAGTGTGGCGGTAATCGTCGTCTTGCCGACCCCGCCCTTCAGCGACAGCAGCGCGATGCGGTAGCAGCCCCGCAGCGGCCGCTGCACCTGGGCGACCAGGCTGTTGATGTGCTTGACCTTGGCGCTTTCCCCGACGTTGATCAGCTTGAACGAGGCGAGGTACAGCCACTTGCGCCAACCCTGCGACGGCGCCCGCTTCGGCTGACCCAGCAGCGCAACCGTCGACAGATCGAGGTAGGGCGGCGGGTCTTGATACTGAGGAACTAGAGGGCGCGACGCATAGCCAAGCGGTAACCCGCTCGGCGGCGTCGGGGCGGTCCATTCAGCTGGCACCGATTCCGCGGGCACCGATTCCGCCGGATCGCTGAACCGCTGCTGTCCTCGAAAACCCGCCTGGTGGTCAGACAACGACCTAGTCCCCTCTCATTGGCAGTTCGTCGCGGCGACCGGTCAGCCCACCCCAGCGTACGAATGCAACCCGACGGTCACCAGGTTGATGAAGAACAGGTTGAACACCATTGCGACGAAGCCGACGACGTTGATCCAGGCCGCCTTCTTGTCGCGCCAGCCCGCCGTCGAGCGCGCGTGCAGGTACGCCGCGTAGACCACCCACGCAATGAACGACACCGTCTCCTTGGGATCCCAGCCCCAGTAGCGGCCCCACGCCTCCTCCGCCCAGATCGCGCCGAAGATGACGCCGAACCCGAACACCGGGAACGCGAAAATGGTTGTGCGATAAGCGATGCGGTCCAGAGTCTGCGCGTCGGGCAGCCGTTGCACGATACGACGCACTGCGCTGTCCGGGCCCGGCTGACCCAGCGGCGACATCTTGAGCAGGAACAGGATGCTCGCCACGCCCGCCACCAGGAACACACCGGAGCCGATGCTGACCACCGACACGTGAATCGGCAGCCAATAGGACTGCAGTGCGGGCATGACGGGGGCGGCGTTGGTATAGAGCCAGCGGCCCGAGACGGTCAGCAGGATCAACACCGGAACGAGCACGAACACCCACAGCGCGCGGTACTGCGGCCTGCGCAGCACAATCGCGGCCGCGATCAGACCCGAGAAGCACGTCAGGTTGATGAACTCGTACATGTTGCCCCACGGCACCCGCTCCGTAGCGAGGCCGCGGAGCACGATGCACACCAGCAGCAGCCCGATGCCGACGTAGACCAACGCCAGCCCGGCCTTGCCGACGCGCTCGTCGAGCGGGCGCTTCGGGTCGGCCGCGACGACACCCGGCGTCGCGCTGTCCGCGCCGACCGTTGCGCTCGCGTTGGATGTCGCCGCCGCACCGGCTCCGACCAGCTCGCGGCTCTCGATCTTTCGGCCACGGCTGTACGCCAACTCGACGGCGAGCAGCAGCAGCGCAACCACGAGCACCACCACCGACGAGGTGAAGGCCCAGTCGGAATAGCGGGCCAACCCGATGTCGACGTGCTCGGTGTTCATGTGACCTTCTCTCCTGACACTGCAGGCGCGTCTGGAATGTCGGCCAGCAGGCGCTGCGTCAACCGCTCGAACTCGTCACCCCAGCCGGAGTTGTCGGTGCGCGCCAGGCCGCCCAGCTCGACGCTTACCGTACCCGGACCTGCGGGTGTCAGCCGAACCCAGACCCGACGCCGCCGCACCACCAGCGACACCAGCAGACCCACCATCATGGTCAGCGCGAACACCAGCACCCATACCTGGGCCGGATCGTGGGACACCTGGACGTTGATGAACGGCACCGCACCGTCGAACCGTACGACGGTGCCGTCGTCCAGGCGGGTGTCTTGGCCCGCGCGCAGGTTGACCCGCGCCTTCTTGGTGAGGCGGTTCTGCTCGATGAGCCGGGGATCAAGCGAGAACAACGACTGCGGCCTTCCGGTGTCCAGCCCGGTGTCGCCCTTGTAGATGTCGATGGCAACGGCCGGGTTGTTCAGCGCGGGGAAGCTCGACGACAGCAGCGTGCCGTCGAGCTGCTCGGTCGGCGCGAACAATCCCTGGATGGCGATCTGGTTCTTGCGGCGCTGGTCGGGATCGGGATAGCTGCCGCCCGGCGGATCGAAGCGCATCGCTCCCGACGACAACAAGGTGATCTGGTCTTCGGGCCGGAACTGCAGCGTCTGCGTGCGGGTCTGCCCGTCGGGGAAGGTGACGGTGAACGTCGGGGCGTAGCCGTGGCCTTGCAGGTACACCCGGTCGCCGCCGACGCGCAGCGGCTCATTGACCTTCAGGTGGTACGGCCGCCAGGTGTCGGTGTCGAGGTCGGAGCCCGCCTGGTAGTCGATGTTGGCGGCGAACGACACGGCCTGACCGCTGGGCAGGTAGTGCGCCTGGAAGTCGTTGACCCGCAAGCAGATCGGGAACAGTGACGTGCCGTCCACGGTGTTTCCCGCCCGGAACGAGTCGAACGCCGCGGGCGAGGCCGAGCAGAACCCGGGGCCGCTGTCGGCGACGACGATGACGTTGCCCTCGTACCCGAACAGCTTCCCTGCGGCCACGGCGACGAGCAGGCCGAGCAGTGAGAAGTGAAAGACGATGTTGCCGAACTCGCGCAGATAGCCCTTCTCAGCAGAGATTTCGACGCCGTCGCCGCTGTGCGTGCTGGTGCGACGCCAGCCGCGCAGATGCCCGGTGACGATGGCGGCGACGGCGTCGGGATCGCCGGAGACCTCCGCGGTGTGGTGCTTGGGCAGCCTGCTGAGGTTTCGTGGCGCGGCGACGGGGGCGGCGCGCAGCGTGCGGGCGTGCTCGATCAGCCGCGGGGTCAGGCAGCCCACCAGCGAGATGAACAGCAGCGCATAGATGGCCGTGAACCAGAAGCTGGAGAACACCTCGAAGGCCTGCAGACCGGTCCAGCCATGGCCCGATGGTCGGATGCTCGGCGATGTACTGCTCGACCTTGAACTCGTTGAGGCTGCGCTGCGGCAGCAGGGCGCCGGGGATGGCGCCGAGCGCGAGCAGGAACAGCAGCACCAGCGCGGTGCCCATCGACGTCAGGGTCCGCCATGTGTTGCGCATCAGCGCGAAGGGAAGTCGTCTCATATCGGCAACGTCACGTCGCTGACGAATGCATCGCGCACCCAGGATACGAAGTCGTTCCACAACCCAGTCACCAGCGCCGCGCCGACGAGGATCAGCAGCACCCCGCCGAAGATCTGAATACCGCGGGTGTGCCGCGCAGCCAGCCAAGGCCGTGCACCGCACGCGCGGAGCCAAAGGCCAACAGCACGAACGGGATTCCCAGCCCAAGGCAGTATGCGATCACCAACGCGACACCGCGGGCCACATTGGCGCCATCGGTCGCCGATGCCACGGCGATCACACCGGTCAGCGTCGGGCCGAGACACGGCGTCCAGCCCAATCCGAAGACCGCACCCAGCAGCGGGGCACCCGCCGAGCGTGGAGACCTGCCGCGGCGTGAACCGGGCCTCACGCTGCAACGCAGGGATGAAGCCGACGAACACCAGGCCCATCACGATCGTGATCACCCCGCCGATGCGTTGCAGCAGAAGCTGATTGCTGATCAGCGACGTCGTCATCCCCAATACGGCGACCGTGCCGAGGACGAAGACGGTGGTGAAGCCGGCGACGAACAACGCTGCCGCTCCCGCGACACGCAGCCGTGCCGCTCGAACGGCCACCCGGCCCGGCTGCTCCTCCACCCCGACGATCGCAGCGAGATAGGACAGGTAGCCGGGCACCAGCGGCACAACGCACGGCGACGCGAACGACACAAGGCCGGCCAGCATGCACACGCCGATCGCGGTCAGTACCGGTCCGGCGGCGGCGATTTCGGCGAACCCGGTCACGTCTTCGGCTCTGGCTCAGCCGCCAGCCGTTCCACGACGGGCTGCAGGTCCTCGGCGAGCAGCTCACGCAGGAACACCGCGGCGACCCGGTGCTGGCGATCCAGCACGACGGTGGACGGGATGACGGTGGTCGGGTACTTGCCGCCGAACGCGATCATGGTGCGCATCGGCGGGTCGTAAATGGACGGGAACGTGACCTTGCGGTCGACAATGAAATCACTGTGCGGCGTTCCTATTGTTGTCGCGGACGTCGATGCCAAGGAATTCAACGCCCGTGGCGACGCGTCTTGTCGTACACCTTCTGCAGCTGGGTGATCTCGGTGCGGCACGGTCCGCACCATTGCCCCCACACGTTGATCACCACGACCTTGCCGGTGAAGTCGTCGAGCGAGACCGTCTTTGCGGGATCCATCAGCTCGGGTCCGGCCAACGTGCCTGGGCGGCCGCGCTTTTCGGGAGGATCGTAGAAGATGTCGGTCTTGCCGCCGGGCGCCACGAATTCGAACGTGCCGCCCTGCGCGACCGCGTCGTGACCGGTGGAGCAGCCAGCCAGCGCGACGATCGCCGCGCTTGCCATGGCCACCAGCCGCTTCACTTCCCGGCCAGCTCCGCGTATCCCCAGCCGACGTAGGAATCGCCATGGAAATAGAAGGACGTCAGCGACGCCAGGTTGCACAGCCGCCGCGTCGGGAAGTGGTGCAATGGCTGACCCGTCATCGCCCGCCGCAGCGTCTCGACGGGAAGCTGATGGCTGACGCAGACCGCTTCATGGCCCGCAGCCTTGGTCCGGGCCCGGTGCAGCGCCGCCTTCATTCGCGCCGCGATCTCCGCGTAGGGCTCCCCCCAGGACGGTGTGCGCGGGCTGCGCAGGTACCACCAGTTGCGGGGGTCGCGCAGCGCGCCGTCGCCCGGTGAGACACGTTGGCCCTGAAAGACGTTCGCCGATTCGATCAGGTCGCCGTCGATGTCGATCGGCAGTCCCAATCCCGCCGCGATCGGCTCCGCGGTTTCCTGCGCGCGCTCCAGCGGCGACGCGACCACGTAGACGATGTCGCGGGCGGCCAGCCAGTCGGCAACCGCCTGCGCCTGGGCCCGCCCCCGCTCCGACAGGTGGTAGTCGGGCAGGCGGCCGTACAGGATCTTGTCTGGGTTGTAGACCTCGCCGTGACGCATCACGTGCACGATCGTCTTCTCGGTCATGCCGGTTGTGTCGCTTCTGCTGCGGCGCGGGCGGCGGCGGGCAGCGCATCGGCGATGCGCGAGAACGCGTCGTCGTCCAGAACGGTTGAGACAAACCATGTTTCGAACGCGCTTGGCGGCGGATAGACACCTGCGTCAAGCAGGGCGTGAAAAAATGGCGGGAACCGCCATGTCTCACTCGCGCGTGCGGCCGCGAAGTCCTGCACCGGCTCATCGCAGAAGAACACGCTGAGCATGCTTCCCGCGCGCTGAACCTGGTGTGCCACACCGGCTTCCGCCAGCGCCTTGCCGAGCAGTCCAGCCAGCCGATCGGCGTTGGCGTCCAGTGCTGCGTATGCGGCATCGTCGGCGGCGCGCAGCGTCGCCAGCCCGGCGGCCATGGCGACCGGGTTACCCGACAGGGTGCCCGCCTGGTACACCGGCCCTAGCGGCGCGAGCCGTTCCATCACCTCGCGGCGACCGCCGAACGCTGCGGCGGGCAACCCGCCGCTCATCACCTTGCCGAAGGTGAACAGGTCGGCGTCGACGGGATCGACGCCGTACCAACCCGATCGGCTGACCCGGAAGCCGGTCATCACCTCGTCGGAGATGAGCAGCGCGCCATTGTCGGCGGTGATGCGGCGCAGCGCCGCGTTGTAACCGGGCAGCGGCGCGACGGTGCCCATATTGCCTGCGCTCGCCTCGGTGATGACGCAGGCGATCTCGTCGCCGAATTGTCGGAATACGTCTTCGACTGCAGGAATGTTGTTGTACGGCAACACGATCGTGTCGGCTGTCGCGGCACCGGTCACCCCTGGCGACGACGGCAGACCCAGCGTGGCTACACCGGAGCCCGCGTCGGCCAGTAGCGCATCGCTGTGGCCGTGGTAGCAGCCGGAGAACTTGATGATCTTGGCGCGGCCGGTGTAGCCACGGGCCAGCCGGATCGCGCTCATGGTGGCCTCGGTGCCGGAGTTGACCATGCGCAGCCGCTCGACCGGAGCGACGCGGCCGATGATCTCGCTTTGCCAGCTCGGTCTCCGACGGCGTCGGCGCACCGAAGGACAGGCCGTCTGCCGCGACGCGCTGTACCGCCTCGACGACGGCAGGGTGGGCGTGACCGAGAATCATCGGCCCCCACGAGCACACCAGGTCGACGTAGCGGTTGTCGTCGGCGTCGGTCAGCCAGTACCCCGCCGCGGAGGTGATGAATCGCGGGGTGCCGCCGACCGAGGAAAAGGCCCTCACCGGCGAGTTCACCCCGCCCGGGATGACGGCGCACGCGTCGGCGAACAGCGCAGCGGAGGCCGCTACCGACGTCGGGGTGCGGTGCATGACCACTAGTGTTCCAGCACCGACGAACGCGTCAACTACAGGGTGTAGTGGTTCAGCCCTTGGGGGTCAGCGCGAAGACGGGGTGGTCGGCGTCGGATGGAAGCTGTTTCCAGTAGCCTTCGACCACCTTGCCTGCCAGCGGCCGGTAGGCGGCAATGATCGGCGCGCGCTGTTCGACGGGGATCTCGGTCGCGGCGTACTTCTGCTTACCGACCATCACATCCGGGATTGCGCGGACGTTTTTCACCCATTCCGTCTCGCCGCGGGTCGAGACGAGGTACTTCACGCCGTCCACCTCGGGCACGACCACCGGGATCTGCTGGGGCTGCTTGCTGACGCGTTTGGTGACGGTCAGTGTCACGCTGCCGCCGACGCCGGTCGCCATCGCGACCTTGTTGAAGATCTCCCGGCTGTGAACCACGGCGGTTTGAGGTAGGCCATGACGTACGAGTTTGATGGTCATTCATGCAACTTCCGCAATGGCTGGCACGGTTCAACCGGCATGTCACCAACCCGATCCAGCGGATGTGGGCCGGCTGGGCGCCGACGATGGGCATTCTCGAGCACGTCGGCCGCAAGTCCGGCAAGCCGTAGCGAACGCCGCTGACCGTGTTCGGCACCGACGATGGGGTGCGCGATCCTGCTCGACCTACGGTCCCGAACCGCGACTGGCTGAAGAACATCACCGCCGCCGGCGGCGGCCAGCATGCAGCGCTATGGCAAGACTCTTACCGTGACCAGACCCTCGCGTCATGCCGAAGGCCGAAGCGGCGCCCGCTGTGAAGGGCTGGATGCGCCCCCTTTTCGGCATGCTGCCGTTCGAGCAGGCGGTGCTGCTCACCCGCGCAGACTGACCCTGGCCCGGATCGGGCCCTTCGCGACCGTGGTGAACGGCACGTCGCATAGGAAGTCCTTGTCCAGTGAGCGGATCTCCATGGCCCTGACGATGGTGGCCAGCGCGAGGGTGGTCTCCAGCCTGGCGAAGTGCTCGCCGATGCACGGGCGTCCGCCGCCGAGGAACGGAAGGAATTGCCAGCGGTCGCGGCCCTTGGTGTTTTCGGGGCTGAACCGCTCGGGGTCGAACACCATAGGGTTAGGCCACAGCGTCGGATCATGATGCAGGCCATAGAGACCAACGGCCACAAGGCTTCCCGCCTCGACCCGGTACCCGTCGACGGCGATGTCGCGCGTTGCCAGTCGCGCGACGCCTGCGGCAGGCGGGCACAGCCGCAACGCCTCGTGAAGCACCTGAACGGTGTAAGACAGCCGCGGCACGTCCTCCGGTGTCAGCTCACGATCGCCGATTTCGGCGGCCTCTGCGGCGACGCGGTCCTGTATCTCAGGGTGGTGTCCCAGCACCCACAGCGAGTAGGTGAGTGCGGTTGCAGTGGTGTCGTGGCCGGCGAGCATGAAGATCAGCAGATCGTTCGAGATGTCCTCGTCCGAGATCGGCCTGTCCGGTCTCCGGATCGGTGGCCGCGATCAACGCCTGCACCAGCGGCGCATCGCGGGTCGGATCGGCACGGCACGCCCGCACCATCTCGTCGGTGACCTGGCGCATCGCCGCAACCGCCGCACGGCGCGCGGCGGCGCGCAGGCGTCGGCAGCCATCGCGGTGCGCGCACCGGCCGTAGCGCGCGGTCGGCGGTATAGCCGGACGCGACGTGCATGCACTGGGCGATCGTGTCTGCGCGCTCGTTGAGGTCGATGCCAAGAACCGACCGCCCCAATGACCGCATGGCGACCCTGCGGCACTCGACGTCGAGATCCACTTCACCGCCGTCATGCCAACGGTCGACGAACATCTGTGCAGCCCTTGACATGTGGCCGCCGAAGTTTCTGACGTTTTGCTTGGTGAACACCGGTTGCAATGCGCGCTTGCGCGGGCGCCACTGCTCGTTGGGCAGGACGAACAGGCTGTCGCCCGCCATCTGCCGCACTTCCTCGTGAATGATGCATCGCTCGGAGGACTCGTCGCTGCGTCCCAACACGTCCCGCATCCCGTTCGGCGACATGACCGCCACAATCGGCGGGAAAATCCATTTCGGTACGAACTTGATGCGCGTGATGGGGCCGCCCGCGTCGCGTATCAATTCCTGCCCGGTATCGAGAGTTCTGACCAATTTCACCAGCTGCCGTAACGGCAGCGGATTCTTCGGCGCCAGCGGCAACGCGCTGACGTCAACTGTCTCGGTGGTCGTCGGATTCACGTCGCAGTCCAGCTGAGGGTTTCGCCTATCGCCCTTCATCATCGCCGTCCCGGGCATCACCCGCAGCCGATATGGGCTGAGCCGCAGCGCGGCGAACTGATCGGATGTCGGACCGTCGGCCCACATCGGAATGATGGTCGGGTCGTAGCCCACCGGCGCGGGGCCATTTGCGAACTTGTTCCAGACCTCGGCGCAGGTCTCGTCGTCGTGGTACCACTCCACTAAACACTCCGCGCTGCAGGTGTCGTGGGTCGTGGTCCAGTAGCTGACCGCCATTTCGGGGTGAACGGCGAGGTGCGCCCTCTTGACCGGGCTTGGCACCGTGGCGATCCAGCCGAACAGGTCGGTGCCGTCCCACTCCCAGAACGGATGCAGAATGCGGGTGCGGGGACGAGCATTTTCGTCCACCGTTGCGACCGACGCCCACACGATCGAGTGGGCCATCTCGATGAACGCAGGCGCGATTCGCTCAAGCGGTGTCACGCCTTCCAACCCTAGGCATAAAGTGCAGTGCCCGGGGCCGAAGCGTTACTCCGCCTGTTTCTTGCGGAACTCCTCGGTCTTGCGGTATTCGACCTTGCCTTCTTCGGCGGTGGTTTCGATTTTGCCCTTGTCTTTATCGTCGACCCATTCGGTGACCGCCGTGCCGGAAACCGCCCCGCCAGCTGCCGGGCAATGTGGTCGTCGGGCGGTCCTCTTCGTAGACCTTGGCCATTTTCTTGGCCTGGCTTTGTGCTCGTCGGTGACTTCGGGCTTCTCAGTGCGTTGCTGTTGTTCGGTACCCATGCGCTACGGCTGCCCGATCCCCGGGTTTACGAAACGGAGCGCAGCTAACGAGCAGGCGCCGCCCGCAGCGCGACAGGAAGGCTGGGCAGGAAGTGCTGCGTCGCAAACGCGCGGATGTCGTCGGCCGTCTCGAGCGGTCGCGCGCCGGGCAGCAGAAGCACCATCGCGGCGTAGCGAAGGATCGTGTCGGCCAGCTCGGTGACGGCCTGCTCCCCTATCCGCTCGGCGAGGCCAGTCGGGAAGATGATGCGCAGCGCCTCGGCCATCCGCTCCATCGCAGCGCGATAATGCGTGGCGGCCAGCTCGATCACCAGGCCTGGCTCGTCGGTGATCATCCGGTCCAGCACCCGGTGGCGACGGAACTTCAGGATCGAAAGCGTAAATGCCTCGACGTAGTAATTCGATTGCGGTCCAGCATTTTTGAGTTCGACGGCGATATCGGCGAACAGCCGGACGTTCTCTCGCTCGATGACCGCGGCGACCAGTTCGTCCTTGTTCGAGAAGCGCCGGTAGATGGTCGTCCGGCTGACCCGCGCCCGTCGGGCGACATCATCGAGGGCGACCCTGCGGAACCCATGCTGCTCGAACTCGACGACAGCGGCGTCGAGGATGGCTTCTGTGGTGGGGTCAGCCCCTTGCATAGCCCTTTAACGCATAGCCGTTGTAGCGCAGTCGCATTGGGAGATGATCCCACAGCCAGTTCACCGGGCGCGACCGCCACAGCGCGGCGAAGCGTTGGTATCGCCGTTCCTGCTTGTCACTCCACGGCAGCGCGAGCAGGCCCGCGTCCGCGGCGGCATGCCGCCGGTCGTCAGGAACGCGGCGACCGGGTTGAAGACGGGTGCGATCACGCGCCACAGCACGGGCGGGACACCCTTCGGGCGCGGAAAGCCTTTGGTGACATAGCCGACGCCGTATTTCGCGGTCGGGTGGGCGACGACGATCTCGTCGATCATCCGGTCCCAATATCGTTCGAACGCCGCATAATCCGCGGGCATCGGCCGGTCGCTGACTCCGTAGCGGCGGTACCAGGTCTTGGACTCGAGGTAGATCTGTTCCTTCTCCTCGCGGCTGAGCCGCTTGACGAACGTGTCGGCGAAGTAGAGCACCTGGTCGACGAACGTGGCGTGGGCCCAGAAGTAGGTGTCGGGATCGAGGGCGTGATAGCGACTCGCCGTCGGGCATGTTGCCCTTGATCTGGGTGTGGAAGTCGCGGACCTGTTGGCCGGGGTTGTCACCGTCGGCACCGTAGACCGTCATATAGATCGGCGGCAGCGAGCGCTTGACCCGGGCGGCGGTGTCGGTGAAGAACACCGAATGGTCCAGCACGCCCTGACCGAGCTCGGCCAGCATGTTCTGCAGCACTGCAGGCCTTGGGCCAATGAGGAACATCCGGTTGTCGCCGAAATAGCGCCAGACCAGCGACTCAGGACCCAGCGGCAAGGCGAATCGGCCTGCTGGGACTGCTGCTGCGAGCTCCGTCATGGGGAACAGTGTTACAGATTTCGCACTTTGTACCAACCCTTTGGCGGTGTGACGCCGATCGCACATAGTTTGAGCTGCAGGCATATCCTCAACAGCCTCTACTGTCGAAAACCCGAGGAGCGCCGGTGAGTGCCACCAGCAAGCGCCTGAGTCCGCAAGACCTGATGTTCTTATACGGCGAAACTCCCAGTTCGATGATGCACGTCGCGTCGCTGATGCCGTTCACTCCGCCTGCCGACTCGCCCGCCAGCTATCTGCGACAGATGTTCGAGGACACGCGCCACCTGGAGGTGGTCAGCCCGTGGAACCTCAAGCTGTCCCATCCGCGGATGCTGTACCGGCCGGACCAGTCGTGGGTTGTCGACGACAAGTTCGATATCGACTACCACGTGCGCCGCTCGGCGCTCGCCAGCCCCGGTGACGAACGCGAACTGGGCATCCTGGTGTCCCGGTCTGCACAGCCACCCCGTCGACTTCACCCGGCCGCCGTGGGAACTGCACTTCATCGAGGGCCTCGAGGGCGGGCGGTTCGCGATCTACATGAAGATCCATCACTCGCTGGTGGACGGCTACACGGGAACGAAAATTCTCGAGCGCAGCATGTCGACCGACCCGACACGCAGGAACCAGCCACTGTTCTTCAACGTTGGGCCCGCCGACAAAGCCGCGGAACGGCGGGTCCACGCCGTCGCGCAATCCGATCATGAGCCTGCTTGGCGGCGTCCTCGACGGCACCAAGTCGGTGCTGAATGTCGGAAAAGCGTTGTACAACACGCAGATCCGCAGCGACGAAGAATACGGGCATATCACCAACTCGATGCAGGCGCCGCATTCGATCCTGAACGGCCATATCAGCCGCAATCGCCGGTTCGCCACCCAGGTGTATCCCCTCGAACGCCTGAAGGCGATCGGCTCCAAGCACGGCGCCACCGTCAACGATGTCAGCCCTGGCGATCATCGGCGGAGGGCTCCGCTCGTTTCTCGCCGAACTCGGCCAGCTGCCCGAAAAGCCGTTGGTTGCATTCCTTCCGGTGAATATCCGGCCCAAGGACGACGTCGGCGGCGGCAACGCCGTCGGAACGATATTGGTCACCATGGGCACAGACATCGCCGACCCGGTCGAGCGACTGACCGCGATCACCGCATCGACCAAGGCGTCGAAGGCTCAGCTGAAAGCGATGTCTGCGACCGAGATCCTGGCTTACAGCGCGGCATTGCTTGCGCCGTCGGCGTTACAGATCACCAGCGCGATGACCGGGATCACCGCGCCATTGCCGTTCACCTTCAACCTGTGCGTCAGCAACGTCCCCGGACCGCGAGAGACGTTGTACCTCAACGGAAGCCGCCTGGAGGCCGCCTACCCGGTGTCCATCCCGATGCACGGCATGGCGCTCAATATCACGCTGCACGGCTACGCCGACATGCTGAACTTCGGATTCATCGGCTGCCGCGACGCGCTGCCACATCTGCAACGGCTCGCGGTGTACACCGGCGACGCGCTCGACGAGTTGGAGAAGCTGGCCTAGGGGTTAGTTCGGCGTGCGCTTGGTGCGGCGTAGCCGCGCGACCCCGAGCACGGACAGCACCCCGGCGACCGTCGCAAGAAACAACGACGCCACCAACAGCGGCGGACTGTAGATGACCGATGTCGTCATCGGTTCACCGTCGAGCACCGGCGCCACCTCCACGGTCGACATGGCGGCCAACCAAGTCAGCACGCAGCCGACCACCGCGACCAGGGCAAGCACCAGTTCGATCCTTGCCCTCATGACACCGTTTCCGGTGGGATGCGCTCTTCCACCAAGCGCGTCAGCGCGGCCCGCAATGCCTCGGGCTTACGCGCCCACGCCTGGACAGCGCGATCGTTGGTCAGCTTGAGGCCGATGCCGGTGCGTCGTCGCGGTACACCCGTCAACTCCCCAAGCGCACGCGCTGACTGCCACTTCGGCAAGTCCGGCCCCTTCGGCTCGGGGTAGATCCGCACGATGTCCTCGACGCGAAGGCGTTCCGTGCCCTGACGCAGATCATCAGGCGTCAACTCCACCGACGTGTGGATGCGCGCTGCCTTGATCTGAATCGCGAGAAAGCCGGTCACCAGTGCGAAGAAAATGCCAGGGACCAGCAGTTGGATGCCGTAGCCCGAGGACATCTGAATCAACGCCATGGCGACCCCCGATGCGGGGCCTGCCAGCAGCCAGTACCAGCTGGCTCCCTGCTCGTAGAACAGCACCTCAGGTTGCGTAATGCTTTCGGTCACTGTTCCTCGCCCGTCTGGAACCAGTCCGCCGCCTGCGGCCGCGTGATCAATACCGTTCCGGCGACCAGCGGAAGCACCGCCAGCAGCGTCAGGGTGGCCACCGCGCCTCCCAGCAACAGCGCCGCAACCGCCAAGAGTGACGTCAGGACAACGATGGTCATCGACAGCGCGATCGCTGCCCGACGGAAGCGGCCGTCTCCGTTCCTGGTACGTCCCGCCGCGTATGCCATGCCGGCACCGGCGAGGGCGGTGATAACGCCAGCGCCTCGGTAAGCGACCGGAATGTTCACCGTGGCGGCCATCAGGCCGCCGACGATCAACAGAACCGCGGCGACCTCCCAGCACCAGAATGCGGCGTTGACGACACGCGGTCGCGGCTGTGGGGCTGTCATATCCGGGTCAGCCTAACGGTTCACCGAGTGAAGAAGGCGTGGGCGTCCTTGCGATGCAAAAGGAACACACCGCCCGCGATCAGCACCGACCCGAGGATCGCGGCAACGGCGTAGGTGATCGCCGCCGCGGGGGGCCGGTTCACGGTGAACAGGCCGGTCGCCGTGTACACCACCGACGCGATTCCGCCGCCCGTCAACAGCGTGCGCGCCCACCGGTAGCCGTGTCGCATCAGAATCAGGAACGTCACCACGACCGCCGACAACACGACCACGAACACCGCGTTGATCGCGTACACCACCATCGGCCCGTAGACCATCATCGGCGGATGATTCGCCTCGGTCACCACGACGTCGACGACATATCCGGCGACCATCAGTGGCAGGGCGGCCACCCACAGCCAGAATCCGGTGTCGACGTCCACGGGCCTGCCCGGCTCGGTCGTCGTCGGCTGCGGCTGAGTCTTTGTCGCTGGCCTTGCGGCTCCGGTGTCAATCTCGCCGGCCTTCCGGCTCCGGTGTCAATGTCGCCGGCCTTCTGGCTCCGGTGTCACGCCAGCCAACGACCAACGTCGGCTGCCCAGTACGTCAGCACGATGTCGGCACCGGCACGCCGGATGCCTGTCAACGTCTCCAGCGCCACCGTCTGCAGATCGATCCAGCCATTGGCGGCTGCGGCGCTGATCATCGCGTACTCACCCGAGACCTGATATGCCGCAACCGGCACCGGCGAGATGTCCGCGGCGGCACGCACCAGGTCGAGATATGCCATCGCCGGCTTGACCATGATGATGTCGGCGCCCTCGTCGATGTCCAGCTCAATCTCGTGCACCGCCTCGCGGGCGTTGGCCGCGTCCTGCTGATAAGTCCGCCGGTCGCCGCGCAGGCTGGAAGCAACGGCCTCGCGGAACGGGCCGTAGAACCCCGATGCGAACTTGGCCGCGTAGGCCAGGATCAGCGTGTCGGTGTGACCGGCGGCGTCGAGGCCGCCGCGGATCGCCGCGACCTGGCCGTCCATCATCCCGCTCGGGCCCAACACGTGGGCACCCGACTCTGCTTGCGCCACAGCCAATTCCACATAGCGGGCATTGGTGGCGTCGTTATCGACCTTGCCCGAGGCGTCCAAGACCCCGCAGTGGCCGTGATCGGTGAACTCGTCGAGGCAGGTGTCGGCCATCAGCACCGTGTCGTCGCCGAGGTCCTTGGCCAGATCGCGCAGCGCGACGTTGAGGATGCCGTCCTCGGCCACGCCGGCTGAGCCCGTGGCGTCCTTGTCCTCGTCGCGCGGCACCCCGAACAAGCATCAGCCCGCCGACGCCCGCAGCCACCGCGTCGGCGGCGGCACGGCGCAGCGAGTCACGGGTGTGCTGCACAACGCCGGGCATAGAGGCGATGTCGCGCGGCTCGTCGATGCCGTCGGCGACGAACATCGGCAGCACCAAATGCCTTGGCTCCAGCGAGGTTTGCGCTACGAGTCGACGCATCGCCGGGGTCGACCGCAGCCGGCGCGGCCGGTGACTCGGATAGGGCATGTAGAGCCATCCCTCCGTGACGTTCGCTCAGGCTAGCGGCGGCGGCTCTTCTTGCGCGGCGGCGGCAGCGCACCCTCGGCACGCAGCCGGGCGGCGTGCTCGGCGAGCGCCTCGACCAGCGGGCCCACCGCGGCGACCTCCGGTTGCACATCGACGCGCAGACCGAATTCCGCAGCGGTTTCAGCGGTTTTCGGGCCAATGCACGCGACGATGGTCCTGGCGTGCGGCTTGCCCGCGATGCCGACCAGGTTGCGCACCGTCGAGCTGGAGGTAAAGCACACCGCGTCGAAGCCACCGGTCTTGATCATCTCGCGCGTGTGCGCAGGCGGCGGGGCCGCACGCACCGTGCGGTAAGCGGTGACATCCTCGATCTCCCAGCCGCGTTCGCGCAGACCCTCGGCCAGTGTCTCGGTTGCGATGTCGGCCCGCGGCAGCAGCACCCGGTTCACCGGGTCGAAAACGTCGTCGTAGGGCGGGAACTCGTCAAGCAAGCCGAGAGACGATTGCTCGCCAGACGGCACCAGCTCGGGGTTGATCCCGAAGGCCCGCACCCGATCGGCCGTGGCCTGCCCGACGCAGGCGATCTTCACGCCTGAGAACGCGCGGGCGTCCAGTCCGAACTCGTTGAACTTCTCCCAAACTGCACGCACCGCGTTGGTGGAGGTGAACACCACCCACTGGAACCGGCCGTCGACCAGACCCTTGACCGCGCGCTCCATCTGCGCAGGGCTGCGCGGCGGCTCGACGGCGATGGTCGGCACCTCGACCGGCAGAGCGCCGTGGCCGACCAGCTTTTCGCTCATCTCGCCGGCCTGATCCTTGGTGCGCGGCACCAGCACGGTCCAGCCGTACAGGGCGCGGCTCTCCCACCAGTTCAGCTTCGCGCGATTGGTGACGGTCTTGCCGATGGTCACCACCAGCGGCCCCGCCAATGGGCCGGCAGGCTCGCTGCTCGGCCAGCACGCTCTTGTCGAGCAGGCCGGCCAGCGTGGTCTCCACCGAACGCTGCTGGCAGGTCGTGCCGTTCGCGGTCACCACGGTTGGCGTGGTGTCGGCAAGCCCGTACTCGATCAGCGTGCGCGCCGCATCGGGCAGATGAGAAGCGGTGGCGTGCAAGATCAGTGGGCCGGGCGCGGCGGCCAGTGCCGCCCAGTCCACGTCACCGCGGACATCGGCGACGGTGTGCGCCGATCCCAACGGCAGACCCGCATACGTTGGCACAGCCGTGGTGTCGGGCAGACCCGGCACGATCTCGAAATTCAGGTGCGTCTTCGCCAGAGCGGTCACCTCGGTGATGACGGCGTCCACCGACAGCGGATCGCCGGCCACCAGCCGCACCACGTCGACGCCGGTGCGTGCCTCGTTGGCCAGCGTCTTGGCGACCTCCGCCGGATCGCCGAGCGCGGGGCGGATGTCGGGTCCACCGGGGATCGACGGAGCCGCTTTGGCGGCGACATCGGACGTCTGCGTCGCGTCCTCCCATCTCGTATCGTCGGCGGCCTTGGGTACCTCGGCCGGTTCGGGTCCCGACGCCGGCGGCAGCTCCGAACCCGCCAGTGCGAGCACCGCTTCGGGGACGTCGGGATCGGTGAACACCAGAGCGGCGTTGGCCAACACGGACCGGGCTCGCGTCGTCAGCAGACCCGGGTCACCAGGACCCGAACCGACGAACGTGATGCGGCCCGGCTTCGGCTTGCGCCCGCGCCCGATGCCCAGTCATCTATCTCTCCCAGCCTCGGCCAACAGATCGCGCGCCCCGAGTTCGAACAACTCCTCGGCCACCGAGAGCCCCAGCTCTCGTGCCCGATCGGTAGTCCCGACACCGGACGCACGGATCACGTCGGATCCGTCCAGCGTCGCCACGCAGCCGCGCAGCGACACCTCTTCGAAGACACGGCCGTCCTCATCGATGGACTCGACCACCTCGGCGATCGCGCCCACCGGAGCGGAACAACCCGCCTCCAGTGCGGCGAGCAGGGCTCGCTCTGCGGTGACCGCTGCGCGTGTGTCGGCGTCGTCCAACTCCGACAGCAGCGCGGCGAGCTCGGTGTCGCCTACGCGGCACTCGACCGCGAGCGCACCTTGAGCCGGTGCTGGCAACATCTGCACCGGCTCGAGAGTCTCGGTGACATCGGCCAATCGTCCGATGCGGGCCAGACCCGCCCGGGCGACGACGATGCCGTCGAGATCACCATTGCTTACCCTGTTCAACCTGGTATCAAGGTTGCCTCGAAGGGGGCGGATTTCCAAACCGAGACCCAATGCTCTAAGCTGCGCGGCCCGTCGCGGGCTCGACGTGCCGATCACCGAGCCAGCAGGCAATTCCCCGAGCACGAGCCCGTCGCGGGCCACCAACGCGTCGCGGGCGTCCTCGCGGGGGGGTATCGCCGCGATGACGAAGCGTGGATCGGGTGCGGTCGGCAAATCCTTGTACGAGTGCACGGCCATATCCACGCTGCGGTCGTGGATGGCCTCCCGCAGTGCGGCGGTGAACACGCCGACACCGATGTCGGCGATCGGCTCGCTCGAGCGGTCACCCTCCGTGGAGATGATGACCAGCTCGGCGGGGTGCCCCTTGGCGTCAAGGGCGTCTTTGATGACACCGGCCTGTGTGGTTGCCAACAGGCTGCCCCGGGTGCCGATCCGGATGACTTCAGTCAAGCTCGCCAGATTACTCAGTGCTTGTCGAGATCGGTGCCATCAAGGGCAATTCGCCCGCGGCGACGGCGTCGACGGCCTGCTGGTCGAGCTCGAACAGCTCGCGCAGCGCCTCGGCGTAGCTATCCCCGCCCGGCGCGCTGGCCAACTGTTTGACCCGCACCGTCGGCGCGTGCAGCAGCTTGTCGACGACGCGGCGGACGGTCTTGGCGACCTCGTCGCGGTGCGCGGCGTCGAGCTCGGGCAGCCGGTTGTCCAGCCGCAGCAACTCGGCCTCGACCACGTCGGCGGCGCGCTGGCGCAGTGCGGTGACGGTCGGGGTGACCTCCGCCATCCGCTGTCCGGCCAGGTAGTTGGCAACCTCGGCGGCGACGATAGCGCGGGCGGCCTCGGCATCGGAGGCGGCGGCACGGGCCGACGGCTCGCGCTGGATGCGGTCCATGTCGACGACCCGCACTCCGGGCAAGCCTGCGACGGCGGGATCGACGTCACGGGGCATCCCGAGGTCGCAGATCACCAGTTGCCTTGGCTCCTGGCCATGCGCGAGACCGCGGTGCACGTCGGCCAGCGAGACCACCGGCCGCACCGCACCGGTACAGCACACAACGATGTCGGCGGTGGTGAGCACGGGCGGCAGATGGTCGAACGGGAAGGCGTCGGCCGCGACGCCCAACTCGCGAATGTTCTCGGCGAGCCGCTTGGCACGCGGCAGCGACCTGTTGACGACGTGGATGCGCTCGACTCCGGCGCGGGCCAGATGCTTGGCCGACAGCGCGCCCATCGCGCCCGCACCGACGACGACTGCCCTGCGGCCGGCCAGCCCGTCGAGCTGCTGCTCCGCCATGCCCAGCGCCACCGACACCACCGAGGCGCCTGCCGCGTCGATACCGGTCTCGGAGTGCACCCGCTTGCCGACCGACAGCGCGCGCTGAGACAGCTCGTGCAGGGTGCGGCCGACCGTGTGGTTGGCCTCGGCCGACGCGTACGCGCGGCGGACCTGACCGAGCACCTGCGCCTCGCCGATGACGGCCGAGTCCAGCCCGCTGGCAACGGCGAAGAGGTGTTCGACGGCGGCCTCGGCGTAGCGCACGTAGGCGTATTTGGTGAGGTCGTTGAGCGACATCCCGGAATGTTGGACAGCACCGAACCGATCACCGAAAGGCCGCCGTGGAATGCCTCGACGACGGCGTAGACCTCGACCCGGTTGCAGGTGGACAGCACCATCGCCTCGGTCACCAACGACGACTGCAGCACCTGGTCGACGATCTTGGCCTGATCGGACTCGTCGGTGCTCAACTGCTCAAGCACCGACACCGGCGCGCTGCGGTGCGAAACCCCGAAAAGCAACACGCTCACGGCTTCATCACCACGCCCTCAAAGGTAACCGTTAACCAGCGGGGCTACCAAATTTGCTCAGGTCTTTATCGATCCGCCAGATCGGCTCTCAGCCTGGGCTCATCGACCTCCCAGTAGCTGTGCTCGGCGCCGTCGAGCAGCACCACGGGAAGGCGGTCGCCGAATTCGGCACGCAGCGCGGAATCCCCTGCCGCGGCGACTGCGTCGACATCGGTGACGGTCAGCTCGAAACCAAGCTCGTCGGCCAGCTTCGCGAGCAGGGTCGCGGCACCCGAACAGATCGTGCAGCCCTCACGTGTGAGCAATTCCACTCGCCGGTTCACCCACGCAAGTATCCCTACCCGGTGAATTACTGTTAATTCGTGTCCGACACCGGGGGAGCCGACGTCGAGGCCGAGGCCCAAGCGCTCGGCGGCGAAGCCAGTGCAGAGGCCGCCGTCATCGGGCTGGAAACCGAAGCAGGCACCGCACCGCCTCCCCCGCCGCCCGACCTGACCGCGGCGGCGTTCTTCGACGTCGACAACACCCTCGTGCACGGCTCGTCGCTGGTGCATTTCGCGCGTGGTCTGGCCGCCCGCAAGTACTTCACCTACGGCGATATGGGCCGTTTCATCTACGCGCAAGCCAAGTTTCAGCTTCTCGGCCGCGAGAACAGCGACGACGTGGCCGCTGGCAAGACGAAGGCGCTGGCGTTCATCGAGGGCCGCTCCACCGAGGAGCTGGAGGCCGTCGGCGAGGAGATCTACGACGAGATCATCGCCGACAAGATCTGGCCGGGCACCCGCGCGCTGGCGCAGATGCACCTCGATGCCGGCCAGCAGGTGTGGCTCGTCACCGCGACGCCCTACGAGCTGGCCGCCACGATCGCGCGGCGGCTCGGGTTGACCGGTGCGCTGGGCACGGTCGCCGAATCGGTCGACGGGGTGTTCACCGGCCGGCTTGTCGGCGACATCCTGCACGGCGCAGGCAAGGCGCACGCCGTGCGGTCGCTGGCCATCCGCGAAGGGCTGAACCTACGCCGCTGCACCGCCTACTCCGACAGCTTCAACGACGTGCCGATGCTGTCTCTGGTCGGCACGGCCGTCGCGATCAACCCTGATGCCGACCTTCGCGACGTGGCCAGGGAGCGGGGTTGGGAGATCCGCGACTTCCGCACCGCGCGCAAGGCGGCCCGGATCGGTGTGCCGTCGGCGCTGGCGCTCGGCGCGGCAGGCGGCGCGTTGGCAGCGATTGTTTCGCGACGGCAGGACGGTTGACGGCGGGGTCCGCGCCGCGACCAAGCATGGCCACCGAGACCTCGCTGATAGGCTCGCGCCGCTAACAGATCAAGGGGAGAGCGGCCAGCATGGGCATCGCCGACAGCATCATCGGAACCCACTACCGGTACCCGGACTATTTCGAGGTCAACCGGGAGAAGATCCGTGAGTTCGCGCGCGCCGTCAAGGACGACCATCCGGCCCACTACAGCGAGGAGGCCGCCAAGGAGATCGGGTATGACGCCTTGGTGGCTTCCCTGACGTTCCTGGCGGTGGCAGGCCGCCGCGTGCAGCTGGAGATCTTCAACCACTTCGACGTACCGGTCAACATGGAACGGGTGCTGCACCGCGATCAGAAGCTGATGTTCCACCGGCCGATCCTGGCCGGCGACAAGCTCTACTTCGACTCATATCTGGATTCGGTAACCGAGTCGCATGGCGCGGTGCTCACCGAGGTGCGCGGTGAGGTCACCGACGCCGACGGCAAGCCCGTGATCACCAGCATCGTGACCATCCTCGGCGAAGCCGAACAGGGCGAGGCCGACGAGGTCACCGCGCAGATCGCCGCCGCCCGCGACGCGGCGATGGCCAAAATGATTGCTGGGCAAACTTCGGCGAAGACCTAAGTCTTCTTATGCGCGGTGAGCGAAAAGCTCAGCCGAGGAACATATTCCGACGGTTGGCCAGCAGCTGATAAAGCGTCTGCTGGATGGTCTCGCGGACCTGGTCGGTCAGCTCGAAGGTGATCATCGGATCGTCGGCGGCCGACTCGTCGTAGCCGTCGGTTTCGATCGGCTCGCCGAACTGGATGTGCCACTTCGACGGCAGCGGCAGCATGCCCGACCGGACCGGCAAGCGGGAACAGCGGCGTGATCGGGAAGTACGGCAGCCCGAACAGCCGGGCCAGCAGCTTGACGTCGGCGATCATCGGATAGATCTCCTCCGACCCGACGATCGAGCACGGCACGATCGGCGCCTTGGTGCGCAGCGCTGCCGAGACGAAGCCGCCGCGACCGAACCGCTGCAGCTTGTATCGATCCTTGAAGTGCTTACCGAGGCCCTTGTAGCCCTCGGGGAAAACGGCGGTCAGCTCGCCGGCGGCCAGCAGTCGGTGCGCGTCTTGGGTGCACGCCATGGTGTGACCGGCCTTGCGCGCAGCGTGGCCGAGCATCGGCATGTCGAAGACCATGTCGGCGGCCAGCAGCCGCAGATCCCGGTGGGTCGGGTGCTTGTCGTGCACCGCCACCGACGTCATCAACCCGTCGAACGGCAACACACCGGCGTGGTTGGCGACCACCAGCGCGGCGCCGGACTCCGGCAGGTTTTCAATCCCGCTGACCTCAACCCGGAACCATGAGTTGAAAAGCACTCTCAGCAAAGGCAAAAAGATTGCGTCGTTGAGGTGGGGATCGAAACCGAACTCGTCGACGGTGTAGTCACCCATCATCCGCTTGCGGACGAACTCGGCGACCGACGCCGATCCGCTTGGCGAGTTCGGACGGGGTGTCTTCGGCCGTCGGCGTGCCCGCGGCCGCACCACGCCGATGGTCGATCTCACGGACGACCGCGGCGATCTGCTCGGCCGACGCGCGGCCGCCGGAGTCCGAGAGCACGGAGGGATGTCGACGCGAGCTTTCGGCTCGCTGCGCGGCAGCACGCCGCTGTGCAGCCGATCGGCCCCCCGAATTAGAGTGCAGCGGAATAACTTTGGCTTTGGACTCGCCCGCCACGTTGATACCTTCTCCCCACCCGATTTAGAAGATTTTGCTCTATCGTCCCCATCGCTGCGCCGCCGACACGGCGCGACTCTCCATTGAGCGTACCCATTGCGGGTTAACGATCGGAGTCAATCCGCGACCCCGGACGTAATCGTCAAAGGCTTCCGCGGTTGTCCACTTCGGGCTGTAACCAAGGTCATTTCGCATTCGCGTGGTGTCCATGACCCGGCCGTAACTCAAGTAGTCAAGCTGCTCCCGATCGAGTTCAGTGTAGCGAGTTGCGCGCCGCAGCGAATCCACAGCCCACAACGCCGAGCGCGGCACCGGTAGCGGGAGGCGGCCGGACCGACGGATGGCCTGACTCATCATGATGATGCCGGACGCGCCGACGTTGTACGTGCCCGCCTTGCCTGCCATCGTGGCCCGTTCCAGCGCGCCGAGTGCGTCCTGCTCGTGCAGCAGCTGCAGCCGCGCGTCGTGACCGACGACCGTCGGCACCACGGGCCCGGCCAGGTACCGCGACAGCGCGGTGTCCATCGCGGGGCCGATCATGTTGGCCAGCCGCAGGATCGTGACCGCGATATCCGGCCTGCGTCGACCAAGGCCACGCCCGTAGCCCTCGATGTCCATGCTGTCGCGGGCGAACCCCTCGCCCGGCGGCCTGCGGCGGCTGCTGCTCTCGGTGAACAGCACCGGATCGCGCGCGCTCGAGCCGTATACCTCGGACGTCGACTTGAGCACGACGCGGCGGACCGTCGGCGCCTTCTGGCAGGCCGCGAACAACTGCATCGCGCCCATGACGTTGAGTTCCTTGAGCGTGGCGCGCCCGCCGGAGCGCGGCGAATAGGACGCCGCCGCGGCGTGCACCACGGTGTCGACATCGCCGTTGCGGATGACCTTCGCGATGAACGGGTTCCGGATGTCGGCGCGGACGAACTCCGCGCGGCCCATCCGGCGCAGCAGATCCTTGCTCGGCGCGATCGCGTCGACCGCGATCACGTGGTTGATCAACGGGTTCTGCGCCAGCCGGGCGGTCAGATACCCGCCGAGGAACCGGCACGCGCCGGTGACCAGCACGACCTTGGGGTAGTGGACGGTGTCGTCCCCCGAACGACCCTCAGAATCCATCCGGTCAGCCTAGCGGCGAAGCAGGGAAAGCTACTTGCCGAGTTTTCTGCGCTGAACCCGGGTGCGACGAAGCAGCTTGCGGTGCTTCTTCTTCGACATGCGCTTACGCCGCTTCTTGATGACAGAACCCATGAACTCCGCTACCTAATAATTTTTCCGTGCACTTTGATGCACGATGTCTCGACCCGGCCACCTTACCTGGGCGGCTTGGGTAAACGAAAAACGCGTGACCTGTTCAGCCAGCGTCGAAGTATGAGCTCTCCAACATGTCGTGAACGGCCTTCGCGTGCACGCGGAACGAGCGGCCGACACGGACGGCAGGCAACTCGCCGTTGTGCACCAGCCGATACACCGTCATCTTGCTGACCCGCATCAGGCTCGCCACCTCGGCGACGGTGAGAAATTGGGCTCGTGGCGGCTGACCATCGGTCGGGCCGGCGTCACGCGCCGCCTTTCCGCTAGCCGAATCCCGCGCCGATGGCCCGTTCATAGACGTCATCGCAACCCAATCCATCAGGCACAGGCAGTCCCAGCGGCTTCCCCACCGCTGGCACCGACCCATGCTTACCACTGGGAGAATAGCGTGGCAGATGGGGTTACTGCGACGGGTGTGGGCTAATCAATTCGAAATTGATGAACTACTCTGATGTAATTCCGAGCTGCTCAGAGCGCATTTTTGCGGCTTCAACGGCGGCGGCGACGGCCGCCCGCAAACCGCCCCTTTCGAGTTCGCGCAGCCCAGCGGCGGTGGTACCGCCCGGCGAGGTAACCGTCGCGCGCAGTTGGGCGGCCGTCGTGTCCATCGCGGTGCCCAACGCCGCGTCACCCGCAGGCTGTGCCTCGTCGAGGCGCTCCAGCAACATCGCGGCCGAGCCGGCCATCGTTTGCACGACCAGATCGGTGGCCACCGAGCGCGTCAGCCCCGCCGCGACGCCGGCATCGACGAGCGCCTCGACCAACAGGAAGAAGTACGCGGGCCCGGAACCCGACACCGCGGTGACCGCGTCGAGCTGCGACTCGGGCACCGTCAGCACGCCGCCGACCGCGTCGAAGATCGCCGACACCTCCTTGAGTTGCTCCGCCGTGGCGAACCGACCGCGCGCCAGCGCGCTGACGCCCCCACCGACGACGACCGGCGCGTTGGGCATCACCCGGATGACCGGCGATCCGGCAGGCAGCTTGTTCTCGTAGAACTCGGTCGTGACGCCCGCGACAACCGACACGAAAACCTGTTCGGCGGTGTCACTTTCGGCCTTCGCCACCGCGTCGGCGATCTCGCCGGTCACGCTTCCCACATCGGCGGGCTTGACGGCGACAATCACGTAGGTCGCGGTGTCGACCGCGTCCGACGACCGTCGTCACCAGCACCGAATACGTTTCGGACAGATACTTCGCGCGGTCGGGGAACTTCTCGGCGACCACCAGGTCCTTGACCTGTCGTCCGGCGCGCAGCATCCCGGACAGCAGGGCTTCGCCGATACTTCCGCCGCCGATGATCGCGATTCTGGCCATGCGGGAAAGCATTACATGTGCCCGGCTGCTACTGCGCGGGCGGCACCAACGCCAGTTGCCTGCTCTGCACGATGATGCGGCCCTCGCAGTCGACGACGATGTGGTCCTCGTCGAACCAGTCCTGGCCGATCTGCACCGTCGTGCACAAGACGCGCAGCCAGCCGTCGGCGGGCAGCGCACGCAGATACGCGGTGAGCTGAACCGTCGGCGCCCAACCCATTCGGTTCACCCCGAACGTCACCGGCGCGGAGACGTCGCCGCACAGCAGCGCGAACAACACGTCGGGCGCAACGCCTTTCGGGCGCACCCAGTACTCGATGATGGGCGGCCCGCCGTCGGTGCGCGGGGTGAATGTGGTCAGCGACGGCCGGATGTCGCAGCCGTGGGCCAAATGGACGATGTCCTCCATCGGGTGGCCAGGGCCGATCGGCTCGAGGCCCGGCGGCGGCTCCGGCATCATCAGCGGCACCACCGGATTGACCGACAACAGCGGCGGCACGTGGTGCTCAGGGTCGGCAAGCGTCACCGCCGCGCGCACCGCTGTCCGATGGCCCTGGTCTCAACTCGACATCGACGAGGCTGACCCGCCGCCCACGCTTGCGCATGGTGGTGACGACCCGCATCGGGCCGGGTTCAGGCGCCCACAGGAAGTTCCCCGACACCGCGATGGGCTCGGCACGCATCCGCGTCGGCTCCATGCGCGCCGCGTTCGCACACAGCGCCAGCATCGCCCCGCCATGCACCTTGGCGCCGATGGTCCAATGCTCGTTCAGTTCGCCGTCGTACACGCCGTCCCCGGCAGGGGTGAGCGCCATGGCGTCGGTGAACAGGGTGGAGTTCATGAAGCGTTGTCCTCCTGGGGACATTCAGCATCAGCGCAGCAGGTGCGCCCTGGCGAACTGCAGTGACTCGAGCAACAGCGCTTCGCGTTCGGAGGCCGTGCGCGCGCCCGATGTGGTCACCTCGAGGATCACATGCCCCGAAAAGTCGCTTGCCGCCAGCATCTCGCAGATCTCGACGGTGGGCTGGGTGCCGCGGCCGGGAATGAGGTGCTCGTCGGTGGACGCGCCGCTGCCGTCGCACAGGTGCAGGTGCACGAGCCCGTCGCCCATCCGTCGCGCCATGTCGAGCGCATCGGTGCCCGCGGTCGCGGTGTGCGACAGGTCGAGCGTGTAGTGGGCGTGGTTGCCGTCCAGCGGGTCGTAGGACGGCGCGAACGCCGAGATGCCGGGTCCTGGCCTGCCGCCACGCTTACGCATCCGCTCGATCGACGTCTGACCGGCGCCGAAGAACCGGTCGGCGCGGAACGGAAACATGTTCTCCACCGCCACGAACACGTCGCTGGACGACTCCAGCTCGGCCACCTGCTCGGAGAAACCTTCGGCGTATCGGCGCTGCCAACGGAACGGCGGATGCACGACGACGGTCTGGGCGCCGAGCTGTTCGGCCGCCCGCACACTGCGCTCCAACTTCGGGATCGGGTTGGCGCCCCACACCCGCTGTGAGATCAACAGGCACGGCGCGTGCACCGACAGCACCGGCACGTCGTAGCGCTTCGACATCTGCTCGATTGCGTCGACGTCCTGGCTGACCGTCTCGGCCCACACCATCAGCTCGACGCCGTCGTAGCCCAGCTTGGCGGCGTATTCGAAGGCCGCCTCGGTCCTCAGCGGATATACCGAGGCCGTCGACAGACCGACCTTGATGGCTGGGCGCACAGTATTTGTCGGCGCCTAGCCCGACTGAAGCAGTGCCAACGGTCCCAGCGTGACCAGTGCCCCGACCGCCACCGCGATCAGCGTGCTGCCGATGTCCTCGGTCTTGCGCACCACGCGCACGCCCACCACCAGGCCGAGGATCACCAGCACCGACAGCACGAGGGCGACGATGTTGTTCCACTTCCACAGCTGGTCGAACGCGATGAACAGGCCTGCGCCGAACGCGACCGCGATGATGCACTGGCCGACGACCCACACGGCGCGCAGGAACGACGACATCGGCGCGGGCGCCGTGTCTCTTCGTCCCCGAGGTCGATGTCCTCAGGGCGTGGCGGCGTACCCCGCCTGGCCAGGTCGTCGGCGACGGTTTGGCCGCCGAACAGCGGGCCCGCCGTCGACCGCAGATACGACGGCGGCTCGTCGATGTCCTTCTTCGACCTCCCCGACCGCGGCCTCGGCGTCCTCGTCCTCGATCTCCGGCGGTTCGACGACAGCCAGATCCTCGTCGTCGTCGACCAAATCGGGACTCATCTGCTCGGCACCCCGGCTTACCGAAGTCCGGAAGCGCCGCGGGTCGGGTGTGTGCTGCGGGCGACGCGGCGGGGGTGCGAAGAAGTCCACCGGGTCAGCGTCGACCTCACGCTCCTCGAGGTGGGCTGTGTATTCGGCCACCGCGTCGGCGTAGTCGTCATCGACGTCATCGACGTCCTCGATCGAAGACGTCGCCGAGCATCGTCCTCAGATTCGGCCTTGCCGACGGATTCGACTTCGTCGTCGTGGTCGACGACACCGTTGGTCGACGCCGCGACGGGCTCCTCGACGACCGCCGGAATGCGTTCTGGTGGTTTCGGCTTCGGTGACGTCGTGATCTCTGACGATCGGGATCTCGCCGGTCAGTTCCGCGACGGTGACTGAGTCAGTGTCGCCACGACGCCGCCGGCGCCGACCGCCGACGGGCGGGGCGCCGATTGTGCCGTTCTTCGCCAGCAACTCCGCGACCGAGATCGGTCGCGTGCTGCTGTGGCTGTCTTCTGGTCCTGTCATCGTGTGTTGCCTCTTGGCCTAGCTGGTGCTCGATCCAGCGTCGCGCACGGACGTTTCCACCAAGGCCGTTCCATCCGCCTCGCTGTCGAGTTTCCGCAGAATCAGCCCTTCTCGCAATGCCCAGGGGCAGATGTCCACGCTCTCGACGGCGAGAGCATTCATGCTCGCCTCAGCCACCAAAGCTCCCGCCACGATCTGTGGCGCCCGCTCGGCACTCACCCCTTCCAATTCGGCACGGTCTGCCGCGGTCATCCTAGAGATGAATGCTATGAGCTGCCTGAGGCCGGTCGCGGTGAGCGTCCTCTTCACCCTCGGTCCCGCGCCCGAGGGCGCTGCTCCGGTCAGCCGGGCCAGCGATCGGAACGTCTTCGATGTTGCCACCGCGAGGTCCGGGCTGCCCGCCTTGAGCATCTCGGCGCCCGCGTCGGCGATCTCGGTGGCCAGCCAGTCGCGAAGCATGGCCACGCGGCGGCGGCCGGGCGGATCGTCGGGCAGCCACTCGCGGGTGAGCCGGCCGGCACCCAGCGGCAGCGACAGCGCCACCTCGGGCTCCTCGTCGACGCCGTTCGACAATTCCAGCGAACCGCCGCCGATGTCGATGTTGATGATTCGCCCGGCGCTCCACCCGTACCAGCGGCGCACCGCCAGGAACGTCAACCGGGATTCGTCGACCCCGCTGAGCACCTGCAGCACCACGCCGGTCTCGGCGAGCACCCGCGCGAGCACTTCCTCGGAGTTGGTGGCGTCGCGCACGGCGGACGTGGCGAACGCCATCAGCTCGGCACAGCCGGAGCTGGCGGCGATCTTGGCGAGCTCGTCAATGGTGCTGACGAGTTTGTCGGCGCCCTTGCGGGTCAGCTTGCCCGAGCCGTCGATGGCCTCGGCGAGTCGCAGTGCGGCCTTGGTGGAACTCATCGGCGTCGGGTGACCGCCACGGCGCGCGTCCACCACCAAGAGATGGACGGTATTACTGCCCACGTCGAGCACGCCTAATCGCACTCCCCCAACTTAACTGGTCTACCGTTAACTTTTGTGAGCGCATCGCACCCCGGAGAAGTGGAACTGGACTTCGCCCGCGAGTGGGTGGAGTTCTACGACCCCGACAATCCCGAGCATTTGATCGCTGCCGACATGACATGGCTGCTGTCGCGGTGGACGTGTGTGTTCGGCACACCGGCTTGCAAGGGCACGGTGGAGAACCGCCCCGACGACGGGTGCTGTTCGCACGGAGCGTTTCTGTCGGACAAGGACGATCGCGCCCGGCTCGACGACGCCGTCAAGCAGCTGACCGACGAGGATTGGCAGTTCCGCGAGAAGGGCCTCGGCAAAAAGGGCTATCTCGAGATGGACGAGTACGACGACAAGCCCAACCTGCGCACGCGAAAGTACAAGGGCGCCTGCATATTTCTGAATCGGCCCGGATTTCGCCGGCGGTATCGGATGCTCGCTGCACAGCAAGGCGCTCAAGCTGGGTGTCGAGCCGTTGACGATGAAGCCGGATGTGTGCTGGCAGTTGCCAATTCGTCGCACCCAGGACTGGGTCGAGCGGCCCGACGGGACCGAGGTACTCAAGACGACGATCACCGAGTACGACCGCCGCGGCTGGGGCGAGGGCGGAGCGGATCTGCATTGGTATTGCACCGGCGACCCTAATGCGCATGTCGGCGCGAAACAGGTGTGGGAGTCGTACGCCCCCGAGTTGACCGAGCTGCTCGGCGAGAAGGCGTATTCCGAATTGGCGGCAATGTGCAAGCGGCGCAGCGGTTTAGGGCTTATCGCCGTGCACCCCGCGACCCGCGCCGCCGAATGAGCGAGATGCTGTTCCTGTTCCGGCTGATCCCGCCGCGGGCGGACTTCGCCCAGACGATGACGGCCGAGGAGCAGTCCGCGATGGCCGGGCACATGGAGTACTGGCAGCAGCTGCTGCGCGACGGCAAGGTGGTCGTCTACGGCCCCGTCGCCGACCCTGAAGGCGTGTGGGGTCTTGGCGTGCTACGCGCAGCGGACCGGGCCGAAGTGCTGGCGCTCGGTGCGGCCGACCCAGCGGTTACCGCAGGCATCGCCACCTTTGAGGTCTTCGAGATCATGGGCGGAATCACGCCGTAGGCGCCCTACCCCTCGAGTTTGTAACCGAGGCCGCGGACCGTGACGAGATGCACCGGGTTGGCAGGGTCGGCCTCGATCTTCGACCGCAGCCGCTTGACGTGCACGTCGAGCGTCTTGGTGTCACCGACATAGTCGGCGCCCCAAACCCTGTCGATGAGCTGTCCACGGGTAAGCACCCGGCCACTGTTGCGCATCAGGTACTCCAGCAGGTCGAACTCCTTGAGCGGCAACGTTATTGCCTCACCGTTGACGGACACGACGTGTCGCTCCACGTCCATCCGCACCGGGCCTGCCTCCAAGATGCCGTCGCCGATGCCGGAGTCGTCGCTGTCGCTGCCGCGACGCAACACCGCCCGGATGCGCGCGATCAGCTCGCGGGCGGAGTAGGGCTTGGTGACGTAATCGTCGGCGCCGAGCTCCAGCCCGACGACCTTGTCGATCTCACTGTCCCTCGCTGTCACCATGATGACGGGAACGCTTGACCGGGAGCGCAATTGCTTGCACACGTCGGTTCCGCTCATCCCCGGCAGCATCAGGTCCAGCAGGACGATGTCTGCACCGGCCCGCTCGAATTCGGCTAGCGCCGACGGCCCGTCGGCCACCACTGTGGCCTCGAAGCCCTCCTTGCGTAACAGAAAGGCCAGGGGATCGGCCAAGGACTCCTCGTCCTCCACGATCAACACGCTGGTCATTAGTCTCGCTGGTCCTCTCGCTCGTCTTGCATTTCCAGGTCATCGTCCACATGGGGGTATACCGGAATCGACAGGGTGAACGTCGATCCCGTTCCCGGCTGACTCCACAGCCGGATGGATCCGTTGTGATTGGCGGCGACGTGCTTGACGATCGCCAGGCCGAGTCCGGTGCCGCCAGTTGCTCGTGAGCGCGCCTTGTCGACGCGGAAAAATCGCTCGAACACCCTTTCCTGGTCCTCGCGAGCGATGCCGATGCCGCGGTCGGTGACCGCGATCTCAACGTTGTGGCCGCGACGGCGTCTGCTGATCGACACTCCAGACCCGTTGGGCGAGTAAGCGATTGCATTCGACACCAGGTTGGCGATCGCGGTGACCAACAGTGACTGGTCACCAAGCACGCGGTATCCCGTCGGCGCGTCCGTCGTGATCGCGATGTCGGCGTTGTCGGCGGCCACCTTGTAGCGCGACAGTGCCTCGGCCACGACATGGTCGACCTCGACGGCCTCCAGATCCGGCAGTCGTTCGCCGCCCTGCAGCCGCGACAGGTCGATCAACTCGCCGACCATGTTGGCCAGCCGGTGCGACTCGGTCAGCATCTTCTCGGCGAACCGGCGCACGGTGTCGGGGTCGTCGGCGGAGGCCAGCACCGCCTCGGCGAGCACGCCCATCGCGCCGACCGGCGTCTTGAGTTCGTGGCTGACGTTGGCGACGAAGTCGCGGCGAGTGGCTTCCATGCGCGCGTGCTCGGACTGGTCGTCGACGTAGACGACCGCGAACCGGCGGTCGTCCTCGGTCAGCAGCCGTACGTGCCCCCGAACCGACAGTCCGGACCGGCCGGGGTTGGTGCGTTTGCGGGGGGACAGGTCGACGCTGCGGTCCTCGCCGGTCGCCAGCGTGCGTTCCGCTGCCAGCCAGGCCCGGTCGTCGAGCAGCCGGTCACGGACCAGGCCCAGCTCGCGGGCCCGGTCATTGGTGTAGACGACGTCACGGTAGGTGTCGACCACGACGATCCCCACCGGCGATCCGGAGACGATGTGCTGAAGCATTTGCGAAACGGTGAGGCCGGACTGTTCGGCGGCGCGGCGACGCCGTCGCTCCAGGATTCGCGGGGCGAGCAACGCCCCAAACCCGACGCCGATCGCCAGCGCGAGCAGAGCCACGACGGCCGCGATCACGGACGCCGATACCACACTCACGCGAAAATCGTACGCATCCGGTGAACGCCATCCCAGCAGCGTGCGGCCAAAACGGGACATGTCACACGGCCAATCGCAGGTGTTCGGTAGCCGTTTACCCACTGTTTGCCGAAAATCACAGTCCGGGGCTCCTACTTCGCGCCCTGGGCAGCAACCGCCGCCGCACCGGCGGCGGCCGCCTCGGGGTCCAGGTACGTTCCGCCGATGACCGTCGGCTTCAGGTCGCCGTCCAGGTCGTAGCGAAGCGGGATGCCGGTCGGGATGTTCAGCCCGACCACGTCTTCGTCCGACATGCCGTCGAGGTACTTCACCAGAGCGCGCAGCGAGTTGCCGTGAGCGGCGATCAACACCGTTTTGCCTGCTCGCAGGTCCGGCTCGATGGTCCCGGTGTAGTACGGCACGAACCGCTCGACCACATCCTTGAGGCATTCGGTGCGCGGCGGCCCGCCAGGGATATCGGCATAGCGCGGATCGGCGTCCTGGCTGTAGGTGCTGCCCTGCTCGATCGGTGGCGGCGGGGTGTCGTAGCTGCGCCGCCACGCCATGAACTGCTCGTCGCCGTACTTCTCCTTGGTCGCGGCCTTGTCCAGGCCCTGCAGCGCGCCGTAATGGCGCTCGTTGAGCCGCCAGTCGCGGTGGACCGGGATCCAGTGCCGGTCGGCCGCATCAAGTGCCAGGTTCGCGGTGGTGATCGCCCGGCGCAGCAGCGACGTGTAGAGCACGTCGGGCTGGCGGTCCAGCTCCTTGATCAGCTCGCCTGCGCGCGCCGCTTCGGCCCTGCCCTTCTCGGTGAGGTCGACGTCGACCCAGCCGGTGAACAGGTTCAGCGCGTTCCACTCGCTCTCGCCGTGGCGGAGCAGAATCAGCGTGGCGATCAGCCATGGCGGCGATCCTCTCACGTGGGCGATCAGTCGTCGTCTTCGTCGATCAGATGCGCGAACGCCTCCAGGTTCTTCAGGGACTCGCCCCGCGAAACCCGCCACTCCCATTCTTTTTGGATCGACGACCGAAAACCCAACTCCAACAACGTATTGAAGTCCGAGTCGACGGCCTCGAGCACCTGACCGAGCATGCGGTCGATCTCGTCGGCGGTCACCGAGTGCAACGACATCCGGCCGACAAGATAGATGTCGCCGACGTTGTCGATGGTGTAGGCGACGCCGTAGAGCCTGCGGTTGCGCTTGAGCAGGAACCTGTAGACGCCCTCGTGGTTTTCGTCGGGCTTGCGGCAGACGAACGCCTCGACGCGCACCGAATGCTCACCGATGGACAGGATCGTGTTCGTCTTCAGGCGGCGCTCCCCCGGCAGCTCGACGATGAGGCCCGGCAGCCCGCCGTGTGCACCCTCGTGGCGGGTGTAGACGAGGCCGCTCTCCTTGCAGGTGTCCTCGATGACCTGCTGAGGGTTCACGCTCGAACGCCCCGCCGGATCGCGAAGCGACGCCCGTTGCGTCGGGCCGCCATATCCGGCAGGCGGTGGCGGGCGCGGTAGTCGGAAATGGCGCGGCCGTAGCTGGCCAGCAGCGCGTCGACGGTGTGTGCCCACGAGAACGTCGCCGCATGCTCGACGGCAGCACGGCCCATGCGTCTCGGGGCCGCGCTCGCAATAGCGCGTCGATGGCCTGCGCCCAGTCGTCGACGTCGTGGCCGTCAACCAGGGTGCCGGTGACCCCGTCGCGGACCGCGACCGGCAGCCCGCCGACCGGCCGCGGCCACCACGGGAGTACCGCAGGCCTGCGCCTCGATGGCGACAAGGCCGAAGGATTCCGAATAGCTCGGCACCGCGACAAGGTCGGCGGCCCGGTACAGGTCGACGAGTTGATCGCGCGACTGCGGCGGCAGAAAACTCACGCGGTCAGCGATACCCAGTTCGTCGGCCAGCTGAATCAGCCCGTCCGGTGCGGTCAACCCACTGCCCGACGGTCCACCTGCGACCACCACACGCACCCCTGGCAGTTTCCCCGCCGCACGCAGCAGCACATCGGGCGCCTTGAGCGGCTGGATGCGGCCGACGAACGCCAGAATCGGCTCGTCGGTGTCGAGCCCGAGCGCAGCGCGGGCGCTGCGCTTGTCTCCCGGTGTGAACATCTCCAGGTCGACGCCGGGGTGCACCACGTCGATGCGGTCCGGGTCGGCGTGGTGCAGCGAAACCAGCTGCTGCGCTTCATGTTCGGTGTTGACGATCAACCGGTCCGCCTCGTCGACCACCTGCTGTTCACCGACGGCGCGCAGCGGCGGCTCCGGTGAGTCGCCGTCGGCCAGCGCGGCGTTCTTCACCGCGGCCAGCGTGTGCGCGGTGTGCACAAGCGGTACCGCCCATCGGTCCCGTGCCAGCCAGCCGACCTGCCCCGAAAGCCAATAGTGCGAATGCACGATGTCGTAGTAGCCGGGCTCATGCGTCGCTTCGGCGCGAAGCACACCCGCCGTGAAGGCGCACAGCTGAGTGGGCAGGTCGTACTTGTCGAGCCCCTCGAACGGCCCGGCGACCACGTTGCGCACCAGCACGCCAGGCGCGACCTGGACGACGGGTGGATCGGTCGACGACGTCGCGCGGGTGAAGATCTCCACCTCGACGCCCGCGGCGGGCCATCTGAAGCGCGCTCTGCAGCACGTAGACGTTCATGCCGCCCGCGTCGCCCGTCCCCGGCTGGGCCAGCGGTGAGGTGTGCACTGACAGCACAGCGACGCGCTTGGCACGGCAATGCATTACAGCCGGGCCAATGCCCAGGTCCACTCTGGAGCGGTGGGGTTCATACCCGCACCCGGCCAATGCTCAGAAACTCCCATAAATTGCCTAGGATGGAAATGTAGCTCACGAAACGGTCCATGCCTTCAAGTGCCTCTGCGCCGATGGGAACCTACTGCACGGGGGTCGCATCACCACCCGACCGAACCGGCCCCCGACGGGTATCACAGGGCACCGACGCACGGGCCGATGCCCACCGCGGCTTGCCCCGGTCGGAGCCGCGTCAGGCGGACTTCGGCGGCGGCTCCGCGCGCGCCGCATCGCCCCGATCGGGTCCGAGTAGAGCCCGCCGAGGGACACCACCCCTGCGCCCGCTTCCTGCACTCGGTTGCCGAACGCGGTGACCCTGATGTCGCGGGCAGGCAGCACCGAACGCTCGGCATAGGCCGCCTCGACGAGACTCATGCCCTCGGGGTACTCGGTGAACGCCTGGCCGCCGACCACCAGGTCGTCGGGGTTGAGCATGTCGCGCAGCAGCGCGACCGCTTCCCCTAGCACCCTCGCGCGCTCGGCAAGCAGCGCATGAGCCTGCTGGTTGCCCTGCCGGGCCGACCGCACCACACGTCGTCATCGTCGACGCGGGACCCTCGGCGGGGATGATGCGCGCCTTGCGGGCCGCGATCAGCACCGCCTCGTCACTCACCGTCGACTCCAGCTGGCCACTGCCGCCAAGCAGTTCCGAATGGGCGGGCAGCGCGGCGATGGTGCCTGGCCCGCTGGCCGGTGAGTGCACGCGCCCGCCGATCGACAGCGCATAGCCGACGGTCTCGCGGGCGTAGACGTAGAGGCTGGTCGACGATTGCGTCGGCTGACCGGCGCACCCCGAGCAGCAGCTCGGCGCCCGCCATCGCGTCGACGTGCGAAGCCACCGAAACGGGCAGGCCGAGCGTCTCGGCCAGCACGGGGCCGACGGGGGCGTCCGACCAGCCCAGCCGCTGGTGGTCGAGGTATCCGGTAGTGCCGTCGACGACTCCACCTGCTGCGACGCCGACCCACAGCGGGGTTCGGCGGTGCCAGCGGCTCAGATAGCGGCGAGCGCTGCCTGCCAGCGTGGCCAGCGCAGCGGCCTGCGCGCCGCGCGGCGTCGGCGTCTCGACGACGTCCAGCGTGCGGCCGAACAGGTCGGTGGCCACGATGCTGGTGGTGCGGGCGCCGATGTGGATGCCGAGCGTCAGGAACGGCTCGTGGTTGACCTCGACCGGCACGCGGGGCCTGCCGATGGCGCCGGAGACGGCGAGGTCGGCGCGCTCGCGCAGCATCCCGGCGTCCAGCAGCGCGGTGACCTGGCGGTTCACCGTCGCGATGCTCAGTGCCGGTGACTTGGGCGATGACGTCGCGGGCGATCGGGCCGCGCAGCCGTGCGGCGCCGAACACCGAGGCGGCGGCCGCGTCGGCGACCTTGCAGCGACGGCGCGACGATGTGGTGGCGGGCAGCAGCGCACGCTTGGCGTGGGCGTCGACGCTGGCCGGACTTGACGGAGGATGGCGGTCGGAGCGCTCACGGGAGTGTCCTTTTGTTGAAGTCGTGCTGGTGGGTCCTGGCCACACCTTCGACTCATCCAGGACGGATACGTCCGGGGTCGGTCAGGCGCGGCAGATCGCGCGGCGACAACAACAGCCGCGACGGTGTGGACAGCCTGACTAGTGGCACACGCAGAACTTAGCACGCCAACTAAAGTTGGGCAGATGACGACACCCTCAGCCTCCCAGCGGGTCGCAGTGGTCACCGGCGCCAGCGCAGGCATCGGCGAAGCGACCGCGAGAACGCTTGCGGGGCATGGCTTCCATGTCGTTTGCGTGGCCCGCCGCGAGGACCCGATCAAGGCCCTCGCCGACGAGATCGGCGGCACCGCAATTGTGGCGGACGTCACTGACGACGAGGCGGTGGATGCGCTGGCAGGCGCCGGACCGGGTCGATGTGCTGGTCAACAACGCCGGAGGGGCACGCGGGCTGCAGCCGGTGATGGATGCAGACCTGGACCACTGGCGCTGGATGTGGGAGACCAACGTGCTGGGCACGCTGCGCGTGACCCGCGCACTGCTGCCCAAGCTGATCGACTCCGGCGACGGCCTGATCGTCACGGTCACCTCGATCGCGGCGATCGAGACTACGACGATGGCGCCGGCTACACGTCGGCCAAGCACGCCCAGGGCGCGCTGCACCGAACGCTGCGTGGCGAGCTGTTGGGAAAGCCGGTGCGGCTCACCGAGATTGCGCCGGGAATGGTGAAGACCGACTTCTCACTGCGCCGCTTCGACGGCGACGAGGACCGCGCGGACCAAGGTGTACGAGGGCCTCACTCCGCTGGTCGCCGAGGACGTCGCCGAGGTGATCGGGTTCGTCGCGTCGCGCCCGTCGCACGTCGACCTGGATTTGATCGTGCTCCGGCCGCGGGATCAGGCCAGCGCGTCGCGCTACAACCGGAAGGACCTAGTGCGTCTAACCGCCGGGTCGGCCGTTGACGGGCTGAGGAGCGTCCGTCGGCGTGGCGGGCGCGGTGCTCGGCATCCCCGCCGGTGACGGTTGTGCCGACAACGCTGACATCGACACCCACTCGTCCCAGCTGATGGCCCAGTCCCAGAGGTCGCCGTCGGAGTAGGACAGCTCGATCGAGGTTCCGGTGACTTCGACGGGGTCGCCGTAGATCGCACTGTTGAAGTACTGCTGCGCGTCGCCGGTCGACAGGTTGATGCAGCCATTGGTCACGTTGCTGCTGCCCTGCGCGCCGGAACTTGCCGGGTTGGCGTGGATGAACTCGCCGTTGTTGGAGATCCTCACCGCGTACCGCTCATGCGCATTGCTGTAGCCGGCGGCGGGGTTGGTCATGTAGAAGTCCTCGTACTTCTCGGTCACGACGTGGATTCCGCTGCGGGTGATATTGCGGGGCAGGTCGGCCTCGCCGTAGCTACACGGGAAGTCCATGATCACGCCCTCGTCCGTGATGACCTGGATTCGGTGTGACGACGCCTCGGCCTTGACCACTTGGCGACGGCCGATCGCGAAGTCCAGGGAGATGTCCTGCGCGCCGTATGCGCTGTCGCCGACGTTGACGCCGTACAACTTCGCTTCGACATGGACCTTGGCCCCAGCGGGGTAGTACTCCTTGGTCCGGTAATGCACCCGTGACCCGCCTACTTCGTCGGGCAGCCACGCCCAGCCGCCCTCGACCGGCGGTTCCGTCGTGACCTTCAGCGCCTTCTCAACGGAGGCCTTGTCGCTGATCGCCGCGTCGAACTGAATGATCACCGGCGCGGCGACGCCGACAACCTGTCCGTCGGCCAGCTGAAATTGTCCGTTAACCTGCTTGGTGGGGTTGACCGTCGTGAACTTGCCCGACACAGGGACGGCCTTACCGTCGTGGCCGACCACCGAGCCGCCCCAGGTGTAGGAAGCGCCGAAGCCGAGCGGTTCGGTGGTGCTGAAAACGGTGCGATCACGGTCCAGCGCGCCCGCGACCGGCTTGCCCTCGGCGTTGATCAGCGTGACGCGCTGGAACCAGCCGTCCTTCACCTCAACGCGCACGGGCGTGACGGGCGTGACATCGGTAGCTGCGTCAGCTGGCAGATAGGTGATCGACGGGGCGGCGGGCGCGGCGGGGGCTTCCGCAGTGGGTTTGCCGCTCTTGGGACCGCAGGCTGCCAGTGCACCCGGCGCGACGACTCCGACCGCCAGGGCGGTCAGGGCCCGCCGTCGACTGATCGACGGCGAAGGATTGGCGGGGCTCACGTGGATCCAGGGTACCTAGAGAGCGGCCCCAATCAGAATCGGTTCGGGTGTGAGCTCTATCCCGAACGCGGTTCTCACACCGTCACGCACCGCCCTGGCCAGCGAGATTACGTCCGCGGTGGTAGCGCCGCCCCGATTGGTCACAGCCAGCGCATGCTTGGTCGACAACCGTGCGCGAGCGCCGTCGCCGGGATATCCCTTGCTGAAACCGGCCCGCTCCACCAGCCATCCCGCGGCCAGCTTCACCCCGTCCGGAGCGGGGTAGTTGGGCACTGGCCCGTCGATCTGGCGTCTCAGCCGGTCGAATTCACCCGGGCTGACGACGGGGTTGGTGAAGAACGAGCCGACGCTCCAGGTGTCGTGGTCGTCCTCGTCGAGCACCATGCCTTTACTTCTCCGCAGCGAGAGCACCGCATCCCGCACCACGATGGGGTCGGTTCGCGAACCTGGCTCCGCATCCAGCGCGGCGGCCAGCTCGCCGTAGCGCATCGGGGCGCTGCGCCCGTCGATATCAAGCGCGAACTCCACCTCGAGCACGACCGCGGCCTGAGAATGTTTGAGAATGCTTGTGCGGTAACCGAATTGGAGGGAATCCGGCGTCACCCAGCGGTCCTCGCCGCTGCGGCGGTCGAGCAGCCGGACGCGACGGATGGTGTCGGCCACCTCGGCGCCGTACGCGCCGACGTTCTGCACCGGCGTCGCGCCTGCGGATCCTGGGATGCCCGAGAGGCACTCGAGCCCGCCGAGCCCGTGCGCCAGCGAGGTGACAACGACGTCGTCCCATGCGGCGCCGGCCTCGGCGCGCACGATGTTGTCCGCGACGGTGATCTCGGTGTTGGCGAGCAGCACGACGGTCAGGTCCGTGAGGTCGTCGGCAAGCACCACATTCGACCCACCGGCGAGCACCAGCACGTCATCTGAAGTGCGCAGTACCTCGACGATCTGCTCGGTGCTCGAGCATGTGATCAACCGGCGCGCAACGGGTCCGATCCGCAGCGTGGTCAGCGGCGCCAGCGGCACGTCGTCCGCGACGGCCGCGCCCCCCAGTTCCAGACCGGTCACGGGCGGTAACGGTAGCCTGGCCAGCTATGCCGCGTTCATTCGACATGGCCGCCGAATACGACGGCAGCGTCGAACAGGTCCGCAACGCGTTCGGCGATGAACAGTATTGGCTGGCGCGGCTCGCCGATTCCGGCGCCGACGACTACTCGCTGGACTCGATGACCGTCGACCCTTCAGGGGACCTCGACATCGTCACCACTCAGACGTTGCGCGCCGACAGGCTGCCCGGTGTGGTGACTCAGTTCCACCGCGGCGACCTGAGTTTCGTCCGCGAGGAGACGTGGACGCCGGTCCGCGACGGGCAGGCCACCGCGACCGTAAAGGGCTCGATCACCGGGGCGCCTGCGACGCTGAGCGGTACCGCCGTGCTCGCGCCGGCAAAATCCGGGGGCGGCTCGCGGCTGGAGTTCAACACCGCCGTCGAGGTCCGCGTTCCGCTCGTCGGCGGCAAGATCGAGAACTTCATCGGCAGCGCACTCGTCGACCTGTTGATCGCAGAACAACGCTTCACCACGGTGTGGATCACGGAAAACACGTAATTCGTAAGTAGAATTATGTTTCATGTCGCGTCGCATGGATTACACCATCGAGTTCGACGCACCGGCCGAGAAGATCTACCAAGACTTCGCCAGCCGGGAATACTGGCAAACCCTGATGGACTCCTACCGCTTCCTGACGCCGCAGTCGGAGATCACGTCGTTCTCGTCAGGCGAACGCGGCACCGACATCACGTTCGTGCAGACCCTGCCACGAATGCACCTGCCGCCGATCGCGCGGACCGTGATGCCGGTCGACATGGTCATCACCCGCACGCAGCATTTCGATCGCTACGACCACGAGAAGAACAGCGCCAAGGGCACCTACGCCGCCTCAATCCCCCACGGCCCTGGCAGTTTCGGCGGCCAGTACTTCCTCACCGAAACCGATGCCGGCAGCCGGTTGCGGCTGGCCAGCGTCTGCAAAGTGAACATCCCGTTCGTCGGCGGCGCGCTTGAGGACCTGATCCTGCACCACGTCAAACAGCTCTTCGACGGCGAGGAGGCGTTCACAGCTGACTGGATCGCCAAGCATCACTAAGCCCGTCGGCGCCATCACCAGAGGCACCACGGGCTACAACCGGCTGCGCCGCAGCGACCGCTGGCTGGTTCATTCGCGACGGGTGCGCGCTGCGCTGCAGGCCGCCGCCGAGCCGCTTGTCGTCGACCTCGGCTACGGCGCGCTTCCGGTGACCACGCTGGAACTCGCGGCGCGGCTTCGCGCGGTGCGCGCAGATGTCCGCGTCGTCGGCCTTGAGATCCATCCGGAAAGGATCGTTCCTGCGCGCGACGGCGTGGAGTTCGCGCTCGGCGGCTTCGAATTAGCCGGGCGCAGACCGGTTTTGGTGCGCGCGTTCAACGTGCTGCGCCAGTACCCTGCGGAGGCTGTGCACGACGCGTGGTCGGTGATGGGGGCTGCGCTGGCGCCGGGCGGGCTGATCGTCGACGGCACCTGCGACGAGTTGGGCCGCCGCTGCTGCTGGGTGCTGCTTGACGCCGACGGGCCGATCAGCCTGACACTGGCGTGCGATCCGTTCGCGATCGAACGCCCATCCGATCTCGCCGAGCGGCTGCCCAAGTCGCTGATCCACCACAACGTCGCGGGCCAGCCCATCCACGCGCTGCTGACGGCAGCGGACCGCGCATGGGCCAGCGTCGCGGGCCACGGCGTGTTCGGCCCGCGGGTGCGCTGGCGGGCCATGCTGGACCTGCTAGGCGACGAGGGCATGCCCGTCGAGCCGGCGCGTCGTCGCATGCGCGACGGTGTTCTCTCGGTGCCGTGGAGCACCGTAGCGCCACTAGGCTGACAGCATGCGGATTGCCCTCGCCCAGATCCAGAGCGGCGCAGAACCCCAGGCCAACCTCGCCATTGTCGAGGAGTACACGCGGCGCGCTGCCGACGCTGGCGCCAGCCTGGTGCTGTTCCCCGAGGCGACCATGTGCCGGTTCGGGGTGCCACTCGCACCGATCGCCGAGCCACTTGACGGGCCATGGGCGTCGGAAGTCCGCGCGATCGCCGAGCGTGCTGGCATCGTCGTCGTTGCAGGCATGTTCGTCCCGGCCGACGACGGCAGGGTGACCAACACGCTGATCGCGACGGGCCCGGGTGTCGAGGCGCACTACGACAAGATCCATTTGTACGACGCGTTCGGCTTCACAGAATCCGACGCCGTCGCGCCGGGGCATGAGCCTGTGATGATCACAGTCGACGGCGTGAATGTCGGTTTGACCCTGTGCTACGACGTTCGCTTCCCGGAGCTCTACGTCGAATTGGCCGAGCGCGGAGCGCAACTCATCACGGTGCACGCCTCGTGGGCCACCGGCCCCGGCAAGCTCGAGCAGTGGACGCTGCTGGCCCGCGCCCGTGCGATCGACACGACGGGCTTCATCGCAGCGGTGGATCAGCCCTACCCCGGTGACGAACTCGCAGCCGTCGGACCCGTCGGTGTCGGCGGCAGTGTGGTGGCGTCGGCGGTCGGTGAAGTGGTGGCGTCGGCAGGGGCGGACGCGCAGCTCCTCGTGGCCGATCTCGACTTCGACGCGGCGCAGAAGGCCCGCGAGACGATCGCGGTATTGCGCAACCGCACAGAGTTCACGCGCGTCGGTAAGGCAGAATCGCTCAGGTGACCGATCCCTGGGCTAACCCGATCAACCAGGGCCCGCCCGCCCCACCGCCGCCGCAGTTCCCGCAAGGCCCGCCCGCGGGCCAGCCGCCACCGCCACCGACTGGGCCGGCTGAACCGCAGAAGACGGACTCGTCGCTGCTGGACAAGGTCAAGAACCTGTTCCGCGACCCGCTGTCCATCGTTCTCGTCCTCGTCATCGTCGTCGCACTGGTGCTCGCCGGTGTGATCGGGGGCGAACTGTATGCGCGCAGCCGTGCCGACTCGATAGTCACCAAGGCCACCGAGTGCGTCGTCCAGGACAGCGCGAAGGCGTCGTTCGGCGTCGTTCCCCCGTTCCTCTGGCAGCACATGTCCGGCCACTACACGAACATCAACATCGAGACGGCCGGCAACCAGGTCCGTCAGGCCAAGGGCATGAAGGTCATCATCAACATCAAAGACGTCCGGCTGGAGGACACTGCCAACGCCAGCGGCTCGATCGGGTCTTTGGTCGCGAACATCAACTGGACGGCCGACGGAATCAAACAGACCATCCAGGACGCCATTCCCATCGTCGGCTCGTTCGTCACCGGCGTGACGACCGACCCGTCCGCGGGCACCATCGAGTTGCAGGGAATGCTTGGCAAGATCACGGCGAAGCCGGAGGTCGTCGACAACGGGATCGCGCTTGAGGTGACGGAACTGAGCGGCCTCGGTTTCACGCTGCCGCGCGAGACCGTGCAACCGGCGCTGGACGCGTTCACCTCGACATTGACCAAGAACTACCCGCTTGGCATCCATGCCGACAGTGTTCAGGTCACGGATACCGGTGTGGTGAGCCAGTTTTCGACCCAGAACGCGTCGATCCCGAAGGGCAACGAAGACCCCTGCTTCGCGGGTCTCTAGTCCAGCCCGTCGAGGACGGCGCGGGTACCGGACAGCCCGAGACGGGTGGCGCCCGCGTCCAGCATCGCCACCGCGTCGGCCGCGGTGCGGATGCCGCCGCTGGCCTTGACACCCAACCGGTCTCCGACAGTGCCTGCCATCAGCTCGACGGCGCGCACCGACGCACCCCCGCTTGGGTGAAATCCGGTGGAGGTCTTCACAAAATCGGCACCGGCGTCCTCGGCGACCCGGCACACGTCGACCAGTCGCTGTTCGCCGCCAAACGCAAGCAGCGCGGCAGACTCGACGATCACCTTCATGACGACGTGGTCTCCTATCGCGTCGAAGACCGCCGCGACGTCGGCCCGCACCGCGTCGAAGTCGCCTTCGAGGGCCGATCCGACGTCGATCACCATGTCGATCTCGTCAGCGCCCGCCGCTACCGCCAGCCGAGCCTCCTCGGCCTTGATCGACGAAAGGTGTTTACCTGAAGGGAATCCCACGACCGACGCGATGTCGTACTCGCCCGTCCGGAATGACTTGGCCGTCGCGACCATCGTCGGCGAAACGCACACCGCGAACACCCCGAGTTCTTCCGCTTCGGCCAGCAGCGCGATGACGTCGGCCTCGGTCGCCTCCGGTTTGAGCAGCGTGTGGTCGACGAGACCGGCGACACCTTCACGGCTGTGGCGCACTAGAACGGTTCTTCGGTGCCGCCGGGGTTGCAGTGCGACTCGACCATCTCCTCGTCGGAGACCTTGTTTCGCCACGGTTCAAGGTTCCAGCTGACCTTGCCTGGCTCGGCCAGCTCGGCGAGCTCCCAGTGACACATGAACTGGTCCCGCATGCCGGGCATGTCGGCGTCGGGCGAGAGCGTCAGCACCTCGGCCCACGCCTCGTCGGCGGCCGAGGTCGTGGCCACCAGCGACGCCCGCCGTCCCGACTGAGTCGGGTAGACCCGCAGACTGGACATGTCGCCCCACTTCGCCCACTGGACGTGGTCGATGTACGGCGGCCCGGGCACAGGGTCGGCCGATGCGACCGGCGCAAGCGCGAGGGTCACGGCAATTGCCGCGATTGCGGCGACGAGGAGGCGCACGAAACTATCGGGACTTGCCCTGGATTTCCAGGATCTTGGGCCGGACGTCGACGAGATAGACGCCTGCGGCAACCGCCGCGATCGCCACGCCGGTGATGCCGAGCACCAATGCCAGCAGCACACCGACGCCAAGGATCACCAGCCACACCGGCTTGGTCAGCTTTTCGGCCGCGGTGTAGGCGTCCGGCCGCTGCAGCGCGGCGTGAACGAACGCGTAGACGGTCGTCAGCAGTACCGCGATCTGCAAAAAAGCGAGGACGTAACCCACTAGGCCTTGAAGCTCCACATAGCTAGCCTAAGCGGGTTACGTCCCCGGGTCGACTCTGAGTCGCCCCTAGGGGCGACTCAGAACCGGATTTACTTCTGGGTGACCTTCTTGGCCGCAGCCTTCTTGGCGGGAGCCTTCTTGGCCGGGGCCTTCTTGGCGGGCGCCTTCTTGGCCGGAGCAGCCTTCGCAGCCTTCTTCGGCAGCTCGACGCCGACCAGCTTGGCGGCACGCTCGCCAACCGCGCGGGTCTGCGACGCCACGTTGCCCAGGGCCTCCTGAGTCAGCTCGACGGCCTGATCCGACAGACCGGCGACCCGCTCGCGACCCTCTTCGAGCGCGTTGGTGTTGCGCAGACGCTCCAGAGCAGCCTCGCCACGCTCGACGAGATTGTTGTAACGGGTCTGAGCGGCCTCCGCGTAGCTCTCGGCGACCTTGCGCAGCTCGTCGCTGGTCAGCCGCTCCCGAAGCTCACCGAACTGGGTCGGCAGGTCTTCCTGCAGCTTGGTCAGGCGGGCACGGCTCTCCTCGACGCGCGCCTCGGCGTCGGTGCGGGCTTCACCGGCGCGATCGCGCAGGGTGGCCACGATCTCGTTGACCCGCTCGAGGGCGAGGTCGGCGGCACCGACCGCGGCAAGCAGCGGGGCCTTGAGGTCGTCAACGGTGGGCTGGTTCTTGGCAGCAGTCTTCTTCGCCATGTTCGTAGTTCCTCTCACTGAGTTTCGTTGTATTGCTGGATTTCTAGAGTGGGTATTTGGTCTGCAGTCGGTTCAGTCGTCGGCTCCTCACTGACGGCTTCGTTCTGTTGGCAAAATGACGTGTAGATGTCGAGCAGCACTTGCTTCTGCCGCTCGGTGATCGCCGTGTCGGTGACGATGGCGTCGCGCACCTCGCTCGGATCGCTGGGTTCCAGGATTCCGGCACGGACATAGAGCACTTCCGCGGACACCCGCAGCGCCTTGGCGATCTGTTGAAGCACGTCGGCTGAGGGTTTCCGCAATCCCCGCTCGATCTGGCTGAGATAGGGATTACTGACGCCGGCCTTCTCGGCCAACTGCCGCACGGATACCTGAGCTGCTTCGCGTTGCGTGCGAATGAACGACCCGATGTCCTGCGCAGCGCTGGATACGACAGCGGCAAGATTTTCATCCTGCGGCATGGTGTAGCCCCCTCGTTGCGTTGGGTATCCGATTAGCGACGGAACAACCGTACGACGGGGTGCTAACTTTTGCAAGCGCTAGTTAGCGCAGGTCAGAAGAGTAGCTGGGCTATCGAATAGATAATCAGGCCGGCAAGCGAACCCACCACCGTGCCGTTGATCCTGATGAATTGCAGGTCACGGCCGACGTGCAATTCGATGCGCTTACTGGCCTCGTCGGCGTCCCACCGCTCGATTGTGTCGGTGATCACTGTCGTGATCTCCGCCCCGTATTGGGAGACGAGATGCTGTGCGGCGCGGATGATCCAGTTGTCCACCTTGTCGCGCAGATCGGCGTCGTCGCGCAGTGACTCGCCGATGTGCACCGCGGAGTCGGCAATACGAGTACGCAGGGCCGATGACGGGATCGTCGACGGACTCCAGGAATATCCGCTTGGCGGCGTTCCATGCCGTCTCTGCGGCCTTTGCCACCTCTTCGCGGGCCAGGATCTGTTCCTTGACGTTCTCGGCCTTGCCGATCGTGGTCTCGTCGTGCTGCAGGTCGTCGGCGAACTCGAAGAGGAAACGGGTCGCCGAACGGCGCAATTCGTGGTCGGGATTGCGGCGCACCTTGTCGGTGAAGTCCATCAGCTCGCGGTGGATGCGGTCGCCGACGAGGTGGTCCACCCAGCGCGGCGACCAGGTGGGCGAGTCCCGCTCGACGACCCGCTCGATGATGTCGCCTGCGTTGAGCGCCCACTGGAACGCACGGTCGGCGAGCAGCTGCAGCAGCGCCTCCTGCCGGCCTTCAGCCAGCAGCGTGGCCAGCACCCTGCCGATCGGTGGTCCCCATTGCGGTTCGGCGATGCGTTTCACGATCATCCTGTCGAGAACGTGCTGAACGTCCTCGTCACGCAGCATTTCCACCAGCACTCGCAGCACCGTGGACGCCTCGCCGGCCACCCGCTCGGCGTGCGACGGCTCCGAGAGCCACTTGCCGAGTCGGCCAGCGACCTCGGCGTCGCGCAGTTTGGTCTCGACGACCTCGGCCGACATGAAGTTCTCCCGCACGAAGGCGCCGAGGCCCTCGCCGAGCTGATCCTTCTTCTTCTTGATGATCGCGGTGTGGGGGATCGGGATACCCAGCGGATGCTTGAACAGAGCAGTGACCGCAAACCAGTCGGCAACCCCACCGACCATGCCCGCCTCGGCGGCGGCGCGGACGTAACCCACCCACCCGGCTGCGCCGTGGGACTGCGCCCATGTGCACAGCAGGAAGATCACGGTGGCACCGAGCAGGAAGCTCAGCGCGACGACCTTCATCCGCCGAAGGCCACGGAGGCGCTCAGCGTCGGCGGCGCTGTCGGCTCCCGCCAGCGACTCCGCGAAGCTGGCTCGCGGAGCCGTCATCGCGCGCCCGCCGGCGTCCGGTCTGTGTGCCACTCCTCCATCATCCGCTACGCCGTTGCGGCGCGGCCGGTCCGGCAACCCTCGCTTTCAAGATCGGCCGTAGTATCAGTGGGAACTAGGGAATGGATCACGGCGATAGTGACACAGCAGACCCCGGCGGTGGCGGTCAAAACCGATGGACGCAAACGGCGCTGGCACCAGCACAAGGTGGAACGGCGCAATGAGCTGGTAGACGGCACCCTAGAGGCCATCCGGCGGCGTGGCAGCAACGTCAGCATGGACGAGATCGCAGCCGAGATCGGCGTCTCCAAGACGGTTCTGTACCGCTACTTCGTCGACAAGAACGACTTGACCACCGCGGTGATGATGCGCTTCGCGCAGGTCACGCTGATCCCCAACATGGCAGCGGCACTGTCGTCGAATCTGGACGGCTATGACCTGACCCGCGAGATCATCCGTGTCTACGTCCATACCGTCGCCGACGAGCCCGAGCCGTACCAGTTCGTCATGGCCAACAACTCGGCCAGCAGGACCAAGGCTGTCGCGGATTCCGAACGGATCATCGCGCGCATGCTCGCGGTCATGCTGCGCCACCGAATGGTCGCGGTCGGCATGGAAACCGGCGGGGTCGAGCCGTGGGCGTATCACACCGTCGGCGGGGTCCAGCTCGCAACGCACTCCTGGATGTCGAATCCGCGGATGACCTCCGACGAGCTGATCGACTACCTGACCATGCTGTCGTGGAACGCGCTGTGCGGCATCGTCGAGGCCGCCGGGTCGTTGGAGAAGTTCCGCCAACAGCCCCACCCGTCGCCGCTCGTACCGTCACAATTACTGGCTCATGACTAGTCCTGCGGATCTACCCAAGCTCTGGACGCACGAGCCACACGAATACTTGGTGTTCCGTGACGGCGACAAGGTGGCGAACATCGATACCAGCGCCACCCCCGGTTTCAAGGGCAAGAAGAGCGACGCCGCCGAGCTGCAGCCCGAGCGCAACGAGCGATTCGCACAGCTGCAGGAGATGCTGTACGCCAACAGTCGCGGCGCCGACGACACCCGCTCGGTCCTGCTGGTGCTGCAGGGCATGGACACCGCGGGCAAGGGCGGCATCGTCAAACACGTTGTGGGCGCGGCCAATCCGCAGGGCATCCGCTACACCGGGTTCGGCGTCCCCACCGAGGAAGAGCGAAAGCACGCCTACCTGTGGCGGATCCGGCGTGCGCTCCCGCCTGCCGGACACATCGGGGTCTTCGACCGATCGCACTACGAGGACGTGCTCGTGGTCCGGGTGCACAACATCGTGCCGCCCGAGGTGTGGGGAAGGCGCTACGACGAGATCAACCGCTTCGAGCGCAAGCTCGTCGACGACGGAACGACCATCATCAAGGCGGCGATGTTCGTTTCGTTGGACGAACAGAAAGCTCGGCTGTCCGAGCGGCTCGACCGTCCCGACAAGTACTGGAAGTACAACCCTGCCGACGTCGACGAGCGGCTGCGCTGGCCTGCCTACCAGGAGGCCTATCAGGCCATGCTCGAGCGCACGTCGACTGACTATGCGCCGTGGCACGTGATCCCGTGCGACCGCAAGTGGTACAGCCGGCTGGCCATCCTCGAGCTGCTGATCGAGGCCCTCGAAGGGCTCAACTTGTCTTGGCCGCCAGCGGATTTCGACGTCAAGGCGGAGAAGAAGCGGCTGGCTAACGCCTAAGTGAGCCCTTGGTCAGCGTGAACTGGCCGACGTTGCATATCCCTCGCCGGAAGAAGTCGGCGCAGCCCGTCAGGTAGTGCAGGTAGCGGTCGTAAACCGCTTCGGACGTGATCGCGATCGCGTCGTCGCGACGGGCCAACAGTTTGGCCGCCCACATGTCCAATGTCCGGGCATAGTGCGGCCGCAGGAGCTGAATTCGATCCACTGAGAATCCGGCGCCTTGGGAAAATTCGACGACGTCTCGTTCACACGGCAGCTCGCCGCCGGGAAATATCTCCCTGCCGATGAACTGCATGAACTTCAGATCGCTGATCGTGACCGGAATCCCTTGCTCGTGAAAGTAGTTTCGCGGATAGCCAAGGATCGTGTGCAAGAGCATGCGCCCGTCGTCTGGCAGAACACTGTGAGCCATGTCGAAGAACGCTGCGTAGCGCACTTTCTTGAACGCCTCGAAGGCGCCGATGCTCACGATCCTGTCGACGGGTTCGTCAAACTCTTCCCAACCCTGCAGACGCACCTCGACCGTGCGCGACGACGAGATCCCCGCCAGCCTCTTCCTGCTGTGCTCACACTGGTTGCGGCTCAAGGTGATACCGATGACGTTGACGTCGAACTTCTGCACGGCGAGCTCCAGTGCACCGCCCCAACCGCATCCGACATCAAGCAACGTCATGCCGGGCTCGAGCCCGAGTTTCCCCAGCGCGAGGTCGAACTTTGCGAGTTGTGCTTGGTCCAGTGTCATGTCGTCGCGCTCGTAGTAGGCGCAGGTGTAACCCATTGTCGGACCAAGGAAAAGCGCGAAGAAGTCGTCTGATACGTCGTAAATAGACTGGGACTCTTCGTAGTACGGCGACAGGTCTGACCTGAGTTCCGACATTCTTTACTACCTCGTGTTCGTTACTGAACGACGACCGGCCGCCCCAGCCGGGCACAGCGGTGCGTCAAATATACGCTGCCACACAGCAAATACCGACCAGGCTCACCGGCCCGACCAGAAGGTAGCCTAACTAATTGACGCGTCCGTTGCCAACGCTAGGTGCTTAGTACTTGTAGAAGCCTTGGCCGGACTTCTTGCCGAGTTGGCCCGCCTCAACCATACGCAGCAACAGCGGCGGCGCCGCGTACAACGGCTCCTTGAACTCCTCGAACATCTTGTCCGCGATGAGTTTCAGCGTGTCGAGGCCGACGAGATCGGACAGCCGCAGCGGACCCATCGGATGCGACAGCCCGGCGACCACGGCCTTGTCGACATCCTCGACCGTCGCGAAACCGCCCTCCACCATCCGGATTGCCGACAACAGATACGGCACCAACAACGCGTTGACGACGAAGCCGGACCGGTCGGAGCAACGCACCACCTGCTTGCCAAGCACCTTGCTCGCGAATTCTTCGGTACGCGCGAGGGCGGCATCGGTAGTGACGAGTGTGCTGACCAGTTCGACCAGCGGCAGCACGGGTACGGGGTTGAAGAAGTGCAGGCCGAGCACGCGCCCCGGATTCTGTGGTCGCCGCAGCGATTTTCATGATGGGGATGCTGGACGTGTTCGATGCGAGCACCGCGTCGGGATCGGTGATGACCTTGTCGAGTTCGGCGAAGATCTTGCCCTTGACGGCGTCGTCCTCGATGACCGCCTCGATGACGAGTTGACGATCGGACAGATCGGCAAGGCTGGTGGTGAACCTCAGCTTGGCCAGAGCCGCGGTCGCGTTCGTTCTCGGTGATCTTGCCGACGCTCACACCGCGCTCGAGCGATTTGGTGATGCGAGCCTTCCCCGCAGCGGTCAGCGCTTCGGTGGGCTCGAAGACCATGACGTCGACGCCGGCCCGAGCGGACACCTCGGCGATGCCTGCGCCCATCTGTCCGGCACCGACCACGCCTACTCGTTCGATTGGATTGCTCATTTTCGTCTCCTACATGCGGCAAGCCCCGCCCAAGGGTTCTGGGCGGGGCTTGCGCTGTCAAGCCGTCGGCCTCGTGAGCCTAGGCCCGTGGTCTAGTGCTCGACGCTAGCTGCCGACTCAGTGGAACTGTCCCTCTTCGGTCGAGCCGGCCAGAGCGGTCGTGGACGAGGTCGGATCCACCGTGGTGGCGATCCGGTCGAAGTAGCCCGCGCCGACCTCGCGCTGGTGCTTCGTCGCGGTGTAACCGCGCTCCTCGGCGTCGAACTCGCGCTCCTGCAGCTCGACGTAGGCGCTCATCTGGTTGCGGGCGTAGCCGTAAGCCAGATCGAACATCGAGTAGTTCAGGGCGTGGAAGCCGGCCAGCGTGATGAACTGGAACTTGAAGCCCATCGCGCCGAGCTCCTTCTGGAACTTGGCGATGGTCGCGTCGTCGAGGTGCTTGCTTCCAGTTGAACGACGGCGAGCAGTTGTAGGCCAGCATCTGGTCGGGGAACTCGCTCTTGACGCCCTCGGCGAACTTCGCCGCCAGCTCCAGGTCCGGGGTGCCGGTCTCCATCCAGATCAGGTCGGAGTACGGCGCGTAGGCCTTGGCGCGGGCGATGCAGGGCTCGAGGCCGTTGCGCACCCGGTAGAAGCCTTCCTTGGTGCGCTCACCGGTGATGAACGGCTGATCGCGCTCGTCGACATCGGAGGTGATCAGCGTCGCGGCCTCGGCGTCGGTGCGGGCGATGACGACGGTCGGACACGTCGGCGACGTCGGCCGCGAGGCGGGCCGAGGTCAGGGTGCGGATGTGCTGCTGGGTCGGGATCAGCACCTTGCCACCGAGGTGGCCGCACTTCTTCTCCGACGCCAGCTGGTCCTCCCAGTGCGAGCCCGCGACACCGGCGGCGATCATGGCCTTCTGCAGCTCGTAGACGTTGAGCGCGCCGCCGAAGCCGGCCTCACCGTCGGCGACGATCGGTGCCAGCCAGTTCTCGATGGACGTGTCGCCCTCGACCTTGGCGATCTGGTCGGCGCGCAGCAGCGCGTTGTTGATGCGGCGCACCACCTGCGGCACCGAGTTGGCCGGGTAGAGGCTCTGGTCCGGGTAGGTGTGGCCGGACAGGTTCGCGTCGCCGGCGACCTGCCAACCGGACAGGTAGATGGCCTTCAGGCCGGCACGCACCTGCTGAACCGCCATGTTGCCGGTCAGCGCGCCGAGCGAGTTGACGAACTCCATGTCGTGGAGCTGGTTCCACAGCACCTCAGCGCCGCGGCGGGCCAGGGTGGCCTCCTCGACGACAGAACCCTGCAGGGCTACCACGTCGGCGGGGGTGTAGGTGCGCTCGATGCCCTTCCACCGCGGATTGGTGTCCCAGTCGTGCTGGATCTGTTCGGGCGACTTCGGCGTGCCAACGGTTGACATCGGTGCTCCATTCTTTTTCGGGCAAGTCGCTGGAGGCGCCTTAACCGTGGCTGGTTGTTAACGCTTCAGCATCTTCACTTATGTGCTAACTCGAGCATGCACCATGTCATAACCGCAGGTCCACTCGTTTCACTTGCCAATTTTCGCCAACGCCTGCCGTTAACTTGTTAAGTTTGCAAACATGGCTATCGGCTTTACCGGTTCAGTAGCTACTCACCGGTAACGCGATATGCGCTGGTCAGTACGCCCGTACTGTTAAACCGAAACGGGTCAGAGGGCGAAGAGGGATGCGACGGCTTTCGTCTCGTCGCCGACCGCATATGTGAGCGTTGTAACAGTGCGGTCCGTCAGCTCGGCGCCGAATTGTTCGGTCGATCCGGCGGGATGCACGTGCGAAACGATCTCCAGCTTGTCGCCCAACGCGACAGCGGCGTCGTGCTCGATCGTCACCCGGATCGGCTTGTGCAGCAGTTCGGGGGTGTTGAAGATGTAGTCCTCGATCACGGTCCAGTACACCGAGTTGTTCATGTGGTCGAAGATGTCGATGTCGCTGACGCGGACAGGGTAATCGCGGATCTGATTCGCGTCCTCGCGGCTACCGGCCTTCAGATACGCCTTCCACCTCAACCGGTCGACATCCGTGGTGCGCTGCAGGCCTTCGATGAAATCGTCGGCGATCCGGGCCGGGCCCTGGGTTTCGCGGTTGATGTTGATCCAGAACGCCTCGGACTCCATCAGGCCGCCCCTGCGGCCGTCGATACGTACCCGCATCTCGCACCAGCGGTTGGACGTACCCGAACACCAGCGTCGCATCCGCAGCATGTCCTTGAACTCGATCGGCTCGAGCAGGTCGATCATCGTGCGCCGCACGATCCACAGCGGGTGCGTCTCCTCGTACCCCATTTCGCGCAGCTGGTCCGAGCCGATGTCCTGGATGTGCCGGGTGGCGGCGTCGAACTTCAGCCTGCCTTCGCGGTCGACGTCGGCCACCCGCAGCGGCCACTCCCTGTCGAAGACGTCGGGGTGCGGATCGGGCACAGGCATCATCACCTTCGTCAAACCGGTGCTGCCTGAGATTCCCGCCATCGTGTGTTCTCCCCTGTCAATCAATCGGCCCTGATCCTGCCACAGCCGCCGATCTGCCAACAATGCAAAGCCTGACTTCGCAGCCTTGTTAGGCTGTCTGACGTGGCGAAAACGTTTGTCGGCTCACGGGTGCGACAACTCCGTAGCGAACGCGGCTTCAGCCAGGCCGCGCTGGCGCAGATGCTGGACATCTCGCCGAGTTACCTCAATCAGATCGAGCACGACGTTCGTCCGCTGACGGTGGCCGTACTGCTGCGGATCACCGAGGTGTTCGGAGTCGACGCCACCTTCTTCGCATCTGAAGATGACACCCGCCTCGTCGCCGAATTGCGCGAAGTCACCATGGACCGCGACGTGGACATCGATGTCGACATGGCGGAGGTCGCCGATATGGTCGGCTCGCATCCGACGCTGGCCCGGGCGATGGTGAATCTGCACCGACGTTATCGCCTGACCACTACACAGTTGGCCGCCGCGACCGAGGACAGGTACTCCGACGGCAGCGGCAGCGGAGCGATCACGATGCCCCACGAGGAAGTGCGCGACTACTTCTATCAGCGGCAGAACTACCTGCACGAACTCGACGCCGCCGCCGAGGATCTCACCATTCGCATGCGCATGCACCGCGCCGAGTTGGCCCGCGAGCTGTCCGACCGGCTGACCAGGGTGCACGGTGTGCACATCGTGCGGCGAATCGACCTCGGCGACACGGTGTTGCACCGCTTCGACCCCGCATCCAAGACCCTCGAGATCAGCGGACACCTCTCCTCCGGACAGACGGTGTTCAAGATGGCCGCCGAGCTGGCCTACCTGGAGTTCGGCGAACTGATCGACAAGCTGGTCGCCGAGGGCAAGTTCACCAGCGAGGAGTCGGCTACCCTGGCCCGGCTCGGGTTGGCGAACTACTTCGCGGCCGCAACGGTGTTGCCGTATCGCCAATTTCACGATGTCGCGGAGAACTTCCGCTACGACGTCGAGCGGCTTTCGGCGTTCTACTCCGTCAGCTTCGAAACCATCGCGCACCGGCTGTCGACCCTGCAGCGGCCGTCGATGCGTGGCGTGCCGTTGTCGTTCGTCCGCGTCGATCGCGCGGGCAACATGTCGAAGCGGCAGTCCGCCACCGGTTTTCACTTCTCGTCGTCAGGGGGTACCTGCCCGCTGTGGAACGTCTACGAGACGTTCGCCAACCCCGGCAAGATCCTGGTGCAGATCGCGCAGATGCCCGATGGGCGCAACTATATGTGGGTGGCACGCACAGTGGAGCGCCGCGCATCGCGCTATGGTCAGCCTGGTAAGACGTTCGCGATCGGCCTGGGCTGCGAACTCCGGCACGCTCACCGGTTGGTCTATTCGGAGGGACTCGACTTGTCGGGTGACAATGCGACGCCGATCGGCGCCGGCTGCCGGGTCTGCGAGCGCGACAACTGCCCGCAGCGGGCGTTCCCCGCGCTTGGCCGTGCGCTCGACCTCAACGAGCACCGCAGCACGGTGTCGCCATACTTAGTGCAGCAGTTGTGACGAACGCTCGCGTGAGGAACCGACAGATATGAGCGCCCCCGCACGCATCCCGCCTGGGGGCTTCAAGGAACTCGGGCCGCTCAACTGGGCGATCGCCAAGCTCGGGGCCCGTGGCATCCGCGCGCCGAAATTCCATCTGTTCAATGTGCTCGGGCAGCACAAGCTGTTGTTCCTCGCGTGGCTGCCGTTCTCAGGTTATCTGCTGTATGCAGGCAAGCTCTCGCGAAGCGACGCCGAACTGGTGATCCTGCGGGTTGGGCACCTGCGCGACTGTGAGTATGAACTGCAGCAGCACCGCAGGCTGGCAAGGAGCCGCGGCGTCGATGCCGACCTGCAGGCCAGCATCTTCGAGGGACCGGATGCCGAAGGCCTCACCGAGCGGCAGCGGGTGCTGATCACCGCAACGGACGAATTCGTCATCACCCGCTCGATGTCACCCGAAACCTGGGCGGCCCTTTCGGGCGTATTGACGCGGCCGCAACTCATCGAATTCTGCACTCTTGCAGGCCAATACGATGCGCTGGCGGCCACTATGGCGACGCTGAGGATCCCGCTCGATTTCCCTGACTAATTTGGGGAACAATCCGCTTCCTGACTGCGTTTGGCGATTTAGCAGACCTGATTAGGAAGGGGTAGTCGCATGGCCACTGACTACGACGCTCCCCGCGTCACCGAGCCCGACGCCGACGAGTCGCTGGAGGAGCTGACCACCCGCCGGAAGAACGACGCGGCGACCGCGGTGATCGACGTCGACGACGGCGACGCGGGCGATTCGTTCGACCTGCCCGACGCCGACCTGACCGGTGAGGAACTCTCGGTCCGCGTGGTGCCCAAACAGGCTGACGAATTCGTCTGCTCTAGCTGCTTCCTGGTGCAACACCACAGCCGGTTGGCACTGCGCAAGGACGGCCAGCAGTTCTGCACCGAGTGCGTCTGATCTTGTATCTTCCGCGATACCGCTAGCGGCCACGCCCGTCTGGCTACGGAAGCAGCGGAGGAGCTTCGACCTCACCGAACGGCCCGGGCTCCGCTGGTGGAGGCACCTCGGCAGGCGGCGGCACCGCGACGTCGTTCATTGGAGCGACCGCAGGTTGGTCGGGCGGCGGTGCGACATCGGGAGCCTGGCATGCGAGAACAGGCTGCGGAGTCATCGACAGCATGAACGGATCACAGTCGTCGGCGTGGGCATTGGCCGCCAGACCGAACGCACACCCGGCCAGGACTGCACCGGCAAAAGAGATTCCGGCGTACTTCGATGCTGCCACGTTGCTTCCTCCAAGGTCGTCTGCGGTGCAGCAGACGATACCCCCGACCGCTAGCGTGCATACACCCTCCACAGCTTGTGCGCGGCTGACAGCTGATGTGCCACCTCCGCTGAATCGGCCTGATAGCAGGCGTGCTCAAGTCGACGTCCTGCTGCGGGGTCTCGCAACCGGTCGAGAACCGTTGCCTTGGAAACGGATTGGAATGGCTGCGTCGTGGTGAACACGGCGTCGATGAGATCGGCGAGGTGCCTCGCGGCTGGCAACGAGTTCGGTCATCGCCCGACTATAGGTATGTCACGCCGAGCACAATCAGAGATAACAGCACCGGGGACACCGGCAGCGCCCACAGGAACGCAGCCCATATCTCCGACTTGCGTCGATACAACCGCAAACCGAGCGCGGCGGCGATGGCTCCCAACACGATCGACACCCCGGCGACAACCAGCACCCACATGTTGATGCTGCTCGTCGCGATCGCAATGGAAATCCCGGCCAGCCACAGAATGTGGCCGACCACCAATCCGCCGATCGCGGCGACCCAGATCGCTCTCAAAAGTTGATCATGTGGCCGATGAGTCCATGGAAGCACTCCTGCAGCGCTTCGGACATCGTCGGGTGGGTGTGGACGTTTCGGGCCAGCTCGGTAGCGGTCAGGTCCCATTTCTGTGCAAGGGTCAGCTCGGGCAGCAGCTCGGACACGTCGTGGCCGATGAGATGCCCGCCAATCAGCTCGCCGTATTTGCCGTCGGCGATCAGCTTCACAAAGCCGCTCGGATCCCCTACGCCGTGCGCTTTCGCATTGGCGGTGAAAGGAAACTTGGCGACCTTCACGTCATAGCCCTCGGCGCGGGCCTGCTCCTCGGTGAGCCCGAAGCTGGCCACCTGGGGCTGGCAGAACGTCGCGCGCGGCAGCATGCGGTAGTCGCCAAGCGGCAATGTCTCTGCGCCCCCGATGGTTTCGGATGCGACAACGCCCTGCGCCTCGGCCACATGGGCCAGTTGCAACAGCCCGGTGACGTCGCCGATGGCGTAGATGTGGGGCACGTTGGTGTGCATGTAGTCGTCGATGCCGATGGCCTTGCGCTCGGTGAGCTGCACGCCGGCCTTGTCGAGGCCGTAGCCCTCGATGTTGGGCGCGAAGCCGATGGCCTGCAGCACCTTGGCGGCCGTGATCGCCTCGGACTTGCCGTCCTTGCTGACCGTGACCGTGACGTCGCTGCCGTTGTCTTGGATCGACTCCACCTTGGTTCCGGTGAGCACCTTGACGCCCAGCTTCTTGAACTGCTTCTCGATCTCCTTGGAGACCTCGGCGTCCTCATTGGGCAGGGCGCGCGGCAGGAACTCGACGATGGTGACGTCGACGCCGTAGTTCTTCAGCACGTAGCCGAACTCCATGCCGATCGCACCGGCGCCTGCGATCACGATCGACGACGGCAGCTCGCGCGACAGGATCAGCTCCTCGTAGGTGACGACGTTGTCGGACAGCGACGTGCCAGGCACAAGCCGGGTGCTGCTGCCGGTGGCGATGATGATGTTGTCGAACGTCACCGTCTCGGTGCCGCCCTCATTGAGCTTCACCTCAAGGGTGTGGTCGTCGGTGAACGAGCCGTACCCATGGATCTCGGTGATCTTGTTCTTCTTCATCAGGAAGTGCACACCGGCGACGCGGCCCTCGGCGACCTTGCGGCTTCGATCGAAGGCGACCCCATAGTCGAACGTCGCCTCACCACTGATGCCGAACTGCTTGGCTTCCTTCGTGAAGATGTGCGCGAGTTCGGCGTTGCGCAGCAGCGCCTTGGACGGGATGCAGCCAACGTTGAGGCATACCCCGCCCCAGTACTTGGGCTCGACGACTGCGGTGTTCAGCCCGAGCTGGGCGGCGCGAATGGCCGCGACGTATCCGCCGGGGCCTGCTCCGAGAACGACGACGTCATAGTGGGTCACCCGGCCAACCCTAGTAGGGAATCAGCCCGACCAAACAGCGGCTTGCCCGATCGCAGAAGTAGAGGCCATACAGCACCGCAGCACCGCCTATCGCCGCGAACGGCGCCGACATCAGTGCGACCGCCAGCGCCGAGATGACCGGCTTGTTGTTCACCATCGCGACCAGCACACCGCCGACACTGCAGACCGTCAGGAAGACCAGCACCACGAACACGGTCGGCGTCTTGTCCAGCGAGTGGAACCACCAGTAGTAGAGGCCGAGCCCGATAGCGGCCCCAACGATCCACACTCCGGCAACGACGAGGACGAAGGTCCAGCGCTTCAGGTATTGGTAGGTGCCGGGAACCACCTCTGATTGAGCGGGCACGGGGATCGGCGCGGACGGCTCGAGGTCGGCGACCAGGGGCAGCACAGGATCGGCGGCCGAGGGAAATTCGCCTGTGTCGAATGTCGGCAGGTAGGGCTCCGTGTGCTCGCCGGGCAATGTGTCGTGATGGGTGTCAGGCACCGTTGACCACCTGGATTACGACGAGGACGCTGAGCCATCCCGGTGCGATCGCGAGGATGAAGGCGCCAAGCGCGGTCGCCCAGCGTCGTCCCGAAAGCAGGATCGTCAACATCCCGATTGCGCTGGGCACACCGACGACGAGGGCGATGACAAGGTCCGGCCGGATGCGGGCGCTGACGAGCAGCAGTGCCGCGATGCCGATGATCTGGCCGACCGCGGCGCCGACGAGCAGGCAGCTTGCCAACAGCCACGCACGCGGTAGCGGTATCACGCTTTCGACGATAACGCCGGGGTCAGTCCCGCAGCCTTAGGTGCGCGGCGCGCCGCCGGGAACGGGACAAGCATCGACCGCCTCGGCGACGACGTGGGTCCCGCTGTGCGGCGGTCGCATGCCACGGGCGTAGTCGGCGCCGGCGACCGGCGGATGTTGCAAAAGCAACTGGTTCTCGGCGTCGGTGAACGCTCTGCCGCGGGACAGGAAGCGCATACCTTCCGGCGCTTCGAGGCTGAAGCCACCGCCTCGGCCCGGTACGACGTCGATCACCAGTTGCGTGTGCTTCCACGCATCGAACTGCGGCCCGGAGATCCAGGTCGGCACGCCGCCGTCGCCGACGTCGAGGATCGCGAGCAGGATGTCACGGTCGCCGACGATGAATTCGCCGTCCGGATAGCACATCGGCGACGACCCGTCACAACATCCGCCGGACTGGTGAAACATCAACGCCCCGTGGCGATCCTGCAGCTGTCGCAACAACTGCGCGGCGGCCTCGGTGATCAACGCCCTCATCGGCCGAGCCTGAGCTTGTGCAGGAGATTTGACCGTATTGGCCTGCACAAGTTCAGTTTCGGCGTCCATCAGAAGAAGCCCTGGGCCTTATTGCTGTAGGACACCAGCAGGTTCTTGGTCTGCTGGTAGTGATCGAGCATCATCTTGTGGGTCTCGCGGCCGATGCCCGACTGCTTGTAGCCGCCGAACGCCGCGTGCGCCGGGTAGGCGTGGTAGCAGTTGGTCCACACCCGTCCCGCCTTGATGTCGCGCCCGGCGCGATAGGCGACGTTGCCGTCGCGTGACCACACCCCGGCGCCCAGTCCGTAGAGCGTGTCGTTGGCCTGCGAGATCGCGTCGTCATAGTCCTTGAACGACGTCACCGCGACGACCGGCCCGAAGATCTCCTCCTGGAAGATGCGCATCTTGTTGTTGCCCTCGAAGATCGTCGGCTGGACGTAGTAGCCGCCGTTGAGGTCACCGCCGAGCTGTGCGCGCTCACCACCGGTCACGATGCGGGCGCCCTCGTCTTTGCCAACTTCGATGTAGGACAACACTTTTTCGAGCTGGTCGTTGGAGGCCTGGCTGCCGATCATGGTCTCGGTGTCCAGCGGGTCGCCCTGGCGCACGGCCTTGGTGCGGATCGCCGCTAACTCGAGGAACTCGTCGTAGATGTCGGCCTGGATCAGGCTGCGCGACGGGCACGTGCAGACCTCGCCCTGGTTGAGGGCGAACATCGTGAAGCCCTCCAACGCCTTGTCCTGGAAGTCGTCGCCTGCGGCCATCACATCGGAGAAGAAGATGTTCGGGCTCTTGCCACCGAGTTCGAGCGTGACGGGGATGAGGTTCTGGCTGGCGTACTGCATGATCAGCCGGCCCGTGGTGGTTTCACCGGTGAACGCGATCTTGGCGATCCGGTTCGAGGACGCCAGCGGCTTACCCGCCTCGAACCCGAATCCGTTGACGACGTTGAGCACGCCGGGGGGCAGCAGGTCACCGATCAACGACATCAGGTACAGGATCGACGCCGGGGTCTGCTCGGCAGGCTTGAGGACGACGGCATTGCCTGCGGCCAGCGCCGGAGCGAGTTTCCATGTGGCCATCAGGATCGGGAAGTTCCACGGGATGATCTGGCCGACCACGCCGAGCGGTTCGTGGAAGTGATAGGCCACGGTGTCATCGTCGATCTGCGACAGCGACCCCTCCTGGGCACGGATCGCCCCGGCGAAGTAGCGGAAATGATCGACGGCCAGCGGCAGGTCGGCGGCCAGTGTCTCGCGGATCGGCTTGCCGTTGTCCCAGGCCTCGGCCAGCGCGAGCGACTCGAGGTTGGCTTCGATGCGGTCGGCGATCTTGTTGAGGACGTTGGCGCGTTCGGCAGGCGCGGCCTTGCCCCATGCCGGCGCGGCGCCGTGCGCGGCGTCGAGAGCCTTCTCGATGTCGGCGTCCGTCGAACGCGGTATCTCGGTGAACGGCTGGCCGGTGACCGGCGTCAGATTCTCGAAGTACTCGCCTCCGACAGGCGGCACCCATTCACCGCCGATGAAGTTTCCGTACCGCGACTCATAAGACATCAGGGCGTCCGTGGAACCGGGGCGGGCGTAAACGGTCATCAGTGACTTCCCCTCTCGAACGGTGTAACCGAGCTCACACTACGCCCGACCGACAGAATGGATCCCGTGGCTGACGACCCCTATCTATGGCTCGAGGACATCACCGGCGACGACGCGCTGAACTGGGTGCGCGAGCACAACGCGCCAACGCTCGGCGACCTTGTTGACGACCGGTTCGAGCAGATGCGTTCCGAAGCGCTGGAGGTGCTCGACACCGATAGCCGCATCCCGTATGTGCGGCGCCGCGGCGATTACCTGTACAACTTCTGGCGCGATGCGACGAACCCACGGGGACTGTGGCGGCGCACCACGCTGGAGAGTTATCGAAGCGAAGAGCCCGCGTGGGACGTCATCATCGATGTCGATGAAGTCGCGCGCCTCGACGATGAGAACTGGGTGTGGGCAGGCGCCGAGGTCATCGAACCCAACTACACCCTTGCGCTGGTCGAGCTCTCACGTGGCGGCGCCGACGCCACCGTCGTGCGCGAATTCGACATGGAGAAGCGCGAGTTCGTCGATGGCGGCTTCCAGCTACCGGAGGCCAAGTCCGGCCTGTCCTGGCAGGACCACGACACCGTGTTGGTGGGCACCGACTTTGGGCCCGAGTCGCTTACGGAGTCCGGCTACCCCCGGATCGTCAAGAGGTGGCGGCGCGGTCAACCGCTGGAGGACGCGCAGACACTGTTCTCGGGCGACCCGTCGGACGTCAGCGTGGGCGGCGGTTGGGACCTGACCCCGGGGTTCGAGCGGTTGCTGATCACGCGGTCCCTCGACTTCTTCAACAGCGAACGCTACGAGCTGCGCGGCGACGAGTTGATCCGGATCGACGTGCCCACTGATGCCAACATGTCCGTGCACCGTGAGTGGTTGTTGATCCGGCCTCGCACCGACTGGTACACAGGCTCCGCCGAGTATGTGGCGGGCTCGCTGCTGGCAGCCAACTACGACGAATTCCTAGCGGGTACAGCTGAATTGAGTGTGGTCTTCGAACCCGACGAACACTCCAGTCTGGAGAACTACGCGTGGACACGGGACCACCTTGTGTTGGTCAGTCTTGTCGACGTCGCGAGCCGCGTGGACGTCGTATCCCCCGGATCGTGGGAGGCGACGCCGATCGCAGGCATCCCGCCCAACACTCACACGATTCTGGTCGACGTCGACGAGTATGGCGACGAGATGTTCCTGGACTCCAGCGGTTTCGAGCTCCCGTCCCGGTTGCTGTGGGGTCGGGCCGGCGGCGAAGTGACACAGATCAAGAGCGCACCGGCATTCTTCGATGCGTCAGACATCGAGGTCACGCAGAACTTCGTTTCGTCAGCCGACGGCACGATGATCCCGTACTTCGTAGTCGGACATCGTAATTCGATGGGGCCGAGCAAGACTCTGTTGGGCGGATACGGCGGCTTCGAGAACTCGAGCACCCCCGGCTACGGCGGCGTGTTGGGCAGGCTGTGGCTGGCGCGTGGGGGTACCTATGTGCTGGCCAACATCCGCGGCGGCGGCGAGTACGGGCCGACGTGGCACACCCAGGCGATGCGCGAAGGCAGGCACCTTGTCGCAGAGGACTTCGCCGCTGTGGCAAGAGATCTGGTTGACAGAGGTATCACGACCGTCGAACAGCTGGGCGCGCAGGGTGGCAGCAACGGCGGCCTGTTGATGGGCATCATGCTGACGCAGTACCCCGAGCTGTTCGGTGCGCTGGTGTGCAGTGTGCCGCTGCTGGACATGCGGCGGTTTCACCTACTGTTGGCAGGCGCGTCATGGGTTGCCGAGTACGGCGACCCGGACAACCCCGACGATTGGGAGTTCATCTCCAAATACTCTCCGTATCAGAATGTTTCGCCAGACCGGACATATCCGCCGGTGTTGATCACCACCTCGACGCGAGACGACAGGGTGCACCCCGGCCACGCCCGAAAGATGACCGCGTCGCTGGAAGCTGCGGGCCAGCCGGTGCAGTACTACGAGAACATCGAGGGTGGGCACGCGGGTGCCGCCGACAACGCGCAGACCGCGTTCAGGTCCGCATTGATCTTCGAGTTTCTGCACCGCACACTCGGGGGGTAGTTAGGGTGGGCTCATGTCACCAGAGCCCTCAGCACCAAAGCCGATGCCGTGGTGGCAGATCGTCGCGATTCTCATGGTGGTCAGCATCGCGGTCGGCGTCACCGTGGGGCTGCTGAGCTCAGCGTTCGGTTTTGCGGTGGGATGGTCGGGTGCAGGAATTGGTGCGGCCATCGGGGCCGTCGGCGCCTTGCTGATCAATCGCCGCAAGAAGGCCATCGAGGCGCAGGGGCACGAATAGCCGGCCACCCTGTTCAGGGTGTGAGTACGCCGCGCCCGATAATCATCGGAAGGTCAAGGAACGTACGGATTCCCGGCGTCGCCGCGCACACCGGGGCGATCGCGTGGACGGCGTGCATGGCGGTGCCAAGACAACCCTGATCGGTTTCGTCCTCGCCGTGGGTGGCGATCTTCGAGTCGAGCACCATCGAGGGCCTGCCCTCGACGGTCACCTTCCACCCACGGCCGGTCGGCCACTGTGGCGCCTGTTCGTCACCGAGGCGCGTGATGTGCTCAATCGTGAGTGCCGGCCGACCACCGATCACAGCGGTGTAGCCAAATCGCTGCGCTGCCACCGTCCCCGCCTCGATCCGGCCTGCCTTGATCTCGAACGGTTTGTCCGCAACCGCGACGTCGCGGTGGTAAACGAAGTCATCGATGGTCGCGCCGAGCCCGTCGGCGACAAGCATCAGCGGTGCGCGGAAGGTGACACCGGCGAGGGCGGCGTCGGCCATCGGGACCGGCTCGTCGGGCGCCTTGCCGAATCCCATGATGTCGAACAGCATGTCGGCGCTGTCGTAGGTGGTGTAGTCCATCAGCTCCTGCACCAACAGCGAGTCGATCCGCTGAAACAGCCCCGACATCGTCAGCGGTAAAACCTCTGCGGCCCAGCCGGGTTCGATGCCGGTCCCGTGGAAGGAGGACCCTCCTTGCGTGCAGGCCGTTTCGAGCTTCTGGACGGCGCCGCGGCCGAGACTGAGCGGATAGATGAGACCGGTCACCGCCGTCGACACCACATTCTTACCCGACGCGAGTAGCCGGCAGATGTCGTCGACCGCGCCCATCGGGTTCATCTCGCCCTGCGGCATGTAGAGCACGCAGTCGGCCTCCACGGCAACGATCTCGTCGGGATCCTTGGTGGCCTCTACACCAATCGGACCGATGCCGCAGATGTCGCCGACATCGCGGCCAGCCTTGGCGTCGCTGTAAACGAGTGCGCCGACGAGCTCGAGGTCGGGATGTTCGTGGACGGCGGCGACGGCTTGGCGGCCGACAGATCCGGTGGCCCACTGGATGACGCGCAGCATGCTGATTAGCTTACGGTAAGGACAACGGTTTAGCGGGGGATGCACAATCATCTATGCCCTCCGCCAACGCGATGCGCCGAACCGAGATCCTGATGTTCAACGGGATGGACGAGCTTGACGTCGGCGACGTGCTGACCAGCGGGCGACATCGGGATTGACCTGGCGCTTCACCTCATCGAACTCGAGCACGGTCGCGACGCCGCACTGCAGGAGGCGGCACGCATCGAGCATGATTTGCGCGGCCCCGTCCTGCTGACCTGAGGACGAGTGCCAAACTGCTGCCATGCCGACCGAGTTCGAGACCCTGCTCTATAAGACCGACGGTCCCGTCGCCACCATCACGCTGAACCGCCCTGAGCATCTCAACACCATCGTGCCGCCGATGCCCGACGAGATCGAGAAGGCTATCGGGCTCGCCGAACGCGACCCGGCCGTCAAGGTGATCGTGCTGCGCGGCGCGGGCCGTTCCTTCTCCGGCGGCTACGACTTCGGCGGCGGCTTCCACCACTGGGGCGACGCGATGAACACCGACGGCGCGATGGGATCCGGGCAAGGACTTCGCAATGGTCAGCGCCCGCGAGACCGGCCCGACGCAGAAGTTCATGGCGATCTGGCGCGCATCCAAACCTGTCATCGCCCAGGTGCACGGCTGGTGCGTCGGCGGCGCAAGCGATTACGCCCTGTGCGCCGACATCGTCATCGCCAGCGATGACGCCGTCATCGGCACGCCGTACGCGCGCATGTGGGGCGCCTACCTCACCGGCATGTGGCTCTACCGGCTGTCGCTGGCCAAGGCGAAGTGGCATTCACTGACCGGTGAGCCGCTGACCGGAAAGGAAGCCGCCGCAACCGAGCTCATCAACGAATCCGTCCCGTTCGAGCGACTCGAGGCCAGGGTAAAAGAAGTCGCCGACAAGCTAACGAGGATCCCGCTCTCCCAATTGCAGGCGCAGAAGCTCATCGTCAACCAGGCCTACGAGAACATGGGCCTTGCGTCCACCCAGACGCTTGGCGGCATCCTCGACGGGTTGATGCGCAACACACCCGAGGCGCTGCAGTTCATCGACACCGCCTCCAATGACGGTGTGCGCGCGGCGATCGAGCTTCGCGACGGGCCGTGGGGCGACTACAGCCAGGGCCCGCCGGAACGCAGGCCCGATCCGTCACACATCATCGAGCCGTGACGGGTCCACAGCGCGGGGAAGGGCGAAAACCAGGCCGAACGCCGCGACGCTCAGGACCGCGCTGATACCCATCGCCAGCGTGGCACTGTGACCGAAAGCGGTGGCAAGGGCGTCGCGACCGGGCACGACATGCAGCGTGCCGAACAGCACGGTGCCGATGACCGCAATTCCGATTGCGCTCCCGATGCGCTGCATCGTGCCAATCACGCCACTGGCCGCGCCAGCGTCGGCACGCTCCACCGTCGCGACGATGAAGCTGGCATTCGGCGCAATGAAGAGCCCGCTGCCAATTCCGGCAACGAACAGCGGGGCAAGCAATTGCCAGCCGTTGTATTCGGTCGGCGGGCACAGCGCCAGCACTAGCCAGACCGCGGTGATGCCGACGGCGACCATGCCGAGGCCGACGACCAACACATTGCGTCCGAAGCGCACGGCAAGGGTGTCACTCTGGGATGCTCCGATGATGCTTCCAATGGCGAAAGGCATTGCGACAAGGCCGGACTGCAGTGCGGTGTGGGCCAGGCCAACCTGCCACAGCAGCGCGATGGTGAAGAAGATGCTTGTGAACGCCGCGAAGTAGACGAGCGCCAGCACGACACCGCCCGTGAACGCGCGGTGCCTGAACAGCCGCGGTGGCACAAGCGGACTGCCGTGCGTCTTCTCGAGGCGGCGCTCCCAAAGGGCGAACAGCGCGATGAGCGCCGTACCGCCTGCCATCGACGCGTATGTCCACCACGGCCAATTCTCTTCCTGTCCTTCGATCAGCGGCGTGAGCAGCGCGACGAGGCCCGCGGTAAGCAGGACGAGGCCCAGCCAATCGGCTCCGCCGCCGGCGTTCTCGGCGCCACCGGGAAGCACAACCGCCGCGGCGATGACAGCGAGAATTCCGACTGGGATGTTCACCATGAAGACCAACCGCCAGCCGGATTCTGCGCCGAAAGCCTGGATGATCAGACCACCGGCCAATGGGCCCAGCGCGGTCGAAAAGCCAATCGTGGCACCCAAGATCGCGAAGGCGCGGCCGCGTTCGCGGGCGGTGAACATCAGCTGGATCAGCGCCGTGATCGTGGTGAAAAATATGCCACCCGCCAAGCCTTGGACCGCGCGGGCGGCGATCAACTGAATGTCGTCCTTGGCGAGGCCGCACGCGAGGCTGGCGACCGTGAACAATGTCAGTCCCGCGACGAAGACCCACTTGTGGCCCAGTCGGTCCCCGACTCGTCCCGCCGGAATAAGAGCCAGCCCGAACGCGAGCGCGTACCCGGAGATGATCCACGACAGCGTGGCGTTCGACGCGTCGAGGCTGGAGCGGATGGTCGGTATCGCGACGTTGACGATCGTCGTGTCGAGCAGCGCCATGAACGCGCCCGCTAGCAGGACGACAAGCGCGAGCCACTTGTTCCGGTCCCCCGCAATGGATTTCGACGCCTGGGCCGAAGTGGTCACTGCGCTCTCCGTTCACGCTGGTCGTCGATGATTTCTGGCAACGCGGCAAGAAGTTCTTCATGCCAGGAAATTTCGGCGCGCAGCCGGTCGGCACGATGCTTCATCACCAACCGCTCGCTTACGCTCAGATAGCGGTCGATCGCGGCGGCGTGGGCCACCCATTCCTCGAGCGTTGCCTTCAGCGAAGTGGTCCGAGCGGTGATGATCGCCGCGAGGTCGTCAAGGTGATCCGGGTCGACGCGGGTCACCGCGATGTCGAACGGATCCGGTTTGATGACGATGTCGCGCAGTGCCCGCAATCGCAGCCCACCTAGCGCCTCACGGCCCGCGTCGGTGATCGCCCACACCTGCCGCTGCGGATACGCGCCTGCCCGTTCGACGCGAACCTCCTCGATGAGCTCCTCGGCCACCAAGCGCTTGATAGCCCCGTACAGGCTGCCGACGGTGATGTCGGTCCACAGCGCCACGTGCTCCTGTTCGGCGAGCAGTCGCAACTGGTGCCCGTGCATGGGGCCGGTCTCGTCCAGGGCCGCAAGCAGAAAAATTCGGATTGACGACACGCGACTACTCTCGCACGAGTAGTCGCGTCAAAGCAACTCTTGTCGACTCCGGCTAGACACCCAGGCGGAGGTCAAACAACGCGTCCAGGTCTCCGATCGCCCGCAGTGTGTCGTTGAGGTGCGTACACGTGCTGGTGCCGATGAATTCACCGCGGATGCGTCCGCGCAGTTCCGATAGCGTCATCCCCCGCACCCGCGCCGCACTTCCGATCGCACCGGGACATTCCTGCCACGGCAGCACAGCCACGTTCGCGGTGACCGCCGTGATGGTTCGCGTCGCGGTGTCCACCGAGCCCGCGACCGTGTACTCGTGCACGATCGTCTCGATACCGTCGCCGTCGACGTGGCTGTCACGAAAGTGCGCGTCAAAATCCGCCGACCCCCGGTCGACCGGAAGAAGATCGAGTCGTCGGAAGCGACGCATGCCGTGGGCACGCAGTGGCTCTACGGTGTGCATATCGACGTCGTCGAGCGGTGGCGCGACCGGCCCGTGCACCGAAGGAATTGTGTTGTTGCGCTTGGCGTACGGGACTAGCGACGCGTCCGCTGCGAAGCCGGCGCAGATGCCTGCCATATTGTCGGCGACACCGGGCGGGAGCTTCTCCTCGATGCCTAAAGTGATGGCCGCGTGCTGCACCGAATAACCCGAAACCAGGGCTGCGCCGACCCAGTCGTCGAGCAGTAAATGCAGCAGGCTGGCCTTCTGCACCTCCCCGGGAAGCGCCTTGCCGACCGTGGAGCGGAATCCCGGGCCAACCCTGCTGCCGACCAACCGCTGCAGCGGCACATCACCGGTCTCGGCGCAGATGTTCTCGATCACCCGGTCGACGAGGTGGGCGCGCACGCGGACCTCGCCAAGAACGTCGTTCGACCCGCGGCACGCCACGTCGCGTGCCCGCAGGTCGACATCGGAGCGCCCGATACCGGCCGGATGGGTGTCGATGGTGCTCGTACGCCGCAGCGCACCAGCGACGAGCGGTGGCCACGTCCGGACGGGCCGCTGTGGACCCGCGATATCCGAGACGAATGGCATGGGTCGACGGTACTAGTCGCGTCGCCTGAGGCCGCCAAGCATCGACACGATCACGCCGAACACCACCAGCACACCACCCGCGGCCAGCGTCAGGCTCAGCCACTGATGCATGCTGCTCTGTGCGTGGTTGACCATCGCGCCTGCGACCTGGCGGATATCGCCCTCCGTACGATCCAGGGCGGTGTTGACATAGCGCCGCGCCACCTCCAGCCCGGCCCAGCCGGCAGCGCCCACCAGCAGTGCCGAAATACCCAGCGCTGCAAGCGCTTTACCGCGTGACCGCGCCGTCGCCAATGTGATTAGCGCGAGCACCCCCGTCAGAATGGTCGCACCGACACTCACCCACGGACCCCACGTCGACAACTGGCGTAACTGGCCCGGCCGCACACTGTCGGATACGTTTTCTGTCAGCGGCACTTCCAGCTTTGACGGTGCTTCGATGCCGAACTGCTCAAGCGTCTGCCTGAACGAGGCATCGCTCAGCATCGGCGACAAATCGATCTGCCAACGCCCGGACGCGTCGGTCTGCTGGACGGAGTCGGTGAACAGCCAGCGATGGACGATCCGATTGGCCTGTGCGAACTGGCCGGGGAAGGCTGCGCTCGCGGTGTACGTGCCCGCCGCGCCCTGCAGTAGGTCGGTGCTCACGTCATACCCGGTGCCCGCGACGAGCTTCTTCAGCTGCGTACCGAGCTCGTCGGCCATCGCCTTTTGGAGCGGCGGATCTTTGGCCGCAGACGTCGCGAGCGTGGAGTACCCGTTCTCGTCGACGACGTTCTTCTGTGCCCACGCCGTCGGAACCGCGACTGCGAGTGCGACCGTCGTGACAAGCCACAGGAACACGGTCGCCACGAACCGCACGCGTCCTCCTCTCGGGTAGGACTCGCGCGCGTCAGTCGGTCAGCGCGCGTCCCACGATGTGGGGATCGGCTACACCGACCACCTCACGGTCCTTGTTGTCGTAGTCGAACTTACCCAGGACGTGGCGCATCGCGTTGACGCGTGCACGCTTCTTGTCGTTGCTCTTGACCACCGTCCACGGCGCCGTGTCGGTGTCGGTGAGCTCGAACATGTCCTCCTTGGCAGCGGTGTACGCGTCCCACTTGTCCAGCGAGGCCAAATCGGTCGGCGACAGCTTCCATTGGCGGACCGGGTCAACCTGGCGGATCGTGAACCGGGTCCGCTGTTCGGACTGCGTGACCGAGAACCACAGCTTCGTCAGGCTGATGCCGTCGTTGACCAGCATCTGTTCGAAAAGCGGCACCTGGCTTACGAACTCCTGGTGCTGATCGGGTGTGCAGAAGCCCATGACCCTCTCGACGCCCGCCCGGTTGTACCAGGACCGGTCGAATAACACGATCTCGCCGGCGGCAGGCAGGTGGTTGACGTAGCGCTGGAAGTACCACTGGGTGCGTTCGCGCTCGGTCGGCTTCTCCAGCGCGACGACACGGGCGCCGCGTGGGTTGAGGTGCTCCATGAACCGCTTGATCGTGCCGCCCTTGCCTGCCGCGTCACGACCCTCGAACACGATGACGTGTCGCAGCCCGTTGGCCTGGCTCCACTTCTGCAGCTTCAGCAGTTCGATCTGCAGCAGCCGCTTCTGCTCCTCGTATTCGGAGCGCGACATTCGATGGTCGTAGGGGTAGCCCTCGCGCCAGGTGTCGACATCGGATCCGCTCGGGTGGTGCACCAGGACGGGGTCGTCGTCATCGTCATCGCGGACGGTGTAGTAGTCCGTCCCTTCAAGCATCGTCACCGGCAAAACGTATCGACGCGCATGTACGCCGAGGTGACGCTGAGGTGAACGGCGGGTGCTTACTTCGCCGCGCGGCGCGGCGTGACCAGCGCGAGCTTGGTCATCAGCTTGTTCATCCGTTTGAGCGCCTTTGGCGAATTGTTGTAGTAGTTGCCGCCCGCGCCGACGTTGGTGCGTGGCGCAACCACCGCCTCCTGGCGGCAGAACTTGCGCAGACCCTCGGCCCCGCCGAATCGCGCCCCGATTCCCGAGGTCTTCCAGCCGCCCATCGGCGCCGTCGTGCACATCAGGTTGGAGATGACGTCGTTGACGTTCACTGCACCGCAATCCAGTTGCACCGCAACCGCTTTGGCGCGCTCGACATCTCCTGAGAACACCGAGGCGCTCAGGCCGTACGGGCTGTCGTTGGCCAGCCGGATCGCCTCCTCGACCGAGTTGACCTTCATGATCGGCAGTGTCGGCCCGAATGTCTCCTCGGTCATACAGGTCATCGAGTGGTCAACGTCGACAAGCACCGTCGGCGGGTAGAAGCTGCCGGGGCCATCCGGGCGCTTGCCGCCGGTGAGCGCCCTCGCCCCTGCGGCAACGGCCTCGCGGACATGACGGTCGGTAACCGCGACCTGGCTGTCGTCGATCTGGGCACCGAAGTCAAAACCCTGGCCCGCGCCCATCTTCAGGTTCTGCACATCGCGCACCACCGCATCGACGAACCGGTCGTAGACGGACTCCAGCGCGTACACCCGCTCGACCGACACGCATGTCTGGCCCGCATTGAACATCGCGCCCCACACCGCGGCGTGAGCGGCCAGGTCGACGTCGGCGTCGTCCAGCACGATCATCGGGTCCTTGCCGCCGAGTTCAAGGCTGACAGGGGTGAGCCTGCGCGCGGCACGCTCCATCACCTTCGCGCCGGTTGCACTCGAACCGGTGAACTGGATGTAGTCGGAGTTGTCCACGACCGCCTCCACGGCCTCGCGGGCGCCCTGGACTATCGCCATCACTTCGGGTGCGCCGGAGTCCAGCCAGCCGCGCAGCAGAAGTTCGGCGGTCAGCGGCGTGCGCTCCGACGGCTTGAGCAGCACCGCGCAGCCGGCGGCCAGCGCAGCGATGCCGTCCATCAGCAGGTTGGCGACGGGATAGTTCCACGGCGCGATGATGCTGACCACCGGACGCGGCCGATAGTGCACCTCGACCTTCTTGATAGCCATGAACGGCAGCGCCGCGGGACGGGATTCCGGCGCGAGCGCCTTCTCCATCGTCTTGATGTAGTACGACGCGATCATGATCAGCAGCGGTACCTCTTGTGCGGCGTCGGTGGCCGACTTGCCGGTCTCCTTGATCAGCAGCGACTCGATCTCGTCGCGGTGCTCGCCCATCCACACCGCGTAGCGCGCAAGCACCTTGGCGCGACCCTTCGCGCCTCGCGCGTCCCACTCTTTCTGGGCCTTCCGCAGCCCGGCCGCGATGCGCGGCACGTCGGCGGGGTCGGTCCAGCGCACCTTGCCTGCCACAGCACCCGTCGCAGGATTGCGGATCGTGGTGTTGTCGGGCAGGTCAACTTCGGGCGTCGCTGTCATGAGGGTCATGCTAACCCTCGCTGTGACGCAGATCGCAGGTGGGGTTGACACGTGTCAAGTTTGGTGGGCCGTGTGTCCCGATGTGAGGGATGCGACGCATACGATCGCCGTGCCCAACAGCAGCGCGCCGACAGTGTCGGTGAAGTAGTGGTAGGTCACGCCTTGTCCGATCATGCCGAGCAGGCAGAAGGCGACCGCGGTGAGTACCGCCCACAGCGCACCGCGCGCGACCAGCACGACCATCCCCAGCACTACGACCATCGTCGTCGTGTGGCCGCTCGGATACGCGAGCGCACCGTCACTTTGACGGTCGAACAACCGCTTCAAGAGTTGGACGAGCGCGATCGCGATCGGTGGCGACAACAACGTCACAGCCGCCAGCCGCCAACGCCTTTGATTCAGCGCGACAACCAGGCAGCCCCCCAACAGGAGCGCGAGCACTAGCGGTTCGGAAAAGAGCAGAAGCCATTTGGCGGGGCTGTGATGGTACTGGTGGAACCAGTCGTCCACCGACGTCGATCCTGTGCCTACCGCCCATCCCAGCAACAACATTGCGGCCAGGGCGATCGGCGGCCACAGGCGGAGCATCGTGGTCAGCGGACGATGCCCCGTACATAGGCGGCCTGGCCCAGGTGCTGGGCGGCGTCGTCGACGATGCTGACCAGCCGCACGCTGGCGGTGACCGGCGGATTCCACCGAGTGTCGACGATGCGGCTGAGGTCGTCGGGCGTCACCGACGCGATGTACTCCAGCGAGGCCTTGTGAACACCGTGGTAGTAGCCGGCCAGGAGATCGGCCGACGCGCGCACCTTGCTCACGTCGTCTGGACTATGGCCGTACCCCGTGTCGTCGCGCGGGAGGTCGAGGCCGAACCGGTCGACCCAGCCGTCGCGCGTCCAGACCTCCTCGATGCCTGCGATGTCGCACAACTGGGCGTCCTGTTGGCGGGCGCTGTGCCAGATCAGCCAGGCGATGCTGTTGGCGGCACCTGTCGGGCGAAAAAACGCGGACTCGTCGGTCAACCCATCTGTCAGCTCCTCGACATGCTCGATGAGCCGGGTGAACGAGTCCCTCAGCAGCTCCCGCACCGCTGCCGCATCAGAGTCAGCCATGCCTTGACGCTACCTGTGTGGCCATGACATTCCTTGACAGTTATATGACTGTATGGTGATATGAAATGGTGGACGCATTCGCGGTGGTCGCTGACCCGACCCGGCGGCGCATTCTGGACGCACTGCGCGACGGCGTCGCGGACGTCGGGACTCTCGTTGAGCAGCTTGGCATTTCGCAGCCGCTGGTTTCCAAGCACCTCGGGGTGCTTCGGACCGCGGGAGCCGTCGACGTCACGGTCGATGGCAAGCGGCGGGTCTATCGGCTCGCCGAGGACCCGCTCCCGGCAGTTCTGGCCTGGGTCACGCCGTATCACCGCAAGTGGTCCAGGAGCCTTGACCGCCTTTCCCAACTCGTCGAAGAGGAGCAGTCATGACACATCCATTGCAGGGCACGCTCGAAAGCTCGGATGGTGCCTGGGTTTTGACACTGGTGCGCGACTTCAGCCAACCGGCCGAGAAGCTTTGGCCGTGGCTCACCGATCCCGACCGACTGCGCCAGTGGTCGCCCATCGTTCCCGACCTGGCCATGGACTCCGTCGGACCCCGAAAGGTACGGGAGAATCCGGACGACGAACCAGTCACCGGTGACGTGGTCAGCGTCGACCCACCGCATGAGCTGGTGCACCGGTGGGGCGACGACGTGGTGCGCTGGCGACTTTCACCGACCGAAACAGGCTGTCGGCTGACGCTGGAGCAGACCATGCACGAGAAGGACCATGCCTCGATGAACGCAGCAGGCTGGCATCTGTGCCTCGACGTGCTGGACGACGTCGCGAGCGGCGTGGACCGGCCGCGCGTCGTCGGTCGTGACGCAGCTGCGCACGGATGGGAAGCGTTGCGCGACAAGTATTCCGACGCGTTGGGCGGCTAGCCCTCGGCTGAGGCGCCGTGGAACACGGCCTCGACATTGTTGCCGTCCGGGTCGCGGACGAAGGCGCCGAAATAACCGGGGTGATACTCGGGCCAGAGCCGCGGCGGGTGCAGCGACTCGGAGCCCAGTTCCACCGCGGCGTCGTAGAACGCCGTGACGGCGTCGGTGCCCGCCGCTTGGAACGCGATGTGGACCTCCCGGTTCGGGCCCGCCGCGTCGCCTGCACTCATGTCGGCGATCCAGAAGTCGGGCTTGCCGTCCTTGCCATATCCGATCGCGACCTCGAAGTCCATCTGCCGGGTGTAGCCCAGCACGCCGAGGACCTTGTCGTAGAACGCCTTCGCATTGTCGAAGTCCGCACAGTTGATTCCAAGGTGGTCAATCACGGCCCTATCCTGGCATGTGGCAGGGACGCCGCCGTACATTCAGTTGATGGTTTACGACCTGATCATCCGCAATGGCACCATCGTTGACGGCCTCGGCGGGCAGCCGTATGTGGGCGATGTCGCGGTCGCCGACGACGTGATCGTGGCAGTCGGCTCTGTCGAAGGCGACGCCACCCGCGAAATCGATGCCACTGGGCTGCTCGTCACACCCGGCTTCATCGACCTGCACACCCATTACGACGGGCAGGCCATCTGGTCGGACCGCATGACGCCGTCGTCGGCACATGGCGTGACGACGGCCGTGATGGGCAACTGCGGCGTGGGCTTCGCGCCGTGCCGCGCCTCCGACCACGACACGCTCGTCGACGTGATGGCAGGCGTTGAGGACATCCCCGGCGTCGTGATGGTGGACGGGTTGCCATGGGACTGGGAGACCTTCCCCGAGTACATGGACGCGGTCGACGCGCGACAACGGGATATCGACGTCGCCGCGTATCTGCCGCACTCACCGCTGCGGGTGTACGTGATGGGCAAGCGCGGCGCGGACCGCGAGCCTGCGACCGACGAGGATCTTGCGAAGATGCGGGCGCTGGCCAAGGAAGCCGTCGAGGTTGGGGCGCTGGGATTCGCGTCGTCGCGGTTCGCTTTCCATAAGACCGCGGGCGGTGAGGCGATCCCCAGCTATGACGCGGGCCGCGACGAGCTCGCCGCGATCACCGAGGGTATCGCCGAAGGAGGCGGTGGACTGGTGCAGTTCATCCCCGACCTTGCAGGCGGCGGCTACGACACCGTCCTGAATCAGGTCTTCGACGTAGCAGGCGACGCGGGACTGCCGGTGACGTTCACGTTGACCACCGGCAACTCAGGAGATCCGATCTGGCCCGCCGCGATCAATGTGATCGAGAAGTACAACGCGGATGGTGCCAACATCACCGCGCAGATGTTCCCGCGCCCAATCGGTTTGGTCATCGGTCTCGAGCTGACCGGCAACCCGTTCGTGATGTACCCCAGTTACCTGGAGATCGCGGATCTGCCGCTGGCCGAACGGGTCGCTGAGATGCGCAAGCCCGAGGTGCGCGCCCGGATCCTCGCCGACCGGCCCACCGTGCAGAGCCATCCGCTGATGTTCCTGGCGCAGGCGTGGAACTGGATCTTCCCGTTGACCGATGACCCCGACTACGAGCCGGACGCCTCGACATCGATCGCGGCGCGCGCTGCGGCACACGGTGTCACTCCGATGGAGGAGGCCTACGACCGGCTCCTCGACGACGAGGGACACGCGATGCTGCTTGTCGCGATGGGTAACTACGAGAACAACTCGCTGGACACCGTCGGCAATCTGATACGCCGTGATGACGTGGTGCTCGGCCTCGGCGACGGTGGCGCGCACTACGGAATGATTTGCGACGCAAGCTATCCGACGTTCCTGCTGGCGCACTGGGCCCGCGACCGTGCTACAGGACGGCTGAGCGTTGCGGACGCGGTTCGGATGATGACGTCAGTGCCTGCGCGGATCGCGGGGCTGGCGGATCGCGGCCGAATCACGTTGGGGTACAAGGCGGATCTCAACGTCATCGACCACGCCGCGTTGCGACTGCACAAGCCCGTGATCGCCAACGACCTACCCGCCGGTGGCCGTCGTCTGGACCAGACCGCCGACGGCTACGTTGCCACGGTGGTGTCGGGTG
>CAWIEE010000026.1:0-92977 GCA_963835075.1 uncultured Actinomycetota bacterium | reverse complement strand
TGCGCTAGATGCCGAACACCGGTGGCAGTGCCAGCACCATGACCAGTCCCCAGAAGAAGTGGGTCAGCATTGGCGCCAGCACACCACCGGTGCAGCGGCGTTCGAACGCGCACACCGCGCCAACAATCACCGCGGCGACACCCAACATCGGATTTCCGGTTGTCGCCGCCGTGGCGATCACATAGATGACCGTTGACACCACGGCGGGGTGCGCCTTGCCAAGGGCGGTGTAGAGCGCGCCGCGAAAGAACAGCTCCTCCGCGACCCCATTGAGCACGGTGATGAACACCACCAGCACGAGTGGGCCGTAGTTGGCGAATTCCAGTACCCGCGTTATGTATTCGCGTACACCGGGAATTTCGCGGGCGATCAGGCCGCCCACCACGAACAGCCCGCCGAGCGCCAGACCGATAACCGTCCCGGTGATCACCGGACGCTTGTTGCGACCGCCGAACCGCACACTGCCAAGATGTAGCGGGCCGGATGCGAATGCGCCGAGCGCCCACACCGCCGCAAGCACCAATGTGAGCCAGTAGAACGACTCGTCACCTGGCCGGCGGGTCAACGAATACCCAAGCAGCGCACCGCCGATCACGAGTACCACTACGACGACGATCCGGCGACGCAGCACCGTGCTCGGAGGCTCGTGATGCGGTACGGCGACGGTTGTGGCGATGCCACGGATATCGGCAAGCAGCATCACGCCGGGCTGGCCTTCGGCGCCAAGTTGATCAGCGCGTCGAGCCCGGTTCGCAGCGCAGCCGCAATTGGGCCAGGCACCAGCTCGAGCAGGCCGAGCGCAGGCCGCGCGATCGACGGGGTCACTGCGCGCGCCAGCTGCCGGATGCGCACCGTGTCTCCCCCGGCCCACGACGGATCGGTATCGGCCAGATGGTGTGGGTCGGCGAGCTCGTTGACCGGTCGCGGTCGATCACTCGACAGCGCACGAGAAATCGCATCTTCGACCCCCAACAGCCCGCCGGGTGGGTCGCGCACCAAATCGCGGAGCCGCGCCTCAGACGCCATCATCGGATGATCGAGGGACTCCACGAGATCGGCGGCGAGGCCGCCTGGGACGGGCAGCACCGCGGCCGTCATCCAGGACACCACGCTGGTGTCCACGCTATTGACGGCAACTTCCGCACGCCACTTGCCCGAGATCCGGGCATAGGCCCGCAACAGATCGCCGTACGTCGTCGTGTCGGGACCGAAGATGTCGTAGGCACCCGCAGGCACGCGCTCGCCGTCGACAGCAGCGACGAGGTAATAGAGCACGTCGCGGATTGAGATCGGGTCGATCGGATTCGCCGACCACGACGGCATCGGCATCAACCAGAACCGGTCGCCGACGTAGCGGAGCATCTCGAAGGACGTCGACCCCGAGCCGATGATCATCGCCGCACCCAGCCACACCACGTCGGGCCCGCCATCGACACTCAAACGGTGGGCCACCTCGGCGCGACTTGTCAGGTGTTCGGAAAGTTCGTCGACATCGGGGACGAAGCCGCCGAGGTAGACGATCCGCCCGACCCCTGCGTCCTTGGCGGCGTTGGCGACGTTGGTGGCGGCGCGGTTGTCGGCGTCGCGAAAGTCCGGTTGGCCGATGCCGTGCACCAGGTAGTACACGACGTCGATCGGTCCCGCGTCGGCGAAAGCCTCCTTGGCAGAGGCTTCGTCGTGCGCGTCCAACGCGATGCCGGTGACTTGGTCATGCCAGCCGAAGTCGGTCAGCCGGTCGGGGTCTCGCGTGGTGGCGACGACGTCGTGGCCCTCATCGAGCAGCGCACTGACGAGCCGCGAGCCGACATAGCCGGTGGCGCCGGTAACCAGGATTCGCACGGAAGTCACCGTACGGAGGTACCCGAACTCATCACATCGGAATCGTGATCATGGCCGCAATCGCGGCCTTCACCACACGCCCAGCATCCTTTGCGGTGAGAGGCATTGTGCCGGTAAGGAATTGGTAGTAAGTCGCTAACCGATCGCATCGCGATGCAGCTCGATCAGCCGTTGGTACACCTCGGCGTTGTGGCGGTTGTTGGCCATCTCGGCATCGCTGAGCTCACGCCGGACACTGCCGGGCACGCCGGCCATTAGGGATCGTGGCGGCACCGCCACGCCCTGCGGGACCAACGGCGCCCGCCGCGATCAGAGAGCCTCTGCCGATCGTCGCCCCGTTGAGAATGACAGCGCCCATGCCGATCAGCACGTCGTCCTCGACCACGCAGCCATGCAGCACCGCGTTGTGGCCGACGCTGACCCCGGCGCCGATTCTTACCGGGAATTCGGAGTCGACGTGGATGGTGACGCCGTCCTGGATTTCGTGCCGAATCCGATTTCGATCGGCTCGGCTTCGGCGCGCAGCGTGGCGCCGTACCAGACGCTGGCCCGTGCAGCGAGCGTCACCTGGCCGATCACGCTCGCGTTCGGCGCGAGCCAGCTTTCGGCATGAAGCGAGGGTTCGCGACCGCGAATGGGCAGAATCAGCGGCTCAGGCATGCGGGTCATCGTATTAGTTGCATAAGAGTGCATGCTTGCGGTTATCTGCATCATATCGTAGGATTCAGCTGTGAACAGGATAGATCGCCGCAAGCAGGAAGTGCGCGACCGAATTCTGGGTGCGGCTTTCGACCTGTTCCTGGAACAGGGCGCGTCCGCCACGACGATCGAGGACATCTGCGAGCGCGCCGACGTCGCGAATCGAACGTTCTTCAACCACTTCGCCACCCGGCACGACATGATGCAGGCGCTTGCCGAGAGCCGCCTGCTCAACCTCCACGACGTCGTGTTCGATCGCGCCGACGAGCCGATTCCGGCGCGATTGATCGGGGTATTCGACGACATCGCGAAAGCGCTGAGCAGTTCGAGTGACACCTATCGCGAGGTGATCGCGGAGATGCTGGCCGCCGCGGGGTACGGCATTCAGCGAGGTTTCGCCATGCACGACACATTCCTCGAACTCGTCAAGGAAGGCGTTGCCCGCGGCGAGGTCACCGCCCGCCACGACGCCCAAACGCTGGCCGACATCATCGTCGGCGCGTTGACTGGCGGCATCGTGAATTGGACTGTGGATAAGACGTATTCGCTCAAGACGGGGCTTCATGACTTGGCCGTCGCGCTGGCCGATCTGTTGGGCCGCGACTCGAATGGCTGACGTCGTATACCTGCGGTCCTACGACGACCGCGCCCGTCTCGACGACGAGATCGGCCGGCGGGTGCTCGATTCGACGGCCGGTCTGCTGCGGGAAGTGCCCTACTCCGGGATCACTATGCGGTCGATCGCAAAGCGCGCGGGCGTTTCTCACGGCGAGATCTGTGCGTACTTCCGGTCGAAGGACGCGATCGTCGCCGAGATCTACCTCGACCGGTTGCGGGCCGCGCCGTTGGTGGTCGACGTCGAGCAATCCGCCCGAGCGCGGATATCCGCACAGTTCTCACAGTTGGTCATGCTGCTTGCCGACGAACCGGGTATCGCGGCGGCCTGCTCGAGCGCGCTCATCTGCGACGAGCCGTCCGTGCGCGCGATAAGGCAGCGGATCCACGCGGAGCTGCAACGGCGCGTGCGCACAGTGCTGCGCTCGGGCGCGTGGCCGGAGGTGGCGGAGACACTGGAATTCGGTCTGCTCGGCGCACTTGTACAGGCCAGCTGTGGGTCGGGGACGTTCGCCGAGAACGCCGACGACCTGGCGAGCGTGGTGGCCGTCGTGCTGTCTGACGGCTAAGCGCCCTGGTACACCTTGCGATAGCTCGACGGCGACATCCCGACACCGCGACGCAGGTGGTGGCGCAGGTTCCCGCCCGATCCGAGGCCGGCCAGCCGGGCGACCTCGTCGACGGGAAGATCGCGCGACTCCAATAGCTCACGGGCGCGGTCGACGCGGCGGCTGCGCACCCACGCGCCGGGCGACTGCCCCGTCTCCTCGCGGAATCGACGGTTGAAGGTACGCGCGCTCATCCGTCGCGTGCCTTGCCAGCCGCTGCACCGTGAGCGTCTTCGTCGAGGTGTCGCAGCGCCCACTCGCGAGTCGCGGCGGTGGAGAAGTGATCTGGCGCAGGCACCTGCCTGTCGATGAACTGCGCCTGCCCACCCTCTCGCCACGGCGGCACCACGCAATACCTGGCGACGGCGTTGGCCACCTGCGCGCCGTGATCGCGAGCGAATGATGTGCAGGCACAGGTCGATTCCGGCGGCAAGTCCCGCCGAGGTCAGCACGTCGCCGTCGTCGACGAACAACACGTTCTCGTCGAGCAGCACCTGCGGATGCAGCGGGCGCATCGAATCTGCGAACTTCCAATGCGTTGTCGCCTTGCGCCCGTCGAGCAGTCCTGCCGCGGCAAGCACGAACGCGCCCGTGCAGATCGACACCAGCCGAGTGCCCGGCCGGATCCGCGCCAACGCATCGGACACCTCTGGCGCCAGCACGCCGTCGACGCGCGCAGGCGGGTAGCGCGTGCCAGGGATCACGACGGTGTCGGCGGTCGCCAGCACCTCGGGCCCGGCGGCGGGCAACAGGTCGAACCCCGTCGTCGACGCGACGGGCCCCGGCGTGAGCGCACATGTCACCACGTCGTAGAGCGCGTTGCCGTCGGCGTCGGTCGCGTTGGAAAACATCGTCGGTGCGATGGCGGCATCGAAACCCACCACGGGCGGCAACAGCAGGACGGCGACGCGATGCATGCCGACAGTCTGGCACGTTTTTAACGAATAGTGTCATTCATGCCACTGGTTCGCGACCCGGTCGATCAGCGACAGTGATTCGGTGACGTTCACCGCCGCGCAGAAGAGCACGCCCCTGGCTCGCATTCACTGGGCCTGGGTGGTGGCCGCCGTCAGCTTCGTCGCGATCCTCGGCGCTGCCGGTTTCCGGTCGGTGCCTGGCGTCATGATGAACCCGCTGCATCACGAATTCGGCTGGTCACATGGGGTTGTCGGGCTAGCGATGTCGGTCAACATGACGTTGTTCGGGCTGACCGCGCCGTTCGCCGCCGCCCTGATGGACCGATTCGGCGTGCGACCCGTGCTGTCGGCGGCGCTGCTGCTGATCGCGACGGGATCGGCGCTGAGCGTGACGATGACCGCCAGCTGGCAGCTGGTGCTGCTGTGGGGCGTGCTGGTCGGCGTTGGCACCGGCTCGATCTCGATGGGCTTCGTCGCCACCGTTGCGACCCGCTGGTTCGAGGCGAAGCGCGGCCTCGTCACCGGCGTGCTGACCGCGGCGAGCGCGACCGGGCAGCTGATCTTCCTGCCCATCGTCGCCGAGGTGACCACCCGGCACGGCTGGCGCTGGGCGTCGCTGATCGTCGCGGCGGCTGCGCTCAGCGTGGTGCCGCTGGTGCTCGTGTTCATGCGGAACTACCCGCAGGACAAGGGTTTAACCGCGTACGGTGCGACGGAGCGCGGCCGAGCCGGCCGTCGTGCCCGCTTCGAGTTTCGCCGCCGCGTTCGACGGGTTGCGCATCGGCGCACGCGTGCCCGCCTTCTGGCTGCTGGCAGCGAGCTTCGCGATCTGCGGCATGACGACAAACGGTTTGATCGGCACGCACTTCATCCCCGCCGCCAACGACCACGGCATGCCGACCACGGTGGCGGCCGGCTTACTCGCGACGATCGGCATCCTCGATGTCGCAGGCACGGTGTTCTCCGGCTGGCTCACCGACCGCGTCGACCCGCGGCTTCTGCTGGTCGTCTACTACGCAGGTCGCGGGCTGTCACTGCTGTTATTACCTTCGCTGCTGTCGCCGCAGGCCGAACCGAGCACGTGGGTGTTCGTCATCTTCTACGGCCTGGACTGGGTGGCCACCGTGCCGCCGACGATTGTGTTGTGCCGCAACTACTTCGGCGCGCGCACCCCCGTCGTGTTCGGCTGGGTGTTCGCGTCCCACCAGCTGGGCGCCGCGATCGCCGCCGCAGGCGCTGGCCGCCTTCGCGATCTGCGGGGCAACTACGACATGGCGTTCTACCTGGCGGCGGGGCTATGTTTCGGCGCTGTGATCCTTTGCGCAAACGTGCGGAAAGTGCAGGTCAGCGCACCTGTGACGTGAGTTTCGGGTAAAGCTGACTTTGGCGTTGGGTGTTCGCTGCCTTTACCATGCGATGCGGGTTGAGGGACCTGACGAGCCGAGGAGCCGGAGTTGAAGACTCGCACCAGCAAGACCTTGGGCGCTGCCGCAGGCATCGCCGCGATCGTGGCATCGCTGCCATTTGCGATCACCGCCAACGCCGACGATCCAACGCCGGCGCCTGCGCCTGCGAACCCGATCCCCGACCTCCAGGGGCCGGGCTGCGACGCGTTCAGGACGGCGCAGCCCAACTGGAAGGACTTCAACAGCAAGCCGATCGGCACCGTGCTCGCCAGCATCCCGGACATCTCTACGTTCAACTCGCTGGTTTCCGGGCAGGCCAACCCCGCCGTCAACATCGTCGACGTGCTCAACAACGGCCCTTACGTGGTGTTCGCACCGACCAACGAGGCCTTCGCGGCGATGCAGCCCGGCCTTGACACCATCAAGGCCGATCCGGCGGCGCTGTACAAGCTCGACTACTACCACGTCTTCCTCGGCCTGCTCGGTGTCGACGACGTGCACGGTCAGCGGCCCACCCAGCAGGGCGGTGAGATCAAGGTGACGGGCAAGGGCGGCGACATCAAGGTCAACGACACCGCCAAGCTCGTCTGCGGTGCGATCCAGGCCAGCAATGCGCGGATCTACATCATCGACACGGTGCTGGATCCGGCGCAGGGCCCAGAGCCGGTCACCCCGACGTCCACCAGCTCGACAGCCGACGACGACGACCACCACGTCGGCCGAGGCGCCCCCGCCACCGCCGGCGGCGACCAGCACATGCCGGCTCCGGCGCAGGCCGGCTAGAGGCCACGCCGGCCGCGACGGCTAGAGCCCTAGGTCGCGGCCAATGATCTCCTTCATGATCTCGGTGGTGCCGCCGAAGATCGTCTGGATGCGCCCATCGACGTAGTCGCGGCAAACCCGGTACTCCATCATGTAGCCGTAGCCGCCGTGCAGTTGTACGCATTGGTCGACGATCTTCTTGGCGGTCTCGGTGGCCCACCACTTCGCCTTGGCGGCTTCGACCGCAGTGAGCTCGCCGTCGACGACGCCCCGCAGGCATCGGTCGATGTACTGCTCGGTGACGTCGAGTTCGGTGTCCATCTCGGCAAGCAGAAACCGGTTGTGCTGGAAACTGCCGATCGGCTGGCCGAAGGCCTTGCGGTCCTTCGCGTATTGCAGTGTCTGACGCCAGGTTTCGCGCGCCCCCGCAATGGCCGTGATCGCGATGCCCAACCGTTCCGACGGCAGGTTCTGCATCAGGTGATAGAACCCATGACCCTCGGTGCCGAGCAGGTTTGCACGCGGCACTCTGACGTTCTCGAAATGCAGCTCGGCGGTGTCCTGGGCATGCAGGCCCATCTTGTCCAGCTTGCGCCCGCGGGTGAAGCCCTCCATGCCACGCTCGACGACGAACAGTGAGAAGCCCTTGTGCCCGGCCTCGGGGTCGGTGCGGGCAACCACGATCACGAGGTCGCTGTTGATGCCCGCCGAGATGAAGGTCTTGGAACCGTTGACGATCCAGTCGTCACCGTCACGCACGGCGGATGTGCGAATGCCGGCCAGGTCGCTCCCTGCGCCCGGCTCGGTCATCGCGATCGCGATGATCGTTTCGCCGCTGATGATTCCGGGCAGCCAGCGCTGCTTCTGCTCGTCGTTCGTCAGGTCCTCGAAGTACGGGCCGACGACATCGTTGTGCAGGCTGAACGCAGGCCCGGGTACCCCGGCCTTGGCGATCTCCTCGTCGACGATCGCGTTGAACCGGAAGTCGTCGGTGCCTCCGCCGCCGTACTCCTCAGGCATGTTGAACCCGATGAGCCCGTGCTTGCCGGCGGCCACGTACGCCGCGCGGTCGACGAGGCGGTCTCCCTCCCACTTCTCGGTGTTCGGAATCAGCTCGCTCTCGATGTAACCGCGGACGGTTTCGCGGAACGCTTCGTGTTCGGCTTCGTAGATCGTGCGTTTCACGTTTGTCTCCTACTTTGCTTACTTGGCTTTCCAGACCGGTTGGCGCTTCTCGGCGAACGCCAGCGGTCCTTCCGTTGCGTCCTCGGATCTGATCAGCGTCCCGATCTCGCGCATGGTCCTGGTCCAGCCGGGTTCGTCGCCAGTGATGACTCCGTCGTCGACGCCGTTGGCCACCCGCTTGCTGGCCCACACCGCCAGCGGCGCATTGACGGTGATCCGCTCGGCGAGCGCGAGCGCCGCGTCCACGGCGGTGCCGTCGGGCACCACCTGATTGATCAAGCCCCACTTCAGCGCGTCCGCCGACGACATCGGCTCGCCGGTGAAGATCAGCTCCATCGCAACCTTGCGCGGCAGGTGGTCGACGATTCGGAACACGCCGCCTGCGGCCGCGATGAGTCCGCGCTTGACCTCGGGCAGGCCGAACTTCGCGCGTTCCTCGGCGACCACTAGGTCGCTCGCAAGCGCCAGCTCGCTACCGCCGCCAAGTGCAGTGCCGTTCACCGCGGCGATGGTCGGCTTGTCGATGTAGTGGTGCACGTAGCCCGCGAAGCCCCAATCGCCGTGGTCGGGATGAAAGAGATTCTCCCGCCGCGAGATCGCCTTGAGATCGGCTCCTGCGCAAAACGATTCACCGGCGCCGGTGATCACCACCGCGCGCACGTCGGCGTCGTCCTGCGCCTCCTGCAGCGCGTCGCCCACCGCGGTGCTCACCGCGCTGTTGACCGCGTTGCGGGCCTCGGGGCGGTTGATCGTGATGAGCAGGACGTTGCCCCGCCGCTCGGTGAGAGCGGCGGGGGCCGTCACGGCCTCGGTCACAGCAGTTCGAGGATGGTGGCGTTGGCCTGGCCGCCGCCCTCGCACATGGTCTGCAGCCCGTACTTAATTCCCTTGTCCCGCATGTGATACAGCATCGTGGTCATGATGCGGGCACCCGATCCACCGAGCGGGTGGCCAAGTGCGATCGCGCCGCCGTTCGGGTTGAGCTTCTTCTCGTCGGCGCCGATGTCCTTCAGCCACGCCAGCGGAACCGGCGCGAATGCCTCGTTGACCTCGAACACGCCGATGTCTTCGAGCTTGAGGCCCGAACGCTTGAGCGCCTTCTGGGTAGCCGGGATAGGGGCGGTCAGCATGATCACCGGATCGGCACCTGCCAACGTCGCGGTGTGGACCTTGGCAATCGGCTTGAGCCCCAACGACTTCGCCTTCTCGGCTGACATGAACAGCAGGGCGGCGGAACCGTCGGAGATCTGCGAGGAGTTGCCTGCGTGGATCACGCCGTCCTCCTTGAAGGCGGGCTTGAGCTGCGCCATCTTCTCGATAGGCGTGCCGCGCCGGATGCCCTCATCCTTCAGCACCGGGTTGCCGTCCTGATCCTTGATGGCCACGATCTGGTCGTCGAATGCGCCGGAATCCTGTGCGGCCGCTGCCTTCTCGTGCGAGCCGAGTGAGAACTCGTCGAGCATCGTGCGATGAAAGGCCCCACTGCTCGGCGATCATCTCGGCACCGATGCCCTGGTTAGGCGTTTGGGTGTACCGCGCCCGGAACGCCTCCGGGTACGGGTGGCCGCCGTTGGACAGCGAGGAGCCCATCGGCGTGCGGGACATCGATTCCACGCCACCGGCGACGACCACGTCGTAGTGCCCCGCCGCGACACCGGCGGCGGCGAAGTGCACCGACTGCTGGCTTGACCCGCACTGCCGGTCCACGGTCACACCGGGGACGCTCTCGGGCCAGCCCGCCGCCAGCACCGCGGTGCGGGCGATGTCGAGCGCCTGCTCGCCGGCCTGCATGACGCAGCCCCAGATGACGTCGTCGACGATCTCCGGATCGATGCCTGCGCGCTGGGCTAGGCCGTTGAGCACCTGGGCGGACAGCTCGCCGGGGTGAACACCCGATAACCCACCGTTGCGCTTGCCGACCGGCGACCGCACGGCCTCGACGATGACGGCTTCAGCCATGACACTTCTCCTTTGATGTGGTTTCCTCCGAAGGTAGAGGAACAAAGTTTACTAGGTCAACCTACTGGTTGGTAGGCTGGTGGCGGACGTTCGCGCCCGTCTGAGTAGATCCGACATGGTTTACTGAGTTGCATAGCTCGGGGAACTACTGTTTGGGAGATGTTGTGACGAGAAGCACACCGCTGGCGCCGATGATCGGCCCTGACGCCGTGCCGGCGAGTGCGGCTGTCCGGTCACCGAAGACGGCCGAGCTGGTCGCCGGCACGCTGCGCCGGATGGTCGTTGACGGTCAGCTCAAGGATGGCGACTTCCTGCCCAACGAGGCCGAACTGATGACCCACTTCGCTGTGAGTCGCCCGACGCTGCGCGAGGCGGTCCGGGTGCTGGAGTCCGAACGGCTCGTGGAAGTGCGACGTGGATCGCGCACCGGTGCCCGCGTGCGGGTGCCAGGGCCGGAGATCGTCGCACGCCCCGCCGGTCTGCTGCTCGAACTGTCGGGCGCCACCATCGCCGACGTCATGGTCGCGCGCGCAGGCATCGAACCGATGGCCGCGCGGCTGCTTGCCGAATCCGGCACATCGGAGGCGTTTGACGAGCTCGAGAAGATGGTGGCCGAACACATCCCCGCCGGCTGGCAGTCGGATCGGCTGGCCCAGACGACCGGGGATTTTCACCGTCGCATGGTGGAGTTGTCTGGCAACGCGACGCTCGCGATCATCGCGGGCATGTTGCACGAGATCACTGTGCGGCACACCGCATTCGTCTTCAAGGAAGGCCGCCCGGTGTCGAAGGCGGACTACGACAAGCTGATGCGGTCCTATGGACGCCTGATGAAATTGCTGCGGGCGGGCGACGGCGCCGCAGCCGAGGCGCATTGGCGCAAGCACCTCGACGTCGCACGAGAACTGTCGTTGCAGGGACTCGAGGACGTCAAGGTCCGCGACGTCATGGGCTAGCCCCGCGAGTAGTTCTAGGACCATTGTCGGCGAACCGCCAAGCTCTGAGCGACAAAGTCGCTTCTTGTGACGATCCCCTAGCTATCTAGCGACAATGTCGCTCCGAGCTTGGCATCCTTGGATGTGCCCCTCGGGGGGCGTAGTCAGCGGTGCGAAAGCTAGTCCGGCCAGACCGCGAGGCGAGTCGACGTACTTACGTAGCCGTCCTCCGTCTTCCACTGCATCGGCAACAACCGATAGCGCCAGCCACCCCCATGCCCGTCCGCCCCGACGTGATCGACGGCGATCGAAATGAGGCCCGGTGCAAGCTGTTTGGCATGGGTCTCCAGGTAAACCCCCTTTTCGTCGTCGAGCTCTGACATCAACTCGCTGCCGAACAGCAGTCGTGGACCCGGGGCCCGGTAGAGCAGCACGCACTGATCGCGGCCGGGGCAGTGTCTGCCGATCACCCGCACGACGCAGTTGCTGTCGACGGGCCCGAGGTCGCTCATCAACTGTCCGGTCTGTCGTACCAGACAGCCACCGGATCAGGTGGCGTCAGCGCTGTCCTTCTCCCATGTCACGTGTACCGGCACGGTGTCGTCCCACGGCTGGCGCGTCACCATGTCGGCGACTTTGACGTAGCCCCTTTCGAATTCGCCGGTGGCAGCGTCGACGAGCCGGTACTGCTGTGTCTGCCGATGGATCGGTTGTGCGTCGAGTAGAAGAACCCGAACCTCGCCGGGTTCGAAGTTGCACCGCTCGTGCAACGCGGCGATCAGCTGCTCGTTGTGCATGTGACCGTCGCCGAAATTCCAGCCGATCGCGGTGCTGCAGACCCGCTCTCCGTCGCTGAGGACGTAATCGTCCTCGTTCTATCCGGCCATCGCGCGGTGCGCGAGGGTGAACATCGCGCGGCCGTGAGTGTTGAAGGAGCGGAACGCATACCCCATATAGAGGTACATCTGCGCGGTTTCCGTGCTGCCGTAGTACTGCTCCATCTGGGCGGCGGGCATGCTGGCGATCGAGACGATGTTGTCGGCGATCTTCTGCTCGGCCGACGGCTTGATGCACCACAAGCCGGTGTCCCAGTTGCCCGCGTAATACCGCATCCCCGGCAGGAACGACACCTTGCGGGGACACAGATTTCCGATCACGACGGTGCCCGCCACCACGACGAACAGCAGTATCGGCAGCGGTGTCGTCATGATCGGTGAGCCCGACGTGGGCGTGGCCGACGAACAGCGCAAGCACGCTGAACATCATGAACACGTTCCACTCGAGCGGCACCCCCATCGGTATCGACGACAGGATGCCGAAGTGGAAGCACAGCATGACGAACGCGGCGATCGCCGTCGGCCAGCCGCCGTGGGAGAAGAACAACACCAGCGGGACGAGTCCCTCGATCGCGGTGCTGAAGTGCGCGAGCCACCGAGACAGTCGCCCTGGCCGCAGATCGTCGGGGAAGTGTTCGAAGAACATCCGCTTGATGAACCGCGGCCGGAACACCGGGTTGTTGCTCATCATCGTCGAGATCACGAACGGGAAGTGCTTGTTGAGCTTGGACGTCGCGGCGCCGAGCCAGATCACCAGGCAGACCAGCTTGGCGGCGATGATCATGTCCACCCCGTAGCCGGCGAACAGGAACGCCGCCGTGAACGACGCGTACACCTCGCCGCGGGCGGCCAGGAAGATCACTTTGTCGCGCAGGCCGAGCCGCGGCAAGCAGGCCGAGGATCGTCCAGATCTGCCACATCGGCAGCACGCCGACCGTGGTGCCGAGCGCCGAAATCGGCCCGGTGCCGTCGGAGAACAACGCGAGCACAAGCATCACCAGCAGTGCCGCGTACAGCAGCGCGTCGATAGGCGTGCGTGCCGTGCCCTTGGTCAGCGGAATCCGGTTCGGCCATGGTGGCAGCCGAATGGTGTTGGGCCGCAACCAGTACAGGATCGATCCCAGCGGCGGGAAGAACCTGTTGTTCAGGGGGCCGAATCCGCATCCGAGACCGACGACCTCGAACAGCATCGTGTAGAGCACGACCTTTTCGAACACGATCGGCTCGCGCGTACCAGGCCGTCACGTTGGTGAACCCGTCGATGCCCTTCGTGGTCAGCACGATCAGCCAAGCCGCGAGGACGTACAGCAGAATCTTGACGACATAGAAGAGGTGCAGCACGACGGGCGTCCCGAACCCGACCTCGGCCCAGTGCCTGGCCATCGGAACGATCTTCTCGGCGCGGGTGCCCTTACTCCACTCTTCGTAGTCGACGACGGGCGCGTCCTGCTTGAGAAAACCCATGGCGCGCAAGACTAGAACGTGTTCTAGCCGCGTGGAATCGGTTTAGCCTTACCCGATGACCACCTTTGCCCTCGTGCACGGCGGGTACCACGGCTCCTGGTGCTGGGAGCACTTGACGCCGCTCCTCGAACAAGCGGGCCATGACGTGGTGGTCATGGACCTGCCCCTCGAGGAAAGCGCCGCCACGTTCGACACGTATGCCGACGTGGTGTGTGCGGCCCTTGCCGATTGCGGTGACGATGTTGTTCTTGTCGGACACTCATACGCCGGAAACACCATTCCCTTGGTGGCCGCCCGACGGCCCCTACGACATCTGGTCTATCTGTGCGCAATGATCCCCGACATCGGCCGTAGCCTTGCCGATCAATTGACCGACAAACCGGAGATGCTCAACCCGGTCTTCGAACGTGGATTGAGCGAGCTCGATGAGCAGCTGCGACAGGGGTGGACCGACCTCGACATCGCGCGTGAGGTGTTCTACGGCGACTGCGACGAACAAGTTCGCCCAGGCTGCGCTCAGCCGGCTTCGACCCCAGTCGGTATATCCGGCGATCCAACCGTGCTCACTGGCCGAACACCCCAGGGTGTCAACCACATACATCGTGTGCAGCGACGACCAGATGCTGCGGCCCGAATGGTCACGACAAGCTGCTGGCGAGCGGCTTAACGCCGAACTCATCGAGCTTCCAGGGCACCACTCGCCGTTCTACTCACGCCCCTCGGTGCTCGCCGACGTTCTGCTCGGCTTGGCGAGCTAGGCGTCGGCTTTCGCCGGTGGCCGCCAGAAGATCACCAGCTGTCCGATGCCGCCCGCGAAGCCCGAGCCCGGCCGAGATCAGCAGACCCCACCAGCCGTGCAGGAAGTCGTAGAGGCTCGACGTGCGGAAGAGCGCATAGTCCAGGCTGAACCGTGCCGGGCCCGATCGTGGCCACCGCCACCGCTGACACGGCCAGGATCAGGTTGTACTCCCAGCCCTCCTTGACGATGAAGAAGCCGTTGGGCCGGTGCACGGTCCATGCCGCCACGAACATCAGCGCGACGAACCCGGCCGCGGGAATCGGCGTCAGCAGGCCGACCGCCAAACCGAGCCCGGCCGACATCTCCGTGGTGGCGGCGATCCTCGCGTGGAGCATGCCTGGCTTCATGCCCATGCTGTCGAACCAGCCCGCGGTGCCCGCCAGGCCGCCCTTGCCGAAGAACTTGTTGTAGCCGTGCGCGGCCATGGTCAGGCCCAGCACCACCCGCAATATCAGCAGCCCGGTGTCGATGGCCGTGTGGTCAGTCATGCAACAAAATCTAGGCCATGTGTTAAACGGCCGCCCAGCCCCCGTCCACACTGAGGACAGTTCCGTGGATGTTTGCAGCGGCGTCGCTGGCCAGGAACACCACCGCGGACGGCGACCTCGGCCGGTGTGCTCATCCGCCGCGACGGAATGCGGGCCAGCATCGGCGCGACGTGGTCCGCGAACTGCTGCTGGCGTTCGGTCGCGATCGGTCCCGGCGCGACTGCGTTGACCCGAACACCGAACGGCCCGTACTCGTCGGCCCACGACTGGGTGAACGAATGGATCGCGGCCTTATTGGCTGAATAGACTGCCGATCCCGGCGCTGCCCCGAAGCCCGGAGATCGACCCGATGTTGACGATCACTCCCTCACCGCGCTCGACCATTGCCGGAGCCACTGCACCGGTCAACAGGAATGGCGCGAACACGTTGACCGAGAACGCATCCCGCAGCAGTTCTTCGAAGATCTCGGCCGTCGGCGTCGGCATCAGCAGCATCGCGGCGTTGTTGACCAGGATGTCGAGCCGCCCTCCCGCCGCGGCGGCGGCTTGTTCGGCGAGCCGACGGACCCCGTCCTCCCCCGCCCCGAGGTCGGCGGCGACGAACTCGGCTGTGCCGCCTCCGGACCGGATGTCGGCGACGACGACATCGCCGCGGGCCTTGTCTCGGCCACTGATTATGACCAAGGCTCCCTCTGCCGCCAGCGCCGAAGCGATAGCGACTCCGAGGCCGCCGGTGGAACCCGTAACCAGAGCTGTGCGGCCTGCAAGCCGCGTGATATTTGAACTCATGAATCCACTGGTACGCTGGCAAAAATGGACCTGCAAGTCCAGAAACTAACGGCCAAGGGCCAGGCCACACGACAGCGCATCATCGAGGGCGCCGCCGCCGAGATCCGCGAACACGGTGTCGCGGTCACGACTCTCGATGACATCCGTGCGCGCACCCAGACCTCGAAAAGCCAACTGTTTCACTATTTCCCGGACGGCAAGGAGCAGCTGCTACTGGCGGTCGCCGAACACGAGGCGCAGACGGTCCTTGACGACCAACAGCCCTACCTCGGCGCGCTGACGTCGTGGGCGGCGTGGCAGCGCTGGCGCAATGCCGTCGTCGACCGGTACCGCAGGCAGGGACAGCACTGCCCGCTCGCGGTACTGATGTCCGAGATCGGCCGCACCACACCTGGCGCTCAAGCGGTCACTTCGGCGCTCATGCGCAAGTGGCACGACGAGATCGCGACCGGTGTGCGTGACATGCAGGCCCAGGACAAGGTCGCCGCCAGGCTGGATGCGGATCGGGTCGCGGCCGCGCTGCTTGCCGGGATCCAGGGCGGCGTCGGCGTGATGCTCGCCACCGGCGACCTGGGATATCTCGAAGCGGCGCTCGATGTCGGGATCGAGTCGCTGCGCACCCCCGTTTAAGCGAACTAACTCAGTGGAGGCTCGTCGGGAGGGAACTCCGGGGTCGCGATGCAACTGTGCAAGCTCGGATTGAGGGTGGACGTCTCGGGCCGCGAACCCTACGAGGTGACGGCTCGGCATGCTTTCGTCCCGTGGGCGATGCCCGTCGTCGGCAGGACGGTCGCGGTCGAGGTCGATTCTGCCAACCCGCGAGGGTTCGGCTGAACCTCAACAGCCCGGCTCAACGCTCAGCGCAAACCCACGCAGGAGGGTTAGGCGACGCCTGCGGCCATGTGTCGCTTGCCCCACTGGCACATCGCGTCGGTCACCGGACGCAGCGACTCACCGTACTCGGTCAGCGAATACTCCACGCGCGGCGGCACTTCGGCAAACACCTCGCGGGCGACGATCGCCGTCGGTCTCCAGCTCTCGCAGTTGACGGGTCAGCACGCGGTCACTGATCCCGGTGGTCTTGCGCCGCAACTCGGCGAAGCGGTGCGGTCCGGTGTGCATCATGTGGAAGATCAGCACGGCCTTCCACTTGCCACCGATGACCGCGAGTGTCGCCTCCACCGGACATCCGAACTGGTCGTCCATACCCACCTCCCGGTCAGTAGCTCACCTCAAAGTGCGTACTTATCGGTGTCAGCCCTCGGCCGTAGCGTAGCCCTCGATGAAGATCGCAATCATTGGAGCAGGGAACGTCGGGCGTGCGCTCGGCGGTGCGTGGGGCGCCGACCACGACATCACCTACGGCGTCCGCTCCCCCGACGACGCCAAGTACGCCGACCTCGATGCACCAGCCGCCGCCAACGGGCAGGCCGCCGCGGCCAGCGACGTGGTCGTCCTCTGCACGCCGTGGCAGGGAACCGAGCAGGCCGTCAAGGCGTGTGGCGACCTCACGGGCAAGGTGCTCATCGACTGCACCAACCCGCTCACCCCCGATGTCACCGCGCTCGAGGTCGGGCACACCACGTCGGGCGCCGAGCAGGTCGCGACGTGGTCGCCGGGCGCGCGGGTGTGCAAGGCCATGAATCAGATCGGCGCGCCGCTGATGGACCATCCCCAATTGCCAAGCACACCAGTCATGTTCGTCTGCGGCGACGACGAGGCGGCCAAGCAGATCGCCGCAGACCTGGTGACACAGTTGGGCTTCGAAACCGTCGACGCGGGCGACCTCACGGTGGCCCGGTTGCTGGAACCGTATGGGCTGCTCTGGATCCACCTGGCGCTGCGGCGCGGCTTCGGCATCAACTGGGGCTTCGGGCTGCTGCGGGGAAAGGACTGACATGACTATCGAGTACATCCGGTACCGAATCGACGAGGACCGCCGCGAGCAGTTCGTCAACGCTTACCTGACAGCGGCGGAGGCGCTCGACGACAGCCCGTACTGCCTGGCCTATGAGCTCTCGCATTGTGAGGAGGAACCGGAGCGATTCGTGCTGCGCATCCACTGGACCTCGACCGACGATCACCTTGGCAAGTTCCGCCCCAGCGAGCAGTTCCGTCGGTTCTTCCCACCTATCAAGCCGTACGTCGACGACATCGAGGAGATGCAGCACTACCAACCGGTCGAGGCGCTGACCCGGATCAAGTGAGCGCGTGTTCGAGCCGCTCGACGTAGGCGTCGACGTCACCGATCGCCGACTCGGCGGCGTGCACGCTGATCGCGATGGTGTCGCCGATGCCGCCCACCACGTGTGTCAGTCCCATCATCGGCGACAGTCCGGCGAAGGCCGCCACCATCGTCACGGGCGCACCGCCGAAGCTGAAATCCTTGGCGCCGAAATTCACGCTCGAGACGACGGTATTGCCGGTCACCTGTGCGACACGGACTTCGGGATCGAATCGGTCCATGCCCCAACGCAACAACGGAGCCGGTGTCGCCGCGAAGGCCAGGTCCGCCATACGCATCGCAGGGTGCGCGGCCCGGCGGCGCCGCTCGTCGAGGTCGGCGGCGATCCTGACGCAGCGTTCAGGCTCGGCGAGCTCCGGGTAGAGACCGACGCCGACGTTCCCGAAGTGGTTGTACGCCAAGCGTGGCGGCGGTTTGGCCATCGGCACCTCCGCGCCGAGGAACGATGGGTCGTCCCCGAGGGTGCGCAGATGGTCCGCGAGCGCTCCAGACACCACTGACAGAGCGGCAACGGTGACGGTGGGGCCATGCAGATCGGAACGGCTTCGCACCACGGTCCGCAGGTGCGTCGGGCCTGTCGGTCGCGCATTCGTCCTCAGCGCAGGACGCAGATCGGCCGGTGGCGGAACCCTTCCCGCATCGGTATCTTCGACCATCTGGCGATGGGCTCGGGCTGCACGAAAACCCAAGAACGGCAGTGCGATTAGCCCGGGTGGCGAGGCATCAATCTCGGGTACCGCAGCATTGAGGCGGCCGAACATGATCGCTGCGGGCACAGAGGTTCGGCCCCCGCCGCCAAGCGCATGTGAGATCTGAAATACCGCGACTGTGCCAGGGCCCACAACTCCAGGCACGCCATCGATGTCGGTGAACACGTGCAACCGCCACGCCGCCACCCGTGCATCCAGACGGTCAGCGGTGAGTGCACTCACCTGGGCCAGGCATGACGCCCAGGTGCGGTCTTCGATGTCGTGCACGACGAACAGCGAGTGGTCGACGTCGCGGTGCACCCATGCGGGGTACGTGAGGAGAGAGTCATCGCCGATGCGCACCGTCAGGTCGGTGCAGCCGCTGGCACGCTCGGCGATTTGCTCGAGGGCCTGCTCCAGGTCGGCAGGCACGCCCGCGAAGCCGTACAGCAGGACGGTGTCGTTGGGGATCTTCGCCGACATCCAGTGCGTCTGCGCATCAACCGCCGACAGCCGACGCTTTGCCATCCTCTCAGGCTAGGCTCTTCAGCCATGCTTCCGCCTCCAAGGGACGACGGCGTCGTGGTCATCACCGGCGCGTCGTCGGGAATCGGCGAGGAGTTGGCCCGTGAATTTTCCCGCCGCGGTTACCGATTGGTGTTGGTGGCTCGCCGTGCCGACAGGCTCACTGCCCTGGCGGAGGAACTGGGCGGCAAGGCCCACGTGCTGCCTGCCGATCTGTCGAAACGCGATGAACGCGCGGCGCTTCCCGACCAGGTGGCGGCTCTTGGAGTGATCCCGGACATCCTGGTCAACAACGCCGGAATGTCGAATCTCGGACCGGTCGCGCAATCGGATGTCGAGGCGGAACTCAGGCTCATCGAGGTCGACGTCAGCGCCGTCGTCGACCTGTGCAGCCGGTTCGTGCCGGCCATGGTCGCGCGGGGCCGGGGCGCGGTGCTCAACGTCGCGTCGGTCGGCGCCTTCGGCCCGGTGCCCGGCCAGGCGACCTACGGTGCCGCCAAGGGTTTCGTGCTGTCCTACACCGACGCGATGCGAGAAGAACTGCGCGGCACCGGCGTCACCGCGGCCACGCTGTGCCCGGGACCCGTGCGCACCGGATTCGGTGAGGGGATGGGCATTTCCGACGAGGAAGCAGAGAAATCCCTGCCGAAGTTCCTTGTGGAAGCAGCCCGACGAGGTCGCCAAGACTGCGATCGATGGGTCTCGCCTCGGGCAAGCGTGTGATCATTCCCGGGTGTGGCCAACCGTATTGCGGCGGTGATCAACCACCATTTGCCCGGCGGCTGCTGTTGCCGCTCGTCGCCCGAACCATCCCGGGCTGAAGAAGTAGCTAGGTCGCTTGCCCCACGAAGTCCAGGATGTGACGCGCGACGACGTCGGGCTGGTCGAGTTGCAGGAAGTGCCCGCCGTTCTCGATCAGCGCGATCCCGCTTTCGTCGGGTAACACCCGTTCAATCCACCGGCGTGTAGTCCTCCGAGCAGCCGTCGACCGCGCCGTGCAGGTAGAGCGTTGGCAGCCGGGGCGCCGACAGCCAATGTCGATGCAGTTCGGCGTACTGCGCGGGCGGGCGGGTGTTGCGCACCGTCGCGCGGTAGTACCCGAGCGCGGCGCGCCATCGCTCGGGTGCACCGATCGCAGCGTGGACATAGCGCAAGTCCTCGTCGGCGCCGTATCCGGGCGACCAGTCCCGCCACAGCTTCGGCAGCACCCACGACGCGGAACGGTCTGGCAGCCAAGGCAATTGGAAGTATGCGATGTACCAGCTATGCAGCAGCTGGCGCGGCAGCTTGGCGAGCAAGACGCCCAGGCTGCGGCAGCCGGCCGAAAGGCTGGAAAGCCGCGCTCATCGGAACGGACATGATGACGGCCTTGGTGAACGGGCTGTCGGGCATCGCGGCGAGGCCGGCCCCGGCGATCGCGCCCCAGTCGTGACCGATGAGCACATCGCGTCCCGTCGGGACCCGCAGCGTCCAGCACGCGCAGCGCGTCGTCCATCAGCGCGCCGACGTGGTAGCTGCCGTCCGACGCGAGCGACGTCGGCGCGTATCCGCGCATGAACGGCGCCACCACTCGCCACCCCGCGTCCACCAACTGTGGCGCGACCTTGCGCCATCCGTAGGCGGTGTCAGGGAAACCATGCAGGCACAACGCGATTGGCGCGTCGGCCGGACCCCAGGTCAACGCACGCAGCTGCACGGCCGGCGTCGCGACGTCGAGCCACTGCGGTTCAGTCACGCCTACACCGGGTCGAATTTGGAGATCAGCCAGTGGTCGCCGACCTTGTCCAGCGTCACCCGCACACTCGACGCGGTGTCGGTCGGCGCATCCTGACCGACGATTGACGGTCTGGTTTACGAACACCAACACCACGGCGTGGTCGGGCTTGGCCGACACCGAAGCGACGGCGGGAACCGTTGCCACCGCGGAGATCTGCTTCTGCTTGGCACCCGGGATCACGACGTCGTGGGTCAGCGAGGTGTACGAGTCGCGGAAATCGCCGGTCAGCAGGTCGCGCGCCGCGCCGAGCTGCTGCTCGACGGTGTCGGGCTTGTAGGACAGCAGCGCGATCGTGCTGTCCTTGGCGGCCTGCATCGACTCGTGCCGCTACGTGGCGTCGTCGCTGTCGTCGCGCCACCGAATTGTCCATCCACTTCAGGTATCCGGCGCCAAGCGCCAGCAGTAGTGCCATGGCGGGCAGCACACCGAACGCGAACACCCGTGCCCATTGGATGCTCCGCTTGGGCTTCTCCGGTTCAGCGGACTCCGATGTCTCATCGGCGGTTTCGGTTGACTCGTCGGACTTGTCGACATCGTCGGCCGCATCGGTCTTGTCGGGCGCATCGTCTTGTAGCCGACTCCTCCGTCGAAGTCTCCTCGGATTCGGTGTCGGTCGGTGCCACGGTGGTCTCTTCTTCTACGGTCTGGTCTTCGCTTTGCTTGCTCACGGCACGAACTCCACGTTGGACACCTTGGCGTCGTCGCCGACCTTCTGCACCGTGATGCGCATCCGCCACGCGCGTGGAGCCTGCTCCGGCGCACCGGCATTGGACGTCTTGACCGTCACCGCGACGAGCACCTGCGCGCCGTTGTCGGATTCGGACTCCAACCCCGCCTCGGCGATGGTGCCGACCGACTTCGACTGCGCCTGCTTGACGACTTCGACGAACGGCTGCGCGCGCTTCTGGAAGTCGTCGTAGAAGGTTCCCGTCGCCGAGTCCAGAATGCGCTGCACGTTCGCGTCGGCCTGCTGCCAGTCGATCGTGGTCAGGTTCAGCGCACCCTGCCTGCCGACCTGGAGGAAGAGGTTGCGCTCTTCATCGGCCTGGTGGGACTTGGTAGGCGCGGAACCCGAGCCAGCCGGTGAGTCCGCCGAGCGCGACTACCAGAACGAGTCCGACGATCGTGGCCAGCCGCAGATGCGACATCGGCGGCTTGGCGGGCGCGGCTTCCTCGCGGCGCTTCCTCGTCGTAGTCGGCGCTGTCCGCGTTGTCGTCGGCGCTGTCCTTGGCGCCGTCGTCGGCGTCTCCGTTGCGGTTTCGGTTTTCGCCGCCTCGGCGGTCTCGCTACCGGCCGACTCCGGCTCGGCGGCGCTCGACGTCTCCTCGGTGGCGGTCGACTTGCTCAGTTCCCCGTCGGGGGCATCAGCATCGTCTGCCATGTTTGCTCCTCTGTGGCACTGCGGGCCAGATTGGACTGTGTGTACACACGCCCGTCCGGTCCAACGTACGTGCCCGTAGCGGGGTCGTACTCGGCGGCCGCTATTGGCGGCGGCGCCGGGCCCGGCGGCGGAGGTGCTTGCGCAGGTGGCGACCCCGGGCGGCAGCTGCGGAACGGCCTGGCCGGACAGCGTCGCGTTGGGGTCGCCCTTCCAGTTGTAGCCGTCGTTGAGCGGCACGTAGTTCTCGTTGCTCTCACACATCTCCACCGTCGGCGCACGTTTGCCGGGCACGGTCTCGCACGGCAGGTTGCGGGCACCGCGCACGTTGAACGGCGCGTCCTGCGGCACTCGGCAGTACACATCGCCCGGCGGCCTGTCCGGGTAGTCCTCGAAGGTGGGCACCCGCTGCTGCTGGGCGGGCAGGAAGCCGGTGGTGCACGGCGGCGGCAGCTGCTGCGGCGGCAGAGGTATCGGCGCCGGGCAGCGCAGGGATCATCAGGTTCAGGTTGAAGGTCAAGGCATCGCCCATGTAGTCCTGCTTGGTGTTCCGCTTGTGCACGCCGACGGCCTGCGTGACCGCGGTGCCCTGTGGCAGCAGCACCAGCAGCTGCTCGAGGCTGGGCTGGTAGGTGACTGCCACCTGGCCGAGGCTGACCAGGTTGGCCAGCACGATCGGCAGCGTCGGCTGCAGCCGGTCGAACAGCGCCCGCACCTCGTCGGCGGCGCCCGGGCCCTTCTGCAGGATGCCCGCCACGGCATGGTCCTGGCTCTGCAGCTGGCCGGTGATGCTCGCCAGGTTCGCCGCCCACGCCTGGATCGAGCCTGCGGTGTCGGTCTGGGAGTCCAGCACCGGCTTGGACTGGTCGATCAGGGTGGTCAGCGGGTCGAGGTTCTTGCGGGCGTCGATGGCCAGTGTTGTGCTGCCGTTGACCAGGCGGCGAAGCTCTGGGCCGAGGCCGCCGACCGCGACGTACGCCTCGTCGATGACGGTCTTCAGGTTGTCGTGCGGGATCGCCTGCAGGCCGCGGGTGGTGTCGGCCAAGACCTTGTTGATGTCCGTCGGCACCGTCGTGCGGTCCTGTCGGGATGACGTCTCCGTCCTTCAACATCGGCCCGTTGCCGCTGCGCGGGACCAGCTGGACGAACTGCTCACCGACCGACGGACACACTGTGTACTTCGGCTTCAACATCGGCCGGGATCCTGACGTTCGAATCCAGCGACAAGCACCGCCGCGACACCGCCCCGCCGTCGGTCAGATTGACGCTGTCCACGATGCCGACCTGCGCGCCGCGGTAGGTGACGTTGCCACGCGGGTACAGGCCGCCGGTCTCGGGCAGCTCAACGGTCACCTTGTATTGCCCGGCACCCAACATCTTCGGGCAGCCGCATGTACCCGAACACCATGATCGCCAGCGCGGTAATGGCTACCAGCGCGAAGATGGCGATCTGGATGATGATCCGCTCGCGTCAAAACCATGTCAGGGCCCCTGATCCAAGTGGTACGGAGCGATCAACGGGTTGCCGCGCGTTCGCAGGGCGCCCGCCGTGCACGGGCTGGGGAACTGGCCGATGGTGCGGCCCCACTGAATCTCCAGCCAGGTCAGATCGCACTCCCACCGCGATCCGGTGAAGATTGCCGGAGTCGATCCGGCTCAACGTCAGATCGAGGATCAACGTCAGGTTGGCGTAGTCGCCGCGCATCCAGTTGGTCAGTGTCTCCTTGGGGAACGGGAAGGTGGGCAGGAAGCTCAGCGCGCGGGTCAGCGCCGGGCCGGCGTCGGCCAGTGATTGCAGCACCGGCCCGAGGTCTTTGAGCTCTTGGACGAGTGCTTCCTTGGTCTGGTTGACCGAGTCGGCGGCCAGCGCGCTGAACTTGCCCGAGCTGCGCGAGCGCATCGGACGAGGTTGTTGCGCTGATCGCTTCAGCACCGCCAAGCGCGTCGGGGATGGTCTTCAATGCCTTGTCCACAACGGGTTTCTGAGCGGCGAACTGTCCGACAAGGTTGTTCAGGCTTTCGGTCGCGGCGATGATGTCGTCTTTTTGGTCGTTGAGGTAGCCGATGGCCTTGTCGAGCTGCTCGATCAGGCTGCGCAGGTCGTCCTCGCGACCGGTGAAGGCGATGCTCAGCGCGTCGGTGATGTCTTGGATGTTGCCGATGCCACCACCGTTGAGCAGCAACGCAATCGCCGCCAGTGTCTGTTCGGTGCTCGGATACTTCCCAGACGACGCCAGCGGGATCAGCGAGCCCTCGTGCAGCCTGCCCTGCGGCGGCACATCGGTCGGCGGCGCGAGCTCGATGTGCAGTGATCCCAGCAGGCTGGTCTGGCCGAGTTTGGCCGTCGCGTTGGCGGGCAGCTCGCACGTCGCCGTTGAGCTGCATCGTGACCAGCGCATGCCAGCCCTGGCGCTCGATCTTGGTGACGGTGCCGACGTTCACGTCGCCGACGCGCACCCGGGAGTTCTGCTTGATGTTGTCCACGTCGGGCATCTGCGCCTGAATGGTGAACCCGCCTGGGCCCGTGCCCTGCACGCCAGGCAGTGGAAGCGAGTTCAGCCCTCGCCAGTCGCCGCAGCCGGCCAACGCGAGCGCGAGCACGCATCACACTCACAGCGGCGCGTATCCGCTTGTCCCGCATCATGATCCAGCCCCCGGCGGCACCATCATTCCGGTCAGACCGTCGGCCGGGTTGGTCGCGATCGGCGCCTCTGCGGGGAGCGGCGGCCCGCCGCGGCGGCAGGCGCCTCGGCCAGGAGGCGGCGCTGGCGGCAGGTGGCGGCGCTTGCGGCGGAATGTAGTCCGGCCGCATCCAGTCCTCGCTGTAGGTGAGCTCATTCGGCCGCGTCGTGGCACCGACGAAGACGTTCTGCGCGACGGGCAGGAAGTTGTATTGGCGGTTCTTGATGATCGGCGCCAGGTATTGCACGCACAGCTTCGCCGACTGCTCGGCGCCCAGGCGTGACGCCGCCTGAATAGCGCCGCACAGGAAGGAGATCGGATTGGCGAAGTTGTTGATCATCGGCACGCTGCTGACCGCACCCTGGGCGGGTTGCCAGATGTTGACGTAGTTCTGCAAGGTGTTGGGCGCCACGTGCAGGAACTGCTTGACGTCGTCGAGGCTGTCGGTCAACGCCTGGGTCACACCTGCCAACTTGTCCGACGTGGTGCCCAGCGCTTCGCGGTTGTCGGCGACGAACGTTTGGACGTCTCCGCACGACGTCGTTGAGATCGCGGACCGCGTTGGCCACTTCGTTCGGGATCGTTGGCGAGCAGCCCGGTCACCGACGCCAGGTTCTGGTTGAGCTGGCGCATCAAGTTGGTGCTGTCCTGCAGCGCCGACACCAGAATCGCCAGGTTCTTGATGGTCGAGAAGATGTCGGTGCTGTGATCGCCGAGCGCCGAAAACGCTTGCGACAGCTTGATGACGGTGTCGCGGATGTTGGCGCCCTGGCCGCGCAAGTTGTCGGCGGCGGTGTTGATGAGCGAACCAAGCGGCGCGACGCCACCGGGCTCGGTCGGCTGCAGCGTCGTTGGCCAGCTTCTCCAACTGTGCACGGACCTGATCCCATTCGACGGGAACCGCGGTGCGGTCCCGCGGGATCACCGCGTTGTCCGCCATCACCGGCCCGGTCGTGTAGACGGGGTGAGCTGGAGAGCGCGCGCGGTCACCAGCGTCGGCGACAGGATCGCGGCCTTAGCGTCGGCAGGCACCTTGTACTTGCTGTCGTACCAGAACGAGATCTTCACCCGGTCGGGCTGCGGCTGATCTCGGTGATCTTGCCGACATTCACGCCGAGGATGCGCACGTCGTCGCCGACGTAGACGCCGTTGCTGTTCTCAAAGTACGCAACGACATTCGTGCGGTTGATTGTGTCGCTGGTCCGGAACAGCGCGACGACACCCGCGACCAGCAGCACGACGAGGGCGGCGGCGACCCGAGCTCCTGCGAATCCGGTTCATTGCCCGGCCCCCCCGCCTGCAGGTGGCGGCACCTCACCGGGCGCGGGCACCATGACGGGGCTCGGCGTGGGCACCGGCGTGGAGTCCAGCCCGGGTGGCGCCAGCGCCGGAGGTCCTGGCGGCGGACCGCCTGGCGGCGGGGCGGGCAGCGGCTCGCGGTACGGGTAGCAGCCGGTGGGCCCGGGCAGCGGCAAGCCAGGCGGACCGCACCCCTGATCGCCGGGTTTGCCGGTGATCGCGTCGGGCAGCGTCAGATGCGGTTCGCCGCCCTGCCCGGTCCGTGGGTACGGCACCGGCAACGCCGGTGTCCCCGGCTGGCCGATCTGTGGGTCGGTGCGCTGCGAAGGCAGCAACACGTTGGGGTCGAGGCCGAGATCGGAGAACGCGGCGTCGATGAACGGCTGAAGGAACTGTCCTGGCAGCAGGTTCGCGACGTAGGTCTTGAAGAACGGACCGGATGCCACCGACTCGCCAAGCGACATCGAGTATTCGGTCAGCAGATTGAGCGACTTCTGCAGCCGTTCCTTGCGGTTGTCCAGCATCGTCAGCACGCCGTTGAGCTTGTCGAGCGCCGGCTTCATCGTGGCACGGTTCTCGCCGATGAAGCCCTGCAGCTGCTGAGACAGCGCCGAGATGTTCCCGGAGATCTGATCCAGTGCGGCGCTTTGGCTTTGCGAGTTCGACCAGCAGTGCATTGGTGTTGCCGATCAGGCTGACCACCTGGTTGCTGCGCTCGGCCAGCACCGTCGTCGCCTTGTCGGCGTTGGTCAGCAGACCACGCAGTTGGGCGTCGCGCTCGTTGAGCGTCTGCGAGAACCGCGCCACGCCCGTCGATGGCGATCTTCAGTTCCGGCGGAGTGTCTGCGAAGGTCTCCGAGAGCACGCGTAACGAGTCCGACAACTGGTCGGTGTTCAGGCCGCTGATCGTGGTCGCCAGTTCGCCGAGGGCGTCGGGCAGCTGATACGGCGACGTGGTGCGGTCGAGGGGAATCGTGCCGTCCTGCCGACCGTCACCGCGCGAGGTGATCTCCAGGATCTTGGTGCCGAGCAGACCCTTGGTCTTGATCGCCGCCTCGGTGCGATCACCGAGCCGGATGTTCTTGTCGACGGTGAACTTGATCAGCACCCGCTGACCCGTCGAGCTCGATGCGACTGGACCTTGCCCACCTGGAAGCCCGAAACCTGAACGGCGGCATCGCTCGTCAGGCCGCCCGCCTCGGCGAAGTAAGCCGAGTACTGCTTGCCCTGGTTGAGGAACGGCAGTTTGTCGTAGTTGATCGCACCCAAGATGATGGCGACGGTGATCGCGAGCCCGATGGCGCCGATGACAAATAGATTGCGTTCGGAGAATGGCTTCATCGCGGCGCGCACCTCCCAGTGCTCTGGCCCGCAACCTTGACGTACACCGGCTGGCCCCCCTTGCCGTTGAGCTTCAGCACGATGTCGCACAGGTAGAAGCTGAAGAAGTCGCCGTAAATGCCTTGCCGCGCAAGCGCTTGGTACGCATCCGGCAGGGTGTTGAGCAGGTTGTCGAAATAGTCGTGGTCGGCGACGACGATCCCGGCGGCGCGGTCGGTCTCGTGGATCGTCTTCGGCAATGGGTGGCCGGGCCTGGGCCAACAGGTCCGTGATGCTCCCCGCCGCGGCGTTGGTGTAGGCCAGCCCGTTGGCGATGTCCTGTTTGCGCGACGCGAGGCCCTCCACCAGTCCCGAGAGTGCGTCGACGGCCTTTGCGAACTGCTCGCTTTGGTCGCCGAGCGATCCCAGCACGGTGTTCAGGTTGACGATCACCTGCCCGATCAGCTGATCGCGGTCGGCCAGCGTGCTCGTCAGCGCCGCGGTCTGGGACAGGAACGAGTTGATCGTGCCGCCCTGACCCTGCAGCGCCGCAATCAACTGGCCGGACAACGCGTTTACCTGATCCGGGTCCAACGCCCGAAACAGCGGCCGGAACCCACCGATCAATGCGTCCAGGTCCAGCGCCGGCGAAGTCCGCGCCAACGGAATGGTGTCGCCGGCGTTGCAGCTTCTTGGTGCCGCCCGCGCCTTCCTCCAGCGCGAGGTAGCGGCCGCCGATGAGGTCGTCGTATCGGATGACGGCCCTGCTGCCCTCGGTCAGCACCACCGAATCGTCGGCGGTGAACTCGACCAGCGCCGTCGTATCCGGTTGGATGGCAACCTTTTTCACCTGGCCGACCTCGACGCCCGCGATGCGGACGAAGTCGCCGTTCTTCAGGCCGGTCACGTTGGTGAACTCGGCGCTGTAGGTGTTGGTCTTCTCCCCGAAGCGCAGCTGACCGAAGACCGCATACAGCCCGAACACACCGACCAGGCACACAACCAGAAAGACGGCAAGGCGCACGATGGCGCCTAGCAGGTTTTCTTTCATGACTGGTTACCTTTCATGGCTGATGGTCGGTGGTCGGTCTGTCAGGGCGATGGGGCGGCCGCCACCGGCAGCGGAACCGGCGGCAGCGGCGTCGGCTGCATCTGTGCAGGCGCATGGACGACGAACGGCTCCGACCCGGTGTCGGCCCCGGATCCCGTGGCGCCATCGGCGGTGGCGCCGGCGGCAGGCCCGGCCACAGCGGGGTGCCGTCCGGCGCGTACATCGGGGCGCCGTACGGCGGGGCTCCCGGGTACGGAATCGGCCCCGGCGCAGGGCCGCCGAACAGGTTGCGAATGCTCGGCGGCTCGGGCACCGCACGGGTAACGGGTAGGTAGTTGGCCCAGGCCGGGAAGCCGATGCCGGGGTTCGGTCGCCAATCCATGCCGGTGCCGAATCCGGTGTTGGTGACGAGATTGCGCACCGGCCAGTTCTTTGCGACATCCGGCAGAGAGCCGCACCCTGGTTTGCCGCCCGGGCCGCCCTTCGCGCCGATGACAGGCAGGTTGTCCGGATAGTGGTACGGGTCGTCCCCGAGCGACAGGCCGGTGTCGAGCACGAGCGTTCGGCCGTTGCCGCCGGGGATGTCGTAACCGCCGGTATCCAGCAGGGTTTTCGCACCCACCAGCAGGCAGGTGTACTCCGGGTTGTACTTGTACAGCAGGTTCGTCGTCGGCTGCTAGCACGTTGATAGCCTTGATGAGGTTGGCCTGATTCGGCGCAAGCAGGCTGATCCCGCTGTTCGACAGCCCAATCGTGGCCAGCAGCAAGGCATCCAGCTGCTTGGCGTTGCTCGTGATCGGTCGCGCTCGTGGTGCTGGCGGCGTTCAGGACGGTCAGAATGTCTTGTGCTGCACCGCTATACGCGTCGTTGAAGCTCTTGAGTGCTCGCCAGTCTGCGCGGATCGTGTCACTGCGCGGGTTGAGCTGCAGCAGGACCTGGTTGGCGTCTGTGGTGGCCTGACCGATCCTTTCGCCTTGACCGCGAACGCCTTCGGCAAGCGCGGAAAGGGTGGCGTTGAGTTTCGCGGTGTCGATCTGGTTCAGCACAGCGACGAGGTTCTCGAACACCGTGTTGACCTCGGTGCTGACGTTGCGCGACTTCAGCACCTGACCGGCTGCCAGCCGCTGGGCGCTTGGGTCATCGGGATATACCAGGTCGACGAACTTCGCGCCGAAGACGGTGGTGGCCCGGATCTGCGCCTCGACGTTCGCCGGGATGTATTTGATCTGGTCCGGGTCGATCTCCAGCTTCAAGACGACGGGCTCTTTGCCTCCGGCGATCGCGGCGACCCGCCCGACCTGGACCCCGCGCATCTTGACCTTGGCGTTGGTCTCCATTACCAAGCCCGCTCGGTCCGGACGTCAGCGTGACCGGAACTTCGGACCGCAACGTACCGGTGAACAACGCGTAGGTCAGCCACACCAAACTGGCAGAAGACCACCACGAGGATGAGCGTGTACCACCCGGGGTGAAGTCCGCTTTCGTCGCTGGTCCATGCGCTACCCGGCCAGGTTGAAGTTTCCGGACTGACCGTAGACGGCCAGCGACATCATCACGAGAACGAAAGCGGCGAGAACCAGCGAGGTACGCACCGCGCGCCCGACCGCCTCACCGACGCCGGCAGGCCCGCCGCGTGCGGTGTAGCCGTAGTAGGTGTGCACCAGCATGATCACCACTGCCAGCACGATGCACTGGATGAACGACCACATCAGGTCGATGGGGTTCAGGAACGTTCGGAAGTAATGGTCGTACACGCCGGATGACTGCCCGTAGATAACGGTGGTGCCGAACTTCGCCGCCCAGAACGCCGCAATCACGCCAACGCAATATAGCGGAATGACGACCAGCAGGCCGGCGACCACACGCGTGGACGCCAGGAAGGCAATGGACCGGATGCCCATCACCTCGAGCGCGTCGATTTCCTCATTGATTCGCATGGCGCCCAATTGAGCGGTGGCGCCTGCGCCGATGGTGGCCGACAGCGCGACCGCCGTGGTCGCAGGCGCGATCAGGCGGACGTTGAAGAACGCCGAGGCGAACCCTGTCAAGGCTTCGACGCCGATTTGGGAGAAGTCGGTGTAGCCCTGAACCGCCACCAGTGCGCCGGTGGTGACGGTCAGGAATCCGACGATCGCGACCGTGCCGCCGATGATGATGAGCGCGCCTGCGCCGAGGCCCATCTGGGCGATCAGCCGGATCAACTCGATCCGGTAGTACAGTAAAGGCGTAATGGATCGAGCGCAGCGTCTTGCCGTAGAACTTCGTCTGCCTGCCGATCCGGTTCCAGGGTCGGCCACGGCTTCGTGAATCGGGCTCTTCAGCCACGGGAACTGGGAATGGGGCCGCGAAACGGTCACGTCGCCACCTTCACGGCGACGGCGGTTGCGACGACATTGATCGCGAACAACGCCATGAAGGTGAACACCACGGTTTCGTTGACCGCGTTTCCGACGCCCGCCGGACCACCGGCCACGGAAATGCCCTTGTAGCAGGCGATCAAGCCGGCAGAGAGCCCGAACAACGCCGCCTTCGCCAGCGCGATCGTGACGTCTACGGCGCCGATGAGCAGCGTCATGCCGGCCGCGAAGGCACCAGGCGAGACGTGCTGGATGTAAACACAGAACAGGTAGGCGCCGGCAAGGCCGACGAGGATCACCGTCGCCGCCAGTGCCAGCGACACCAACGTCGCGGCCAGCACGCGCGGAACGACAAGCGCCTGAATGGGATTGACGCCCATTACTCGCAGCGCGTCAAGTTCCTCGCGGATCGTGCGCGCGCCGAGGTCGGCACACATCGCGGTTGCCCCCGCGCCCGCCACCACCAACACCGTCACGATCGGCCCGATCTGCCTAACGGTGCCCAGGGCCGCGCCAGTGCCGGAGAAGTCCGCGGCGCCGAACTCGGTCAGCAGGATGTTGAACGTGAACGTCAGCAACACCGTGTAGGGAATCGTCAGCATCAGGGTCGGCACGATCGACACCCGCGCGACAAACCAAGACTGCGAGATGAATTCGCGCCACGCGAACGGCGGCCGGAACATCGCCACGAAAGTGTCGAGCGCCATGGCATAGAAGCCGCCGACGCCGCGCACCGGCTTGGCAATGACGTTGGAAGCGACCATTACCCGGTCCTCCCTCGCGTTCTCCTCACCGCCATAGGCAGCTGATCCCTCCGACGAACAACCCGTGCTCGCAAGTTGTGAGTGTTACACGGGAGGACGCCGCAGAACCGTACAACACCGATTTCTGGGCGGGCAACACCAGTGCAGTTGTGGTGACGTGCACCACTTTGACCGCCAAATGCAGCATCAAGTCACTGTTAGTGCACGCAATACGTCGGCGGTCCGTGGCCCAGTTTCAGCAAACATTTGTCCACGTCGACGCCTATTCCAACGCGATATGGGCAAATCGGCCAGCAGCGCTCAGGCGTTGCGGACCGCATCCTCGAGTTCGGCGATGACGATCTTGCGCATGCCGTGCATGGCCTTGGTCGCGGCGGCGGCGCGAGCCGGGTCGGGGTCCTCCTGCAGCTCGAACAGCCGGGTCGGGGTGATCTGCCAGCTCAGCCCGAATCGGTCCTTGAGCCAGCCGCACTGCGACTCTTCGCCGCCGTCGACCAGCCTGTCCCAGTAGTAGTCGACTTCGTCCTGGTCTTTGCACTCGACCATCAGCGACACCGCCTCGGTGAACTGAAACGCCGGTCCGCCGTTGATAGCCAAGAACCGGTGGCCGTCGAGCACGAATATCCCGTACACCACATCGCCGGGGGTGCCCGGCCCGGCGTCGTTGTATCGGTGCAACGCCTCGATCGTCGAGTTCGGGAAGATCGACGTGTAGAACTGCGCGGCTTCCTCGAGGTTGTTGTCGAACCAGAGCGACGGCGTGATCGACGGCATTGCGACTCCTTTTGTCAGGGCGGCTTTCCCGGTGCTGACAGCGCCGACCGCCCAAACTCATCGCGGGGCAGCGCCGAGCGCGCGCAACGCGAACTCCAGCAGCCAGCTCAGTGACCGCTGAAGTCGTTGCTCGTCACCGAGCGACTGCTCGACCATCACGCGGCTGACGACGGCGCTGATGGCCACCGCGTCACGGTCAGGGTCGGCCAGTGGGAACGAGCCGTCGTCCCTTCCGCGCCGCAGGATCTCGACCAGCGAGCGCTCGCGATCGGCATGCGCCCGCTCGCGGGTTTCGCGGTATCCCTTCGCGACGCGGACCTCGTCGGAATCGATCACCGTCAGATGCATCCGCGTCTCCGCGTCGTGCATCCACCCGAACATGTGGTGGATCCACGCCTTGAGCTGGTCGGCGGGCGCGCCGGACACCTCGGCGACGATGCGGTCGAGCCGGCGGGCCAACGCGTCGCTCTCCTGACGCAGCATCGCCAGAAACAGCTCGTCCTTCGATTCGAAGTGACGATAGAACGCGCGCGTGGACACCCCTGCACGCTGCAGGATCGCGGCAACCGGGATCGGACCGCTGTGCGGCTCGTAAAGGCAGTCATATGCAGCGTCGATGATGCAGCCTCGGTCGTCGTCATTGGCGGTGTCGGGCTGCACGATCGCAAAGTCTAGGGATACCGCACACCTGCCGGGTCGAAGATCGGTGCAAATCATCCCTGGGTAACGTCAAGTCGCCTCAGCCAGCCGAGAGGACGTCCGTGAGCACTACAAGCAGCGCACCGCAGACAGTGAAGTTTCGCGGAGTCGACGACCTCGTTCTGGTCGCCGACGAATGGAACCGCGGCGCACCGTCAGCGGCCAGGCGGCCGTCAATCTTGATGCTCCACGGCGGCGGGCAGAACCGGTTCTCCTGGAAGAACACCGGCCAGATTCTCGCCGATGAGGGCTTCCACGTCGTCGCCCTTGACAGCCGCGGACACGGCGACAGCGACCGGGCACCCAACGCGAACTACACGGTCGATTCGCTGTGCGCCGACACGCTGGCCGTGCTCGATCAGATCGGACGCCCGGTGATACTGATCGGCGCCAGCATGGGCGGCATGACGGGGATGCTCGTCGCGGACGCGGCAGGGCCGCAGAAGGTGACCAAGCTGGTGCTTGTCGACGTGGTGCCGCGCTATGACAAAGACGGCAGCGCCCGCATTCGCGATTTCATGGCCAGCGGCGTGGACGGCTTCGAGACGCTCGAAGAGGCCGCCGATGCGGTGGCGGCGTACCTGCCGTATCGGACGAAGCCACGTAGTCCGGAGGGGCTGAAGAAGAACCTGCGGTTCCGTGATGGCCGGTGGTACTGGCACTGGGATCCGGCGTTTCTGACCGCGCCTGATGACGACAGGTTCGTCCGGATGCAGAAGCTCGAGCAGTCCGTGGCCGACCTGACGATCCCGATCCTCCTGATTAGGGGCAAGCTGTCCGACGTGGTCAGCCCCGAGGGCGTCAAGGACTTCCTGGCCAAGGTGCCCAACGCCGAGTTCGTCGAACTGTCCGACGCGGGCCACACCGCGGCCGGTGACGACAACGACGCGTTCTCCGATGCCGTCGTGCAATTCGTGAGTCGGTGAGCGTCGGCTTCAATTTCCTTGAGGCACCGGAGCTCCCGGCGCCTCAGGTCAGTGAGGCGCAGGCCGAGGAGATCCTGGTTTCGCATTACGGGCTCCGAGCCCGCGCGACGTCACTGGGTAGCCAGCAGGACAAGAACTTTCGTGGTCAACGGTCCCGACGGTGAAGTCGTTGGGGTGCTGAAGATCGCCAACCCTGCGTTCAACGCAACCGAAATCGAAGCCCAGGACCTGGCGGCCGACCGGATAGCCGAGGCCGAGCCGACATTGCGCATCGCGGTTGGGGTGCCAAATCTTGCCGACCAAAAGTGCACGGCCATCACCGGATTGGTCGATGGAACCGCATATGTGCGGTTGCTGCGATACCTGCCAGGCGGGACGCTGCAGGATTCCGGCTACTTGACGCCGACTGCGGTCGGAGGGCTTGGCGAGGTGGCCGGCCGGGTCAGCCGGGCACTCGACGGCTTCAGCCATCCCGGCCTGGACCGGATATTGCAATGGGATCTACGCTACGGCGCCGACGTTGTGGCGGAACTGGTTTCGCATGTTGCCGACACCGGCCTGCGGTCAGGGATCGAAGCTACCGCCCGCGAGGCGTGGGCGCGGATCGCATCGCTCACCGATGACCTGCCACGGCAGGCCGTCCATCTCGACATGACCGACGCGAACGTGGTCGTGTCGCGAACGGTAGGCGGCTCGCCTCGTCCGGACGGGATCATCGACTTCGGCGACCTGTCCGACAGCTGGGCGGTGTCAGAGCTGGCGATCACGGCGTCGTCAGTGCTTGGCCACCCGGGCACCGGTCCGACGTCGATCCTGCCTGCGGTGCGGGCGTTTCACGCGCTACGGCCCCTGACCGTGGCTGAGGTGGACGCGGTATGGCCGCTACTGGTGTTGCGCACCGCGGTTCTGCTCGTCAGCGGCGCGCAGCAGGCGGTACTGGATCCCGACAACCCTTATCTGACCGACCAAAGCGGCGCCGAGCGGCGAATGTTCGAGCAGGCCACCTCGATTCCGATCGACGTGATGACCGAGGTGATCCGGGCCGATCTCGGTGTTGCCGCCGACCCCCGCCCGGTCGCTGTCGCAGTCCCGCTCGTCGATGTCGACGCCGCATCGGTGGTGACGCTCGACCTGGCCACCACGTCCGCCGTCTACGACTTCGCGTTCACCGAGGACGGCTCGCTAAAACCCGATTTCGAAGACAAATTGGCTACGGCGGCAGTACAAGGCGGCGCGCGGCTCGTTGTCACCCAGTACGGGCAGGCACACCTGAGCCGCAGCCGCAGGCTCAGCCAGGAAAGCCCCGACGTCGTCGCGACCGGCATCAGCCTGTGGTCGGCTTCTTCGACACCGTTGGCAGCACCGTGGGACGGCGAGGTGATCGCGGACGACATCGTCACACTCCAGGGCGCGCAGTACGAGCTGATATTGACCGGCGCGCATTCGGCAGCGGCGGGCCGGGTGAGTGCCGGTCAGCCGCTGGCGAATGCACCGGCGGGTCAATGGGTACAGGTCGCTGTGCGGCCCGTCGGCGCGCCCGCGGCGCCGCTGTTCACCCGGTCTGAGATCGCGCCCGGCTGGCTGGCGCTGACCCGTGATCCGCGACCGCTGCTCGGGCTGCCCGCCGTGGAGGTGCAGGACGGAGGCGATCTGTTGTCGCGGCGCGAGGCGAGTTTTGCTCCTGTACAGGAGTTTTACTATCGCGAACCGCCGCAGATCGAGCGTGGCAGGCGGCATTATCTGATGTCGACCGCCGGTCGCACCTACCTCGACATGGTCAACAACGTGACGGTGCTGGGCCATGCGCATCCGCGCATCGCCGATACCGCAGCAAGGCAACTGCGCAGGCTTAACACGAATTCACGGTTCAACTACTCGGCGGTGGTCGAGTTCAGCGAGCGGCTGGCCGCCATGTTGCCCGACCCGCTGAACACGGTCTTTCTGGTCAACTCCGGCTCGGAGGCAAGCGATCTGGCGATCCGGCTCGCGACGGCCGCGACCGGCAGGCGCGATGTGGTCGCGGTCCGCGAGGCCTATCACGGCTGGACGTTCGGCACGGACGCGGTCTCGACGTCGATCGCCGACAACCCCAATGCTCTTGCCACCCGGCCGGATTGGGTCCATACGGTCGAGTCGCCCAACAGCTTTCGCGGTAAGTACCGCGGCGCCGAGGCCGCGAAGTACGCGGGCGAGGCGGTGCGGCAGATCGAGCAACTGGTGGCCGACGGCCGCGCGCCCGGCGGCGTTCATCTGCGAGAGCGTGTACGGCAATGCAGGTGGCATGGCGCTGCCGGACGGCTATCTGCAGCAGGTGTATGCAGCGGTGCGGGCGGCCGGAGGACTCGCGATCTCTGATGAGGTGCAGGTCGGGTATGGCCGTCTCGGCCATTGGTTCTGGGGTTTCATGCAGCAGGATGCGGTGCCTGACATCGTCTCGATCGCCAAGTCGACGGGCAACGGCTATCCGCTCGGCGCGGTGATCACCAGTCGCGCGGTCGCCGACGGGTTCCGCTCGCAGGGCTATTTCTTCTCGTCGACCGGCGGCAGTCCGCTGTCGTGCGCGATCGGGATGACCGTCCTCGACGTGCTGCGTGACGAAGGGCTGCAGGACAACGCCGAGCGCGTTGGCGCCCATCTCAAGGCGAGGCTGCAAGCGCTGCAGGACAAGCACCCGATCATCGGCACCGTACACGGCGTCGGCCTTTACCTTGGGCGTCGAAATGGTCCGCGACCTAGAGACTTTGGAACCCGCGCCGGAGGAGACGTCGGCTATCTGCGACCGCATGCTCGAGCTCGGGGTGATCATCCAGCCGACCGGCGACCACTTGAACATCCTGAAAACCAAGCCGCCGTTGTGCATTGACGTCGAGGCGGCGGACTTCTACGCCGACACGCTGGACAGGGTGCTGACCGAGGGCTGGTAGCGCGCGGTGGCAAGATCTCTGCGGAACGTGTCCAAAATCGAGAGGTTCAGATCCCACGATCTCCTCTAGCGTGTAGCCCGATGTCCGCGATTCTGCTCAGCGCCCATATCATCGTCGCGATCCTGGCCGTCGGTCCAATTGCCGTCGCGGCGAGCATGTTTCCCCGTTATGCGCGCGACGAGGCGGGCCGTCCTGCCGCAAGCGTGCTCTACCGCATCTGCCAGACCTACGCCGTGGTGGGGGTCGCGGTTCCGCTGCTGGGAATCGCTACCGCGATTTCGATGGGAGTGCTGACACAGGCGTGGGTGCTGGTGTCGATCGCATTTACGGCCGTCGCCGCGGCGGTGCTCATCGCGAGCATCCTGCCGGATCAACTTGCGGCGCTCGGCGGCACGGTGGTGACCAAGCTGCCGATGACGACGGGCATCTTCAACCTGCTGTGGGTAGTCGTCACAATCCTGATGATCGTGCGCCCGGGTTCGACGACGGGCGTCTAGCCGAAGAACGCCATGGCCCTGTCGATGACGACCTGGGGCTTTCGTCGGCGATGAAGTGCGAAGCGCCGTCGACCTCTTCGATGGTCAGATCATCGGCGTAATTCTGATGGCCGTCGAGGATCTCACCCGTCATGTTGGGGTCCTCGCCGCCGTACAGGGTCAGCGTCGGAGTGACCAGCCGCTTGCTCCGGTACCGGCCCGCCATCACAGCGGAAAGAGCGGCACGATGAAATGACGGTACAGCGCCGAACCCGCCCGGGCGCGGGCACCGTCACGAGACGGTGCCGCGAAGAGTTCACGGTCGTGCTGCGTGAACGCACTCCTGTCGGACGTGTCGGAATAGCTGTACATCGGGCCGCTTGCCAGCATCGCCGGCTGGGTCGACGTGAGCACGGTCGGATCGACTGCGCTTGCGGGGGTTGATTTACGTCGCGTCGCTGAGTTCTATCGAGGCATAACACGTTCCGCCGACGAAACGGTGACCGAATTCTGCAAGCTGTGGGCAACGCCCGATCCCGAACAACTGGCCGGCTACTTCACCGAAGACGCCATCTACCACAATATTCCGATGGATCCGGTGCAGGGTCGGGAGGCGATCAAGGCATTCATCGCCGGGTTCACCGCCGCATTCGACGGCATCGACTTCCAGGTGCACCGGCAGGTCAGCGACGGCGATCTCGTGATGAACGAACGCACCGACGTGATGCACCGCAAGGACGGCGGAGCGGTACCACTGCCGGTGATGGGCACGTTCGAAGTCGTCGACGGCAAGATCGCCGCGTGGCGCGACTACTTCGACATGGCCACGATCACCAACGCGTTCGGCTAGTCGAGATCGACGAAACGGCGCAACGTGCTTGCACTTTGGCGCCCGTTTGTTGGTTTGGGTGGTCTGGACCGAAGGACTAGGCCAGCAGCGGCACCTCGTCGTGGCGGGTGTCGGTGAGGATCTCGAACATCGCACGGCGGGTGGCCGTCAGCTCCCTGCGCTCAAACGCCTTACCCGCCAGCTGGATTCGGCAGGTGGCGATCGCCGAGTTGTAGCAGAACTTCGAGCCGCCGTCGGTGTCGGTGTAGGTCAGCCCGATGACGTCGGCGGGGTCGACGACGATCTCGCCCTCGATCATCTGGTCCCCAACACGCGCGCCGAACGCCCATGAGAACGGCCGATACCGGCCGCGGGTCTGCATGCTGCCAAGGATCGAACGAACCGCGAACTCCTGACCCGCGTGACGGAACACGAACAGCGTCGCAGAGGGTGTCAACACCGGTCCGATAGCGGCCCGCGCCGTCACGATCTCGAGGCTCGAATCGGGCGCGTCGTCGAAGCCACACACCTGACCGAACGCGTAGGCCGGGGTGTGCCGGGTGCCCCAGTTGTGGTTGACGCTGCCGGTCCAGCCGTCGAGCACGAGCCGGGTGTCGTCGAGCTCGACCTGCCCGTCGAACTGGGCCAGCGGGTGGCGCACCGTTGTCTTGGCCGTCGGGATGCGCGCCTTGTATGCGCGGTCGGTCAGGAGTTTGACCGCCTCCTCGGATCCCGGGGTGATCCGCAGATCCCATCGCGCCGAAGTTCCGCCGCCCGTCACGACGCCTTGTGCGGAGCGGTCGTCGATGGATGTCGCGCCAATGCGTGCCGTCCAGTCGTCGTACTCGTAAGCGGCGGCGTCAATCGGGTACGGCTGCTTGAGCGCCCGGTTGCCAGCTTGCCCCTCCGGATCGAACACCATCACCCACACGTCGGCCACCGGATCGCCCTGGGTGGGCAGCAACAGGGTTTCGCGCAGCCACAACGCCTGGGCCCGGTCGGGGTGGTTTGCGCGGATGTAGCGGCTCTCGTAGTAGGGCGCCTCAGGCTTCACGGGTTCAGCATCCAATACTTGAGCGGTGATGGGAGCGCAGATTGTGGCATACGTGCTCGCAGGGATCGCCGCGGTGGAGGCGGTGGCACTCGTCGTTTTCTGGCGACGTTGCACCCGTCAACAGCGCGAACTCGACGAGCTGCGCCAGCGGGTCGATACCAGGAACATGCTGTTCTCGGGCGGCCGCGAGGCCGTCAAACAGGTGTGGCAGACCGCCAACATCCTGCGCAAGGATGGCCTTGGCGCCGCTGTCCGGTCATCGGTCGAAGATCTTGCCGACTGGGCCGAGGTGGAGCGGCCGGATCTGGCGCGGCTCGCCCCGAGCGGCAAGGTCACAATCCTGTTCTCCGACATCGAGGAGTCGACGGCGCTCAACGAGCGCATCGGCGACCGGGCGTGGGTCAGGCTGATCGGCAGTCACGACAAGCTGGTTCGCAGACACGTCAGGAAGCACTCGGGCCACGTGGTGAAAAGCCAGGGCGACGGCTTCATGATCGCGTTCGCACAGCCCGAGCAGGCGGTGCACTGCAGCATCGATGTACAACACTCACTTCGGATGCGGCCCAACGGTATTCGCGTCCGGATCGGCATCCACATGGGCAAGTCGGTGCGCCGCGGCGACGACCTGTTCGGCCGCAACGTAGCGATGGCCGCGCGGGTGGCGGCCCAGGCGGTCGGCGGCGAGATCCTGGTCAGCGAGGTAGTGCGTGACGCGGTCAGTGACGACGGTGTCGCGTTCGACCATGGCCGTGTCGTCGAGCTGAAGGGGTTCGCCGGTTCATATCGGCTCTACGCCGTCGTCATCTAGTCGTCGGCGTCGCCTGCCTCGGCCAGCCGTTGATGCAGCCGGGCGCGGATGTCGTCGGGTGTGTAGGCGTTGCGTTTGCGTTGATCGCGCGCGACCAGCACCCCGCCCGCCACGACGCCGGCGACACCCGCCAGTCCAACCAACTTCCATATGCCACGCATAGCAAGAGTCTGCCTTAGCCTGCGGTGGTGAAAGAAAGCACGGTGTCGCTGCAGCAGGCGCTGGACCAGACCCGGACCGGGGATATCTGGCTGTTTCGCGGCGGTTCAGGGCCCGACCGTGCGATCCAGACGTTGAGCAACGCCCCGGTAAACCACGTGGGGATGACGGTCGCGATTGACGACCTGCCCCCGTTGATGTGGAGCGCGGAACTGGGCAACAAGCTGGTCGACGTATGGACCGGCGACAACCATCGTGGGGTTCAGCTCAACGACGCCCGAGAATCCGTCGAGCAATGGTTCAACGTCTACGGACAGCGTTGTTGGCTGCGCCAGCTGACTCCCTACGCCACCCGCGAGCAAGAGGACCGGATGCTACGGGTCATCGCCAGGATGGACGGCACGCCGTTTCCCAGTACTGCGCGCGTGACAGGGCGATGGTTTCGTGGCCGAGTGCCGACGGCGGGCGACTGGACGCGAGGAATACCGTTCCTCGACCGCAAGGTTCAGGAGTCGTCTCGGCGAAGGAAGGAGGAGAAACGCAAGATGGGCTTGGAAACCGCCTATTGCGCGGAGACCGTCGCCATCACCTACGAGGAAATGGGCTTGCTCATCACCGACAAGGACTCGAGTTGGTTTGACCCCGGCAAGTTCTGGAGCGGCGACACGCTGCCGCTGGCCCCTGGTTACCGCCTCGGCGACGAAATCGCCGTTGTGCCATAGAGACTCAGTCCACGGTGATCTCGGCCAGCTTGGACCAGCCGGTGGCGTCGACGGTCTGACTGATGACCTGCGGCGTGTGTGCCAGCGCCTGCGGCAGATCACGCTGCGCGGTCTTGAAATGCTCGCTGTTGACGTGCGCGGCGCCTGCATCGCCGTCGCGGAACGCCTCCACGAGCACGTACTTGGCGGGGTTGTCCAGGCTGCGCGACCACTCGAACCACAGGTTGCCTTCCTCAGCGCGGGTGGCCGCGGTGAACGGTGCGACCAATTCGGGCCAGCGGTCGGTCCACTCAGGTTTCGTCTCGAACTTGACGACGATGAAGATCATTTCGGCTCCCTCCTGCGCCCCATCAAGTGTCCCGGCTCGGCGGATGCTCGTCCGGATACTGTCAACAATTGATGACAGTCGCGGAAAGACCCTGGCCTCGCGGGCGATTCGCGACACCAAGAATCCGCCAAGTCAGCGACCGCAAGCTTTGCGCATGAAAATGCTCCTGCCGTCGGCATGGCCGGCACCGATCCGTCAACGCCGTACGGTACGGATCCCTTGAGCCCGGACATCTTCGGTTACCACACGTGGCTCGGCGACGATCAGGACGTGCCCTTCTGAGGCAACCGGGCCGAGGAAGGGCCTAAATGCGCGCGAAACAGGGGTTCGCGTTTTCCTTGGGGATCGACGCGTTCTGACTGGAGAACTTCCCGACGACTCCCGTCCCGGTGACTTCGACGCTGTCGGCGTGGATACCGAGCGGATAGTTGTCGTTCAGTTTCTTGGTGAGGCCGTCCAGCGCTGACTGCACGGTGTCCTTGGGCAGCGGGCCGTTGACGTCGACAACCTGCAGACCGAGGTCACCGTCGCTGACAACGGGCTTGGCCGTGACGCTGCCGCTGCCTGCTGCCAAGACGATGGTGCCCGCCGCGGGATCCGTGCTCACGCCGGTGACCAAATTCCCCACCAGCGGCAGGTTGGCGACCACTGTGTCCTTGATGCCTTCCGACGTCCAACTAAGCGTCGCGTTCAGCGACCCGATGGTGCCCTTGGAGTTCGCGGAGTCCTGCAACCGCACGTCTTTCAGTGTCACGTCGGCCGTCATTCCCTTGGCGTCCTGAACCTGGTTGCCACCGGTGGCGACCGAGATGTTGGTGTAGTGGTCGGTGACGTGCTGCCACAGGAATGGCGGGTTCACTCCGAACGAGATGGTGGCGCTGTCCTTGACGACGCACTCGGCCACCGCCACCAGGATGGTGTCCGCGCGGTGCCGCGCGTAGAGCTCGGCGCCAGCCAGACCGCCTACCACCAGGGCGACGACGATGATCGCGATCAGCAGTAGCGACTGCGGAGTCCGCAAGCTGCGTCGCTTCTTGACTTCGGGCTGCGCAGGGTTGGGAGACGCCGGAGGCGGTGGTGGTGGTGATGGTGGGCGGCCAGCGGGTGGCGGAGGCCGCCGGATGTGTTCAGTCGGGGATGAATCGGCAGGCGACTGCGGCCGGCGGAACTGCTCGGTCGGCGCCGCATCCGACGGGGCGGCTACCGGGCGCGGAGCTGCTCGGTCGGCGGCTCCGGCTGCCCACGACGGGGAAGCCGTTGGGTTGCCGGGTCGGGCGGTGGAGTCTCCCTTGCCGCGCCAACCAGGCGGCCCGGGGCGTTGGGGCGGCGTCACCTCCGCGATTCTGCCTCATCACAGGGATTCTCGCGACGTCACTTGTGCGCATCAGTCTGATGACGGATGACCCCTCATGCCGGATGATTGATTCTTCGCGGAAGGGGAATCGCCATGGGTGACGACGATGTACGGGCCGCTCTGCAGCGCCACTGGGAAGCGTCCGACGCCAATGACTTCGACACGGAACACGAAATCTACCGAGCTGACGCAGTTCTCGAGTATCCGCAATCGGGCGAGCGCATCCGTGGCCGGTCCAACATTCAGGCGTCGCGCGAAGCCCAGCCGAATGCAAAACGCTTCAGTGTGCGACGGATCCTCGGCGGTGGAGACCTTTGGATCAGCGAACTCGTCCTCAAGTACGACGAGCAACCGTATTACGTAGTCAGCATTATGGAATTCGGAGATGGGGCGGTAGCCCGCGAGACGCAGTACTTCGGCGATCCCTTCGCGCCTGGACCATCTCGCGCTCAATGGGTCGAGCGAATGGACTGGTAGGCGAAACTGCCGGCTCTACGACTCGTATCACACCGTCCGCGGGCAGCCCACGCAGTAGCGGTGACGGTGAAAGGCCCACTACCCAGACGTTCGCGAGCCACTGATTCGAGACGCGCGCGAGCATCGCCATCGAGTCGCTGGACGTAATCACCGGCAGGACCGACACCGTACGTGTATGGCTCCCACCACTCCTCAAACGTCGGGTGCACAACATCGACTGCGATCGAATCTTCTTCCACATCGCGCAGGCCGGCAGCTTCGAATAGCTCAGTCAGGTGCCCCTTGTGCGCCCCGGAAAGTAACGCCTCATCCTCAGCTTCAGGGTCGATCACGTGAACCGCATCCCAGAACGGCGCAAGTGCGCCTGTCGGCCCGTCCCACACGCATGCGGCGATGACACCGCCACGCCGAGTCACGCGGCCATCTGTCCCATCCCGAGCCACTGGATCCGTCATGAAGTGCACCACCAATTGCGCAAGCGAAGCGTCGAAAGTGGCAGTGTCGTAAGGCAATTCCTCCGCCGTACCTCGACGCACGTCGACGTCTGGGAAGCGCTCACGGATCGCGTCGATAAACGGTGGTGAAGGATCAATCGCTGTAACCTCGGCTCCGACCGACAGCAAGTGCGCAGTCAGGGCGCCCGTCCCGCAGCCGACGTCAAGCACCTTGTCGCCGACGTCGACCCCGGCAAATGCCGCGAAGACCGCCGCAAGTGGCTCGGCATATCGGCCCATGAAACGGGCGTAGGCCTCCGGCGGGACGACAAAACTCACCCGGGCAATGCTACGTCGCAATCCGCGCCTTAGGGCCGGTTCGTAACACCGTTGCACACCACCTGGACGTTGAACCGGAACTCGACCACGTCGCAGTCATACTCCAAATCGCCTACCTGACGATTCGCGCGAATGCTTCGAGCTCCCGGGCAACGTCCGGACCTGACGGGTTGTAGATGACCTCCTGATGACTCGCTTCTGCGAGTCGGGCGAGCGCTTGTTTCATAGCAGAGTGGTCACCGACCTTCATCACCAACACATTTGAGATTCGACCGTCGACGTCCACGTGCTCAAGCAGTGGAAGGTCGCGTTCGGAGAGATGGGTGACGTGTCCCTCGAAAGTGAGCAAATGACGTTCCTCCTCTGGTGCAAGCGCCTCGAGGGACGCTCTCCAGGAGGTCCCACCCGGCAACCCGTCGACTGCAGCTGCGCCGCCGTAGTGATAGGCCGTGTGCCAAGGGGCGACTCCCCATGGTCCGACCGCGTTGAGGGCTCGGGTTGAGCGTGGATTCTCACCTTCGTCGAGGACGGTGCCGATGATCATCGTGGCGGTCGGCAACGTTGGATGTGGCGGCCCGATTATTCCGTCTGCCACTTCGTGCGCCCGCTCATTACCGCGTGGACCCATCACACTGAGCCAGATTGGAACTTGAACCGGCCGTAGAGCCGTCATGCCTCGCCAATGCACCATGCGCGCTGCCTTGCCGTCAATGACAGCTGTTTCTCCAGCCAGCAGCCGTCGCAGCGAGCCGACATAGTCGAACAGTGCGCTTAGCGTCATCGGAGCCTGGCCCAACATCGCGTGAGCGGTATTGCCGGTGCCGAAACATGCGCGAAATCGGTTGTCGGAGAGTCGAGCGATCGTCGCGATACCCGAGGCCATCGTCATGACCGAACGCTGCGAGGGAATGAGCACTGCGCTGGCCAACCCGATCCGCGTCGTACGGCTGGCTGCCAGCGCAAGGTGCGCGAACGGGTCCTCCCATAGCGCGGCAGAATCGAAGATCCACACTCTTGCGTAACCCAGATCTTCGGCTAATGCCGCCAGATCGGCGAAGTCGGGCCCCGGAGGCAACCCACAGGAAAGCTCGATATCGACCATGTCGATACATCTAATAGATCGCGGCCGTCATCCGGAAGGAGTTCGTCATTTCGCGAATCTTGGGGGCTTAAAAGCGGTCGGCCTCACCAGCCACTCCAGTCGCTGCGGGCTAATTCTTCGATGTAGACGTTGATCCGAAGCGGAACTCGACCACGTCGCCGTCTGCCATGACGTAGTCCTTGCCCTCCATCCGCACCTTGCCTGCGGCCTTGGCCGCGGCCATCGACCCGGCGGCGATAAGGTCGTCGTAGGACACGATTTCGGCCTTGATGAAGCCCTTTTCGAAATCGGTGTGGATGACGCCCGCGGCCTTCGGTGCGGTGTCACCCTGGTGAATTGTCCAGGCGCGCGACTCTTTTGGCCCTGCCGTCAAGTAGGTCTGCAGGCGCAATGTGTGAAAGCCCGCCCGCGCCAACGCATCCAGCCCACGTTCGGTCTGGCCGATCGACTCCAGCAGTTCGGCAGCCGACTCGTCGTCAAGCTCCTGCAACTCCGCCTCGATCTTCGCGTCGAGGAACACCGCATCGGCCGGCGCCACCAACTCCCGCAACGACGCCACCCGCGCGTCGTCGGTCAACACGGCCTCGTCGGCGTTGAAGACATACAGGAACGGTTTGGTCGTCAGCAGGTTCAGCTCGCGCAGAACCGCCGTGTCGATCGCCTTGCCCGCCGCGAACAGCGTCATGCCGCCGTTGAGAAGTTCCTGCGCCGCGACTGCCGCGTCATACGCAGGCCGGCGCTCCTTATGCGTACGCGCCTCCTTCTCCAGCCGTGGCAGCGCCTTCTCGAGCGTCTGCAGGTCGGCGAGGATCAACTCGGTTTCGATCACCTCGATGTCGGACTTCGGATCGATGCGCCCGTCGACGTGCGTCACGTCGTCATCGGTGAACACCCGCACCACCTGGCAGATCGCGTCGCTCTCGCGGATATTGGCCAGGAACTTGTTGCCAAGGCCTGCGCCTTCGGATGCGCCCTTGACGATGCCGGCGATGTCGACGAACGTCACCGGTGCAGGCACGATCTTCTCTGAACCGAACATCTGGGCGAGTTGGGCCAATCTCGGATCGGGCAACGGCACGACGCCCTCGTTCGGCTCGATCGTCGCGAACGGGTAGTTGGCTGCCAGCGCGTTGTTGCGCGTCAACGCGTTGAACAACGTTGACTTGCCGACATTGGGCAGTCCGACTATTCCGAGGTTGAGGCTCACAGGGTCCAGAGTCTAGGAGACTGTGACAGGCACGCCAGAAGCGCGCTGACAGCTACTTTTAGGTAGAGCCGGTACGGTCTACCTGTGTCAGCTCAGCGCACACGGTCGGCGGTGACGGCCGACCACCGCTCTGTGCACCCCAATATCCCGGGTGTTCCGTGGTGGGGGGCGGTCCTGGTGGCGGTCACAATGACCGCCGTCGGCTTCGCCTTCGACGCGGGCTCCGGTGACAAAGAACTTAGCTTCGTGTTCGCCGTGGCATATGCCCTTGGCTGCATATTCGCGGTGCTCGCGGTCCGGCAGACCGGGATCTTCACCGCCGTCATCCAGCCGCCGCTGATCCTGTTCGTCGCCGTTCCAACCTCGTATTTCCTGCTCCACGGCGCCCAGTTCACCGGCATCAAGGACACGCTGATCAACTTCGGGTATCCGCTCATCGAGCGGTTCCCGTTGATGTTCTTCACCTCCGCCGCGGTCCTGCTCATCGGGATGGGCCGCTGGTACTACGGCATGTCGTCACGACGGGGCGCAGCGCGCGCATCCGCGAAGGAGACGACCAGCCCTCGCGTGTCCTCGGTCACATCCAAGGTGTCCTCGTTGCTGACGGGCGAGCCCGCCGACGCTGACGTCGACAACGCGACCGAGCCCCGCCGCAAGCACACCGTCGAGCGTTCGAAGCGGGCCGCCAAGCCCGCGGCCGACAAACCCGCAGCCGCCCGAAGCAGCCGAACGACAAAACGACCCGCCCCTTCACGGTCACGGCACGCCAGGCCGCCGGAGACCGAGATCATCGAACCGGTCGCCGAGCGTCCCCGCAAGCCCCGTACGCCTCGGCAGAGCGAGCAGTCGCCAGTGCCTCCCGCCGAACCGCGTCGTCGCCCACGTTCGTCGACCCGCGAGCCCCGCAAGGCCGTCCCGCCCGGTGAACGGCGCCCGGCGCCCGCCCCTATGAGCGGCCGGAGCGTCGCCGCCGCGTCGATGATTATGAGCCGCGCGAATCGCACGGCAGCAACGGAAACGGGACGCACCACCCGGTCTCGCGGGTGCGCTACCGCGGCGGCGCTGAGGAAGGCGACAGCGGCGCCGACCAGCACCGGACGCGGTCGCGCTCGTCGCGCAGCCCGTGGGAAGCCGACAGCTGGGAGTACGACGTCTAGCGAGGCGCGCGCAGGAAGCGGCCGGCCGCCTCGACCGCAGGTCCGGAACTGCCGGCGTCGCTGACGAATACCGCGAGCGCGAGGTCACCGTCGATGCCGACGAACCAGCCGTGCGCGTGCGTGTTGTCGATGTACTCGGCCGTGCCGGTCTTACCCAGCAGCCCCGGAATGTCTTGCAGCGCAGTCGCCGTGCCATCGGTGATCGTCTCGCGCATCATCGACTTCACCTGATCCGCGATGCCCGCCGGAAGCGGATCGGGAGTGCGGTCGGGCTTGCCGGGTTGGCCGGCGACGATCGTCGGGGTGGGCACCGAACCGCGCGCCAGCGCGGCCGCCACTAGCGCCATGCCGAACGGCGACGCGGTCACCTGCCCCTGCCCGATGCCCTCTTCGACCCGCAACGCGGCGGTGTCGGCGAGGGGCACCTTGCCAGTGACGGTGGTCATGCCCGGCGCCGTGTAGTCGATACCAAGGCCCAGTTGGGTGGCCGCCTTGTTGAGGCCGTCGGGAGGCAGATTGACCGCCAGCCGGCCCATCGTCGTGTTGCACGACCGCGCGAATGCGGTGTGCAGCTGCACCTGGCCGAGGTCGAAGTTGTCGTCATTGGGAATCTGGCGGCCCTCGATGTTTTCGCTGCCGGGGCAGTCGACGACGCTGTCCGGAGTCACCTGGCCGGCCTGCAGGGCGGCGGAGACGGTGACGGTCTTGAACGTTGACCCCGGCGGATACAGTCCCGTCAACGCGATCGGACCCTGGGCGTCGGCGGCGGTGTTCTGGCCGACCGCAAGCACGTCGCCTGTCGACGGTTGGATGACCACCATCGCGGCCGGCGTGGGAATCGCGGCTAGTGCTTCCCTGGACGCGCGCAGCATGCCGATGTCGAGCGTGCTGGCGATGTCGGCGACGGGTTTGGGGTCCTGCCCGCCGACCCGCTCGCTGCCGGTGGCGGTCTTGGCGCTCACCGCCCATCCGGTGGCGTCGTCGGCGACGCGCTGCCACAGATCCGACAGCCCCGACAGCGTCGGCGACGTTAGCGCCTTGTCGGTGGTGAGCAGCCGGGTCTGCGGGGCGAGCGTCACGTTTGGCGTCGCCGACAGCGCGTCCTCGACGGGCGCCAGGTCCTGCGCGCGCAGCGTAACTGCAGTGACCGGCTGGCCGCTGGCGCTGTTCAGCTGCGTCCGCAGCGAATCCGCGGTGATGCCGGCATCAATCGGATTAAGCAGTGCTGCAACGGCGTTCACGTCGGCGCCGGGAGACACGTTGACAAGCGTGACGACCTGTTGGGTCAGCAGCTCCGCCCCGGTGCGGTCCAGCACCCTGGCGGCGGGGTCAGGTGTCAGCGTGCTGTACGACAGCGGGCCGGTCGCAACGCCGGGCGCGACGGTCGCCGGATTCCACAGGATCTTCCACTGGTCACCGTCCTGGCTGGCGCTGCCGGTGCTGGTGTAGGTCCACTGGTTGCGGCCGTCCTTGCCGAATTTCCATGTGGCGGCGAGGCGCAGCGTCGCGTCGTTGTCCTTGCGGTCGACCGCGGACACCTCGACGTGAGCGTTGCGGCCAAGGCTGTCGAACAGCTTGCCGAGTGTGTCGGATGCCTGCGCGGGATCGGTCGTCACAGCGGCGGCCGCTGACGCGTCACCCTTGCTCAGGGCGTCGGCGAACGTGTGCACCACACCGTTCAACCGATCCGCGGCCGTGTCGCCACATCCGGCGACCACGAGGACCAGCGTGGCGAACAGTGCAAACAGCTTGGGGCGCAAGCGCATCACGCGCGCGCCGGGCGGATCTCCCGGGGCAGCGCGAACACCAGCGTCTCGTTCGCGGTCGTGACTGGCTGCACTACGTCATAGCCGTAGTCGGCGAGACGCTCGAGCACACCGCGCACCAGAATCTCGGGCACCGATGCGCCGGACGTGACGCCGACCGTCGTCACCCCCGAAAGCCAGGCCGGGTCGATGTCGTCGGCGTAGTCCACCAGATGGGAGGCATGAGATCCCGCGCCCAGTGCCACCTCGACCAGCCGCACCGAATTCGACGAGTTACGCGAGCCGACCACGATCACCAGCTGGCACTCAGGGGCCATCGCCTTGACCGCGACCTGACGGTTCTGGGTCGCGTAGCAGATGTCGTCGCTGGGCGGGTCCTGCAGTTTGGGGAATCGCTGCCGCAGCCGCTGCACGGTTTCCATCGTCTCGTCGACGCTCAGCGTGGTCTGCGATAGCCAGATCACCTTGTCCTCGTCGCGCACGGTGACGTTGTCGACGGCGTCTGGCCCGTCGACCAGCTGCACGTGATCGGGTGCCTCGCCTGCGGTGCCGACGACCTCCTCGTGGCCCTCGTGGCCGATCAAGCAGGATGTCGTAGTCGTCGCGGGCGAACCGCTTGGCCTCGTTGTGCACCTTGGTGACCAGCGGGCAGGTCGCGTCGATGACCTGAAGCTTGCGCTCGGCGGCGCTGATGTGCACGGTCGGCGCGACGCCGTGGGCGGAGAACACCACGATCGAGCCCTCGGGCACCTCGTCGGTCTCGTCGACGAAGATCGCGCCTGCCTTGGCCAGCGTTTCGACGACGTGGACGTTGTGCACGATCTCGTGGCGCACGTACACCGGGGCACCGTGCTTTTCCAGCGCGCGCTCCACGGTTTCCACCGCGCGGTCCACGCCCGCGCAATACCCGCGCGGCTCGGCCAGCAGCACCCGTTTTCCGATGACACCGCCAGTCACCGAGCTGGACGCACCCGGAATCCCCATATTTATCGTCGGCGGCATGGTTCCAAGGGTACTGACCCGCAACCTACAGAGGCCAGCCGTAGTCTGGTGGCCATGGCAACTGCACCATATGGGGTCCGTCTGCTGGTAGGCGCGGCGGTGACCGCGATCGAGGAAACCCGCAAACTTCCGCAGACCATCCTGATGTATCCGATGACTGTCGCGAGCCAGGTTGCCCACCTCGTGATGAAGATGCAGCAGGACGTCGCCGACCTGGTCAACAAGGGCGACGAGACGCTCGACCAGTTGTTCCCGCCCAAGGATGAGCAGCCCGAGTGGGCGACGTTCGACGAGGACATCGAAGGCGGATGGAGCCGACGACTCCTCACGCCAGAGCACCGACGGCGAACGCCTGACCGAGGGCCGTTTCGCACTGTTCACCGGCGGTGGGCCGGACACGGCGGAGCCCAAGCCCGACACGCAGGCGAAGCACGCCGAGGCCGACCCGCCCGACGTCGTCGCCGAGCTGGACTACGAATCGCTGACGCTGGCCCAGTTGCGGGCCCGGCTGACATCGCTGCGCGTCGCCGACCTCGAGGCCCTCCTGGAGTACGAAGACGCCACCAAATCGCGTGCACCGTTTCAGACGCTGCTTGCCAACAGGATCACCCGCGCGACCGCCAAGTGACGTCTTCCGAGCCCAACTCCGCGGACAATCCTTACCCCGTCCGCACCGTCGCAATGATGGTCAAGGGCTGGATCGACAAGCTGGGCACAGTTTGGGTCGAAGGTCAGATCGCCCAGATGAACGTCCGCCCGAATTCCAGCACCGCCTACATCACGCTGCGCGACCCTGCCGCGGACATGTCGCTGCAGATCACCTGTCCGCGAGAACTGGTTCACAACGCGCCGGTGAAACTCACCGAGGGCACTCAGGTGATCATGCTCGGCAGGCCGAACTTCTTCGTCGGCCGCGGGACGTTCTCCTTGCGAGTCAACCAAATTCGCGCAGTCGGGGTCGGTGAGCTGCTCGCCCGCATCGAACGGTTGCGCCAGCTGCTGCACGCCGAAGGGTTGTTCGACCCTCGACTCAAGCGGCCGATCCCGTTCCTGCCCGGCACCATCGGGCTGATCACCGGCCGCGCCTCGGCCGCCGAACGTGACGTGATGACCGTCGCCAGTGGGCGCTGGCCCGCGGCGCGATTCGAGGTGCGCAACACCGTCGTGCAGGGCCCCAACGCCGTCCCGCAGATCGTCGTAGCGCTGCGCGAGCTGGACCGCGACGCGGCTGTCGACGTGATCGTCATCGCGCGCGGCGGCGGCAGCGTCGAGGACCTGCTGCCGTTCTCCGACGAGACGCTGTGTCGCGCGATCGCGGCGTGCACCACTCCCGTCGTCAGCGCCGTCGGCCACGAACCGGACAACCCGCTATGCGACCTCGTCGCCGACCTCCGCGCAGCCACGCCGACCGACGCAGCCAAACGCGTTGTGCCCGACGCTGCCGCCGAGCAGGCACTCGTCACCGACCTCCGCAGGCGCAGCGCACGGGCGCTGCGCAACTGGGTACACCGCGAGCAGCACACCATCTCGCAGCTGCGCAGCAGGCCGGTGCTGGCCCAGCCACTGGCCGCACTCACCGCGCGTGCCGACGAGATCCACCGGGCCCGCGCCGCAGCCCGCCGCGACATCGGTCGGCTCGTCACCGTCGAATCCGAGCGGATCGGCCACCTATCGGCCCGGCTGTCGACGCTGGGGCCGGCGGCCACCATGGCCCGCGGCTATGCGGTTGTTCAGACACTGCCCGCCGCGCGCGTGTTGCGCTCGACGGGTGACGCTCCGGCTGGAACACGGTTGCGGGTACGGGTCGCCGACGGGGCCGTCACCGCCGTAAGCGAGGGCGGCGAATGAAGCCTATTAGTGAGTTGGGTTACGAACAAGCCCGCGACGAACTGATCGAAGTCGTCCAGCAGCTCGAGCAGGGCGGCCTGGACCTAGATACGTCGCTGAAACTCTGGGAAAGAGGCGAGGAACTCGCTAAACGCTGCGAAGAGCATTTAGCTGGGGCCCGCAAGAAAGTGGAGGATGCGCTAGCCTCCAAGGACCAGGACGAAAGTTGAATCTGGAACGATTTCCTGCGAAGAGGGTCGAAACTGTAACACGTTTCAGTTATGCTCTTCCGCATGGGTGATTCATCGTTGACCACCGAACTCGGCCGTGTGCTCGTCACCGGAGGCTCGGGCTTCGTCGGAGCCAACCTGGTGACCAAACTGCTGGACCGCGGACATCACGTCCGCTCCTTTGACCGAGCCCCGTCTGCGCTGGCCGCCCATCCGCGGCTCGAGGTGCTTGTTGGCGACATCTGCGACGCCGACACCGTGGCGAAGGCCGTCGACGGCATCGACACGATCATTCACACGGCGGCGATCATCGATCTGATGGGTGGCGCGTCGGTCACCGAGGAGTACCGGCAGCGCAGCTTCGCGGTCAACGTCGACGGCACCAAGAACCTCGTGCACGCCGCGCAGACGGCCGGCGTGAAGCGGTTCGTCTACACCGCCTCCAACAGTGTCGTGATGGGTGGCCAGCGCATCTCCGGCGGCGACGAAACCGTGCCCTACACCGAGCGTTTCAACGATCTGTACACCGAAACAAAGGTTGTCGCAGAGCGGTTTGTCTTAGCCCAGAACGGCGTTGACGGGCTCCTCACCTGCTCGATCCGGCCGAGCGGCATCTGGGGTCGCGGCGACCAGACGATGTTCCGCAAGGTGTTCGAGAACGTCCTAGCCGGACACGTCAAGGTGCTTGTCGGCAGCAAGAACGTCAAACTGGATAACTCATACGTACACAACCTGATTCACGGCTTCATCCTGGCCGCCGAGCACCTGGTGCCCGGCGGGACCGCACCAGGCCAGGCCTACTTCATCAACGACGGTGAACCGATCAATATGTTCGAGTTCTCCAAGCCGGTCGTCGAGGCATGCGGGCAACCGTGGCCGAAGTTCTGGGTGTCGGGGCGACTGGTGAAGTTCGTGATGAGTGTGTGGCAGTGGTTCCACTTCCGCTTTGGCCTGCCCAAGCCGCTGCTGGAACCCCTTGCGGTGGAACGGCTTTACCTCGATAACTACTTCTCGATCGCCAAGGCGCAGCGCGATCTTGGATACCAGCCGTTGTTCACCACCGAGCAGGCGATGGCCGAGTGTGTTCCGTACTACGTCGACCTCTTCCACCAGATGAAGGCGGCCACGCCACAGCCCGTGCTCGCCTAGGCGCCGCAATGGTCCGAAGGACCACCGCTTCCCGGAGCGTCAACATTTGATGACGCCCTGTGGAGGGACACATCCTCCGGCGCGGACGCCTGCGGCTCAGCGATACAGATGGACCGGCTGGTGCGTGTCTTGCTCGATCCGCGACGACGCGTTCTGCAGCAGCTCGGTGCCCAGAGCGATGAGGGCGCGGGCCGCGGCGATCTCCTCGCCGATCATCGGCCGGCTGCTATCCCTCGGGTTGCGGTAGGCATCCCCCAATGTGGTCACGGTCTCGCCGTCGCCGCGCTGGGCGCGCACCGTCGCGCGTGTGTGGGTCTCGTCCTCATCGAACTCGATCTCGACGTGCCACTTGATGTCCAAACATTGGTCGTACATCGCCATCACCCTCCCGTTACCAGGGTGCTCCCAGCGAGGGCTCAGCACCAGATGTATTGCCGCTGAATGGTTGGCCAATTGCCCGATTCCAACGACGCTGCGCACTAGGCTTCGACTGGGACGTCAATTGAAAAGGAGGCTTCGATGCCAAACGGCAAGCCCAACATTCTGGTCATCTGGGGCGACGCCATCGGCATCAGCAACCTGAGTTGCTACAGCGACGGCCTGATTGCCATCGCACCCCCAACATCGACCGTATCGCCAGCGAGGGCATGCGCTTTACCGACTCCTACGGCGAGCAGAGCTGCACCGCCGGGCGTGCGGCGTTCATCAGCGGCCAGAGCGTCATACCGCACCGGAATGAGCAAGGTCGGCATTCCCGGCGCGGACGTCGGCTGGGCCGCCGATCAGGTCGGCGACGTCGAGTACAAGGTTCATATTGACGGCGTCAACCTGCTCTGCCCTATCTGATGGGCGAGGTGGAACACAGATCTGATGGGCGAGGTGGAACACAGCCCGCGACGTGGCTTCTTCTGCTTCTCCGACGATGGCGACCTTGTCGCCACGCGGTTCGAGAACCGGAAGGTCGTGTTCATGGAGCAGCGTTGCCAGGGCACGTTGAGAATCTGGGCCGAGCCGTTCACCCCGCTTCGGGTACCAAAGCTGTTCAACCTGCGCGCCGCGCCACCAACCCGCCAGCTTCAGCATCGACCAGGTGGTTGAGAAGCTCCACGAGTTCCTAGCAAAGGATTAGAAAATGCCCGACAAAAAGCCGAACATCCTCGTCATCTGGGGCGACGACATTGGCATCTCGAACTTGAGTTGTTACAGCCGCGGGATGATGGGCTACTTCACGCCCAACATCGACCGGATCGCCGACGAGGGAATGCTTTTCACCGACTCCTACGGCGAGCAGAGTTGCACCGCAGGCCGGTCGTCGTTCATCACCGGTCAGAGCGTGTACCGCACCGGTATGAGCAAGGTCGGGATGCCCGGCGTCGACGTCGGACTGCAAAAGGAGGACCCGACGATCGCCGAGTTGCTCAAGCCGTTGGGCTATGCCACCGGGCAGTTCGGCAAGAACCATCTCGGCGACCTCAACAAGTATCTGCCGACCGCACACGGCTTTGACGAGTTCTTTGGCAACCTGTACCACCTCAACGCCGAGGAAGAGCCCGAGCACGAGGACTATCCCACCGCCGAGGAGGCGCCTCTGCTGCGCAAGGCACTCCTCCCCCGCGGCGTCATCCATTCATGGGCAACCGACGAGGATTCCGGTGAGGTCGACGACCGATACGGCCCGGTCGGCAAGCAGCGCATCGAGGACACCGGCCCGCTGACCAAGAAGCGGATGGAGACCATCGACGACGAAACCACCGGGGCGTGTGTCGATTTCATCAAGCGCCAGCACGAAGCCGATACGCCGTTTTTTGTCTGGATGAATATGACCCACATGCACTTCCGGACGCACACCAAACCGGAGAGCCGCGGTCAAGCCGGTCGCTGGCAGTCGCCGTACCACGACACGATGATCGACCACGACCGCAATGTCGGTCAGCTGCTCGATCTGGTCGACGAGCTCGGGATCGCCGAGGACACCATCGTCATCTACTCGACCGACAACGGCCCGCACGCGAACAGCTGGCCCGACGGTGCCACCACCCCGTTCCGCAGTGAGAAGGCCACCAACTGGGAGGGCGCGTTCCGGATTCCGGAGATGATCCGTTGGACTGGAAAGATCAAGCCGCGCAGCGTCTCCAACGAGATTGTCCAGCACCATGATTGGCTCCCAACGTTCTTGGCCGCCGCCGGCGACCCGGACATCGTCGAGAAGCTCAAGGCCGGCTTTGAGGCCGGCGACATGACGTATAAGGTCCACATCGACGGGTACAACCTGCTGCCGTACCTGACTGGCGAGGTCGACGAGAGCCCCCGGCGCGGAATGATCTACTTCTCCGACGACGGTGACGTACTGGGCATCCGCGCCGAGAATTGGAAGATCGTGTTCATGGAACAGCGCTGCCCCGGCACGCTGCAGGTGTGGTTCGAACCGTTCACGCCGCTGCGGGCGCCGAAATTGTTCAACCTGCGGACCGATCCCTTCGAACACGCAGACGTCACGTCGAACACGTACTGGGACTGGTTGATTGACCGCCTATACCTCATGTTCTACGGATCTGCGATTGTGAACCAGTTCCTCCAGACGTTCAAGGAGTTCCCGCCACGCCAGGAACCGGCCTCGTTCACGATCAACAACGCTGTGGAGGAACTCGAGAAGTTTCTCGCCACCCGCGGCGGATAGGCGTGGCAGAACTCGCCTCCTGGGTCGACGGACCCGCGAAGTCGGCGATCGTCGACTTCGTGGGCCAGGTGAGCCACGAAGGAACCCCGGATTATGTTGCCCCCGAAGAACGCATCGCGGTCTTCGACAACGACGGCACGCTGTGGTGCGAGAAGCCGATGTACATCCAGCTCGACTTCCTGCTCCGGCGATTCAAGGAGCAGGCCGAGGCTGACCCGTTACTGCGTGATCAACAGCCGTACAAGGCGGCTTACACCGGCGATCTGCGGTGGCTCGGTGATGCGGTCGCCAAGCATTACCAGGGCGACGACACCGACATGAAACCGCTTATGGGAGCGATACTCACGGCCCATCACGAGATCACCGTCGAGGAGCACGCAGGCCGGATCAACGCGTTCTTCGCCGAAGCCAAGCATCCAACACTCGACCGGCCCTATACGTCGTGTGGCTACGCGCCGATGGTGGAATTGCTGCGCTACCTGGAGGCCAACGGCTTCACCTGCTACATCGTGTCCGGCGGCGGACGGGATTTCATGCGTCCGGTCACCGGACCGCTATATGGGATCCCGCCGGAACGAGTAGTGGGCAGCTCGGTCGGTCTCGTCTACCGCGACGGCCACCTCTACACGACGGACCAACCGGAGTTCCTCGACGACGGGCCGATCAAGCCCGTGCGGCTGTGGAGCAGGATCGGTCGCAGGCCGATACTGGCCGCAGGCAACTCCAACGGCGACATCGAGATGCTGGAGTTCACGCGCGGCCTGCGATTGTTGGTCCTACACGACGATGCGGAGCGTGAATTCGACTACACCGCAGGCGCGGAGAAGGCACTCGAACTGGCGGCGAAGGACGACTGGACCGTCGTCAGCCTGCGCAATGACTGGGCGACCGTCTTCAGTGACGAATGATCTCGTCCGGATCCCGCCGCAGACCACTGTTCTGGGATCCGAGCAGCACTACGCGGAGGAGGGTCCGGCCCGACCCGTGTCCGTCGACGGGTTCGGGATCCAGACCCATCCGGTGACGAACGTCGAGTTCGCCGAATTCGTCACTGCCACAGGCTATGTCACAGTAGCCGAACGGCCGCTGGACCCCCCGAAATATCCTGACGCGCCGGTGCAGAACCTGCAGCCGGGGTCGATGGTGTTCACCCGCACCAGCGGCTCGGTCGACCTGCGTCACCTGAACCTGTGGTGGACGTGGACGCCGGGGGCGTCGTGGCGGCATCCCGTAGGGCCGCACTCATCGATCGACAAGCGTGCCGACCATCCCGTCGTGCATGTCGCATACGAGGACGCCGAGGCATATGCAGCGTGGGCGGGGCTCTCATTGCCGACCGAGGCGGAGTGGGAAACGGCCGCCCGGGGCGGTCTCGACAGCGCGCCGTATACGTGGGGCAACGAACCGGAGCGGGCCGGCGAACCGCTCGCCAACTACTGGCACGGCGATTTCCCGTGGCGCCCCGACCGCGGCTACGGGCGCACCACCGCCGTCGGCAGCTTCCCGCCGAACGGCTATGGCCTGTTCGACATGGCGGGCAATGTGTGGGAGTGGACCACCGACTGGTATGCCGACACCCGCGGCGGTGACCCCTGTTGCGAGGCGGGCAGTTACGATCCGCGCCAGCCACAGTTCCCGGTGCCGCGCAAGGTCATCAAGGGCGGTTCGTTCCTGTGCGCCGACAACTATTGTCTGCGCTACCGGCCCGCCGCCCGCCGGCCGCAGCCGATCGATACCGGCATGAGCCACATCGGCTTCCGCTGCGTCAAGCGGTGATTTCCGGCCGAACGGAACGTTTGCGCGCCAGGGCTAGCCTCCCTCGGCCGCCTTCTTAATCGCCGCCAGCGTGGCGGGGATACCGGTCTTCGCCGCTTCGCTGCGCTTCTCGATCTCGGCGTCGGCCTGCGCACCCAGGCGCTCGCGGAACCCGGCAATGCCGGGCGGCAGGAATTCCCACGACTCGGTGAGCAGGGTTCCTTCACCTTCGGGTTCGAAGGTGTACTCCCAGTACACCCAGCCGTTGTTGACCTCCCAGCCGAACTTGCGCCCGGCATCGGCGGCCACCACCTGACAGCGCGCCTCCCATGTCCGCTCAGGCGTCTCGTTGCGGCCGGTGAACCAGGCACCGACGCGTGGGCCGTCGCCCTCGTCCCACCAGCAGGCCCGGCAGACCGGGCTCCAGTCCCCCATCCTGGTCACGTCCGACACCAGCGCATACAGCTCGTCTGGTTTCACCGCCACGGAAATCGACTCTGACATCTTCAACTGGGTCACGGGTCGAGTCTGCCTCGCGCTAGGTTGAAACGCGTTCTAATTTTCGTCGAAGGGCCAACTCGATGAGCGACGGTAACCATCGGATCGCGGTTGTGATCGGCGGCGCGTCCGGAATCGGGTGGGCGACGGCGCAGACTCTGGCCGCTCAGGGAGACCAGGTGACCGTTGCCGACCGCAACGCCGACGGGGCGCGCAGCCGCGCCGCCGAACTTGGTGACCCGCATACGGCGGAGTCCGTCGACGTGACCGACGAGGATTCGGTGCGGCGCCTTTTCGAGCAGACGGGCCCGGTGGACGTGGTGGTCAACTGCGCAGGATTCTCCAACGTCGGTCTGATCATCGAGATGCCTGTCGACCAGTTCCGCGACGTGATCGATGTCTGCCTGACGGGCGCATTCATCGTCGCCAAGCACGCGGGCCGCACTCTACGGTCCGGCGGCGCGCTGGTGTCGATCAGCTCACTCAACGGTCGCCAGCCCGCGGCAGGCATGAGCGCGTACTGCGCGGCCAAGGCGGGCCTGTCGATGCTCACTCAGGTCGCCGCGCTCGAGCTCGGCCCGCGGGGCATCCGCGTCAATGCCGTCGCCCCCGGCTTCGTGCACACTCCGCTCACCGAGCCTGCCGCCGCCGTTCCAGGCGTGGTCGAGGAGTATCTGGAGAACACCGTGCTCGGCCGCGCGGGCACACCCGAGGACATCGCCAACGCCGTGCTTTACCTGTGCTCGCCCGCGTCGTCGTGGCTGACAGGAGAGGTGCTGGACCTCAACGGCGGGGCCCACCTCAAGCGCTACCCCGACATTCTCAGCCACGTCATGAAACTGGCAGAGGCACCGCGATGAGCCTCTCGGGCGAAGAGCCAAAAGCCAAGCGTTTCAACGACAAAACCGCGATCGTCACGGGCGCAGGCTCGGGCATCGGCGCGGCGCTGTGCCGAGCGCTTGCGAGTGCGGGTGCCGTCGTCGTCTGCACCGACATCGACGGCGACGCCGCCGAACGCACCGCCGGGGCGCTTGGCGCCAACGCCCGTTCCGCACGCCTGGACGTCACCGACGCGGCGGCGGTGCAGGCAACCGTCGACGAGGTCGTCGACCGAGCGGGCCGGCTCGACCTGATGTTCAACAACGCGGGCATCGTGTGGGGCGGGGACACCGAACTGCTGACGTTGGACCAGTGGAACGCGATCATCGACGTCAACCTTCGCGGCGTCGTGCATGGTGTCGCCGCGGCGTACCCCCTGATGGTGCGGCAAGGCCACGGGCACATCGTCAACACCGCGTCGATGGCGGGTCTGACCGCAGCCGGCCAGATCACCAGTTACGTGACGACCAAACACGCCGTCGTCGGGCTGTCGCTTGCGTTGCGTTCGGAGGCCGCGTCGCGCGGGGTCGGCGTCCTGGTGGTGTGCCCCTCTGCCGTCGAGACCCCGATCCTCGACAAGGGCGCGGTGGGTGGTTTCGTCGGCCGCGATTACTTCCTGCAGGGCCAGGGCGTGAAGACCGCATACGATCCCGACCGGCTGGCACGCGACACGTTGCGCGCCATCGACAAGAACAAGGCGATGCTGGTCAAACCGCTACTGGCACAAGCCCAGTGGCTGTTCGCACGGCTGTCGCCGACGCTGATGCAGCGCATGTCGATCGGCTTCGTCAAACGCCAACGCGCCAGCCAGTCCGCGGCGGGCTCACCGGTTCGCTGACCGAACGGGCGCTGCGGCGGCGCAACCTGGCTCCGGTATGCCAGTGGCCGCTATGGATACCGAGTTCACGCTGACACAGAAGCGTGCGCTGGCGGTTGCTACGGCCGTCGCCATCGCCTTCGGCGCCTACTTCCTGCGTGGCTACTTCATTCTCATCGTGGTGGCCGCGGTGGCGGCCTACCTGTTCACGCCGGTGTTCAATCGGCTGAACAGGCGGTTCGGCACCGGGTTGTCGGCAACGCTGACCCTGCTGGCCGCCATCGCCGCGGTGGTTGTGCCACTCGGCCTCTTCGTCTACCTGGCCGTTGTTCAGATCACCATGATGGTCGAGCGAGTCGCGGACTGGGTCGGGAAGACCGACCTCTCGGCCCTTGGCGATCAGGCGCTGCGCTTCGTCAACGACGTGTTGCATCGCATCCCCTTCACCACAGTGACCGTGACGCCCGAGTCGTTACGCAGTTCTGTGGCCCATATCGCGCAGCAGGCCGGCCAATGGCTGCTCGGCCCACTGCACGGAGCAGCGGGCAGCCTGTTCGGCGGAGTGACGGCCGCGATCCTGTTCCTCTATGTGTTCATCTCGCTCTTGGTAAACCGCGACAGCGTGCTGACCATCATCCGCCAACTCAACCCGCTCGGCGAGGACGTCACCGACGTCTACATGGCGAAGATGGGTGCGATGGTGAAGGGCACCGTGATGGGCCAGTTCGTCATCGCCGTCTGCCAGGGTGTCGCGGGCGCTGCCTCGATCTACATCGGCGGTTTCCACCAGGGTTTCTTTCTATTCGCGGTGCTCCTGTCGGCGCTGTCGGTGATTCCGCTCGGCGGCGGCGTCGTCACCATTCCATTCGGGATCGGAATGATCCTGTACGGCAACGTTTTCGGCGGGGCGTTCGTGATCGTCTTCCACCTCGTCGTGGTGACGAACATCGACAACTTCCTTCGGCCGGTCCTGGTGCCGAAGGCGGCCCGCCTCGATTCGGCGCTGATGCTGCTGGCCGTGTTCGCAGGCATCGCGATGTTCGGCGCGTGGGGCATCGTGATCGGCCCGGTGCTGATGATCGTCATCGTCACGACGATCAGCGTCTACCTGGCGGTGTACAAGGACGTGCCCATGGCTCACCCCGACGACGACGAAAAGCCAAAGAAACGACGGCTTCTCGGCTGGTCCGCCCGCCGCGGCGGTAAAAACACGCCGGTCGAAGCTGCGGCTAAACCAGCCGCTGAGTGAGGAATTCGACGACCCGCTTGCGCGCCTCGTAAGCGGGGTGGCCTTCCGACTCGCGCACCTCCAAGGTCAACACCGAGTGGGCCATCTTGCCGAAACCGTGCTCGTTGCCCTTCTTCGAGCTGATCTCGATGACCTCGAAAGCGTCGCCGAGGCGATCCTTCAGCGTCTTGAAGCGTGCGCCAGGCGAAAGGGGGTCCTCGCTGAACCGCAGGCCCAGTGCGCACAGCCCCTGGTTGGCGGCTCGCTGTTCGATGATCTTCAACTCGGCTTCGGACAGGCCGGGATCGCTTTTCTGCTTCGCGGTCAACCCAATCGGCAGCGACGGCTGGCTCATCACCGGCGCCAGCACGCTGTCATCGACAGCGGCAGCGAGTGCAAAGCCGCCGCTCCAACACTGGCCGATCACCCCTACGCCCTTACCGGGTGTCTTCTCGTTGAGGTCACGGGCAAGCGCGCGCAGGTAGTGGGCGATCGGCCGGTCGGCGTTGGTTGCAAATGCCGCGAATTCCTTTGCCACACAACCACGCAGCATCACAGGCACAGCACCCGGCCTGACGCCCGGCGCACCCGGCGTGCCGTACAGGGACGGAGACGCAACGGTGAATCCGTTGTCCACCAAGTGGTTACCGAGCGCAAGCACGCCTGGGTGCAGACCCGGCATCTCCGGGATCAACACCACCCCTGGACCCTCGCCCTTGCGATAGACGTCGTAGGTGAACCCTGCCGCCGAGAACGGCGAGGCGGTCCATCCGGTCAGGTCGGCTTCCGGCGCGGTCATGGCGGCTCCTATTTGACAGGCAGCGGCGACTGGGTCTGCGTCGCCGTCGCCAGCGTACGGTACTCGTCCGTACCCGCGGCGCCGGTCATCGCAATCTGCGCCGGGCCGCTCGCGCCGGTCAGCCGAGTGGTCCACACCGGCTCGGCCTGCTTGCCGTCGCGTTCGCCGCCTTCGTAGACCACCCATTTCACGCCGTCGACGTCCTGGACCCCTGTCGGATAGAGGTCGGTGTTGATGGAGGCCACCAGCTTGTCTTCGTCGGCGTTGCTCTGCGTCAGGCTCAGGTACATCCCGGTGGGAGTGAGATAGCCGACGGTGGAGCTGACGGCGCGGACGTGCTGGCCAGAGGATGGATCGGTGCGGCCGCCCTCGACGCCTTTGCGGCTGCCGGAGTTGGATTGCCAGCCGTCGGGCAGCCGCGGCACCCGGATCGGGATCTTGAGGTCATTGGCGTCGGCCTGCAGCGCCGCGGGAGCGTCGTAGGTCGGCGTCGGTCCCTTGCCAGGCCCGTTCGGCGCGAACGAGCACATTCCGAGCACGCCGGCCAGCACGATGCAGGCCAACACCAAGGGTGCGATCGACCAGAACATGTCCCGGCCGTCCTGCAACAACCGCGGCTTGGCTGGCTTAGGGGCCGGCTGCGGTTGGCCGGCGACATCGGGCCTGGGTTGCGGTTGACGATCCATCGTCGCCAGTATCCCAGGTCCCGATCGTCGATCCGCTAATGGGAGAATCGCTGCATGAGCCCCTCGCGTGGTGAAGCACCCGACCGCAACCTCGCCCTCGAACTCGTGCGAGTCACCGAAGCAGGGGCGATGGCGGCGGGCCGCTGGGTGGGCCGCGGCGACAAAGAGGGTGGCGACGGCGCCGCCGTCGACGCGATGCGTGAGTTGGTCAACACGGTGTCAATGCGCGGCGTCGTGGTGATCGGCGAGGGTGAGAAGGACAACGCGCCGATGCTGTACAACGGCGAGGAGGTCGGCAACGGCGACGGGCCCGAATGCGACTTCGCCGTCGATCCGATCGACGGCACCACGCTGATGAGCAAGGGCCTGCCGAATGCCATTTCAGTGCTGGCCGTTGCCGAGCGGGGCGCCATGTTCGACCCGTCGGCCGTCTTCTACATGAACAAGATCGCCGTCGGGCCCGAAGCAGTCGACGCCATCGACATCACCGCGCCGATCGGTGAAAACATCCGCGCGGTCGCCAAGGCCAAGCACCTGTCGGTATCCGACATGACGGTGTGCATCCTCGACCGACCGCGGCACGAGAAGCTGATATCCGAGGTGCGCGAGGCCGGTGCGCGGATCCGGCTCATCACCGACGGCGACGTGGCGGGCGCGATATCGGCGTGCAGGCCCAATTCGGGCACCGACCTCCTGGCCGGTATCGGTGGCACACCCGAGGGCATCATCACCGCGGCTGCGATTCGCTGCATGGGCGGCGCGATCCAGGGCCAACTCGCGCCGAAGGATGACGACGAGCGTCAGAAGGCCATCGACGCCGGCTACGACCTCGACCAGATCCTGTCCACCGAGGACCTGGTGTCCGGGGAGAACGTCTTCTTCTGTGCAACCGGCGTCACTGACGGCGACCTTCTCAAGGGCGTCCAGTACTACGGCGGCGGCTGCACCACGCAGTCGATCGTCATGCGCAGCAAGTCGGGCACCGTGCGAATGATCGAGGCGTACCACCGGCTTTCCAAGCTCAACGAGTACTCCGCCATCGATTTCACCGGCGACAGCAACGCTTTTCAGCCGCTGCCGTAAATCACCGACACAAGAAGGACAATTTTGTGAGCGTCGACTCAGTCACTCCGGAAGATGTCGAATACCGCATCGAGCACGACACCATGGGCGAAGTCCGGGTGCCAGTCACCGCGCTGTGGCGCGCGCAGACACAGCGGGCGGTGGAGAACTTCCCGATTTCCGGCCGAGGGCTGGAGCGCACGCAGATCCGGGCGCTCGGCCTGCTGAAGGGGGCCTGCGCCCAGGTGAATAAGGACCTCGGGCTGCTCGCCCCGGAGAAGGCCGACGCCATCATCGCGGCCGCAGGCGAGATCGCCGACGGTCTGCACGACGACCAGTTCCCCATCGACGTGTTCCAGACGGGCTCCGGCACCAGCTCCAACATGAACACCAACGAGGTGATCGCCAGCATCGCCGGGCAGAACGGCGTGACCGTGCACCCGAACGACGACGTCAACATGTCGCAGTCGTCGAACGACACGTTCCCCACCGCGACGCACATCGCTGCCACGGAAGCCGCTGTGCGGCACCTGATTCCGGCACTCGAGGTGCTGCACGAGTCGCTTGCGGGTAAAGCGCGGCAATGGAAGACGGTCGTGAAGTCGGGCCGAACGCATCTGATGGACGCCGTGCCTGTGACACTCGGCCAGGAGTTCGGCGGCTATGCCCGACAGATCGAGGCGGGCATCGAGCGGGTTAAGGCCACCCTGCCCCGGCTGGGTGAGCTCGCGATCGGTGGCACCGCGGTCGGCACCGGCCTCAACGCGCCCGACGGGTTCGGCGCGAAGGTCGTCGAGGTGCTGGTGAGTCAGACCGGACTGGCCGAATTACGCGCGGCAATCAACTCTTTCGAGGCGCAGGCGGCCCGCGACGGACTGGTGGAAGCGTCAGGCGCGCTACGCACCATCGCCGTCTCGCTGACCAAGATCGCCAACGACGTCCGATGGATGGGTTCCGGGCCGCTGACCGGCCTCGGCGAGATCCAACTGCCCGACCTGCAGCCGGGTAGCTCGATCATGCCCGGCAAGGTGAACCCCGTCATCCCCGAGGCGCTCACCCAGGTCGCGGCTCAGGTCGTCGGCAACGACGCCGCAGTCGCATGGGGGGGCGCGGCGGGCGCCTTCGAACTCAACGTCTACATCCCGATGATGGCGCGCAACCTGCTGGAATCCTTCAAACTGCTCACCAACGTCTCGAGGCTGTTCGCCGAGCGCTGCATCGACGGCCTCGTCGCCAACGAGGCGCGGCTGCGCGAGCTTGCCGAGTCCTCGCCGTCGATCGTCACCCCGCTGAATTCGGCGATCGGCTACGAGGAGGCCGCCGCTGTGGCCAAGCAGGCGCTCAAGGAGAAGAAGACGATCCGCCAGACGGTCATCGACCGTGGCCTGATCGGCGACAAATTGTCGCTGGAGGAGCTGGACCGTCGGCTCGACGTGCTGGCGATGGCCAAGGTAAAACCGGGCGACGCGTAGCAACCGCTTAAAAACGTAACGACAGCGGATGGTTGCTGGGATTCTTCTTAGATGAGTCCGGCCATGGCTAGCCGCCCCTCCGAAGAGGAGGCGCTGACCGAGTTTCTGGATTCCGCATCGACCGCGCCGTCCGCGCTGTTGGTCGATGGCGAGGCCGGGATCGGTAAGACCACGGTTTGGCTTGCGGGTCTGAGGCGGGCGCGCGATCGGGGATTCCGAGTGCTGTCGGCCCGAGTTGCGCATGCGGAATCCGTGCTGGCCTACGCGCCACTTGCCGACCTGCTGACCGGCGTGGATCCGGATACGTGGGCCGATTTGCCTGATCCCCAGCGGATCGCACTGGATCGGCTGATGCGCGAGCGGGCCGCCGACGCCGTCACCGACCGGCGTGCGGTGGCAGCCGCGTTCCTGTCGGTCGTCGATCGGCTCACCGACCACGGCCCGGTGCTGCTGGCGATCGACGACCTGCAATGGCTCGATCCGTCGACCGTGCACGTCATCGGCTTCGTCGCCAGGCGACTACACGGCCCGGTCGGCGTCCTTGCCACCGTCCGCACCGAGCCCGACAGCGGTGACGCCGCATCGTGGTTGCAAATGCCCCGGCCGGATGATCTGCAACGAATCGCGGTGCGGCCATTGCCCTCTCGTGCGCTACACGCCGTCGTGAGCGAGGTGCTGGATCGTTCGATACCGCGCGCGGCAATGACGCGTATCCACCAGGTGTCAGCCGGAAATCCGTTCTATGCAATCGAATTGGGTCGCGCGCTCCTAGAGACTGCCGGCGATATTCTGCCATCCACGCTTGCCGAGTTGGTTCGGGCAAGGATTGGTAGCCTGGATCCTGAGGTACACGACGTGCTGCTTGCCGCCGCATCCCTCGCGGCGCCGACGGTCGAGTTGGTCGGTGCGGCAGTCGCCGTCGACCACGACCGGCTGATCGAGCTGCTCGAGACGGCGGAACGTCACGGCATCGTCGCGATCGAGGGAAACCGGATCAGGTTCACCCACCCGTTGCTGGCCAGTGGCGTGTATGCCGGCGCCTCGCCGATGCAGCGGCGAGAGACGCATCGACGCCTGGCTGGTGTCGTTGACGAATTGGAGCTGCGCGCACGGCATCTCGCGATGGCCGCGACAATCGGTGATCCCGAGACCTTCGCGGCGCTCGATGCCGCCGCGACCTCCGCGCACGCACGTGGCGCGCCCGCGGCCGCGGCCGAACTGATCGAGCTGGCGATCGCACTCGGCGGTGACACCCCGCAACGTCGAGTCCGGTTGGCGAGGCACTATTTCGACGGTGGTGACCCAGGGCGGGCGCGGGCGCTGCTGGAACAGGCGATCGCAGGAATGCAGCCCGGACAACTGCGCGCAGAAGCGTCGAATTCGTTGGCGATCGTGCGCTTTATCGACGACGGATACCTCGACGCGACCGAGTTGCTTGAACGCGGACTCACCGAGGACGAGCCCGACGAGGCGCTGCGAATCCGTATGCTGACGACCTTGGCGCACGTGCTTTTCAACACCGGCGGGCCGGACGCGGCCTGGGTGCGCGCCGACGAGGCGGTTCAGCGGGCCGAGAAGTTAGGTAGCCCTGGTCTGCTGAGCCTGGCACTCGGGTTGCGGGCCATGCTGTCGTTCCTGCGCGGCGACGGAATGGACGAACAGGGCCTGCTGCGAGCCCTGGAACTGGAGGACCACGAATCCTTCACGCCGACCGTGCTCAAACCCAGTGTGACGTACGCGCTGATATTGGCCTGGACGGGCGATCTCGACAAGTCGCATGAACAGTTGCGTGAAGTCCGGCGCCGCTGTGTCGAGAAGGGCGAAGAAGGTGAACTGATCTTCATCGACTTTCAGGTTGCGCTGAACCGGATTTGGCGCGGAGACTTCACCGAAGCCGCAAGGGTTACCGACGACGCCACCGAACTGGCAAGCCATCGGGACGGCGAATTCCCCGCAATGTTGAATCTCGTCATCCGCGCGTGGCTCGCCGTGTACGGCGGTCACGAGGAAGACGCTCGCACTGCCGTCGCCAACGCTATCGACGCCAGCAAGCGCAGCGGCACGGGGTGGCACGACGACTGGTCGCTCACGGCGCTCGGCTTCCTCGAGACGTCACTTGGCAATTACGAGGCGGCAGTGAACGCGCTCCAACCGCTGCTGTTGAGGCAGGGCCCGTCGCTGAACGCCACCGAGATCTTCGCGGCGTCGTTTATGCCGGACGCGGTGGAGGCATTGACTGAGTTGGGCCGCGCGGATGAGGCCGATCCGCTTGTCGACGCGCTCGAGCGCAACGGACGCAGGCTGAACCGTCCGTGGATGTTGGCCGTCGGTGCCCGGTGCCGCGCCATGGTGCTGGCCGCCCGTGGTGATGTGGAAGCGGCGGTGCACAGCGCGCAACACGCGATGACAGAGCACGACCGGCTGCCGATGCCGTTCGAGCGCGCACGGACTCAGCTACTGCTCGGCCAGCTCACGCGTCGACAACGGGCAGAATCAACCGCTGTGCTGCGCGACGCGCTTGCCGTCTTCGAGCAACTTGGTATGCGGCTATGGGCCAATCGCGCCCGCGCCGAATTGGCAGGGCGACCAACAAAGGCGCAGGCTGGGCAAAAGGATGTGCTTACCGTGACTGAGCGGCAGGTGGCCGAACTGGCCGCGTCGGGGATGACGAATCGCGATGTGGCGGCCGAGCTGTTCATCAGCTCGAAGACCGTCGAGGCCGCCCTCGCGCGGGTCTACCGCAAGCTCGGCATCGGCTCGCGGGCCGAACTCGGGCAGCGACTGGGCAAAGGCGCTATATAGCGCGGGTAGACATACCCTCACGGATGTTGCCAGCCTGCCATCCGTCTGCGATTTAGCTGAAAGGTGTCACCGCAGCGGCGTTAGCTGGAATTCTTCTAGACATGTCGGGGGTTGGCGCGCAAAGCCGTCCGTTGGAGGCGCGGACCGTCAGCGGCTTCCTGGATTCAGCCGCGTCCGGGCCGTCGGCATTGCTCATCGAGGGTGAGCCCGGAATCGGCAAGACCACGCTCTGGCTGGCCGCCCACGAGCTGGCGCGGGAAAGGGGCTTCCGGGTGTTGTCGGCGCGCGCCGCCGCCGCCGAATCCGTGCTGGCCTACACCGCCCTTGCCGACCTGCTGGACGGGGTGCCCGCAGCGGCATGGGCGGGCCTGCCCGAACCTCAGCGATCCGCGGTGAACCAGGTGCTGCTGCGGACGGACAGCGGCTCGGGCACCGATCAACGCGCCGTTGCCGCGGCGTTCCTGTCAGTCGTCGAGTACCTCGCCGACGACGGACCGCTGTTGGTGGCGATCGACGACCTGCAGTGGATCGACCCGTCGAGCACACATGTGGTGGCATTCGCGGCGAGGCGGCTCTCCGGGCCGGTGGGAATACTTGGCAGTGTTCGCACCGATGAGAGCAGCAGCACCGCAGGCACCTGGCTGCAAATGCCGCGACCCGATGCAGTAAATCGAATTCGATTGATTCCATTGAGCGTTCATGACCTACACGCTGCAGTCTCGACACGCCTGCGGCGACCGTTCTCCCGTCCGGCGATGGGGCGGATACATGCGTTGTCGGGCGGAAATCCCTTCTACGCAATCGAATTGGCACGGGCCATCGCTGAACGCGGCCCCGGGGCCGATACGTCATTGCCTCGCACGCTCGCCGAGGTCGTGAGGGCCAGGATCGGCAGCCTGGATCCCGGCGTGCATGATGCGCTGCTCGCCGCATCCTGCATGGCTTCGCCGACGGTTGAGCTGGTGTCGAGCGCGACGATCGGCGACGACGACCTGTTGGTCGAGCTGCTCGAGAACGCGGAAAGCAACGGCATCATCGCGATCGACGGTAACCGGATCCAATTCGCCCATCCCCTGCTGGCCAGGGGTGTCTACACCGAGGCCGCGCCGGCCCATCGCCGAACCATGCATCGCCGCCTCGCCGACATCGTCGACGAGCCCGAGCTGCGGGCACGCCATCTCGCATTGGCCGCGACCAGCGGTGACCAAGTCACCCTGCGGGCGCTCGACACAGCGGCGGAGTCCGCACGCTCCCGCGGCGCACCTGCGGCGGCCGCCGAGCTGATGGACCTGGCGATCGGCCTCGGCGGCGACACCGCCGATCGTCGACTCCGTTCTGCCCTACACCATTTCGACGCGGGCGAGCAGCAGGTGGCGCGGGCCGTGCTCGAAGAGACCATCGAGCGACTGGAGCCCGGCGACCGGCGTGCAGAGGCGTTGACCCAGCTCGCCGTCGTGCGGCTGTACGGAGACGGCTTCTTCGAGGCCGCACGCTTGTTGCAGCGCGCGCTGACTGAGGCGGATGAGGGCAGCCCTCTGCGAGTGCAGGTGCTGATCACGTTGGCCTTCGCGTTGCTTCACGCCAACCAGCCCCAAGCGGGCGCGCAGCACGCCGAGGAGGCCGTCGCCCAAGCCGAGCGCCTCGACCAACCGCACTTGTTGGGCCTTGCGCTCGGCATGCGCGCGACGTTGCGGTTCGTGTGCGGGGAAGGTTTCGACGAAGCGGACATCGATCGCGCTGTGGCGCTGGAGGATCCGGATGTCTTCACGCCGTTGGTATTTCGGCCATCCGCTCAGCGCGCCCTGCTGCTGGAGTGGACGGGCCGCCTCGACGAAGCCCGCGGGCGCTTACACGCCATCCGGCGTCGGTGCTTGGAGAAGGGTGAGGAAGGCGAACTGGTGTTCATCGCCCAACACGTGGTCCTCACCAGCATATGGCGCGGCGACTTCGGGGAGGCCAGTCTGGTCGCCGAGGACGTCATGGAGCGGGCTCGGCAGCTCGGCGGCGACACCCCGCTTTTCCTGGCTCTCGGGCTACGGGCGAAGCTGGCCGCGTATGCGGGCCGCGAGGCCGATGCCAGGAGTGCTGCCGAGGAGGCCCTCGAAATCAGCAGGCGCACCGGGTCATTTCGTCTCGCGGAGCGCATCGTTGCCGCGCTCGGCTTCCTCGAAGTCTCGCTGGGCCGTAACGAGGTGGCGGTCGCGACGCTGCAGCCGCTGCTGAACAGGTTCGATCCGGCGTCGACACCGACCGAACTCCCCAATGCGGTGTTCTTACCGGATGCCATCGAGGCCCTGATCGAAGTGGGCCGAGGCGCCGACGCGGAGCCCCTCATCGGCGCCCTCGAGCGAAACGGACGGCGGCTGGACCGTCCGTGGATGCTGGCTGTCGGCGCTCGTGGCAGCAGCATGCTGCTGGCCAGTCGGGGTGACCTCGATGCCGCAGCCGCAGCCGCCGAGCGCGCGATCACCGAGCACGACCGGCTGCCGATGCCGTTCGAGCGCGCTCGAACGTTGTTGCTGCGCGGTCAGTTACAGCGGCGGCAGCGCAGAAAGGACTCCGCAGCGGCCAGTCTGCAGGAAGCCTCGAACATCTTCGAGCGGCTACACATCCCGCTGTGGGCGGACCGCGCCCAAGCCGAACTCCTCCGTACAAACGTCGCTCCGCGCCGCAGCGGGCAGCTCACGCCATCCGAGCAACGGGTCGCCGAACTGGCCGCGTCGGGCATGAAAAACCGCGACGTCGCTACCGCGCTGTTCATCAGCCCGAAGACCGTCGAAGCGAACCTGGCCCGGATCTACCGCAAACTGGGCATCAAGTCGCGCGCCGAACTCGGCCGTCATATGGGTACGGGCTGAACGGGTCTGATATAGGGAAACACCCGATATCTCAGCGCTCCTGATCGAATTAGCGTTCAATCCGGCCGCCCGCCAAACACGCGAAGGAGCATCGGTGACCGTGACCCTAGACCCCGCCACCCGCAGCCCAGCGACGCTGGTGACGACGGCGACAAGCCAACCGGCGTTGCGCACCGGCTTCGCGATGCTGGGGCTGGTCTTGCTGCTGGACCTGCCGAAGGCCGATAGGGCCGACCGGGTGGTGGCGCTGGGTGGCGCAGCGGCCGCGGGGTGGTTCCTGGTCCGGGGCAGCCGCCGCTAGGCGTCAGCGCCCGACGATCTCGCCTGCTTCGAGTTCTCCACCGAAGGCTCCGGCCACAGCCGGATCCCGAGCGGCGTAGTCAGGCTGTGCAGCACGAGACTGACCGTGACGGTGACGACGACCGCCTGCGTGATCATGGCGGACTGCTGGATCTCACCTCGCCCGACCATCAACAGTCCAAGGACCAGGGTGCCGATTCCGCGCGGCCCGAACCAACCGATGAACAGCCTGCTGCGGGCGGGCAGATCACTACCGACGAGCGCCACGGACACCGCGACCAGGCGCACGACGATCAGCGCGAGGACCGAGAACACGATCACCCGCCAGCCGGCGCCCCGCCAGCCGATGAATAGCGCATAACCGCCGAACATCGCGAACACCATCAGCTCCAACAGTTGGCCGGCAGCGTCGGACACCTGCGTCGGTATATCGCGATTCAACCGTCGCACCATCATCGAGTACGCAAGGCCACCGGCGAAGGCGGCGACGAATCCACTGCCGTGCAATCGCTCGCCGACTTGGAAGCACACCAGAGCTAGTGCCAGCGTGGCCAGCTGAGCCCAGGTGTCACTCATCCAGCCGCGCCGCCGCGACCGCGCGATCACCAGCCCACCGATGATGCCGATCGCGAGACCGACTACCAGAGAGACCAGCTCGGTGCGGACGGCGAACCACCCCCAACGACCCGGATTGGGGTCCGATTGCTCCGACGCCAGTGCGAGGGCAGCGAGCATCGCCGCCAACGCGAATCCGTCATAGAAGCCACTTTCGGTCGACAGCGCATGCCGGACGCGTTCCGGTATGCGGCGGTCCTCGAGCAGCGCATCGATCAGCGCCACTTCGGTCGGCGCGACGATGGCGGCCAGGCACACCGCCTCCCACAGCGGCATCACCGGCATCACCACCAGCGCGACCACAGTGCCAAGGACGATGGACAACGGTATTCCGACCACCAGCAAGCGAAATGTGACGTGGCCGCGGCGCACAACGGACGGCAGGTCGAGGACGGCCGCCTGGTTGAACAGGATCACTGTCAACGCCAGCTGCGCGAACACCGTGAAGCTTTGCGTGTCGGTGCCGCCGTCCATCACACCGAATCCGTACGGGCCCAACGCCATTCCGAACGCGATGAATATCAGCGCGGGCGCCACATACCATCGCTTCATCAGGCCGGAGACGACCGCGTAGCACAACACCAGAATGGTGAGCACGAACGCCGTCTCGGTGCGCAAACTGTTCTCCTCAGTCGCGCTGTTGGCTAGGCCCCGTTGTTGGCGCCGCCGGAGTTGGCGCCCTCGATGTCGGTGATCGGGAAGTTGGGCATCGGTTTCGGAGACGGAGTGTTCGGCAGCGTCGGGATTTCGGCAGGCGGAATGTCGGTGAGGTCGTTGACCGGTGGGCCGTTGTCCCGACTGCCATAGCTGCTGCCCGGCTCGCGAGGTCCGAGGAGCTGGCTCACGGTCACCAGGTGGTAGCCGTTCCGTTTGAGCACGGGGATGAACTGGTACACCACATCGACGGTGCTCGAGTATGTGTCATGGAACAACACCACCGAGCCGGGCTTGATCTGCGTCTTGAGCATGTAGGTCGTGGCGGCGGTGTTGGAATCGTTCATCCAGTCGAAAGGGATGACGTCCCAGTTGATGTCGGCCATGCCCTGCTGTTTGGCCGCGGCTAGCACATTGTCGTTGATCAGCCCGCCCGCGGTGCGGATGAGCTTGGGCCGCTGACCGATGGCGGCTTGGATCGCGTCGTTGGCCTTGGAGATCTGGCTACCGATGTCCTGGGCCGGGATGGTCGTCATGTTGGGGTGTTCCCACGTGTGATTGCCCACCTCCATGCCTGCGTCGGCGATGCGCTTGGCGCCCGCGGGGTTGGCTGCGACCTTGTTACCGATCAAGAAGAACGTCGACTTGGCGTCGTTGTCGTTGAGGATCTGCAGCAGCCGGTCGGTGTACGGGCTCGGCCCGTCGTCGAATGTCAGCGCAACGCATTTGACCTGTGAGCAATCGACGTTGTCGGCGCTGGCCCGTCGGACGTGGCCGGTGAGCCCGCCGACGATCAGCACCGCGGCGGCCGCGAGCACGCCGAGGACGGTTCTGGCGTAGCGCCAGCCCTGGCTGTCGGGTCGCTTCGGCACGTAAGCAGCCTACCGATTGGCGGTTTCGGCGCGGTTATCCACGCTCAGCGACGGTTAGCGGCCCCCAAATCGCATCAGGGAAGGGCGCTGGGGCTGATCTCCTCCAGCATCTCGGTGACCAGCGCCGCGATCGGCGAGCGCTCGCTGCGCAGCAGCGTGATGTGCGCGAACAAAGGATGGCCCTTGAGCTTCTCGATTACCGCGGCCACGCCGTCGTGGCGTCCCACCCGTAGGTTGTCGCGCTGGGCGACGTCGTGGGTGAGCACCACCCGCGATCCGGCGCCGAGCCGGGACAGCACGGTCAGCAGCACGTTGCGCTCCAGCGACTGCGCCTCGTCGACGATGACGAACGAGTCGTGCAGTGAGCGGCCGCGGATGTGGGTCAGCGGCAGCACTTCGAGCATGCCGCGCGAGAGCACCTCTTCGAGGACCGCGGGACTTGCGAGCCCTTCGAGCGTGTCGAAGACGGCCTGTGCCCACGGGCCCATCTTTTCGCTCTCACTGCCGGGCAGGTAGCCGAGTTCCTGGCCCCCGACGGCGTACAGCGGACGGAACACAACCACCTTGCGCTGGGTGCGCCGTTCGAGCACGGCCTCAAGGCCTGCGCACAGTGCGAGTGCAGACTTGCCGGTGCCTGCCTTGCCGCCGAGTGAGACGATGCCGATCGACTCGTCGAGCAGCAGATCCAGCGCTACCCGCTGCTCGGCGGAGCGCCCACGCAACCCGAACACCTCGCGATCGCCGCGCACCAGTTGCACCCGCTTCTCGGCGTTGACCCGACCAAGGGCGTGCGAGCTGCCGCCGAGGAGCCGAATCCCGGTGTGGCATGGGAGATTACGCGCCGCCTCGAGGTCGATCTCGCCGTCGGCGAACAGGGTGTCGATCTCGTCTGCCGAAACCTCGATCTCGTCCATCCCCGCCCAGCCGGAGGTGATGACGTCCTGCGCGTGGTATTCGTCGGCGGACAGCCCGACAGCGCCAGCCTTCACCCGCAGCGGAATGTCCTTGCTGACCAACGTGACTCGCTTGCCCTCGGCGGCGAGGTTGGCAGCGCACGTCAGGATGCGTGCGTCGTTGGTGTCTGTCCGGAAGCCTGCAGGCAAAACAGTGGGGTCGCTGTGGTTCAGCTCGACATGCAGTGTGCCGCCTTGCGTCCCAACGGGAATCGGCTGATCCAGCCGCCCGTACTCGAGCCGCAGATCATCGAACATCCGCAGTGCCTGCCGCGCAAACCAGCCCAGCTCGTGATGATGCCGCTTGGCTTCCAGTTCGCTGATGACCACCAACGGGACCACGACTTCATGCTCAGCAAACCGCGTAGCGGCCCAGGGATCGGACAGCAGCACGGAGGTGTCGAGCACATAGGTCCTGACAGGTGAATCGGTCACGTAGCGCTCCTCGAGGCGAGGGAGTTCATGCGGCCCCGCACGAACACATCGGCGGACACTGCGGTATCAGGACCGGGGCCGGTCCTCTCGGGATCGAAACGATCGGTACCGCCCGGATAGCAGAGCATGTCGCTAGCCATCGAGAAACGACGCTACTCTCGCTGAGCGCTTCGCGCCGCGCAGGCGCGCCGTGGCTAACAGGTCAGACGTAGGCGCGCAGCGCGGGCTCGTCGGCCAGCCCCCAGGCAGTGATGCGGTCGGCGATCACCTGGCGCAGCTGGTCCGGTCCGAAGATGCCTGCCGCGGCGACGTTGGCGACCTTGTCCGCGTACGCGTCGATGTCTCCGCCGACGACGCCGAGTTCGGCTGCGCGACGGGCAATCGCATCGATGGTTTCGTCGCGGCTGTAGGTCAGGCAGTGCGCGACGATGTTGGCGAAGAACTCCTCGTGGCGCTCTTCGTCGGTGGCGATCCGGCCGACCAGGCCCTTCAACACCGGCTCGCTGATCTGCGCTTCGAGATTGCGGCAGAAGACGGCGTGCGCGCGCTCGAAGAACGCCATGAATGCGAGGCGCTCGAGCTGGCTGTAGGTGTCGGCGCGGTAGCCCTTCATCACGTGCTCGACGCGCACGTCCTCGTTGGCGGCCGGGTCGATCTCGCGAGTGACCACAAGATAGTTGCGCAGCGAGATCGCGTGCAGGTGCTCCTCGGCAGTCCAGCGGCCGATCCAGCGGCCCCACTTTTCCGCCAGGATGAAGCTGAACACGAACTCACGGTGGTAGCCGGCGAGGTTGTCCTTGGTGATCAACAGGATCTCGAGGGCGTCGGTCACGGGCTTGGCCAGCGTGACCTGCGACGGATCCCAGTCGCGTCCGCCGAGGAAGGCGAAGTTCTCACCCTGCTCGAACGGCACGAAGTCGTGGGCGAACCACAGGTCCTCGGTGTCGATGTGGCGACGCAGCTCCTCCTGCACGACCGGCTCGAGCTCGAGAATCAGTGCATTAGCGACAGGTTTCTGTGCCATAAAAGTAACTGTAACCCGAGTTCACATGTTTTTTGAAATTCGACCCGCCCAAACGGACAAACCGGCGCGAAAGTGCGAGTAGATCGCGCCCAAACGTCGAACTCGCGGGACAGCTGCCGGCTACAGTGACAAGCCCGGGTACAGCGGATTTGCGTCGAGCAGTTCGGCGGCGGCGGAATGCACCCGCTGGGCGGTGCCGTCGGCCAGCACGTACTTGGCCTTCGACGTCCCCTCTGGCGTGGTGTTGGACAGCACGTCGACCATCAACTCGGCGACACGGTCGAAGTCGTCGGCGCCGAACCCGCGGGTGGTCAGTGCGGGGGTTCCCAACCGGATGCCGCTGGTGTACCAGGCTCCGTTGGGGTCGGCCGGGATCGAGTTGCGGTTGGTGACGACGCCGGAGTCGAGCAGGGCTGCTCGGCCTGCCGCCCGGTCAGCCCGAACGACGTGACGTCGAGCAACACGATGTGGTTGTCGGTGCCGCCGGTGACCAGCCGCGCGCCACGCTTGAGGAAGCCGTCGGCGAGCGCCTTCGCGTTGTCGGCGACGCGCTGCGCGTAACCCTGGAAGGCGGGTTGGCGGGCCTCGGCCAGTGCGACGGCCTTGGCCGCCATCACGTGAGACAGCGGACCGCCCAACACCATTGGGCAGCCCTTGTCGACGGCATCGGAGTACTCTGCGGTGGCCAGCACCAGTCCGCCGCGCGGCCCGCGCAGCGACTTGTGCGTGGTGGTCGTCGTGATGTGGGCGTGCGGGACGGGGTCCTCGTCGCCGGTGAACACCTTGCCCGCGACGAGCCCGGCGAAGTGCGCCATGTCGACCATCAGGGTCGCGCCCACCTCGTCGGCGATCTCGCGCAGCTTGGCGAAGTTGATCCGCCGCGGGTACGCCGAGTAACCGCCGACCAGGATGAGCGGCTTGAACTCACGCGCGGCGGCGGCAAGCGCATCGTAGTCGAGCAGCTCGGTCTTGGGGTCGGTGCCGTAGCTGCGCTGGTGGAACATCTTTCCGGAGATGTTGGGCCGGAATCCGTGGGTGAGGTGCCCGCCGGCGTCCAGCGACATTCCAAGCAGCCGCTGGTTGCCCAGCTTGCCGCGCAGCTCTTCCCACTGCGCTTCGGAGAGGTCGTTGACGTTCTTGACGCCCACCTCGGCGAGGCCAGGTGCCTCGACCCGGGTGGTCAGGATGGCCCAGTACGCAACGAGGTTGGCGTCGATGCCCGAGTGCGGCTGTACGTAGGCGTATGGCGAGCCGAACAGCTCGCGGGCGTGCTCGGCGGCGACGGTTTCGACGGTGTCGACGTTCTGGCAGCCGGCGTAGAACCGGTGCCCGATGGTGCCTTCCGCATACTTGTCGGAAAGCCAGCTACCCATCGTGAGGAGCGCCGCAGGCGATGCGTAATTCTCACTGGCGATCAGCTTGAGTGAATCACGTTGGTCGGCAAGCTCTTTGCGCGTCGCCGCCGCGATGCGCGGTTCGACCGACTCGATGATTTGCAGTATCGAGCGGTATGCGGCGCTTGCGGTATCGGCGTACTCGGCTCCGGGTGCGGTCGCGGTGGTCACGGTCGAGTCTGCGGTCATGGCGTTCAGCCTACGTCCCGCAGTGACGACGGGATCAGTGGCTCATCGAGCAGCCGCCCGAACCGTTCTGTGAGGCTGACGCCTTGCTGTCTGGCCTCCAGCCAGCCCCGCAGCAGCCGATACCCCTCGACGTAGGTGCTGGTGTAGGCGCGCCACAGCGGCGAGGACAAAAAGCGCAGCGTCTGCCGGGCGCGGTCGTCGTTGACCAACAGCCAGCGCTTGAGGAAATCGGCAACGTCGTCGACGTCGCGGTGCTCGTCGTGCAGCATCAGCGCGGCGTCCTGCCGCACGTCGGCCAGTGCCGCCGCGGCCTCCGACACCGCCTCGGCGCGCTCGCCGTCGAATCGCAGTCCGAGGTCGGCGTAGATCTCGGCGGCCCAGCCACCCCAGTTCGGCCCGATCGCCGCATACAGCGCCAGGTCCGCCAACCCCTCGGCCATCAGGCATTGCGGGGTGTTCACCAGGAAGATGGTCTGCTCGGTCTGGCCCTTGCCCTCGACAAGGCCCGCCTCCTTGCGGCAGTGCTCGGTGTGATGGCCGGGATACGACTCGTGCGCGACCAGCCGGGGCAGGTTGGACATCTGCTGCTTGAGGTCGGCGTTGACGGCGACGGTGGAGCGGTAGTCGCCGAGGTAGTAGTTGAACCCCGACCACGGCTTGTCGGTGACCACCTCGTAGGTGATGGTCTCGGTGTCGGGCAGCGGGTATTCGGCGCGCACGCGGTCGCGCAGCGCACTGGAGAACGCGTGGATCGCTTCCTCGAGCCGATCAGGCGGGATCTCCTCGGACGCACGGTAAGCGGCCATCCGCTCCGCGAGTGCTCCGGTGCCGCCCAGCGCGTCGTCCAGCGCCCGGTGCGCCTGCCGGTAGCGCTCGGGATCCCCTTTGGTGATGTGCACGTCGAAATACGCCTCCACCTCGTCGACGAAGCCGACGTCGTGGCCCGCGAACTTCCTCCCCGCACAGGCCAGCGCGCGCAGGTGGGCGGTGATGTAGTCGGCGCGGACCGATTCGAGGCCGTCGGCCAGCGGCACCTGGGCGGCCAGGCTCTCGGCTCGGCGCGCCAGTTCAGCGGGATCGGGCGCGGGTTCGTTCTGCACCTGATGATGCAACGCGGGGTCCCCGGTGAAGGAGTCGACGTAGCCTTCCTCGATCCGGTCAAAACGCAAACCGAGCAGCAGATATTCACGGATCAAGGTGGCGGCGTCCAGGCCCAAGTTCATGGCCTCAACCGTAAATGCAAGACTGACCCCATGCCGCGGCTGAGCGAGCCGAGCCCCTACGTGGAGTTCGACCGAAGTCAGTGGCGCGCGCTGCGCATGTCGACCCCGCTGAAACTGGCCGAAGACGAGCTGGTGAAGTTGCGAGGTCTAGGCGAGAAGATCGACCTGCTCGAGGTCGAAGAGGTCTACCTGCCGCTGGCCCGGTTGATCCACCTTCAGGTCGCGGCGCGCCAGCGGCTGTTCGCCACGACCGCCGAGTTCCTCGGTGAACCGCAGCAGAATCCAGACCGGCCGGTGCCGTTCATCATCGGGGTCGCGGGCAGTGTGGCCGTGGGCAAGTCCACCACTGCCCGTGTGCTGGAGGCGCTTCTGGCTCGCTGGGAACACCACCCCCGGGTCGACTTGGTCACCACCGACGGCTTCCTCTATCCGAACGCGGAACTGGCACGGCGAAACCTTATGCACCGCAAAGGTTTTCCGGAGAGCTACGACCGGCGCGGGTTGATGCGATTCGTCACCGCAGTGAAATCAGGTGTCGACGTGGCGTGCGCCCCGGTTTATTCGCACCTGCTCTACGACATCGTGCCCGGCGAGAAGCAGGCAATTCGGCATCCTGACATTCTTATTCTCGAGGGGCTCAACGTGCTCCAGACAGGCCCGGCGTTGATGGTGTCGGATCTGTTCGACTTCTCCGTCTACGTCGATGCGCGCATCGAAGACATCGAGAAGTGGTACGTCTCACGGTTCCTGTCGATGCGGGCCGGGGCGTTCGCCGACCCGGCGTCGCACTTCCACCACTACTCGACGCTGACCGACGAGGCCGCGGTGTTCGCCGCCCGCGACATCTGGCATTCCATCAACCGCCCCAACCTAATTGAGAACATCCTGCCGACGCGGCCGCGTGCGACGCTGGTGTTGCGCAAGGACGCCGACCACTCCATCAACCGGCTCCGGCTGCGCAAGCTGTAAGCGCGAGCCGGGTTACTTGACCCGGCGCCAGCCCTGATATTGCAGCTCGCCGATCACCGCGGTGTAGGCGGCGGTGCCCAGCGTCAGCACCACACCGGTCGTGGTCAGCGGGAAGACGTCCGTGAGCACGAGTACCACGCTCGCGACAGTGAACAGCAGGTTGCCGATGGCCACCCACATGCCGGCGCGGCGCACCGACGGCTGAGCGGCGAGCCAAAAGACTCCCACGCCAAAGACTACGAAGAACGCACCCATCGAGTGCTCGAAGGCCTTAGTGGTGCCGGACATTTCGGCCAGCCAGCCGGCGAGTGGAATGCCGGCAATACCGGCGAGGCCGGAGATGATGGCGTCGGCGCGCATAGCGAAGCGCAGCAGCGAATCCGTCGACTCCTTGAAGCGGGGCGTGGTGATAGCGGTCATGATTGTTCCTTTTCTCGGTGGGTGACTGGACCGGTGCCGGAGTCGACGCCGCAACCTCTGACGACGGCGACTCCGGACCAGCCATGATGAAGTCACGCCAGACGGCGCACTCCGAGGTATTGGGCGTAGGCGAAGCCAAGCGTGGCGACCGTGAATGCGATCGTGCTGACCACTCCGAGCTCGGTCAGCGGCAGCCAACCGGCCACAAGCACGACCGCGACGAGGATCGCGAACGCGACGTTCCCTGCGAGCACGCCCATGCCCACGCGACGGACATCGGGCAGACCGGCAGCCCCATACAGCGCGACGCCGTAGATCACCAAGGCGGCGCCCGCGATCCACTCCGAGGTAGACGACAAACCGGAGAGCCGCGACAGCGGGTCGGCCGCCATCGCGACGAACAACCCGACGCCTGCGCACAGGGTGGCGTCGGCGCGAAGGGCGAAGCGCAACAGAGAACCGGTGCTTTCCCGGACCGGGCGGGTGTTGATTGCGGTCATGCCACCGACATTGCTCAGTTAGCACTGCCAGATCGACACCAGACGCTGCCAGCTACTGCCAGCCGCAGGTCAGTGTGTTCTTCGTCAGTCTTTGGTGGTGACGAGATTTCCGCGCAAATCGGCGGCGATCAGCCGGGCCGCCGCGTTCTGCCAGTTGTGCAGGGACCGTTGCGGCACCTCGGTGACGAACCACTGCCAGGCCTGCCTGGCCACCGGGTCGAGTCCGGCGGCGGTGGCGTTTTGCGCATAGGCCCGCACCCCGACGACGTAAGGGAAGTACAGCGAGTTGTAGTGGCGCCACTGCTCGGTCGTGCCGAAATCACCGCCGTCGCGCGGCTTGAGCCGGGCGATCCGGTCGGCCAGCAGCGCCTTGAGCTCGTTGGCCCGTTCCAGCGGCTGGTCAGGCGCGCCACGGACGACGAGGCGCTCGTCGATGACCGGCAGCGCGGTCAACGGGCTGGCGACGAGCTTGGACAGGTCGCCGTAGTGGCCCAGCGCGCGGCGGGTGAGCCGGGCGAAGGTGTCGTCGTCGACACCGTCGAGCGGGTTGGCCGACCGTAGCGGCAACGCCGCTTCGGTGCGCCGCAACGCGGCACGGTCGGCCCGCAAATCCGGCGACCTGGAGAACGCCAGCCGGTCAAGCAGCCCGGCCAACGGATCGGCAAGCACGTTGATGGCAATCGCGACAGCCAGGCTGGTGAACAGCAGCACCGTCAGCGCGGTCTCCTGACCCGGACAGCGCCAGCCCGATCAACGCTGCCCGCCGAACAGCAGCGCCACCACGGCCGTCGCCGCGAACGACCGCAACATGTCGGCGCGCAGCGCCTGGCCCTCGTCGAACGCATCCCACATGGCCACGGCGACGCCGAGCACGGCCACGTCGAATCCGGTGGACGCCAACGCCAGCCAGCTCGGCACCAGGCCGAGCGGGATGATCAGGATCGCGTTGGCGAGCGCGAAGAACAGTGTGCCGAGCACGAGGAAGGCCGCCACCCGTCCTGGCTGCGCGCGATGCAGCACAGCCTTGACCATCGCGCCAAGCGAGGACAGCGAGATCGCCGCGAACATCACCCAGTGCCCCCTCCGCAGCGGCCCGTCGACGTTTCCGCCATCGTTGCGCCGAAGATCGCCACCGCGGCGACGCCGACCACCAACGCGATTTCGCCTGCGCGGCTGCGCCAGGTCTCGCTCGGCCGGGACATCTCGAGCAGTACCGCGAACCAGGCGATGCCCGGAACCGTGACGAGGTAGATCTCGACGCTGCTGAGAGCCAGAGACAGACTGGAACCGCTGGCGGCGCTCTCTATCCGCACCGCGTCCAGCGCCACCACCGACGCGAAGCTCGTCAGGCCAATCGCGGCCAGTACCAAGACGGGTTTGCGTGGGTCACGGGCCAGCAGGTACAGGCCCAACCACCAGCTGAGCGTGAAGACCACTGCTGACAGCGCAGCCATGAGTCAAGTGTGGCATGCGCCTCACATGCCACATCGGCTGAGCCGATCAATGCCGTCGCGGCTTGGGGGAGGATACATTAGGGCTGAGCCGTACATGCCGTAGCGGCGATGCCTGCGGTGTAGTCGCGCAGCGCCCGCAGGAAATCGACACGCCGGAATTCGGGCCAGTAGGCCTCCGTGAACCACATCTCCGAGTAGGCGCTCTGCCACAGCAGGAAGCCGGACAGTCGCTGCTCTCCCGATGTGCGGATAACCAGGTCGGGGTCGGGTTGCCCGGAGGTGTAGAGATTCTCCGAGATCGCGTCGATGGTGACGGCGTCGATCAGCTGGTCGCCCGTGACGCCGTCGGCCAGTTCCTTGCCGAGCAGCCCCCGCACCGCGTCGACGATCTCCTGCCTACCGCCGTAGCCGACGGCGAGGTTGACGTGGAAGCCGCTGCCGTTGCCATTGGTCGACTCGACGGCCTCCCGCAGCCGCCGGGCCGGCTCCTCCCCGATGAGCTCGAGATCACCCACCGTGCGCACGCTCCACCGGTTGGCGGGTGCGCAGATCTCTTCGACGACGTCGGTGATGATCTCGATGAGCGCCGCCAGCTCGCCGGGATCACGCTGCAGGTTTTCTGTCGACAGCAGGTAGACGGTGGCCATCTCGATGCCGGCTTCCTGGCACCAGCGCAGCATCTCTGCGATCTTGTGTGCGCCCATCCGGTAGCCGTAGCTGACGTCGTCGTGACCGGCATCACGTGCCCAGCGTCGGTTACCGTCGCATAGCACCGCGATGTGGCGGGGCAGTTCGGATTTCGAGGAAGCCAGACCCTGACGCAACCGCATCTCGTAGGCGCGGTACATCGGTTCCTTGAGCCGCCGAGGAATGATCGCCACAAAGATTCAGACTACTGTGACGTTCGGAAACCCCCATGGCATTGAGGGAGGTGACATGTCCCAGACCGAGACCGCCGACGAGGCCCAGCAGCAGCCGCCGCACTTATACGCCGAAGATTTCCCCGAAGCAGTCGTCGACGGAGTCGCGCAGTTCCTTGGCAAGCCGAGGCTGCGCGGCTGGATCCACGTATACGCAGCAGTGGTGGCCTTCATCGCAGGCGCGGCCCTGGTGTCGGTGTCGTGGGCAGTGGAGTCGACGCGCGCCGGGCTGGCGACGCTGCTCTACACCTTCACGATCGTGGCAATGTTCGCCGTCAGCGGCACCTATCACCGGGTGAACTGGCGCTCGGAGAACGCGCGCAAATGGATGAAGCGGCTCGACCACTCGATGATCTTCGTGTTCATCGCCGGCAGCTACACGCCATTCGCCCTGCTGGCACTGCCCCCGGAGAAGGGCTGGGTGCTGTTCTGGATCGTCTGGGGCGGGGCGATCGCGGGCGTTCTGCTCAAGATGTTCTGGCCGTCGGCGCCGCGCTGGGTGGGCGTGCCGCTGTACCTGCTGCTCGGCTGGGTCGCAGCCTGGTTCGTCGGGCCGATCATGGAGGGCGCTGGCGTCGCCGCACTGGTGTTGCTGATTGTCGGCGGCGCGCTGTACAGCATCGGCGGGGTGCTGTACGCGCTGAAGTGGCCGAACCCGTGGCCGACGACGTTCGGCCACCACGAGTTCTTCCATGCCTGCACCGCGGTCGCGGCGATCTGCCACTACATCGCGATGTGGTTCGCAGTCTTTTAGCCCTGCGTGAGTTGTCCGGGCCCCAGTAGGCCTTCATCGATGCGATCTTGGCGTCCTCGTCGAACGTCATGACGCTGATGATCTCGATGGTCATTCCGCCGATCATCAGCCGCCAGAAAAAGGCCGCCTCGTTGCCGAGCGCGCGCAGCGTGACCATCTCGGTCGTGGCGTTGGCACCCTCGACGGCCTTATAGAAACCGCGGATCGCCTCTCGACCGATGTGCAGGTCACTGCCGACGGGGTCCTCGACGGTGCCGTCGGCGGCGTAGAGCGCAACGATGTCGTCAGGCCGTCCCTGCGAGACCGTTTCCAGGTAACGGTTGACGGCTTTGGTGATGTCCTCAGCACTGGCCATGGCGGCGACGCTACCTCAGCGCGGCGGCCAAATCTGCAGTAGCGGTAACGGGTAGGTCGCACACCCGGCCGCGGCACACGTAGGCGGCATCGGAGCCACCGATCCGGTCGCGGTCGACCAGCAGCTCGGAGGAATTGACGGCGCCGCCGACCACGACGGCTCCCCCGGGCGCCAATTCGCGCGCCGCAGAGAGCAATTCCGAGTGCTGCGGATCGCAGGCCACCGCGATCTGGATGGGTCCGCGTACGGCGGCTTCGGCGATGGCGAGCCAGTGTCCACCCGAGCGCGACAACCGGGCCAGGATGGGCGCCGCGCCGGCCAGCGTGGCGTGGGCGGCCGCGGCATAGCGCTCGGCGCGGTCCGCGGGAACCAGGTGGGCGGCCAGCTGCAGAGCCTCGGCGATCGACGAGGCGCCGGACGGGGTGGCACCGTCGAGCGGGTCGGCTGGCCGAAGCATCAACTGCTCGGCGTCGTCGGCGCTGTCGAACCAGCGGCCCTCGCGGTCCTGATCGGCGAAATGGTCGAGCGCGACGTCGAGCAGGCCGGTGGCGGCGTCCAGCCACGAGGCCTCGACGGTCAGCTGATACAGCGTCAGCAGCCCCGTGGCCAGCGTCGCGTGGTCCTCGAGGATCGCGGCGCTGTCACCGACCCGGCCACCAAGGCTGGCCCGGCGCAACCGTCCGTCAACGACGTGTAGGTCGACGATTGAGCGTGCGCATCGGATTGCGGCGCCGAGGAATGCGTGGCGGCCCAACGCCACACTCGCTTCCGCGAGCGCGGTGATCGCCAGCCCGTTCCAGGCCGTGACAACCTTGTCATCGCGGCCGGGTTGCGGCCGGGTCAGCCGGGCGGTCAGCAGTTTCGCGCGGACCCGCTCGAACCTGTTTGGGTCATCCGGATCGACCGGCAGCTGCAGCACCGAACTGCCATGCTCGAACGTTCCGGCGTCCGTCACGTTGAAAAGCTCTGCGGCCCAGCGCCCGTCGTCGTCGCCCAAGACCTCACGCAGCTGTGCGGGCGTCCACACGTAGGTCAAACCCTCTTGGCCGTCGGCGTCGGCGTCCAGCGAGGAGGTGAACATGCCGTCGACACCCAGCTCGTCGATGATGAAACGCGCAGTCTGCTGGGCTACCCTGCGGGCCAACGGGTTTGATGTTCGACGCGCCAAGTGCGCATACACCCGCAGCAGCTGCGCGTTGTCGTAGAGCATTTTCTCGAAATGGGGAACCACCCACGACGCGTCGACGCTGTAGCGGGCGAACCCGCCTGCCAGCTGGTCGTAGATACCGCCACGCGCCATCGTCGCACAGGTCCGCTCCACCGCCTCCAAAGGCATGATGTCGCCACTGCGTTCGTGGCTGCGCAGCAGCGCTTCCAAGAGCGCCGACGGCGGGAACTTCGGTGCGCCGCCGAACCCGCCGCGCTCAACGTCCTGATCGCGAAGCACAGCGGCCACAGCGTGGTCACACAGTTGGGGCTGCACGGGCGGCCCACCGCCAGGCAGGCCCGACGCCATCGACCGCAGCTCGCCCGCGATGCGGTCGGAGGCCTCCTCGATCTCGCCGCGCCTGCTGTGCCACGTCTGGGAGACCGCGGCGAGCAGCTGCAGGAAGTTTGGTTTCGGGTAGTAGGTGCCACAGAAGAACGGCCGGCCGTCGGGAGTGAGGAAGCATGTCATCGGCCAGCCGCCCTGCCCGGTCAGCGCGACGGTGGCGTTCATATACACCGCGTCGAGATCGGGCCGCTCCTCGCGATCAACCTTGATGTTCACGAACCCGTCGTTCATCGCGGCGGCGACCTCGTCGTCCTCGAACGACTCGTGGGCCATCACGTGGCACCAGTGACACGCCGCATACCCGATGGACAGCAGGATCGGAACGTCACGCGCCGCGGCCTCGGCCAGCGCGTCGGGCGTCCACTGTTGCCAGTGCACCGGGTTGTCAGCGTGCTGGCGCAGGTAGGGGCTGGTCGCCTCGGCGAGCCTGTTAGCCGCCGGGCTCACGCCTCGGGTCCTCGGTGAGCCCGTCGGCGCCCTGGTCCGGTTCGGCGTCGTCGAACGACTTGGGCAGCTTGCGCAGATGCCGGTTCATCGACCACACCAGCAGGAAGGTGCCGATCAACAGCAGCACGACGATGACAAGACCGAACGGGCTGGCCTTGCCGAAGTCCGGGCCGGTGTCGCGGGGAGCATCGTCGGCCAGCAGGCCGACCGCGAACATCATGACGTCGTTCACCGGTCCGTCTCGATCCCCGCGAACAGATCCGTCTCGGGCAGCGACACCGGCGTGCGCGAACGGGCCAGTTCATACTCCTCAGTCGGCCATAACCGTTGCTGCCATTCGATCGGCGCTCGGAAGAAGTCCCCGTTGGGATCGATCTGCGTCGCATGCGCGCGCAACGCGTCGTCGCGCTGGGCGAAGTACTTCGAGCACTCGATGCGCGTCGTCACCCGCTGTGCAAACGGGTCGTGTTCGGGATCCCAGTGCTGAAGCCACTTTTCGAACGGACCCACCTCGCCGTGTTTGGCGAACTCGTCCTGCAGCAGCTGCATGCGTCTGCGCACGAATCCGTGGTTGTAGTACAGCTTGAGCACATCCCATGGCTCACCTGCGTCGGGGAACTGCAGATAGTCACCCGCGGCCTCGTAGGCGGCGACCGATACCTGGTGGGTTCGGATGTGGTCCGGATGCGGGTAGCCGCCGTTCTCGTCGTAGGTGGTCATAACGTGCGGTTTGAACTTGCGGACCAGACGCACCAGCGCCTCGACGGGCTCCTCCAGCGGCACCACGCCCAGGCAGCCGTCGGGCAGCGGTGGCGGTGGGTCACCCTCGGGCAGCCCTGAGTCGACGAAGCCAAGCCAGTGGTGCTCCACCCCGAGGATCTCGGCGGCCTTGGCCATCTCGTCGCGGCGGATCTCGGTTATCCGGCCGTGCACCTCAGGCAGGTCCATCGCCGGGTTGAGGATGTCACCGCGCTCGCCGCCGGTCAGTGTCACCACGAGCACGCGCACACCCTCGTCGGCGTAGCGGGCCGTGGACGCCGCACCCTTGCTGGACTCGTCGTCCGGGTGGGCATGCACCGCCATCAACCGCAGTTCGCTCAACTGTCCCCTCTTACTTGCTCGTCTCGGGCCGACTCGTGGTCGACGTTTGTCGAGACGTTCCAACCGTCTGGGTGCCCCTATAGTTCCAGTTCTGTAGATCTATCCGACGGACGGGCATGCGAAACGACATCATCGGGCGCCCCGCCGACCGCTACGGGCGGCAGCGGCTGTCGCGCAGCAACCGCCGCTGGATCGCGATCGGGTTGACCGTGCTGGTCGTCGCGATCGGCGTGGGGATCGGTGTGATCGCATCGCAGCGGCTCGGCACCGGCGAGGTCAAAGGCGAGCTTGGCGGCTATCAACTGGTCGACGACGAGACGGTGCAGGTGACGATTACCGTGACCCGCGACGACCCGTCCCGGCCGGTGGTGTGCATCGTGCGGGCAAGGTCGATAGATGGCAGCGAGACAGGCCGCCGCGAAGTGCTGGTACCGCCGTCGTCGCAAAAGACCGTGCAGGTCACCACGACCGTCAAGGCCAGCAGGCCGCCGGTTGTCGGCGACGTCTACGGCTGCGGAACCGACGTGCCGTCGTACCTGGTGGCCTCCTAGAAACACACCAACGGAGTCGGCGCAACAAACGCCGAACTGCGAATTCGTGAAAATCGGCTGTCCCCGCGGTGCTATCATGGTCTGATACACGGTCCTGCTGGGACCGTGTATTGCTGCTTTAAGTGTGCTGATTCGGCGCCCGCGATTGTGGCAATACACGTGGGAAGCTCCCGGCGCCGTGACACGAGACTTCTTACGCGAAGAGCGCGAGAGCAACAACGAGGGGAGCGCGACGACATGACCGACACCCAGGTCACCTGGCTGACCCAGGAAGCACACGACAGGCTGAAGGCGGAGCTCGATCAGCTGATCGCCAATCGACCGGTCATCGCCGCCGAGATCAACGACCGCCGCGAAGAAGGCGACCTGCGCGAGAACGGCGGCTATCACGCCGCCCGCGAGGAGCAGGGCCAGCAGGAGGCCCGCATCCGTCAGCTGCAGGAGCTGCTGAACAACGCGAAGGTGGGTGAGGCACCCAAGCAGTCCGGCGTGGCCCTGCCCGGCTCGGTCGTCAAGGTGTTCTACGACGACGACAAGAGCGATACCGAGACCTTCCTGATCGCCACTCGTCAGGAGGGCGTCTCCGACGGCAAGCTCGAGGTGTACTCGCCGAAGTCCCCGCTGGGCGAGGCCCTGATCGACGCCAAGGTCGGCGAGACCCGCAGCTACCAGGTGCCCAACGGCAACACCGTCAAGGTCACGCTGGTCAGCGCGGAGCCCTACCACTCCTAAGCCGCGACTGCGCCGCGGAATCCTGATTCGCGGCCCCGCCGCGGTGCGGTTTACAGTCCGCCTATGGCGCAGATCGCCGAGGACCTATTTCTGCTGCTGCTGGACAACGCGTCCGCTCAGCCCGGTCTAGACCGTGCCCGGCGCGAGCGTGTGCTGTCGGGGGCGGTGCTGCTGGATCTTGCACACGCGTGCCGAATTCGGCCCGCGATGGCCGGTGAGCAAGTCGAGTCTGGCCGGCTGGTGGCGCTCGCGGCTCCCGGCCCGATGGATCCCGTCGTCGCACCGGCGTTTCAACTGCTGCAGCGCCGACCTCTGCGTCCGGCCACCGCGGTCAAGCGGCTGTCCAAGCACACCGAGGAGAACGTCGCCACCTATCTGGAATACACGGGCCAGATCCGGCGTGTTCGGTTGAACTCCAAGCGATTCAGCCACCCGTACGCGTGGCCGCTGACCAACAGGGATCGGGTCGGCAACGCGCGCGCGGCGATGCTGGCGGCATTGTTCGAGCGCATGCCGCCCGCGCCGCCAACAGCGGCGATCATCTCGTTGTTGCACGCGGTCGACGGGCTCGGTGCGCTGCTGAGCCTCAACGACCGCGGCTGGCGGTGGGTGCATGCCAGGGCAGGGGAAATCGCGAGTGGCAGTTGGGTGGACGAGTATCCGACCGCGCTGCCGGAAGTCAACCTGGCGATCACCGCATCGGCGGTGCGTGGCGCGCTGCGTTAGCGTAACGCTTGCTCCACGTCGGCGAGCAGGTCGGCGCAATCCTCGATGCCGACCGACAGCCGTACAAGGTCGTCGGGCACCTCCAGTTGCGAGCCCGCGGTCGAGGCATGCGTCATCGCACCCGGATACTCGATCAGCGACTCCACCCCGCCCAGCGACTCGGCAAGAATGAAAACCTCTGTCCGAGAGCAGAAGTCGCGAGCGGCCTGGGGCCCGCCGCGCATCCGAACCGACACCATACCGCCGAACCCGCTCATCTGCCGCTTGGCGACCTCGTGGCCGGGATGTGTCGTCAACCCCGGATACAGCACGGACTCGATCGCGGGGTGCTCCTCGAGGAATTCGGCTACCAGCGCGGCGTTTTCGCTGTGCCGCTGCATCCGCAGCACCAGCGTCTTGAGCCCCCGCATGGTGAGGTACGCGTCGAACGGGCCGGGCACCGCGCCGGCGCCGTTCTGCAGGAATGCGAACGCGGTGTCGAGTTCTTCGTCGTTGGTCAGCAGCGCGCCGCCGACGACGTCGGAGTGGCCGCCGATGTACTTGGTCGTCGAATGCAACACGATGTCGGCGCCGAGGAGCAACGGCTGTTGTAGCGCTGGCGAGGCAAAGGTGTTGTCCACCAACACCTTTAAGTTCGACGTGGCTGCCAGTTCCGCGATCGCGCTGACGTCGGCGATCGAGAGCAGCGGGTTGGTTGGCGTCTCCACCCAGATCAGCCGGGTGTTCGACATGATCGCCGCACGGACCGCGTCGAGATCGGACAGCGCCACCGCGGTGTAGGTGATGCCCCAATTGGTGAACACCTTGTCGATCAGCCGGAAGGTGCCGCCGTAGGCGTCGTCAGGGATGACGACGTGATCGCCTGGCCGCAGCACCGCGCGCAGCGCGCAGTCGGTGGCTGCCATGCCGGAGGAGAAAGCACGCCCGAAATCGGCCTCCTCCACCGCGGCGAGCGCCGCCTCCAGCGCCGCGCGGGTCGGGTTGCCGGTGCGGGCGTATTCGAATCCGCCGCGCAGCCCGCCGACGCCGTCCTGCGCGAAGGTCGAACTCGCGTATATCGGCGCGTTGACGGCGCCCGTGCCGGGGTCGGGCCGAAACCCCGCATGGATGGCCTTGGTGGCCAGCCCGTAAGCACGGTATGCATCTGCCTTGGAACGCTGCTCACTCATCGCCGCTCAGGGTAGACGGTGTAGAACATCAGCATGAGCGCCACGATCGAAAGCCTGCTCGACCTCGACTCACTCCTGACAGCCGAGGACCTCGAACTACGTGCGATGGTCAGGCAGTTCGGCGAGCAACGGCTGCGGCCTCACATCGCGGACTGGTTTGAATCAGGCGAAGTACCAGTCCGCGAGCTGGCCGCTGATCTGGGCAAGCTGGGGCTGCTCGGCATGCACCTGAAGGGCTACGGCTGCGGGGGCTCCACCGCGACGGCCTACGGGCTGGTGTGCCAGGAGCTCGAGGCCATCGATTCCGGCCTGCGCAGCCTGGTGTCAGTGCAGGGCTCGCTGGCGATGTTCGCCATCTACCGCTGGGGCAGTGACGAACAGCGCAACCAATGGCTGCCCGCCATGGCCACCGGCGACGCCATCGGCTGTTTCGGGCTGACCGAGCCGGACTTCGGCTCCAACCCCGGCGGCATGCGCACGACCGCCCGCCGCGACGGGTCGGACTGGATTCTCAACGGCTCGAAGATGTGGATCACCAACGGATCGGTCGCCGATGTCGCGATCGTGTGGGCCCGCTCCAAAGAAGGCATCATCGGCTTCGTGGTGCCTGCGGGCACACCCGGCTTCTCTGCGCGGGACATGACGCACAAGCTGTCGCTGCGCGCGTCCGTCACGTCCGAGCTGCATCTCGACGATGTGCGGCTGCACGCCGACGCCCAGTTGCCCGACGCGAGTGGCCTTTCCGGACCACTGGCCTGCCTGTCGGAGGCGAGGTTCGGCATCGTATTCGGCAGCGTCGGCGCGGCGCGCGACTGCCTGCAGACCACGCTGGACTACGTGGGCACCCGTGAGGTGTTCGACAAGCCGTTGGCGGGATACCAACTGACGCAAGCCAAGCTGGCCGACATGGCCGTCGAACTCGGCAAGGCGCAGTTGCTTGCGCTGCACCTCGGGCGTCTCAAGGACGACGGTCGCATCCGCCCGGAACAGGTCAGCTTCGGCAAGCTGAACAACGTCCGCGAAGCGATCAAGATTGCCCGTCAGTGCCGGACCCTGTTGGGCGCCAACGGAATCACGCTGGAGTACCCGGTGATCCGACACGCCAACAACCTCGAATCCGTGCTGACCTACGAGGGCACATCCGAGGTGCACCAGTTGGTCATCGGCGAGGCGCTGACCGGTGTCAGCGCCTTCAGGTAATAAGTACTGCTTCACCTAGTGTCCTGCGCCGTAAATTATCTCAATAATTGTAGACTGGTGAGGTGGCGCGCAGAGGCAGGCCGGTTGTCGAGTTGGTGTTGACCGAAGACGAGTTCGAGACGTTGCAGCGGTGGGCTCGGCGGGCGAAGTCATCGCAAGCCCTGGCGCAACGGTGTCGAATCGTATTGGGTTGCGCAGCAGGCAATACCAATAAGCAAGTCGCCGAGGAGTTGGGCGTTTCGCCGCAGATGGTCTGCAAGTGGCGGCAACGGTTCGTCGACAAGCGCCTGGACGGATTGACCGATGAGCCACGCCCGGGTGCGCCGCGCAAGATCACCGACGAGGCCGTCGAAGAACTGATCGTGGCCACCTTGGAGCGTCAACCCAAGGACGCCACGCACTGGTCGCGGGCATCGATGGCCGCCCAGACGGGACTGTCGAAGTCCACGGTGGGGCGGATCTGGAAGTCATTCGGGTTGAAGCCCCATCAGGTGGATACGTTCAAGATCAGCAACGATCCGCAGTTCGTCGACAAGGTGCGCGATGTGGTCGGGTTGTACCTGGACCCACCGGAGAAGGCGCTGGTGCTCTGCGTCGATGAGAAATCCCAGATCCAGGCCCTGGATCGCAGTGCACCGGTCCTGCCGATGATGCCCGGCATGCCCGAACGCCGCACCCATGACTACGTACGCCACGGCATCACCACCTTGTTCGCAGCCCTGGACGTGGCCACCGGCGAAATCTACGGGTCAATTCACCGCCGGCACCGCGCCACAGAGTTCAAGAAGTTCCTGACCAAGCTGGACAACACCGTGCCCGCCGACTTAGGGGTCCACTTGATCTGCGACAACTACTCCACGCACAAGTCGCCGACGATCACGAAATGGCTTGTCGCTCACCCTCGATTCCACATGCACTTCACTCCGACCTACTCCTCCTGGCTCAACCAGGTCGAACGGTGGTTCGGGTTGCTCACCGACCAGAAGCTCCGCCACGGAACCCACCGCTCGATCCAGGCTCTGGAGAAGGACATCCGCGACTGGATCCAAGCCTGGAACGACAACCCGCGCCCATTCAACTGGACCAAGACCGCCGATGAAATCTTCGAACGACTCGCCTCATATCTTCAACGAATTCCCGGCGCAGGACACTAGATCGGCAGGCGCACGATGGACTTGCCGAAACCGATTGGCACTCCGGTTTCCCGGTACTGGACGGTGTTGGGCGCCAACCGGAATCACGCTGTGGCAACCAGATCAAGCAGGCGCCGACCGGGGTCAGCGCCTCTTTTGGTGAACTGGGTTACTTCAGTGGCGGTGGCTGCGGCGGCAGCGGCCGGGGGTTGAGCCCCTGCCCTTCAAGCGGCACACAGACCGTCGTCATGATTTTGTCGGCGAGTGTCTGCCGCTTGGCGTCCCACAGCGGGAACAGGTAGCCGATGTAGCAGATCGCCCCGTCGACGATATGGGCCAACTGACGCACGATCGACAACCCGAAGCCGATTGGCTGCCAGGTCTTTTGCTGACCACTTTGAACTTCATGATCGACTTGCCGATGCTCGACCCGTGGGCCCTGGCGGTAACCATAGTTACACACCACGTAGGCCAGGGTGGCGATGTAACCCAGCCCAAGCAGGATCACGCCGATCGCCCGAAGCTCGACGTGCAATATACCCCGTAGCTGTACGCACCGGTGCTCACGCACTGGTTGTCGGCGGTGCCAAAGGCGATGCCGTACGCAATACCTAGAACGACGAACACCGGAACGCTATCGATGAGCCACGCCAGCACACGCGTGAT
>CAWIEE010000025.1:0-66631 GCA_963835075.1 uncultured Actinomycetota bacterium | reverse complement strand
GGGTACGCCGGTCGTACGTCGAAGCCCGTGGCGTGCGGTTTCACGTCACCGAGTCCGGCCCGGCCGACGGACGCCCCGTCCTCGCACTGCACGGTTGGCCGCAACACCACTGGGTGTACCGCGACCTGCTCGCCGACCCGCCGCCCGGGCTGCGCATCATCGCACCCGACCTGCCCGGATACGGCTGGTCCGGTCCGGCTCCGCACAAGTGGGCCAAGGAGGACGTGGCTAGTGATGTGCTGGCGCTGCTCGACGCACTCGGGCTCGACAAGGTCCTGCTGGTGGGTCACGACTGGGGCGGTTTCGTCGGCTACCGGATGGTGCTACGGGAGCCCCAGCGTTTCGACGGCTATCTCGCGCTGAACATGGCGCACCCGTGGGTGACTCCGCGCGTTGTGATTCCGCAGATGTGGCGGTTCTGGTACCAGGTAGTGATCGGCACCGCCGGGGTGCCAATCCAGCGGCACACCAAGTTCCTCGAACAGGCCTATAAAAGCAGTTCGGCAATCGATCCCACGACGGCGCGCGTGTACACCGATCGCTTCCGCGACCCGCTCGTGGCTCGCACAGCTCGAGACACCTACCGGACGTTCGTGTTTCGTGAGATACCGAGCAGCGCACGCAATCCTGAGACTCGCCGCGCGACCGTGCCCATTCGCGCGCTGTTCGGCCTCCACGACGCAGCCATCTCTACCTCGATGGTCGCCGCCGAAACGGCGAATGCCGACGACTACACGTTGGAAACCGTTGACGCCAGCCACTTTGTCATCGACGAGCGACCGGATCTGGTGCGGGCGAAGCTGATTGCGCTTGCCGAGGAAACCGCCCCGCCGCCGCAGACGTAGAGAGTTTCGGGGCGAAGCGCACTTCCCGATCCGTGTCGCGGGCCAAGAACAAGCGCTGACCAAAGCAACGCTAGCCCCGACGCGCGCACGGCCGGGGTGCGCGGCTTCGTGACGACCTCAACCGTTGGCAAGGATGCGCCTGAAGTATCGGCGCTGTTTCCCCGCTCCGGGAAAGCGGCATGGCCTGTGATCGCCGAATCACACTGATGCACAGCAGATCCGGACTAGACGCCGCAGTCACTGTTAGGGGGTCCAGACGCCCCAAGGCACGAACGGGTCGGTGCCGTTCGGCACGTACGGATTCGCACCACCGCCGAGGGCAGCCTGCGGTAGCACGGCGATCGGCGCACCGGGCGGCAGGGCCACAGGCCCGCTCAGCGGAGCGTCGGGTGAAGGGGCCGCGGTGGTCGCCGCAACGGGAGCGGTCGGTCCTGCAACGACCGCTCCCGGGTCGACATTGGCCGCAGCGGCGAACGGCGCCGCGGCGATCACGGCGCCTGCCGCCAACGCCGTGAGTGCCGACGACAAGGCGAGTTTGGTGATGGTCATTTCGTATCTCCGGTCTTCTCATGCCTCGTCCTGTTTGGAGGCTTCGTTGTGGAGATAGGCAGGCGGGTTACACGAGCAGATACCAACCACGGCGAGCCGTCCTGCCTTTCGCACTATGTGCCGATGCATCAGAGGGACGCTGGAAGACGGCGGCCGAACCTGCGAGCTATACGCCACCGAGGCTCCGTCTATCGCGAAGTCAGAAGTCGATGTCTGTTTGGGCGTAGTTCAGGAAGTAGCCGGTGAACACCGTGAGGCCGAGGTAGGCGATCACCTCGGCCAGCTGCTCGTCGGTCCAGCCCATCATGCCCAGCCAGCCGGCTGGTAATCCCGACGGCATCGTCGTTGCCCAACGTGATCGCGGTGGCCAGCATCGGCGCGGAGCTGACCTGCGGACCCAGCGTGCCGTGCTCGGCGGTGGCCGCGTACAGCGTTGAGTACGCGACCAGCACTGCGGGCGAGTGCGCCACCTGGGTGTGCTAGTGGCCTCAGCGGTGAGAACCTTCGCAAACCGCTGACGCCCGAACTGGAAAGCGGCCCAGTCGTGTACACCGAGCAGACGCGCCGCTTCCGCCGGCAGGGCGTTACTCGATGGTGGCCTATCCGGTGTGTGGATTGTGTCCCTTAGTCCCTGTGGTTGTCACATCGGTTGGGGGTGCGGTCGTTGCCGGCGTTGCCGGCGTCGCAGCAGTCGCGGCCGTGGCACTCGGAGGCGCTTGCGGTCCTTTGGTGCACGCGACGTCGTATTGCGCCTTGGGACTGTAGTGCTGTCCGCCGATACCCCCGTTGACGCTGTTGATACCGGGTTCGTTGAACGGTGACCCCGGTGAAGAGCTGGAGTGGCCCGGTGTAGTGCCTCCGGCGGCTTCGCTGTTCTGGCAGGACTGGTTCGGCGGACCTGTACCGCTGGGGTTGCCACCTCCGGCGTATGCCATCGGCGCCGCGGCGCCGGTGACGATGATGCCGGCCAGACAGCTTGCGGCAAACAGCTTGTGCATCATGATCGCATTCCGTTCCGGTACGCGTCCGTTGCGCACCCATACCTGGAACACGTTGCTGAGCGGCGCCAAGTTCGAGCGTCGCCCCAGCCTGTGAATTCGCTGGGCGCCCGACGTCAAAAGCAACCGGAACCGGACGCCGACACTCCGTTGCCGCCAGCTCTGTTGCGCGACGCATCTCCGGTGCGACCGTTTCCGCTGTGCTAATTGGTGGCACGATCGCGCAGCAGGTGAGCGAGCTCGTCGCGGTCGTCGATGCCTAGTTTCGTGAAGATGCGGTAGAGGTGGCCCTCCACGGTGCGAGCGGAGACTTTGAGTCGATCGCCGATTTCGCGGCTGGACAGACCCGCCGCGACGAGGGTGGCGACTTCGCGTTCTCGATCGGTGATTGGAAGTGGACGTTCAATAGCTGAGGTCGCTGGTGTGCGTAGGTCGCACTGGCTTGCGCGCCAATGCGCTTGGGTGGCGGACTCCAGTTCCTTGATCCGACTGCCGGCGCGAGCGTGTGCCCGCGCTGCCTGCGCGGCCGCGTCGGCTGCCATGGCCATTGCTCCCAGCTCCTCGAAGCGGCGAGCGGCATCGTCGAGGCCGTCGCCGTCGTGGGTTGCCAGTCCGCGACTGTGTGCGGCGACGATCTCGGCCAGCGGACTGTCCAGCAGGTTGGCGAGTTCGCGAAGTCTCGCAGAGTGGGAACGGTCACCGAAGCGCACAGCGGTGTGCAGTGCGTGCATCTCGACGGGCAACATGTCGGCACCGCGCGCCAGGTGCGCGGCCCGCTCCGCGTGCACTCGGGCAGCGCTTGTTTCACCGACCGCAGCGCGCTCCCACGCCCGCGCGAGTTCGAGTTCAGGCCCGAACACAGCCACCTGCGGGCCGGTAGAGGCTTCGGCTTGGCCCAGAGCGGCCACCGCCGCGGCGGTGTTTCCGCGGGCGGCTTCGGCCTGAGCATGCCAGGAGGCCACCAGCATGACCCAGCCACGAGGGAGCATCTCAGCCATCGCCGACAGGGCGCTGTGCAGTTGGTCGCATGCGTCGTCCAATGCGCCGCGACCGAGATCGACGCGCCCAGCCATTGCCTCCACGATTGAATTGGCTTGCGCTTCACCACCTGTCATGTCGCGATAGCGGACGCACACCTGATCTGCCGCCGCGAAGTCCCCGGCTGCGGTGAGAGCCAGCACCTCCGCGAGGCCGATTGCGAAGCGCTGCAGGCCAGACTCACAGCGCTGCGCGGCGGCCAGACCTCGCTGGGCGATGAAGGGGACCTCGGCGAAGCGGCCGCGCAGGGCCAAGGCACCGGCGGTTGCGGACGCAGCCCACACCATCGCCAACGGCACCTGATCCGGCGCGGCGCACGCGACCGAACCCATCGATATGGCCTCAGCCAGTCGGCAGGCAAAGAAGTCGAACGACACCTCCATCGCCGTCACCAATCCGAGCATGGCTGGCGCCTCGACGCGGTCACGAACCGTGGCCAACACTGCGCGTGCCGCGTCGACGTCCCCGCATGCCCAGTACAGATTGGCGGCTCGCGTGCAGCCCCAGCGCACCGTTGCCAGCGCGTCGCTGCCGTCGGGATCAAACGTTGCGAGCAGCGATTCCGCCTCGCCGCCGCGCCCTTGCCAGCTCATCGCCTCCGCTAGCACGACCGCCGCGGTTAGGCCTCCACCGTGGTCGTAGGCAAATTGCGCAAGTTCTTCTCCCAGAACCACGTTCGACATCGTTACCGCGCTTGCCGCCGCATGGGTGATGCCATGCAGGTCTGGGTCCATGTCGCTGCGGGTCATCAACTGCGCCAGCTGAATCTGAGCGCGCACGTCCGGTCGGGCTCGTGCGCCGTGTGCGCCAGGCGATTTGGCTCGTTGGAGAAACTCCGACAGGTGCTGGGCCAGCACAGTGTTGACCTGCCGTGACCGCGCGACGCCACCGCGTTTGATCACGACGTCGCGTAGAACCGGGTGTCCGAGCCGGGCTATGGTGTGCGATCCATCGGCGACCAACTGAATCGCTCCTCGGCGTTCCGCGCGGGCAACGGCGTCGGTATCGCACAACTGACGCAGTATGTCCCAGTCCAGCACCTCTGCGGCGGTAACGATTTCGACGACCTCGAGCTCGTCAGCCGCCATGGTTCGAAGAGGGGCCTCCAAGAGATCGTTGAGGTCGGATCCCACTTGCAGTGGGCCTTTCAGGTACCACTTGCCGCCGTCTTGGAACAAATTGCCGCTCTCTACAGCCGCGGTCAACAGACCGCGCAGAACCAACGCATTCCCAGCGGAGAGCTTATGCAGCTGGTCGATCACAACGTCGGAGACCACCCCGTCGAGCACCGCGCAGACAAGCTCGGCGGTCTCCGCACGTGTAAACGGCTTGATGTCGATGCGCATCAGGTGCTGCTCTTTCCACAGAGCTGTCACCGCGTCGGGAATCTCTTCGCCGGAGCGAATGGTCGCGATCATCGTTGTGCTGCCGTCCGCGGCGACTTGATTAACCAACAACGCCGACAACCGATCAAGCAAATGGGCATCGTCGACAACCATGAGCAGATCTGTCTCGTCCGCCAATGCGCGGTGGGCCGCCGCCAACAATGCCGCCGGCTCGTGGGGTTCCTCCACCGGCACCCAGCGCTCGAAGGCCGCCAGCGGGACAGCGCGCGCGGTCTTCGTGCCGAGTACGAACCGTTCCTTCAGCCCACTTGACTTCAGCTCGTCTGCAAGGGAACGGGCCAGCGCCGTCTTACCCACTCCTGCTTCACCGATGAGGACAACACCGCGATATGCAGAGTGCTCTTTGAGCGCGTCCAACGCGCGCTCAAACTCTCGGGCACGGCCAACGAATGGCCATCCCAACACCAGTCGTCCCCCTCTCCTCGACCGGGAATCGACCGCGATCTAGGGCCCCCCGGCGTGAATTTACCCCGCTCTGCGGCACCGTCAGCCACCAAACGGACAGTTCACAGGCATTTCACAGCGGGAATTACCGCGCGCGAGCACCTGACGCGGTTGCTTCATGATCGCGCGGTGAGTTGCGACGCGGAAAGCGAGAATACGACGCCGCGCAGAACGTCGGTGCCACAACGGTTTACGAGCAACCCAACATGACGATAAGCCAAGGGGCCAATCGTCGACGCACGAGCGAGTCCTGCGGCGCGCTGATCGAGGCTGCGCTGACCGTGTTTCGGGAGCCGACCGAGGAGCTGTCGGTGAACGGTTGGGGGCGTGGCTAGCCGCTTGGCGACGAGCCCTCTGCGCGGCCAACGAAATTAGAGTTGGTGGCGGCGTGAAGGGCGGCCATGTCGACTTCGGGATCCTGTGGAGTTTGGGTGACCCCGGTCCGGGGTCGTCTGGACGCTATACAGGCGTGGTCGGTTATGACGGCTTCGCGCACCCCCGCACATGGGACGAGCAGGCGCCGGGGCCCATCGTCGCCGCGCACTGGGACTCCCAGTCCCGTTCGTGTGCATCACGCCTGCAGGGCCGGCACAGTAGACGTCGCTCAACAGCGTGCGTCGCGGTTGCCCTCCTATGCACGAGTTACCCTCCCTTGCACAGTATGTCGACGTACACGGTGGTGACCTTCGTCCGGTCGATTATGGCTCCAGACGAATCGATGTTGTCGTTACGCATACCCTCGATACCGGTGACCTTGCACCACGAAAGCGGGTATACCGCTGCCCCGTTGAGCTGCACGTTGAAGCCCTGGGCTTGAAGCGCATTGACGGTGTCTTGGGCGTTGCCGTAGCCGCCGAAACCGCCGACTGCACTTGCCGGGCTTGCCAATCCAAGGGCGGCGACCGCCCAGGCGCCCGCGGTGGCGGCGGCGATGGCAGGGGTGAACTTCTGCATGGTGAATGCCTCCGTGTCTGCGCGTGGAAATTAACGATCTCTGCCGTGGCGGAACCGTGATTGGTTCTCACGGGTAGGTAGGTTGCGGGTTACACGCGAGCCGGACGTACCCACCCGACAGAGTCGGGGTCGTCGACATCGACTGTTTTCGGTATTGGTCTCCGCAAGGCCACAGTGCTCCAAACGGTCTGGACGCCAATGGATCACAACCATCCCGATCGCCGACTCGACGCGGATGCCGGACAACGTTTTTCGGCACTTGCGGACCCACCGGGCCGCCGTACTGATAACCGTCTCGCTGTCGGGGCTGCAGCGATGTCGACGTCGACCGCTACGCAGTTTCGGGCTGGCGGTGTAACCCACCGCCGTATCCATTGGTGACAAGTTGTGTCTGGAGGTAAATGATGTTCGCCAATTTTGGTCCAGGACACTGGGCAGTACTCGCCATCGTGATGATCGTGCTCTTCGGTGCCAAGAAGCTGCCTGATGCGGCCCGCTCACTGGGCAAGTCGATGCGAATCTTCAAGGCCGAATTGGGTGAGCTGCACAACGAGGACAAGCTCGAAAATCTTGACGTCGCGCCGAACCCGGGGCCATCCGAGCGGGTCGGGCCCCTGGCTCCCCGTCCGGGCCAGACCCAGACCGACGCTGGGTACGCGTCAATCGAGTCATGAAGCTGGCGATTGAGATGTTTCCGAGTGCTCCTTATGCGATCGAGCACGCGGCTGTTCCGGTGCGCCGACTCATCAGCAGCCGCATGCCGATCGCACGAAGCGCGCCATCGGCGTGAGGTTGCTGTGTCCAGCCCTGCAGCGCTGAGCCGCGCACCCCGCTCGGTCAGATCGCTCAACCGATGATCTATTCGGGTGCTCGGCGACTCTTGTGTAACGCGCCACCGTATTAACCCGGGATGATGGCGCAACGGAAACCCACCGCCAGGCCCAGCCTGCACCGGGTGGCCGACACCGGGAGTTGCTACCCGGATTGGGCGGCGGTGTATGCGGACAACGCCATCTGGGTCTATCGAATGATCGTCAAGCGCGTCGGCAACGTGCCCGACGCCGAGGACCTCACCGCCGAGGTGTTTCTGGCCGCGCTAAAGCCGCTGCGAACCACCGCAACGGTGGCCCAGGTTCGCGGGTATTTGCACGCCACCACGCGTTCGGTTCTGGCCGCGCACTGGCGGCAATCCACGGGCTGCGAGGTCACCTCCATCGACGATATACGGGACCTGCCGTCACAAGAGGTCGGGCCCGTTGTCAGCAGCGCTACTACGCATCAAGTTCAACGCCTGCTCGCAGCGCTTCCGGACAACTATCGCCGCATTCTGGAATTGCGGTTTTTGCGGGGTTGTTCGGTGAAAGAGTCGGCACGCCAGATGGGTGTGAGCGTGGCCAACGCCAAGTTGTTACAGCACCGCGCACTGCGACGGGCCGCCAAGCTCACCGATAAGGATGAACAATGAGCGCCCGTGGTCTGCATCGCTACGTCGACGACCTACTGGACGGGCGCCGACCCCGACCGTTTGACGCAGATCGCTTCGAAGCCGCACAGCTGCGTACGGCTATCGAGTTGCGTGCCGCGTGGACCGGCGGCGATGCGCCCCGCGACGGCTTCCTGACCGACCTCCACCGTCGGCTCGCCGCATGATGCCGGGCTGCCGGAAAACCCCCGAATCCCTCGCCGGGCCGCACGCAACACGTCGTCGGGTGGTTGTGGCCGCGTCGGCCGCCGCTGTTGCGGGGGGGGGGCGTTGTCGCCGGAGCCACTAGCGCGCGCGTCCTCCCCGACGGGCACTCCCGCGACGAGGAGCCTTCGATGCAACCCAGTGATGGCAGCTGGCAGGTCATCGCGGCGAGCGCAGATGTCCGCGAGGGCGTAATGCCTCCCTTTGACGTCGGTTCGGTGGTCGGATTCGTGCGTCGGGTCAACGGCCAACCCGAGGCGATTTCGGGGGTGTGCACGCATCAGGGCTGCCGGGTGTGGTTCGACCAGCCCCTCGATGAGCTGCGCTGTCCCTGTCATTCGACCTCGTTCTCACCAGCCGGCCGGGTACTGAGCCATCTGCTGCGAATCGCCCCGGATCCGTTACCGCGGCTGGATGTTCGCGAGCGGAACGGATCGATCGAAGTATCCGTAGCGGACACGACGCCCACCGAGCCGGCCTGAGGTGTAACCACCCACCTATCTCTACAGTGTGAAGAACACATTCCTGCTCGCCGCTGCGGGCATACTGCTCACTGCTGGCTGCTCCAGCCACGCATCTACACCCACCGCGACCAGCCCGACGATCTCGTTTCAGTCGGGCATGACACCGGGTATGTCCGGTCAGGCCATGCCTGGTATGTCCGGTATGGCCTCGCCACCGGCTTCGGCTTCAGCGACCACTGCCGATGCGCCCGCCCCGCTAGCAGGGACGGCGGTTGCCATCAGCGATTTCAAGTTCAACCCGGCGACGCTGACCGTCCCGCTCGGCACGACGGTCACCTGGACCAACAATGACGAGGAGCCGCACACCATCGCCGCCAAGGACGGCTCTTTCCACTCGCCGGGAATGGACACCCACGCCACCTACAGCTACACCTTCAGCACGCCTGGCTCTTATGACTACATCTGCTCGATCCATCCGTTCATGACCGGCACCGTGGTGGTGACCAAATGAGCACGGAACAAGATCCTGCGGGCATGAGCCGGCGGCAGCTCATCCGGCACGGTGCCTGGTTCGGCGCGGCGGTAGTGCTTACGGTCGCCGGCGGTGAAGTCATTTCGCACGTCGCCGGATCGAGCGGCGCTGCACAACAGGCGACACCCGCACTGCGGTTCGCTCAGATCAGCGACAGCCACATCGGTTTCAACGGCCCGGCCAATACCAACGTGGCCGATACGTTCACCCACGCCATCGGCCAAGTCAACGGCCTGGGCTTCACCCCCGACTTCGTCATCCACACCGGCGACCTGACCCACTTGGCCACACCGGATCAGTTCGATCAGGTCAAGCAGATGCTGGGCGAGTTGAAGACGCCGCACGTGTTCACCGTGCCCGGTGAGCACGACTCGACCGACGACGCGGGCCAGAAGTATCGGCAGGCGTTCGGCGCGGGCACCCGTGGTGACGGTTGGTACAGCTTTGATATCGCCGGTGTTCACCTCATCGGGCTGGTGAACACGCTGAACATGAACAAGCTCGGACATCTCGGCACCGACCAGCTCGATTTCATCGAAAAGGACGTCGCCGGCCTGTCCAGCGACACCCCCATCGTGGTGTTCAGCCACATCCCGCTGTTCGCGATGTATCCAGCGTGGGGGTGGGGCACCGATGACGCGACGCAAGCGCTGAGTTATCTGAAACGCTTCTCCTCGGTGACATGCCTCAACGGCCATGTCCACCAGCTGTTTTCCAAGACCGAGGGCAATGTGACGTTCTATAGCGCTACGACGACTGCCTATCCGCTGCCGGCCCCAGGGCAGGGGCCTGCACCTAAACCGGTGACGCTGCCCGCCGGAAAGCTGCACGATGCGCTGGGCATCCGCGAGGTCAGTTACATCAAGGGCCAGCAGGCCCTCGCACTGAAGGATCAGAAGCTGACATGAAGATCGTGAATCTCGCTCTGCGGATAGCAATCACCGCATCCTTGGCAGCCAGCGGTGTCATACACGCCTACCTCTACATCCACGGTTACCGTGATATCCCCACGGTAGGGCCGGCATTCCTGTTGCAGGCCAGCGTGTTCTGCGCGCTCGCCGTGCTGATCCTGGCCGGTGGACCGGGCTGGCTGCAACTGGTTGCGGCACTCGGGGCAGCCGGCTCGCTGGTGGCGTTCGCGCTTTCGCGTACCGTCGGCCTTTTCGGCTTCATCGAAACCGGTTGGCAGCCAGCACCATACGCCGTGATCACCGTAGTCGTCGAAGTGCTGACCTTGCTGCTGGTTGGCACGACGGCCCTGCGCCAACGTTCACGAGCGTCGAAGGATATTCCGCTTAACCGGGGCGATGTCGACGTCAGGGACCCGTCCAGCTCTCCAGGAAAGCCTGGGTGACGATGGCGGCGTTGTCGGCGGCGACCTGCTTGTAGACGACGAACGTGAATGGGTAACCCGGCAGGTGCAGCGGGTCGCCGGGGCCGTCGGACATGCCACGGACGCCGAGGAATGGGATGCCGTGCGCATCGGCGACCTGTTGGGCGGCCGCTGTCTCCTGGTCGACGGCATCGACAGCCGGAGCCGTCGGCGATATGAATCCCGCCACGTTGGTGAGTAGGCCGCCTGCGAGAAACGGCACGACAGCCGTGAAGAGGTTGCCGACGAACAGCGGTGAAAAATCTGGCGCGGCGAAGGGTTGTGGGCCGAAGATGTCGCCGACAAGCGGGATCGAGGGGATGGCTGGGAAGGCCGTTCCGTTGTTGTTGTCGGCGCTGGAGCCGTCGCCGCCGACGAATAACGTTGGCTTGCGATCGAGGTTCACCAGCGGGAACCAGGAGAGGGGACCGCAATAGAGGCAGGCGGGATCGCCAATGGTGTCGGTGCTGCGGAGGCCGACATCGAGAGTGGTGGCCGCGGCGAGCATGCCGGCATCGACCGCATGCCAGGTTGTGCCGTCGTCGGAGGTCCATCGGGCGGGTATCGCCACGTCGCCGATTTCCGTGCGTCCCGAGCCACCTGCGACGCCCGAGAAGACCACTGCGCCAATGGAGATACCGGTCTCCGGTGTGAAGTGATCGAGTGCTACTTCGCTCGTGTTGGTGGCGTTCACCAAGCCGATGCCGGTCATCGCCACGATGACCTTCTTGCCGCCTAGCGTGCCGAGATAGAAGTGATGACCGTCGACGACCACGGAGGGGTTTGGGTCCAGCGTGGTGCGGGCGAGTATGGCGTCGGCCTCGGCAGGAAACGCCGACAGGATCAGCGTGCGCTGTCCCGGTTCCGCGAGCGTCTGACCCGTCGTCTGAGTATCGGGCCGTCCGGTGGCCAGCGACGGCGCGGCGAATATGTTCTCGAACTCGCGGCGCGCGAAAGCCAGCAGCGACCATATTGACGGCGTCGCAGCCGGAGATCCGGGGGAGTTACTGGCGGCGAACGGGCCCACGATGGCGTTGACGACCCCGGATACCAGTCGCGTCACAGCAGTCACCATGGGCAACAACGGGTTTGGCGTTGGTGCCGTTGGCAGCGTTGTCAGCTGCGCACTCGTCAGCTTCGCACTCGGCGTTGCGCTCGACAGTTTCTGTGTCGTGCTGTTCGGCAGCGATGTGGCGCTACCCGTCGGATCGGCCTCAGCGGTTTGTTTGTGCGTCGCGGTCGCGGGAACGGTAGCATCGCTCGTCGGGTCGACCGCACTGAACGATGGACGCGGTGTCTCCTTCTTAAGGGGCTTCGGCGTAGCCGAGTCGGATCTCTTCGATGTTCGGGCTCTGTTGCTCGGCCCATCGTCTGCGGTTTCTGGTGGTGTCTTGGTCGTCGACTCTGGAGCGTCCTTCGGGATGGACCCATCCCCCGGCTTTGCGGGTCCTTGCTCGTCGCTGGGGTCGGCCTTCGTCGCCTTCCTGCCGGAAGCGGTGCTGGAATCAGTCGATGCTGCTGGGCCGCGGGTTTCGTCGGCCCATGCGAGGCCGTTGCCCCACCCGGTCACGATGGCAGCGCCGACGCCCAAGGTGACGGCTAACCCGCCGACCCGACCCACGAATGCCTTGGTAGGCATTCAGTATGTATAGCGCCTGGGGTCGGTCGGCGCGCCGGGAATGGCGAAGTCCGTAGTTTGCTGGCACTCTTCCGGCGATCAGGGTTGGGCCGTTAACAGAATCGCCGCTCCGCGTGAGGAACCACGACCGCACAGCATCGGACTGGGCGGAGGACAGGTAGAAGGTCGCCCTCCTGCCGCTGTTGATCGCTTCCTTCACCATCTCGACGACGGTGTCGTCGTCAGCTTCGAGGCAGCTATGCGTTGAATTGGCCATGCTCAAACGCTAAGCGCGTACGTCATTGGGCAGCACGCGTAGTCGACTACCTGTTTCTGGAGCGCGCTCGTCCACACTTCCTTGAGCAACTCCTCGCCGCCGACGAGACTCGGACTTGAACGCGACTAGCTGGTATCGGAAGGGTCGATCCCTCTGCGGATTTCGCCGGGAACGTGTGCTACGCGGGCGAGGTCACGCTGTGCCGAAGAGTGCAATTGCCACGGCACGCTGGTGACCATCACGCCCGGCTCGAACAGCAATCGGCCCTTGAGACGCAACGAAGTCTGATTGTGCAGCAGGTTCTCCCACCAGCGGCCGACGACATATTCGGGGATGTAGACGTTGACCACGTCGCGTGGACCGCTCTGACGCTGATTCTTGATGTACGCGACGACGGGCCGGGTGATCTCACGGTACGGCGACTCGATGACCTTGAGCGGGATGTCGACGTCGAGTTCCTCCCATTCCCGCACCAGGGCCCTCGTCTCGGCGTCGACGACATTGACGGTCAGCGCAGTGAGAGTGTCGGGCCTGTTCGCCTTTGCGAACATCAGTGCACGCTGAGTTGCCTTGTGCCAGCCCGAGATCAGCACGATCGCGTGGATTCTGCTCGGTAACGTCGGCTCGTCATCGTCTGCGGTGCGTAACTCGGCGCGCACCGAGGCATAGTGCCGGTGGACGCCCTGCATCAGAATGCACAGCACCGGGATCGCGATGACCACCAGATAGGCGCCGTGGCTGAACTTGGTGATCATCACGACCACCAACACCACGCCGGTGAAACAGGCGCCGAACGCGTTGATCGCCCGTGCCCGGCGGATTCGGCGGCGCACTGCGGGCGTCTCGGCGTCGCGTAGGGCGCGATTCCAGTGCCACACCATGCCCGTTTGGCACAGTGTGAACGACGTGAAGACTCCGAGGATGTAGAGATTGATCAACCGGGTAGTCGAACCGTCGAACGCGTAGATCAATCCGGCGGCGATCACGGCAAGCAGGATGATGCCGTTGGAGTAGGTGAGCCGGTCACCGCGGGTATGCAACTGGCGGGGCAGGTAACGGTCCTGGGCGAGGATCGAACTGAGCAGTGGAAAACCGTTGTACGCGGTGTTCGCGGCCAGGATCAGGATCAGCGCCGTCGCGGCCTGCATGTAGAAGAACATCACGCTGTTGTTGCCGAACACCGCGGCGGCGACCTGGGCGATCACGGTGCGCTGGGCGTCGTTGTTGCAGTCACCGGGGAAGCCGATGAGGTCGCATGTGCGTTCCACGACGTGCGTATGTGATATCAATGCGAGCGCGGTGACGCCGACGAACATCGTGATCGCCAGGGTGCCCATTGCGGTCATGGTTCGGGCGGCGTTGAGCGACTTGGGTTTCCGAAACGCCGGCACGCCGTTGGAGATCGCTTCCACCCCGGTGAGCGCGGTGCAGCCAGATGAGAATGCGCGCAGCGCAAGCAGTGCGATCGCCAGGGTGTTCAGTCCGACGTGCTCGGCGTGGATTCCGTAGTGAGCGCTCTCGGCTTGCGGCGCATCGCCAATGAGCGTGCGGAACACGCCGATCGCGATCATCAGCATCACGCCGGCGATGAAGGCGTAGGTCGGCACGGCGAAGGCTCGACCGGACTCGCGCACACCTCGCAGGTTCATCGCGGTCAGCAGCACGATGAAACCGATGTTGATCGCGACGCGGTACGGGTTCAGATCGGGGACTGCCGAGATGATGTTGTCCACGCCGGCGGCCACCGATACGGCTACCGTCATCACGTAATCGACGAGCAATGCCGCGGCCACCACCAATCCCGCGCGGGGGCCCAGGTTCGTAGAAGCGACTTCGTAGGAACCGCCACCGCTGGGGTAGGCCATCACCACCTGGCGATATGACAACGTCACGACGGCGAGGAGCAGCACCACCGCCGCGCCGATCCACGGAGTGAGGTAGAGGTAAGCAAGCCCACCGAGGGTCAGGATCAGCAGGATTTCCTGAGTCGCGTAGGCAACTGACGACAACGGGTCGCTCGCGAAGATGGGCAGTGCGATCCGTTTCGGCAGCAGCGTGTGGCCGAGTCGGTCGCTGCGGAACGGCCGGCCGACGACCAAGCGTTTCAGCACTGACGTCGGTGACGACACGGCCAGAGCCTAGTTTCGATTCCATCCGCAGCGCTTGCCGCAGGCCGTATAGATTTCGTAAAAGTGCAGCTAGCCGACGTATGGATACCGTCAGTGATCTTTAGCGGCGCGGCATCGGCCTCTACTATCCGCGAAATGTCCGCTATTGGTGAATCTGACTCGGTGGCGAACCTGCGTGAGTTGGTGAGTCATCCGCACGTCATCGAGATCCTTGACGTGCTCAGTCACGGGCCGATGACCTTCGCCCATATTCGGACACATGTGCACGCCGGCCGGCGGGCACTTGTGGTGGCCTTGAGGCTCGTCGCTGCTCGTGGCCTCGTGACGAAGAACGACAGTGGAAGCTGGGACAGCGACGGCCACGCTGATGTCGTTTACGGACACACTGACGTCGGCAGGCGGGTCGTGGAAATACTGTCTTGCTTCGCGATGTGGACGAACATCACTGCTGGAAGCGATAGCCCATCCCGGCCTCGGTGAGTAGGTGCACCGGGCGGGATGGATCGTCTTCGAGCTTGCGCCGCAACTGCGCCAGATACACCCGCAAATAGTGCGTTTCCTTGGCGTAGGCGGGGCCCCACACCTCCTTGAGCAACTCCTCGCGGCCGACGAGCTTCCCGCGGTTACGCACCAGCATCTCGAGCATGCCCCATTCGGTGGGGGTCAGGTGGACCTCGCTGCCGTTCTTGGTCACCTTCTTCGCGGCCAAATCGACGGTGAACGACGACGTTTCGATGACGGGCTCGTCGGTGTCGGATGCGGCGGCGCCCCGGCGCACCGCGGCCCGCAACCGCGCTAGGAATTCGTCCATCCCGAAGGGTTTGGTGACATAGTCGTCAGCGCCGGCGTCGAGCGCCTCGACCTTATCCGACGAGTCCGTACGGGCCGACAATACGATCACCGGGGCCGTGAGCCAGCCGCGCAGCCCATCGAGCACTTCGATACCCGACATGTCGGGCAGTCCGAGGTCCAGCACGATGACGTCGGGACGGTGATCGGCCGCCGTTCTGAGAGCCTCGGCGCCACTGGCGGCGGTAAACACCTCGTAGCCGCGCACCGACAGATTGATTCGCAACGCCCGCAGGATCTGTGGTTCGTCATCGATAACCAGCACCCTTGTCTTCTGCGGGGTCATGCCAAGCCGTCCTTCGGCGGTGCGGCAAGGTCGATTTCGACGGTCAACCCGCCGCCAGGGGTGTCGGTGGCGGAGATGGTGCCGCCCATCGCCTCGATAAAGCCGCGGGCGACCGAAAGGCCGAGGCCGACGCCGATGCTGGTGTCGTGGTCGCCCAGCCGCTGAAACGGTGCGAACAACTGCTCCTCGGTGCCGCGCGGGATACCCGGTCCCTCGTCGACGACGGCGATCAGCACGCGGTCGCCGACCTGGCCCGCCGTGACCCGCACCGGGCTCTCCGGTGCGTAGCGCAGCGCATTGTCGATGAGGTTGGCCAGCACCCGCTCCAGCAGTCCGCTGTCGGCCATCACGACGGCATCGTCCACCTCGACCTTGACACGATCGATGCCTTGCCGGCGAAAACCCGTGACGCCCTTGCTGATTCCCAGAAGGGCACGTTGCACGGCTTCCTCGAGGTAGACCATCCTCAGCTCCGGACGCAGCACACCGGCGGCCAGCCGCGACGAGTCGAGCAGGTTGCCGACGAGGGCGGTGAGCTGATCGATGGACTCCTCGATGGTCGCGAGCAGTTCTGCGGTGTCTTCCGCGGAGAAATCAACGTCGTTGCTGCGCAGGCTGGATACCGCGGCCTTGGCGGCGGCCAGCGGTGTGCGCAGGTCGTGGCTGACAGCCGACAGCAGTGAGCGTCGCAGTTCGTCGGCCTGCGCGATGGCCTCGGCCTTGCCTGCCTCTTCGGTCAGTTCGCGCTGCTTGACCAGACCCGCGGCCTGCTTTGCGACCGCACTGAGCACCCGCCGGTCGCGGGCGGCCAGCTTGCGCCCGGCCATCAGCAGCCAGAACTCGTCGTCGCCGACCTCGATCGCGGTGTCGGCGGTGTCGACGTCGACGCAGGGGTCAGTGCCCACACACCCGACGATGCCTGTGCCTTCCCGAAGCAGGCTGACGGCGCGCTGTGAATAGGTTTCGCGAACCCGCTCGAGCAGCGTGTCAAGGTCAGCCCCGCGCAGCACCGATCCGGCGAACAGCGCGAGCAGTTCTGCCTCCTGCGATGCGTGCCTGGCCTCTCTGGCGCGGCTGGCCGCCCCATCGACCAGCGCGGCAACGGCCACGGCCACGAGCAACAGCACCACGACCGTCACGGCGCTGTCGGGTTCTGCGATGGTGAACGTGTACCGGGGGGCGACCAGGAAGTAGTTCAGCAGCAGTCCGGATAGCAGCGCCGACAATGCAGCAGGGGCGACGCCGCCGAGCAGTGCGACGACAAGCACGCCGACGAAGAAGATCGCGCTCTCGCCGCCAATCCCAAGATACGGGTCGAGAAGTAAGACGATCAGCGCGCAGATCGCCGACGGAACCACAACGGCGGCAAGCCAAGACGCGATGTGTTGCTGTCGTGGTGAAAACCGTGACCATGTGGAGCCGGGGCGCGCCGCCTCGTGGGTCACCATGTGGACGTCGATCTTGCCGGACTGTTGCACGACGGCGGCGCCGATGCCCTCGTCGAACATACGCGCCCACCGCGATCGCCGGGACGTGCCGATCACCAGCTGGGTGGCATTCTCGTCGCGAGCGAAATCCAGTAGCGCGGTGGGGACGTCGTGGCCGACCACCGTGTGCAGGGTGGCGCCCAGGCTGATGGCCAGCTCGCGCACCTTGCCCATCTGCGGCGCGGATACACCCGACAGGCCGTCGCCGCGAACGACGTGGACGACCATCAGCTCGGCGCTGGACCTCGATGCAATACGAGATGCCCTGCGCACCAGGGTCTCCGACTCCTGCCCACCCGTGACGGCGACGACGACACGTTCGCGCGCCTCCCACGTGTCGGTGATCTGATTTTCTTCGCGGTACTTCTCGAGGGCAGCATCGACCTGGTCGGCTAGCCACAGCAGCGCCAATTCGCGCAGCGCCGTAAGGTTTCCACGCCGGAAGTAGTTTGACAGCGCGGCGTCGACACGCTCGGGAGCGTAGACGTTTCCGTGGGCGAGCCTGCGCCGCAACGCTTCCGGCGTGATATCGACCAGTTCGATCTGGTCGGCAGCGCGAACAACCTCGTCGGGCACCTTCTCCTGTTGCTCGATGCCCGTGATCTGGGTGACGACGTCGTTGAGGCTCTCCAGGTGCTGAACGTTGACCGTCGAGATGACCGTAATGCCCGCGTCGAGCAGTTCCTCGACGTCCTGCCAGCGTTTGGGGTTGTTGCTGCCGGGAGTGTTCGTGTGCGCGAGCTCGTCGACGAGCACGACCTGTGGATCCCGGCGCAATACAGCCTCGACGTCGAGCTCGGGGAAGCGCTTGCCCCGGTACTCGATGTACTTCGGCGGCACCTGTTCGATGCCGTCGAGCATCTCGGCTGTCTTAATGCGACCATGCGTCTCAACGACTGCTGCGACCAGATCGGTGCCACGCTCCAGCCGCCGGTGCGCTTCGCCGAGCATCGCGAAGGTCTTGCCGACGCCGGGAGCTGCGCCGAGATAGATGCGGAGCTCCCCACGCCTCTTCTTATAGTCGGTCCGACGATCTTGGGCTTCGGCACCGCTTGGCGCGCTCGCCGACAGCGGTTGGCCGGAGCTTGGCGATGAGGGCGCGGCGTCGTCCTCGGTGTCCGATGATGCTGCCACGAGCGGCTGATCGCTGCTGGTCACATGCACATCATCCACCGGATGGGTCAGCTCTTCACCGGGTACTTCTGATCGAGGGCGAGGTTGAGCTGCAACACGTTGACCGTGGGCTCGCCGAAGATCCCCAGCAGGCGGCCGTCCTGGTTGGCGAGGAGCAGTTCACGCACCTGATCCGGGCTCACGCCGCGGGCCTTGGCCACTCGCTTCACCTGCAGATCGGCGTACGCCGGAGAGATGTGTGGATCCAGCCCGCTGCCGCTGGCCGTGACGGCGTCCATCGGCACCGCGGGATCCGCCGGGGCTGCACCGCGGATCGGCACGATCTGACCGATCGTGTAGTCCTCACCGAACTTTGCGCACTCGACCTTCACGCCCTCGTAGGTGTTCAAGAACGGCGTCTTCGTTGTGTCACACGGCTCGTTGACGCTGACCACCTTGGTGGGGTGCACGACGTTTCCCAGCGAGTCCCTGGGGCCGATGACGGAGAGCACGGCGCCCACGCCGTCACCCGTGCAGAACGGGCGTGACCCGTCGACACCTTCCAGCTGCCCGACGGTAAGGCTGCGTCCGCAGACGAGGGTGAGCAGGCTGGCCTTGTATCCGTTGTTGTCTTTCGGCTGCGACGGATCGCCGGGGGTGTCGACGATGCTCTCCGGTCCCAAGTTGCTCGCGCCCGTCGCCAGCGGGTCATACCCGGCGCCTGCTGCAGATGGCCTGCTCTGGAAGTACTGTGGCAACGCGTTGCCGTCCTTATCGGTGAACTGTTGACCGATCAGACTGCTGCCAACGGGTTTCCCGCCGACCTCGATGATCGAGCCGTTCGCCTTGTCACTAAGGCCCGGGACTTGCGCCACCAGCCAGATGAAAGCCGGGTAGGCCAAGCCGGTGATGACGGTGAACACCAGAAGCGCACGGAATGCGGCCCAGTGCTGGCGGACGAAGTTTGAGATTTTCATTTCTCACATTCCCGGTAAGAATTGGATGACAAGGTCGATCAGCTTGATGCCGATGAACGGAGCGATGATCCCGCCGAGCCCATACACGTAGAGGTTGCGGCTCAACAGCTTTGACGCACTGCTCGGGGTGTAGCGAACACCCCGCAGGGCCAGCGGGATCAGCATCACGATGATGATCGCGTTGAAGATGACCGCCGACAGGATCGCCGACTGAGGGCTGTGCAGCCGCATGATGTTGATGAGGTCCAGGCCGGGGAACAGCGCCACGAACATCGCCGGAATGATGGCGAAGTACTTGGCGATGTCGTTGGCGATGGAGAACGTCGTCAAGGCACCACGGGTGATGAGCAGCTGCTTGCCGATCTCGACAATCTCGATGAGCTTGGTCGGGTCGGAGTCGAGGTCGACCATGTTGCCGGCCTCTTTGGCCGCCGATGTACCGGTGTTCATCGCCACGCCCACGTCGGCCTGCGCGAGTGCCGGTGCGTCGTTGGTGCCGTCGCCGGTCATCGCGACCAGCTTGCCGCCGGCCTGCTCCTTCTTGATGAGGGCCATCTTGTCCTCGGGAGTGGCTTCGGCGAGGAAGTCGTCGACGCCCGCCTCGTCGGCAATGGCCTTCGCCGTCAACGGGTTATCGCCGGTGATCATCACCGTCCGGATGCCCATCTTGCGCATCTCGTCGAACCGGTCACGCATGCCCTGCTTGACGACGTCCTTGAGGTGGATGACGCCGAGAACGGCCGCTGTGCCGTCGAGAACCTCTCCAACGACCAGGGGAGTGCCGCCCGCGGCGGAGATGCCGTCCACGATGTCGCCCAGTTCGGTTGATACGGCGCCACCTTGGCTGCGCACCCACTCGGCGACCGAGCTGGCCGCGCCCTTGCGCAGAGTGTGTCCGTTTTCGAGGTCGACGCCGGACATCCGTGTGGTCGCGCTGAACTCGACCCAGTGCGCCTTGTCGAGTTCACCGGGTGTGCGTGCCCGCAGCCCGTATTCCTGTTTGGCGAAAACCACGATCGAGCGGCCTTCCGGCGTCTCGTCGGCGAGGCTAGACAATTGCGCGGCATCAGCCAGCGCTTCCGGTGTCACACCCGTGAGCGGAACGAATGCGGCGGCCTGCCGGTTGCCCAGCGTGATGGTGCCGGTCTTGTCCAGGAGCAGCGTGTTAACGTCGCCCGCGGCCTCCACCGCACGGCCTGACATCGCCAGCACATTGCGCTGCACCAGGCGGTCCATGCCGGCGATGCCGATGGCCGACAGCAGCGCGCCGATCGTCGTCGGGATCAGGCAGACCAGCAGCGAGACCATCACGATGCCGGTGACGCCGTGTGACGTCAGCGCCAGCGTGTCAGGAACGCCGGGGTTGTTCGCCTTGGAGAAGATCGCGAGTGGCTGCAGTGTGGCCACCGCGAACACAAAGATGATCGTCAACGCTGCCAGCAGGATGTTCAGCGCGATCTCGTTCGGCGTCTTCTGCCGGTTGGCGCCCTCGACCAGCGCGATCATCCGGTCGATAAAGCTTTCGCCCGGTTTCTGCGTGATTTTGACGACGATGCGGTCCGACAGCACGGTCGTGCCACCGGTCACCGCCGACCGGTCGCCGCCGGATTCACGGATCACTGGCGCAGATTCGCCTGTGATTGCTGATTCGTCGACCGAGGCGATACCTTCCACGACATCGCCGTCGCCCGGGATGACTTGTCCCACCTCGACGACGACGACGTCGCCCTGCTGAAGAAGCGGTGCTGCGACTTCTTCTTCGCGGCCGGGAGCACCTGGCGCCCAGGCGACAAGACGACGCGCCATGGTGGCCGTTTTCGTCCTGCGCAATGATTCGGCCTGCGCCTTGCCGCGACCCTCGGCGACCGCTTCGGCCAGGTTGGCGAAAATGACTGTCAGCCAAAGCCATACGACGGTCAGCCACGCGAACCACGACGGGCTGATGATCGCCAGGATCGTGCTCCAGACCGCACCGATTTCGACGATGAACATGACAGGATTGCGCCACAACGTGCGTGGGTCGAGTTTGGCGAGTGCGCCTGGTGTCGACTTCCACACCATCTTCGGGTCGAGCAGGCCACCCTGCACACGGCTCTTCGGCACGCTTGTGCTCTGCTGCGGGGTGGCAGCGGAATCGATTGTGCTGGTTGTCATTTAGTGAATTCCTTCAGCGAGGGGGCCGAGCGCGAGCATCGGGAGGAAGGTCAGGGCCACCAAGATCAGGGTGACGCCTGCGACCATTCCGACGAATTGCGGTCTATGGGTGGGCAGGGTACCGAGCGAAGCAGGTGTGCTGCCTTGCTTGGCCAGCGAGCCCGCCAACGCCAGCGCCAGCACCATCGGCAGGAATCTGCCAAACGCCATCGCCAATCCCAAAGCGGTGTTGTACCACACGGTGTTGACCGTTATGCCGGCGAAGGCCGATCCGTTGTTGTTGGCTGCGGAGGTGAACGCGTACAACACTTCCGACAGCCCATGTGGTCCGGTGTTCAGCATTCCCGCTCGCTGGCCGGGCATCGCCATCGCGATCGCAGTTCCGAGCAACACAATCAGTGGTGTGGTCAGGAAATACGCTGAGGCAAGCTTGATTTCGCGTGGGTTGATCTTCTTGCCGAGGTACTCCGGCGTACGACCGACCATCAGGCCGGCGACGAACACCGTTATCACCGCGAGGATCAGCATGCCGTACAAGCCGGAGCCCGCGCCGCCTGGCGCCACCTCGCCGAGCTGCATGTTGAACATCGTGATCATGCCGCCGAGGCTGGTGTAGGAGTCGTGGAATGAGTCGACAGCGCCGGTGGAGGTCAACGTCGTCGCGTCGGCGAAGACCGCCGAGTCGGCGATGCCGAACCGCTGCTCCATACCTTCCATCGCCGAGCCGACGGAGGTGGGAACGGTGCCGTGGTGCTGCAGCTGGAACCACATCATGAACGTGACGCTGATCAGGGCCAGGCTCGCCATGACGGAGGCGATCGCGTAGCCCTGCTTCTTGCTGCCGACCATTCGGCCGAACGTGCGGGGCAGAGAGAAGCTGATGACGAGCAAAAGGAAGATCTCGAACCAGTTCGTCCACGAGGTCGGGTTTTCGAATGGGTGTGCCGAGTTGGCGTTGTAGAAGCCGCCGCCGTTGTTGCCGAGTTCCTTGATGGCCTCCTGGCTGGCCACCGGACCACCGGTGATGGTCTGCTGGCCGCCGGCCAGCGTGTTGGCGATCTGGTCGTGCAGGTGGAAGTTCTGGATCGCGCCGCCGGCGATCAGGATGATCGCGGCGACCACGGAGATCGGCAGCAGGATTCGGATCGTGCCGCGGACCAGATCGACCCAGAAGTTGCCGAGCTCGCCGGTGCGTTTGCGCGCGAATCCGCGCACGAGCGCAATCGCGACCGCAATGCCGACCGCGGCCGACATGAAGTTCTGGACGGCCAGACCGGCCATCTGAACCAGGTGGCCGTCGGTCGACTCACCGGAGTACGCCTGCCAGTTCGTGTTCGTGATGAAGCTGACCGCAGTGTTCCAGGCCAGAGAAGGCGTCATCGGCGTGGCCGGATCGTTGAGGTGCAGCGGCAACTTGCCCTGGACCAACTGGAAGATGAACAGGAACAGAATGCTGATCGCCGAGAATGCCAGCAGGCTGCGGGCGTATGCGCCCCAAGACTGTTCGGACTTCGGGTCGGCCCCGATGAGCCGGTAGATCACCCGCTCCACGCGAGAGTGCTTGTCGGAGGTGTAGACCCGGTACATGTAGTCGCCGAGGGGCACGTGCACAGCGGCAAGCGCCACGATCAGGAGCGCGAGGAAAATGATCCCCGCCGTTGTGGTACCCACTAGAACCTTTCGGGAAAGAGCAGTGCGCCAGCCAAATAGAGTGCGGTAAGCACTGACAGCACCAGGCCGACGATGTTTTCGTAGTTCACAGTCCTTCGACCAACTTCTGCACCAGGCCGAGCACGCCGAAGATCAACACCGTGAGCACGATGTAAATCAAGACACCCATCTCGTCTCCATTCGCTGGAATTGCGGTCGCCATCGGGCCTCATCAGGGGCAGCGTCCGCGGAGTCCTCGGCGTCGAGGACCAACACGAAGCTAGACCCGGTCCCGTGTGCCCGGACCGTTCGTTGACGTTTTCTTAACGCCCATCGGTTGCACCTTTACGGCCTTCATCGGTGCGCGACATATTGTCGCGGGCGGACACCGCCATGCCGCGCGTCCCGTCTGCGTGAGCAGGTGCCAAAAACAGCGCCCCGCCAGGTTAAATCTACTGCCGTGGAGCATCCGCCGGTGGGGTTTTCGCCTCTGCCGGACCGGCCGCTCGCCCCCGAGCAGCGCATTTACACCGTCGCCGAATCAACGTCGCGTCAACATGGATGGATAAGTCGTATTGATTGCGTAACCGGCGGGTTGACCGGCGTGCAGGAGGCCCTAGCTTTTGGTTTGAGCGGCCGACTGACGAAGGAGCCTCCCATCAACGATCCACAACTCTGGGCGGCGGCTTGGTTGCAGGCAATTGCCGTCGTACTGCTCGTCGTCGTACTTCACGTCCCCCTCGGCAACTACATGGCCCGGGTGTACACCGACAGCGGGCATTGGCGTGTGGAGCGGGTGATGTACCGCCTGATCGGCGCGCAGCCCGACAATCGCCAGCGATGGTCGAATTACGGCTTCTCGCTACTGGCGTTCTCGGCGGTCAGCGTCCTGTTCCTGTACGGGCTGCTGTTGGCGCAGACGCGACTTCCCGAACCCTGGGGACACGAGGGGATGACGCCGGCACTGGCGTTCAACACCGCCATCTCGTTTGTCACCAACACCAGTTGGCAGAACTATCCGGGCGAATCAACGCTGGGGCACGTGGGATTGGTCGGCGGCCTCGGTGTGCAAGCGTTCGTGAGCTGCGCGGTAGGTATGTGCGTTGCCGTAGCGCTGATCCAGGGTGTGGCCCAATACCAGAACGAGGAGCTCGGAAAATTCTGGGTAGACCTGGTGCGGTCGGTGGTCCGCATTCTGCTGCCCTTGTCGATCATCGTCACACTGGTATTGCTCGTATTCGGCGTGGTGAACAATTTCCATGATGCACAAGAGATCTCGACGATCGCCGGCGGCAAGCAGACGATCCTCGGCGGTCCGGTGGCGGCGTGGGAGTCGATCAAGCTGATGTCCGGCGACGGTGGCGGTGCCTTCAACGTCAATAGTGCGCACCCGTTTGAGAACCCGACAGCATTGTCCAACGTGGTGGAAATCGTCGCGATGCTGTTGATTCCGGTGGCGTTTCTGCGGACATTCGGAGTGATGGTCGGCGACAAGAAGCAGGGGTGGGCGCTGTTCTCCGCAGCCGCAGCACTATTCGTCATCGGCATGGTGGCGATCGCCGTGGCAACCTCGGTGACACACGGCACGGTCGTCCACGCCCTCGGCGCTCCACTGGAAGGAACAGAAACCCGGTTCGGGGTGCCCGGCAGTGGACTTTTCGGTCAGGCTGCGACCGCCAGCGCCGACGGTGCCGCGAACTCGTCCTATGACAGTTTCGCCAGTGCCGGCGGCGCGGTGCTGATGCTGAACATGATGCTGGGAGAAGTGGCACCGGGTGGTGCGGGTAGCGGCCTGTACGGCTTGGTGATGATGGTGCTGCTGGCGGTGTTCCTCGGCGGGCTGATGATCGGCAGGACGCCCGAGTACCTCAAGCAGCAGCTGGGTGCACGACACATGAAGCTGATTAGCCTCTACATCCTCGCGCTCCCCGTCGCGGTCCTGACCGGAACGGCGGTGGCGATGGCGCTGCCGGGCGAGCGAGCGTCGATGCTGAATGCTGGGCCGCACGGGCTCTCCGAGGTGCTGTACGCGTTCACCAGTTCGGCCGCCAACAATGGCAGCGCCTTCGCGGGTTTCAGCGGCAACACGGGGTGGTACAACGTGGCGCTCGCGCTCGCAATGGTGGTGGGGCGCTTTCTCCCGATCATTGCCGTGCTCGCGATCGCGGGAGCCTTCGCCGCGCAGCGGCCGGGGGTCATCACCGCAGGCACCCTTCGTACTCACAGCCCGACGTTCGTGTTTCTCATCGCAGGCGCCACGCTGCTCATCGTCGGGCTGGAGTACCTGCCCGCGTTGGCACTCGGCCCGGCAGCCGACGCGCTGCGGTGACGTTAGGCCGCCCGACGTGATGCACGTACCGAACGCCGTCGCCGACACAGGACAACGAGGAGTTACGGAGATGACTGACGTTCGACGAAATCACCGCGTGGTGCTCACCCGGCTGGGCTTGGGCGGTGGTCGTGCCGTGCCCTCGGGTGGCTGGCTGGTCGAATTGCCCCAACTCGCAGCGCAAATCGATGATTCACTCGACGACGCCTGCGGTAGCCTGCGGTTCCCGCGGCCGTTGGTCGTCCTTTCTGCAGGGCTCGAGATCATTGGGCGCATCGCGGCGTGACCCCGCGCTCATGTCAATGCGGCGTCAAAGTTTGTTGTACGGGCGTCAAGATGTCGCAAAGGCAGTGGTCAGCATGAGTCTGGATGCGCAATTGTCGAATTGGTGCTCTCTGGCATTAGGCCGGGGGCTCGATGGGAAAAGGTTTCGGTGACTATCTCCGGCGTCTTTTTTTCGGTGCTCTCAGGATCCAAGGCGATTGACCCTGAAGGGCGTCATGCTGCGTCGGCGTCATCCGAGAGGGCTGTGTTGCGTCGTTGCGAGGTCTATCGCAAGTCGTTCCCGATGACAGAGATCGCGCTTCCCGCTTACGCTCTCAGAAATCTCACGGTCGCGAAGTGGGCGCGGGATCAGCGCCTGGCGATCGATCTGCGGACGGGCCAGGAGCTCGCGGTGGCGGTCGCGGCAGGCATCCATCCGGCACGGATGACCGTCCATGCCGATGGCATGACCGATTCGGAGCTGCGTGCGACCGCCAATCTCGAACCTGGCCGTCTGGTGGTGAGTTCGATGTCCCAGATCGACCTGCTGGCATGCGCCGTCGGCCGGACGCTGGGCGTGTTTGTGTCCGTAACGGATGTCAATGCGCCGGTCCTGACGGTGGCGGGTACGAAGAAGAGCGGATTCCGTTTCGACTCAATCGAACTCGATCGTGCCGTCGAGACGGTGCTGGCCGCTAGGCGGTTGAATCTTATCGGTCTGCACTGTGATGTTGGTTCGGAAGAAAACGACTTTGTCAGCTATCCGGCCGCTATTGGCCACATGATCACCGAGATGACGCAGATTCGGCGGCATGACGGTGTCGTGCTTACCCGGCTGGGTCTCGGCGGTGGCCGTGCGGTCCCGTCCGGCGACTGGGCAATCGAATTGCCGGAACTGGCAAGCCAGATCGATGAGTCGCTCGACGACGCGTGTGCCACGCTGCGGTATCCGCGCCCGCTGGTCGTGCTGTCGCCGGGCTTGGCGATCGTGGAGCACGACGCGGCATGATCCTCCACTCAGTTAACACAGCTGCGGGCCGTCCCGTCGATGTCGAGTCGCGGATTGCAACCGATGTCCGGCTTAACGGAGCGATCGCTCTGCGCCGTTGTGCTATGTACCGCAAGGTGTTTCGAGGGATGGCGATCGGCTATCCGGCAGCGGCGATCCGATTCGCTCCGATGGCCGGCTGGTTGCGGCGCGAAGGCGTGACCGTCGACGTCACCAGCGTCGATGAACTTGACTGGGCCGTCATTGCGGGGATTCATCCGTCACACATCGTGATGCATGGGCTCGATGAGGCGGCAGGCCTGATTGCGCTCGGTGTAGGCCGAGTCATTGTCGAGTCCGCCGAACAAATGGCGATGTTGCGTTCATGTGCCACGGGACCGCAAGCGGTTCTCGTAGACGTGACGGATGCGTGTCTGGACAGGCCGCTGACGGTGGATCGGCGGGTGACGTTCCACGGGTTGCACTACCGGGCCGACGGCGCCGACCTCGCCGGCTTGGCCGAGATCATCTCCGCGATGATCGCCGAGATGGCAGGCATCAGCCGGAAATGGGGCGGTGTGCTATCGAGGTTGAGTGTCGGCGGAGTCGACCTCACGGAAAGTGACACCGACCCGCGAAGTCTGCGCCGAGTTGCCCAGGCGATCGACGAGGTCACCGAAGAGGCGTGCATCCGGTTTCGCTATCCGCGGCCCGCCCTGACACTGTCGCCGAGCCCCATCACCTTGCTGCCTGCGGCCTAGGGCCAGCGGGGGCCTGGCCTGTCTCTAACATCAGGCGAGGCCCCCATAGCCCAATTGGCAGAGGCAGCGGACTTAAAATCCGCACAGTGTCGGTTCGAGTCCGACTGGGGGCACATAAGAGGTGCTGGTCAGCGCACTATTGGTAGGTCGGTGGGTCCGTCAACATTGGGTCACGTCGTCACCAATCGCGTTGGTTGTCCCGGCTGCGGCCTGGTTGGGTCGCGTTCACAGGTAAGGGGCACGAACTCTGTCGAATGGGACAGTTTTCTCAAAGTCGGAAGGCCAGACGTCGACGAACAGATACGCGGGCAGTTATACGCGCGCTGTGGTCAGCCACTCATCGAGCAAGTCGTCCAGCTCGTTGTCGGCGAACGCGCTGGCGCGCTTGGCTATCGAACGGCTCTTCCAGCTTCGAGCGGCGTCCGTCACCAACGCGACAGTCACCATCTGGGCGGCGCCCAGGACGACCAGAGGCCACGCGATGCCGGCCGCGACGGCGAGCACTATCGAATTCGACTGAGGCCGGACCGGATCCTGCAGCTTGCGGATGGCGTGTGCCAAGCCGATAGACGTTGCGGCCCAGCCGATCAGGTAGCCGTACAGAACTGTGTAGATCACTGTTGCGCTCCTTAGGTTGGTGGGCGTCTCGTCTGTTGCCGGGCCAATGTGGCCTGTTGATGCACAGCCTGCCACGACAGCCTTGGCGGATTCTTGGGGATTCCTCGTCGCGCAGGCCGTTCGTAACAGGAGAAGGCGCCTGGCAGCACGTTGGACTATCTGCGCGACGAATAGTGCACAAATCTGCGCCAACCGCCCACCGAACCCGGAGGTCACAGCCCTACATCACCGCCAGAGCCGCCGAAGTGATCATCGTCGGGCCTTGAATACCGCATAGCCGCCTGCGTCGTCGACCACAAGGATCTTTCGTTTGCCGCGCAGCGCTGCGGCGATCTTCGCGGTCCAGGCACGCACGTCGTCCAGTATCGCGGCAGCTTGATAACAAGCTGGTCAAGCCACGCGCGCCATGCGAGGTGAGTCGCCCTCTCGCTGCTAGCTTGCCGATCGTGAGGCTATGGCTTGTTCGACTCTGCGCGATGCTCGTCGCGGTCCTGCTTGCGGGCGCGGTCGCGGTTGAATCACCGACTGCCGCAGCGTATTCACGCAAAGGGCTGCCCGTGGAATCCCTCGACGTGCCATCGCCGTCGATGGGACGCGACATTCGCGTTCAATTTCAGGGTGGCGGTCCGCACTCCGTACTGCTGCTCGACGGGCTTCGGGCCCAGGACGACGTCAACGGCTGGGACCTCAACACGGCCGCTTTCGAGTGGTTCTACCAGTCCGGCGTCTCCGTCATCATGCCCGTCGGCGGTCAATCCAGCTTCTACTCGGACTGGTACCAGCCTGCGGTGGGAAGCTCGGGAACGCTCACCTACAAGTGGGAGACGTTCCTGACCCAGGAACTGCCCGCATGGCTCGCGACCAACAAGGGTCAGACCCCGACGGGCAATGCCGTTGTCGGCCTGTCGATGTCGGGCAGCGCCGCGTTGATCATGGCGATCTGGCACTCGACGCAGTTCATCTTTGCCGGTTCCCTTTCGGGATTCCTCAACCCCTCAAACGGCTTGTGGCCCACGCTCATTGGATTCTCGATGAAGGACGCGGGTGGCTACAACGCGTCGAATATGTGGGGGCCGACCAGCGATCCCGCATGGCGTCGCAACGATCCGATGGTCAACATCAACACGTTGGTGGCCAACAACACCGCGATCTGGGTCTACTGCGGCAATGGAGCGACGTCAGATCTTGATGACGGCTCAAACCTCGGCAACCAGTACAGTGCCCAGTTCCTGGAGAACATCACCCTGTCGACCAACAAGGATTTCCAACAGAAATACGTTGCGGCCGGCGGTCACAACGGGGTGTTCAACTTTCCCGCCGACGGCACCCACAGCTGGGGCTACTGGGGCTCGCAGCTGCAGGCGATGAAGCCCGACCTGGTGCGAATCATCAACACGCCGCAACCCTGACTAGCTGAAGTGCGTCTGCGGACGCTCGAGCTTTACGCCGTCCACGCTGATGTCGAGCTTCTCGTTGTAGAACGCGACCATGCCCGTGATCGGCGCGACGGAAGGCAGCGGGTAGTGATACGTCCACGCGAGGTCCGGCTGGAGGGTGTCGCCCACTCGCACCGACCAGTAGCCGGTCGTGACACCCTTGTAGGGACACAGTGTCTCGGTGCTGGACGGCTCCAGATGTTCGAAGGCGACGTCGGTCCTGTCGATGTAATACCGTGTCGGCAAGCCGGTTTCGAACAGCAGCACGGGACTGTGAGTGTCGGCCAGGACGACACCGTGTAGTTCGACGGTGACGTGACGGTGCGAGCGCAGCGTGTCGACGCGAACGTACGGGTTGCGGGGATGGCCCCAGATCGGCTCGTCCTCCTCAAACCAGCGCAGGAGATCCCACTCGAAGCGCACCAGTCCGGCAACTGGGCCGTCACCGTCGTCGAACACGCGCGCGGCCGACTCGTACGTCTGCCTATCGGTAACCAACGAGAATGTCCGCGACGGGCCGAACTGAACCTTCTGTGCGTGGTTCTCGTCGCGCAGGAGCTCGGCCCGGACGTCCGCGAGTGGAATGTAGTACTGCGGGTAGTAGGGCACCTCCCACACGTAGCGCGCCGACGTCGTGTCGAAGATCAACCGGTGGCCGACGAAGCCACGGACTCTCCGCGGCGCCGGTTCGATTCGTCCGCGCGCCGCTGCCATCTGGGGATAGTCGGGTGCGGGCCGCTGCGATGTGGTGCTCACGGCTCCATCATGGTCAACCGGAGGGCATCGGGTTAGATAATCCCGGCCGTAGGCGGTCGGCCTACAGTAGATGCATGCGTATAGCCCTAATCATCGTTGGCGTGGTCGTGACGTTGTTCGGATTACTGTGGGCTCTGCAGGGCTTCGGCGTGGTCGGCGGCAGCCCGATGAGCAACACCACCACCTGGTCCATCATCGGTCCGATCGTCGCGTTGATCGGCATCGCCGTCACGGTCGGCGCGGTACGCCGCAAGTCCTAGCCTTCGAGAGTTCGCGCAGATCGTCGAGCACGCCTAACGCGCGACGGTAACGCCAAACGACAACGCCGGGCCTCGTTGCTCGATCGTTGGACTGCCAATTCCCTTACTGCTGAACGTGATTCGGCGTAGCGTCGGTTGTATGGAAGTTGTCTTGAGGCCCGGCGACAGCAACGATCTTGTCCGGCTGCTGCAGGCCCGGCTGAACCGTGACTATCCGGTGTACTCCAACCTGGCGGTCGACGGCGTCTACGGGCCGCGCGCCACCGCCGTGGTCGGAGAATTCCAGCGCCGAGCCGGTCTTCACGTCGACGGCATCGCAGGCCCCCAGACCCTTGGCCGGCTCGGGCTGAACTTCGACCAACCCCCTCCGCTGCCCACTGACCGGCCGTTCTTCTACTGCGCCTCCGGTACCTGGGCCACGCCGTTCCAGGGGCCGCCGTTCGATGTCGGTTGGCGCGTCGAACGGATGGGCCTGGTCCGCAATCAGCCCGTCGGCTACCCGGCCGCCGGATTCCTGCACCCAAACCCGTTCCTGAGCTACAACGAGTCCGTCGCGCAGGGCGTCGCCGAACTGATGCGCTGATCCTGATGAACGCCGGCCAGTTCTACCTCTGCGGCTACAGCCAGGGCGCCGAGGTCGTGGTGCGCACACTGCGGCTGATGCTGCCCGGTCAGCCGCTGGCGCACCGCGCCGGCGACCTGCTCAAGGTGATCACGTTCGGCAGCCCGTGCCGGCCGCCAGGGCCGACACTTCTCGGCAACAACCCACCGGGATCCGGCATCTGCGGTATCTACACACCGGAGCAATTCCGCTCGCGCACATACGATTTCGTCCTGAACGGCGACATTTACGCAACCACCACGGACGACACCCTGCTGCACCTCGGCTACGAGGCGCTCACCCCGCTTGAGCTCGACCTGCCGTTCGCGCTGAAGATCTTCGCCCTGATCCAGAGCAACGAGTTCCGTGCCCCGCTCAACCTCGCTGACACACCAGAGACCTTCGCGAAGGCGGTCAGGACGTCGATCGTCGTCGGCGACTTCTCATCCGCAATCCCCACATCCACTACAACGACTGGCCCGACTTCAACGGAGTCACCGCCGTCGACCGCGCGGTGCAGATCGTCGCAACCGGATCGACAGGCGGCCCATAGCGCCGGGTGGGTCATCCAATCGCCGCGTCGGCGGCCGCGTCGGCCCGGATCATTGAGCGGTGTGGAACGACTGGTGGGCGGTTTCGCTCGGCGTCGTCGGCGGGCTAGTGCTGATCTGGGCAGTCCTCGTCGCCGTGCTGTGGCTGACCAAGCCCGCCGAATACGACGTGAAGGAGACACTGCGGCTGCCCGACCTGATACGCCTGGTCAAGCGGCTGGCGACCGATCCCGACACGCCGCGCGGCGTCCGGATTCGGCTGGCGGTGCTGCTCGTGTACCTCGCGCTGCCGATCGATCTGATTCCGGACTTCATCCCGGTACTCGGCTACGCCGACGACGTGATCATCGTCGCGCTGGTGTTGCGATCGGTGACGCGCAGTGCCGGGCCCGACGCGTTGGCGAAGCACTGGCCAGGCACGCCGCACGGGCTGATCACGGTGAAACGGCTGTGTCGCTTGAACGACAGGTGAATGCTTGTGATCCAGCTAACACCGTCTCGATCCTCCGCGCCCGGAGTGAGTGGGCCGCGACGATGATGGCGCGAACATGTTCGGTCAGTGACTGGTGTCGTGAAGTTTGCTGCCGTGTCGGGTGTGATCTACCGCTCACTTTCGCTCCGAAACCATAAGAGTCGGTTATCTATTCGTCGCGGACGGTCGATCATGAAACGGTTGCCAAATCGTCAAACACGCATGTGAACACCGAAAATGGCGTTGCCACACCAACATAACGACTGAATAACAAAGAGTTTCTTAAGCAGTGTCTGAGAGCTTTCGCCGGATTCGCGCGGATCTGAGAAGTCACGCGCCCGTAACGCAAACTTTCGTCGCTAAACTCGACCGAGATCGCGCCGCACAGGCGCAGATAGACCTGGAATCTAGAGCTGGTGCATCTCAAACCGGCGGAGGTACCGAATAAAGATGGCTAACTTTTTGATGCCTATGGGCACTCCTGATTCGCATGTGAGTGACGAGGCGCATGTGGATCCGGACATCGCTCCAATCGGCACTGTCGCGATTCGTCGTGGCCCGATCGGCGATATCGCTGCCGGCGCGTCCGTCGTCGTCACCAACTACGGCGACGACAGCGTTTCGTTCGTCAACCCCGACACGCTCGCCGTCGAGGACACCATCGGGGTCCCCGGCGAGCCATTCGCGGCCATCGTCTTCGATGACCGCGCCTACGTCAGCACCTCGTCAGCGAGCCATGACGCCGTCTCTGTGATCGACACGAACACCAGGACGGTCATCACGACCTACCCGCTGGCCTTCGGCGTCACTGCCCTGGCCGTCAGCCCGGACGGCAAGCGTGTCTACGCAGGTCGGAATGGACATAACCACGTCGACATCGCCGTCATCGACATCACCGCCGAGCGCGTCGGCACCATCGACATCGCCACCGGCGCAGGCATCGGTCTCGACGCCATCGCGATCGACCCCACCGGTAAGCGGCTCTACGTCGCGACCACCGACGCCCGAGGCAGCCAGCTCGTCGTCGTCGACGCGGAGACCGCCCGAGTCGACCGCAAGGTATGGGTCGGCTCGCCGATCCGCGACCTCGCTTTCGCCGACGGCACCGCCTACGCCCTCACCTCGGATCGAGTCCGGGGTGGCGCGGTCAGCTTCATCGACATGTCGACCAACCGGGTCACCGACACCGTCGAGCTCGGCATCGGCGCCCCGACGCAGATGACGTTGAGCCCCGACAAGTCCCGCGCCTACGTCGTCGACTACGACCACGTCGCGGAGCTGTGCACGCTGAGCCACGAGGTGGTCAACACCGTCACGGTCGACGCCCGGCCGTCGTGCGTCGCCGTGAGTATCGACGGCGGTCGGCTCTATGTCGCCGACTACGCAGGCGACGTCAGCGCGTTCTCTGTGGCTTCGACGATTCCGCTGCTGTACTCGCAGCTCGTGGCCGCCGACGCGATCGCGGCGTGCGAGCTTCGCGAACTGGAGCCGGCGACGGCCTAGCGCCAGGTGTAGCGGGTCTTCGGCCGCCCCGCCTTGCCGTAGTCGGTTTGCCGCCCGAGCGTGCCGTCGTCGGCGAGCCGTTCGAGGTAGCGCCACGCCGTCACCCGCGACACCCCGACCTGCTTGGCCACTTCATCGGCCGTCATGCCGTCGACGGAATCCCGCACCGCCCGGGCGATCTCGTCGTTGGTGCCCGGCGCCGCGCCCTTCGGGGCGACGGACCGGTCCGCGGCGACCCGGAGTTCCGCCAGTGCACGATCGACCTCGGCCTGACTGGCCGCGTCGGTGCCTGCCGGGAGAGCCTCGCGATAGCGACTGTAGCGCTCGAGGCGGTCTCTAAACGCCGCGAAGGTGAACGGCTTGAGCAGATACGCCAACGCCCCGTGGCCGACCGCCGCGCGCACCATCTCCAGGTCGCGTTCGGATGTGATCGCGATGATGTCGGGAGCGGGACGCAAACCCGACAACCCCGACGCCAACGCGATGCCGCTGGCGTCGGGGAGTCCAATGTCGAGGAGTACCAAGTCGACTGGCGCATCGGTCGTCGAGGCCTCGGACGCGGCGCGCATCGCATCGCGGGCGGTATGCGCTACCGCTGCCACCGAAAACCCCTGCAGCCGAGCGAGATACGTGCGGTGCGCCTCGGCGATCAACGGCTCGTCCTCGACGATCAGCACACTGATCACGATGTCACCCTCACCGTCACGACCGATCCGTAGCTGACGTCGGCGCTCAACGTGCCGTTGTGGCGCTTGACCACCTGCGCCACCAGCGCGAGTCCCAACCCGTGGTGGTCGGAGTCACCTTTGGTCGAATAGCCGCGCTGCATGGCCTTCTCGAAAGTGGCGGCGTCCATGCCGGGACCGCTGTCGGCCACCTGGATCGACAGGGTGCCGTCATCCTGGCTGACGGTGACTTCGACCCACGGGTCTTCGCGGTCGCAGGCGTCCATCGCGTTGTCGATCAGGTTGCCGAGCACGGTAACCATCTCCGGCCCGGACAGCGCGAGATCATCGACGTTCGACGGAAGCTGCGTCTCCTCGGTGACGGTCAACTCGATGCCGCGTTCGTCGGCCTGGGCCGTCTTGCCGAGCAGCAGCGCGACCAGCGCCGGGTCACCGACAGCGTTGGACAGTCGGTCGACCAGTTGTTGCGACAGCTCGAGCTCGTCGGTGGCGAACTTCACCGCTTCGTCGGCACGGCCCATCTCGACCATCGTGACGATGGTGTGCAGCTTGTTGGCCGCCTCGTGCGCCTGCGACCGCAACGTGTCGGTCAGTACTTTCAGCGAGCTGAGCTCCCCAAGCGCGCCTTGCAATTCGGTGCGGTCGCGGATGGTGACCACTTCGGATGATGAAGTGTCGCGCTTCCTCTCGTATTCGACGGGGGAGCGGTTGACCACCAACACCCGGTCCTCGGTGACATGCACCTCGTCGCGCGCTCCCGGGTTGTATGTGCGCAGGAATTCCGGCAGATCGTCCCGAGTCACCGGGCCGGGCAGCAGCGCGAGCAGCCTGCGAGCCTCGTCGTTGGCAAGCGCAACGCCGTTGCGGTCCAACACGATCAGCCCCTCGGACACCGAATGCAGGATCGCGTCGTGGTGTTCGTACATCACTCGTAGCTCGTCGGGCCGCAGCCCGTGCGTCTGCCGCAACAGCCTGCGCCGGATCGCCCACACCCCAACCACTGCGACGGCCAGCGCGGCCAAAGTGACCGCGGCGATCGTCGGTACCTGCGAGCGCCATCGGTCGGCCAGGCTCTGTTGCAGGATGCCCGCCGACACGAGCCCGACGATGCGGCCGGACTCGTCGCGCACCGGAGCCACCGCTCGGATCGACGGCCCGAGCGTGCCGGTGTAGACCTCGCTGAACGTCTCACCACGCAGCGCGGGCTCGATGGTGCCGATGTATTTCCCGCCGATCTGGTTCGGGTCGGTGTGGGTGAATCGCGTCCGGTCGGGCGCCATGATCGTGATGAACGCGATCTGGGTGTTGGTTCGGACGGCTTCGGTGACCGGCTGTAAAACCTCTGTCGCCCTTCCGGATTCGATGGCGGCCGCTGTCGAAGGGGCGTCCGCCAGCGCAGTGGCGATGCTGATGACCTGTTCACGCGCCGCGGTGTCGCCGTCGCGGCTGGCGTCGAACAACGCCAGCGCGCTGCCGGCCAGTACCACAACCGCGATCACCAGGATCTGCAGGGCGATCGCCTGGCCGGCAAGTGAGCGTGGCCACCATCTCTTCACTATGCGCCCAGTTCCGCGGCCCGCGAACAGCCGGTCACCTCGAACCGACTAGTCGGTCCGCCGTGATTGTGCAGAACGAGCGGCCCGTGCGGATCTCCAACCTCGAGGTAGGCAAGGGTGCGGCCGTCTCGGGTCGCCACCTGCCCAGTCAAGGCGTCCACGGCCGGACCTCCTGAGCGTAATGCTATGCCAGCAAACCGCCGCACCCCACGCCCACCCCCCGACCTGTCCGAGCTATTGGCCGGTTGGGAGATCGCACTCAAAGTCCAGGGCAAGCGGCCCGCGACGATCCAGCAGTACACCATCGGAGTGCGCCGGTTCCTGGCCTGGTGCACCCTCACCGGACAGGGCGCCAGGCTGTGACTAGAGACAGAGCACCGAGCACCCCCGGTTCCCAGGAAAGTTTCAGCAGAGGGCTGCTCGGGGCGCCTTAGGATCAGATGATGGCGTCGATTCAGGCTGATATCGCCGGATTGTCTGAGCTGGGAGCGTCCTGCGCCTACCACGCAGGTCAGTTATGTCGCGCGGGCGAGGCCCCACCGGTTGGAGGCTCGTTTCAGGCGTCGTCTGCGGCTGTAGCGGCGGTCCATGCTGACGCGGACGCGACGGAGATCCTGTTCGCGTCACGGATGCTGTCGACGGGCTACACGGTTATCCAGGCTGCCGCCGACTACGCGACGGCGGATGCCGACAACGCGTCGAGTATCGGCGACGTCGTCAACGACATTGTCGACACGGTGTAGGCGTAGCGATGGCCGCCGCTGGAATACCGACGCTGTCGCAGATCCAGAGTTGGGACACTCAGCACCTCGAAGCCGCTGCCGACCATTGGGAGGCACGCGCGCAGAATTGGCAGGACGCCTTCACCGCCGTCTACAAGCAGGTTCCCGCACCGGGCGGAGTGCCATGGGAGGGCCGCGCCGCCGACGCGGCGCTGGTCCATGTTGGCGGCGACCGGCTGCAGGCCGTTGGAGCCGCCGACACCCTCTACGGCACAGCCGCCATAGCCCGCTCCGGTGCATACGAGGTTGAAAGCGCCAAACAGACTGCGCTGCAGGCTGTCCAAGCCGCGCACGATCAGGGCTTCGTTGTGGGTGAGGACCTTTCGGTGGCCGACCGCTCGCGGCAACCGTCGGCGATTCTGGCTGTCCAGCGGCAAGCTCAGGCGCAGGCCCACTGTGTAACGATTCGAGGAGCGGCAGCGGATCTGGCCGGCACCGACAGCGCAGTAGCAAGCCAAGTCTCTACCGCGGCAGCCGGATTAAACGAGACGAAGTTCAAGGACGGGACGCAGTCGTCACCCGACGACCAGATCGTTGGCGAACCCGAACCCAATCCGGGGCGCGGCGGCATCCAGATGGTTGACAACACCACGGGACCACCATCCCCGACGCCCACCCCCGGCGCACAGCCCCAGATCGGGCCTTTCCCGGTCCCGCCAGGACTCAACGGCAACGTGCCGCCGCAAGCTCCCCGACCGGTCGACCCAACAGGCGGCTTGCTCACACCCGAAAACCTGCCAGCACCAACACCGCCACCTAACATCCCCGGTGTGAAACCAGCACCGACGGGACCAGTGATGCAAGCACCCCCCGCCCCGGCTCTGCCGAGCTATCCGGATCTCGTTAAGCAAGTTCAGCAGCAGGGGCAACAACTCGACGATCAGGCCAATGCCGCCGCCCGACCGACACCTGGTGGTCTCGGCGCCGCGGTGCTCGGTGGATGTACCAGCACGGGGCTCACCGCGGGGATCGTCGGTGCCGAGACCGGCCCCATCGACCTGGCGGTCGCGGGAGGGGGATGCGTGGTCGGTGCTATCGGCGGCCTCGGAAGCTACCTCACTGGCCTCTGGGCCACCAACGCATTCAGTGGTGCCGGGTGACCGAGCCAAGAACCAACCGCTGGTGGCTGCAAACGCGAGTGCCAGGCAAGCTCGGCATTCTTCTGTCGGTGCTGACCGCATTCATCGCTGGATTAGGGCTTTACCTGTTCCTTGCATACGGCAGCGTCCTGTTCCTGATCTGGGGGCTGCTGATCTTCGCCCTCGCTGGCTGGTCATTCGCAGCATCGGTGGCCAAGCTGCGCCAGGAGCGGGCGAGTTTGAAATAGCGACGCGGCGTATCGGGTTCTCGTCGAATAGTTCTTCGTAGCACGCGTGGCATAGTTTCGCGGTCATTGGTGTCACGCGTTCGGGTCTTGGATGTGCTCGAAGTCGCGGTCGTCGCAGACGATTCGCCGTTTGTTGATCGCGCGTGCCATGGTTGAGGGTGAACAGTTATCGCCGCCGCGGCGCAGCTCCGCGCAGGGTCCACTCCCAGCCGCGCAGTTTGGACAACCGCATCCGCCGATCATCGCTGAGGGTGCCGTTGGCATGGTTTTGGCGTTGCTTCGCGATCCAGACGCCCAGACGGAAGCCATCCTTATCGGTGTACGCCTGAGGAGGAGAAGCGTGCCCATACTCCTTGACGTACTCCGCAAGTCGACGGAATCCGTCGTCCCACCAAGCAGCGCGGGCGGATTGTGCCCATCCGGAGAGGTCTGCAAGACGCCTTCGGCGTTCCTCGCCTTTGTAGATCGCGGCCCTGCCACGCTCCGAGTCGTATGTCGGGTCCAACGTCGTTTCCTCAGGGTGCAGCGGTGCGCCTTGCTACTCCCTGAGCCGGATGGAACGTTGAGGATGACCGGCGGGCGTTGCCGGTGCCGTTCTTGTCCGGCGTGGCCTAACCCCAGCGTACACCGCCAACGGCTGTACCGGCGCGCTAATTCCTTGGGAGACTTGACGATTCGGCCACGCCGCTGGCATATAATTGGGACGAACAGCGGGGAATGGCGGCACGTGGCCAGTTACATTAAACAGCAGGGACACCAGCGGCAAAACGCCAGCGCCGTCCCAGGTATGTACACCAGTTTCGTGAGAAAAATGAACTAAAGCGTGACCTGGCTCACGTCCTCCCCGAACATCCTTACAGACCACATTCGGATTTCGACTTTGGAGGAACAGCCATGGCAAACCTGGAAAGGCCCCCGGTACCCGAGCCGCCGGCACGGCCGCGGCGCGATCGGACCCACTGGCTCTACATCGCAGTCGTCGTCGCGGTTCTTGCGGGGATCGCCGTCGGCCTCCTCGCCCCCGAGGTCGGCAAGAGCGTCGGCGTGCTCGGCACGATGTTCGTCAGCCTCATCAAGATGATGATCACGCCGGTCATCTTCTGCACGATCGTGCTCGGCATCGGTTCGGTTCGTAAAGCAGCCACCGTCGGCAAGGTCGGCGGCCTTGCGTTCATCTACTTCCTGGTGATGTCCACGTTCGCGCTCGCCATCGGCCTGGTCGTCGGCAACCTGATCCACCCCGGCAGCGGCATGCACCTGACCCCGAGCACGGCCAGCAAGGGTGCCGAACTGGCCGAGAAGGCGCATGAATCCGGTGGGCTGATGGACTTCGTCCAGCACATCATCCCGACTTCGCTGTTGTCATCGCTGACCGACGGCAACGTGCTGCAGGCGCTGTTCGTCGCGCTTCTCGTCGGCTTCGCCCTGCAGGCGATGGGCGGCGCGGGCCAGCCGATCTTGCGGGGCGTCGAGCACCTGCAGAAGCTGGTCTTCAAAATCCTGGTGATGATCTTGTGGCTGGCCCCGATCGGCGCGTTCGGTGCGATCGCCAACGTCGTCGGCCAGACCGGCTGGTCCGCGGTGACGCAACTGCTGACGCTGATGCTCGCCTTCTACATCACCTGCGTTGTGTTCGTGTTCGGTGTGCTCGGCTCGCTGCTGCGTGTGGTGTCTGGCGTGTCGATCTTCAAGCTGGTGCGCTACCTCGCCCGCGAGTACCTGCTGATCTTCTCGACCTCCTCATCGGAGTCGGCACTGCCGCGGCTGATCGCCAAGATGGAGCACCTTGGCGTCGAGCGCAGCACCGTCGGTGTCGTGGTCCCGACCGGATATTCGTTCAACCTGGACGGCACTGCGATCTACCTCACGATGTCGTCGTTGTTCATCGCCGACGCGATCGGCAGCCCGCTGTCGGTCGGTCAGCAGATCGGCCTGCTGGTGTTCATGATGGTCGCGTCCAAGGGCGCGGCCGGTGTGACCGGCGCCGGGCTGGCGACCCTGGCGGGCGGCCTGCAGAGCCACCGTCCCGATCTGCTCGACGGTGTCGGCCTGATCGTCGGTATCGACCGGTTCATGTCCGAGGCCCGAGCGGTCACGAACTTCTCCGGTAATGCGGTAGCGACGGTGCTGGTCGGATCGTGGACCGAGACGATTGATCGCGACAAAGTGAACGCCGTTCTGGGTGGAGAGGACCCGTTCGACGAACTCACCATGGTCGACGATGATCGCACCCCGCGTGCCGAAGAGCCGGCGCAGGAGCGAATCCCTGTGCCGTCGTAGGGCGCGCGAAGGAAAGACCCGGCCGAAATCCCCCCGCGGCCGGGTCTTTCTCTGTCCGGCGAAAATTTTTGAGATTCCTTTGAACGCCCTGAGACCTCCGCCCGTTGAACCGGCTGACATCGACAAAACGGAAAGAAACGGAGGCTCGCCATGCGTGCCACACTGCTCATACTTATCGGGTTGGCCGCTGGCGCTTGCGGATTGATCCTCGCTCCTGCGGGTACCGCCTCAGCAGCCGACTCGGCCGTATCCACCATCGGCATACTGGAATCCCAGGGCTTCGAAGTGAAGATCGACCGCGTGGGGAGCGCACCTCTCTCGGAATGCGTGGTCACCAATGTGCGAGACCCCTGGAGCGAACCGAACTCCTCCCCGTGATCGGCAGTCGTGGCCGTGGAAGCGACTTCGTTCCTGTTGTCGTGGACCGCACGGTCACGGTGAGCTTGGACTGCTCGGGGCGCTGATCATTGCGAGGCCCGGCCGGGCCCTTCCTATTCAGCGATACCGCGAAAAAGGTTGTCACCAACGTGTCAACCAAACTCATGGGTCAGCGGTTGATCCGGCAGCAGCAGCCGGTGGTAGCAGGCGCCCCACAGCTGGTCCACCACCGCCTCGGCGTCCAGGCCAGCGCGCGGACACGAAACACGTTGTCTACGCGGGCATGCGGGACATCGGCGGCCGAAATGCGAAGGCTGCTGCCCACGCGCGCCGTTACGCAGACGAGTGCGGCGTGACGTTGCGGCCCGTCGAGATGGACGTGTCGAATCAGGCGTCGGTCGATGCCGCGGTGGGCGCAGTGCTCGCGGAGGCGGGACGCGTCGACGTCGTCATCCACAACGCGGGCCACATGGCGCTGGGCCCGACCGAGGCGTTCACCCCCGAACAGCTCGCTGCGGTCTACGACACCAACGTCCTGTCCACCCAACGCGTCAACCGCGCCGTACTGCATGCGCTGCGTGCGCGGCGCGACGGCCTGATCATCTGGGTGGGCTCGTCGAGTTCGCGCGGCGGCACGCCGCCGTACCTCGGCCCGTACTTCGCGGCCAAGGCGGCAGAGGATGCCCTGGCGGTCAGCTACGCCGCCGAGCTCACCCGGTTCGGAATCGAGACGACGATCGTCGTTCCCGGCTCGTTCACGTCGGGAACCAACCACTTCGCCAATGCCGGACGCCCGGCCGACGAACACATCGCAACGGCCTATGAAACCGAGTACGCAGGCTCGATGGACGAGGTCGGTCGAAAGCTGGCCGAAATGGCACCCGCCGATGCCGACCCGTCCGAAGTCGCCCGTCAGATCGTGAAAGTTGTTGACACCCAGAAGGGTTCACGACCGTTCCGGGTGTACGTCGACCGCGCCGACGACGGCGGCGAGGATGTGTTCCGGGTCGGCGACCGGGTCCGCCAGTGGTTCTATCAGCGGATGGGACTCGATGATCTGCTCAGCGTGAGCAGTTAATCGTCACCGAAATCGACTGGCTGGTGACCACCTGCACGAGCACGCGGTCACCATCCCTGCCCGGCCCGTTGTACGGCACCCACTGCGTGACCTGCTGCGGGTTCCTCACGTTGGTCACCACGCATTGGTCGAGGGGCGCGGTGCCGACCCGGTCGATGTTGACCGTGTAGCCCTCGCTCTGCAGCCGGCTGATCACCTGCTGGGCCGTTTCATCGGCTGACGCGAGGCCCGCAGGCGCGGCGATCGCTCCGCATACACCCGCAACCAGAGCGGCAAGCATCAACTTTGTCCGCATGGCCGCACCTCCCGTCTTCCTGTCAGTTCCATACTCCCCCACATCAACTAACGGGGCGACCGAATTCGTTCCCCGACCCGCGCGAGAAGGCGCAAAAGGCCCCGAGACGCCCAGAAATTGGAGACTTTTGCGTTCCCCTACCTGCGGTGTGGGCCCAGCTGCGGGGAGGGTGACTAGCGCTCGGCGCGCTGGTATGCCGTAACGACAGCCGCCCCGCCGAGGCCGATGTTGTGCTGCAGGGCGGCGGTGACGTTATCCACCTGTCGCTTGTCGGCTGTGCCGCGCAGCTGCCACGTCAATTCGGCGCACTGCGCCAGGCCCGTCGCACCAAGCGGATGGCCCTTCGAGATCAGCCCGCCGGACGGGTTGACCACCCAGCGACCACCGTAGGTGGTGTCGTTGTTGTCGACCAGCTTTGGCGCCTCGCCCGCGCCGCACAGGCCAAGCGCCTCATAGAGCAGCAGCTCGTTGGCGGAGAAGCAGTCGTGCAGCTCGATCACCTGGAAGTCGGTGGGTCCGAGCCCGGACTGGTCGTAAACCTTCTGTGCGGCTTGGACATTCATGTCATAGCCGATGATGTTCTTGGCGCTGCCATCGAATGTGCTGTCGAAGTCGGTGGTCATCGCCTGCCCGACGATCTCGACGGCCTGACCGGCCAGCCCGTGCTTGTCGACGAACGCCTCGCTGGCCACGATCGCCGCGCCCGACCCGTCGGACGTCGGCGAGCACTGCAGCTTGGTGAGCGGATCGGAGATCATCTTGGCCGCGAGGATGTCCTCGAGGGTGTACTCCTCCTGGAACTGTGCATACGGATTGTTGACCGAATGCTTGTGGTTCTTGTAGCCGATTTTCGCGAAATGCTCTGCTGTGGTGCCGTATTGCTTCATATGCTCGCGGCCGGCCGCCCCGAACATCCACGGCGCGACCGGGAACGCGAACTCGTCGATCTCGGCCAACGCCTTGACGTGCTTGCCCAGTGGGGATTCGCGGTCTTCGGCGCCGCCCTGGAGCGGGCCGGGCTGCATTTTCTCGAAACCGAGCGCGATCGCGCAGTCGGCCAGGCCGCCGCGGATTGTCTGCGCCGCAAGGAATAACGCTGTCGAACCCGTCGAACAGTTGTTGTTCACGTTCGCAATCGGGATGCCGGTCATGCCCAGTTCGTAGAGCGCCCGGTTTCCTGACGTCGAGTCGCCCGAACAGTAGCCGACGAACCCCTGCTCGACTTCGGAGAAGTCGATGCCCGCGTCCTTCAGTGCATTGGTGCCGGATTCGCGCGCCATGTCCGGATAGTCCCAGCCCTCGCGTCGACCCGGCTTCTCGAATTTCGTCATCCCCACGCCGACGACAAAAACCTTGTTTGGCATCCCAGTGTCCCTTCGCTGTTCCTGCGGTCGACAGAAACACAAAGCGGGCGAACTGTCTAGGTGCCCTAACGCGCGGTGGCGGGGTGATGCCAGGCGGCGTATCCGCCCGCCAGGTAGTGGACGCGGTCATAGCCGAGGCGGCTGAGCTGCTCGGCGGCGGGCATGGCGCGCCGTGCCGAGACGCTGCAGAGCACGATCTCGCGATGGCGGTCGGTGATCTGGTCCGCGATGGTCGCGGGGTCGATGAGCAACGCCCCGGTGATGCTGCCCTGGTGGCGGGCCACCTGCGTACGGATGTCGACGAGCAGCGCTCCGGCGCTGTGCCTGCGTCGCGCGGTCGCCGCCGACACGGGGCGTGGCATCGCGAGCGTTTCGATGGCCTCGTTGAGCGAAGTGTTCATGGCGGTTGTTCTCTTTGTGGTGGTGCGGGGGCCCCGCCGCCGCAGCGGAGCCCCCGCAGAGGGGAGGGTTTATTTGAAGTAGCCGGTGTACTCGGGGCAGTAGACGTTCACCGAGGTGACTACGAAGACGGCGGCCTGATGGGTGGTCAGATCAGTGTTGTTCAGGATCTCCTGACCGAGGTCCACGGGGTGGGCGCCGTTGTCCAGGGCGCTGCACACGTAGTGAGCGTTGGAGATGGCGCCCTTCGGGGTGTCATACGAGATGCCCTGGCTGGAGATCTCGGTCAGGAACGCGTCATCCGTCGAGCTGACGGCGCCGGCGGTGCCGGCGGCAGCAACGGCGGCCAGCCCAAGGGCGCCCGCGGCGAGCGCGGTGCCGGCGAACTTGGTGATGCGATTCGAGGCGAACATTGGACTCCTTGTTGATGTCGGTTTGTTCCGGGTTGTTTCCGGGCTGACATCAGCGTCCGATGGCGCCCTTGGCGGATTCTCGGACAATCCTTGGGACGGAAAACGCCTGTTCAGAGGCGACGATCAGCCGTACTTGAGCCACCAATTGTGCAGGTCGTCGAGGTTCGTACCCTGCACGTCGCCAAGTATCAGGTCCGCGTCCTTGGTCCAGGTCACGTCGGGATTGGCGTTGTAGGTGCCGCACGCGACGCGGCCCTCCACCTTGTCAGGGGTATCGGTGTAGTGCCACGTGGCGGGCGAATCCAGGCCGCTACCCGGACATTGGACCAGCTCGGAGTTCTCCTTGATCGCCGCGTCGAAATGGCTGGCCAGCGTCGGTTGGTCGGCGAACAGCGAGATGCGTGCGCTCTTCGGCCCGTTAGGTGTGGTGGGCTCTTGGCAGTCAACCGTGGCCAGGGCGCCGGGGGCGGGCGGATGGACTTCTTGGCACACGTCGGCGTTGTATCCACGCGGCAACAGCGTCATCAGTTTCGAATCGAACGTAACGGGTTTCTCCGTGGTGGTCGTGGTGCGCGGCGTTCGCCGTGTGGTTTCGGTGGGCTCGCTCGTCTCCGAGCTGGTGGTCGCCGGCCCCGCCGACGTCGACTCGTCGGGTTTGACCAGCCACCAGACGCCCAACCCGCCAAGGATGAGGACGAAGACACCCGCCGCCGCCGCGATCGGGATCCACGGCACTTTGTTACCGGGGCCCGGCGGTGGTGGCGGGGTGGCCGACCACATCGGCCCGCTTGGTGGCCCACTCGCAGGCGGTGGCGGGGTGTAGAACGCGACGGGTCGGGAGGCGGGCTGCGGCGTCGGCGTCACGCCGAACTGGGGTGGGGTGGGAGGTGGCGTCGGCGGTGGCGTGGGAGGCGGTGTCTGGTGAATGAGTCGCCCGGGGGGCGGCAGCGGCGGTATCGGCGTGCCCGGCAGGGTCGCGTCTTGACCGCGCTGCAGAATCGTTGCGGCCTGGTCCTGGTCGCGTTCGCTCAACGCTGCGTTCGCGGCGACCGCCAGGTCCCCGGCACTGACAAATCGCTCCTCCGGCTTCTTGGCCATCCCTTTCGCGATTACCGCGTCGAAGGAGGTCGGGATGCCGGGACGCGCCTCGCTCGGTTTCGGGATGGGCTGCATCAGATGCGAGGTGATCACCACGCTGACGCTGTCGCCGGGATACGGCTGTCCGCCGGTAAGGCATTCGTGCAGCACACATGTGAGGGCGTACACGTCGGCGCGGTAGGTCACCTCGTCGCTGGTGAACCGCTCGGGAGCCATGTAGGCGTAAGTCCCCACCGCGGTACCCAGTTCGGTGAGCTTCTCGTCGGTGACGGCGTTAGCGATGCCGAAGTCGACGAGATACGCGAAGTCGTCGCGGGTGAGGATGATGTTCTCTGGCTTGACATCGCGGTGCATCACCCCTGCGTCATGGGCGGCGTCGAGTGCCGAGGCGATCTGGCGAACGATCGCCACCGCCCGCGCGGGCGTCATCGGCCCAAAGCGCTTCAGCACCTTACGGAGATCGGTGCCGTCGATCATCCGCATGTCGACGTAGAGCAGCCCGTCGACTTCGCCGTAATCGTGAATTGGCACCACATGTGGCTCTTGCAGCCTGCCCGCGGAATGCGCCTCGCGCTGCAGCCGCTTGCGGAACACCGGGTCGTGAGACGCCGACTCGGGCAACAGCTTCAGAGCGACGATGCGATCTTTGACGGTGTCCTCGGCCTCGTAGACCTCACCCATGCCGCCCTTGCCGAGCAGCCGCCTCAATCGATATGGCCCGATCTGAGAACCCACACGTGATTCCCGCTCAGGGTCGCTCATCGGTTGCTCCTCGGATGCGTTGCCAGCGAACACACCCTAATGCCGCGCTACGTGTCGTGAGGTGTGATCTCGAACGTGAACTCGTGATCGCAGATGCGGATCTGGTCGCCGTTGACCAGCGTCGCGGTGCCGCGAATGCGTTCGCCACCCACGTGGACTCCGTTGGCCGAGCGCAGATCGGTGATCACGAAACTCGTGCCGGTGTCGATGATGACGGCGTGGTGGCGGCTGACGTTCACGTCGTCGAGCACGATGTCGTTGTCGGTGAGCCGGCCGATCCGGGTGGCGGCCGCCATGAGCCGGAAAACCTCGCCGTTCAGCGCTACAAGGTTGGCCAGCGCGGACGACGCGTTGACCGCGGTGCGCAGATCGATGTTGTGGACGGAGTGCACCGCAGTGGTTCGTGCGGCCCTCTTCACGTCGAGGGGTTCCTGGCGCAGGATGCGCTCGTGTAGGGCACGCAGCGTCTGGCCCGGGTCGATACCCAGGTCGTCGGCGAGAGTGGTCTTCAGCCGCTGGTAGGCGTCGAGTGCCTCCGACTGACGGTCGCTCAAGTAGTAGGCGATGATCAGCTGTGCCCACAGCGGCTCGCGGTAGGGGTGTTCGACCGTCAACGATTCGAGTTCGCCGATCACGGCATATCCACGCCCGCAAGCGATTTCGACCTCCGCCAATGCGGTGTGCGCCACCACCTTGTCCTCGGTCAGCGCGGTGGCGAATCCCTCGACGAACTCGAAGTCGCGCAGATCCTCCAACACTGCTCCGCGCCATTCGGCAAGCGCGGTTGTCAGGTGGTGGCTGGCTTCCTCGAAGTGTCCCGCCGCGGCCGCCTGCACGCCCGCGGTCTTCTCGAGGATGAATCGGCCGATGTCGCAGGCGGTATCGCCGACCGCGAGCCGATATCCCGGTGGCGCGTTGACCAACATCGACCGTGAGTCGCCAAGCAGCTTGCGCAGGTTCGAGATGTAGGAGTGCAGGCTGGCCCGCGCTTCCGGCGGTGGCCACTGTTCCCACGCCGCGGTGATCAGTGAGTCGATGCCGACCGGCCTGCTGCGGTTCATCACCAGTACGGCCAGTACGGCGCGTTGTTTCGGGGTGCCAAGCGGCACCGGCGTGCCGTCGACCGTCATCTCCAGCGGCCCCAGCACGCCGAACCCGATCTTGTTCTCGGTCATCGGGGCTAATTGTCACCCGCCGGGGCCCTGTTGTGGTGTACACCGGAGTAGAACGTGTTCTAGTTTCGAAGGAGATCACATGGGCTTGCGGGTCGTTCAATGGGCGACGGGCGGCGTCGGCGTCGCCGCCATCAAGGGCGTGCTGGAGCATCCCGACTTGGACATTGTCGGCTGTTGGGTGCACTCGGCTGACAAGGCGGGCAAGGACGTCGGCGACCTTATCGGCACCGAACCGCTGGGCGTCACCGCAACCAACAGCGTCGACGAGATCCTCGCGCTCGACGCCGATGCGGTGGTCTACGCACCGCTTATGGCCAACCCCGACGAGGTGGCAGCGCTGCTGCGGTCCGGGAAGAACGTCGTGACACCCGTCGGCTGGCTGTACCCCAGCGAGCGCAGCGCCGCGCCGATGCGCGAGGCGGCGTTGGCGGGGAACGCGACGTTGCACGGAACCGGCCTGGCGCCGGGCGGCATCAGCGAGAAGTTCCCGCTGTTGTTCTCGGCGTTCTCCAGCGGTGTGACTTACGTTCGCGCCGAGGAGTTTTCTGATCTGCGTAGCTATGAGGCACCTGATGTGTTGCGCCACGTCATGGGCTTCGGCGAGGTTCCGGAGAAGGCGATGACCGGGCCGATGCAGAAGATGATGGACAGCGGGTTCATCCAGGCCGTGAAGATGGTCGTCGATCAAATGGGTTTCAATGCCGACCCGAAGGTGCGGGCGACGCAGGAGGTCGCTGTGGCGACGGCCCCGATCGACTCCCCGATCGGCGTCATCGAGCCCGGCCAGGTCGCGGGCCGCAAATTCCACTGGGAGGCGCTGGTCGACGGTGAGCCCGTCGTGCGGGTGACGGTGAACTGGCTGATGGGCGAGGAAAACCTCGACCCCGCATGGGAATTCGGTTCGGAAGGGCAGCGGTACGAGATGGAGATCCGCGGCAACCCCGACCTGAGCATCGTCGTGCATGGCTTCCACTCCAAGACCGGCGATGAGGGCCCCGATCTCGGCATCGTCGGCACTGCGGCGCACTGCGTCAACTCCGTACCTGCGGTGTGCGCGGCCGAGCCTGGCATCCTGAGCATGCTGGACCTCCCGCTGATCAGCGGCAAGGCGGCGCCAACCTTGCGTTAGCTCGGGTCAAGACTGTCGCCGAGATCGACGTTTTGGCGGCCTCGTCTCGCGGTTTCCCGCCCAAGCGTCCGTTTGGGCGAATCAGGGGATCCGGTAGAACGGGTCGGGCAACAGGTAGGTCCGCTCCGAGAACCCGCCGTCGAGGTCGGATGGCTGGTCGCCGACATTGGCGATGATGGTGTATCCCTGCTGCTCGATCTGAGCACGCTGTGGCGCCTTGAAGTCTGCGGCCGAAACAAAATGGGCGCCAGGCGGTTCCATGATCAGCTGTGTGTAGCCGGTGTAGCCGACGGCCTGTAGGTTGCGTTCGGTTGCCGCGCGCTGAGTCTCGTCGCGGCCGGTGATGAAAAAGATCGCCGCGCCGTGGTCCCTGGCGGTGGTGAAGATGTCCATCGTCGGCTGGATGACCGTCGACTGCGCCCGAAGGTCCCAGGCGCGCCAACCGCACGGCCCTTGCGGCAGTCGGTCGCATGGCCCGTCTATCACGCGGCCAAAGTCGTTGGCCGTGATGGCATCCCAGTTCGACAGTGCGGTCTCGTCAATGTCGAATACCACCGCAGGCCGGTCCACCCGGTGCGCCTCTTCGGTGATCCACGCGATCGCCGGGGCGGCGGCCAGCTGCAGATCGGTCAGATACGCACCGCTGTTGTAGTAGTCCGTCGCGTCGAATTTCAGATCGCCGATATTGGCGGGCTGCACCGGCGGCGGGACGATCGGTGTCGGTGGTGCTGGCGGCTCGGCGAGCGCGGCGGGTGCGAACCAGATGAGTGCGCCGGTGACGACGCCGACCAGCGCCACGGGAGTACGCATGAAGGGACCTTAACGGCGGGCTGGCACACTCGCTGGCGTGGCAACGAAACGAGCGTTGGTGCTGGCCGGCGGAGGGCTTGCGGGCATCGGATGGGAAACCGGCATTCTGCGGGGCATCGCCGACGAGGCGCCCGAGACAGCCAAGGCCCTGCTGGATCTCGATGTCCTGCTCGGCACGTCGGCAGGGTCGACGGTCGCCGCTCAACTGGGCAGCGGGCTGGGGCTCGACGTTCTGTTCGACCGGCAGACCGCCCCGGCGTCGACAGAGCTCAACCCGGCCGTCGGCATCGACGAGATCACCGAGCTGTTCGTCACGGCGATGCTGACACCCAACACGACGACGGCCGAGAAGCTCCAGAAGATCGGCGCGGTGGCGCTGTCGACAAAGACGGTCACTGAAGCGGTACGCCGCAACGTGATCGCTCAGCGGCTGCCGTCGCACGACTGGCCGGACCGGGTGCTGCGGATCTCGGCGATCGACACCGCGACCGGCGAGTTGGTGGCGTTCGACCGGAGCTCGGGCGTCGGCCTCGTCGACGCGGTAGCCGCCAGTTGCGCTGTGCCCGCTGTCTGGCCGCCGGTGACGATAGGGGAGCGCCGCTACATGGACGGCGGCGTAGGCAGCAGCGTCAACATGGCTCTGGCCGACGACTGCGAGGTGGCCGTGGTGCTGGTGCCGTCGGGCCGATCGACACCGTCGCCGTTCGGCGGCGGTGCGGCCGAAGAGGTCGACGCGCTCGGCGAGTCGGCGTTCGGTGTGTTCGCCGACGACGAGTCGATCGTGGCGTTCGGGCCCAACCCGCTCGACCCCGCGTGCCGCAAACCCGCCGCACTGGCTGGTCGCGAGCAAGGCAGGCGCATTGCCGCCGCGGTCACCGACTTCCTGGACGCCTGAATCAGGTTTCCGGCGTTGGCTTTTCGAGCTCGTCGAGCACGGCAGCGGCCAGCTCGCGGCCGATATTGATGACCTCGGCCGCCCGGTAGAACTCCAGGCTCCGGCATGCGGTGCGTGGTACCTCGATCAACACGTCGGGAGGATGGGCAGCCAGGGTGTGACGGGCCAGCGCCGCCTGCGCGATATCGATGGTCCGGTTCATCACCTCGAAGCTGCCAAGCCTCGGCACCGCCTCGTCCTTGGACCCGCCGACGAGGCCGTCTCCGCTGTCCGTCTCATCGGGAAGAGCGACGGAGCGGCTGGACTCGAACAACGCGGTGGTGCTGCGCCACATCCGGCTCAACCATTCTGTCGTCGCCCATGGCTCGGTCTCGGTGGGCTCATAGCGGCCGCCTGCCTCGCTGCCCGAGAGGCTGACCGCGACGGTGAGGTCCGCGTTGACCGCCGCGATCGGCGCCATCGGCAACGGGTCGAGGATGCCGCCGTCGGCGAGCAGGCGCCCGTCGAGCACGTGCGGCGTGATCACACCCGGAATCGCGATGGACGCGCGGATCGCCGCGTCGACCGGACCGCGTTGCAGCCAAACGGATTTGCCCGAGAGCAGGTCGGTGGATACAGCGGTGAATGGAATTGGCAGTTCTTCGATTGTCGCCGCACCGAGAATGTCGCGGACCGCATCCAGGATCTTCTCCGCGCGCAGCACCCCGGCGGCAGTGATGGCAGGGTCGAGCAGTCTCAGTACGGCGCGCTGCGTCAGCGATTTCGCCCAATCGGCGAATTCGTCGAGCTTGCCCGCGGCCTGCAGACCGCCGACGAGCGCGCCCATCGACGACCCGGCGATCCCGACGATGTCGTAGCCGCGGGCGTGAAGTTCATCGATCACGCCGATATGGGCGTATCCGCGGGCGCCTCCACTGCCAAGAGCCAGCGCGACACGGTTGCCAGCCATACCGCCATTCTGCGCCCCAGGTTTACGGGCCGAGCTACTCGCACTCCCCGTTGGCGGCGGCGTTGACGGCAATGATGACGCCGGCCTGCTGGGCGGGAGTGAGGTTGACCCATGGCGTGTTGAAGTTCCCCGGCCCGGTGAAGTCGGGGGCCTGGACCACTTTGAGGTATGGCTCGACCAGGGTCTTGGGATCGGTGTGCTGGCTGTCCATCCACACCTTGGCGGCATGGCAGGCCTGCCCGTACTGCGTTTCTGTGGCGTCCGACGGCACGTCGACCTCAGTGGTGACACCGCCGGGGGAGACGCCGACGGCGCCGGGCTGCGCTGGTTCGGCGGGCAGGGGCGGCAGCTCACTGGTGGATGTGGTCGGCCGCGGAGCGGACATCGAGGGCTTGTGCTCGTTCGACGAACAGCCCACAACGGTGAGCGTCAGTAATGCAACGCACAGCGCGACGCGTTGGGGGTACCTGCGCATGCCGCTCAATCTATGCAACGTGTCGGCCGCGTAAGGGCCCTGCCCCCGCCGCCAGGCAACAAATCCGGAAACGCCAGCTCAACCTGTCCGGAGCGTAGCCAAAGTAGTTCTGCTCATCGTGAATCTAGGCTGCTTCGCCCCCAATCGGACGCTGAGCAGGTCCATTGAGGCAGGACCTGGGTATAGCCGGCGCACGGCCGGCCCCCCGATCGCGACCTGGTGCGACACTGGTGACCGTGAGGACGCAGGAGTGTTGTCAGGCGCAAGCGCCGACCCCTTGATCCGTCCCCGTCATTCTGGAGCTTCTCATGGTTTCCCCGCAGCCTGCTGTGTTGCCGTCTGCCGCGCCCGCCGTATCCGCACCGACCCGCCTGCGGCTGCCTGATCTGCTACACGCCACCGACCGCTACGCCGACGATGTGCTCTCGGGTCGCTACGACCACCTGGTGCCCGACGGTGGACCGCCGAGCGGCGACCGCTGGTTCAGCCGTCTGCACGGCGATGACGAAGTCGATATCTGGCTGATCAGCTGGGTGCCGGATCGCTCGACGGAACTGCACGATCACGGCGGTTCGTTGGGTGCGTTGACCGTGGTGTCCGGCGCCCTGCGTGAAACGCGTTGGGACGGGGAAGCACTGCGGCGCCGCCGCCTGCGGGCAGGCGATCAGGCCGCGTTCCCGCTGGGCTGGGTGCACGACGTCGTCTGGACACCCGAACGGGATCTGTCGGCTCCGGTGACTCCCACATTGAGCGTGCACGCGTACTCGCCGCCGTTGACCGCGATGTCATACTACGACGTGACCGAGCGAAAGACATTGCGCCGCAAGCGCACCGAACTCACCGACGCACCGGAGGGATGATGAGTCGAATCGACCGGGTGCTCGAGGAGGCCCGCACACAGCTTCATAGACTTCGGGCGCGCGACGTCCCCGACGCTCTCGAACGGGGTGCCCTGTTGGTCGACATCCGCCCGCAGGCCCAACGCGAGCGCGAGGGTGACGTGCCCGCGGCATTGGTGATCGAGCGCAACGTACTGGAGTGGCGGTGCGACCCGACAAGTGAGGCGCGGCTGCCGGAGGCGGTTGGCGACGACGTGGAATGGGTGGTGCTGTGCTCGGAGGGCTACACCTCCAGCCTGGCCGCCGCATCGTTGGTCGACCTCGGCCTGCACCGTGCCACCGACGTCATCGGCGGGTACCACGCTTTGAAGGCCGAAGGCGTTCTGGTCTAAGCGTTTTCGTCGTTGGACAGCAGCGGTCGCAGCTTGTCGGTCTTCTCGGGTGTCCAGCCCGGTGGCTCGAGGATGGCGGCCCACGCGTTGGCGACGTCTTTGACGTAGACGTGGCCGTGTCCGTCGGGCACGTCTACCGCGACGGCCATGTCGGCGGACACCTGAAGGAACGTCACGATCGGTATCCATTCCATGCGCGGCGACAGGTCGTAGCCCCGCGGTTCCTTCAACCAATCCGGTTTGGCGAAAAGCAGATCGACGTTCCACCATGCGATCGGGTCGGATGCGTGCTGCAGATAGACCACCCGCGGGTGCCCCCACGGGTCCGGCGGCCTGCCGAGATTGTCGGAGCGCGCGGCGAAGCGGACGTTCTCGCCCTTGTCGTAGATGGGCAGCCACATCGGGGAACCCTTGTCGCGGTTGCGGGTGAGGTCTTCCCAGATCGTGTTGTTGAACGTGGGCCCGGAGAACAGCGCGCCGTCAGTGCGGGCGACCAGGTTGTTGAGGGCCAGGAACGGCGCCTCACCGCCGAAGGACCCGAGGCTTTCGCCGAACACGACGAGTTTCGGGCGCTTTTCCGCGGGGAGTTGTTTGATCAATCCGTCGACGGCCTCGAACAACGCCTGCCCGGCCTGGCGGGCGTTCTCCTTGTCCACCAGGAACGACAACCAGCTTGGTAGGAACGAATACTGCATGCTCACGATCGCGGTGTTGCCGTTGTACATGTACTCGAGCGCTGAGGCCTCCGCCTCGTTGATCCAGCCTGTGCCGGTGGTGGTGGCGACGGCTACGACGGCGCGGTCCAGCCCGCCGGTGCGGCGCAGTTCGTCCGCGGCCAGCTGGGCAGTCGCCTTGATGCCGGGGGCGGAGTGCAGGCCGGCGTAGGTGCGGATCGGCTCCACCGCAGGCTTGCCGTTGAACTTGGTGAGCTGTTCGACGGTGGGCCCCGCCGACACGAAGACGCGGCCCTGATGCCCCAGTGATTCCCAGCTGTCCAGGGATTGCGGGCCGCCCGAGCGTAAGGTTGATTTTGGCGCGGGGAACCCGGGGTCGGTCTCGTCGTTCACCGCAGAGAAGGTCTTGTTGATCGTGCTCATCGCGACCCGCGCCACGACGCCGTTGAGCAGCGCGACCGTCAACGCGAGCAGTAAAACCACCACCACGACGGCCGAAACCCGGGGCGGCGCAAAGCGTTCCAACTGACGCACCAGGAATCGCACCAGTCTGCCGATCAGCTGGCCGATTTCGACCAAGATGAACAGCACGACGATCGACAGGACTGCGGTCAGCGGATGATCCCAAAAGCCAAGCCGCGGCACACCGTTGAGATCGCGTACGTCGTCCTGCCACACATGGAACCAGATGATCATCAGGATCTGGCCGATGATGCCGACCACCACGAGCGCGATCCACGCCCGTTGCGGTGCCGGCGGGCTGGAATCCTTCGATCGCATGAAGCGCACCAGCCAAACCCCGAACACGCCGAGGCCGTAGCCGATGGCCCCGGCCGCGCCGCTGACGATGGCCTGGAACAACGGCCCGCGCGGCAACAGCGACGGCGTCAGCGAGAGCCAGATGAACACCAGGCCGACAGCGGTCCCGGTGAAGGTGTAGTGGCGCTCCCACCACGGCTTCTTGGCGGGTTTCTGTTGCGGAGGGGTTTCTTCGGTGGTCTCCGCCGTCTCGGTCACGGAACGAAAATTTACCGGTGCGTGAAGTTCGGTGGGCGCTTCTCGGTGAACGCGTTCATGCCTTCGGTCTGGTCATCTGTGGCGAATGCGGCGTGGATGAGCCTGCGTTCGTAGAGGAGTCCTTCCGCAAGCGTGGTTTCGAAGGCGCGGTTGACCGCCTCCTTTGCCATCCGCGATGCCGACAGCGACATGCCCGCGATGGTCTTGGCGACCGCGTTCGCTTCCTCGAGCAGCGTGTCGGCGGGCACGACGCGGGAGACCAGCCCGGCGCGCTCGGCCTCCTCGGCGTCCATGTTGCGGCCGGTCAGGATCAGGTCCATGGCCTTGGCCTTGCCGACGGCTCGCGTCAGTCGTTGTGAGCCGCCCATGCCGGGCAGCACGCCGAGCTTGATCTCGGGCTGGCCGAACTTCGCGGTGTCGGCGGCGATCAGCAGATCGCACATCATCGCCAACTCACAGCCGCCGCCGAGCGCGTACCCGGCGACCGCGGCGATGGTCGGCGTGCGCGTCGCGGCGAACTTGCCCCAGCCCGCGAAGAAGTCCGAGGCGAACACGTCGGCGAACGTCAGGCCGGCCATCTCCTTGATGTCTGCGCCCGCGGCGAAGGCCTTCTCATTACCGGTGACGACGATCGCGCCGATCCCGGGGTCGTCATCGAATTCGGCTGCCGCCGTGGTGACTTCCTTCATCACCTGGCTGTTGAGCGCATTGAGCGCCTTCGGCCGGTTCAGCGTGATGGTGCCCACGCGGTCGTCGCGCGTGACGAGGATGGTTTCGTAGCTCATGGCTCTCCTAGAACGTCAGGTCGGGATCGGCCGGTTTGAAGTATTCCTCGACGTCGGCGGTGGTGACGGCCGCCAGCGACGCGGGCGACCACTTCGGATTGCGGTCCTTGTCGATGACGAGGGCGCGGGTACCTTCGACGAAGTCGTGACTGCGCGACGATCCGCATGACGTCCGATATTCCTGGCGCAGTACGTCTTCCAGGGTCTGGAGTTTGGCCGCCCGTCGGATGGCCTCCAGTGTGACGCAGACAGAGACCGGCGAGCGGGTGGCGATCAGGTTGGCCGCGTCGTTGGCAGGTCCGGCGTCGTGGCCGCGCAGCGCGGCGATGATGTCCTCGACGGTGTCGCCTTCGAAGCACTCGTCGATCCAGTGCCGCTGCGCCAGCAGATTGCTCGCGGGCGGGTCGATGGCGTGGGTGGCCAGCGCAGCGTCGGCTCCTTCGGCGACGATGCTCCGACGGAAGTCGGCCAGCTTCTCGTGTGGCACATAGTGATCGGCGAATCCCATCGCGATCGCGTCGGCGCCGTCGAATGGGGCGCCCGTCAGCGCGGCGTGAAAGCCGAGCAGTCCCGGAGCCCGCGACAGGATGAGCGTGCCGCCGACGTCGGGAATGAGGCCGATACCCACTTCGGGCATCGCCATCTTCGTGGTATCGGTGACCACTCGCACGCTGCCGTGGACCGCGACCCCGACGCCGCCACCCATCACGATGCCGTCCATGAGTGCGACATACGGCTTGCCGAAGCGGCCGATCTGCGCATTCAGCACGTACTCGTCGTACCAGAACTGTCGCGCCTCGGAACCGTCGGCGCGAGCGCTGTGGTAGAGCGCTACGAGGTCGCCACCTGCGCACAGTCCACGCTCACCGGCACCGTCGACCATGACGGCGTGGATGTCATCGTTGTGCTCCCAGTCGGCCAGCACCTTCGACATCGCGGTGACCATCGGGTGGGTCAGCGAATTGATGGCCTTCGGACGGTTGAGGGTGATCAGGCCGACGCCGCTGTCGACAGTTACTAGGACATCCTCGTTTTCCGCCACGTTTATGCAATCTAGATCGTTGCCCGGAGCGGGGCGGCGCCGGGTAGGGTTTCCTGTGAACAGGCCGCGAAGGTTCGCGGGGAACCGATACCAGGTAGTGATCGTTGAGAGTGTGTTCGCAATTTGTCGAACCACAGCACTAGGAGAGGAACCGACGGTGCGGGAAACCAGCAACCCGGTATTTCGTTCACTGCCTAAGGGGCAGGGCGGATATGCGCAATTTGGTACCGGAGCCGCGGGCTACGGTGCGCAGGCGGTACAGGCCGAGCCATATGTGACTCAATATCCGGATCAGCGGCAGACCGGCGTTTCGCGGCCGCTGACCATCGACGACGTCGTCACCAAGACAGGCATCACGCTGGCCGTGCTGACCGCAGTCGCGGTCGTCTCCTACTTCCTGGTCGGCCAGAACGTGGCCCTTGCCATGCCGTTCACCATCGTTGGTGCGCTCGGCGGGCTTGTGCTGGTGCTGATCGCGACGTTCGCGCGTAAGCAGGACAACCCCGCGATCGTGCTCAGCTACGCCGCCCTCGAGGGCCTGTTCCTCGGGGCGATTTCCTATGTCCTCGCGAACTTCCTGGTCTCGGGTATCAGCGCGGGCGCGTTGATCGGCCAGGCCGTGCTGGGCACTCTCGGCGTGTTCGCGGGCATGCTCGTGGTCTACAAGACCGGCGCCATCCGAGTCACCCCGAAGTTCACCCGCTTCATCGTGGCCGCGATGTTCGGTGTGCTGGCTCTGATGCTCGGCAACCTGGTGCTGTCGATGTTCGGCGTGGGCGGCGGCGAGGGCCTGGGCCTGCGCAGCGGTGGCCCGATCGCGATCATCTTCTCGCTGCTCTGCATCGGCATCGCCGCGTTCAGCTTCCTGATCGACTTCGACGCCGCCGACCAGATGATCCGCGCGGGCGTGCCGGAGAAGGCGGCGTGGGGCATCGCGCTCGGCCTGACCGTGACGCTGGTCTGGCTCTACATCGAGATCCTGCAGCTGCTCAGTTACTTCAACAGAAACTGAGAGCCCGACGAGAAAGCCCGGCATCTACCGTGCCGGGCTTTTTCTTTGCCGTGATCCGCTGAGTGTGGGGTTTCGTACACGAAACGCCGTGCGAGGCGTACAGATTCGCACACTCGGCGATGCGTCTAGCTGAGCCGCTCCACAATCATCGCCATGCCCTGGCCGCCGCCGACGCACATCGTCTCAAGACCGAACGTCTTGTCCTGAGTCGTCAGGTTGTTCAGCAGCGTGGCGGTGATCCGCGCGCCGGTCATTCCGAACGGATGGCCCAACGCGATCGCACCGCCGGACACGTTGAGCTTGTCCTCGTCGATGCCGAGTTCGCGAGCCGAGCCGAGCACCTGCACGGCGAACGCCTCGTTGATCTCGAACAGGTCGATGTCGCTGATCGACATGCCCGCATTCGCCAGCGCCTTGCGCGTTGCCTCGATCGGGCCAAGGCCCATGACCTCCGGTGACAGCCCGGACACGCCCGTCGCGATGATGCGCGCCAACGGCTTCAGCCCCAGCTCCTTGGCCTTGGCATCCGAGACCACCACCACAGCGGCGGCGCCGTCGTTCAGCGGGCAGGCATTGCCCGCGGTGATCGTGCCGTTGGGCCGGAACACCGGCTTGAGCTGGCTCACCGCCTCATACGTGGTGCCTGCGCGCGGGCCGTCGTCCTTCGACACGGTCGAGCCGTCGGGCAGCGTCACCGGCACGATCTCGCGCTCGAAGAAGCCGCTGTTGATGGCCTCTTCGGCGCGGTTCTGGCTGCGGACGCCCCAGTGGTCCTGGTCCTCGCGGCTGATGCCAGTCAGCAGCGCGACGTTCTCCGCGGTCTGGCCCATCGCGATGTAGACATCCGGCGCAAGGCCGTCCTCGCGTGGGTCGTGCCATTCATCGGCGCCGGCGGAGGCCTGCACTGAGCGCTGCTCGGCGTCGGCGAACAGCGGGTTATGCGAGTCAGGCCAGCCGTCCGACGTGCCCTTCGGGAATCGCGAAACCGTTTCCACGCCAGCGGAAATGAACGCGCTGCCTTCGCCGGCCTTGATCGCGTGGAACGCCATCCGGGTGGTCTGCAGCGACGACGAGCAGTACCGGTTGACTGTGGTGCCTGGCAGGAAGTCGTATCCCAACTCGACGGCCACGGCGCGGCCGATGTTGAAGCCGGCCTCACCGCCGGGCTGCCCGCAGCCCATGATCAGGTCGTCGATCTCGCGGGGGTCGAGCCCAGGCACCTTGTCCAGCGCACCACGACCATCTGCCCGGCCAGTTCCTCTGGCCGCATGTTGACCAACGAACCCTTGCCGGCGCGGCCGATCGGCGAACGTGCGGTCGAAACGATGACGGCTTCAGCCATGGGGACTCCTCGGATTGGGCGGATACCGAGGAAAACTTAACTCGCGGCCACCACGATGGGAGCGGGCACCCTCTACGCCACACGATGGGCGCGGGGACCCCAGTCGAACGCCGCCACAGCCTGGTCAAGTTGCCGACCTGGCGAGCAATGAACTGCCGTCGGCCGACCGCGACTCGAGCGCGTCTTCAGGCTGCGCGCCATCGATGAACTCGCCCAACGCATTACACAGCGCGGGCAGCAACTGCTTGGCCGCCAGCGCATACCCGGCGGCCGACGGGTGGAACATGTCGTGGGAGAACAGCTGCTCCGGTGCCTTGCGAAATTCCGGCGCCAGCAGGTCCGAGAACGGAACCGGCACCCCGCCCGCCGACCGGACGGCCGCGGCCTGTGCGCGGGCCAGTCGCAGCCCGCGGCCGCGCGCGACCCAGCGCAGCGGCTGCGGATGGCGGTGATGACCCCGAGTCCGGGCAGGTGCCGACCACGACGACGGCGTTGCTGGCGCGCAGGCGCCGGACCGCCCGGCCCACCCGGCGTGCCGACGGCCCGATGCCGTTCGGCTGGTGATGTCGTTGGCGCCGATCATGATCACCGCCGCGTCCGGCGGCGGGCCGCCACGAACATCGCGTCGATCTGGCCCGACAGCCCCTTCGACGTCGCCCCGACGATCGCCTTGGTGGTGAGCCGGACGCGCTTGCCGGACGCTTCGGCGAGCCGGCGCGCGATCAGCACGCCCGGCACCTCCTCGCCGCTCGCGCAGCCGTAACCGGCGGAAGTGGAGTCGCCGAAGACCATCAGGTGCAGTCGAATGGCACTTCGCGCTGCCACCGCGCGACCGCCCCACCGCCTGGTGAATACACACCGTCGGCGCGAGGCGGGACGTCCCCAGATTTCAGAATCATGCAACAGGGTTGATGGGCTTGCCCGCTCAGCAGGTTACGAGCCCCGACATGGGCCGAACCTGTCGATGCCAGAGTCCAGCCGCGGCTGCAAGAGCAATGGTCGATCGACGCCCTACCCGAATGCCCACGGGACAAGTTTAGGTGGAATTTTCGCGCTCCCCGCGTGGCAAGACCCGATCAGGGGTCACGGTGCGGTATCAAGTCCGGTATCGATTTTGACTCGTTGATTGTTGAATAGGTTATAGGGTGTCAAGCTAACCTGGTTGGGTTAGCCCAGTAAACATCTGGGACACCCCGGCACTACGATAGGCGTAGGAGTGGTGGCGATGACGGCACCGAGCAAGGTATCCAGAGCGTCGCATGCTGGCGTCAGCCCAGCTAAAGCGCGTAGAACGCGCAAATTCCCAGTAAGTGACGGCGCCCTGATCACGCGGGGGTCGAGCGGGTCGAGCGCCAGCGACGGCTTCGACCTCTGCGCCGAATTGGACGCTGCCGATCCCTATCCCCGCGCGGGCCGCGCACGCCGGCGAGAACGGCGACGCCCCGGAGATCCTCACCGGCGCCAGCACGCGGATCGCAGCACCGGCCACCGGCGCCAGCGATCCAACCGCGAGCACGCTCGCCACAATCGCCCGGCCACATCGAATCCTGATGCCCATGCCCGCGCTCTCCCCGAACCGTATCGCGATCATGCTTTGCTGACCACGTGTTCCCGATCGGCGCCGCCGTCACGCTCGAGGACCTCGACCGCGACCCTCACCCCACCTCGCCCGGCTCCGCGAGCGCGAGCCGGTGTCGTGGCTTCCGGCCCTCGACGGCTGGCCGGTGACTCGCCACGACGTCGCCCTGCAGGTGATGAGGGACGCCGCGGCGTTCACCGTCGATGACCCCCGCTTCTCGACCGGCCAGGTGATCGGGCCGAGCATGCTCAGCCTGGACGGTGACGAGCACGGCCGGCATCGCGCCCCGTTCACGGCGCCCTTCCGCCCGGGCGCGGTGGGCGAGCGGTTCGCGGCCCCGGTCGCCGCCGAGGCCGAGCGGCTGATCGAGTCGTTCGCGCCGCCGACGGCGACGCCGAGCTGCGCCGCGCGTTCGCTGGCTCCGCTGGGCCGCGTCGATCATCACCCAAGCGCTCGGACTCCACGCGCATGAGGGCGAACGCGTGCTGAGCTGGTACGCCGAGATCGTCACCGCGGTGGCGGAGATCACCGCCGGCCGCGAGATCACGAAAGCGGCACGCGAGGCCTTCGCGCGAACTGCGTCGGCGCCTGGAGCGGATCATTGAAACCGGAGGGCGCCACTCGCTGCTGGGCGCCGCCGCGCCCGACACGGAGCTGACGTCGGACCAGATCGTCGCCAACGCGGCGGTGCTGCTGTTCGGCGACATCGAGACGACCGAGGGATGCCGCCAACGCGGCGCGGCCCTCCTCGAGCGCCCCGACGAGCGCGAACCTGCCCGCGCCGACCCGGCGCTCCTCGGGCTGCGATCGATGAGTCGCTCCGCCTCGAGCCCGCGGCCGCGGTGATCGATCGCTACGCGACCGCCGACGTCGACCTGGCGGGCGCGGCGATCGGGCGCGGCGATCTGGTTCGCGCTCTCGATCAGCGCCGCCAACCGCGACCCCGCCGTGTTCGCCGATCCCGATCGGTTCGAGCTCGGCCGTGTCAACGGCCGCCGCCGACATCGCCTTCGCGCAGGGACCGCACGTTTGCATCGGCGTCCACCTCGCGCGACTCGAGGCCCGCGCCGGACTCGCCGCGTTGCTCGCCCGGCTGCCCGGGCTACGGTTGGACGCGGCGAAAGCGCTCGGCGGTTCGCGGACCGTGTTCCGCAAACCGCCGACTCGTCACGTCATATGGACGTAGCGCGCAACCGGCGCACCGACCCCCGTCACCACGCCGCGGCCTCGGAGTATCGGATCGAGCCCGGCGTGGTCAGCGTCTCGCCCGTCTCGAGCAACGTCTTCAGGCCCGAGAGGATCATCGGCCAGCCGCCGTAGAGCTGGTCGTTGCGCGCCCTCGCGCAGCTGGTCGTGGGTGACGGTCAGCCGGCAGGAGTCGCCGACCGGCTCGATCTCCCAGGTGACCCGCGAGGTGCCCTCCGCTCTTCACGTCCTCGCTCCACAGGGCATCGAATGCTCTGCACGAGCCGGCGCGGCGGGTCGACCTCGAGGTTCTCGCCCTCGCCGAGCGGCACGGGCCGCGCCCGGCGTGCCCGTCCCGTAGCGCGAGCCCGGCGTCCAGTCCGAGTCGACGCCGACGCCGAAGTTGTACTTGCGCCGCATCTCGCGGTCGGTGATCGCCTCCCAGAGCCGCTCCGGCGTCGTCTTGATGTAGATCTCGAACACCTTTTCCATCGTCTGCTCCTCCAGTCGTCGCTTGAGCCCGCTGAGCGTCGCCGCCCAGGGCTCGGCGTACTTGCTCACCCATCGGTCGTGGACGAGCCGGATCGGGACGGGGTTCAGGAAGTGGAGCTTCTCGCGGCCGCGCCGCTTGGTCGACCACGAGGCCCGCCTCCTCGAGCACGCGCAGGTGCTTCATCACGCCGAAGCGCGTCATCGGCAGCCGCTGCTCGAGCGCGCTGAGCGTCTGCCCGTCCGCTCGAACAGCTCGTCGAGCAGGCTGCGCCGCGTCGGATCGGCGAGGGCCCTGAACACCTCGTCCATGGGCCGGACTATATGTGACTCAAGAGTCACCTGTCAAGTTGGTCACATGTCAAACGCCCCGTCCGGCCGCGACTCCTCTAGTCGTGCAGACGGAAGGGCATCGTCGCCACGATCACGTCGGTCCGCGACCTCAGCGTCGCGGCCAGCAGGCGCGCCGCGCTGGTTGTGGAGGATCTCGTGGCGGCGCTTGCGGGGATCGATCTCCGGGATCAGCACGGTGACCGTCGACGTCGGCGGTCGGATCGACTTCGACGTAGCGCAGCACGGTGCGCACGAGCGAGCGGTGGGGGTCGAGCAGCACCTCGAGCGGGACGCTGCACGCCCACTCGTCCCAGTCGCTGCTTGATCCGCTCGCGCTCCTCCTCGTCGCCCGCGACCGCGACCGCGACGACCGTCTCGCCGAGCGACAGCGCGGCGCTGAGCGCGCGCTCGGTGAGCAGGTTGACCGTCGAGGTCGGGACGATCACGATGCTCTCGCGCGCTGCGTGGCGGTGGCGGCGTCTTGCCGAGCTTCAGCTCCCGCGCGACCTCCGCGTAGTAGCTCTCGATCCGCGCGAACACCAGCATCAGCAGCGGGATCGCGAGCGTCACCACCCACGCGCCGGCGAGGAACTTGTCGAGGGGAACACGACCACCGCGACCGCGGTCATCACCGCCCCGGCGCCGTTGAGCGCCGCCCGCGCCGCCAGCGCGGCGGCCGGCTCCGTACGCCAGTGGCGGACGAGCCCGACCTGGCTGATCGTGAAGCCGACGAACACGCCGATCGTGAACAGCGGGATCAGCTTGTTCGTCTGCGCGCTGACGGCGACCAGCAGCAGCCGCTGCGAGCAGCGCCAGCGCGACGATCCCGTAGCCGGTAGACGGGCCGCTCGGCGCGCAGGTAGAAGAGGTGCGGCAGCCGGTGGTCCTTGGCGAGCAGGCTCATCAGCACCGGCAGCCCGCCGAAGCTCGTGTTCGCCGCGAGCGCGAGCACCGCGCGTGACGGCGAGGTTCGAGACGTAGAACGGCCAGCCGGTCCCGAACGCCCCGGCCGTCAGCTGGGCCAGGATCGTCACGCCGCCGCGCGGGACGACGTGGTGGGCGCGGATCAGGATCGCCAGCCCGACCAGCATCACCCCGAGCAGCACGCCGAGCGCGATCTCGGTGCGCTGCGCGTTGCGGACGCGCGGCTCGCGGAACGCCGGCACGCCGTTGGCGATCGCCTCGACGCCGGTGACCGCCGAGCAGCCGGAGGCAAACGCCTTCAGCATGCAGCACGATCCCGAGCGCCGTCGGTCGACCGGGAATCGCTCCGGGCGTGCCGATCACCGCCACCGGGTGCGGATGAAACGGCCCCGACCACGATCACCGCGAGGATGCTGACGATGAACACCGCCGTCGGCAGCATCAGCAGCCTCGCCGACTCGGTGATCCCGAACATGTTCACCGCGGTCAGCAGCGCCAGCCCGATCAGCGAGACGAGCAGCAGGTGGTGAGACGAGCGCCGGGAACACGCTGCCGAGGCTCGCCGCGCCGGCCGCCAGGCTCACCGCCACGGTCAGCACGTAGTCGACGACCAGCGAGGCCGCCGCCAGCAGGCTCGCAAGCCGCCCGAGGTCCTGCTTGGCGACCGCGTACGCGCCGCCGCCCTCGGGGTGGGCCGCGATCACCTGCGTGTAGGAGACGACCAGCAGCACCAGCATGCCGGTGATCACGAGCGTCAGCGGGAGCGTGTAGCTGCAGCGCGCCGGTGCCCGCGGCGATCAGCACGAGCACCATCGCCTCGGGCCCGTAGGCGACGCTCGAGAGCGCGTCGAGGCTCAGCGCCGCGAGGCCGCCGAGCACGCCGAGCCCTTGAGCCCCTGGAGCGGGCGTGTGCTCTCCTCGGAGAGCGTGGTCCCCGCCCAGCCGGCGTCTCCTTCCACTGTCGTCGAGTCGGTCGAGTTCCCTCGCGGCGCTGGACCGCGCCGGGGACTCTGGCAGGGCCGGCTCAATCGGCGAGGCTGGCTATCCAACCAAGCATGGAGGCCGTTAGATAGCCAGCCTGGTGCCCCCGGTTACCTCCTAGCCGAGACCGTTCGCGACCAGGAACGTGTGCGCCACGGCTGCCGGCGACTGCTGATCCAGCGACACCGCGGCGTTCATCTTCTGGATCGCCGGGATCGTCAGCAGGGCGCTGACCTTGTTGATCGTCTCCGCGAAGGCTGGGCCCTCGGCGGCGAGCACGCTCTGCTTGACGACCGGGGCCACGTTCTGGAAGCCGAACACCTTCTTCGGGTCGCTGAGCAGCGCGTACTTGCCGGTGGTCAGCTGGGCGTCGGTTGTGAACACGTCGGAGATCTGGACCTGGCCGCTGTCGAGCGCCTTGTAGGTGAGCCCGATGGCCAGCGGCACGAACGTCGGATCGATCCCGTAGGCCTGCTTCAACCCCACGAGACCCTCGACACGGGTGCGAACTCCGGTGCGCCGCCGAGCTTGACCCCCTTGCCGAGCTTCTTCAGATCGGCGATCGTGGCCAGGCCGTGCGCCTTTGCGTAGCTGTCAGCGCGCCGAGCGCGTCCGAGTCATAGAACGGCGTCTGGTCGAGCAGCGTGAAGCCGTGCTTGCTCGACGTACGCCTTGGCCTCGGTATACGCCTGCTGGGCGCTCTTGGGCGGCGCGGTGCTCCCGGCGATCGCGGTCAGCAGCGTCCCGGTGTACTCGGGATACATGTCGATCTGACCCGAGGTCAGCGCCTTGTAGGTGATCTCCGAGGAGCCGATGTTGCCCTTCAGGTTGACCGTGTAGCCCTTGGCTTGGAGCGCCTGCTGGTAGAGCGCGCCGAGGATGTACTCCTCGGTGAAGTTCTTGTCGCCGATCGTGACCGGAGGCTTGCCGGCGCCGGGGCCGGTCGCGGCCTGGCTCGTGGTCGCGCTGGCCGACGTGGTCGAGCGAGCTCGATGAAGACGAGCTCCCGCGAGCGCCGCAAGCGGCCACGGTCACCGCGACGGCCAATGCCGCCCCCAGCACACCCTTCGTGAACGACGTCCGCATGTTGCCTCCTCTTGGATTTCCTGACTTACTCATGTCGCTCCCAGGCCGTCGCTGAGGATCGGCGCGATCGTCAGCGTTGCGTCCCCGTCCGCCGCGAGCTTCAGCCCGCGCGGCGTCAGCGCTCGCTGCACGCCTGCGAGCGCGAGCTCCACGAGAAGCGCCAGCGCCGCGATGCAGATCGCCGCGCCGAGCACCCCCGACAGGTGGTAGCTCGTCTCGTTGTTGATGATGTCGCCGAGGCTGCCGCTGTAGCCGGTCAGGGCGGCGATCGTCGTCGTCGAGACGACGAACAGCGCCGCGGTCCGGATCCCGGCGAAGATCAGCGGGATGCCCAGCGGCAGCTCCACCTGGCGCAGGATCTGCCAGCCCGTCATGCCGATCCCCGTGCGCCGCGTCGACGACGTCGCGATCGACGCCGTCGATCGCCACGTAGGCGTTGGTGATCATCGGCGGCACCGCCAGCACGACGAGCGCCAGCTCGACGTTGCCAGCCCGATCCCGAGAACGCCACGCCGATCGCCAGCACGGCCAGGCTGGGCAGCGAGCGCCAGATGTTGCCGAGGTTGATGGCGATGAACGAACCGCGGTGGATGTGCCCGAGCCACACGCCGAGCGGGAGCGCGATCAGCAGCGCGATCGCCGATCCCGATGGCCGGCGATCTTGAGCGTCTTGAGCGTCAGATGGACGAGCGTCGGCAGCGGCGGCGCGCCCGGGATCTGGCCGTTGCGCCCGATGAACTTGAAGGCTTCGACGAAGTTGTGCATCGCCGACCTTGTCCGGCCCGCGCCCAGGGCGTCAGGCGCCGCTGAGCGATCACGAGCAGGCCGTCGGCGGCAGCGCCAGCGCCACGGCCATGGCCCCGGCGGCGATCAGCTCGGTCTTGAACACCTTGTTGGAGATGGCGGTCGAGGATCGGCACCCCGAGGCCCTCGTTGTCGATCAGCGAGGCCACGGTGGCCAGCGAGATCACGGTCACCGTGGCGATCCGCAGCCCGGCGATGATGGCCGGCAGCGCCAGCGGCAGCTCGACGCGCAGCAGCGACTGTTGGCCCCATCCCCATGCCGGCGCGGCGTCCCGCACCTCGTCCGGCACCTCGCGCAGCCCGGTCAGCGTGTTGCGGAACATGATCAGCAGCGTGTAGGAGACGAGCGCCACCTCGGCCGTGGTCGGCTGAGGCCGAAGCCCGGGATCGGCCGAGCAGCTCGAACAGCGCCAGTGAAGGAATCGTGTAGAGGATCGAGGTGACGATCAGCACCGGCCGCTCGAGCCAGCGACGGCGATAGGCCAGCAGCGCCAGGGTGGTCGAGATCACGAAGCCGATGACGACGGCGATCAGGGTCAGCACGATGTGCTGGCGCAGCGCGGGCCACAGCACGCGGCTCCAGTTGCGAGAGACCCAGTCCGAGCAGAACAGCCGGTTGGCCCGCTCGCAGGCGAACCCCGAGACCTCCGCCGCCGAACTTGGGAATCACCGGTCCGCCGGCGGCCAGCATCGTCAAGGCGCCTCTTCCCGCGCCGCCGGCTCCGCGCTCCCGTCGTGCAGGACGCCGTTTCCGAGCAGCCCGCCGAGCAGCTCCAGCGTCAGCAGGCCCGCCACCCGCTCGTCATCGTCCACCACGGTCAGCGGCCCGCCTCCGGCGGCCAGCATTTGCGACAGCGCGTCGCGCACGCTGGCGTGCAACGCCACTCGGTTGCGCCCCGGCTGGATGCCGTTCGGCGCGATCAGGTCG
>CAWIEE010000024.1:0-7841 GCA_963835075.1 uncultured Actinomycetota bacterium | reverse complement strand
CTATCAGAAGCACCTGATGGAGTGGGAGGGAGGCGGCGAGTACCTGTCGTTCAAACCGAGTGCCCTGCGTGAGGTGGTGATGGGTCACCGCGCCATCGAGGACACGTTGGCGGCGATGATCTGCCACGGTGCGTTGTCCCGATTCCCGGATTTGAAGGTCCTGGTCGTCGAGAACGGCAGTGGCTGGGTGCGGAATCTGCTCGAGCAACTGAACATGGCGTACAAGATCATGCCCAAGGAATTCGACGAGCATCCCGTCGAGGTCTTCAAGCGCAACATCTACATTCACCCGTTCCTCGAGGATGACCTCAAGGGCATCGTCGACATCATGGGTGAGGACCACGTGATGTTCGGCTCGGACTTCCCCCACCCCGAGGGCATTGGCGATCCCTTGAGTTTCGTCGACCGCATCGAGGGCTTCTCCGACCCTGTGAAGGCAAAGATCATGGGCGGAAACGCCATGGAACAATTGGGCATCAAGGTTTCCGCCTGATGGGTCCCGTTGTCTACGAAGGCATCTCTGGCTTCGAGACACAGGTCGGTAACCATCTCGGCTACAGCGACTGGCGGACAATCACCCAGAAGGAGATCGACCTGTTCGCAGAGGCGACCGGCGATCACCAGTGGATTCACGTGGACGCGGAGAAGGCCGCGAGCGGTCCCTACGGCAGGACCATCGCGCACGGTTACCTGACCTTGTCGTTGGTTCCCATTCTGGTGCAGCAGATCTACAAGGTGACCGGGCTGTCGATGCAGGTGAACTATGGCGTCGACAAGCTTCGTTTTCCCGCACCGGTTCCCGTTGACTCACGCATCCGTGCCGGTGCTGAGCTGATCAAGCTCGAGCGCAATGACACGGGCGGAAGGGCCACCGTCCGGGTCACCGTGGAGGTGGACGGTTCCGATCGGCCCGTATGTGTGGTCGACACCATCGCCGCCATGGTCGATTAGGCGTGCAGCAGGCGCTCGCCGATGACCTTCTGTTCGCGCAACGCAGATATTTCGTCGTCCGATAGTCCGAGCGCGGCCAGCACCTCGGCGTTGTGTTGACCTAACGTCGGCGACGGCATGCGGTGGTGGCGCACGGGCCCCGGAGTGATGCGAAACGGCCAGCCCGGGTAGCGCTGTCGGCCAGAAAGGGGATGCTCCAGGTCTTCGTAGAACCCGCGCGCGTCGAGCTGATCGACCTCATACATGCGATCGCCGGTGAGTATTCGCTCCGCAGGCACACCGTGGCGACGCAACGCATCGGCGACCACTTCCGGAGCCTGTCTGGACGTCCAGTCCGCGAGGACCTCGTCGAATGCGTCGTGGTTCTGCAGCCGCGCCTCTCGCGATGCGAACCTCGGATCATCCTCCAGCTCGGGACGACCGATCACCTCGGTCACGGCGCCCCAGTCCGAATCATCGCGGACCGAGATGGCCACCCACTCGTTCTCACCGCTCGCCGGGTAGACTCCTTGCGCATAGATGCGGTGCCGATTCCCTTCTCGCGCAAGCACTTCACCCGTCAGTGAGTGTTCGATAACTGGCTCCGCCGTGATGGCCGCGCCAACCTCGATCTGTGCGACCTCGATCAGCTGGCCTTCGCCGGTCCGCCGCTTGTGTTCGAGCGCGGCGAGAAGAGCGACGGTCGTGTGCGCACCTACGATCGGATCGGCAGGCCCACCGAGGTTGCACGGCGGACCGTCGGCATAACCGGTGGCCGCCGACATGCCCGACAACTGCTCGAAGTTCAGTGCCCAGCCGACATAGTCGCGCCACGGACCTTCGAGCCCGAGGCCCGGCATACGCACCATGATCACGTCCGGATTGACCTGTGCCAGAGACGCGTAATCCAGACCGAAGTGCTCCACCACGCGCGGTGAGAAGTTCTCGACCACCACGTCGGCCTCCGCCGCCAACCGCAATGCCAGCTCACGGCCTGCAGTCGTGGTGAGGTCGAGGGTGATGTCGCGCTTGTTGAGGTTGGTGGCCTGCCACATCGGCCCGATCTCGTACCAGTCATCGCTGCTGCGAAGCAACGAACCCGAATACCGGTGCCCGTCCGGGCGCTGAATCGACTCGACCTTGACGACGTCTGCACCCAATGCGCCCAAGTACATGGTGAGATAGGCACCTGACCAAAAGGTACTCAGGTCAAACACTTTCAGGCCGGAAAACGGTGCGTCGATGTCTTGGACGGCGGGTGTCGCAGGCTCGTCCGCGCGGTCATCCCAGTCGGCGACAGCGTCGTCGCCCAGCCGCGGCGCCGGCCGCGGATCGCCCACCGGCGTCTTGGAGAGGCGGAACGGCGCCCCCGGGCGGGCAAAGCGTGCGCCGTCCGCGTCACCTTCGATGAAAAACCCCCTGTCGCGGTACTGCGGTGAGTCGAGGATCGATGCACCATCGTTGACGGGTGCGGCGGGTATCCGCATAGCCTGACTCAGCTCCACCAGGTCGGCCACGTTCATCGAATCGAGCCACGGCTGAGCCTTTGCGAAGAACTCGTCGCGCTCGGGCCCGCCCAACATGATGGCGATCTGATGCTCGCCGAACTCTGGAAGCCCGACCATCGCGCACACATCAAGCCAGTGCTGACCGGTCAGACAGTTGATACCGATCCAGCCGTCGGCGGCACGCACGATGCCAAGCATCGGCCCGGCCTTGGAGTTCGGTGGTCGGCCAAAGCTTTTCAACCGCGCAGCCATCAGCATCGGATACGGCAGCGTCGACAACAACGACTCGAAGGCCGAAACGTCGACCTCGACCACCCTCCCCGCGCCTGCCGCGGCGATCCGCAGCGCGGTCAATGCGCCGAGCGCAGCGTATCCACCTGCGATGTACTCAGGTATGCGCACGCCAGCTTGCACTGGCGGCCGATCAGCCTCGCGCGCAGTCACCCAGCCGGATGCGGCCTGGAGAGTCAGTGGTGTCGACTGGCGTTCGCACCGCGGTCCGTCCTGTCCGTAGTCGGAGATCCGAACCACAACGAGATTCGGATTGAGCTGTTGCAGGCTGTCGTGATCGATTCCCCAATCCCAACGCTGCGCCACGCCGGCTGCGAGATTCTCGACCAACACATCGGCCTGCGTGATCAGGCCCCGGACCACATCGCCACGAGATTCGAGATCGACTGTCAGTCCTTGCTTTCCGGCATTGAGATATTCGAAGAGTCCGCTGGAAGTCCCCCACCGCCGCAGCGGGTCCCCAGCCGGTGTCTCGACCTTGTACACGTCGGCGCCGAGGTCGAGGAGCAGCTTGGTGCAGTACGCCGCGGTGATATCGCCACCGAGTTCGACGACACGTAACCCCGCCAACGGACCGGTCACGTGGGCACCGCAATCGCCTTCGGTTCCATATACGCCCGCATGCCCATCAGGCCGCCCTCACGACCGATGCCGCTCTGCCCGAAACCACCGAAGGGCGCATCTCCCCCAATGGTGCCATTGATCGAGACCTGGCCGGTCCTGATCCGTCGAGCGATCCCGACAGCGCGGTCGACATCGCTACCCCAGATTGCTCCGCCCAGTCCATAAGCCGAATTGTTGGCGATGGCGACCGCATCGTCGTCTGAGCTATACCGCAGCACCGTCATGACCGGACCGAATACCTCCTCCTGCGCGATATAGGAGTCTGCCGTTGCCTCGGTCAGGATCGTCGGCTCGAAGTAGAAGCCACCGTCAAGATCTTTGGGCCGGCCGCCGCCGACGACCACCTTCGCGCCGTCCTGCTCCGCGCGCCTGACGAAACCGTCGACTCGTTGCAGATGGTCGCTGCTGATCAAGGGACCCATGCTGACGTCCGAGTCACGCGGATCGCCGACCTTCACCTTCTGCGCCAGTTCGACGAGCCTGCCGACCACGTCGTCGTGAATCCTGTCAGGCACCACGAGCCTGCTGGTGAGGATGCAGGCCTGGCCCGCATGCAAAGTGCATCCGTCGAACAGAACCTGCTCCAGCAGTTCGTCGGTGACGTCGACATCGTCGAGGAATATGCACGCCGACTTGCCGCCGCACTCCAGCAGGACGCGCTTCATTGTGGTGGCCGCGCCCGCCATCACATTGCGGCCGATAGCCGAGCTGCCGGTGAAGCTCACCATGTCGACCCGGGGATCGAGCGTCAGGACCTGGCTGGCCTCGATGCCGCTCGGGGTGACAACATTGACGACACCAGGCGGAATGTCGGTCTCCTCGTCGATGATTCGCGCCAGCGCTAGCCCGGCCAATGGCGTCAGCGGCGAGGGTTTGAGAACAAGCGTGTTGCCCGCGGCCAACGCGGCGCGCAACTTCATCACGTTGATCGTGTGCGGGAAATTCCACGGCGTCATCGCCGCCACTACACCGAGCGGCTCGTACCGCAACAGTGTGGTGCCCGCCGCCCCCCAGAAGTCAGCGGGCGCCTCGACCGGCTCCAGTGCAAGTTCCGCGGCGCGTCCGGCCATGAACGCGGGACCCTCGACGTGGATCAACCGCTCGTTTGCTGTGCACCCCCATTCGGCCTGGGCTAGAGCGTAGATCTCGTCGCCGCGCGCGAGTAGAGCGTCGCTCAACTGCTGAAGGCAACGAGATCGTTCGGCGGGCTCGGCCGTCGCCCAGGGTCCCGAGTCGAAGGCTGTGCGCGCCGCGGCGATAGCCTGCTCGACCTGAGCCACACTGGCGTCCGGCGCAGAGGCAATCACCTCGTTTGTCGCGGGATTCACCACCTCGTAGCGTCCGCTGTCGGCCTCCACCCACTCGCCACCGATGTAGTGCTCGTAATTGTCGATGAGGGCGCTCGACTCGGCCACTGACCCACCCAGCCTTCCTGTCTGTCCGACGATGGACAGGCGTGGTCTCGCTTGCGCGAGGTTGTCCGACACTTCCTCAAATATGTACACCCATCACCAGCTGAGCGTCAATGACATAACCATCGACCTCGTTATATGAAGATTGACACCCGCGGTTCCGGTGATGTAGACACATTTATATCGGACACTGACGGAAAATATGTCTGATCAGCCCTGTGTCGAGGAAGGCCCGCAGTGCCCACGTCTCCAGCGTCGAAGCCAACATGCACCTTTCCGCTGCACTCGCCCGATTTTTACGCCGGTGACCCCTATCCGGTGTATCGGGAACTGCGCAACACCACGCCCGTGGTCTGGAACGACATCACAAACTTCTGGGCGCTGACCAAGTACGAGGACGTGCGCTTCGTCTCAGGACATCCGCAGACGTTCTCATCCACGAAGGGAATCACGATCCCTGATCCGGCAATGCCCAGTCCGGTCCAGGAAGGCAACCTAATCTTCACGGACCCCCCGCGGCATCGTCAGCTCCGTAAGCTCATCAACTCAGGGTTCACCCGGCGCCAGGTGACGTTGCTGGAGCCCAAGGTCCGCGAGATCGTCAAGGGCATCATCGACGATGTGGACCCTTCGAGAGATTACGAGTTCGCCGAGGAGATTGCCTCGCCGCTTCCCACCCGGATGATCGCGGAGATGCTCGGTGCACCACCGGATGACTGGGAGCAGTTTAGGGCGTGGTCGGATGCCGCCGTCGGTTCAGCCGATCCCGACATCGAGATGGACAACATGGTGGCGCTCGCCGAGCTGTATGAGTACTTCACGAAGCTGATCGACGCACGCCGCTCTGGAAAGGTCACCGGGCAGGACGACCTGCTGAGCATACTCGCGGCAGCGGAAGTCGACGGCGAGCGACTGACCGATGCGGACCTGCTCAACTTCTCCTTCCTCCTTCTGGTCGCGGGCAACGAGACGACCCGCAATCTCATCGCACTCGGAACGTTGGCGTTGCTGGATCATCCCGACCAGTTCGCACTGCTCCGCTCAAACCCCGAACTTCTGCCCAGTGCCGTTGAGGAGATGCTGCGCTTCACCAGCCCGGTGACGCATATGGCTCGGGAGGCGACCGAGGACGTCGAGATTCGCGGCCAGCAGATCAGGGCGGGCGAGACGGTGGTCATGCTGTACGGCGCCGCCAACCGCGACGAGGAGGTCTTCGGAGCCACCAGCGAGGAGTTCGACATCACCCGAAACCCGAACGTGCACATCGCCTTCGGTGCCGGTGAACACGCCTGCCTCGGGGCGCAGCTGGCGCGGCTCGAGGCGAAGGTGTTGTTCGAGGTTCTGTTGGGCACCTATCCGACGATCGAACTGACCGGCGACGTGACTCGGCTGCGCGCCACGATGGTGCCCGGCGTGAAGAAGATGCCGATACGACTGGAAGCGAGTGTCTGATGGACTTCGACTACACGCCCGAACAGGAACGGCTCCGCAAGGACTACCGGGAACGGCTCGAAGCCGTCATGACGCCCGAGCGGCGCGCCGCGGTGGCCGGACTCATGGAAGGTGGCGCCGCGATGACCGAGTGCCGCAAGGCGCTGGGGCAAGCGGGTCTACTCGGAGTCGCCTGGCCGGTCGAATACGGCGGTAGCGGGCTGACCGCGCTCGAGCAGTACATCTTCGGCGAAGAGGCGCGTCGGGTGCATGCGCCATTACCCATGATCACACTGAACACCGTCGGTCCCACCTTGATTCAGTACGGCACCGACGAACAGAAGCAGAAGTTTCTTCCGGCCATCCTGAAGGGCGAGGTCGACTTCGCGATCGGGTATTCAGAGCCCGGTGCCGGCAGCGACCTCGCCTCGTTGCGCACCTCTGCGGTCCGCGACGGCGATCACTTCGTGATCAACGGATCGAAGATGTTCACCAGCGGCGCCGAGTTCGCCGACTACATCTGGCTGGCCGCCCGCACCGACCCAGAGGCCAAGAAACACAAGGGCATCACGGTGTTCATGGTTCCCACCGATTCGCCCGGATACTCTTGGAAGCCACTGAACACCATGCCCGGTGTAAAGACCTACTACACCTTTTACGACGACGTGCGCGTACCTGAGAGCGCCATCGTCCTTGGCGAGAACGAGGGCTGGAAGCTGGTGACCAACCAGCTCAACCTGGAGCGTGCCGCCCTTGGCAATCTCGGGGCCCTCGAGCCGCTGTTCAACAAGACGCTCGAGTGGGCCAAATCCACGCCGCTCGACGACGGTTTGGTCATCGACCAACCCTGGGTACAGCAGGCGCTGGCGCGGGTGGAAGCACAGGTTGCGGCCTACCGATTGCTCAACCTCCGGGTGAACACCTCGATGAGTTCCGGCGCGCTGGGCATGGGAGAAGCGTCGGCGGCCAAGGTTTTCGGCACCGAGCTCACTCAACAGGTGGCGCGGGAACTGCTCGATGTGGTCGGGCAGGCCGGCACGCTGAAGGGCAAAGCCGCGCCGTTGAAGGGCGAGCTGGAGAGTGCCTACCGACTGGCGGTCATCAACACCTTCGGCGGCGGTGCCAACGAACTCCAACGCGACATCATCGCCATGGCCGGCCTACTAATGCCGCGCGCACCCCGCGACATGCGAGCCTCCTGAAAGACATCTCACGAAGTTAAAAGTCAAGCCGCGAGTTCGAGAGGAGGTGGAAACGCCTGATGTTCGTTATAGAGCCGACGCGTCTGGAGGCAGTGGTGGAGTTGGCCGAGGAACTTGTTGAACAGGTGCCGTTGGGCTTGGCGGTTCCAGTCTCCGGCGGCGCGGCGGGCATCAAAGTGTCGGCGGGCGCCGGGCGAGGCGCGCAGCGATCCCAGCGCCCAGATCGGGCCGACGGCGGCCAGGCGCCGGTTTTTGGTATGCCGGTGCAGCACCACGGTTTTCTTGCCACTGGAACGCGTGATCGGCGCCGAGCCGGCGTAGGCCTTGAGGCTCCGGGCGTCGACGAAACGCGCCCGGTCGTCACCGATCTCGGCGAGCACCCGGGCCCCGGTCAGGTTCCCCAGGCCGGGGAAACTGGTGATGATGTCGGCGTCCGGGTGCTG
>CAWIEE010000023.1:0-21691 GCA_963835075.1 uncultured Actinomycetota bacterium | reverse complement strand
GGCTGGTCAAGGCCACCTTCGCCTGATCACGTGGTTGACCCGCGCGCCGCCGACGCGCTCGGCAGCGAAGGCTACAAGCTGCACGGGGATGCCCCGGTGTATGAAATCCTTCGAGACGCTCGCGACCGGGCGAAGGCCGCCGGCGCCCAGGACATCGAGGAGCGGGCGATTGAGGGCGCACCGGTCCCCGCGCTTGTGCATTTGGCAGAGGAGGTCCACGCGGACCTGCTCGTCGTCGGCGACGTGGGACTGGATACTGTCGCCGGGCGTCTACTGGGTTCGGTGCCCGCCGAAGTCGCCCGCAAAGCCAAGGTCGACATTCTGATCGTCCACACCGCTGGGCTGTAGCCAGTTCGAAAGTCGCAGCCGTCGAGGTACCAACGACGGGCCCAAACCGGCAATAAGTAAGTCGACGGCTCTGCAGTCCATCGCCGGGGGCCAACCCCTTGGGCGCTTCACCATATCGACTGTGGCACACCATCTCCACACGTGAACCACCCGGCGGGGGCTGACGGCGACTTCTGCGTACCACCGAGTTTCGCCGACGCGCGCTCGTCCTAAACCTGCTGATGCTGAAGCGCGGTACTCGGCACAATGGTGTGGATATTCCAGGAGGGGCCCGCGACACGCCGTCGTGAACGTTGCACTACCCGACACGCAAAGCCCGGCCCGCCACCGGGTGGTGGCGGGCCGACTGGTAGCTAGCGCGTTCAGCGCTGCGCGACGAAGACGGGCACGTTGCCGACCACCGGCGACTTCTTGGGCGCCTGATTCACGGGCGCCAGGACACCGCCCGCCTGTTGCTGCAGCACGCCGCCACCCTTCACCGCATTGGAGACGGTGATGGTTCCACCGCTGCAGGAGACAGTCTTCCCGTCGACCAAAACCGACTGGCCGTCGTCGATCGGGATGTCGTAGCCGTCCTTGTCGCTGTAGTGGCATCCGCCTCCGCCGGGGCCGGGCCCGTTGTCGGTGGCGTGGGCGATCCCCGGGGCCACGGCGACAAAGGCAAGGGCGCCGAGGAGTGTCGCTGCGTACTGGAAGCGGGTCAACTTGCGGGTGGTGGATGTGATCATGGTGGGTTCCTATCGCGGAGTTGGTGTGTGCGGTGTTGATAGAAATGATGCTGGTCAGAGGGGTACCTCTGTAATCGCCCACGAGCCAGATTCCACGTCTGAAAGGAGAGGTTTTCCTATCCGCCCGGTAAGGAAGGCGCCGCAGTAAGACGGCGGAATTCACGCCCTAGTGGTGCCAGTTTGTAGGCTCTTGGACATGCCGTTCAACAACGGCGAGGTATTCGCCGGCTATGTGATCGAGCGGTTGCTTGGCAGCTGGTGGGATGGGTGAGGTTTACCTCGCCCAGCATCCCCGGCTGCCTCGTCAAGACGCGCTCAAAATCCTGACCTCGGCCTCAACGGGCGACGAGGAGTTTCGGGCGAGATTCATTCGCGAGGCTGAATTGGCCGCGACGCTGTGGCACCCACACATCGTCGGGCGTCCTCGATCGCGGCGAGTTCAACGGTCGGCTCTGGATCTCGATGGACTACGTGGACGGCACTGACGCCGGTCGACTGATTCGAGAGCACTACCCGGGCGGCATGCCGGAACAAGACGTCGGGGAGATCGTGACAGCGGTGGCCGATGCGCTCGACTTCGGCCATGAGCGTCGTCTGCTCCATCGCGACGTCAAGCCTGAGAACATCCTCGTGACCGCATCTGACGGCCATCGGCGCAGGGTGTTATTCACCGACTTCGGCATCGCTCGCAGAATTGATGACGTCAGCAACCTCACTGACGACAACGTCGCCGTGGGAACGATCAGTTACGTGGCTCCCGAGCAACTCTTGGGCAAGCCGCTTGACGGCCGAGCGGATCAATATGCGCTTGGCTGCCACCACCTTTCACCTACTGACCGGCGCGCCACCCTTTCACGATTCGAATCGCGCTGTCGTCATCAGCCACCACCTGCACATGCCGCCACCGCGGATATCGGACCGCCGACCCGATCTCGCGCACCTCGACGCCGTGCTGGCACGGGCGCTGGCCAAAGACCCCAGCGAGCGATACCCAACCTGCCTCGACTTCGCCCGAGCCCTCACGCAGCAGGGCCCACGCCCCGAAGCTACGCCACCGCATCCCGCATGCCGATTCACAGACGACGGGATCGGGCGACCGTCCACCCACGCAGCGTCTCGAGCGGTTGGTCGTTCACGGGACAGCACGCGGTGTACAGCCAAGCACGCGGTGCTCAACAACAGGTCGGGAGCCTTGTCGTTCCAAGTGGTGCCATATGACCCCATAGGCAACCGGCGTGTCCCCTTCCCGGTCGAGATACAAACGCAATTCGTAGCGGGTCAGCTCGCAGATGGGGATGAGGTCGAGGTCAGCGGCGTCTGGGACGGCGCACCCTCGACGCAGACACGATCGTCAACCTTTCAGCCGGAACTCCTGCCAAGCGACCACGGTCCAAGGCCCGCGCCAAATCGCCGCGCGACAAGGCACCGAGCGCGCCTGCACCGAAAAGCAGCAAGATCCGCGATTGCACTCGCCGCACTCGCCGGTGTGATCGTGTTGACCGCGGCGGCGGTGCTGTACTTCACCGACGGATTCGGCCTCTGGACTCGCCCAGGACCAATCGTCAAACCTGTGAGCGCGACAGTGTTTTCGCCCAGCGGCGCCCCGGACAATCCGCAGGATGCCGAAATTGGCGATCGACGGCAACCCAGACACGGGGTGGTCCACCGTCACCTATAAGGACGCCGTCCCGTTCCCGAATTTCGTCGAGGGAGTGGGACTGCTACTGCACCTGTCCGAACCGACCGCACTCAGCGCCGTCACGCTCGACGTGTCCAGCACAGGAACCGAGGTGCAGATCCGCTCGTCGCCCACCGAAAACCCAACCAAGTTGGCCGACACCACCGAGCTGACCTCCAACCACGCCACTTCAGCAGGGGCACAACCGCATAGCAGTGCATGACCGGACCAAGACGTCCAACGTGCTGGTGTGGATCACCACATTGGGCACGACCAATGGCGAGAGCCGGACGGAAATCTCCGACATCACACTGCAGGCGGCAGCGTAGGGCGGTCTTCCGCCTCGGGCCTATCGGTGAGACGGCCGGTGCGCCCGAAGGTTCGTCGCGTTAGTTACATCCGGCGGCGTTAACCCATCTGCCGTTATAGCTGACGCATCCGGTTACGTTCGGCGGCGGCGGTGGGTCGTATGGCATCGGGGCGTAGTAGGCGGGCGGCGGAACGTAGGGCGCGACCGCGTCGGCGACGTTGGCACAACCGCTCACCTGGACCCTTCGCCCTCCGCTGACGCACACGTCGGCGTTAGCGACACCCGTTGGCCGGATGCTGAGGATCGCTGCGGGAATGGCAGCGAGGGCCAGCGCGCTTGCTGCCGTCACGGTCCATGTCCGCTTGCACTGAGTCATATGAGACATCTCCTACGAACCCAGAGGTGACGCGGCGAGGTCGCAGCGGCTTCTCAGGTCGGTGAGCGGTTGGCGTATGCCGTTGATCTCGGACTCGACCTGCGGATGGGCGTCCATGTAGGTCTGGACGCGGTCATGGGTCTCCGCGTTGGGTTGCCCACGAAGGCTGGTGAAGAAGTCGTTGACGTCTTGATGGCTGAACAGATAATCCCCCATCGCCGTTCCGACAGTGCCGGATGCCACCGCCAGGTCACCAGCGGTGCAGTTGGGCGGCGGTACCGCGGGTCCGGGTTCAGCAGCGGCGATGGAAGCACCCCCGAACAGCATTGCGGCGGCACCGATCACCCCGACTATCGCGCCGCGCAAACTACGTCCTGACACCAACATGGAAAACCTCCTTACTCGGTGGTCGGACGACCATCGGCGCGGCAAGCTAACCACACCCACGGCGGTAATTACCGCGAGTAGCAATTCCGCGACCAGCCACTCCGATCCGCTGCGCTAGCGGCGTCAAGATTCCTTAAACCCGTCCGAGTGCGCTAGACATAAAGCGCAGTCCATCCACCCGACGGCCTGCCTGTACGAGATCGGACCGCGTCAGTGGACCGCCGAGACCAATCCGAGATCGGGGGACGACGAGGTAGGCCCGTAAATCGACGGGGCGTCCCCCGGCGGCTGCGAGCCATACCCTGGCGGCGGGCCGCACCCCGTGCCCGTGGACGGGTCGTACGCCGGCAACTGCCCATACCCCCGGCGGAAGGCCCGTACCCCTGCGGCGGCCCAAACCCGGGGACCGCCTGGCCGGTCCCGGCCAGAAGCTTTCAAGCAACGAAAGCCGCTGCCTGGGTCGTGTATACGGGGATGTAGCCCTCGGTGTGTCCGCTCCAGTCGTTGCCAGGACCCGTGTGACAGATCGGGTCGCTGGGGTTGCACAGGTCGATCGCCTTGGGACCGAACATCGCGCTCTGGGTCGGCAGCGAGCCGCCGGCGCGCTCGGCCACATCGCCGAAGGTAGCGATCGCCGTGACGTTGTTCGCGAGCTGCGGGGGTAGCGCACTGCCCCACTTGATGCCGGCCACGGGAATGCCGGCCACGATGTCGACAATGCTCGCTCCTTGCGAGTAGCCGCCCAAGCCGATCTTGGTGTTGGGGCAGGAGGACACCGTGGATTGATGTGGGAAACCGCGTCTTTGGCGCCGTCACCGCCGTGGAGCTGCAACTTGCCGGCGGAAGAGTTCACCGCGTAGGTCCCGACGTTCATGCCGCCAGTCTGCTTGCGCAGCGAGTCTACGAAAGCATCGCCGACACGGCCCATACCGGGCGGCTCGTCGGTGCCCCGGGCGAAGACGACCTCGGCGTCGGAGCAGTCGGCGGCGGACGCAACCGGCGTCGCGCTCGGGGTCACATGCAGGACGGTGGCGATGAACAGTGCCGAAGCGCCCAGGCCCGCCCAACGACCGGCTGATGGCGTGCTGGCCACCCGCGGGCTACGCCTGCAGTAAGTAGATATCCCCGAATTTACTCGTATCCAGGACAAATGAATCTTCTATGACCTGCGGAAAGACTTTGCAGCGCTGTCGGCGTAACTCTCCACGTAAAGCGGATATGTCTATTCCACAGACGGCTACGCCCAGGATCTGTACGAAGACGTCGCGGTCGACGAACGCGTTCGACGGCCTCATACATTCGGCATACATCCGGCGCCATCCCTGCGCGGACGTCAGCGAAGGCGGTGCGATGGATAAAGAAAACAGGTCAGGATTTATGGTCCTGACCTGCATCTTTTCGGTGGAGCTGCCGGGAATCGAACCCGGGTCCTACGGCATTCCCTCGAGGCTTCTCCGTGCGCAGTCCGCTATGCCTCTACTCGAATCTCCTGCTCACGCGAACAAGTCAGGATGACGATCCCAGTCGCTGTTTGATGTCCCGATATGTCCCGCGACCGGACGTATCGGTTTGTCCCTCTAGCTGATGCCAGGGTCCGGGCCGAGGGCTCTCCCGGTCTGACAGACTCACCGTCGCTTAAGCAGCGAGGGCGAAGTCGCGCTGATTGGAATCGGCGCTTAATTGGTTGCAACGACGCTTACGGTGGTCTCTTGCCTGCACCGGCACGCTTCCCTTGATTCGATGCGCGAAGTCGAAACCGTTCAGCCCCTCGCATCCCCACCGACCTTCGGCAGGACATTTCATTCTACCTGTGCGTGTAACACAGGCCAGCGGATAAATAGTCCCAGCTAGATCACATAGTTGAGGTGCTCGACGACCCGCTGGCCAACGGCCTCGTCGCCGCTGTAGCGGACGGCGTCCGGATGCCGCGCAACCGTCGTCCTGCCACCCGCCAGCCGGGCGAACAGCAACCCGTCCATCGTGATCGTCGCCGTCGGCTCGTCGCCCCCAAAGTCCTCGACGACCCGAGCGCGGCCGGAGACATCGACGTCGATGGTGCGCTGCAGCGGACCCGTCAGCTCGATGGCCACCCGCGACCCGTCCGGTGCGCCACCGAGCTTGCCTACGACGTACCCCATGCTGGCGGCCATCTCGTCGAGAGCCAGCCGCGAGGTCTCGCCGTCCGGGTTGTCGGCGGGGCGATCAAGCGCGTCACGGATGTCATGCTCGTGCATCCAGCAGTCGAACGCCCGCACCCGCATGAACCGTCCATAGGTGTCGGGCCCTGCGGGCGTCGCCGTGATCTGGTTCCATTCATCGTCGGTTATAGCTGAAAGTGCTTCGCGCCGTTGGGCAGTCGTCATACGGAACTTCTCGAGCATGTCGGCTTCGCTCACGCTGCGCAGTTTTCGCACCCACCGTTCGTTCAGCACACCGATGTCGTTGCGGACATGCTTGAGCGTCGAGACGTCGACGTCCGTCTCTGGCGTCGCGACACCTTGCAGCATCGACTCGGTGCCGATCACATGTGCGACCACGTCGTGCACCGACCATCCGGGTAGCGGTGTCGCCGCTTGCCACTCCGATTCGGTCAGCGCGCCAACGATTCGGTCTATTTCGTCCCACGAGCCGAACAAACCGTCGAGCACGTCGGACTTATTCAACGTCGTCACCGGACGCGAAGGGCTGTTCACTCGCCAGAACGTAGCGCTTGCGGCATGTGAGCGTCCCCGAAATGCCACCAAAATTTCGGCGTGTCGGGGTACAGACACGGTCGCTCGCGGGGAAGTGCGGGGGTTAGCCGGCGGCGATCATTGCGACGGCCGTCAGTGCCAGCACCATGCCGACCGTCTGCCAGAGCGTTACCCGTTCCCGCAGCACCACGATGGCCAGCAGCACCGTCGCCGCCGGGTACAGCGACATCAGCACCCCGGCCAGCGACAGCAGCGACGCGTGCAGCGCCAGCAGCATCGCGATGTTGGAGCCGGTGTCGAGCAGCGCAGCCAGCACCGCCAGCTTCAGCGGCGTGCCGGTGGGTGCGCGCAGGTTTCCGCTGACCGCGGCGATGACGAAAACCAGCAGGCTGGCCGAGAGGCGGGCGAAAACCAGCGGCCACAGGTTGGCATCCACCGGCGCCTGATGAATGAGCACGAAGTTCATCCCGAAGGCCAGACCCGAGCCGACAGTCAGCCAGGCCACTTTCACGGTGAACCTGTGCGGGGTGGTGTCCTCGTCGGTGGCTTCACGGCTGACCAGCACCACCGCGATCAATGCCAGCACCACCCCGACGCCGGCGATGACCCCTGGGCGCTCCCCTATCAGCAGGCCGGCACCGACGGGGATCGCGGCGACCAGAATCGCGGTCAACGGCGACACCACCGAGATCGGGCCCGAGCCGAGCGCGGCGTAGAACCACCACACGCCGAACGCCTGCGAGATGCCACACAACGAACCCCAGAACACCGCGCCCTGGCTGACCTGACCGCCGACGATCGTCGCCAACAAGGCCAGCAGCACCAGCGCGATCGGGTAGGACACCAGCACCACCCGCAGCGCCGCCACCCGCCGTGACGCCATGCCGCCGACGAAATCGCTGATGCCGTAGCCCAGCGCCGAGAGCAGCGCGAAGACGGCGCCGGTCAGGACATACCTTTAGCGCGCCTGCCGAGCTCGCGGGTCACTTCGCGGGCTGCATCGCGCTTCGCCATGTCCTGTCGCTTGTCATGCGCCTGCTTACCGCGGGCCAGCGCCAGTTCGACCTTCACCTTGCCGTCCAAGAAGTACAGCGACAACGGCACCAATGTCAGGTTGCCATCCCGGATCTTGCCGACCAAGTTGTCAATCTGCTTGCGGTGCAACAACAGTTTGCGGTTGCGACGCGGGGCGTGGTTGGTCCAGCTGCCGTGGTGATACTCAGGGATGTGCAGGTTGCGCAGCCAGATCTCGCCGTCGTCGACGGTGGCGAACGCGTCGGCAAGCGAGGCTTGGCCGTCGCGCAGGCTCTTGACCTCGGTGCCCACCAGCGCAACACCGGCCTCGAACGTCTCCAGGATCGAATAGTTGTGCCGCGCCTTGCGATTGGTCGCGACGACCTTGTTGTTCCTCGACCGCTCTGGGTCCGGTTTCTTGGCCATGGCTATCTTCGAACGTAAAGGCGCAGCGTGGCATAGGCCGTGACACCGGCCATCGCCACGCCGACGAACACCAGGATCGGCGCGATGTAGAGGATGTCGGCGTAGTCGATCCTTGCGATGAGATTCGCTTGATAGAACTGATTGAGCGCGTTATCCAGGAACATCGCTCGCACCAGGATCAGGCCGATGATCGAGATCACCACGCCGATGAGCGCGGCCAGCATCGCCTCCACCAGGAACGGCAACTGCGTATACCAGCGGCTGGCGCCCACTAATCGCATGATGCCGATCTCGGTTCGCCGGGTATAGGCCGCCACTTGAACCATGTTGGCTATCAACAGGACTGCGCCGACTGCCTGCACCAAAGCCACCGCGAACGCGGCGTTGGACAAGCCGTCGAGCACCGCGAACAGCCGGTCGATCAAGTCCTTCTGGTTCAGCACGTTGAGCACACCGGGTTGCCCGACCATCGCCGCGTCAAACTCCTTGTGCTGCTCGGGATCGTCGAGCTTGACGATGAAGGATGCCGGGAACGCCTCCTTGCCTGCCACGTCCTTGTACTGCGGGAACTTCTTGATCGCATCGTTGTATGCGTCGTCACGGTTCAGGAAGCGCACCGACTTCACATCGTTGAGCCCCTCGATCTTCGCGCGCAGCGCCTTGCATGGATCACCGTCGCACGTGGGGTCGTTGGCGGAGACGTCGTTGGTCAGGAAGACCTGGCTCTCCACGCGATCGAGATAGATCTTGCGGGAGTTGTCGGCGAGCCGAACCACCAACAGCCCGCCACCGAACAACCCGATGGAGATTGCGGTCGTCAGGATCATCGCAATGGTCATGGTGACGTTGCGACGAAGCCCGGTTAGAACTTCATTGAGAAGGAAGCCGAAGCGCACTTAGCGATCCATTCCGTAGACGCCGCGTTGCTCGTCGCGAACCAGCCTGCCCAACTCCAGTTCGACGACGCGCTGGCGCATCGAGTCGACGATGTGATGATCGTGGGTGGCCATCAGCACCGTCGTTCCGGTGCGATTGATGCGTTCGAGCAGGTCCATGATGTCCTTGCTGGTCTCGGGGTCCAGGTTGCCGGTCGGCTCGTCGGCGAGCAGCACCAACGGACGGTTGACGAAGGCACGGGCGATCGCGACGCGCTGCTGCTCACCGCCGGACAGCTCGCCCGGCAGCCGGCTGGCCTTACCGGAGAGCCCGACCATCTCCAGCACGTCGGGCACCACCCGGTTGATCACGTCCCCACGCTTGCCGATCACCTCCAGCGCGAACGCCACGTTCTCGAAGACCGTTTTCTGCTGCAACAGCCGGAAATCCTGGAACACGCAGCCGAGTACCTGACGCAGGCTCGGTACATGGCGCCCCGCCAGCTTGTTGACGTGGAACTTGGAGACCCGGATGTCACCTTCGGTGGGAATCTCTTCGGCCAGCAGGAGCCGCATGAACGTCGACTTGCCCGATCCCGACGGCCCGATCAGGAAGACGAACTCACCCTTGTCGATCTTGACCGAGATGTTGTCGAGCGCAGGCCGGGCCGACGACTTATACAGCTTGGTCACATGGTCAAGGGTGATCATCACGGCTCGCCAGTGTAGCGGTGGCGGGGGCGATAGCCGCTCAGCGCTATCTCGGCGGAGCCGGCGTCGTCTGCGCCGGTCCAGACCCGGCCGCCGACGTGGTCGTCGGCGTGAGGGTCGGCGTCTGGCTGGTGGTCTGCCCTGGCGACGTCGTCGTCGACGTGGACTCGGTGGGCGACGTCGGGCTGGTGGTCTGCCCTGGCGACGTCGTCGTCGACGTGGACTCAGTGGGCGACGTCGAGCTGGTGGTGGTCGGCGTGGTTGTCTCCGTCGTCAGCGTTTCCTCCGGCTGCCGCACGTTGGTCCGCGGCACCCAGGTGTAGTTCGGATCGGGCACGAAGCCCGGCGGGACGACCGCGGTCGGCGGCGCCACCGGCGCAGCGGGCCGGGGTTCGAAGTTGTGGTACACCCAGAACAACGCCACGAAAGCGACGATGAGCACCACCGTCGAAGCCCTCATCCGGCCGAGCCTGGCCTTCAGCCAGGAGCTCACTTCTTCGGCTCCGTCGATCCTTGGGTCTCTTCCTCGGCGCCGCCTGCTGTCGCCGGGTGCACGATGGCCCCGACCATCGGCGTGTTGCCGTCAGCGGGCGAAGCCACACCCGCGCGGCGCAGAGCGCGAACGACGAGCACGCGGAGCCGTCGCCCCACCTCGAACTGTTTGCCCGGCAGCGTGCGCGCGACCATCCGCAGGTTCACGGTGTCCAACTCGATGCTCTCGACGCCCATCATCTGGGGTGCGTCCAAGAGCAGCGCACTGAGGCTGGCATCCTCCATCGCCTTCTCGGCCACATCGTGCAGCACGTCGTTGACCAAATTGAGGTCCGCCGACGTGGGCACCGGAATGTCGATGACGGCGCGCGCCCAGTCCTTCGACAGGTTCACCGTCTTGACGATCTGGCCGTTGGGAATGGTGAACATCTCGCCCTCAGTGGAGCGCAGCCGGGTGACGCGAAGCGTGACGTCCTCGACGGTGCCCTCCGCCGGGAGGTTGATGCCTGCGACCGTGAGGGATACCAGGTCACCGAAGCCGTACTGCTTCTCGGTGATGATGAAGAACCCGGAGAGCAGGTCCTGCACAACGCGCTGCGCGCCGAAGCCAAGTGCGGCGCCCAGCACCGCTGCCGGCGCGACCAGCGATCCGACCGGAATGGCGAGGATCGCGGTGACCTGCATCATCACGACAACGAACAGCAACGCAACCGATACCCAGGAGATCACCGATGCGACGGCCTGACGGTGCTTGGCGCTCTCCGTGCGCACCAGCTGGTCGCTCTCCTGGTACTCGGCGTCGATCCGCCGGACGATCCGGTGCGCTATCCAGTTGATGAACCGGGCACCAAGCAAACCGCCGATCAGATATAGCGCAATGGGCACGCCTCTGACGATGATCCAGTCGCCGATGCTGCCGAGCCAGAAGTCGTGCCAACGCTCGGCGAAACTCATTGCAAGTACGGTGCTATTCGTCATCTTTCCTATTGCGCCAACGGATTCCCGCTTCGAGAAATCCGTCGATGTCTCCGTCCAGTACCGCGGCCGGGTTGCCGACCTCGTACTCGGTGCGCAGGTCCTTAACCATCTGGTAGGGGTGCAATACGTATGAGCGCATCTGGTTGCCCCACGAGCTGCCGCTGTCGCTCTTCAACGCGTCCATCTCAGCACGTTCTTCTAAACGCTTGCGCTCCAATAACTTTGCCTGAAGGACGCGCATGGCCGAAACCTTGTTCTGCAATTGCGACTTTTCATTCTGGCAAGTGACGACAATACCCGTCGGGATGTGGGTGAGTCGAACTGCTGAGTCCGTGGTGTTCACCGACTGGCCGCCGGGCCCGCTGGACCGGTACACGTCGACACGCACATCGGTCTCGGGAATGTCGATGTGATCGGTGGTTTCGGTGACGGGCAGCACTTCGACTTCGGCGAACGACGTCTGGCGCCTGCCCTGGTTGTCGAATGGGCTGATTCGCACTAGCCGGTGCGTACCCTGCTCCACCGACAAGGTGCCGTACGCGAACGGCGCGTGCACCACGAACGTCGCGCTCTTGATGCCCGCTTCTTCGGCGTAGGAGGTGTCGAACACCTCGACGGGATACTTGTGCTGCTCGGCCCAGCGGATGTACATCCGCATCAGCATCTCGGCCCAATCTGCGGCGTCCACGCCGCCTGCACCGGAGCGGATGTTGACCAGCGCCTCGCGCTCGTCGTACTCGCCACCGAGCAGCGTCCGGACCTCCATCGCCGCGATGTCCTCGTGCAGCTTCTTGTACTCGGCGTCGGCCTCGGCGAGCGCGTCGTCGCCGCTTGCGCCGCTTTCTTCGGCAGCCATTTCATAAAGCACCGGCAGGTCGTCCAGGCGCTGGCGAAGCTCCTCGACCCGGCGCAACTCGCCCTGGGTGTGCGACAGCTCGCTGGTGACCTTCTGGGCCCGTGCCTGGTCGTCCCACAGATTCGGGTCGGAGGCCTCGTGCTCCAGCTTTTCGATGCGGCCGCGCAGCCCCTCGACATCGAGCACCCGTTCCACCGTGGTCAGGGTGGCGTCGAGGGCGGCGATATCGGCTAGACGATCGGGATCCACGGGAGTTCACGTTACCGGCGGCACGGTGCACGTTTAGCATCGGAGCGGTAACCAGCACGGCTATGGCGCGTCAGCCCCTTGCGCATGGTCGAGCAGCAACAGAAAGCATGTGAATGCGCCCATACCATGTGGCGATCGTCGGCTCAGGCCCCTCGGGTTACTTTGCCGCAGCCTCGCTACTGAAATTCGCCGATTCCGACGACGACGCCGACATGCGCGTCGACATGCTGGAGATGCTGCCGACGCCGTGGGGCCTGGTGCGCTCCGGGGTCGCCCCGGACCATCCGAAGATCAAGTCGATCAGCGCCCAGTTCGAGAAGACGGCGCTGGATCCGCGGTTCCGGTTCTTCGGCAATATCGTGGTCGGCGACCATGTGCAGGCCGCCGAGTTGGCCGAGCGCTACGACGCGGTGATCTACGCCGTCGGCGCGCAGTCCGACCGATCACTGGGGATTCCGGGCGAGGACCTACCGGGCAGTGTCCCCGCCGTCGACTTCGTCGGCTGGTACAACGCGCATCCACACTTCGAGGAGATGGCACCCGACCTGTCGACCGGGCGGGCCATCGTCGTCGGCAACGGCAACGTCGCGCTGGACGTGGCGCGCATCCTCGTCACCGACCCCGACGTACTCGCCACGACCGACATCGCCGATCACGCGCTGAAGTCGCTGCACGACCGCGGGGTCGAGGAAGTGGTCATCGTCGGCAGACGCGGGCCGCTGCAGGCTCCGTTCACCACGCTCGAGCTGCGCGAGCTCGGCCACCTCGAGGGCCTTGGCGACGTCGACGTGATCGTCGACCCTGCCGACTTCGCCGACATCACCGACGAGGACATCGAGGCCTCGGGCAAGACCGTGAAGAACAACGTGAAGGTGCTGCGGGGCTACTCCGAAGTCGCGCCGAAGGGTGCCAAGCGCCGCATCGTGTTCCGGTTCCGCACGTCGCCGATCGAGATCAAGGGCGATGGTCGCGTCGAATCGATCGTGTTGGGCCGCAACGCATTAGTCGACGACAACGGACGCATCGCCGCGAAGGACACCGGCGAACGCGAGGAGCTGCCCGCACAGTTGGTGGTGCGCGCGGTCGGCTACCGCGGAGTGCTGCTGCCCGGCCTACCGTTCGACGAACGCAGCGGCACGATTCCGCACACCGCCGGCCGCATTGAAGGCCGCCGCAACGAGTACGTCGTCGGCTGGATCAAGCGCGGGCCCACCGGGGTGATCGGCAGCAATAAGAGCGACTCGCAGGAAACCGTCGACACTCTGCTCTCGGACCTCGCCGGCGCGGACGTGGCGGATGTCGAGGCCGACTACTCGGAGAAGTTGGTGGAGTGGCTGCTCGAACGTCAGCCGAAACTCGTCACCGACGACCACTGGACGCTGATCAACGAGTACGAACGCTCAGCCGGTGAACCTCACGGCCGTCCACGGGTCAAGCTGACCAGCGTCGCCCAGCTGCTGCGGATCGCCCACGGCTAGGCGGCTATGCCTGCGGCGGGGCGAAGGTCCAGTTGTCGGGACTGCTTGGCTTGTACACGACCGGGAATAGCTGGCCCATCGTTGGCCAGTGGTCGACGTCGACTGCGAGGCGCTGATACACGACATGCTCGTTGACCGTCGGTCCGTTGATGACCCCGGTAACCGTGACGAACTGTTCACCGGTGGCGTCTGGGCGCGGACTCACGCCGGTGACCAGCAATTGTCCCTGCACCCAGTCGCTGCCGATACCGCGGCGTCGCCTGATCCACGGCGCGGCCAGCAGCGCCAACGCCCCGAGCAACACCAGCACCATGGCGATCTCCCACACACGGCCATGGTAGGACTGCTGCCATGACAGCCCGAAGGCGACGGCGAGTGAGGATCACGGAGCCGCCCCGGCGGCGACATCCAAACGCAGCGAGGCCCGACCGAGGACCGGAGCGAGCCGGAGTCGAGGAATGAACGCGGTCCGAGATGATGTGGCGCTTGCCCTGCGGTTGGCCGAGCAGGCCGACGCGGTGACGATGGAACGGTTCGGCGCGCTGGACCTTCGCGTCGACACCAAGCCGGATCTGACGCCGGTCACCGACGCGGACCGTTCGGTGGAAAATGCGCTGCGCGACGTCCTGTCGCAGGAGCGGCCCGATGACCCCGTCCTCGGTGAGGAATTCGGCGGAACAGCGACTTTCGCGGGCAGGCAGTGGGTGATCGACCCGATCGACGGCACCAAGAACTTCGTCCGTGGCGTGCCGGTATGGGCGACGCTGATCGCGCTGTTGCACGACGGAGTTCCCGTCGCCGGGGTGGCGAGTGCGCCTGCGCTGCAACGCCGTTGGTGGGCAGGGGCCGGTGAAGGCGCCTTCGCGTCTATTGCGGGCGGTCCCCCTCGGCGGGTGTCGGTGTCCTCGGTCGCCGACCTCGAGTCGGCGAGTCTGTCGTTCTCCAGCCTCTCGGGATGGAAGGACCTGGGCCTGCGCGACCGCTTCATCGAGCTCACCGACGCAGTCTGGCGGGTACGCGGCTACGGCGACTTCCTGTCCTACTGCCTGCTTGCCGAAGGCGCCGTCGACATCGCCACCGAGCCCGAGGTGTCGCTGTGGGACCTCGCCGCGCTCGACATCGTGGTGCGGGAAGCGGGCGGGGCGTTTACCGATTTGGCCGGCCGGCCAGGGCCGCATGGCGGCAACGTCGTGGCCACCAACGGGCTGCTGCACGAGGCTGTGCGGGCTCGCCTCTCTCCGGTGTGACGATTGCCCGTCGCGTTTGAAAGCACGATTCCCGGTTTATCCGTGCCTGACGCGCCTAGCGTGGCGACAACAGGGTCGGCGGGGAATGAGGCTTCACGTGCAGCAGCTGAGCTGGACAGACGACATGATGCTGCGTGCCGAGCGGCCAGAAACCCCGATGCAGATTCAGATGCTGTTGATCTACGACCCCGCAACGGCGCCTAGCGGCAGAGTCACCTACAAGGGAATCCTCGAAGAGATCGACGCTCGGTTGCACCTCGCGCCGACGTTCCGGCGGCGATTGACCGAATTGCCCGGCGGTCTGCATATGCCGTACTGGGTGGACGATCCCGATTTCGATCTTGAATACCACGTCCGCCACATCGCGTTGCCGCAGCCGGGAGACTGGCGTCAGCTCTGCATCCAGATCGCGCGCATTCACGCCCGGCAGATCGACCTTCGCCGCCCGCCGTGGGAGATGACTGTCATCGAGGGACTGAATTCCGTGCCGGGCGTTCCGCGAGGAGCGTTCGCGATCGGCCTCAAATTGCACCACTGCGTCGTCGACGGGATGGAAAGCGTCGAGTTGATGGCCGCCATGCACGACCTCGCCCCCGACGGTCCGCGCCCCAACCCGCCCGAAACGCCTTGGGAGCCAGACCCACTGCCCTCGACGGCGAGCCTAGTGTCCCGAACTGCGATCAACGGCGCGCTCTATCCGTTGCGGGCAAGCAGGGTGGTGATACCAAGTGCGCTGAGGGCGGTCGGCCAATTGGCAAGTTTGCCAGGCAAATTGGCCAGCGGCATCGCCTCCACCCTCGGAGGCGGTTCAGGTTCGATCTTCGCTCCGACAACTCGGTTCAACGATTCCGCCTCCCCGCACCGAGTCTTCGAGGCACGCTTCCACGACCTCGCCGACTTCCAGCGCATCAAGGCGACCGTGCCGAAAGCGACGATCAACGACGTGGCGGTTGCATACGTCGGCGGGACTCTTCGTCGCTACCTCGAAGGGCACGGTGAGTTGCCGGACGAGACGCTCGTGGCCGCCTGCCCCGCGTCGATCCGGGACTCCAATGAACAAGGCAGGGGTGGCAACCGGTTGTTCGGCAGATTGCAGTCGTTGGAAACGACTTCGGCGGACCCGCACGAACGGCTCGCATCGATCGTCGCCGAATCCGCTGCGTTCCGCGACAACTCCGATTCGTCGAGCGGCACCCGAATCATGGACCTCGCGGGACTGGTTCCGACGACACTGCTGGGCCTGACGGTGAAGGCGGCAACCGCGATGCCGTTCTCCGGCCCGACCATAGCCAACACCACGGTGAGCAACGTGCCGGGCCCGAAGGACCCGATCTACTTCGCGGGCGCACGCCTGGTTCGAGTCACCGGCCTGGGTCCGTTGATCGGGGGGATGAATCTCTTCCACGTCATCGCGAGCTACAACGGAACCGTGTCGATGGGAGTCACCGCCGACCGCGACGCACTGCCCGACCCCGCCAACTATGCCGACTGTATGCAGGCAGCGTTCGACGAGCTATTGGCAACCACTGCCTGACCATTTCTATCCTGCCGCATCGACCGGTGCGGGCCGCGTGCGATGAATGTGGTTGAGGAACAGTCCGATAGCCCGAACCGCAGCGCTCGTCCTGGTGCCATCGGTGAGATCGAAACCATGCCCGGCTCCCGGTAGTTCGACGTAGCCGACAGGGTTGCGTGAAACATCGCGCAGCCGTTCGACGAACTGTCGTGCTTCGCCGACCGGGATGATCATGTCATTTTCACCGTGGATGACCAGGAACGGTGGCGCGTCCGCGTGCACACGGGCCACCGGCGACGCGTCCCGGAACAGGGCGGGTTTACGGGATTGGCGACGCTTGACCACCACGCGCTCAAGGAAGTCCATAAACCGTGCCCGTTCGGGTGTCGAGCGGTCCTCCCAGTCATAGCGGCCGTAGATACTCACGCACGACCGCGTCGAGCGAGGTGTCCGCCGACGGCGCCAGCCCGGCCTGCCACTGCTGCTCGCCTGAGGTGAGGCCCGCAAGGCTGGCCATGTGTCCCCCGGCCGAAGAACCGGCGACGGCGACAAAGGTTCGATCACCGCCGTACTCGTCGGCGTTCGCGCGCGCCCACGCGATAGCCGCCTTCACATCCATGATCTGGCGCGGCCAACGGTAACGGGGGCTTGTTCGGTACTGCACCGACAAGCACACCCAACCCGACTCCGCGAGATGTGCCATCAACTCATGGCCTTGCAGCGCCCGGCTGCCGAAAACCCACGCGCCGCCCGGCAGGAAGACGAGCACCGGGGCCGGCCCGACGAGGTCTTCGCGCCGCCAGACGTCGAGCAACTGACCCGGTTCGTCGCCGTATGGGACGGACTCGCTGAAGACGGACCGCCGGAGTCGACCGGCATTGCGCCATGGCGTACCTGCATCGGAGATGGACCAGGGTTCGGCCAATGCCTCGGCGGCCACGATGTCGCACAGGCCGGCAGTCATCAGGCTGGCCAGTGCCTGCGCTTCCGCGCGCCGGCTGGAGGCGCCAGGGCCCAAGCGGTGTTTCGCCGACGACATGAAGTCCGGCACATAACGGGCGCCCCACAGGCTGAGGGCGGCCATCCCACCGACAGGTTCGAGATACCGGCCGATCACCGGCAATGACGACGTGACGGCACCGGCCGCGACGAGGTAGTCCTCGAACCGTGCCTGCACCAGCCAGTTCGCGTGGGCGCGGATCATCCGCGAGACCTGCCTGGTATCTCGCGGAAAATTCATTCGGGCAGAGTAGCCTTCGCATGCAGTCTGCAAACAGTAATCGCGCGATCCGTCAGAATTGAATTTGCTTGCCGCACATTGGGTACGACAAAAACCTCCGGGGCCGTGGGGTGTCTCCAGCTAATAACGCCACGACCAGGGCGGCTGTGAAATGAATAACAACTTACTCAAGAGTCAGTTCCGATACCTTACTCTTGAGTCAGTTCTACGCGTCCGGCACTTCCCACAGCTAGCGAGGCTGCTGACATGACCAATACCCTGCCGTCCGAGAACGGCACCAAACCACGCCCCAAGCGCCCCGGCAAGGAGAGCGCCGTTGGCAAGCGGAACCACAAGCGGACAGCGATCGACATCGGGTTGGCGCTGATCACACCGATCGTCGGCCAGGAATTTCTGGACCGCTACAACCTGCGCGATCCGCTCAACCGCGGCCTGAAGTACGGCGTCAAGCAGGTGTTCTCCGCTGCGGGCGCGTCGACGCGGCAGTTCAAGCGCATCCAGGGCCTCGGCAAGGCACCGACCCGCCTAAAGGCCAGCGGCGCAGACTATTTCGACCTCACCCCCGACGACGACCAGAAGATGATCCTGGAGACCGTCGAGGAGTTCGCCGAAGAAATCCTGCGCCCCGCCGCCCGCGACGCCGACGACGCCGCCAGCTATCCGCCGGACCTGATCACCAAGGCCGCGGAGTTGGGCATCACTGCCATCCACGTCCCTGAGGATTTCGACGGGATCGCCGCGCACCGCTCGGCGGTCACCAACGCGCTCGTCGCCGAGGCGCTCGCGTACGGCGACATGGGTCTGGCGCTGCCGATCCTGGCACCCGGCGGCGTCGCGTCGGCGCTCACCCATTGGGGCAGTGCGGACCAGCAGGCCACCTATCTGACGGAGTTCGCCGGCGAGAACGTGCCTCAGGCCTGCGTGGCGATCGCCGAACCGCACGCGCTGTTCGACCCGACCGCGCTGAAGACGACGGCGGTACGCACCCCGAGCGGTTACCGGTTGAACGGCGTGAAGTCGCTGGTGCCCGCCGCCGCGGACGCCGAACTGTTCATCGTCGGCGCGCAACTCTACGGCAAGCCCGCGTTGTTCATCGTCGAGTCGTCGACAAAGGGGTCGTCCGTCAAGGCCGATCCCAGCATGGGCATACGCGGCGCCGGCGCTCGGCCGGGTCGAACTCGACAACGTGTCGGTGCCGCTGAGCGCCCGGCTCGGCGAGGACGCCGCCACCGACGACGACTACTCCGAGGCGATCGCACTGGCCCGGCTGGGCTGGGCCGCGCTGGCGGTCGGCACCTCGCACGCAGTGCTCGACCACGTGGTGCCGTACATCAAGGAACGCCAGGCGTTCGGCGAGCCGATCGCGCACCGTCAGGCGGTGGCATTCATGGCCGCCAACATCGCCATCGAACTCGACGGCCTTCGGCTGATCACCTGGCGTGGAGCGTCGCGCGCCGAGCAGGGTCTGCCCTTCGCCCGCGAGGCCGCACTGGCCAAGCGGTTGGGCACTGACAAGGGCATGCAGATCGGCTTGGACGGCGTGCAGCTGCTCGGCGGCCATGGCTTTACCAAGGAACACCCCGTCGAACGCTGGTACCGCGACTTGCGCGCGATTGGCGTCGCCGAGGGCGTCGTAGTCATCTAGCAACTTCGAACTGAAAGACCTGTCATGGCAATCAATCTGGAAATGCCCAAGAAGCTGCAGGCGGTCATCGACAAGGGCCACCAAGCGCGGCGGAGATGATCCGGCCGATCTCGCGCAAGTACGATCTGAAGGAACACGCGTACCCCGTCGAGCTGGACACGCTGGCCAGCCTCTTCGAGGGCATCTCGGACGCCAACACCATCTCGTTCGCCGGCGCGGAAGCGTTCCGTGACAGCGAGGCGATCGAAGGAAAACCACAATGGCGGCAACATGTCCGCGGTGCTCAATGCGACCGAGATCAGCTGGGGTGACGTCGCGTTGCTGCTGTCGGTGCCCTACCAGGGGCTGGGCAACGCGGCGATCTCCGGTGTCGCCACCGACGAACAGCTGGCGAGGCTTCGGAAAGGTTTGGGCCGCAATGGCAATCACCGAGCCGGACTTCGGTTCCGACTCGGCGGCGGTCACCACCACTGCCAAGGTCGATGGCGACGAGTAGGTCATCAACGGCGAGAAGATCTTCGTCACCGCAGGCTCGCGCGCCACCCACATCGTGGTGTGGGCGACGTTGGACAAGTCGCTTGGCCGCGCCGCGATCAAGTCGTTCATCGTGCCGCGCGAACACCCCGGGCTCACCGTCGCCCGGCTCGAGCACAAGCTCGGCATCAAGGCCTCCGACACCGCCGTGATCCGCTTCGAGGACGCCCGCATTCCGAAGGACAACATCCTGGGCGCCCGGAAGTCAACGTGGAGAAGGGTTTTGCCGGGGTCATGCAGACCTTCGACAACACCCGCCCGCTGGTTGCCGCGATGGCCGTCGGCTGTCGGCCGCGCCGCCCTCGAGGAGTTGCGCACCATCCTCACCGAGGCCGGCGTGGAGATCTCCTACGACACACCGGCGAACGCCAGTCCGCCGCGGCCGCCGGAATTCCTTCGGATGGAGGCCGATTGGGAGGCCGGCTACCTGCTGTCCTGCGCGCGGCTGGATGGCGGACAATAAGAAGCCCAACTCGATCGAGGCCTCGATGTCCAAGGCCAAGGCCGCAAGGGTGGGCAGCGACATCACGCTCAAGGCGGTCGAAATGGCAGGCACCATGGCTATTCCGAGGGGACCCTGTTGGAGAAGTGGGGGCGCGACAGCAAGATCCTCGACATCTTCGAGGGCACCCAGCAGATTCAGCAGCTGGTGGTGGCCCGCCGGCTGCTTGGCCTGTCGTCGTCCGAGCTGAAGTAGCACGCTCGGGCAGCTGTCAGGGGGTTGTCGCTCCCCGGGGGATGAAAACTCGGATCGGGTGTGCGGTTTCATACCCGACACGCCGGGCGAGGCGTATGAAACCGCACATTCGCACTCACTCCTGATTCGGCGGAATCGCAGACCAGGATGTTTAGCCTATTCTCGAGCAGACACTAGAAGCCGTCGCGCACCACGACCCTGGTACGCCCGGTGACGCCGCCACCGATGATCGTGCGCAGCGTGTCGGGGGCTTCGAGGATCGAGACGTCGTGCGTGATGTCGTCGAGGTGACGCGGCGTCAGGTCGGTCGCGATCGAGTGCCACAGTTCTCGGCGCTTATCGATCCGCAACATCACCGAATCGATGCCGACGAGGGTGACCCCACGCAGGATGAACGGCATCACCGTTGTCGGCAGGTCCGCCGACCGGGCCAGACCTGAAATCGCTGCCACCCCACCGTAATTCAGCGTGCTCAACGCGTACGCGAGAGTATCGCCACCGACACTGTCGACGACGGCGGCCCATGCGGACTTGCCCAACGGCCGCATCTTCTCCCCCTCTTCGGGCACCCGGCCGATCACCTGAGTCGCGCCGAGTCCCATTAGGTAGTCGTGCGCGTCGGTCTTGCCGGTGGATGCGATGACCTCGTATCCCAGGCCGGCAAGCAGGTCGACGCTCACACTGCCCACTCCCCCGGTCGCGCCGGTGACCAACACCGGACCGTCCTGGGGGCGTATGCCTTGGGCTCGAATTGCGTTGACGCTCATGGCCGCGGTGAATCCGGCGGTGCCGATGGCGGCCGCCTGAGCGGTCGTCAACGCGTCGAGCTTGACCAAGTAGTCGGCCGGATAGCGTGCGGTGTCGGCATATCCGCCGTGGCGGCCGGTGCCGATGTCGTATCCGTGGGCGACGACCCTGTCCCCCACCGCGAAGTCGGCCGCTGCGCTGGCGGTTACCGTGCCGGCGACGTCGATGCCGGGGATCAGCGGATAGGAGCGCGCCACACCGCCCTTCGGCGTGATCGCGAGCGCGTCTTTGTAGTTGACGCCGGAGTAGTCCACGGCGATCTGCACATCGCCCTCGGGCAGGAAGCTCTCGTCGACGACCTCGTGTTTGAGGGTGATCGACCCTTCCGCGTCCTGGTGTGCGACCAAAGCATTGACTGCGACCATGGGCTCATTCTTCACTAGACGGCAAAAGCCCCCGACTGGTG
>CAWIEE010000022.1:0-235216 GCA_963835075.1 uncultured Actinomycetota bacterium | reverse complement strand
GTCAAGCCGCCAGTCTTGTCGAGCTTGATGTTGACGACCTGATACAGATCGCCAATGGCCTCGAGGCCGGCGCGATCAGCCAATGACTCATCCGCCGCCAGGGGGATGCCCGCTTCTGCAACGTATTGCTCTCGTCTTCGAAGACTCCGTTCCGGGTGTACAGGCGGCCGAGGCCGCAGGCATGCACTGTGTGGCCGTCGCTGCGGAACCGAGCCGGCAATTGCAAGCCACCGCCAAGGCTGTCGTGGCCGAGCTGTCGACCGAACTCGTCGTTGAGGCACTCACCGCGTGGCGTCGCGGGTGGCGCTCCACCGTCGGCCCGGGACTTGATCTGGATCCGCGCACGATCCTGAGCGGTGGTAGTCGCGGGAGAACTCGACCGCAACGCCGCTCTGGCTAAACGATGTGCGCGTGATCAACAGCAACGGGCTACCGGCCTCGATAACAAGCAGCCCAGCCTGTTCCGGCGTGGCCCGTGTCGCCTCGATCTCCTCGTCGGCCGACAATGGGGAAGCATCGTAGGAGCGCATCACCCTATACAACGAGCCGGTCAGGTTCGCCGAGAGCAATCCGGGAAAGATCGCCGCCGGTAGATACGCCTCTTCGAGAACGATCGGCTCGCCGTTGGCCGATCGGGCGCGCAGAATCTCGTGGACCTGCTCGCCGCGTGTGAGGCCGAGGCGCCGGCGCACCTCGAGAGTGGGCTGACCGGTGGTGGCATGCAACACCTCGGCGCCCGCCTCGACATGGATGCGGCGCATCTGCTCGGTGAAGCCGGGCAGGCTTGCATGGTCGAACTCGAATCGCGGGGCCGCCACGAAGTTGCCGCCGAAACGTCCACGCCTGCGGTCGATGAGGCCCTTCGCCTCGATCGAGGCCAGCGCCTGCCTTAACGTCATCCGGCTGACCCCCAAGGCGTTGGATATCTCCACCTCGGAGGGCAACTTGTCACCGGGCGCCAACGTGTGGGACACGATCAACTGCTCGAGCCAACTGCCGATGCGTGTGTGAGCGGGCGAATCGCCTACGCCGGACAGGCTCAGAGGACGATCCACAAGCAGCGGATCATCCATTGTCAACACGCGCACATCAGGGAGTTTAGGTCGCCGTACCCCAGCTTCAGCTGTGTCTGGCGCCAATCCAATGCAGGAGGTCGTGCACGATCTCGTCCTCGAGGCGATAGCTGACGGAACGGCCGACGCGCGTCGAGCTCACCCATCCCTGCTGCCTTAGCACCCGCAGCGCCTGGGAGACGGCGTTCTCTGATCGACCCAGCGCCGCCGCGAGGTCGCCGACGCAGATCCCTGGTGCGCGGTGCAGACACAGCAGGATCTCAAGCCGGTGCGGATCGGAGAGCAGGTCGAAACGCTGGGTCCAGCCAATGGTGTCGACATCGGTCAACGCCGACGTAACACCCTCGCCGTGTGTCTGGCTACCGGACCTGACCATGCGTCAAACTTAAACCCGTTGGTCGACGAAGCGCCTGAATGGATCGCAGCTGCGAGCATGATCATCGTGTCGGACATCATCGAAACGCTGTCGCTGCGTAATCTGCAGGAAGTCTTTGGTGCGGGCGACCCCGAACGCCGACGCGCCGCTATCGAGGAGCTATACACCGAAGATTGCGTGGTCAACCTGGCTATCGGCCAGCACCACGGGCACGACGCGCTCGACAGAATCTGCGGTGAGTTGCGCGCCACTCACCCCAGCTATGTTTACATTCCGCATAACGTGCCGATAGTGGTACAGGACGGCGGACGTGTTGACTGGGGTTCTGGACCCGCAGGCGAACCGCCCCGATACACGGGTATCGACATCATCATTACCCGTGACGGCCAGATTTCAGCCCTTTATGTCTTCCTCAACTCCACGCCAATCTGAAGCTGGACCGTAGCGCGCAAGTCAGCCGTTCACGTTTCGGGGATCGGCGACTTTGTTATCGACGTCGTCGTCGACAAGACGGCCGCCGCTGCGCCGAAGACCGCGGAATTCTATCGGCATGTCCTCAAATACAAACCGGCCCAACAGAAGCACTGAATCGCCGGCCTGGCGGCGACGTCGCTGTGACACAATGGGGATCGTCGCACCCGCCTCGGGACGTCTGCTCATGGACGCGCACCTCAGTAGCCACCATCGTGACACGATCCAGAAAATCTTCAGTCATCCGGCGAGCGGCAACATCGAATGGCGTGAAGTCCTGTCACTGCTCGAATATCTCGGAACGACTGCTGAAGAGCGCAACGGCAAATTCACGGTGACGTTAGGTCCAGAAACCGAAGTCCTTGAGGCGCCGCATGGCAAAGACGTCGATGCGCAGATGATCGTCGACTTGCGCCGGATGCTCAGGCAGGCAGGATTCGCACCCGATGACGGGGCACCGACACCCGACAATCGTCGCCGCGATCACGGCGATGGGCAGTGGGGCGAGCCGATCTAGCTCTATCCGTTTGCCGGGACGGGTTGCTATCCCGCGGTCCGAATGACGAACGCGTCTGTGTTTTCGTCGTAGCCGACCGTCTCGTCCACGAACAGTTCCCCGACTGTGTGACCGTCCTCAGCGACTGCAATGAAGGTGGCCTCCTCCTCGTCGTACCTCACCGATCCTTGTATGAACATCGCCGCGACCTCGTGCCCATCCGCTCCGAAAGCGACAAGCTTCAAGCCTCCGGCATCCTTGAGGTGGTGCGCCGCATCGGCACGTGTCGTGACCATCGCTGGGGTTCCTCTCTGCTGGTAACTAGTCCTCAGCCGGCGGCCCACTCCTTGGCACGCTCGAGCTCGTCCAGGCCGAACATCGCGAGCTCGCCGGGAACCATCCATGCCAGCGCATGCAACGCATGCGCGACCCATTCCTTGTCGGACACCACGGCGATTCTCTTGAAGGCCGAATGATGTTGGAAGAGAGCGCCGAAGCCCAGCTTCAGGTCCTCGACCAACCCGCCGCGGCCGAAGCCCTCGTAATCGGACGCAATGACTTCCACGATCCTGATCTCACCGGTCTTGAGCAGCTCCTCCATCACGGGCTTGAACTCGCGCAGGTCGTCACCGAGCAATCGGCCCGAAACGCGGATGCCGATAACTCCCTCTGGCATGTCTGGCAGCACTTCGATCATCGACTTCTCCCTACGTCAATGCGCGCACGCTACTCCGGCTGGTTCAGCTCGACCAAGTTGCCGAAGGGATCATGCAGAACAGCCTGATACCCGGCGCCGGCAATGAGCGGGACTCGGTACACCTCGACGCCCTGCTCCTGCAGGTCGGTGACTGCGGCATCAATGTCGTCAACTCGGATCGCGAAGTGGTTAGCAACGGGCGGCGGGCTGTCGGACTCCATGAGGTGTACCTGCTGGCCGCCTGCATCGAGCCAGTACCCAGGGCCGAGATCCGGGCGCGGCAGCTCCGTCATACCGAGAAGGTCGCGATAGAAGGCGAGGCCCTTCTGCACGTCGGCGACGCAGATGGCGACATGGTGCAGACCTGCTGGCTTCATCACTCGATTCTGACTCGTATTCCGCCGATCAGTCCAGGAAGCCATGCAAAAGCGCGGCGGTACCAGATACGTGCGCCGTCATCGCCTCCGCGGCACCCTCGCCGTCACCGGCCAGGATGGCGATGACGATCGCCTCGTGCTGTTCGTCGGAGTGCGCGATATTGCGCGCCAGCAGCGGGATCTGGTCCAGCAACTCATTGACCCGCATCCGGTTCTCGGCCACCAGCGTCACCAATGACGGCGAACCCGCCACCTCGGCGATCGCCAGGTGCAACCGCGAATCCAGCCGCCGATAGGACGTCGGGCGCGCCGCCGCGCACATCGGTCAGTCGCGACCAGAGCCCCTCGCGTTCCGCGGCCGTCAGCGTCCGGCTGGCCGCCATCCGCGCCGCCCCGACCTCGAGGATCTCCCGCAGTCGCAGGACATCGTCGATCTCCGCCCGGGTCACCCCGGGGGCGTCGCCGGTATGCCTTGGTAGTTCCGCCGCCAGGAAGGTGCCGCCGTAGCGACCGCGCTGGACACCAGATATCCCGCCTCCGACAGTGACTTGATGGCCTCCCGCACGGTGTCCCGGCTGACCCCGAGCCGCGAGGCCAGCTCCCGCTCGGGCGGCAGCGACTCCCCGGGAGCCAGCACGCCGAGGCGGATGGTCGCCAGCAGCCGGTCCACGGTGTCCTCGAAGGCATTGCCGAGCCGCACCGGACGCAGCAACGACTCCTGTGCGGGTGGCGGTCCGGTTCGGCTGACGTCATCGGCACTACAGCGGCGTCACGTAGGCGGAGCTGATCCCGCCGTCGACCAGGAAGGTGGAGCCGGTGATGAACGACGCGTCATCGCTGGCCAGGAATGCCACGGCCGCCGCGAGTTCCGTCGGGCTCGGCGAACCGGCCCAGCGGCACGTGTACCAGCCGGCGCGCAGCCCGCTCGGGGTCCTTGGCGAACAGCTCCTGCAGCAGCGGGGTGTTGACCGGCCCGGGACACAGCGCGTTGACGCGGATCCCGCTGACGGGCGAACTGCACCCCGAGCTCCCGGGACATGGCCAGCACGCCGCCCTTGGACGCCGTGTAGGAGATCTGCGAGGTCGCCGAGCCCATCACCGCGACGAACGACGCCGTGTTGATGATCGACCCCTTCTGCGCGGGCACCATGTGGCGCAACGCCGCGCGGCACGACAGGTACACCGATTTGAGGTTGATGTCCTGCACCTGCTGCCACGCGGGCAGCTCGGTGTTCTCGATCAGGTCGTCCTCCGGCGGCGATGATGCCGGCATTGTTGAATGCGATGTCGACCGACCGTAGGTGTCGGCGGCGGTGTCGAACAGTTTGTTGACGGCGGCCTCGTCCGAAACATCAACGGGCACAAACATTCCGCCGAGTTCGTCGGCGGCCGCCTGCCCGGCCGCGCGATCGATATCACCAATGACGATGGTCGCACCCTCGGCGTGCATGCGCCGTCCGGCGGCCAAGGCCGATACCGCCTGCCGCCGCCGGTGATGACCGCGACCTTGCCGGCCAGTCGTTGGGTCAGATCCATCAGGCATCCTCCGTCTCGCGAAAAAAACGTTCTTGGTTTCGGTAAAGGACAGCGGCGCGTCAGGGCCCAGCTCACGGCCGAGGCCCGACTGCTTGAACCCGCCGAACGGTGTGTTGTAGCGCACCGACGAGTGCGAATTGACCGACAGATTGCCGGATTCCACGGCGCGCGACACCCGCAGCGCCCGCGACAGGTTGTCGGTCCAGATCGAGCCGGACAAGCCGTAGGGCGTGTCGTTGGCAAGCGCGATGGCGTCAGCCTCATCCTCGAACGGCAACACCGTCACCACCGGACCGAAGATCTCCTCGGTCACGGTGCGGTCGGTGCGCGCCGGCGTCAACACCGTTGGCGGGAACCAGTAACCCGGGCCCCGACGGCGCGTCGCCGCGGAACGCGACCGGCGCATCGTCGGGCACGTAAGAGGCCACCGTGTTCCCAGTGCGCCTTCGACACCAGCGGCCCCATCTCGGTGTCTTCGGACCGCGGATCACCGACCACTACGCCCTTGACGGCCGGCTCCAGCAGCTCCATGAATCGGTCGTAGACGCTGCGCTGCACCAGGATCCGGCTGCGCGCGCAGCAGTCCTGCCCGGCGTTGTCGAACACCCCGTACGGCGCGGTGGCGGCGGCCTTCTCCAGGTCGCAGTCGTCGAACACGATGTTGGCGCTCTTGCCGCCGAGTTCCAGGGTGACCCGCTTGACCTGGGCCGCGGCGCCGGCCATCACCTTCGTGCCGACCTCGGTGGACCCGGTGAACACGATCTTGCGCGACATCGGGGTGGGTGACGAACCGCTCACCGACCACCGATCCCTTACCGGGCAGCACCTGGAACAGGTCGGCGGTCCAAGCCCGGCTTCGACGGCCAGCTCCCCCAGCCGTATCGAGGTCAGTGGCGTCCATTCGGCGGGTTTGAGCACCACCGCATTCCCGGCGGCCAGGGCGGGCGCGAAACCCCAGGACGCGATGGTCATCGGGAAGTTCCACGGGGTGATGATGCCGATCACTCCGATCGGCTCGTTGAACGTGATGTCGAGCCCGCCGGCCACCGGGATCTGGGTGCCGGACAAGCGTTCCGGGCTGGCCGCATAGTACGTCAGGACATCGCGGACGTGTCCCGCCTCCCATTCCGCCTGCCCGATCGGATGGCCGGAATTGGCCACTTCGAGAGCGGCAAGGTCATCGATGTGCGCGTCGACCGTGGCCGCGAACGCGCGCAAGGCCCCCGCCCGCTCGGCCGGTGCCAGCCGTGCCCAGCGTCGCTGCGCCGCCTTCGCGCGCGCCACGGCATCGTCAACGCGCGGCCACGTCGAACTGATCTACGGTCCGCAGCACCTCCTCGGTCGCCGGGTTGATCGAGCTTGCTCGCACTCATGAACTCCTTTCTCATCGCATACGATGGCAGCCGCCACCAACCGGCGAACAGCCGCAGATCATCGAGTCGCTCTTCCGGATGCCACTGCACCGCCAGCACGAAGTTCTTGCCGGAGGCCGATTTCGATAGCCTCGATCACACCGTCGGGTGTCCTGCGCGCTGATGATCAGCCCGTCACCGAGCCGGTCGATGGCCTGGTGGTGGTAGCACTGGCGCATCCGAGGACTCGCCGATCAGCGCTGCCAGCCGGGTTCCCGGCACCGTGTGCACCGCGGACGTGCTGAACACCGCATTGCCCTGTTGGTGATGGGCGTGACCGAGCACGTCGGGCAGATGCTGGTGCAGGGTGCCACCAAGCGCGACATTGATTACCTGCGCCCCGCGACAAATACCCAGCAGCGGCATGCCCCGCTGGATGGCAGCGTCAACCAAGGCGAACTCAAATGCGTCACGCTGGCCGATTTTCGGCGAGGTCTCATCGGTGGCCGGGTGCGGTTGTTGCCCATAGCCTTCCGGGACGACGTCGCGTCCACCGGTGATGATCAGGCCGTCCAGCCCGTCCAGGATTCGCGAGGCGATACCGGCGTCAACGGGCTGGGGCGGAAGCAGAGAAGCGATTCCGCCGGCCAGGTTCACCCCGTCGATGTAAATGGCGGGCAGGAAGCTGGCCCGCACATCCCATACGCCGGTCTGCGCCTGCTGTAAGTACGTGGTCAACCCGATACAGGCCTCGGTCGCGCGATCCGCCTACGCTTCTCGCGTCATAGCCGCTCAAAGCCACGCACCCTTTCCCAGTCGGTCACCGCCGAATTGAACGCCTTCAGTTCCACCCGCGCGTTGTTGAGATAGTGCTCGACGACGTCGTCACCGAATGCCTCACGCGCCACCTCCGACTTTCCGAACAGTGCGGCGGCTTCGGCCAGCGTGGTCGGCAGCCGTTCCGCGCCGCTCGTATACGCGTTGCCCACCAACGGCTTCCGGCAGCTCCAACTCGCGCTCGATGCCGTACAGCCCGCCTGCGATCAGCGCCGACACCGCAAGATATTGGTTCACGTCGCCACCGGGCGCGCGGCACTCCACCCGCATGCCGTGACCGTGGCCGACCACGCGCATCGCGCAGGTTCGGTTGTCCATCCCCCACGCGACCGCCGTCGGCGCGAAGCTACCCTCGGCAAAACGCTTGTAGGAGTTGATGTTCGGTGCAAAGAACAACGTGAGGTCGCGCATCGTGGCCAGCTGACCGGCGATGAAGCTGCGGAACATCGGCGACATGCCGAGCGGCGTCGTCCGAGTCGGCGAACACCGCCGAGCCGTCGTCACCGCGCAACGAAATGTGGATGTGGCAACTGTTGCCCTCGCGCTCATCGAATTTCGCCATGAACGTCAGGCTCTTGCCGTGCTGGTCGGCGATCTCCTTGGCACCGTTCTTGTAAATGGTGTGGTTGTCGCACGTGACACGGGCATGGTCGTAGCGGAACGCGATCTCCTGCTGGCCGAAGTTGCATTCGCCCTTCACGCCCTCGCAGTACATTCCCGCTCCGTCCATGCCGAGCCGGATGTCGCGAAGCAGCGGCTCCATCCGGGTCGACGCCATGCATCGCGTAGTCGACGTTGTAGTCGGTGGCAGGCGTCAGGCCGCGGTAGCCCGCCGCCCACGCTTCCCGAAAGGGGGTATCGAAAGCGATGAACTCCAGTTCGGTGCCGACGTAGGGCACCAGGCCGCTCTCGGTCAGTCGATCGATTTGGCGGTTGAGGATGCTGCGCGGCGCCTGGGTCACGGGATTGCCGTCGGTCCCACGACAGATCGCCCATCACCATCGCGGTGCCGGGCAGCCACGGGATGAGCCGCAAGGTGGAGAAGTCGGGCGTCATCACCATGTCGCCGTAGCCCGTCTCCCAGCTCGATATCGCGTACCCGTCGACGGTGTTCATGTCGACGTCGACAGCGAGCAGGTAGTTACAGCATTCGGCGCCGTGCTCGGCGACATCCTCGACGAATAGCCGCGCCGACACCCGCTTACCTGTCAGCCTGCCCTGCATGTCGCAGAACGCGACGATCACCGTGTCGATGTCACCGCTGGCGACGAGTCGCTCGAGCTCGGCCTGCGACAACATGCCGGAACTGGGGCTCACTGTTTGCTCCCTCCGGATAGGACAACCAATGACGGGCAGTCAACCTTTGAACGCAGACTTGCTGCGAGATTGCCTGCATCTTTCAAGCAACTGTAACGCCCAAAGGTAGGACAACAGACCTTTAACACTCTATTATTTCTATCCAGTGAGCGCGCGTCCGCCCCCGCTCGAGTCAAGAGGAGAACTGCGGTGCCCGAGGGTCACGAACAACTCAATGAGGACGAAAAACTACTCGCGGAACTCGGATACACCCAGGAGCTACACCGCTCCTGGTCCGGCTTCAGCAACTTCGCTATCTCGTTCTCCATCATCTCGATCCTGGCCGGCTGCTTCACATCGTTCGGCCTCGGCTGGAACAACGGTGGCCCCGCGGCCATCGCATGGGGCTGGCCGATCGTCTCGATCTTCATTCTGATCATCGGGCTGTGCATGTCCGAACTCGTATCCGCAATGCCGACATCGGGTGGAATCTACTGGTGGGCAAGTAAACTCGGCGGGGTAAAGGCCGGTTACTACACCGGCTGGCTGAACTTGATCGGACTGATCGCGATCCTCGCGTCGGTGGCGTACGGCTGCGCGACGTTCCTGGACCTGACGCTCGGCACGTTCAGCGAATCCTGGCTCGCTGGCTACAGCCTGACGAGAACGTTCATCCTGTTCGTGATCATCCTGGCGATCTCGGCCATCATCAACATCTTCTCCAGCCACCTGCTGGCGGTCATCAATAACGTCTCGGTCTGGTGGCATGTGGCCGGCGCGGCCGCGGTCATCCTGATCCTGTTCCTCGTCCCCGCGCAGCACGCCAGCTTCTCCGACGTGTTCGCCAAGACCATCAACAACAGCGGCATGTTCGGCGGCGCCACCTCGGGCTTCGGTTGGCTGCTGTTCGTGCTGCCGATCTCTGTGATCCTCACCCAGTACACGATCACCGGTTATGACGCCTCGGCGCACCTGTCCGAGGAGACCAAGAGCGCCGCGGACGGTGCGGCCAAGGGTATCTGGCGGTCCATCTTCTACTCGGGCATCGGCGGCTGGATCCTGCTGCTGTCGTTTCTGTTTGCGGTCCAGGACTCCGACGCGGTGTCGAAGGGCGGCGGCGCGGTCGCGGTGATCTTCAGCCAGGCGATGAGCTCCAAGTGGGTCGCCATCGTGCTGTTCATCTCGACGGCCGGACAGTTCTTTTGCACCGTCGCCTGCCAGACAAGCGCATCGCGCATGCTGTTCGCGTTCAGCCGCGATCGCGCGGTACCCGGCCACCAGTTGTGGTCCGCGCTGAGCGGCAAGAAAGTCCCCGCCAACGGCGTGATCGTGACGGCAGTGATCGCCGCGATCATCACCCTGCCTGCCCTGGTGGCCGTTGACGTCAATGGCGCCCCCTCACCCGTTGCGTTCTTCGCGGTGGTGTCGATCGGGGTTGTCGGACTGTATCTGGCCTTCGCCGTGCCCATCTACTACCGCTGGAGGGCTGGCGATGCGTTCAAGGTAGGCAGCTGGAACCTGCGTGGACACCACACCTGGCTGGCGCCCATCGCGCTGATCGAGATCGTTGTCACGTCGATCATCGCGCTGTTTCCGACCTCGCTCGGCGGCATGCCGTGGGATCCGAGTTTCGCGTGGAAGTTCGTGAACTACACCCCGCTGCTCGTGGGCGGCGTGCTGATCCTGTTGTGGATCTATTGGCACGCATCCGTGAAGAACTGGTTCAAAGGACCGATCAAGCAGGTCGACGAAACCGGCGAACAACTGGAAGGCGTTTCGTAGAAGTTTCCCGATGACGCCCAGCGGGTAGGTTCGATTGGGTGTGCGGAGCCGCAGGCGAGATACGTCTTGACGGCCAAACACCTGACATCGGAGCCGTCTCGGCCATGGCCGACGCGATGGCACCCCGGGGCCCGGATGGCGCGGGCGTGTGGTCGCAGGGCCGCGTCGCGCTGGGTCATCGCCGCCTGAAGATCATCGACCTGTCCGAGGCAGGTGCGCAGCCGATGGTCGATTCGGAACTGGGACTGGCCGTCTGCTGGAACGGCTGCATCTACAACTACAAGCAGCTACGGCGGGAGCTGGGCGAGTTCGGCTACCGGTTCTTCTCCACCAGCGACACCGAGGTTTTGCTCAAGGCCTACCACCACTGGGGCGACCGCTTCGTCGATCACCTGCTCGGCATGTTCGCGTTCGCGATCGTCGAGCGCGACAGCGGCCGGGTGCTGCTCGGCCGCGATCGGCTGGGCATCAAGCCGCTCTACGTCACTGAGGACGCACACCGGATCCGATTCGCCTCGTCGCTGCCCGCGCTGTTGGCAGGCGGCGACAGGGACAACTCGATAGACACCCGCATCGACCCCGTCGCCCTTCACCACTATCTGACCTTTCACTCCGTCGTCCCGCCGCCGCGCACGATTCTGTGCGGCGTCACCAAGGTGCCGCCGGCGTCGCTCATGGCGATCGAGCCCGACGGGCGCCGGACCACGACCACGTATTGGGAACCCGACTTCACCCGGCACGAGGAGCGGGCCGGGTGGTCCGAACGTGATTGGGAGGACGCGATTCTCGCGTCGCTGCGATTGGCGGTGGAGCGACGCCTGGTGGCCGACGTCCCCGTCGGGTGCCTGCTGTCGGGCGGCGTCGACTCCAGCCTGATCGTCGGGCTGCTCGCCGAGGCGGGACAGCACGGCCTTGCGACGTTCTCGATCGGCTTCGAGTCGGTGGGCGGCGTCAAGGGCGACGAGTTCCGCTACTCCGACATCATCGCCGAGCGGTTCGGCACCGACCATCACCAGATCCGCATCGGCACCGATCGCATGCTGCCCGCGCTCGACGGTGCGATCGGCGCCATGAGCGAGCCGATGGTCAGCCACGACTGCGTCGCCTTCTACCTGCTCAGCCAAGAGGTGGCCAAGCACGTAAAGGTCGTGCAGTCCGGGCAGGGCGCCGACGAGGTGTTCGCCGGTTACCACTGGTATCCCCCGATGGGCGATCCCGACGCCGCTTCCCTCGAGGGCTCGGTCGCCAGCTATCGGAAAGCCTTCTTCGACCGCAACCAGTCGGCCTATCAGGCGCTCGTCTCCCCCGCGGTGGCCACCGCCGACGACCCCAGCGAACGCTTTGTCACCGAGCACTTCGCGCGCGCAGGCGCCGCAACCGGCGTCGACCGGGCGCTGCGGCTCGACACCACCGTGATGCTGGTCGACGACCCGGTCAAGCGCGTAGACAACATGACCATGGCGTGGGGGCTCGAGGGCCGGGTGCCGTTCCTCGACCACGAGCTGGTCGAGTTGGCCGCCACCTGCCCACCCGAGCTGAAGACAGCGCTCAGGGCAAGGGCGCGCTCAAGGAGGCCGCGCGCAGGGTAGTCCCTGCCGATGTCATCGACCGGCCCAAGGGCTACTTCCCGGTGCCTGCGCTGACGCATTTGGAGGGCCCTTACCTGGACCTCGTTCGCGACGCGCTGTACGCACCTGCCGCCAAGGAGCGCGGCCTGTTCCGGCCCGATGCGGTCGACCGGCTGCTCGCCGACCCGAACGGTCGGCTGACCCCACTGCGCGGCAATGAGCTCTGGCAGATCGCACTGCTGGAACTGTGGTTGCAGAAGCACGGGATCAGCGGGGGCGCCGGATGACCATCATCGACCCCGAAGACGGCCATTCCGAGGCCATCACCCTCGGGCTGCACGACGCGTCACCGCAGCACCTGCTGGACGTGATGGCCGACGATGTCGTGCTCGAAATGGGTTGGGGACGACTGATTTTCGGCCAGACATTCGCCGACCCGGAGAAGCTGGCCGAGGTGTTACGGCAAGAGGGTCATGGCCGACGCGACATCTGCATATACCCCCGCGAGTCTCACGTTCTGGTCGCAAAGGCACCCGCCGAATTGTTCATCGACCCGAGCCACACCTATCGGCTGAGGTTCTCCGACGACGTGACGGAATCCCTGCCGCCCGGCTTCACGATTCGTTCGTTGCAGAGGCCCGAAGACGCCGACGCGATGAACCGGGTGTACGTGCGCTGCGGGATGGTGTCTGCCCCCGTCGACGCCATCTGGGACAACCATCTGCACCACGACCCCGTCGACTACCTTGTGGCCGTCCGCGACGACGGCACCGTCGTGGGCACCGTGACCGGCGTGGACCACGTGCGGTTGTTCTCCGACCCGGAGGACGGCTCGAGCCTGTGGACACTGGCCGTGGACCCGGCGTCGAGCCTGCCCGGTGTCGGTGCGGCGTTGACGCAAACTCTTGCCGCGATCTATCGCGGCCGCGACCGCGCCTACATGGATTTGTCTGTGGCTCACGACAACGTCGCCGCGATCGCGCTATACGAGAAGCTGGGGTTCGCGCGTGTGCCGGTCATGGCGGTCAAGCGCAAGAACGCGATCAACGAACCGCTGTTCACCCACCCGCCTGAGACTGTCGATGACCTCAATCCGTACGCGCGCATCATCGCCGACGAAGCCATGCGCCGAGGCATCTGGGTGGAGGTGCTCGACGCCGAAGCGGGTGAGATGCGCCTGTCGCACGGCGGACGCACCGTCGTCACCCGAGAGTCCTTGTCGGAGTACACATCCGCAGTTGCGATGAGCCGATGCGACGACAAGAGATTGACCCGTCGCATCGTCGCCGATGCCGGAATCGTCGTCGCCACAGGGAGACTGGCCACCTTCGACGAGCAGGACTACGCGTTCCTCGACGAGGTGGGCGATGTCGTGGTCAAGCCGACGCGCGGCGAGCAGGGCAAGGGCATCACGGTCGGCGTCGACAACCGCGACGAACTTGATGCGGCGCTGGCCCGGGCCCGCGAGCAACATCCCGATGTCCTGATCGAGCAGCGCGCCGCCGGCGACGACCTACGGCTGGTGGTGATCGACCACAAGGTGGTGGCCGCCGCGCTGCGAAGGCCCGCTGAGGTCAGCGGCACCGGGCATCACACCGTGCTCGAGCTGATCGACGCCCAGAGTCGGCGACGCGCGGCCGCGACCGGCGGCGAATCCCGGATTCCCGTCGACGATGTCACCGAAGCAACCGTCAGGGAGTCCGGCTGGTCGTTCGACGATGTGCTGCCAGAGGGTGTGCACCTCCGAGTTCGTCGGACGGCGAACCTGCATCAGGGCGGCACCATCCATGACGTCACCGCCGAGGTGAACCCTGAGTTGTGCTCGGTCGCGGTGACGGCCGCCGATGCGATCGGTATCCCGGTGACGGGTATCGACCTTCTCGTCCCGGACGTAGCGGGAACCGACTACGTGTTCATCGAGGCCAACGAGCGCCCTGGCCTCGCCAACCATGAGCCGCAGCCCACTGCGCAGGCATTCGTCGACTTCCTTTTCCCTGGCAGTCCCGGCCTGCCGCAGGCGTGGACGCCGGACCAGGCGCCGCAGTAGCCCCTACCAGTTGCTGGTGCGCAGCACGATCTCGGCGGCCAGCTGCGCGGTGGACTCCTGTGCGTTGCGCCTGCCGAGCAGGTCGACCAGCCGGAAGTCGCCGTAGACATAGCGCTGGCTGGCCTTGGCGACGGCCCGCGCGGCAGGTGTGCTCACCAGCGCGGTGGTGTTCATCTCCACCGGCGGGCAGTGTTCGTCGCGGATCACGCCGGTGAGGTCGGCGACGCGCGGATGGCCGCGGTCGATCACGACCAGCCCGATGAACCGGTCCAGCCGGGTGGCGGCCAGCTCCCACGCCAGTTCGCCCCCGATGCGGTCACCGACCAGCAGCGCCCACTTGACCTCGAGCGCGTCGAGGATGCCGACCACCGACTTGGCGGTCAGCCGCGGATCGGGACCGATCACGATGGTTCGCAGCGAAGCGGTGTGCAGCCGCTGACACACTGCGTCATAAGTGGCGAGCGCGTGATGCGCCGCGCCGAGCACCACCACGACGGATCCCTTATCGGGGCCCGCAACGTCGACGGGCACGGGAAAGCCGTCGACGGTGACAATGGTGGAAGGCATTTGGTCACGCTACAGCCAAATGTCGCATCGGGGGGCCGATTTTCACCCGCCGTTAACCCAACGCAGCACGCTCCGCCTGCTTTGCTGCGATATCCAGAAACGTCTGCGGCAGCGCGGCTTTGACGGCAATTGACGGGTTGGGTGTGGGAAACGCGATACCGAACACCGCCATCCTGCCGATGTTTTCGAATGTGAAGTACGCGCTACTTTCGGCGTCACCCAGCCGCATGGTCTGCTCGTACACCAGCGCGCCGGTGCGCGGGGTCGGAAGCCGGGTCGTTGTCATCGGAATGCCTGGCGTCGACGGGTCGAAGAAGGTGTCGAAATGCGCGCAGCGTTCGGCTACTGCGGCCAGCCGCGAGAGATCCAGCGGCCACGTCAACACGGTCATCACGATCCGTGCACCGTCGTAACCCACGACGTATTCCGCCGCGCTCCCTGGCCCGCGTTCGGCGGTATCGGCGATGGCGTGGGTCAGGCCGTCTGAGCAGCCTTCGGGGTTGGACAGCATGGCTGGCGGTCCGCCCGCGCCGTCGGGCTGGCCGGACGGCGCGATGATGCGGTCGAAATGCACGCCGGGAGGGAAGTCGTCCGCGGTCAACACCACCTTCTCCAGCCTGGCCCCTGGCCAGGTCGGGGTGCCGGAGATCGCGTGCGCGCAGCCGGTCAGCGCCACCAAAAGCAGAGTCAGCACTGCTGCTTGGAAACGCCGCCGGGTCATATTTCAGGCTAGCGCTGTTGCGATTGTGGGCCGGTTCGGCGGTCCGTGCTCCAGCAGGCCGACGACTGCATCGATGTCGAGATGCGCGGTCAGCACGTCGGCCATCAGATCGAGCTGTGCGTCGCGACGCGCTGCCACATCAACGTCGTCGGCGACGACGAAGCCATCTCTGCCTGCGGCTGCGGCGGCGTCGGCGAGCCACTGCCTGCGCAGAGGGTCGTTGTCGAGCAGACCGTGCCAGTGCGTGCCGTACACGGCATCACGGCGGAGTCCGACACCCAGCCAGTCGTCGTCACCGCATCGCGCAACCTGGCCGTGGTGAATCTCGTAACCGTGCAAGTCTGCGTCGTGCCGCCGCAGGGTCTTGACCGGCGCGAACGCGATGTCGGCGTCGAGCAGGCCGAGGCCGTCGACGAGGCCTGCCTGCGATTCCACCGCGTCGTCGATGCGACCGCAGAGCATTTGAAACCCGCCACAGATGCCCAGCACGGGCCGTCCCTGCCGCGCATGCGCGGTGATGCCGCCTGCCAGGCCGCGCTCGCGCAGCCAGCCCAGATCGGACACGGTCGCCTTGCTGCCGGGGACCACGATCACGTCGGCGTCTGCGAGATCGGCCGGATCGGTCACCCAGCCCACCAGAACGCCGGGCTCGCACGCCAGCGCCTCGACATCGGTCGAGTTCGAGATGCGCGGCAACCGGATCGCGGCCACCCGCAGCCAGTCCCGGCCGCGCGGCGGCTGCGGGTCCCCAACGACGCGGTGCGCGAGCACCGACACCGAATCCTCGGCGTCGAGCCAGAGTCCGTCGGTGTAGGGAATGACGCCGTAGGTCGGTCTGCCGGTCAGGTCTTGTAATTGCGCGAGTCCCGGCGCCAGCAGAGCTGGATCCCCGCGAAACTTGTTGACCACAAAGCCGGAGATGAGTCGTTGGTCGTCGGGCTCGAGAACCGCGACCGTCCCATATAGGTGGGCAAGCAGCCCGCCGCGGTCGATGTCGCCGACGACGATGACCGGCAGATTCGCGGCGCGGGCCAACCCCATGTTCGCCAGATCGGTTGTGCGCAGGTTGATCTCGGCGGGTGAGCCGGCACCTTCACAGATCACCGCGTCGAATTCGCTTCGCAGCTGGTCCAGTTCGTCTGCCACGACAGCGGCAAGCCGGTGACGGTGCGTGAAGTAATCCTTGGCACTCACGGTGTCGACGACGTGGCCACGCAGCACCAGCTGCGAGGTACGGTCGCTGCCGGGTTTCAGCAGGATCGGGTTGAACCGGACACTCGGTGCCAGACCCGCGGCGCGGGCCTGCATGGCCTGCGCGCGACCGATCTCCCCGCCCTCCGTCGTGACCGCCGAGTTGTTGGACATGTTCTGCGCCTTGAACGGCGCGACGCGAATGCCCTTGCGCGCCAACAGCCGGCACAGACCCGCGACGACCATCGACTTCCCTGCGTCCGACGTGGTGCCTGCGACCAGCAGCGCGCCTCTCATAAGCGCGCCGAACGTGCGCTCACTGCGAAAATTCGGCCGAAAAATCGCACCGGACGCACGTTCGCGTTCCGCGTCACAGCTGGGTGAGGATCTCGGCGCCGTCGTCGGTGACCACCAGCGTGTGCTCGAACTGGGCCGTCCACTTCTTGTCGATGGTGGCGACGGTCCAGCCGTCGTCCCAGATCTCGTAGTCCAGCCCGCCGAGGTTGATCATCGGCTCGATGGTGAAGGTCATGCCCGGTTCCAGCACGGTCTCCACGGCGGGCTGGTCATAGTGCAACACCACCAATCCGTTGTGGAATGTGGTGCCGATTCCGTGCCCGGTGAAATCACGAACGACGTTGTAGCCGAATCGGTTTGCATACGACTCGATGACGCGCCCGACGGCCGAAAGCTGCCTGCCGGGTTTCACGGCCTTGATCGCGCGCATGGTCGCCTCATGGGTGCGCTCGACGAGCAGGCGGTGCTCCTCGGACACGTCGCCTGCCAAGAAGGTAGCGTTGGTGTCGCCGTGCACACCGTCGATGTATGCGGTCACGTCGATGTTGACGATGTCGCCGTCCTCGACGAGCGTGTCGTCGGGGATACCGTGGCAGATGATCTCGTTGAGCGACGTGCAGCAGGACTTCGGGAAGCCCTTGTAACCCAGCGTCGACGGGTAGGCGCCGTGGTCGACCATGTACTCGTGGGCGATGCGGTCAAGTTCATCGGTGGTCACACCGGGTGCGACGGCCTTACCGGCTTCGGCCAGCGCGCCCGCCGCGATGCGGCCTGCGACACGCATCTTCTCGATCACCTCTGGCGTCTGCACCCACGGCTCGCTGCCCTCTTTGACGGTCGGCTTCCACGCGTACTCAGGAGGCGCGATCGAGCGGGGCACCGGCAGTGTCGGAGAGACCACGCCGGGGCTAAGGGCGGTGCGAACAGGCATGACGCCAGAATAGTCTGACCTGCTCGCTAGATACTGGTGCCATGACCATCGATGACGTTGACGAGGAGTTCGCCGCAGGGTTCGCCGAACGGTTCGCCGACACCTGGCGCACTCCCGACCTTGCCAAGCACGAGGCGCTGTGGAGCGACGACATCGTGCTGATCCAGCCCATGATGGGCACGCTGCGGGGTAAGCAGGCCTGCCGGGAGTCGTTTCAGCGGCTGTTCGCATTGGTGCCCGACCTGCACGCCGACGTGCACCGGGTCGGGTATGGCAAACATGAGGTATTCATCGAATTCACCCTGAGCGGAACGTATGGCGGCAAGCCGATCGCCTGGGACGCGGTCGACCGCTTCACGTTCACCAACGGCCTGATCGCCGAGCGGGTTTCGTACTTCGACTCCACGCCGCTCATCGGCAAGCTGGTCGGCCGACCGGCCGGCTGGGACCGGCTGGTTCGCATCGGTTCGCAGCTGTTCCGGCGTTGATCAACCGATGTGCACAGACGACAGCGCCGTGCGCACCCGCGCAGGCAGCGAGCCATCGTGGAGCAGCCAGTCGTCGAGTGCGATGCGGATCGACGCCATCGCCAGCGCGCCGATCAGGCGCGGTCGCGGGTCCTGCGGTCCGACGTCGGCGAGTCGTGGGGCCACCAGCGCGGCGATGGCCTCTTCGTAGCGGACGTAGATCTGCAGCGTCCATGCGCTGAGCACCGGAGATGACCGCGTCAACATCGCGAGCTCACGCACCTGGCCGCTGATCGCACCGAACCCGTCGCCGAGATCCTCGAACCCGGCGACCACGGCCTGACTGGCGGACAGATGTACCGGCTGCGCTGCGATCGCGGCCATGATCGCGTCCAGCCAGTGCGTCGTCATGCCCTCGGCGACAGCATCCTCCTTCGAGCTGAAATACCGGAAAAAGGTCGCCCGCCCGATCTCCGCGGCGGCGGCGATCTGCTCGATGGTCGCGCCAGCCAGTCCGTTTTCGGTGACGCAATCGGCCGCCGCCGCGGCGATGCGGGTACGGGTCGCCTTCTGCTTGCGCGCGGTCAGGCTTTCCCGCGAATTCTCGCGTGAGACGACGTCCATGGTGAGACTATGTCTCACCATGGACGACATTGGCGACGATTGGGCGCCGAAGACACTCGAAGCCTGGAAATTCGTGCAGCAGATGCTGTCGAACGCCACCCAGACCATCACCGCCGACGCATCGGATGAGCGCGAACTGCTCGACGGTCTGCGGGTCATCGCCAAGGTGGCCGGCCTGTGTTCGGAGCTGTCCGTCGAGGCCGATATGGAGCGGCCGCGCTTCTTCGACATGTGCTCCCCCACCCGGATGATCGGTGGCCCGAACCCCGACGGCAGATATCTGCTGGCGATGATCCGCGGCGACCGCACCTACCGGGTCACCGGTACCCGCGCCAGCACCGCCTACCTCGGATTCCAGGTGCTCGCGGACCGGCCTGACACCGCGACGGATGGCCGGCTACCTCAGCGACACCGACCTCAAACTCGTCGCCGGATCGTTTGCACTCGTGTTCTCGGCAACCGAGCCATCGGCGGAGAGCCTCGGCGACGCACAGTGGGTGCCCATCCCGGCCGACGCGTCGTCGATCGTCGTGCGCGAGCACATCGGCGACGCGAACGCCGAAGAATCCGCGACGATGGACATCGATTGCGTCGACGCCGAACCGCTCCAACCGATCACGGACGCCGAGGCAGCCGACAAGTTCACCGCGATGGCATGGACGATCGTCAAGCTGACCACGCTGCACCACACCATCAAACCCGAGCTGCTTAATCAGCCCAACACGCTGCTGACCGCGGAGGCAGCCGAACTGGGCAGCGCCGACACCACACCCGACAACCTGTACATGATCGGCACTTTCGCACTGGAACCAGATGAGTCACTGGTGCTGGAGTTCAGCCCGCCGGACACGCGGTACTGGAACGTCACCCTGGAGAACATCTGGCACGAATGCCTCGAGCCGCGGCACCGGCACAGCTCCGTCACCAACAAGGGGCTGCCCCCGGATTCCGACGGAGTTGCACGAATCGCTATCGGCGCCGCCGACTTCGGACACGGCCACTGGCTGGACACCGGCGGCAGGAGCCGCGGCTTCGTCGTGCTTCGCTGGCTCGACAACCCCGAAGCACCCGCGCTGCGCACGACAGTCCTCCGCGGAGAGGCGAGGCCGTGACGGCTGAAGGAATTCAACCGGACCGGCTGGTCGAGCGGGCCTGCGATTTGGCAGGAAGCGATGATTTCGGCGATGACGACACCTGGCGCGATGGGCTGGCACGGCTATGCGACGGCATGGCATCCGAGGCCCGGCTCAACGACCTTGGCGTCGAGATTGCACTTCTGGACCTTATCCGCCCGCTGACGATCCGGCTGCAGATCATCAAGTGGCGCAAGGAGAATCCGGCGGTGGCGACGGAACCGGTCACCCGGCCGATATTCATCGTGGGACAGCCGCGCACCGGAACGACGATTCTGTTCGACCTGCTCGCGCAGGATCCCGCGCTTCGGCCACCGCTGACCTGGGAGGTCGACAACCCCGTACCGTTGCCGCAGCCCGACACCGACGACACCGACCCGCGGATCGCCGAAACCCAAGCGACTCTTGAGATGTCCGAGCAAATCGTCCCTGGCCTGATGACGTGGCATCCGATGGGGGCTTTGCTCGGTCAGGAGTGCGTTCGCATCACCGCGGGCCAGTTCTGCAGCATGATCTTCTCGGTGCAGTACCGGCTGCCCAGCTATTACCGGTGGCTGCTGTACGAAGCCGACCACCATCCGGTCTATCGGTACCACCGAATGTTCCTGCAGCACTTGCAGTCCGGGGTTCCGGGCCAGTGGCTTCTGAAGTCCCCGGCGCACCTGTGGCAGCTCGACGCGCTGGTGGCCGAATACCCCGACGCGCTGATCGTGCAGACCCATCGCGACCCGCTGAACGTGATCTCGTCGATCAGCGCCCTCACCCACCATCTGCGCCGCCTGACCTCGGACGAAAGTTCGCTCACCGATTGCGCGGCGCAGTCCTGCGAGGAGATCGTCGTCGGCCTCGAGCGCGGCATGAAACTACGCGACTCGATGACGGCACAACGGGTGGTCGATGTTCAGTTCGCCGACTTCATCCGCGATCCGTTCACGACGATCCGGATGCTGTATGCCGAACTCGACGGCGACCTCGAACCCCTCGCCGAGCAGAACATGCGGGCGTTCCTGGCTGCCCATCCCGGCGACGGCGGGCGATACACCTGGGCGGACACCGGACTCGACGCCGACGAGGTGCGCGGTCGCGTCAGCGCCTATCAGGAGCGCTACGGGGTGCCGACCGAGCCGCTCAAGTAGCGCGCCCGAACCGCCACGACCGTCGCGGGCCGCGGATCGAGACCGATCCGCACACCACCTTGCCGGTGAGGATGACGTGCGGTGTGCCCTCGGCGGGTGCGTCCTTGCGGTGGTCATGCGCGCTGCCTACGACGACCTCGACGTCGTCGATCGACGCGCTCGCACCGTCGGGCAGCCGGAGGTCCAGCCCGCCGAACTTCATGTCGAGCTCGACGACCACCATCGGACCCGCAAACCGCGCCCTTGTGAGGTCCAGCTCCACCGAACCCATCCGCCGGTGCAGTGCAAGCCGCGTCGGAACGATCCACTCGCCTTGACGCTTGAGTGAGCCGAGGACCCCGCGAAGTTCGACCCGGTCGGTGGCCGAGGTGACGATCGCGCCAGGTCCTGGCAGATCGAATACGAGGGCGTCGAGGTCGGAGTGCAGCCGCGCCTGCGACACCAGCGCCGAACGCTCTTCGAACTCATCGATATCGATCAGCCCGAGCGCGACGGCGTTGTGCAGCCGCCGCAGCGTGCCGTTGCGGTCGGCGTCGGATACGCGCATCGCGGATTCGTGGTTGATACCTGTCATGGCTCTCTAGCGGACAGATTACCGTCAGCCGACGCTTAAGACCTTCACGGTTGCCCCGGTGGAGTACGCCTGGCCATGGACTTCAACAGCGCCAGCCAGTGCGCCGACCGGCACGTCGAACGCGCATTGGACGTCAACCTGCTTGCCCGGCTTGATGTCCATCATGTCCTCGTCGGCGCCGGCGGGCACTGCGTCGACGTAGGTCTTACCCCTCAAGTCCTTGAGCACCTGGTTCTGGCAGTACACCGATCGAAAACCGTCATCGATGTTCCTGACCGTCATGCTGACAACGATGAAAGTTCCTTGTGCACTTCGGTATCCGATCTTCGGCTGGGTCAACTCGACCCGTGTCACGGTGAAGGCCGCCCGCGGTCGTGAACCTCTTCATTGAGTGCGGCAGTCGGAAACGAGCCGGGTGGTCATCGCTGCTCGGTTCCGAGGCAACCGGTTACCAAGACCGCGACAGCCATCGCACTGACCGCGATTGACCGCATCGCCTCAGGCTAAATAGTCGGGCGGCAGCTGAGTCGAACATGCACCTTGAGTCATCCGCACCGCGTACTCCGAACTGCCGCCCCCGACGATCAGCGCCGCGAACGCCATGTCGCCGCGGTATCCGGCGAACCACGCATGCGAACCGCCGTTGAATTCGGCCTCACCGGTCTTGCCGCGCACCTCCCCCGATCCGTTGAGGTCCTTGGCGGTGCCGTTGGTGACCACCAGCCGCATCATCGGCCGCAGCCCGTCGAGCATCTTCGGGCGTGATCGGTGCGCTGTCCCCGGTGATCGCCGTCGGCCGGCCCTCGATCAGTTGCGGCACAGGCGTTTTCCCGGCCGCGACGGTCGCCGCGGCCAGCGCCATGCCGAACGGGCTGACCAGCACCTTGCCCTGGCCGAAACCGTCCTCGGTGCGCTCGGCCAGGTCCACCGTCGGCGGCACCGACCCGGTCACCGTGGTGATGCCGTCGATCTGAGTAGTCCGGGCCGATGCCGTACTGGGCGGCGGCCTGGTCAGCGCCGCGCGGCGGCATCCTGCTGGCGAGCTCGGCGAACGTGGTGTTGCACGAACTGGCGAAGGCCCGCGACATCGGCACCGTGCCGAGGTCGAACCCGCCGTAGTTGGGAATGGTCCGATGGCCGATGTCGATCGTGCCCGGGCAGCCCAGCAGCGTGTTCGGCGTCGCCATGTCGCGGTCGATGGCCGCACCCGCGGTGATGATCTTGAACGTCGACCCCGGCGGATACAGGCCGGTGGTGGCGAGCGGGCCCTCGCTGTCGGCGGCCGCGTTCTGCGCGACGGCCAGGATCTCGCCGGTCGACGGCTTGATCACCACGATCATCGCCTTCTTGCCTGCGGTGTTGACCGCACCCTGGGCCGCGTTCTGCACGGCCCGGTCCAGGCTGATGCGTCACCGAAGGCGCTGGGCGCACCCTGCACCTCGTTGAGCACGTCGACGTCGGCACCGTTCTGGTTGACGCTGACCACCCGCCAGCCGGCCGTCGCCGTCGAGTTCGTCGACCACCGCCTTCTTGACCTGGCTGACGATCGCGGGCGCGAACGGTCATCGGTCGGCATCAGTTCGGCCTGCGGCGTGACCACCACGCCGGGCAGTGCCCCGATGGCCCGGGCCACCCGGTCGTGATCGGACTGGCGCAGCGTGATCAGGCTCGAGCGGGTCCTTCGACGAGCTGGCTTGCTCGGCGAGTCGCTGCGCATCCAGAGTGCTATCGAAAGGCCGCAGCGCATCAACCATGGCTCTTGCGGTCGGCATCAGACGCGCCGGCCTGCCGACTTCGCGTCCAGCGCGTAGTGATACAGGTTGCCGGGCACCAGCACGTCGGTACCGCCGCGCTCGTTGACCGACGCCCTTCGCGGCATGTCGGCACGCAGCGCGAAGGTCTGGTGCTCGCCGAGCCTCGGGTGCAATCCCGTTGCGCTCCAGCGGACCTCCCAGCGGCCTTCGTCGCGGACCATCTTCAGTTGCCCGTCGTAGGTCCAGGTCCGATTCTTCGGCAGATGCCAGGTGTAGCGGTACGTGACGCTGCCGGTGTCCTCGGCGTACTTCGAGCCAACGATCTGCGCGTCCAGCCGGACGGCCTGCAGCCCGGCCCACGCCTCGTTGAGGGCCGTTCTGGCATCGGAGGGTTTGTCGCTGAGCGCGGCCGCGGCCCCGGTGTCACCGGTGGCAAGCGCGGCGAAGAACTGCTCGGCGACCGGTTCGGGTCCGTTGGGCTTCGGGGTGCACGCTGTCACAGATCCAAGATGTCGTCGCCACCACCGCAGAGACCGCGAGGATCGCCGCCACACGCGAAACTAGAGTTGCCATTGGGGCAGATGTTACGAACCCGAGACCTTCACATCGGGGAGGCGCGCAGGAGTCGCGAATTACGCCCCGAAGGGCCCCGCCGCCGGAGCACGCACCACCAGCGGAACCGCCGGGAAGTAGGCCGCCATCTCCGAGCGTGACTTGCGCAGCGCCGCCGTGCCGTAGCCCTGTTTGCGGTAGTCCGGGTGTATCCAGATCCGAACGTTCACCTCGCCGCCGGCCAGCTCGCCGAACACCATCCCGATCTTCGCCGATCCATCGAGCGCGACCAGCCACGCGGCCTCTTCGGCGTCGACCCGCCTGACCGCCGCGCGGATCTCGTCATCGAGGTCACCGGCGGGCGCCCCCGAGCCGTCTCCGGCCGCACGCACGTCGTCGGTGCGCGCCGCGAAGATGTCGCGATCCTTATCGGCCGCGAACGGCCGCAGCGTCAGGTTCTGTCTGGATCTGGCCGACTGCTCACCCATGGTGAAGCTCAACTGGTTGTTCAGATCCTCAAGTTCTGCGGCGATCCTGCGCCGCGAGACCTTGGTGAGCCGGTCAAAGGACAACCGCAGCACCGCATCGCTGCTCACCTGTGATGTGCCGAGCATCGAGGCAATCGCCTCGATGGCCGCGTCGTAATCCTCGGAGTCAACGACGGCGTCGAGCAGCTCGTGGCGCCGTTCGAGGGCGCGCACCAATGCGTCGGCGATCTCCCTGCGGGCCACTCTGCGGTCATGGTCGGTCATGGGTGCAGCGTAGTCAGCAGCCGCCCCGCCGCTGGAAAATCAGTCGAGAAGGACGGTTGCAAATGTGCCGACCGAGGTGAAGCCGATGCGCGCGTATGTGGCGCGGGCGACGGCGTTGAAGTCGTTGACGTACAGGCTCGCGGTGCGGCCGCTGCGCACCACGGCAGACGCGAGCGTCGCGGTGCCGGCCGTACCCAGGCCTCGGCCGCGCCAATCGGGATGCACCCATACGCCCTGGATCTGACCGACCGACGGCGACTGCGAGCCGACCTCGGCCTTGAAGACCACCTGGCCGCGCTCGAACCGGGCCCACGCCCGGCCCGCGGCAATCAGCCCCGCGACCCGCCGCCGGTAGCCGCGCCCGCCGTCACCGAGCCGCGGGTCGACGCCGACCTCGCCGATGAACATGTCGATCGCCGCCACCAGATACGCGTCGAGTTCGTCGATGCGCACCGGGCGCACGCCCGGGTCGATCGGCGTTTGCGGCGCCGTGCTCAACGCCATCAACGGCTGTTGCTCACGCACGTCGCGCGCCGGGCCCCAGGCGTGCTCGAGACGCAGCCACATCGGCATCACAAATTCGGCGCGACCGACCAACGACGAACAGCGCCGCGCGGCACTCATCGCCTTGTCCGCGAACGCATTTAGATCTTGGAGGTCACCGCGCAAGGGGATCAGGTTCGCGCCCGCGTAGCACAGCGATTCGCTGGCCCGGCGCCGTGTCCAGAGCTCGCCGCCGATCGCGGACGGCTCGATGCCGTGATCCGCGACCCGCGAGGCCACCATGCAGGAACCGACGGGATCCTCGTCGAGCACCCGGCGAACCGCCGCTTCGTCACGAACGACCGACACCCGTCGCTCGTCGACGAGGCGAAAAAGGGGCGGAGCCGACATGGAAACTCTTTCTGCGGATCCTGGGGCGGTGGGTGACCCCCCTCACAGGGTCTCGCCCTCAGCTTACGGTCACAATCGGGGAACCGCTGGCAGATGATTCGTCGCCATGCTCTTCGGCGATTCGCATGGCCTCTTCGATCAGCGTCTCGACGATCTGCGCCTCCGGCACGGTCTTGATGACCTCACCCTTGACGAAGATCTGGCCCTTGCCATTGCCCGACGCGACACCGAGGTCGGCCTCACGCGCCTCACCCGGACCGTTCACGACACAGCCCATCACCGCGACGCGCAGTGGGAAATCCAGCCCGTCCAGTCCGGCGGAGACCGCGTTGGCCAGCGTGTAGACGTCGACCTGCGCGCGTCCGCATGACGGGCAGGACACGATCTCGAGTCCGCGGGGCCGCAGGTTCAGCGATTCCAGGATCTGAGTGCCGACCTTGACCTCTTCGACCGGCGGCGCCGACAGCGACACCCGGATGGTGTCGCCGATGCCCCTGGACAGCAACGCTCCGAACGCGACGGCGGACTTGATGGTGCCCTGGAACGCCGGGCCTGCCTCGGTGACGCCGAGGTGCAGCGGGTAGTCGCACTGCGCGGCGAGCAGCTCGTAGGCGGCGACCATGATCACCGGGTCGTTGTGCTTGACGCTGATCTTGATGTCGCCGAAGCCGTGCTCCTCGAACAGCGACGCCTCCCACAGCGCCGACTTCGACCAGCGCCTCGGGAGTGGCCTTGCCGTACTTCTCCATCATCCGCTTGTCCAGCGAGCCGGCGTTGACGCCGATCCGGATCGGAATGCCCGCGGCGCCGGCGGCCTTGGCGACCTCTCTCACCCGGCCGTCGAACTCCTTGATGTTGCCCGGATTAACGCGCACTGCGGCACAGCCGGCGTCGATGGCCGCGAAGATGTACTTCGGCTGGAAGTGGATGTCGGCGATCACCGGGATGCTGGCCTTTCTTGGCGATCTCGGCGCAGCGCGTCGGCGTCCTCCTGGCGCGGGCAGGCGACCCGGACGATGTCGCAGCCGGACGCGGTGAGCTCGGCGATCTGCTGCAGCGTGGCGTTGACGTCGTGCGTCTTGGTGGTGCACATCGACTGCACCGCGACGGGATAGTCGCTGCCGACGCCGACGTCACCAACCATCAGCTGCCGGGTCTTGCGCCGCGGTGCGAGGGTGGGCGCCGGAGGTGCCGGCATACCTAGCCCGATGGTGGTCATTCGGCGTCTCCTATTGGAACGGTCTGATCGGGTTGACGAAGTCAGCGGTCACCGTAAGCGCCATATAGCCGACCACCATGACCAAGATCACGTAGGTGGCTGGCATGAGCTTGAGGTAGTTCACCGGTGCGGCGGCCACCATGCCGCGCGTCTTGCGAATCATATTGCGGATCTTCTCGAACAGCGCAATCGCGGCATGTCCGCCGTCGAACGGCAGCAGCGGCATCAGGTTGATCGCCCCGAGCACGAAGTTCAGCTGGGCCAGGAAGAACCAGAACGCCATGAAGTACCCGTGTTCGAACGCGTCACCGCCGATGATCGACGCGCCGACGACGCTGATCGGTGTATCCGGATCGCGTTGGCCGCCGCCGATCGAATGCACTAGCGCGCCGATCTTGGTGGGGATCTTCGCCAGCGACTTGCCCATTCGACGGTGAGCTCACCGGTGAACGCGACGGTGCCCGGTATCGCGGTCAGCGGGTTGTACTGCGCGTACTTGACGGGCCCGAACTCGGAGGCCGAGATACCGACCGCGGCGACAGTGGTCGGAGCCTGCGCGGTTTCGGACGTCCAGCGCTGGGTCCGCGTGACATCGACGATGGTGCTTATCCGGGTTCCGTCACGCTCGACAACGAACTGCGTCGGCCCGTTCAGCTTTCGCACCGCGGCCACCATCTCGTCGGGGTTGTGCACGTCGGTGTCGCCGACCTTGACGATGATGTCGCCCGCCTTGATACCCGCAGCTGCCGCGGGTCCGGTCCCTTCGCATTTGGCCATCTGCCCCTTGCTGATTTCCGGTGCGACGCAAGAGGTTTCGCTGACGTGGGCGGCAGGCTGCGGATGGAGGTTGGGAAGCCCCCAAGTAAGCGCCATCACGTAGATCAGCACAAGACCGATGGCGAAGTTCATGGCAGGCCCGGCGAGCAGCACCAACACCCGCTTCCAGGTTTTCTGCCGGTACATCGCATAGCGCTCGTCCTCGGGAGCGATCTCGTCGATCGCGGTCATGCCCGCGATATCGCAGAAGCCGCCGAGCGGGACCGCCTTCACGCCGTATTCGGTGTAGCCGAGTTTGTTGGGCCGACGCGTCGACCACAGCGTGGGGCCGAAGCCGACGAAGTAGCGGCGCACCTTCATACCCGTCGCGCGCGCAGCCCACATGTGCCCGCATTCGTGCAGCGCCACCGACACCAGGATGCAGAGCGCGAAAATCGCGACGCCGATGATCCACATGATCATTTGTTGGTGACGACCTCCCGGGATACCGCGCCCTTTGCCCGCTCGCGGGCCCAGCGTTGCGCATCAAGTACGTCTTCCACGGTAGCGGGTTCGGCCGTCCACTGGTCGGCAGCGCGCAGGACCTCGGCGATCGTCCGCACGATGGCCGGGAACCCGATGCGGCCCGCGAGGAAGGACTCCGCGGCCTCTTCATTGGCGGCGTTGTAGATCGCGGTCAGGCAACCACCCTTCCTGCCTGCCTCGCGCGCCAGCTCAACGGCGGGGAACACCTCGGCGTCGAGCGGCTCGAACTCCCACGTCGAGGCGGTGGAGAAGTCGCTGGCCAGCGCCGCGTGGGGCACCCGGGACGGCCAGCCAAGCGCCAACGCGATGGGCAGCTTCATGTCGGGCGGGCTGGCTTGGGCCAGGGTCGAGCCGTCGGTGAAGGTCACCATAGAGTGCACGATCGACTGCGGGTGAACGACGACCTCGATCCGCTCGTATGGGATGCCGAACAGCAGGTGGGTCTCGATCAGCTCCAGACCCTTGTTGACCAGCGACGCGGAGTTCAGCGTGTTCATCGGCCCCATGGACCACGTGGGATGTGCTCCGGCCTGTTCGGGGGTGACGTCTTCGAGCCGATCTGCCATCCACCCGCGGAACGGCCCGCCAGACGCGGTCAACACGATCTTGGCCACCTCGTCGGGAGTGCCGGCTCGCAAGCACTGGGCCATCGCGGAGTGCTCGGAGTCGACGGGCACGATCTGGCCGGGCTTGGCGGCCTTGAGCACCAGCGGACCGCCGGCGACCAGCGACTCCTTGTTGGCCAGCGCGAGGTGGGCGCCGGTGGCGAGCGCCGCCAGCGTCGGCTTCAGCCCCAGCGCGCCCACCAGGGCGTTGAGCACCACATCGGCCTCGGTGTTCTCGACCAGTCGGGTAACAGCGTCCGGGCCGGCGTAGGTGACGTCGCCGACATGGGCGGCCGCGGCCTCGTCGGCGACGGCGATGTTCGTCACGCCAGTCTCGGCACACTGTTGCGCCAGCAAGCCGGGATTGCCGCCGCCTGCGGCCAGCCCGACCACCTCGAAGCGGCCCGGGTTCGCGGCGATGACCTCCAGCGCCTGGGTTCCGATCGAGCCGGTGCTGCCAAGAATCAGCACGCGGGTTGTACTCACTGCTCCATTGTGCCGCGTTGCCTCTGCCCAGCCGAAATGTGACGCAAGTCTGACGCAGGCGATCTGCAGCCATCCGTGACGGCCGTCACTGCGAATGCCCCGAGTCAAGGCAGAGGACGGCGGCTCGCGTCGTCCCAGACACATTGGAGTGAAACCCTCATGAATCCAACTCTGTGCAAGGCGATTGCTGCGGCGGGTCTGAGCACGGTCGCGATCCTCGGCCTCTCCGCTTGTTCAGGCGACAAGTCCACCGACACCGCGAGCAGCAGCTCCTCGGCCAGCTCGCCATCGAGCCACGCGATGACGTCGGCGGCTGATCCTGCAGCCGATCTGGTCGGCTCGGGTTGCGCGGGTTACGCCAAGACGGTCCCGAGCGGTCCGGGTTCGGTCGCCGGCATGGCCCAGGATCCCGTCGCCGTCGCGGCGTCGAACAACCCAGTGCTCAAGACACTGACGTCAGCACTGTCGGGCAAGCTCAACCCGAATGTGAACCTCGTCGAGACGCTGAACAGCAATCCGGGGCTGACGGTGTTCGCCCCGACCGACGATGCCTTCGCCAAGGTCGATGCGGCGACCATCGAGAAGCTGAAGACCGATTCGGATCTGCTGACCAAGATCCTGACCTACCACGTCGTCGAGGGTCAGGCCAGCCCGACTGCCGTCGTCGGCGACCACAAGACGCTCGAGGGCGGCTCGGTGAAGGCGGCCGGTGCAGGGCCGGACCTGAAGATCAACGACGCCGGCCTGGTGTGCGGCGGTGTCAGGACCGCGAACGCGACGGTCTACATGATCGACACCGTGTTGATGCCGCCCGCCAACTAGTTCACCTTCACCGCGAGCAGACGCAAAAGCACCCGAAACACCGCAGTTTTAGGGGCTTTTGCGCCTGCTCGCGCAAGAAAGAAAGCACGTCAGCCATGTTCACCCTCGTACTCATCGGCTTTCTCGGCGGCCTGATCACCGGCATCTCGCCGTGCATCCTTCCCGTCCTGCCGGTGATCTTCTTCTCCGGAGCGCAGAGCGCGCGCGAGGACGACGCGGGCACGGTCGCGACGACGGTGCGGCCGAAGCGCACGCTCTCGGAAACTTTGCGGCCCTACCGCGTGATCGCAGGCCTGGTGCTCAGCTTCAGCGTCGTCGCCCTTCTCGGGTCGGCACTGTTGTCACTGCTGCACCTGCGCCAGGACGCGATCCGCTGGGTCGCGCTGATCGCGCTGGTCGCGATTGGTCTCGGGTTGATCTTCCCGCAGTTCGAGGAGCTGCTGGAGAAGCCGTTCTCGAAGCTTCCACAGAAGCGATTCGGCTCCGGCCGAAGCGGATTCGGCCTGGGGTTGGCACTTGGCGTGCTGTACGTGCCCTGCGCGGGTCCGGTGCTGGCGGCCATCGTCGTCGCGGGCGCCACCGGAACCGTCGGGCTCGACACCGTCGCGCTGACGCTGTCATTCGCCCTCGGCGCAGCCCTGCCACTGCTTTTCTTCGCACTGGCGGGCCAGCGGGTGGCCGAGCGTGTGGCCGCATTCCGGCGTCGGCAGCGCCAGATTCGCATCATCGGAGGGATCGTGACGATCCTGCTGGCGGTGGCGCTGGTGTTCAACCTGCCTGCCGCCCTGCAACGCGCGATCCCCGACTACACGAGTTCGCTTCAGGAAGAGGTGGGTGGCAAGGACCAACTGCGCGAGCTCAACCTGAGCGGCATCGTAAACGAGCAGAACGCCGAATTGTCGAATTGCTCCGACGGCGGCACAGAACTGCAGAGCTGTGGGACGGCACCCGACATCAAGGGCATCACGAAATGGCTCAACACTCCCGGAAATTCACCGATCGACCTGAAGTCGTTGCGCGGCAAGGTGGTTCTGATCGACTTCTGGGCGTACTCCTGCATCAACTGCCAGCGAGCGATCCCCCACGTCGTCGGTTGGTACGACACCTACCGCGACAAGGGATTCGAAGTCATCGGGGTGCACACGCCCGAGTACGCATTCGAGAAGGTCGAGGCCAACGTGGTCACCGGCGCCAAGGACCTCGGCATCGCCTACCCGATCGCGACGGACAACGCGTTCTCGACTTGGACCAACTACCGCAACCGCTATTGGCCCGCCGAATATCTCATCGACCAGCGGGGCACCGTGCGGCATATCAAGTTCGGCGAGGGCGGCTACGCCGACACCGAAAATCTTATCCGGCAACTACTTTCCGGAGGGAACCACGTACCTGCCTCCCGCGGTCGAGGCGCAGGACACCACGCCTACGGAGCAGCTCACCCCCGAAACGTACTTCAGCGTTGGCAAGGTGGTGAACTACCGCGGCGTCGGCGACTACGACGAAGGCACCCGGACCTACGCGCTGCCCACGCAGTTACCCGCTGACGGCTTCGCGCTGCGCGGTACGTGGGCTGTGGACTACCAGGGCGTCACGGCGCAGACCGATGACAACGCCATCGCGCTGAAGTATCACGCCCGCAACGTGTACATGGTGGTCGGCGGCACCGGCACAGTGACGGTGACCAGGGACGGGAATACGACGACGATTCCGGTCAGCGGACCGCCCAACTTGCGTCAGCTCGTTACCGACGATCAGGACGACGCGGGCAGCCTGGAGGTGTCGTTGTCCAAAGGCCTGCAGGCGTTTTCGTTCACCTACGGCTGAATCAGGCCGGGCGGAAGGTCATGGCGACACCGTTCATGCAGTAGCGAAGACCGGTGGGTTGCGGACCATCGTCGAACACGTGGCCGAGGTGACCACCGCAGCGTCGGCAGAGCACCTCGGTGCGCGTCATGCCGAGGCCGTCGTCGGGGCGCTCGAGAACGGCTCCGTTGAGGGGCCTCCAGAAACTCGGCCACCCGGTGCCGCTGTCGAATTTGGTGTCGGAGGAGAAGAGTTCCAACGCGCATCCGGCACAGCTGAAGACGCCGTGCCGGTGTTCGTCGTTGAGCGGACTGCTGTAGGGCATCTCGGTGCCCGCCCTACGCAAGACGTCGTACTGATCGGCTGTCAACAGCTGCTTCCACTCGGCGTCGGTATGGGTGACCTCGAAGTCGCCTGCCGGACTGGCCGTCGCCGTACGAGCGCACGCGGCAGCCCCGAGGACGGCGGCCGAGGTTGCGCCCACACCGGCCAAGAACCGCCGCCTCGTCACGTCCACCTGGACGAAGCTACGCCGCGGCGACGCCCAAGAATCGTCGCGACATAGATTCGTAAGATTTGTTGGCGCACAGAGTCGTTAGCCTTGAACCAATGAGGTTGACCACTAAGGCGCGTGGATTCGCCCTTGCCGTGTGCTTGGCGCTGGCTGTCGCGCTGTTCGCGGTGCTCGATGGCCCCGGGTCGCGCGCTACCGCCTCGGCCACGATTCCCGGACCAACGCTCGACGAACCCGCAGGCGGAGCGGTCACCAGCGAGACGGCGGTGCTGGCGGGCGGCTGCTTCTGGGGCGTGCAGGGCGTATACCAACACGTCAAAGGGGTGTCATCGGCTGTATCCGGCTATGCAGGAGGCAACGCCTCAACCGCACAATACGAAACGGTCGGAACGGGCAACACAGGGCACGCCGAGTCCGTGCGCATCACCTATGACCCGAACCAAGTGCGCTTCGGCCAGCTACTCCACATCTTCTTCTCCGTCGTCCACGACCCGACGGAGCTGAACCGGCAGGGTCCTGACGTCGGTGAACAATATCGATCGGCGATCTTTGCGCAGAACGACGTTCAGGAAAGGGTCGCCGACGCCTACATCGCACAGCTCAACCAAGCGAAGGTCTTCGACGCACCAATCGTCACGCGCACCGACAGGGACTCGGGTTTCTTCCCCGCCGAGGATTACCACCAGGACTACCTGAACTCGAATCCGACCGCGCCCTACATCACGGCAAACGACATGCCGAAGCTCGACGGCCTAAGGCAGCTGTTCCCGGAGCTGTATCGCGGGCAGCCTGTCCTGGTGCACGCGGTCAACCACGGGTAGCCGCCGACAGATCGACCGTCGCCTCGATCTTGTGGATCAGGTTGTCGCGCACCGTCAGCACGAGCACCGCGACGAGTCGGCGATTGGAAAACGCGAATACCACCGGCTCGCCGACCGATCCGGTGACCAGGGTGCCGCGTGCCAGGAAGCGCAGCAGATTCGGCGCGACGGCGTCGCGGCCGTGGTTGATCTGCGGCGGCGGGGTGGGATCGCCGAGGAAGGTGGCCACTCCCCATACCGTCGGATCCAGAACGGCGGCCAGCGCCTCCAAATCACCGTTGGCACAGGCGGTGATGAACTTCTCGGTGACGAGTTGGTGTTCAGGGTCGCTGACATCGGACACTCGCGGCGAGGCATCGGAGAACTTCGCGCGGGCCCGGCGGGCAAGCTGGCGGCAGCTACCGACGGGCCTGCCCACCGTGTCGGCGATCTCGTCGAACGGCATCTGGAACACGTCGTGAAGGACAAACGCGACTCGCTCGGCGGGGCTCAGTCGCCGCAGCACCTCCAGCAGCGCGGTGTGCACCTCGTCGTCGAGCGTGACCCGGTCGGCGGGGTCGAGCTCCGGCGACGGGGTGATATCGAGAGCCGCTGACTCGTCGGGTTGTTCGTGTCGGGCGCGCGCCGACCGCAGCTGGTCCAGACAGAGCCGGCCTGCGACCACCGTCAGCCAGGCACGGACGTCGTCGATCTGCGATGGGTCGCCGCGCGACAGCCGCAGGAACGCCTCCTGCGCGACGTCTTCTGCCTCCCCGACGTCGCCGAGCATCTGATACGCGAGGTTCACCAGGTACGGGCGGTGTCCGCGCACCGCCGCGTCGACGGACAGTGAATCGCTCATGCAGTAGTGACGAAGCGGCGGACCAAAAAGTTACACGGACGACCGTGTAACTTTTTCCAGTCGCGACGTCGTCCTTGCCTTCATGAACGCAATTCTTGTCACGGGCGCAACCGGCAACGTCGGCCGCCCATTGGTAACCCAACTCGCAGCAGCAGGCGTCGAGGTCCGTGCCGTCACCAGGCAGCCAGACACCGCACGCTTTCCCTCAGGGGTCAAGGCGGTTGGCACCGCGGCAGAGGGACTGCCCGGCGCCTCGGCGGTATTCCTCAACTCCCGCGCACTCGGCGACGAACTCGAGCCGCTGGTCGCTCGGGCGCGCCGCGAAGGCGTCACGCGCCTCGTTGCGCTGTCGGCCATCAATGCCGACGACGACTTCTCACGCCAACCGTCACGGTTCCGCGGCGACCGCAACAAGGAAGTGGAACAGCTTGCTGTCGACTCCGGTTTGGAGTGGGTGAGCCTGCGGCCATCGGTGTTCATCACCAACTTCATTGGTATGTGGGCGCCGCAAATCAAGACCGGCGATATGGTCTACGGCCCGTTCGCGTCGGCGTCGACCGCACCCATCGTCGACCGTGACATCTCGGCCGTGGCGGCAAAGGCATTGCTCACCGACGAGCTCGTCGGCCGCAAGATTCCGATGACGGGACCGCAGGCGTTCACCAACACCGAGTTGGTGGAGATCATTGGCAGGGTTCTTTCTCGCCCGCTGGGCTTTCAGGAAGTCCCGGCGGACCTCGTGCGCCAGCGCTTCGTCGGGCTGGGGTTCTCACCCGAGTTCGCCGATGCCTACATCGCATTCTTGGAGACGACGGTTTCCAAGCCTGCGCTGGTCACGCACGAGGTGGACAAGATCCTCGGCAGGCCCGCAGAGACGTTCGCCGAAGGCGTCGCGGCCCATCGCGCGCTGTTCACCAATTAAGCAGGGAGACAAGATATGTCCGAGTTCCGTCCACCGCGGTACCTCAAGCCGATGAACAAGTTCATGATGGCCATCCAGAAGGTCGGCATCCCGACGGGCCCAGCGATGGTCCTGACAGTGCCTGGCAGAAGATCCGGAAAGCCGCGCAGCACTCCGATGACACCGTTCGAGCACGACGGCGGCCTCTACGTCGTTGCCGGCTATCCAGGCGCTGACTGGGCGTCGAACGCCCGCGCGGCCGGCACGGGAACACTCTCGCGCGGACGCAAATCGCGACCCGTCAAGATCATCGAACTGAACCCGGCGGAATCACGGCCAGTGCTGCGGGCGTTCGCGGTCAAGGTGCCCGTCGGGGTCGGCTTCGCCAAGCGATCGGGACTGGTAGCCGAGGGAACTCCTGACGAGTTCGCCGAATTGGCGGGCCGGCTCGCCGTCTTCCGGTTCGATCCCGGCGACTAGCGCTAGGACATCGCCGCGGCGGTCGCGCGCTGTATGACGATGTCGCCGGACCCGGTCCGTGCGTGCACGACGAGTGTCTCGTCACCGTCTTCCGGTCCGTCCGATGACGTCAGCGAATTGCGGACTTCGCCCGACCGCGTCCGCAAATCAAGCTGGGCCGCAGTCCCTTCGGCGACGCCGACCACGAGCTCGCCACTGCTGGTCTGCACGGACACGTCGCCGTTGACGGCGGTCATGACTATGACGTCGCCAGAAGCGCTCTGCGCGTTGACATTGCCGTACAGGCGTCCGACGCTCAGCGAGCCGCTTGCAGCGCGGAACTTCAGACCGCCGACGAGCTCGCCGATCGTGACATCCCCTGAGGCGGTGGCAATCGCGGCGTTTCCCTTGATGGCGTTGACAGTCACTGCGCCGGAAGCCGTGTGGGCCTTGATGTTTCCCGTCACTGACCCCACAGAGACGTCACCGCTGGCCGATGCCAGTGTGCAATCGACGTACCGCCCTTCCGCGCGGATACTCGCCGACGCGACCGACCCGTGAAGGCGCGATCCTTCGGGCAGCGCGACATCGACGACGACCGCTCCCCTTTGCGGGAAGGAGAAGCCGCGTTGGCTTGTCACGGCGAGCGCGCCATTGTTGAAGTCGACACGCACCTGCTCGGCGGCCTTGACGTCGTGGCTACGGGATTCATCGCGGGGCCGCACCTCGACGACCGTGTCGTCGCGGTCACTGGCGACGAGCCGCACAGCGCCTGCGGAGATCTCCACCGTCGCAGTGATGGGCTGAGGTGTTTCGAACGCGGGCATCGCTTCTCCTCTTCGTGATTCGTGGTTTAGCGGACCCAGCCGCTGAAATGCTTGCCTGCTTCGCCGAGCGGTCGCCGTGGGCCGCCGCCGAGTGCAGCGGTGACGGCACGGACGAGCCAGGCGTTCACCGACAGCCCGTCGCCGCGCGCTGCCGCATCTACTCCGGGGCGCAGGTGCTCGGGCAGCCGCAGTGTCACCCGCCAGGTGCCGCCGTCGTCCTCGGACTCGGGTGCGACGGAGGGCGCGTCTGTCAGCTCCGCGACGCCGGGGTCAACGGTGAACTCGGGATCACGCCCGCGCAGCAGCACGTCGACCGAACCGGGCGCGAGATCGCGGGTGATCTGCTCGGCCGCGTCGGACAGCGCCTCGAGCAACGCCAGCCGGATCGCCGATTCCAGCGGGGCGGTCAGCCGGTCGGCGAGCGCTTCGGCGTCCGGTCCCCCTGCGGCGGCGGCAACGGCCAGCTCGTGGCGCACCCCGTCGACGTACGGCTGTAATTCCATGGTGTCATGGTGACATCACTATGGTGTCACCGCAAGTGTCATTTTGACGCAGAGTCGTTAACCGCCGTCAAGCTGCGCGCCAATAGACCATGCATGTCCATCTGCGCGCGGTGCCCCACGACCGTGTCGCCCTGGAATCGGTCGATGTGGATCACTGCGACAGAGACCTTCTTGCCGGTTGGTGTCCGGCCCCTGGAACTCGCCGGTGTGCGTCCCGACGAAGCGGCATCGCGAGATGCCGCGTGGGCCCGCCATTCCTCCAACCCCATCGGGTCCGAACTACCGACCTCGACCACTACCCGCGGCGACACCAGCGCGTCCAACGTGGACGTGTCCTGGTTTTCGATCGACCCGTAGAGGCATTCGACGAGTTCTCGGATCGCATCGTCAGACGAATCAGCCACGAAGCCAGCGTATCCGTCTAGCGGACTTTCTCGATGATGGTTTCGGCGAACCGTTCGATCGATTCGCGAAAGCGCTCCGGACCACCCGGCCCAAGATCCACGCCCCCCCATGGCGCACCCATCACCTGGGTGATGCCGATGTCCTCGGCACGCTTGTACAGGTCGGGCGTCGGCGGTTCAAGCAGCGCCAGCAGGATGTCGAAGGGCTCGTGCTGGCGTCCGTATTCGCGGCGCAGATCCTTCAGCTTCTGCACGTAGCCGACGGCGTCGTCCCACGCGTACGCGAAGCCGACCCAGCCGTCGCACAGCCGCGCCGCGCGCCGAAGCGCCGTCTCGGATTCACCGCCGCACAGGATGGGCACCGGCGCCTCGGGATGGGGCTCGATCATCAACTCGGGCACCTGGTAGCGCTCGCCACTCCACGACACCCAGCCGCCGCGCCACAACGCGCGCAACGCCGGGATCATCTCGTTGAGCCGCTTGCCGCGAGTGTCGAAGTCCTGACCCATCAACTCGTACTCCTCGCGCATCCAGCCGACGCCGACCGCAAGCGACACACGGCCCTGCGACAGCACAGATGCGGTCGCGACCTGCTTCGCGACCTCGATCAGCGGCCGCGCGGGCGCGACGTAGACGGCATTGGAGAACCGCAGCCTGCGCGTCACACCTGCCATTGCGCCAATGAGCACCCACGAATCCGGCCACGCGGTGTCGGGTGACCACATCGGCTTGCCCGTCGGCGAATCGGGATATGGCGACGCGAGCTCGCGCGGGTAGACCATGTGGTCCGAGCAGACGATGCCGTCGTAGCCCGCCTCGTCGAGCATCCGCGCCACCGCGAGGACGTCTGATGTCTGCATGAACGCCGTACCGCTCCAAAACTGCATCTTGTTTCTCTATCGCGGATTTGGGGCAGCATCAATGGCATGCCCACATTGCTGTGGTTCCGGCGTGATCTGCGGCTGCACGACCTGCCGCCGCTACTCGACGCTGCCGAACCCGACGGCGAGGTGCTGGCCTGCTATGTGCTCGACCCGCGGCTGACCGCGTCCTCAGGGCGGCGCAGACTGCGGTATCTGTATGACGCGCTGCGCGACTTGCGCTCGAACCTCGATGGCAGGCTGATGGTGACCCGCGGCAGGCCGGAGAAGCGAATTCCTCTGCTGGCCAAGATGATTGGTGCGACGTCGGTGCACGTGTCTGCGGACTATTCGCCGTTCGGCGTATGCCGCGATCGTGCCGTTCGTGAAGCGCTTGGCGACGTGCCGATGGAGGAAGCGGGATCGCCCTATCTGGTGTCGCCGGGCCGTGTCACCAAGGGTGACGGCACGCCGTACAAGGTGTTCACCCCCTTCTATGGCGCGTGGCGCGAACACGGCTGGCGGCCACCGGCGAAGTCGGGGCCGAACTCGGCCCGCTGGATCGAGCCCGGCCGACGTGCCGGGCGGAGTGGACATTCCCGACGCCGGGGTCGAGCTCGAGGTGCAGGCGGGCGAGACCGCAGCACGCAAGCAATGGGCGACGTTCGCCGATGGCGGGCTTGACGACTACGCCGACGCGCGTGACCGGCCGGACCTCGACGGCACCAGCCGGATGTCGGCGCATCTGAAGTTCGGCACCATTCACCCGCGGACGATGGCCGCCGATCTAGGCCGGGGCAAGGGCGCGCTGGCATACCTGCGGGAGTTGGCCTTTCGCGACTTCTATGCCGGGGTCCTCTATGAATGGCCCGAGAGCGCCTGGTGGAACTGGAACCGCGGGTTCGACGCGATTGAGGTGGACGACGGCCGCGACGCCAAGCGCATGTTCGAGGCATGGAAGGCCGGCCGCACCGGCTTCCCGATTGTCGACGCGGGTATGCGTCAGCTCGCCGCGACCGGTTTCATGCACAACCGCGTGCGCATGATCGTCGCGTCATTTCTGGTCAAGGATCTGCATCTGCCGTGGCAGTGGGGCGCGCAGTGGTTTCTGGAGCAGTTGGTCGACGGCGATATTGCCAGCAACCAACACGGCTGGCAGTGGGCGGCCGGCTGCGGCACCGACGCCGCACCCTACTTCCGCGTGTTCAACCCGACCACGCAGGGCAAGAAGTTCGACCCGGATGGCGCCTACGTTCGCCGATGGGTGCCAGAGATCGAAAACGACGACTATCCCGAACCGATCGTCGACCACGCGTCGGAACGCAAGGAGGCGCTGCGCCGCTACGGCGAAATCCGCTGACTACTTGACGGTGAACCCCGCGTCGACCGGCAGGGTTATGCCGGTGATGTAGCGACCCGAGTGGCCGCAGAGATAGACCATCGCCTCACTGATGTCGCTGGCTTCGATGAGGGGAACGGGCATCAGGTTCTCGAATGCGGAACCGTATTCAGGCTGCTCCTGCAGCAGCCGATCGACTTGCTCGTTCACGATCATCGGACTGTTCAAACCTGGGGGTGCACAGTGTTGACGCGAACGTTCTTCTCCGCCAGAGCACTAGCGTAGATCCGCATCCGGCCCACCACGCCGTGGTCGGCCGCAACGTAACCGGCCCCGCCGTGGGTCCTCTGGCTGAACTTTGCGTGCATACCCGTCAGGCCGGCAACCGAGCTGGTGATCACGATCGCTCCGCCGTCGCCGTGTTCGAGCAGCGCCGGCAGCGCCGCCTCGATGGTGTAATACACGCCCTTGAGCATCACGTCGACTGCGTCGACGAACGCGGAAAGCTCCTGCGCATGCTCACCGACCATCGGCAGGATCCCGGCGTTGGCGAGGACGAAATCGACGCGGCCGAGTTCCGCCATACCGTTGGCGACCGCCGTCTTCAGCCGTTCGAAATCGCGGACGTCACCCTGTTCGTGCCACGATGCGACGGCCGGTCTTCTCGACGAGATTGACGGTCTCGTCGAGATCCTCCGGAGTCGACATTGGATAGCCCACGCTGGGCATCTGATCGCAGAGGTCGAACGCGATGATGTCGGCGCCCTCTTCGGCAAATCGGACGGCGTGTGAGCGGCTCTGCGGCCGCGCCGCTCCCGTAATGAAGGCGACTTTCCCTTCCGACTGCAACGACATGATTGACCCCGTATCGCGCGAAGTGACGCTACCGCGTCGCACGTACGTCACCGGCTGCGGGTGTACGGCGCTGCGTAGTAGTCCTATGCCAGAATGAGGGCAGACTTCAGCGACTGTGAGGAGCAACCGTGGCCAACACCGAGGTGGAACGACACACCGGCGTCGACGTCGAGGATGTGCCGTCCGCGGAGTGGGGCTGGTCCCAGGAGAACTACAAGTGGATCCACATCGGCGGGCTGCTGTCGGCGGGGTTCCTGCTGCTGATGCTGCACGGCAACCACGTCGGTCACATTGAGGACGCGTTCCTGATCTTCTTCGCAGCCCTGCTCGTTTTCGTGGTCGCGCGTGACTGGTGGCTGCGCCGTCGCGGCTGGATCAGGTAGCGATCCGGAATTTCAGACGGAGCGCAGCGCGCGCAGTGATCCGGTTCCGACTCGGAACAGTGTCTCTGTCGGGCTGACCGAGACCGTCGAAATCTCAGCGGCCATGAGGGCGTGCGATTTGAACGCCCGCGCCGCCGGACTCACCCGGTGCGGGATCGGGTCGGCCTTACCACCGAGCTCCGCGGGCCACTGCTGGCCCCACACGATGACTTCGGTGAGTCCGCGCTTCAATACCCGAAGGATCTCCTCGCGCACCCGCACGTCGGCGGCAAGCAGATCGGCGCTCACGGCCAGCGCCCCGACTCGCGACGCACTCCTCACCATCGCGAGGACGCCCTCGTCGAGATCGAGCGCCGTAGCGCCGAGAATCGCGAGCGGTCGGGGGTCGGCACCGCCAGCGACCAACACGTTGACGTCCCAGCCGGCCCTCGCGCGGTCGCACAGCCATCCGCCTGCCGACTGCAGCACGTCCTCCGCGGTGGCCGCGATGACATCGAGTTGGTACCGGAGAATCCTGCCCGCGCCTGCGGACAGGCGATCGATCGGGCCGATGCCCGCGGGGATCCCCTCATCGGCGGTAAAGGATCGGGTTGCCATGGGTGTCCTATCCACGATGTCGTCCAACTGAGGCACAACAAGAGCGTGACACTTTAGCGCGGTTCTGTAAAGGTAGGATTGTCGACACGAGATCGCATCAACCATTCGCAACAGTATGGAATGCCCTCACAATGACGTGACATCTTTGGCTAGTTCTGTAACGCCATGCCACGGGGCGGTCATGGCCGGGAAGGTTTCAACCTCTCGAGCACGGGGCCGAAGAACACTCAACAGGGGGCGTGAAATGGCATCACAACAGCTGGTTAAAGACCGGGCGCACAAAGAGATTCCGGAGATCGCCAAGTGGAATCCGGATCTCACGAAACGAGTCGTCGGAATCCTGCGGCCGGTCGTCAGGCGGTATTTCCGCTCGGAGGTCAAGGACTTGGGCCGCATACCCGTTGGCGGCGCCCTGCTGGTGTCCAACCACTCGGGTGGTTCGACGACGACCGACGTGCCGATTTTCGCCGTCGACTTCGACGACCGGTTTGGCTACGACCGTCCGCTCTACACACTGAGCCACGACATGCTGTCCGTCGGGCCGACCAAGAAGCTCTTCCATCAGCTCGGGGTCATTCCGGCCAGCCGGGAAAACGCCGCGGGAGCACTCGCCGACGACGCCGCGGTGATGGTCTTTCCCGGCGGGGACTACGACGCGACGCGGCATACACGAGAGCAAAACGTCATCGAATTCAACGGCCGCACCGGATACGTGCGGACGGCGATCGAGGCGGGCGTGCCGATCGTGCCGATTGTGTCGATCGGTGGGCAGGAAACGCAGTTCTTCCTGACCCGCGGCACCTGGCTCGCCAAGCGGATCGGCATCATCAAGCGGCTGACACGCAGCGAGCTCGTACCGATCGCGGTGGGATTCCCATTCGGGGTGTCGCTCGGCGGAATGACCCTGCCGCTGCCAAGCAAGATCGTCACGCAGGTGCTGCCTGCCATCGACATCACCGCCCCATTCGGTGAGGACCCGGACGTCGCCGAGGTGGACGCCTATGTCCGCAAGGTGATGCAGAAGGGCCTGGACCGGCTGGCTGAGCAGCGCCGCTTTCCTGTGCTGGGCTAGGGTCAGCCGGCCGCTGCGGCTAACGGCATCGCCGAGCCGACGGGAGTCAGGTCGGTGGACAGCCCTGCAGCGCTTCTGATTTCAATGAACGCGTCGATCATCGCGTCGGTCGCCTCGTGCGGGTCGTCGAGGGTGAGGTCGTCGGTCAGCACCGAGACGGCGAGTTGGTCGACATAGCTCCACACCGTGATGTTCATGCCGCAACCCGTCACCACCGGCCCGACCGAATAGATTTCGCTGACCGTCGCACCCTCGATGTCCCCCCGCTCTCGCGGTCCGGGCACATTCGAGATGACCAGGTTCATCACGCGGGCCGACTCGACCCGCTTGGCCTGACTTCGGAACATCCCCGGCGCGAGCGCAGGGGGAAGGTAGGACAGCCACGCAGGCAGGACAGTCGGCCCGAGCAGTTGGTGATTTTCCTTTGCGATGGTGGTGGCCAGCGACGTCAACCGCACCCGCTCGAGCGGGTCGTCGATATGCACCGGCAACGACGGGGTTATGTAGGTGAACTCGTTGCCCACCAAGCGTTCCCGCGACGTGTTGTAACTGATCGGCACACCCGCGATGAGCGGGAATTCGGCCCGGCCATCATAGCGCAGCAGGAGCCTGCGCAACGCACCCGCCGCCGTCGCCAAGACAATGTCGTTGAGCGTGACGTCAAGGTGCTTGCCGGTTTCCTTGACGTCGGCGAGCGCAAGCGGCGCCGTCGCGAACCGGCGCCCCGGCGTCACCACGTGGTTGATGAAACACGTTGGCGGGGAGAAGTTGCGGGCCAGATCGGGATGCTGGCCCCGCTCCTTGGATCGGCGTCGGACCCGCGACACGCCTGTCGCTGTCTCCCTCACCAGGCGCGGCAGTTTCCGGATGAGCCCCACATGATCGCGTCCGGCGGCCTTCAGTAGGTCTGTGCGTGTCCATGTCGCGTCGGAGCCCACGGAGACACGAATGTCTGGAGTCGGATCGAACGGTGCCATCGCCTTGGCCATCTGATTGGCCGATGCCATGCCGTCGGCCAGCACGTGGTGGACCTTGTGGATCACCGCGATGCGGTCGTCGGCCAGGCCTTCGGCGACATACATCTCCCACAACGGACGACTGCGATCCAGCGGGGTGCTGGCGATCTCACCGATCAGTTGGTCCAGTTCACGACGCCCGCCCGGAGCGGGCACCCGGGCTTGGCGAACGTGATAGTCGAAGTCGATGTCGTCGTTGACGACCCACATGGGGTGATGCAGCTTGAGCGGCACATTGACGAGCTGATGGCGAAGCGGCGCCATTGCCTGCAGCCGCGGATACGCGATCTGGCGAAACAAGTCGAAGCTGTATCCACCCTCCAGACCGGACACATCGAGGACGCCGATCTTCAGCGTGTGCATGTGAATCTCAGGTGTCTCCGTGTAGAGCATCAAGGCGTCCACGCCGTTGAGTCGCTTCATCCCCGCCCCGTTCGCCAGGCCCCGCTCCCCATTTCACCCCCTTGTGCGATCCCGCCACACGGCTTCAGCCAACATTGAGTCGGGGCGTGGCACTTTGCGCAGAATCTGTAAAGCTAAGAGGCGAACACCATGATCGGAGCCCGAAATGAGTCTTGTCGCCGGGCGCGGACCGCTCAGCAAGGATCCCGCCGGCTGGTTTTCGTCACCCTTGCCTGACGATCCGGTCTTCGTCGAGCCACATCCGCGACGCGTCCAGGCCATCCGCAACGGCCAAATGGTCATCGACACCGAGCGGGCGCTGATGGTGCACCGCCGCGATCACCCGCTGAGCTACGCATTTCCTGCTGACGAGATCGGCGACCTACCCAGCGATCCCGAACCGCAGGCGCCCGGATATGTTCACGTGCCGTGGGACGCGGTCGACTCCTGGGTCGAGGAGGGGCGCACGCTCGTCCACTACCCACCGAATCCGTATCACCGCGTCGACTGCCGACCAACGAACCGAGCGCTTCGGGTGAGCGCCGCAGGTGCCACCCTCGTCGACACCCCAGACACGGTGATCGTGTTCGAAACCGCGCTGGAACCTCGGCTCTACGTCGATCCGTCGGTGGTCCGGACCGACCTGTTGCGGCGCACCGACACCAGTACCTACTGCAACTACAAGGGCTACGCGACGTACTGGGCGGCGGTGGTCGGCGACATCATCGTCGACGATGTGGCCTGGAGTTACGAGGACCCGCCGCCCGAATGCCTGCCCATCAAGGGACACCTCAGCTTCGACGCCGCCCGTGCCATTGTGCTCGCCGAACTACCTAGAGTGTGACGCGCGTCACAGCCGAGCGGTTGACCTCGCAACCTACGGTTCCGTCACCGTAGGTTGACCTGGTTACGGTTGCGTACGTTTTCCCTGGTCGGCCACACTTTTCTCCAGTTTCTAAGCGGAGGGAAATGCGTTGGGGCACTACATCGCCAATGTCCGTGACATCGAATTCAACTTGTTCGAGGTGTTGAATCTCGGCGACGTCCTAGCTTCGGGCGGCTACGGCGATCTCGACGTCGACACCGCGCGCACGATGCTCGACGAGGTCACCCGATTGGCCGAGGGCCCGGTGGCCGAGTCCTTCGCCGCGGCCGACCGCAACCCGCCCGTCTTCGATCCGGAGCATCACACCATCAGCGTTCCGGGCGAGTTGGCGAAATCGGTGCAGGCGGCCAAGAACGCGGAGTGGTGGCGGATCGGCATCGCCGAGGAGATCGGCGGTGTGCCCGCGCCCGCGCCGCTGACGTGGGCCATCCACGAGATACTGATATCCGCCAATCCGTCGGCGACCTTCTGGTACGAACTGGGCCCTGCGATGGCCAATGCGCTGTACATCGAGGGCAACGAACAGCAGAAGCGTTGGGCCGCAATGGGTGTGGAGCGCGGTTGGGCGGCGACGATGGTGTTGACCGAGCCGGATGCAGGCTCCGACGTCGGCGCTGGCCGCGCCAAGGCGGTCGCTCAACCCGACGGCACATGGCACATCGAGGGCGTGAAGCGATTCATCTCCGGTGGCGACGTGGGCGATACCGCTGAGAACATCTTCCACCTTGTGCTGGCCCGACCCGAGGGGGCAGGACCCGGCACTAAGGGTCTGAGCCTGTTCTACGTACCGAACTATCTGTTCGATCCTGACACCCTCGAACTCGGCCCCCGCAATGGCGTGTTCGCGACCGGCCTGGAACACAAGATGGGCCTGAAGTCCTCCCCCACTTGCGAATTGACGTTCGGCGCGCACGGGATCCCCGCGGTGGGCTACCTGGTTGGCGACGTCCACACCGGCATCGCCCAGATGTTCACCGTGATCGAGAATGCGCGGATGACGATCGGCGTCAAGTCGACGGGCACCCTGTCGACCGGATACCTCAACGCCTTGGCGTTTGCGAAAGAACGGGTGCAGGGCGCCGACATGACCCAGATGACCGACAAGGCGGCACCGCGGGTCACGATCATCCACCACCCGGATGTGCGCCGCAGCTTGATGACGCAGAAGGCCTACGCCGAGGGTCTGCGCGCGCTGTACCTGTACGCCGCCGCGCACCAGAACGACGATGTGGCGCTACAGACCTCGGGTGCGGACCCGTCGATGGCGCACCGTGTCGACGACCTGCTGCTCCCGGTGGTCAAGGGCGTGGGCTCCGAACGCGCCTACGAAATCCTGACCGAATCACTGCAGACCTTCGGCGGTTCGGGGTTCCTGCAGGATTATCCGATCGAGCAGTACATCCGCGACGCAAAGATCGACTCGCTTTACGAGGGCACGACCGCGATCCAGGCGCTAGATCTGTTCTTCCGCAAGATCGTTCGCGACCGCGGCGAGGCGCTGGCACACGTGACGGCCCAGATCAGCAAGACCATCGACACGTGCGACGCGTCGCTGCAACCCCAGGCCGAGCAGGTGCGCACCGCACTGGAAGACGTCCAGGCGATGACGGCCACGTTGACCGGCTACCTCATGGCGGCGTCCGAAGAGCCCACGCAGATCTACAAAGTCGGCCTCGCCTCGGTCCGGTTCCTCCTCGCCGTCGGGGATCTGCTGATCGGTTGGCTGTTGCTTGGGCAGGCCGCCGTGGCCCACGCGGCGCTGTCCGCCGGCGCCTCGACGGGCGATGAGGCGTTCTATCGAGGCAAGATCGCCACCGCGCGGTATTTCGCCGCCAACATGCTGCCGCGCCTCGGTGCACTGCGCGGCATCATCGAGAACCTCGATGATGAGATCATGTTCCTACCCGAGTCCGCGTTCTGACTGTGCACGGCAACTAAGTCGCGCTGATGAGCCGGCTCAGGCGGCCGAATCGGGTTGTCCTGCCTCGAGATCCGGAAGCGGACGCGTGCAGATGTCGCGAGCTTCCTCCGCGGACATTCCCCAGAGGCGCAGGAGGTCCTCGGTCACGCGGTCGGCGGCCGCAGCATCGTCGCGTTCGGGCTCATCCTGCAGCAGCTTGCCAAGACCCAGCAGGGCGCCGCCTGCGATGGCCAACGCCAACGTCGGGTCGTCGACAGTGAAACGTCCTGCGGCCGTGGCCAGTTCGATGTCACGCAAGGCACGCGGACCGAGCCCACGATCGGACGCCATCAGAGTAAGGCCGTTGACCAGCAGGATCTGGCTTTCCTGCGGCCTGCGCCGGAAGAGCCGGCCCGTCAGGCGGAAGCTACACGCGAACGTTTCCGCGGGATCGTCGATCGAGGCCGTCAGCTGATCGAGCAAGGCGCCGTGGTTGTCGAGCACATCGGCGACCGCGGCCTCGAACAGTTCTTCCTTGGTGTGGAAGTGGTTGTAGAACGACCCCATCCCGACGTCTGCGGCCTGGGTGATCTCGAGCACCGGCACGGTGAGCCTGCCCGCGGCGATCAGCACCTGCGCCGCCTGAATCAGCGCCGCTCGGGTGCGCTGCTTTCGCCGCTCCAGCCGGTTGACCGGCTCATCCTGCAGTGCGCTCACGAAGGCAGGATAGCAGACTCTGTCAGTTTTGAAGATTTCGTCAGAACCACTTGACTGAGCGTTGCGTCGTGTGTGACGATTTCGTCAGCAAGAGAGGAGATCGGCATGAATGACCTCGTCGGTCCGCACAGCGAGCTGCACAGCGAGGACGGCGCCCGGAAGGGGGAGCACTCGGGGCGGTCGCGAAATCCGGTTATCAAGGTGCACGACATCGCCTGGCTGGCGTTCGAGAAGCCCGACCTGGCCGGTGCTGAGACGTTCGCGCAAGCATTCGGCTTCTCCACTGTGCTGCGGACCGCAGACGAACTGCAACTGCGGGGCACCGATGCCGGCGCGCCGTGCGTGATCGTCCGACGCGGTACCCGCAGCAGATTCCTCGGCGCCGCCTACCAAGCCCGAGACGACACCGATCTGTTGCGCCTTGCCGAGGCGACCGGCACCCGCACCCGGCCGCTGCCCGAAACGATCGGCGGCTCGACTGTTGATCTGCTCGACCCCAGCGGCATACCCGTGCATGTCATCGCGGGCACGCACCCACTCGAATTGCTGCCGTCCCAGACGCCGCACACCCTCAACCTCGGACACGAACTGCGGCGGGTGAACGCGATGCAACGCCCCCCGCGGGTCCCCACCACGGTGCAGCGACTCGGGCATCTCGTGCTGCAGACGACGAAATACCTCGAGACGCTGAACTGGTATCTGGACAACCTCGGCATGATCGTCAGTGACTTCCTCTACTACCCCGGCCAGCGCGACCGCGGACCGACGATGAGCTTCATCCGTTGCGACCGCGGCACGACGCCCACTGACCATCACACACTGGCACTCGCGCTCGGACCCCAAAACCGGTACGTGCACTCGGCATACCAAGTATGTGACCTCGACGCGCTGGCCGCCGGCGGCGAATACCTCAGGGAGCAAGGATATTTCAGATCCTGGGGCATCGGTCGCCACATCCAGGGCAGCCAGCTATTCGACTACTGGCGCGATCCGGATGGCTTCATGGTCGAGCACTTCGCCGACGGAGACGTGTTCGACTCGACGCTGGAACCCGGTTGGGCTCCATTCACCGCTACAGGCTTGGCTCAGTGGGGACCCCCGATCACCAAGGACTTCCTCGGTACCAGCCCGAGATCGCTTCCCCACGAGGCGCGGTCGGTGATCACCGCGCTACGCGACGACAATGAATTCGATATCAACCGCCTGATCGGCCTCCTGAAAGTAGCGAGCTCATGACCATCTCCGTGCTGCGTACCGGCGACGCCTGGTGGGTCCAAACACCCACCGGCGCTGCCAAAATCGAGACCTCCGCAACCACGACCGGTGAGCTGCTGGCCGACCGGGTAGCCATCGACGCCGCAGCCCACAGCGGCACCACCGTCGCCGTCGACAGCCTCGGCTTAGTCTCCCCCGTGACCGCGCCGTGTCGCGTCGTCGCCCAGATGACGAACTTCGTCTCGCACGTCGAGGACGCGGGCATGGACCCAAAGTCCATTCCGCTCACCTTCTTTCGCAAGGCGTCGGCGTCCATCAGCGGACCGTTCGACGACATCGTGAAGCCGCAGCACGTCAGGTTCCTCGACTACGAGGTGGAGATCGGCCTGGTGATCGGGAAGAACATTCCGGTGGGCACCGAGATCACCGAGGCGGACCTGACCGACTACATCGCGGGCATCGTTGTGACCAACGATGTCTCGGCCCGCGACATCCAGCTTCCGCAGACACAGTTCTACGAGGCGAAGTCGTATCCGACCTTCACACCGGTCGGCCCCGCGCTGGTACTGCTCGACGCCGACGAACTCAAGCGGTTCGGCGATCTACGCTTGCAACTCCGCGTCGGCGGCGAGGTGCGGCAGAACGCACTCGTCGACGGCGACATGATCTACGCGCCCCTGCAGGCGCTTCAGTCGCTGACCCGGTTTCAGGACCTCAATGCCGGAGACCTCATCATGACCGGCACACCGGTGGGGACCGCGCTCAGCGCGCCGCCGATGCCGCTGCAGATCATCGGCAACCTGTTGCCGCCTGCGATGAAGTGGAAGGCGTTCTTCAAGCGCCAGGCCAACAATCCGAAGTACCTGCAGCACGGCGACATTGTGGAACTCTCCGTGGCGACCGACGACGGCGCGATCGACCTCGGCACGCAGCGCACGGTGGTGAGATACGCGTGACGACGGATCTGCTGTGGCCGCGGTACGCGACGCCTGCGGACTTGATGGACATCGATTCCATTCCCCTTGCCCAGCGGGGCCTTCCCGAGTCGACGTATGAGCTACTCGCGCGCGCGGCCAAACTATCGCCGGATCGAACGGCGTTGATTGTGTTGCCCTATGCCACCCGGTGGACCGAGCCGAGCCGTCGCATCTTCCCCAAGCTGCATTCCGACGTGCGGGCCATCGACGCAACGCTCGGCCGCAACGCCCTCGTCTGGGAACTCAAGGAGCGGTCGTGACGTCGGAGTCGGTGCCGGTTGTCATCGTCGGCGCCGGTCCGACGGGCATCACCGCAGCGACTCTGTTGGGGCAGTACGGCGTCGACTGCCTGGTCCTCGACCGATGGGAATCGGTCTACCCCCAACCGCGAGCGGTTCACCTCGACGACGAAATCAACCGTCTCGTTGCCCGTCTCGGCGTCGCCGACGAGTTCGCCGCGATCTCGCGACCCGCGCTGGGCCTGCGGTTGCTCGATCGTGACTCGCGCGTACTGGCGCAGATCGACCGCGACACGACCGAGAGCGTCCACGGCTTCCCGCAGGCCAACATGTTCGACCAACCCCAACTCGAGGCGTTGTTGCGGGCGAACTTGAACCGGCACTCGGGCGTGCGGCTTCGGGGCAACTCCGAGGTCACCGAGGTCAACCAGCACGCCCCAGGACGGGTGCGGGTGGCATACACCGACCGCACCACCGGCGACGAGCACGTCGTCGACGCCGCCTACCTACTCGGCTGCGACGGTGCCAACAGCGTCGCCCGTGCCTCGATCGGGGCGGCGATGGAGGACCTGCGGTTCGAACAGCGCTGGCTGGTGGCCGACGTGATCACCGACGCGCAGCTGAACCTATGGGACGGCGTACACCAAGTGTGCTGTCCAGTTCGCGCCGCGACGTACATGCGCATCGGCCCGACCCGCTATCGGTGGGAATTTCGACTCTTGGCGCACGAGACAGCTGACGATTACAGCACGCTCGGTGCCCTTCGCGGCTTGATTGCGCCGTGGGTCAACGACATACCCGACGATGACCTCGAGGTGGTGCGGGTCACGGAATACACCTTCCGCGCGCAGATCGCGAACCGCTGGCGCGATCGAAATGTATTCCTTCTCGGCGATGCCGCCCACCTGACCCCGCCCTTCATCGGCCAAGGCATGGGGGCAGGACTTCGTGACGCGATGAATCTGGTCTGGAAGCTGACCGGAGTGCTCAACGGCGATCTGTCGCCAAGCGTGCTCGACACCTACGAACAGGAGCGAAAGCCGCACGTGCGCAAGATGATCGGCTTGGCGTTGGTTATCGGGTGGGCGATGACCGCGGGCGGCGGCGTCGGAAACGTGCTTAGGCGCGCGATTGCCCCTCGTCTGCATTGGATCCCCGGTCTGCGCGAGAGGATTGTCAACAGTAGGACACCCGCACTGAGCCGATCCACATTGGTGATCAAGGGACGCAGGCCGCGCCAGCTGCCAGGCACGTTGTGCCCCAACCCGGTTCTCGCCGGCGGGGAGCGCCTCGATGCGGTGCTGGGGAACGGCTTCGCTCTCATCACCACGAGGCGGCCCGTTGCCTTCGAGTGTGCCCAGCTCGAAAGGCACGGCGCGGTGATTCACACCGCCGAGCCCGGCAGTGAGCTGGCGCGCTGGCTGCGCCGCGGTAACGCGATCGCCGTCGTCGCACGGCCCGACCGCACGGTCATGTGCGCCGGGCGAGACCTCAGCGCGTTGTGCGCTGCCACTCCCCCGTTCCACAGCGCACCACTCACCACAAGAAGGGCACCATCGAAATGACCGTGGACTTTGACCATGCCTACACCGATCCGCCGCAACGTGTCAGTGCCGAGCTCAGTGACGGCGGTGCCGCGCAGGACCTTTTCCCGCGCGTCGAAGCACTCCTTGCTCGACTCCCTGATACCGGCCCCGCGAAGACCAACACTGACGGTGAACGCGAGCAACTCGGTGATGTAACAGCGGTGCACCGGTTCGCCGCGGCGCCCGGCGACAGTGAAACCGTCACCTGGCATTACGTGCAAGCTGGCGACCCATCGGCGCCGACGGTCGTGTTCCTGCATGGCGTGCCGGATTCGTGGTGGCAATGGCATTACGCCATGGAGTCGCTGAGTGACCAATACCATTGTGTTGCCATCGATCTAAAGGGTTACGGTCAATCCGACAAGCGCACCGGCGACTACCGCCAGCAGGGCGTGGCGAGCCAACTGTTGACGCTACTGGACACGATAGGCGTCCACGAGTTCGCGTTGGTGACCCATGACCGCGGCACCCCGCCCGGAGATCATCTCGTCAGCGCGGCCGGTGATCGGGTGACGGGATACGCCCGCGGACAACAGCATCTGTGGCATCTGCATCCCAGCCTGCACCCGCAGCAGCAACTCTTCACGTCAACTGACGCCCCAGGGGTGCTGGCTGACGCCCGGCGATTTGTCGCCACCGCCTACACATGGCTGACGACCGAGCCCGTCGCAGATTCGGATATCCTGCGCACCATCGAGGAGTTCGCGCACCCAGGCATCGCCACCGCCGTCCCGCGGTACTTCAACTCCTCGTCGTTCCGGCAGGAATGGATCGACCGGCGCACCAAGTTGATCAGCTCGTGGACGGCGCCAGTGCTGATTCTGCAAGGCGCGCATGACCCGTTGCAGCCCCGCGAGTTCTACACCGATCCCGACGTTGCCGCGATGCTGCCTGCGGGCAGCGATGTGCACCTGTTCGACACGGGGCACTTTTGGCCTTTTGAAACACCGCACGAGTCGGTCGCCGTCATCCGCGCGTTCCTCGATTCAGTGGCGGGCTAGCCCCATGCTGAAGGTGCGCAACTGTGTTCCGGAATACCACGCGGACATCTACACGACCGACGCGATCGTCGACCCGTATCCGCACTACGCCCGGCTGCGGCAGCGTGGACCGGTGGTTTGGCTGCCGCGGCATCGAGCATTCGCGCTGTCGCGGTATGCCGAGTGCAAAACGGTGCTGCGCGACGACAAGGCGTTCGTCTCGGGCAATGGCGTCGCACTCAACCGCTTCACCAACCGCCTATCCCGCGGCACCACCCTCAACAGCGACGGCGCCGAACACGATCAGCGGCGCAAGCTCGTCGCGCACCGATTGCTGCCCCGCGCGCTCCGCGGTATCGATGACAACATTCAAGAGCAGGCCGCACAAGTAGTGGACGCCGCGCTAGCGCGAGGCGAAGTGGACGGCGTCGACGACCTCGCGTGCGCATTGCCGATGGCGGTGGTGCCCGATCTGATCGGCTGGCCCCGCGATCAGCGTGAAAACCTCTTAGCCTGGGGTGCAGCGACTTTCGATATTCTCGGTCCGATGAATCGCCATGGCCTGACATCACTGCCGTCGACCCTGCGCATGCTGCGTTTCGCCCGTCGCGTCGTCAGAGACCGCAGTCTCATCGAAGGCAGCGTCGGTCACGAGGTCCTTCTCGCTGCCGACGCGGGCAAGGTGTCGCACAGCGAGTGCGCACCGCTGATGATCGACTACATCGCGCCGTCACTGGACACCACGATGAGCGCCATCTCCAATGCGCTGCATCTGTTCGCCGAACATCCCGAACAGTGGCAGCTCCTGCGGGAAAATCCATCACTGATTCCGAACGCGGTCAACGAAATTATTCGCTACGAGTCTCCGCTGCGGGCGTTCACCCGCATGGCACTCGATGACACCGATATCGCGGGCCATCCGATCCCCGCCGGGGCGCGCGTGCTCGTCATCTACGCCTCCGCGAATCGCGATGAACGCGAATGGGATTCAGCAGACACCTTCGATATCCGGCGCGACGCCACCCGTCAGCTGGGCTTCGGCCATGGCGCGCACGCCTGCGCCGGACAGGGTTTGGCCCGGATGGAGACCCAGGCCATGCTGCGTGCGCTCCTCGACCGCGTCGATCGGATCGAGCTGACGGCACGACCCACGTGGGCGATCAACAACATCATCCGCCGACACGAACGGCTTCCGCTGAAGCTGATCGCGGCCTGACGCCGACCGTTGCGCCGAATTCTGCACCACGGCTGTGGATCGGCTCTGACCACGACCGTGGTGCAGATCTCGACGCCAGTTGCACCCAGCCGTTGGATCGGACCGACGCTCAGCCCGCCTGGGCGATTACCGACTCGCCGAAGCGTTCGATCGCCTCGAGCGCGTGCGTCAAACTGTCACCGGGCAGCCCCACCTGCACCCACGTCACACCAACGGCCGCAAGCTTTTCCACACCCGCAAGGTAGGCGTCGGCGTTGAAGTCGTCGCTGCCTGGATTGCCGCCTTCGGAATTGCCGAACGTGATGTCGATGGCGGAGAAGTCGCGGTCTGCCTCGTCGAACCGACGGCGAAGGTCGTCGATGCCGTCGGCCAGTCTGCCCGAGTCCATTACCGCGGTGCCTGCGGTCTGAGCGAGGACCGCTGGCGCCGCGAACGGGCACCAACCGTCGCCGTACTTGGCCACCCGCTGACGAGCCGCCACGGTATTGCCGCCGATCCAAATCGGCGGATGCGGGCTGCTGACCGGTCGCGGATGGGATGTGATGCCCTTGGCAGTGAAGTGCAGTCCGTCATAGGTGAAGTCGTCGGTGGTCCAGATGCCGCGGATCACCTCCAGCGCTTCCTCGAACACCGCCGCGCGTTTGTCGAAGTCCACACCCAGCGCGGCGAATTCCCGTTTCAGGTAGCCGACGCCGACCGCGAGTGTGAACCGACCGTCAGACAGCAGATCGAGCGTCGCACCGGACTTGGCCACCACGAACGGATTCCGGTACGGCAACACCACTACGTTTGGGATCAGTCGCAGTGTCGTCGTGCGGGCCGCGGCGAAGCCCATTGCCACGAACGGGTCCACCGCATCGTGCCCACCCGACTCCAGCCATCGCTGCGTTGGCGCAGGATGGTCGGTGAACCCGAAACCATGAAACCCGGCCGCTTCGGCGGCCGTCGCCACGGACGCGATGCCCGACCCGGTCACCAGCTCCGCGTTGTACGGATGGCTGTGCATCGGATGGGTGAAAGTGAACTTCATCAAAGGTGCCCCATTCGGAACTGTCTTCTCGATTTTTGAGAATGTCGTTACCATGCGAACCACGGAATGTACAGAGTTCGGGCCGCAGAAGGGGTAACGGGTATGAGCGAGTTGACGCTGGCTCCTGTCCGGCATGGCCCGTTCCCAGGCCATCTCACACCGGAGGACATCGCGGCCTACGCGGCGGCCACCGGCGACCAGACCGCGACGGTGCTCGCCGGGCTTGCTGTGCCTGCCGTCTTCCCGGTGATCCTCGTATTCACCCCGCAGGAGGCCGCGCGGGCCGACGTGCCCGAGGCGGTCTGGCAGCGCGTTCGCGCCGGGGTGCACGGCGAGCACGACATCGTGTTGCACCGGCCGCTCGTCCCCGGTGAACGGTTGGATACCTCGGCCTGGATCTCGGCCGTGCGCACGACTCGTGCAGGCACCCAGATCGTGGTGCAGTTCGAGCAGGTCGGCGCCGATGGGTCGGTCGCCGTCGAACAGTGGTGGACGATGGTGTTGCTCGGTCTGCACGGCGCCGCGGATCTGGGCGCCATGCCCAGCGACCATCGGTTCCCTGACGATGCGCGGGCGCACCCGCTGGGGTCGGTCACCGAGCACATCGACAAGCGCGTGGCACATCGCTATGCAGAGGTGTCCGGCGACTGGTCGGCGCATCACTTCGACGTCGAGGTGGCGCGGGCGGCCGGATTCGACTTCGTCTTCACCCACGGCCTGTGCACCCTTGCGATCTGCACGCACCGCCTCCTCCACCTGCTCGGAGTCGAGGATCCCGGCCAGGTTGCGCGAGTGGCGGCGAGGTTCGCCTCACCGACGCCGATAGACGAGGACCTGACGGTGAATGCCTATGGCATCGAGCCAGAATTCGTTCGCGTTCGAGACGACCAGCATGGGCATCACCACCATCACCCACGGAAGATTGGAACTACGGCCATGACCAAGCCCGAGATCGGCGTCTTTCTGCCCCAGATGGGCTTCACCTACGCCGAGATCCTGCACCGCGCGCGACGCTGTGACGATCTCGGGATCGACTCGCTCTGGCTTTTCGACCACCTGTACGGACCGGGAGCTCCCGACTATCCGTCGATGGAGGCCTGGACCCTGGCCACCGCGCTGCTCAGCCAAACCGAGCGCATCCAGGTCGGACACATGGTGCTGTGCAACCAGTTTCGGCATCCCGCGGTGCTCGCCAAGATGGCGACGACGCTGGACCAGATCTCGGGTGGCCGCCTTCAACTGGGCATCGGAAGCGGCTCGCTCGAAGACGAGCACACGCGTGCCGGCATGGACTGGGGAAATTTCGCCGACCGGTCGGCACGGCTCGGCGAGACACTGGAAATCCTGCATCAGGCGTTCGCAAATGAACGAATCGACTTCGCTGGCAAGCATTTCACCGTACGTGACATGCCTATCAAGCCCGGCCCGGTCCAGTCACCCCGGCCACCGATCATCGTGGGAGGCGTCGGCGAGAAGTACACGCTGCCGTTGGTTGCACGCTATGCCGATGTGTGGAACGTGCCGACGTATGCGCTGGGTGAACTCGAGCACAAGACGGCGGTGCTGCGATCGATCTGTGCAGACATTGGACGTGATCCGGACACGATCGTGCTCTCCATCGAGGCCGTCATGGCGCTTGCGCCCGATGACGAATCGCTGCCTCAGGTCCGCGCCCTCGCCGAGAAACGCTTCGGCATACCGGCTTTCGGGTTGCACGAGGGCGGGCTGGTCGGCACTCCCCCGGCGATCGTCGATCGCCTGCATCGAACTGCAGGAGTTCGGCTTCGGCCAGATCGTGTTGTTCACCCACGACCGAGGCTCTGACGAGACGCTCGAGCTACTCGCCTCGAAAGTGATCGCCGGGCTCTAAGACTTCTTCGTGGGTGGTGAGTAGTTCGGCTTGCCGAGTCCCAGTGCGTGCTGGGCGATCATGTTGCGGAAGACCTCGAGGGTGCCACCATAGACACCCGTCGGGACCGCGAGCCGGAAGACGTACTCGGCCCCGCCATCATCGGCGGCCCCATCCGTCCCGACCGGCAGGCTCGACGCGGTACCCAGGATGTCCATCAGATCGGGTGTGACGTCGCGCATGGTCTGCGCGTTCGCGACCCGGCCGAACATCTCCGGGGTGCTCATCGCGGCCTCCATCCGCGCGACACTGCGGCCAAGGCGGTACTTCACCGAGTCGTCATCGAGGGACGCCACTGCCGCGACCTTGTCGACTGCCTCGGCCAACAGCGTGAGGTGCTCGGCCATCACCGCGATTTTCTGCAGCCCGCTGGCGTCACGCTCGACCGTACCGTGCTCGAAGTTGAGCGCCTCCCGCAGCACCGCCCAACCGCCGTTGACCTCGCCCACCCGGTACTTGTCGTCCACTCGCACATCGCTGTAGTAGGTGATGTTGGTGCGGTCGCCATCGACGGTGCGGATGGGCTGGATCGCCACTCCCGGTGTATCCATGGGAACGAGAAACATCGTCAGGCTCTGGTGTTTCGGTGCGTCCGGATCGGTGTTAGTGATGAGGAAGACGTACTGCGCGTTGTGCGCGTTGGACGTGAACATCTTGGAGCCGTTGATGATCCAGACCCCCTCCCCTGAGCCGTCGCGCACTGCGCGCGTCTTGCACGTCGCGACGTCGGAGCCGCCCTCTGGCTCGGTATAGCCAAGACACAGTCGGTAGTGGCCCGACAGCACGTGCGGCAGTACCTCGTCCTTCAGCTCATCCGAACCGAACTGGTCAACGTTGTGCGCAACCATCGCGGTGGTCCCCCAGTGGAACCACGGTGTATGTGCGCGGCCGATCTCCAGGTCCCAGATGCGCCGACGGAGCGGACTGAACCCACCGTCGCGCTCGTCCTTCCAGTCCGAAGCCAGATAGCCTTTGGCACCCAGCGCGAGATGAACACCTTCGTCGAAGTTCTCACCGGTCCGGCGATCGCGGTCGATGACCTCGTCGGTCACGACCGTCTTCAAGAACGCCCGAAGCTCGTCGCGAAACTCCCTGTCCTCGTCCGACAGCTCCACCAGCGAGAAGTCCACATCAGACACCGTGACACTTTTCCAGCAATCTGTAAAGTGGGGCCGGTAGGGGCCGCAGAAAGGCAGGGCGTTGGGCATCGTCACCACGAGTTCGGAGAGCGCATTCAGCCAATCACCGGAGGCGATCTACGACTTCGTCACGAACCCGGCCAACTGGACCAAGACCTATCCCCACAGCGCTCAGGTCGGTGGTCTACCCGAGAGGCTGCCACTGAAGGTCGGCGACACCTGGACGGAGTCAGGCCCGGACGCCGCGAAGATCTTCACGTGGCATCTGGCCATCGCGATGCGCCCCAAAATGTGGGTCTTCAACTCAGCCGGGCGTCTTGGCCACGACCGCGACGGCAACGGCGGCATGGAAGGCCGGATCACCGTGCAATACCACTTCACCCAGCCCGGCGAAGGGATCACGCTGTTCACTCGCACCATGACGGTCGAAGCCTACAAGCATGCCCCAATGCCGGACGGCTTCTTCCGAATGGTCAATCCCGCCAACATCGATGCCTACCATGCCGCCATCGCGCGGGAGCTCGGCTGACCTTCCTGCTCGTGAAGCGCCCGGCGCAGCGCCACTCCCTGCAGCTCGAACAGGCGTTGACTGGTGTCCCACTCCGGAAGCAGTGAGTCGAACCCGTGGCAGGTTCCCGGGAAGACGTGCAGCTCGGCGGAGACGCCTGCCCACATGAGTCGCAGTGCGTAGTCGACAGCTTCGTCGCGTAGCGGATCCAGCTCCGAGCATGTGATCAACGTGCTTGCCACGCCGATCAATTCACCGGCACGGGCCGGAACAGCGTCGGCCGGTACAGGCTCGCCTGCCAGGTAGTGGTGCCACATCAGCTTGACGGCGGGTCTGTCGAACCCTGGGGTCGTCGCGAACTCGTCCTTCGACGGCATCGGGCGATCGTCGAGCACCGGCTGGTGCAGCAGCTGGAACACAACCGGCGGCGCCGTTGCTTCGGCGGCGCGCTGAGCGAGCAGCGCCGCAAGCGCTGCTCCTGCGCTGCTGCCCGCAACCGCCAGCCGAGTGGTGTCGATGCCCAGTTTCGTCCCGTTGTCGGCCACCCAGGCCAGCACGACCGCCGCGTCGTCAAGTCCGGCCGGATAGGGATCTTCGGGGGCCAACCGGTAGTCGACGGAGATCACGGTGCAGCGGCCGCGTCGCGCCAACTCCACGCACTGGCGGTGGTCGGTGTCGAGATTGCCGAGCACGAAGGCACCTGAGTGGCAATAGATCACGGCTGGCGCGGGCGACGGTCCGCAGCGGTAGATGCGCACCGGAACCGACAGCACCTCGCGGTTCTCGATATCGACGCCGACGGTGTTGATATCGCGGGCGGTTTCGGCGCGGCGTTGGTTAAGCGAATCGCGGACGACCCACAGCACGCCGGCCGATAAGTCCGTGCGGGCCGATGCGAAATCCCGCAATGCCGGGTCTAGCCGGTCGGTGATCATGAGCTGCTCGCCGCTGAACGCGAACCGGCCTCGACGGCAAAGTACTCAAAAGCCGGTTCGAAGGTGTAGTCAGCAGGCCTGAACCGGCGGGTCATCCCCCAGAACGCCCGCGCACTGCGCGGCCACTGAGTGACGACCCTGCCGTTGGGAGCTCGGAAATAGTTGCTGCAGCGCGTGAGCCATACGGTGCCCGCCATCCACCGGTCGATCTTGGCGATGAAGTCGGTCATGGTCGTGGGCCGCACAACCACATAGCCCTTCCGCTTGCGCCGCATGTGTTTCAACGCGCGCACGATATAGCGGGCCTGCGCCTCCAGCATGAAGATGACGCTGTTGGAGCCGACGTTGGTGTTCGGCCCGTAGAGCATGAAGAAGTTCGGGAAACCCGGAACGGCCATGCCGAGATACGCGTATGCACCGTCGCGCCACTTCTCTCGCAGCGATGTGCCGCCCTCGCCGACGACGTTGATCTGCCCCAGATATTCAGCCGCCGAATACCCTGTGGCACACAGCACGACGTCGACGTCGAGTTCGGTGCCGTCGGCTGTGACCACGGACCGGGACCGAAGCGACCTGGCCGGACTGGACACCACCTCAACGTGCGGTTGTGTCAGCGCCTGCAGATAGTCGGTGGCGAACACCAGCCGCTTGCACCCGAACGGGTGATCCGGAGTCAGCCTGCGGCGCAACTCTTCGTCGGCCACCGTCGACTCGAGCGCGCGCAGCGCGATTCCCTTGAACTCCTGGGTCTTGTCGCTGCCGTTCTGGATCACCGAGATGTTCGACTCGCTACGCAGCCACAGCCTGGTTCGATAGAACTTCTTGGCGAACGGGACATGGGCGAACAGCCACTTCTCGCTGTCGGTGTAGGGCCGGTCCGGCTTGGGCAGAATCCACGTCGGTGAGCGCTGCACGGAGTACACCTGCCTGGCCTGCTTCGCGACCTCGGGAATCAGCTGCGACGCCGTCGATCCCGTGCCAAGGACGGCCACCCGCGCATCGCGCAGGTCGACAGAGTGATCCCACCGCGCCGTGTGCATCAGCGTCCCGGTGAACGTCTCTTCCTCGGCGAGATCCGGAAGCACCGGCTGGGTGAACAGGCCGACCGCCGAAACGACGACGTCGAAGGTGTGCCGCTCGCCGGCCGCGGTCCTCAGCTGCCAGGTTGTCGAATCCGGATCCCATTGGGCCGAGACGATTTCGGTCTGCAGCTTCAGGTTGGGGCCAAGCTGATAGCGCTCGGCGCACCGCTCGAAATACGCTAGGATCTCCCGCTGCCCCGACCAGAGCCGCGACCAGTTCGCGTTGAGATCGAACGAGTAGGAGTACAGGTGCGATTTCACATCGCAGGCCAGGCCCGGATACGTGTTGATCCGCCAGGTGCCGCCGACGCCGTCCTCGCGGTCGAAGATCGTGAAGTCGCGGAAGCCGGCCTTGCGCAGAAAGATTCCCAATGCCAGCCCGCCGGGCCCTGCACCGATGATGCCCACCGACAACGCCTTGCCCATCCGCGTCATCCGATCTGCAGGGTCTGGCCGCCATCGATGACGAGCTCGGCCCCGGTGATGAACGACGCCTGTTCTGACACCAGAAAGGCCACGGCGTCGGCGATCTCGGATGGCTTGCCGAGCCGACCCTTTTCGGCAAGACGCGCCTGCGTCGCCGTGTCGAGCATCGGCGTCTCGACGGGTCCAGGAAACACCGCGTTGACGCGGATGGACGGCGCGAGTTCCGCTGCGACCGCCTGGGTGAGGCCTCTCAACGCCCACTTCGACGAACCGTAGGCGGTGTGGTTCGGAAAGGCCCGAATGGCCCCAGTGCTACAGGTATTCACGATGGCGGCACCCTCGGCCCGCCGAAGGTGTTCGAGCACGGCCTGGATACCCAGGAACGGCCCGAGACAGTTGAACCGCCAGCTGGACTCGAACCCTGTCGGTGTCTCATCGGTGAGCGAGGCCCGGTGCAGGACGCCGGCGTTGTTGATCAGCGTGGACAACGAACCAAACCTGTTGACCACCTGTGCCACGGCTTCGGCCCATTGCTCAGCCGATGTCACATCGAGCGCGACGTCAATGACGCCGTCGCCCGACTCATCCACCCCGGCCTTGAGCTCATCGAGCCGCACGTCACACGCGGCCACTAGGAAGCCGTCTTTATGCAGCCGTTTCACGATCGCCGCACCCTGTCCGCGCGCGGCGCCGGTGACCAGCGCAACGCGGTCCGTCGACGTCACTGGGCCTCCTTGAGATACTCGGCGGCGCCGCGACGCAGCGCCTGAGACTCCGAGGTCAACGTGATCATTCGGAACCCCATGTCGGCCAAGGTCTTTCCGAGCTTCCCCGTGCCTGCGTGGATGCCTGTGACCAGCCCCGCCGCCGAGGCGGCGGCTTGCACACGTGTCATCGCTTCGCGGACGGCAGTCTGAGTCCAGGCTTCCGCGAGCGTATATCCCATCGAGATCGCGAGATCCGCAGGCCCGACGTAGACGCCCGTCAGCCCCGGGACGGCGCAGATGTCGTCGAGCGCCAAAAGCCCTTGCGCGGTCTCGACCATCGCGAACACGCTGACTCGCGCTTCCAGCGCCGACGGGTCGTGGCCGAGGCTGGCACGAAGCGGCCCGAAGCTGCGCACCCCTGCCGGGGCATACCTAGTGGCGGCGACCGCGGCGGCCGCATGTTCGGCCGATTCGATCATCGCGATGATGACGGCATCTGCACCTGCGTCAAGCACCCGGCCGATGGGCGCGGGATCGGTCGAGGGCAGTCGTACTGCGGTCGCGATGGGAACGTGCTCAAGGCGGCGCAGCAGCAGGGCGACATCGGCGTCGTCCAGATAGCCGTGCTGCACGTCGAATCCGACGTAGTCGTAACCGGCTTGGGCGAACTCTTCCGGACCGATGATGGTTGGACCAACCACCCAGCCGCCCCAGACCTGTTCCTTGGCGGCGAGAACGTCCTGCAGTCTGCTTGGCGTCGTCATTCGACAATCGCTATCTTGATGCGCTCAGGCGCAGGCCTGCAGGCCAGCTCGAACGCGGCTTGAACCTCGTCGACACCGAAGGTGTGGGTGAGGTATGTCGGGAGCAACTCGGGATGGGCACGGGCATAGGCGTCTGCGGCATCCAGAACTCGCCGCCGGTCGAGCGTCACACCGGATTTCAGGGTGAGGTTGTTGCGCAGCATCGTAGGCATGCTGATCGGGTAGCTGTCGTCGTCGGCGACGCCGAAGTAAAAGACCGTGCCGCCGAACGCAGCCGCCGCGATCGCGTCGTTCAGCGTGGCGACTTGATGGCCGACGGCCTCAATCACGATGTCCGGGCGGTCATCTGGCTTGAGGTGGCTCACCCACCGGTCGCTGCTCGCACGGACCGCGGTGTCGACGCCGAACGCGTGGGCGATCTCGTCGCGGTCGACGGGATCGACGCCGGTGACATGTTCTGCCCCTGCGGCCTTGGCCACATACGAGAACAGCAAGCCGATCGAACCCTGACCGAGGATCGCGACGCGGCGCCCCCGTAGGTCGGGCAACTGCTCGACCGCGTACAGAACGCAGGCCAGCGGCTGCAGTCCGACCGCCAGTTGTGGGCTGAGCGCGGGGTCGTACGATGCCAACCCGCTGCCGTCGGTGACCACCCGTTCCATCAGCCCGTCGAACCCCGACGCCCAGCCGACGACATGATCGCCCTGCCGGTGGGCCGGATGGCGGCTTGCGAGGACTTCACCCACCACCTCGTGGATCGGAAAGCCGTGCATCTCCGCGGCGCACATACCGGTGTCGCCGGGCAGCCGACCCTTGGCACCCCGGAAGGCGGGCAGATCACTCCCGCAGATACCCGCCGCGAGGAAGCGCAGCAGAACCTGCCGGTCGACGAGCGAATCCGGTAATGGCTCAGGCACTTCCGTTCGCTCGAACGTGTACGGCGCGACGAGCCGATACGACCACACCGTCAGACCTCCACCGGGATGTTGTTCCAGCCCCACTGGAAACTGGACGGCGGTCGGGACGCGGCGCCGCTGACGACCCGCCAGTCGGGCACACGTTTGAGCCACTCGGTCACCATGACGGCGATCTCGAGACGAGCGAGGTGCACGCCGAGGCAGAAGTGTTGTCCCCTGCCGAATGCCAGCAACCGTTCGATGGGCCGGTTCCAGATGAATTCGTCCGGGTCGGTGTACTCGCGCTCGTCGCGGTTGGCCGAGCCGAGCAGCGTGATGATCCGTTGCCCCGGCTTGATCGTCGTGCCGTGAATGGTGACCGGTCTGCGCACGGTGCGCGCGAACCACTGCGCGGGCGCGCAGTAGCGGATCATCTCCTCGCGCGCCAGGGGCACGTTGGCGTCGAGATGCGCGCGCACTGCGGCCATCTGGTCGGGCCGTCGACCCAACTCCCACAGCCCGTGCGCCATGATCTTTGGCACGGTCTCCGTCCCGCCGATGAAGACGCCGAGCATCTGGACGGCGGCTTCCATGTCGGTGAAGGCAGACCCGTCCGGTAGGCGGTATCCGAGCAGGCCGTCGATGATCGGCAGCTCGCCTTCAGAGATCCCTGCGCGCCTGCGTTGCACTATCGGAGTCAGGTACTCCAGGTATCCGGGTCGCGCGTTGGCCACCTCGACGCCGCTTCCCGGCTCGGCCAGGCTTCCGGCGTTGACCGTGGCCAACACCTCCGGGGCCAAATCAATCGGCAGACCGACGAGTTCGCACACCACAGATGCGGCCACGATGCCGCCATAGTCCTGGGTCAGGTCGAATGTGCCGCGCGGCAGCAACTCGTCGAGCCGCTCGTTGGCGAGAGTGCGGATTCGGTCCGTGAGTTGAGAGACCGACTTCGGCCTGAACTGACTCGACGTGCAGCGGCGGACGTCCTCGTACATCGGGGCGTCGAAGTTCGCGTGGAAGGGCATCGGATGCAGCGGCGGGTCCGGAACCGCGCCGTCGTTGTGGTTGCTCAGAACCGTTGCGGCGGGCAGAGTTCCCTCCGAGGCGACGAACGTCCCGTCGTTGATCTCCAGCACACCCCAGATATCGGCGAAGCGCGACAACGCGTAGGTATCCCACTTGTCGATGTAGTACACCGGGTGCTCCTCGCGAAGCACCCGGTAGTACGGCAGCGGATCGGCCATCACCGCCGGATCGAATGGATCGTACGAAAAGTCCTGCGTCACTGGCGTGTTCATTGCAGCGGCGAGGGGGGCAGGGCCTGCAGGATCGAGTCCTCCCAGCCATCGCGAAGCGCTGGGGCGACGCTCATCCAGGTGACGATCTCCGCAGGCGGGCTGTCTTTCCAGGATGGGTAGTGGTTCTCGAAGCAGTCCCAGTCGCCGTCGAGCGCCCAGTAGTGAATGACCTCGTTGAACCGGAATGTCGTGATGAACGATCCCAACCATCGCTTGCCCGTCCGCTCCGACCATGGCACATACAGCCTTTCGAGCTCACGGATGTAGTCGTCCTGCCGACCCGGTTTGGTTTCCATGATCTCCTGGATGACCAGCCCAGCCGAGAAGTTCGACTCCGTGAGCTGCGCGAGGGTCTTGTTGCTCTTACCCGCGTACATGATCCGGCCTTCACCGGATGCTCCAATTTCGGACAAGTATGTCGACCATTTCGCGGCGGGCTCTTCGTGGCTGCCGCCGCGCGATTGCGCCCTACCGATGCGGGCGTAGTCGGCGAACGCGTCGATCTCCCAGATGATCGTGACCTGCGGCCAATGCCCGTTGTACGGCGTGGTCTCCCAGATGGCGAAAAGCCGGGCGCCAAGCGTCTCCATCATCGGGCGGTAGACGTCGCTGAACACCTCGACGAAGCGATCGCTGCGCCCCGACCCCAAGCCGATCGTCTCGTGCAGGTAGAGGAGGGTGTGGCCGTGGTAGCGCTTCATGTTATAGGCCGCCGATAGTTGACAGTGGCACCTAGCGAGCGTGACACTTAGGCCGTGATTTGTAAAGGTGCGACACTGACGCCGCTGGCCAATGGTTTCTGCTTCGGCGAGGGTCCCCGCTGGTTCGAGGGGCTGCTGTGGTTCTCGGACATGCTGGGCGAGGCGGTGCACACGGTCAACCTGCAGGGAGCGATGACCACGCTGCCGTTGCCGGGCCACACGCCATCCGGCCTTGGTTTCCGCCCCGACGGCTCGCTGTTGATCGCGTCCACCGAGCCTCGCCAGGTCTTGCGGTACGACGGCGATATCGTGACCACACTCGTCGACCTGTCGGCCATCGCGCCCGCGAACCTCGGTGACATGGTCGTCGACGACGCGGGTCGCGCATATGTCGGATCCCAGGCGCGCGAGGGCGGCATCATCGTGCGGATCGACCCCGACGACACAAGCACCGTCGTCGCCGACGGCCTCGACTTCCCCAACGGCATGGTGATCACGGCCGACCGCACCACGTTGATCGTCGCCGAGTCCATCGGCCGACGGCTGACCGCGTTCACGATCGGCGCGGACGGATCGCTGTCCGATCGCAGGATCTTCGCCGACGGTCTCGACGGCCCGCCCGACGGCGTCGCGCTCGACGCCGAAGGCGGAGTCTGGACGTCGATGACGCTGGCGAACCAGTTCGAGCGCATCGTCGAGGGCGGCAGGGTGACCGAACGCATCGACATGGGCGACCGCACGGCGATCGCCTGCACCCTGGGCGGGCCCGACCGCCGCACGCTGTTCCTGCTGTCCAGCACCGACGCCTACCCGCAGCGGTTGATCGGGACGAAGCTGTCGCGCCTGGACGCGGTGATCGTCGACGTACCGGGAGCGGGGCTGCCATGAGCGACTCCTACTACGAATTGATCGACGGCACAGACACATTGGGCGAGAAGTTTGCTGCTACCGACCTTGTGCGCAGCACGTGGTCGGCAGCGATCCAACACGGGGCACCGGTCTCCGCCCTGCTGGCTCGCGCCCTCGAACGCTGCGAAGCCCGCAACGACACCCGGTTGAGCCGGGTGATGATCGACCTGCTCGGCGCCGTCCCAGCCGAAGGCGACCTGTGGGTGAGCTCGCGAATCGAGCGCTCCGGCAAGCAGATTGAGTTGGTCAGCGCCGAGATGCTGGCCCAGGGACGGGATGGCGAACCTCGACCGGTCGCCCGGGCCAGCGGGTGGCGACTGAAGACCATCGACACCGCCGAGGTGGTGCATGCACCTGCCCCTCCCCTGCGTCCCGTCGCCGAGGCAAAAAGCCGTGACATGAAGAAGGACTGGGACCCCAACTACGTCCACAGCCTGGACTGGCGATGGCTGACCAAACCGATGAGCGAAGGCCCCGGCGAGTCCTGGATCCGTCCAGAGGTCGACCTCGTCAAGGACGAGACGATGACTGCGCTGGAGCGGTTGTTCGCTGTCGCCGACGACGCCAACGGGATCGGCACGAAGCTGGACATCAGGAAGTGGACGTTCATGAACACCGACCTGGTCGTTCACGTGCATCGCATTCCCGACGGCGAGTGGATCGGCATCCGCGCGGAGACGAACTACGGGCCTGACGGCATCGGCACGACGATCGGCACGCTGTTCGACGAGAGCGGAGCCGTCGGGGCGATCCAGCAATCGGTGCTGGTCCGTCCGATGCCTCAGCGCTAATCCACGAGCCGCAAAGCCGCCGCGGGGCATTGCGTCACGGCCTGCTGCATCCGGTCGCGGTCGGTCTCCGGCCGCTCGTTGTCGTGGATGAGCACCGTCCCGTAGTCCTGGACCTCGAATACGTCATCGGCGATCGACTCGCAGATGCCGTGCCCTGTGCACTTGTCGAGGTCGACTTCGACCCGCATGGTTACTCCTATTGAACGAAGGCCGGAAGACGCTTGACGCCGTGGACAAAGCTGCTGTAAAGCAGGTCGGGTTCACCGAACTCGACCGTTTTCAGCCGAGTCAGTAGCTCTCGGAACAGGTTTCGTAGCTCAGTCTTGGCCAGCTGGTTGCCGAGGCAGAAGTGCGGGCCGCCACCACCGAATCCGAGATGCGGGTTCGGCGACCCTTGCAGGTCGAACACGCCTGGATCGCTGAAGACGGCTTCGTCGCGGTTCGCCGAGCAGTAGAACAGGCCGAGCTTGTCTCCTTCCTGCACGGGCTGTCCGTTGATCTCGGTGTCCTCGGTGGCGAAACGTGCGAACTGCATGACCGGCGACGCCCAGCGGACGAATTCCTCGACCGCGGGCCCGATTCGGTTCTCGATGTCCTCCATCAGCCAGTCTCGCTGGGCGGGGTTGTCCGCCAACGCCATCATCGCGTGGGTGGTGGTCTGCTTGGTGGTGTCGTTACCGGCCGACGCCAACAGGATGAGGAACGCACCGATCTCCTCATCGGTGAGCCGGTGTCCGTCGACTTCGGCGTTGACGATGCTCGTCATCAGATCGTCGCCGGGGTTGGCGCGCCTGAACTTCGCGAGCTCGATGCCGGTGTTGTTCAACAGCACGATCTGCTTGACCGGGTCCTCCGCCCGCTCCTCGGGCGTGCTGTACTCGTCGTCGCTCATGCCGAACAGCTTTTCGGCCGCGTAGGCCACCGCAGGCTGGTCAGCACTCGGCACACCGAGCATGTCCATGATCGTCAGCATCGGCAGCCGCGCCGAACAGGCGGCGACGAAGTCGATGTCGCCGGCATCAACGAGGTCGTCCACGATTGCGACGGCATTCAGATGGATTTGATTCTCGATCTGCCGGACGTTTCGCGGCGTGAACGCCGAGCTGATCAGCCGCCGATAGACGGTGTGCTGCGGCGGATCCATCGACAGGAAGAAACGATGCGTACCGCTGTATCTCGGCGGGCATCGGATCTAGCGCGACGCCCTGCGCGGAGGTGAACAGCTCGGGATGCTGGCTGACGTACGCGATGTCAGCGCGCCGTGTGAGTGCCCAGTAGCCGGGTTCCTCCATCGGGAACATCGACGCGAAGGGCCGGTGCCATGTCAGGCCTTCACCCATGCGTAGCTGGGCGAACGTCTGATCGCGGACGTTGAACGGTTGACTCCAGAAGTCGTGGGAGGTGATGTCGATCGGACTGTGTTCACGTGCCTGCACCGCTGCCGCTGTCACCGATTTAGCGTGACACTTCGGTGAAAATTTGTAAAGCTATGGGCATGGGGGAAGACACGGACGCCTCGAGCAGGCAGCGGATCCTTGCCGCCACCGCCGAGGTGCTCGGCCGCAACGGCATGACCAAGTTGAGCCTGTCCGAGGTTGCGGTGCAGGCCGGGGTTTCGCGACCAACGCTTTACCGGTACTTCGCCGACAAGAGGGAACTGCTCGACGCGTTCGTGGTGTGGGAGCGCCAGTATTACGAACGCGCCGTGGCCGACGCGACAGCCGACCTGCCGCCTTGCGAGAGGCTCGATGCGGCGTTGCGGGTCATCGTCGAGTACCAGCAGTCCTATCCCGGGTTGCGGATGATCGACATCGAGCCAGCCCAGGTCATCAGGAGACTGTCGCGAGTCATTCCACTGATGCGCGCCAGGCTCGAGCGGCTCGCCTCAGGGCCCGATCCCGGCCTGGCGGTGTCGACCGCGGTCCGCGTGGCGATTTCGCATTACCTGGTGCGCAGCGACGATGACGACGACTTCCTCAACCAGCTACGGCATGCCGCGCGTGTCAAACATTTCGCGCCTTGAGTTCGGCGAGGATCTCGTCGGTGTGCTCACCCAATTTCGGCGCTGCAGAGCGGGGCTCCCACGGCGTGCCGTGAAAATCAGCCGGCGTCGCCACCATCGGCGCGCTCGCATCGCCATCGGGCACGTAGACGACACCGCCCGCGGCGTGGAACTGATCGTCGGCGACGACGTCCTCGATCGAATTGATCGGCGACCAGAAGAAATCCGGTTCGCCCGCAAAGACTTTCGCCCAATCGTCGAGCGGCTTGGCAGCGAAGATCTCGTCGAGTTCACCGATGAGTTCGACAGCGTTCACGGCGCGCGAACGTCCGGTGTCGAACCGCGGATCGGTGAGCCATTCGGGCCGCCCGACCGCGCGGCACAGCGCAGGCCAATGCCGATCGCCCTGCAGGCCGACGATCCAGAACCGCCGACCGTCGCCCGCCGTGTAGTTGTTCATGCACGGGTTGCCCATCGTCTCGCGCTCGCCGATTGCGATCGAATGCCCGGTCATCAGAAAGGTGTTGAGGTCGAAGCTGACGGTGTACGCGCCCTGCCGGTACAGCGAGGTGCGTCACCAACTGTCCCGTCCCGGTCCGCGCACGTGCGACGAGGGCCGCGCACACCGCCGCCGCCAACGTCATGCCCGCCGAGTGGTCGCCCATTCCGCCGCGCTGAAACGGAGGCGTCTCACCGGGGCGGGTCAGCAAGTGCGCCAGGCCCGCTCGTGCCCAGAACGCCGCGACGTCGTAGGCCGCCCGGTCGGCGTCAGGCCCCCGCTCGCCGTAGCCGGTGATCAGGCCGTACACCAGGCGGGGATTGCGCGCCGCCACCGTCTCGAAGTCCAGACCCGTGCGCTTCAACGCGGCGGGACGCACATTGGTGAGGAAAACGTCTGCGCCGCTGAGCAATTCGAATGCGGACGCCCGTCCGTCGTCGGTCGTCAGGTCGAGCAGGACGCTGCGCTTGCCGCGGTTGTCCATTTCGAACGGAGGGCTGATCCCGTCTTCGATGCCGAGCATGCGGCCGAACATCCGCGCCGGATCGCCCGTCGGCGGCTCGATCTTGATGACGTCAGCACCCCAGTCGGCGAGTATCCCGCCTGCCGCTGGACCTGCCACCCATACGCCGAGTTCGACGACGTTGACGCCCTCCATCGGTCCGGCCATTGGCATCCTTTCCGAAACGCTTTACAAATCACCGCTAATTTGTAAACTGACGAGGTGAATCGGGTTGCGCCGATCGTCGGCCTGGCGTCGCATCTGGGGCGCGGTGTACAACGTATCGCCACGGACGCGGTCGTCGGTCGCGTTCGATCACTGCCCCGCACCGTCGACGATCTCGATGCAAAGTCGCTATCGCAGATCATGGGGCGCACTGTCACGTCGGTGGCGGTCATTGGAGGCGACGCGGGTACCACATCGCGAGCCCGGTTGGCGCTGACCGGCGACGGTGTTCCGGCTTCCGTGTTCGTCAAGATGCCCGCCAAAACGGTGGCCACCCGCCTGATGGGCGAATTGGGCAGGCTCGCCGAAACCGAAACCCGTTTCTACAGCGAATTGGCGCACCAACTGACCGGCGTGCCAAAGTCGCACGGATCAACGTTCGACCCACTCACCGGCCGCTTCGTACTCGTGCTGGAGGACCTCGCGGTTGACGTATGCGAGTTTCCCGACACACTGCACCCGCTCGACAAGGACCACGCACGCCGCATCGTCGAGCTGCTCGCCCGAGTGCATGCCACGTTCTGGGGTTGCGTCCCCGCGTGGCTCTATTCGGCGTCGGCCGACACCGCCGTACCGCTGATCGGGTCCCTGCTGAAAACGTCCGCGCGCCGGATCGCCGAAACGACCGACATCCCCGTCGAGCAGGGCCGCTTCATCGACGACAACTACCGCGCGGTCGCAACACTTATCGACGCGCCCCCGCACACGGTCATGCACGGTGACGCGCACCCCGGAAACGTCTACTTCCGCAATGGCGCGGCGGGGCTACTGGACTGGCAGGCGGTTCGTCGCGGCCACCCGAGCCGCGAACTGGCCTACACCCTGATCACGAGCATGACCACGGCCGACCGGCAGGCCGGTGAACGCGAACTGCTCGACGACTACCGCGGGATGCTCGCCAGCGCGGGCGGTCCCGAGCTGGACCGCGACGAGCTGTGGGACCGCTACCGACAGGGCGCCCTGTACGCCTACGTCGCTGCGCTGATCACCGCTGGGATGGGCGGCATGCAGGCCGAGACCATCGCTTTGGAAGGACTGCGGCGAAGTGTCGCCGCGCTGGATGACCTCGACACGGTCTCGCTCCTTGAGAAGTCACTGTGACGAACGATCTAGGATCATCAAGACCAAACGATTGAGGCCCAGAACGTGAACGAACCACTACGCGTATCCGAAAGCGTCGACGACACCTCGACGCGGCATCGGATCCTCGTCGCGACCGCGGAAGTGCTCGGGCGCAGCGGGCAGACGAAGCTGAGCCTTTCGGAGGTCGCCCTGCAGGCCGGGGTCTCCCGTCCGACGCTCTACCGCTGGTTCGCGTCCAAGGGGGAATTGCTCGACGCGTTCGGCGACTATGAGCGCGAGATGTTCGACGGCGGGATCAGCAGGGCGACGGCGGGCCTGCGGGGAACAGAGAAACTCGATGCTGCGCTGCGGTTCATCGTTGAGTACCAGCACTCGTATTCCGGCGTGCGACTGGTCGACATCGAACCTGAGGTTGTCATCGCCCAGCTCGCCTGGATCATTCCCGTCATGCGGGCGCGCTTGCTGAAGCTGATGCCGGGACCCAACGGCGCCGTCAAAGCCGCGACCGCGATTCGCGTTGCGGTGTCGCACTACATCGTCCGCAGCGACGACGACGACCAGTTTCTGGCGCAGCTCCGTCATGCCGCAGGGATCAAGGCGAACGGGTGACACTTCGCCAATAATTTGTAAAGCTGTCTTCCATGACGGAAGTGCAGACTGAAGCCGCCGTGCTGGCCGGTGACGAGCGGATGCTGATCGACGGCGAATTGCAGTTCACCAGCAGCGGCGCGACATTCGACGTGATCCACCCGGCCAGCGAGGAAGTCGCGGGGCGGGCCACCGACGGCACCGTCGCCGACATGGAGCGCGCGGTCGGAGCGGCCCGACGGGCATTCGACGCAAGCGACTGGTCGCGCGACCTCGAGTTCCGCTACCACTGCCTCACGCAGCTGCACGAGGCTCTGGAAAATAACAAGGAGCGGTTGCGCCGCATCCTGATCACCGAAGTCGGCTGCCCGGTCACCGTGTCCGGTTCTCAGATCGAGAGCCCGATCGAGGAAGTCAAGCACTGGGCCGAGCACGGCCGGGCATTCGAGTACCTCGTCGATACCGGCGTGCATCCGACGCAGTTGGGTCCGGCGCGACGCAAGATCCATTACGAGCCCGTCGGCGTCGTCGGCGCGATCACCCCGTGGAATGTGCCGTTCTACCTGAACATCGCCGAGACGGTGCCTGCGCTGATGGCCGGTAACACGGTGGTGCTCAAGCCCGCACAGCTCACCCCGTGGTCGGGTAGCGAATACGGGCGGATCGTGGCCGAGGAAACCGACATCCCCGCGGGCGTGTTCAACGTCGTGGTCTCCAACGCCAACGAGGTGGGCGCGGCGCTGTCTGCCGACCCGCGCGTCGACATGATCACGTTCACCGGTTCGACTGCGACCGGACGGGCGATCCTGGCCGCAGGGGCGCCGACGGTCAAGAAGACGCTGCTGGAGTTGGGCGGCAAGTCCGCGCACATCGTGCTCGACGATGCGGACTTCAACTCGGCCATGCCGATGGCGGCGATGATGGCGTGCGTGATGTCCGGCCAAAGCTGCATCCTGCCGAGTCGAATTCTGTTGCCACGCAGCCGGTACGACGACGGCATCGAGATGCTCAAGACCATGATGCAGGGCTTTCCTGTCGGCGACCCGTGGATCCCTGGCAACATGCAAGGCCCGCAGATCAGCGAGACTCAGCGGCAAAAGGTGCTGGGCCTGATCAAGAGCGGCATCGATTCCGGTAGCCGACTTGTCACGGGCGGTGGAATTCCGGAGAACCTTCCGACGGGCTACTACGTGCAGCCAACGCTATTGGCCGACGTCGATCCGGATTCGCAAGTGGCGCAGGAGGAGATCTTCGGCCCGGTGCTGACCGTGACGCCGTATGACAGCGACGACGAGGCCATCGCGATCGCCAACAACAGCATCTACGGGCTGTCCGGCGAGGTCAGCGGAGGAGATTTGGACCGGGCGCTCGATGTCGCCAAGCGCATGCGCACCGGCAACGTGACGATCAACGGCAAGAGCCACTTCGGGATCACCAGCCCGTTCGGCGGCACTAAGCAGAGCGGGCTCGGCTATCGCAACGGCGAAGAGGGCTACAAGGAGTACATGGAGGCCAAGACGATCGGCATGCCGGACTAGCGCTGCAGAAACACACATGTGAAACTGCCCGCGTAGCGAGCGACAACCACGAAGTTGTCGGACACGCCTGTCACGGTTCGACGATGGAGACCAGGCATCTATTGCAGGGCATCGACCTCCGCTATGCGCTCACGATGTACCTATTGCAACACGGCCCTACGACCGTCGACGAACTCATCAAGGCCCTTGAGTGGCAGGGCTTCGAGATCCGCGGACGTGCGTCGAAACAGGTATCCGATGCACTGCGGTGGGAGCGGCGGCGTGGCAGGGTTCGTCGACTTGCACGCGGACTTTACGGTCCGGGGTTTGTACCGCGCGGCACGGAGCACCGAATCCATACCCGGGTGATGGCCCTCCGGACCGCGGCAAAGCCCGTGTGGTTCCGCGGTGTCCGGCTATAGGCTCCAGTGTCGCTCGCTACGCGGGCACTTTCACATATGCCCCTACGGCCAAAGCCACGTCAGCCCTCGGTCGCCAATTGACCGCACGCCGCGGCGATTTCGCGGCCACGCGTATCGCGCACCGTGCATGACACTCCCCGCGCGCGAACCCGCTTGACGAACTCGCGTTCGGCCGGCTTCGGGCTGGCGTCCCACTCACTGCCCGGCGTGGGATTCAACGGGATGACGTTCACGTGCGCCAGCGGCCCCAACGCGCCGTGCAGTCGCTTGCCCAAAAGATCGGCCCGCCAGGGCTGGTCGTTGATGTCGCGGATCAACGCATATTCGATCGACACCCGTCGCCCGGTCACGTCGGCGTAATACCGCGCCGCGTCAAGGGCTTCGGACACCTTCCACCGGTTGTTGACGGGAACGAGCGTGTCGCGCAGTTCGTCGTCGGGAGCGTGCAGCGAGAGGGCAAGCGTGACGTTGAGTCGCTCGTCAGCCAGTTTGCGAATGGCGGGCGCCAGCCCCACCGTCGACACGGTCACCGAACGCGCGGAGATACCGAAGCCGTTCGGAGGCGCGGCGACAATGCGACGCACGGCTCCCAGCACCCGGTTGTAGTTCGCCAGCGGCTCGCCCATGCCCATGAACACGACATTGGACAGCCGGCCGTGGTCGCGGTCCCGCAGTTCCACCGCGGCCGCCCGCACCTGCTCGAGGATCTCCGCTGTCGACAGGTTGCGGTTCAGTCCGCCCTGACCCGTCGCGCAGAACGGGCACGCCATGCCACAACCCGCCTGCGACGAGATGCAGACCGTGTTGCGGTCCGGGTAGCGCATCAGCACCGACTCGAACGTCGTGCCGTCGACCGCGCGCCACAGCATCTTGCGGGTCTCCCCCGCGTCGCACTCGATCTCGCGCACCGCGTCGAGCAGCCGCGGGAACAATGCCCCGGCGACCTGTTCGCGCACCGCGGCGGGCAGGTCCGTCATCTGATGGGGATCGGCGATCAGCCTGCCGTAGTAGTGGTTGGCCAGTTGCTTACCGCGAAATGCAGGCAGCTCGAGGTCGGCGACGGCGGTGGAGCGGGAGTCCTCGTCGAGGTCAGCGAAATGCCGCGGTGGCATGGCGCGTCGCGGTGGATCAAAGATCAGGGGCAAGGTGGGCATGTATTTGTCAGTATCTCAGCCCGTTGGCGCACTGGCGGCATCGGTGACGTCGCCGATGGCAGCAATCATGCGCGCGAGTTCGCCGACAATGTCAGGACCGGCTGGCTGATAGACGAGTTCGGTGATGCCTGCCGCCGCATATTCGGTGGCCCGTTCGCGCAACTGCGCCGCCGTTCCGCTGAAGGTGAACTGTGGCACAGGTCAGCAGCCAGAGAGACCGCCTCCTCGTGCACGGCAGTGAGCCGCACCAGGTGACCTTCGTGGGTAACGAGGTGGCGCTCGGCCGATGGATCGTCTCGATTGTGTCGATCCATTGGCTCCCGCCCGGCAATGCACGAACGGCGTCGGCGCCGCCGCGTTCGTACAGCGCGTGCATCACTACCGCCAGGCCGTGGCCCGCGGCAGCCATGACACGGAAGCTGCGAACGTCCTCCGCCTCGCCGAGAACGGTGCCGAACTGGAGAAGGGAGTAGCTCCGGCCGGCGGCGAGGGCATTGGGAACCCCGGCCGCGAATACCCCGTCACCCACCCGTTCGGCGACGGCCGTCCCCTTCGGACCCCCGGCTCCAATGAGCACTTCGACGTCGACCGGCCGAAATTGATTGGCTATCCAGAGCGTTGATCGCAACCATGGGAGCCATGGCCCTGCCCACGATGCCGTTTCGCACAGCATCGACGTTGACGTTCTTCTACGCCCTCGGTTATCCGATTGGCGCGCTTGCGGTTTCGGCGATGTCGCCGATGGCGGTGCTGGTCTTCCGGTTTGGGCTTGCCGGTGCGATCCTGTCCGCCTGGGCCCTGTTCTCCCGTGTGACGTGGCCCACTGGCCGCACGCTGGTACATGTCCTGGTCGCCGGTTTGCTCACCAATGCGCTTCAGTTCATCTGCCTGTATCTGGCGCTGCTGCACGGTGCGCCCGCGGTGCTTGGCGCGGTGGTCATCTCGATGAATCCCGTCGTCACCGCCCTGCTGGCGACGGTGTTCCTCGGCGAGGGTCTGACCTGGGCACGCGTCGGCGCGTTGATCCTCGGCGTCCTTGCGGTGCTTGCTGCCTGCGCGGGACGACTGGTCGCCATCGGCGGAGTCGACACCGTCGTACTGCTACTGCTCGTGGCACTCCTTGCCATCTCCGCAGGCGGGGTCTACCAGCAGCGGTTCTGCTCGGGAGTGGACTTCCGCGCGACGGCGGCGCTGCAGAACGGCGTCGCCCTGCTGCCTGTAGCGGCGCTGGCCGTGTTCATGCCGTTCACGGTGGTCGATCCGTGGAAAGCGGCGGGCGCGGTGGCCGCTGTCGTGCTGTTCAACGCGACCTTGTGTATGACGCTGTATGTGCGTGGGATCAACAACTATGGAGCAGCTGCGGTGGCCATGCTGTTCGCGGTCATCCCCGCGGTCGCGGGCCTGCTGTCGTGGCTGATGCTCGGCCAGCGTCCGGATATCGGGATCGCGGTCGGCCTCGTGGTAGGCGCCGCGGCGTGCTGGCTGAACGCCAAGGGGTCACGCCAGCAGCGTCAGAACGATCCAGCCGGCGACGGCCGACGGCAGCATCGCGTCGATCCGGTCCATGAGGCCCCCGTGACCGGGTAGCAGCGTGCCCATGTCCTTGATGCCGAGGTCGCGCTTGACCTGGGACTCGACCAGGTCGCCGAGCACGCCGGTGATCACCAGCATCAGCCCCAGCGGCACGCCGACCCACGCGGGCTTGTCGAGCAAAAGTGCCACCGTCAACACGGCGGCCGTGATGCCGAAGAGCAGTGAGCCGCCCAGCCCCTCCCACGATTTCTTCGGGCTGATCGCAGGCGCCATCAGATGCTTGCCGAACAACACTCCGGCGACGTAGCCGCCAATGTCGGCGAACACGACGGTCACGATCACCGTGAACGTTCGGATACCACCGTGGTCCTGGAAGATCAGCAGCGCGGTGAAGCTGCCGAACAGCGGCACCCACGTCGCGATCAGCACCGTCGCCGAAATATCGCGAAGATAGTTCACGGGCTGCACGCTGAGACCCTGCCCAACCAGGCGCCACACCATGCACACCACGATCGTTCCGCCATACGCCCCCAAGAGCCCGGCCGGGCCGCAGGGCCACGTCAGCCAGATCATGGCCTGGCCGCCGATCAGCAGCGGAATCACGGGAATGGAGTAGCCGGCTTCCCGCAACCTGCGGACAACTTCGTGGGTGGCGATGGGCATCGCCACGGCCAGCACGGGCAGCCATCCCTTCGGTGCGAAAAGCAGAATCCCGATCGCCATCGCGCCGAGGAGAACGCCGACACCGATGGCGGCAGGTAGATTGCGGCCGGCGCGGGACGTCTTTTTGGGCGGCTCGGTCGGGCCGGCGTCAGTGTCTGGCACGGGAGTCGCTTGCTGATCGGCCACTAGACCTCCAGCAACTCGCCTTCTTTGTGCTTGACCAGATCGTCGATCTGGGTCGTGTACGTGTGAGTCGTCTTGTCGAGGTCCTTCTCGGCGCGCGCCACCTCGTCCTCGCCGGCTTCGCCGTCCTTCTTGATGCGGTGCAGTTCCTCCATCGCCTTGCGGCGGATGTTGCGCACGGTAACTCTGGCGTCCTCACCTTTGGACTTGGCCTGTTTGACAAGTTCGCGCCGCCGCTCCTCGGTCAGTTGCGGGATGGCGATACGAATGACGTTGCCGTCGTTGGTGGGATTGACCCCGAGGTCGGAGTTGCGGATCGCGTCCTCGATGTTGCGCAGTTGGTTGGCCTCGTAGGGCTTGATGACCACAAGCCGCGCCTCCGGAACGTTGATGCTCGACAGCTGCGTGATGGGAGTCATCGAGCCGTAGTAGTCGATGTTGATGCGCGAGAACATGCCAGGGTTGGCGCGACCAGTGCGGATCGACGAGAGATCGTCGCGGGCCACCGACACCGCCTTCTCCATCTTCTCCTCGGCATCGAAGAGTGTTTCGTCGATCAACCTGCTATCTCCCGTCGGTTGCGCTCGCCCGGACATCCATCCCGTTAGGTGGTGACCAGTGTTCCGATCTTCTCACCTGCCACCGCCCTGGCGATATTGCCGTCGACGAGCAGGTTGAACACCAGGATGGGCATGCCGTTGTCCATGCACAGGCTGAACGCGGTGGCGTCGGCGACCTTCAGGCCACGGTCGATGACCTCGCGGTGGCTGATCGCCGTGAGCAGTTCGGCGGCGGGATCCTCCCGCGGGTCGGCGGTGAACACGCCGTCGACGGACTTGGCCATCAGCACCACTTCGGCGCCGATCTCCAGCGCGCGCTGCGCGGCGGTGGTGTCGGTCGAGAAATACGGAAGGCCCATGCCAGCCCCGAAGATCACCACCCGACCCTTCTCGAGGTGCCTGCGGGCTCGCAGCGGGATGTAGGGTTCGGCGACCTGCCCCATGGTGATCGCGGTCTGCACGCGCGTCGCGATGCCTTCCTTTTCCAGGAAGTCTTGCAGCGCAAGGCTGTTCATTACGGTGCCGAGCATGCCCATGTAGTCACTACGCGTGCGTTCCATGCCGCGCTGCTGCAGCTGAGCGCCGCGGAAGAAGTTGCCACCGCCGATGACGACGGCAACCTGCACTCCACTTCGCACTACCTCGGCGATCTGTCGGGCTACCTGGTGCACCACGTCGGGGTCCAGGCCCACTTGGCCGCCGCCGAACATCTCGCCGCCCAGCTTGAGCAGCACCCGGGAGTAGTAGGGCCGGATCGGGGCACGTGATGCTTCGGCGCCGTTGGTGGTCTCCGCCATCCGACTCCTTCGGGGTGCGAGCACAAGGTCGCCATCCCCGGCGCTGGCCCTGGACGGCGCCCCTAATCCTGCCCCATAGCGGCCGGATAGCCGCTATGGGGTGGGCGGTGTGGCGGAGGTTAGCTCGCGGGCAGGTGAGCGGAGAGCAGCCAGGCCGGGACCGACTTGCGGCCGTTGGCTTCGTCGCGCAGGTCGCCGAACGGCATCGGCGACCCGTCGACGGCGTCTGGAAGTTTGGCGTGGATGCGGGCGGGCCGGATCTCATCGATCACCCAGTACTTGGACACGACGTCACGCAATTCGTCCTCGGTCACCGGGTTGGCGGGCCCTTCGGGCAAGCCGGCGCGATCGAACACGAGCGCGTAGTACGACGCGCCGGGCGCGGCGGCGCGCACGATCGACTGCTGGTATCCCTCTCGAGCCTCGACGGGGATCGAGTGAAAAAGGGTCGAGTCGACGATGGTGCCGAACCGGCCGTCGTATCCGGTGAACGCGCTGATGTCGGCGACCTCGAAGCTGGCGTTGGTCAGCCCCCGCTTGGCCGCCTCGGCCTTGGCGAGTTCGATCGCGGTAGGCGAAAGGTCGAGGCCGACGGTCGTCACGCCGCGCTCAGCGAGAAACAGCGAGACGGCCGCCTCCCCGCAGCCGACGTCGAGCACGTCGCCGTGAAACCTGCCCGCTTCGATCAGCGCGACGAGTTCCGGCTGCGGTTCGCCGATGCTCCACGGCGGCTTGGTTCCGAGTCCCAGCTCGGGGGCCTCGCCCTTGTACGCATTTTCAAAGAGATCCTGCGGCATTGTCATGCCTCCGGTATATCAATTTCATTGATATGTGTCAATATGCTTGATATGAGCGAGCCGTTTGAGGACCAGCCCCTTGGCTATCTAATGAGTCGCGTGATGTTTGCGCTGAAGGCCGATGTGACGGCCGCGGTCCTGGACCCGCTGGAAGTGGCCTTCCCCGAATACCTGTGCATGCGGGTGCTGGCCAAGTTCCCTGGGCACTCCAACGCCGACCTGGCCCGCGCCCTCAACGTCTCCCCGCAGGCCATGAACATGGTGCTGCGCGGGCTCGAGGAGCGTCGCCTCGTGGCCCGGCCGACAAGCGTGTCGTCGGGCCGATCGCTGCCCGCCCAGCTGACACGCGAAGGCACCGAACTGCTGAAGCGCACCGACGCCGGTGTGCGCGCAGCCGAGGACCGACTGATGACCAACCTGAGCGACGAGGAGCGTTACCAGTTCAAGCGCGTACTGGCCGCACTCGGCTCAGACCCGATCTAGTGGTGGTGGCACGCCGCCGGCGGTGACGGCGGGATGTCCAGTGCGGGATTGCCGTCGAAGAAGCCCACCGGCTTCAGATGGAACCCCGTGTATGCGCACGGCATCACCGGCCAGTCCTCCGGCCGGACCACGTGGTGCGCACCGAGCGTGTACCAGAGCACGACATCGGTGTTCTCCAGCGGCGCGTCGTCGGCGATGAACTCCGGCAGGCCCTGCATATCGGCGGACTGGTACATGTAATCGCCAGCCGCGAACTTCTCGTCGGGGTCGTAGCGGGTCACCCACAGGTTGTGCTGGACGAACCGCGCGCGGTCGTAGATGTATGAACCTTCCTGCACCATCACCGGCACCACGTCCCTTGGCGTCAGCTTGTAGGCCACCGGGGCGCCCAGTTCGTTGCGTTTCGACGGGTTGGAGATCTTCCAGTACCGGCCCTTCGACCAGTCCCAGTCCCGCGCACCGTCGGCCTCAGAGGCCACCAGGGTGTCGCGGGTGATCCACGCATTGTGGTGTGGGTTGAGCTCAGGGTCGGGTTCGGGAATCGAGTCCACCTCGTAGACGCTATTGCCAGCGCCGTCGATGCTCATATCGAGCCGGAAGTTGAAGAAGTGCTGGTGATTTGGCCCGTAGATGTTGGGGGCGACCAGCTTTCCCCATCGCGGCTCCTCACCATCCGGCACGGCCCCGGTGGTGAGCACCCCGGAAAGCTTGACCTCCACCTCCATCGACGCGTCGTTGTAGAAGTACCAGAAGAAGCCGTACTCGTAGTTGCCGACGGTGCAGATCATCGAGATCACCAGCCGCCGAGCCCGCCGCACCTCCACCTCACCGGTCCGGAAATCGGTGTGCTTCCAGGAGATTCCGTAGTCCTCCTCGTGCATGCAGATCGCGTTCGGAATGGTGACCGCGGTGCCCGACGAGTCGTTGACCGTGCCGTCGAAGTAGAAGATCTCGCCAAGGCAGTCGCAGCCGAGGGTCAGCGGGTTGGCCGAGAATCCCATCCCCACTTCGCCCATGTCGAAGACGTTCTTGTTCCAGTGGGTGGGCTCGGTATCGCCATACGGCACAACCATTTCCGATAGCGACGCCCGGTAGATGATCGGTCGTGTCTCGCCGCGGTCGGTGTAGGTGATCTCGTGCAACGTGATGCCTTCGCGCGGGTTGAACCCCACTCGCATCGACCACTTCTGCCATTGCACCTTCCACCCGTCGACGGTGAAGCTCGGGCCGTCGGGCTGGGTGATCTCGATGGCCTTCACGTCGTCACGGAACTTGGTGAATGCAGGCCGGTTGTTCTCGTCGAACATGAATTTCTCGGCGTAGTTGCCCGCAGTCGGCGGCAGCGGCACCACCCCGTGATCCTCGATGTCGATCACCTTCATGGCGTCAAGATCGAAGGTGACGATCAGACCCTCGACCGGTCGCGCATAGCCGTGCTCAGAGGCCGCGGCGCGCATGAACGTCAGCGGCCGGCAGACAAGCGGCGAGTTGTCGTAGTGATCCTCACTGCCGTAATAGCCTGCGGGCCAAGGATCGATCATCGCCAGGTCGAAGTCGGTGACCCCGCGCTTGCGCATCGCCTCCTGCCAGCGTGGGTCGGCCCGCACCACCTCTTCCACCCCGGTCATGTGCTCGACGAGATAGGACGGGAACCGGCCGGGCACCGACTCCCACGAGTCAATGACACGCGCACCGACGTCAACGACAGCCTCAAAGATCAACTTGGCAGCGGCGTCGTACATCGAGACGAACGCCCGTCGTGGAGTCTCCGCCTCGCCGGCGAATGTCAACGAAGACGGCTTCTCCGGTTCCGCCAACTGGATCATCACGAATTTCAATGTCGGCGTGGAATATTCGGAGTCGGTGATGACCGCCGCGGCGGTCTCGATCTCAACACCGGTCAACGGGTCCAGCGGGTACCTGGCTGTGTTGTCAGTCGCCTCAGTGCTCGGCACGGTGCTTTCCATCGTCATTTGGCTTCGTCCTTCAACTCGAGTACCGCCAGGTGTGCGAGTGCGTCTTCCTTGCTGACCTTGGCCGCCGACCGGCGGCCGAAGAAGTAGACGATCGCACCGAGAATGAACATGCCGACCGCAATGCCGCCGACCCAGGCCATCCAGGTCGCCGTCGGAACCTTGATCCACGGCGCCGCGAACGAGTAGTACACGCCTGCACACGTCGCGACCATACCAATCGCCGCCACGGTGTAGACCGCGGGCATTCCGCCGGGAATCCTCCAGAAGTCTTCGCTGGCATAGCGATCCGCGTACTTCTTGCGAGCGATAAGGAGCGGTATGAAGAAGAAGAAGCCCGAGAGCAACCACACCACGCTCAGGCCGCCCTGCAGATAAATCGTCACGTTGGCCATGCTGCTCTGGGAGTACAGCCCAACCACGAGAAGCGAGGACAGCACGCCCTGAATCAGGATGGCGGTCACCGGATTTCGCGTTCTGGGATTGAGGTGGGTGAAGATCCGCGGGAGATGGCGCTCCAGCCCCGACACGAAGATCAATCGCGAGTACGCCACCTGGTATGTCGTCATCGCCACGAAGAAGATGACGGCCATGACCACCGCGGCGACCTCCATCAGGCCCGGGAAGCCGGATACACCAAGGTTTCCGATCACGCCGGTGACCGCATTGATCTGGTCACCGGGTAGCACCAACATCGTGCCCAGGGTGCTCAACAGGTAGATGAGTATGAGGGCGAGCGAACCCCAGCCGATCATTTTCACGGCGCTGCGCTTCACCGACAGAAATTCCGCACCCATGTTGAACGGCGTCTCGACCCCCACCAGGTACAGCAGAACGGTGCCATAGAGGAATCCGGCCCCAGCGAAGTCAGGAATCAACGCGTCGTGCGCACTGAATGGCGTGGCCGACCCATGGCCGGCCGCGTAGATGACACCGCAAACGAAGATCGTCAACGTGAGTACGCAGTAGACGATGAACGTGACATTCATGATCCGTTGATTGGCGGCTAGCTTCGCAAGCGCCAAGGCCACCACGGCCCACAGGATTACCAGCTGCAGAATGATGCTCACCGTGAGTCCGAGATCGGCGTGGAATGCCAGGAGCAGGAACTGGAGAACGATCGCAGGCGACGACGCGGTGTTGAGGACGACGGGCACCCAGGAGAGGTAGCCGCCGAGGAACGCCATCCTGTCGCCCATCGTGCGGAACGCCCAGATGTACACCCCGCCTTGACCCGGCCATAGGTTGCCCAGCTCCAACACCGCCAGGGCCGCAGGCACTAGGAAGGTGACGATGCCAAGCACCCACATCGGGATCGCCGTCCAACCGCCGGCCGCCATCACCGAGGACCCGGTAATCCAGCAGATGATGAACACATACGTCGCGGTCAAGCCGAAGGTGCCCAGCACCTTCGGCAGAATCTGCTCTGGAACGAGCTCGGTGGTCATCAGGGCATCGCGCCCTGACCGTGGCGCCGCTTCGAGTTCTTGGGTCATGTTGTCCTCCGAATACCGTTGGGTCAGTTGACGATTTGTCCGTCTTTCATCCGGACGACACGGCTAGCCTCGTCGGCCACCGTGGGGTCGTGCGTACTGGCGACAACGGTGACGCCAAGCGTGGAACACAGGTCGCGCAACATGCGCACTACCGTTTCTCCTGTGCGATGGTCGAGATTGGCGGTCGGCTCGTCGGCGAGGACCAGCGTCGGATTGCTGATCAGCGACCGCGCGATCGCAGTGCGCTGCTGTTCGCCGCCCGACATCTTCGTCGGCTGATGATGCACGCGATGTCCGAGGCCGACCAGCTCGAGCAGCTCTATCGCCCTCTTCCGAAGCGATTTGCGGTCATAGGGCTCGAACATCAGCGGCAGCTCGACGTTCTCCACCGCCGACAGGAACGGGATCAGGTTGTAGCTCTGGAAGATGAACCCGATGGTGTCGTGGCGCAGCGCCGCAAACTGGCTCTCGGTCAGCAGCGACGTGTCGCGGCCCGCGAGCTTGATTGTCCCCTTGGTCGGCCTGTCGAGCCCGCCGATCATGTTGAGCAACGTCGATTTGCCGCTGCCGCTCGGCCCCATAAGGCAGACGAATTCTCCCGGCATCACCTGTAATTCGGCAGCAACCAGCGCGCGGACCACCTCTTCGCCGAGCTTGTGCAGCTTCCACACATCCGAAATCTCGATCACCGGGGCGGGACCATCGGCTTGAGCTGAGGTATCCGTGGTTTCATCGATAGCGGTCATCACTACCCTCCTGCGGTCAGAGAACGGATCGGCGGCCGTGAGGCGGCGTTCCAGGTTGGCACGATGCTGGTGGCCAATGCCGCGACGATGCTGACGCCGATCGAGATCGCCGCTCCGAGCATCAGCCCCTCGACCGACACTCCGGTAGCCGCCAAACCGACTGCGCCTAAGACAATCCCGGAAACAGCGGCAAGCAGCGCGCCGACCAGCGAACCCAACACCGCCGCGATCACCGGCTCGACCAGCAGCGCGGCCACCACAGGTGTGCGCGGCACACCGTTGGCGCCGAGCACCCCGAGTTCGCGGGTGCGGTGCGCGACGGTGCGGGTGGTCGCGACCGCGACCTCGACGACACCCACCAACAGCACGGTCACCGCGATCAGCACGACCGCGCGGCTGATCTCCTCGGCGTGACCGAGCGAGGCCGATTGCGCGCGGATTCCGTCAGACATGCCGAACACGATGACGACTAGGAACGCTCCGGTGGCCGTTGTGACGATGGGCAGCACCATCTCACGGACTCGCCGCCGTGCAGCGAGCCATCCGTAGGCCAGTCCCTTACCCAACATCACTGCCCTCTGTTCTTCGCGCAAGCGCTCATCACCGCTCCCCCAGGAGCGAGACCGGACGTTGTTGGAGCAGTCGGTGCACCGGTACCAGAGCGCCGACGATAGCCATCGCGGGAATGAAGGCTGCGACCATCCCTGAGGCCTGAAGCCACGCGGTCGGCGTGGCAATACCGGGAATCACCAGCGCCACAGCGACTCCGGCGCCGATCACACCGACCAGGTATGCGGTCAGAAAGACGATGCCCGACTCGACGAGGAAGAAGTAGAGCACTTCGTCGGCCAGTCCGATGCTGGACATGATGCCGAATTCGCGCCGCCGCTCGGCCACGGCGGCCAAGAAGGACGACACCGCGATCACGAAACCGAGGCCGAGGCCGATAGTCGAGATGAGGCCGAGTGTCGAGCTGGTCACCTTGCCGGAGAACAACGCGGAAAACTTCTGCTCGAACGTCAGCGGCCCGGAACCGCCGACGGTGTCGTAGATCAGGCCGCCTCCGTTGGGATCCGGTTTGACCGACGGGTCCGACGTCGACGCGAGTCCGACGGCGCCACCGAAGACCTGTCCCAGATCGAGCCGCTTCTCGTCGCCGGGCGGCGCGAAGAGGAGCCACCAGCTTTTGTCGCCGACGACCGACCGTGCAAGCGAGGTCGCGACGGTGATCGACTGGCCACTGCCTGCCACGTTGACGACAAGGCTCTGCCCGCCGATGACGACCCGGTCGCCGGGGTGCAGGTCGAGTCGACTGGCGACTTCCGAACCCAAAGTGGCTTGACCACTGGCGATTTCGTCGATTCCCCGTATTAACACCGTGCTGCCATTGATGTCGGTCACACCGGACAAGATGCGGGTTGCAGTCCAGCCGGCGGGAACGGTGATGGTCGGAGCGGACCCGTTGGCGACTAGTGCCTGCGCGTTGGTGTCGTAGTGCACGCCTGCGGCAGGCACCGCCCACAGCTGGGCACCGCCGAGCACGTCGGTCACCGAATCGGCACCGGTGATCGCAAAGCTCGCCGAGATCGTACGAACGACGACGACACAGGTGATCGCCAGCGCGATTCCGAGTACGGACAACACAAACCGTTCAGGGCGGCGGCGGATGTTAGCCAGCGCGAACCGGACGAGGCATAGGAAGGTGTTCCCGGAGGCGGTGGCGATCGCCGGCGATCGAACGGTCGTGGGCGCATTACCGACCCGACTGGTCTCCACAAAGAGGGATGCTCCGACCGGAAAGTTTCACCGACCGCCGTGCGCAATGTCGGCGGCGTTAACTCAGGCGCCGTCCCGTTACGGTGCGATTGCGCCCGCACAACGGATTTCGTTGTCGGATCAGCCGCGCCGGCCGATTCCGGCCATCATCAATGGCGTCCAGACGCGTAATTCCTCGCCGAACCGAGCCGAGGCCGCCTCAGCGTCCTCAGCCGAAAGCATGCCCGCTTCGATAACCGCACCGTTGCCACTTTCGAACGAGAGCCTGAAGAAGTCGAACCCGCGTGAGGTCGAGTCGATGGTGCGTACGCGGCCCTCACCACGGACGTCGACGAAACCCGCGTCCGCGATCTCGGCGACGACGCGCCAGCCGTAGTCGCGTTCGAACCCGGCCTGCTGCATGAAACCCAGGATCGCCTCCGCGACTCGGGAGATACTGGGATCCTCACCATCGGATCCGAAGCAGCTCCAGTCGTAGTCCTCGATCACGATCCAGCCACCCGGCCGCAGTGTGCGGGCCAGGCGCCGCAGGATCTGTGTCCGGTCACTGAGGTGCTCGAGCACGAGACGCGCATGAACCAAATCGAATTCGGCCTGGGGAAGTTCGTCTTCTCGGATGTCGAGGCGGCGGACTTCAACCGAATCCGAGGCAAGTGACTCAACGAAACGGGTGTCGATGTCGACCGCGAGCACCGAGGCACGTTGCTCGGCCATCCATTCAACGAGCGAGCCACCACCCGCGCCGACCTCAAGGCATTTCCAACCCTTGCCGATGCCGAGTTCCTCGAACACCGCCCGGCTACCGGGATCCCACAGGGCCTCCATGCCCGCGATGCGTTTTCGCTCGTCGACGTAGCCCTGGTCGTAGACGTAGTCCCGGGTCATGACTGGATCCGCGGCCAGGGCCGAGCCTCTTCTAGTTCGTACGCCAATTCCAGAAGTCGGGCCTCCTGCCCCACGACTCCCGAGAACATCATGCCGACCGGAAGACCCGACGCCGATTCGCCGAGTGGCAACGAGATTGCCGGGTCACCGGTGGCGTTCTGCAGTGGGGTGAACGACACCCATTCCAGGAGTCGGTCCATGACCTGGTCGTAGCCTGCCGTCGGGTCGAGGTGGCCGATGCGCGGCGTTGCCTCGTTCAGCGTCGGCATCAGCACAGCATCGTAGGTACCGGACAGTCGGTGCGTGATCCGGCGCGACGCCCGCAGCCGCGCGATGGCCAGCGGGACCTTGTGCAGGCCACGGGCCGCGATGCCGTCAAGTCCGAGCGTGAGGGTGTCCAATTTGGTTCGGTCGAAGCTAGGGCCGAACATGCGGCGTCCGCCCCGCACGACTGCGAAAGCCAGGAACGACCAGTACGCGAGGAAGTCGTCCTTGAAACGGTCAGGCACCGGGTTGTCGATCTCGGTCACCTTGTGGCCGAGTTCCTCCAGCAGTGCCGCCGTCTTGAGCGTCAGCTCCCGGATCTCCGGGCTGGCTTCTCGCAGAATGGATTTCGTGCAGACCGCGATGTGCAACCTCTGCGAACCCGGCCGCGTCACGTCACCGATCGCGGGAAGCTTGGGGTTGCGGTACACCCGTTCGGCTTCGCGCAAGAAAGCGGCGGTGTCGCGCACCGACCTTGTCACCACTCCGTTGGCGACGAGGTGAAGCGGCATCCGGGCGGTTTCCTTGTCCAGGGGCAGTCGTCCACGTGACGGCTTCAGGCCGACCAGGCCATTGCACGCCGCGGGAATGCGGATCGACCCGCCGCCGTCGTTGGCGTGCGCGATCGGCACCACACCTGCGGCCACAAATGCCGCAGAGCCCGACGATGACGCGCCAGCGGTGTAGTCGGGATTCCACGGATTGCGGACAGGACCGATCCGCGGGTGCTCGGCCGACCCGCTGAAACCGAACTCCGACATCTGCGTCTTGCCGAGCGGAATCAGACCGGTCGATAGGAACGCGCGGGCCCATGGGCCGTCGGCGGGCATCGGATGTGGGTCCCACGCGTCGGTGCCCTGCATTGTCGGCATGCCTTCGACGGCGACGTTGTCTTTGATGAAGGACGGCACGCCGTCGAAATAGCCGCCATATGGCCGCCGTGCATCCGCCCTGGCCCGCGCGCGGTCGAACGCCTTGTACGCGAGACCGTTCAGTGTCGGGTTGACGGCCTCGGTGCGGGCAATCGCCGCCTCGACGAGCTCGCTCGCCGACACCTCACCCGCTCGGAGCTTCTCAACAAGACCGACGGCATCAAGATCGCCGAGGGCGTCGTCGCCAAAGGCATGAATGCGTTCCATGCAGTGACGGTACCAACTCGTACCGCGGGGCTGGTGAGCCAATCCAAAAGGCCCCAGAAGGGGCGTTTTCTAGGGGTCGTCGCAACACTGCTGGTTAAGTAGGCAGTAGTAGATCACGCAAGCGCTCGGCTGGGGTATCCCAGCCGAGCGTTTTGCGTGGGCGGCCGTTGAGTTGCTGGGCGACGTGCTCGAGGTCTGCGGGACCGAAGAGGCTGAGGTCGGTGCCTTTGGGAAAGTATTGGCGCAGCAGGCCGTTGGTGTTCTCATTGGTGCCGCGCTGCCAGGGGCTGGCCGGGTCACAGAAGTAGACCGCCATGTCGGTGGCCATCGAGAACTGCTTGTGGCGCGCCATCTCAGCGCCCTGGTCCCAGGTCAACGATCCCCGCAGGTGCGCCGGCAGGCTCGAGATCGTGGTAATCAGTCCATCGCGCACGGCTTCGGCGTGATGCCCGTCAGGCAGGTGCACCAGCATCGTGTAGCGGGTCGCGCGCTCCACGAGGGTGGCGATCGCGGTCTTGTTGGCTTCGCCCATAATCAAGTCGCCTTCCCAGTGGCCAGGCACCGCCCGGTCCTCGATCTCGGCGGGGCGCTCAGAGATCATGATCATCGGATCGACGAAACGGTGAGTGCGCTGATCGGGGTGCTTGTGCGGTTTTCGTCGCGTACGTCCAGACCGAAGAGCCTGGGCCACTTCACGTTTCAATCCTCCGCGGGCTTGGAAATACAACGCCTGGTAGATCGTTTCGTGGCTCACCCGCATACTCTCGTCGTCCGGGAAATCCTTGACCAGACGATGCGAGATCTGTTCTGGCGACAACCGCCGCGATAACCCGTCTTCCACCGCCTGGTGCAATTTGTGGTTGGTCACCAGTTTGGACCGCTTCGGGCGAGCGCGGCACGTGATGGCGGCCCGGTCGGCCTGATACGGCAGATACAGGCCCTCGACGCCATGGGCGCGGACCTCCCGCGACACCGTCGATTTGTGCTTGCCGATCCGCGCCGCGATCTGGGTGATATTCATCCCGTTGAGCAACCCGTCGGCGATGACGAGTCGTTCAGGCAACGACAGATACCGGTCACTGATCACCGCCGGCGCGGCAGCAACGGTCTTGTTCACCGATTGTGTGTAGCGCCCTGAACCACCGTATTCGATGACCGTGCCATCTGGACGTACCCGCGTGTTGCCGATCTTGCGGATGCCGTCACGCCAATCGCGGGCCGTGCGCACATGAACCCCGACCTCGCGGGCCGCCCGAGCCGCCGACCAGCCTGACTCAACGAGTTCCAGGAAACGCCCCCGGGCCACCGCCTTGCCGTAGAGCTGCCGATCCTGGCTGACCAAACCCCGCTCGACCAGCACTCGGCGGGCCGCCGCATGCGAAACACCGCCCGCTTTGGCGGCCCGATTGATCGAGCCCGTCGCGGTGAAGACCGCCACCACCTCGGCGGCGTCAGCTGGGCGCCGAGCTGCGCGCGCCGTCCCGGCCGAGCGCCCTGTCGCACGCAGGATCGCATAACACCGCTGGTGTGAGATACCCAGCCTTCCACCCGCGTCGCGGACCCCAACGCCGGCATCGACCCACTTTGCTAACTGATCCCCAAACTGAACACAGTCCTCGGAAAACGACACGGTCGCCGCAACCTCTCAAATCGAGAGTGTTGCGACGACCGCGTGAACTCGCCAAGGCAGGGGGCGTTTTCTGGGGGCCTTCGCGTGTGCTTTCGCCGGTTAGGCCTGACCGACCTCGAAGCGGACGAACCGGGTCACGGTCACACCCGCCTCGTCGAGCAGCGCCTTGACGGTCTTCTTGTTGTCGGACACCGACGGCTGATCCAGCAGCACGACGTCCTTGTAGAAGCCGGTCACGCGGCCCTCGACGATCTTGGCCAGCGCCTGCTCGGGCTTGCCCTCGTTGCGCGCGGTCTCCTCGGCGATGCGGCGCTCGTTGGCGACGACATCCTCTGGCACGTCGTCACGCGTCAGGTACTTGGCCTTCAACGCGGCGATCTGCAACGCGACCGCGTGCGCAGCCTGTGTGTTCGAGCCGGTGTACTCGACCAGCACGCCGACAGCAGGCGGCAGATCCGCGGCCCGCTTGTGCAGGTAGGTCTCGACGTTGCCGTCGAAGTAGGCGACCCGGCGCAGCTCGAGCTTCTCGCCGATCTTGGCGGACAGGTCCGCGATCGTCTGCTCGACGGTGGTGTCACCCACCTTGGCGGCCTTCAGCGCGTCGACGTCGGCCGCCTTCGAGGCTGCGGCCGCCGCGACGATCTGATCGGCCACCGACTGGAATTCGGCGTTCTTCGCGACGAAGTCGGTCTCCGAGTTGAGCTCGATCAGCGCACCGCCCTTGGCGGCAACCAGGCCTTCGGCGGTCGCGCGCTCTGCGCGCTTGCCGACGTCCTTGGCTCCCTTGATGCGCAGCAGCTCGACAGCCTTGTCGAAGTCGCCGTCGGCGTCGACCAGCGCGTTCTTCGAGTCGAGCATCCCAGCACCGGTCATCTCCCGAAGTCGTTTGACGTCGGCAGCGGTGTAGTTCGCCATTTCAGCCTTTCCCTAAACCTCTGGAGTAGTCGATTCGGTGGGGGTTTCGCCGGCGGAGGTCCCCGGCTCTGCGGCCGCGGTGGCACCGGCCAGCAACTCCTGCTCCCATTCGGCGAGCGGCTCGGCGCCGCCCTCGGTCTCGGCCTTGTCGCCGTCGCGTCCCACGTTGGCGCGGGCCTGTAGACCCTCGGCGACCGCGGAGGCGACCACCTTGGTCAGCAGCGCCGCCGACCGGATGGCGTCGTCGTTACCCGGGATCGGGTAGTCGACGAGGTCGGGGTCGCAGTTGGTGTCCAGGATCGCGATGACCGGGATGCCCAGCTTGCGGGCTTCGCCGACGGCGATGTGCTCCTTGTTGGTGTCGACGACCCAGATGGCCGACGGCACCTTCTGCATATCGCGGATACCGCCGAGGCTGCGCTCGAGCTTGTTCTTCTCGCGCGTCAGCATCAGGATTTCCTTCTTGGTGCGACCCTCGAAGCCACCGGTCTGCTCCATCGCCTCGAGCTCCTTGAGGCGCTGCAGCCGCTTGTGCACGGTGGAGAAGTTGGTGAGCATGCCGCCCAGCCAGCGCTGGTTGACATAAGGCATGCCGACGCGGGTGGCCTCTTCGGCGATCGACTCCTGCGCCTGCTTCTTGGTGCCGACGAACATCACGCTGCCGCCGTGAGCGACGGTCTCCTTGACGAATTCGTACGCCTTGTCGATATAGGTCAGCGTCTGCTGCAGATCGATGATGTAGATGCCGTTGCGGTCGGTGAAGATGAACCGCTTCATCTTGGGATTCCAGCGACGGGTCTGATGCCCGAAGTGGGTGCCGCTGTCAAGCAGCTGCTTCATGGTTACAACAGCCATAGTCCGGCCATGTCCTTCAGTTGTCGGTTGACGCCCGGCGTCGGGTGATGCCAGGCCCTGGTGTCTGCTGGTTGCCGGACCCGTCCGAAAACGGGACCGCCGGCATCCTGGTACGACCTTTACGAACCGGGTCGCGGTGCAGACACGCGAAGTCAGCCCGCTCAAGCGAGCTGCGGCTAGAAGTTTACACGCTGGACAGGGGTGCTTTTTCCACACCGGGCCCGCCATCCACAGCTTGGCGGCCGGGCCTGGATTTCTGCCACGCTAGCGCGCTGAACTGGGAATATGCGCGCGGTCGCACTATTGACGGCCCTCGCGGTGGTTTTGTCGCCTGGTGCATCGGCCGACGACGGAAGGCTGGACTGGCCGCTGGGGCCTCGACCAGCCGTTCTACGAATGTTCGACGCGCCGTCGCCGAATTGGCACCGCGGCCATCGCGGCGTCGACCTGGCCGGGGTGGCCGGCCAGCCGGTATATGCCGCCGGCGCGGGCACCGTGGTGTTCGCCGGCGAGCTGGCAGGTCGCACGCTGGTGTCGATCGCCCACCCCGGCCGCTTGCGGACCAGCGACGAGCCGGTGCAGCCGTCGGTGCGCGTCGGGCAGCTCGTCGACGCCGGGACAGTGATCGGCGAGCTCGCGGCCCTGTATGACGGCTGCGCCGCGGCCGCATGTCTGCACTGGGGCGCGATGTGGGGTGCGGCCTCGCGGGCGGATTACGTCGACCCGCTCGGCCTGCTGGCGTCCACACCCATCCGTCTCAAACCACTGCACGGCTGAACAACACGCCGTCGACGTACAGATCCCCGGCTGGCGGCACGAGGGCCGCACCCTGGGTTCATGCTCAATACGGTCACCACCGTTGTCATCGCACTGCTAGGCGTGCACATCATCGTCAAGTTCGCGTTCTTCGCGCTGCCATACCGCAAGCGTCGTGCCGCGTTGGACAAGAGCTACGGCGACAAGCCATCGGCGACAACGACATCCGATGTGGTCGTGCTCGGGTTCACCGTCGTGCTGGCCGCCCTGCTCCTGTGGCGAGGCGTCGAGGCAGTCAGCTTCCTCGGCGGCCTCTGGATCGGCGCGACACTCATTCAGCTCTACTTTCACCAGTTCCACACACCGGTGTCTGCCGAGCGTGCCGCGCCTCCGCAGACGTCGCCACTGAAGGAGATGTCGTACGCGATTCAGGACTCACCGTGGCGGCCATGGCCGCAGATGCTGGTGCTGGCCGTCCTCGTCGTGTGGAACCTGGTCTTGATCGCTGGCTGAGTAGCGATTTCGGCGCGTTCACCAACGCTCAGCGGGTGTTTTCGCGCCGAAATCGCAGCTACGCCCGCGGGTGCGCCTGATCGTGCACAGCGCGCAGACGAGCGACCGTGACATGCGTGTAGAGCTGCGTGGTGGCCAGGGTCGTGTGACCCAGAAGCTCTTGCACAACACGCAGGTCGGCGCCGCCCTCGAGCAGATGGGTCGCAGCACTGTGCCGAAGTCCGTGGGGGCCGATGTCGGGCGCGCCGTCGACGGCGGCGACGGTCTGGTGAACGACGGTGCGGGCCTGCCGCGGGTCGAGCCGACGGCCGCGGGCGCCGAGCAGCAGCGCCGGGCCCGAATCCGCTGTGGCCAGCTCGGGCCGCCCGTCGTCAAGCCACACTGTCAGCGCCGCCTGCGCCGGCTCCCCGAACGGCACCGTGCGCTGCTTGTTGCCCTTGCCGAGGACGCGCAGCAGCCGTCGGGGCCGGTCGACGTCGTCGATATCAAGGCCACACAGCTCACTGACACGGATTCCGGTGGCGTACAACAACTCAACGATCAACTGGTCGCGCAGCGCGAGCGGATCACCTTGCTGTGCACCGGATTTCGCTGCGGCCATGGCGTCCAGCGCCTGATCTTGTCGCAGCACCGCGGGCAACGTTCGTCGAGCCTTGGGGATCTGCAGCCGCGCGGCGGGGTCACTCGAGACCAAACCGCGACGCGTCGCCCACGCAGTGAACGTCTTGACCGCCGACGTGCGGCGGGCGAGCGTGGTGCGCGCCGCACCTGCCGACGCCTGCGCTGCCAGCCAGGATCGCAGGACCGGCAGGCTCAGCCTGTCCAGTCCAGAGTCGGGCATGCGTTCGGCGAGAAAGTCGAACAGCGAGCGCAGGTCGCCCTGGTATGCGCGGCGAGTGTGTTCGGAGCGACCGCGCTGCAGCGCGAGGTACTCGTCGAACTCCTCGAGAATCGCATCCACTCCCCTACCGTCGCAGACCGCTGCCGCCGTGACCGTCAGGTGAGCGCGTGTGTCGCGGCGCAGACCTGCCTGGCGAGAAATACCACCTCGAGTTCACCTCTCACGACGACGGAAGCCCCGGCCGCGCGTCGACCAGCGAGAATCTTCTGGACTTCCATTTCGCCACCGCGGACCAGATGCTCGAGGTCGTCACCCGCCTCGGCGTCGGGACATCAGCCGGTCGAGTCGGACAACCCATGGTGGCGCGAGAACGGGGCGATGGTGTTCGCCGACCCCGACAACTGGCGAAACGTACTGATGCCCAACCCGATTCCCCTGGCGACATCAGTCAGGTGACGCGCCGAAGCACCTCGGGTGTCAGGTCCTTGAGGGTCGGATAGCCGTCGACGGCCATGATCAGGTCGGCCTCGGCAAGCAGCGAACGCAGCACATGCACGACGGCGTCCTCACCACCCATGGCCAGGCCGTACGCGTAGGGCCGCCCGACACCGACGGCGGTGGCGCCCAGCGCCAATGCCTTGACGATGTCGGCGCCGCTGCGGATGCCGGAGTCAAACAGCACCGGAAGCCCGTCGGCGGCCTCGACGACCCCGGGCAGGCAGTCGATGGCCGGTATCCCGCCGTTGGCCTGGCGGCCGCCGTGGTTCGAGCAGTAGATACCGTCGACGCCGCAGTCTTTCGCGCGCCGTGCGTCGTCGGGGTGGCAGATGCCCTTGACTATCAACGGCAGGCTTGTCAGTGACCGCAGCCAGGGCAAGTCGTCCCACGTCAATGGATTGCCGAAAACCGAAATCCAGCGCAGCACTGCCGCTTGCGGGTTTTCCTCGGGCGTCTGTTGCAGGCTCGCCAGGAACACCGGGTCACTGGTGTAGTTGGCCAGGCAACGGCCGCGCAGCTGTGGGAAGTTCGACGTCGACAGGTCACGAGGTCGCCATCCGGGCACCCAGGTGTCGAGCGTGACGATGATGCCCTTGTAACCGGCGGCCTCGGCGCGATGGACGAGGCTGGCCGCCAGCTCGCGGTCGGTCGGCGTGTACAGCTGGAAAAAGCCTGGGGTATCACCGAATTCGGCGGCGATGTCCTCCATCGGATCCTCGGTCAGCGTGGAGATGACCATCGGAACGCCGGTGCGCGCGGCGGCCCGCGCGGCAGCCAGATCGCCGTGGCCGTCTTGTGCGCATAGGCCGGTAACCCCGATCGGCGCCATGAACACCGGCGACGGCAGCGTCAGACCGAACACCTGCACCGACAGGTCGCGCTCGCGGTGCGCGTTGAACATCCGCGGCATCACGCCCCAGCCGTCGAACGCAGTGCGATTGACCCGTTGGGTGCGTTCGTCGCCTGCGCCGCCGCTCACGTAGGACCAGATTGACGGCGACATCGCCGCCTGCGCCTTGGCCTCCCACTCCGCATAGGCCATAGGGAGCGACGGCACGATGCCGGACAGTCCCTGAAGGTAGATCTCGAACTGGTAATCGCCGAATGCCATGCGCCTAGCCTGCCAGCCCGGCACCGCGGAGTGTCAGCGAACCAGCCGCGCCGCGACCCCCGCGTACACCTCGCCGAGCTTGTGCGCGTCGCGGTGCTTTCGAGACGGGAACCACCGACATACGTCGACACACAGCGACGAGATGGCCATCACCACCTCGTCGACATTGTCGACGTGGAACTCGCCGGCGTTCACCCCGCCAGCGACGATCTCGGTGATGACGTCGGTCGCCTGGTGGCGCAGTGGCGCGATCGTGCGGTAGTGGGCCTGCGTCAGGCCGTGCAGTTCGTACTGCACGACGCGCGCCTGCTCGTGGTTCTCGGCGTGCCAGGTGGCGAATGCCGCCACCACCGCGCGAAGCCGTTCGGCGAAGCTCGCCGCCGGGTCGTCGGCCTGCTCCAGCGCGGCCAGCAGGCTGCTGTGGCCTTCCATGGCGATGGCGTACAGCAGCTCCTCTTTGGAGCGGTAATGCGGGTACATGGCCGTCGCGCTCATGTTGAGCCGTTTGGCGATCTGCCGTGTCGAGCTGCCCCCGTATCCCGACTCCGCGAACGCTTCGATCGCGGCGCGCCGCATGCGTTCCGCGGCAGTTGAATCCGCAGCTCGATCGATGGTCATGACGGTCGGGATCCTACACGTAGTTGACATCTACCGACGTCTGGCGCATTATTAGCGAGCGCTCATAAAATGAGCAATCGCTAATGTGATTTAGATCTCGAAAGGCTGTCTTGAACATGGCGGATTTCCTCTCGCGGCGTGACGTCGACTTTCTGCTCTACGAGTGGCTCGACGTCGTCGACTTGACCAAACGCGACCACTTCGCCGAGCACTCTCGCGACACCTTCGACGCCGTTCTCGATCTGTCCGATGACATCGCGACGAAATGCTTTGCGCCGCACAACAAGAAGGGCGACCAGAACGAGCCGACGGTCGGCCCCGATGGGAAAGTCGTGCTGATCGACGAGATCAAAGAGGCGCTGGACGCCTTCAGTGAAGCGGGTCTGATCGCGGGCGCCTTCGACGAGAAGGTCGGCGGTATGCAGCTGCCGATGGTGGTGGCGCAGGCGTCGATGGCGTTCTTCCGAGCGGCCAATCCGGGCATGATCGCGTACCCGTTCCTGACCATCGGCAACGCCAACCTGCTCGCCGAATATGGCACCGAGGAGCAGATCGACACCTGGGTCCGGCCGATGCTCGAGGGCCGCTACTTCGGCACGATGTGCCTGTCCGAGCCGAACGCGGGGTCGTCGCTGGCCGATATCACGACCAAGGCCGTGCCCGCGGCCGATGGCACGTACCGCGTCACGGGGACGAAGATGTGGATCACCGGCGGTGACCACGAGTTGACCGAGAACATCGTGCACCTGGTGCTGGCGAAGGCTCCCGGCGGCGGATCGGGCGTGAAGGGCATCTCGTTGTTCATCGTGCCGAAGTTCCTGCCCGACGGCACCCGCAACGACGTCGCACTTGTCAGCCTCAACCACAAGATGGGCAACACCGGCACCACGAACGCATTGCTCAACTTCGGTGACGGCACGTTCACCCCCGCCGACGAGCCCGGCGCCGTCGGCTACCTCGTCGGTGAGGAGCACAAGGGCCTGGCCTACATGTTCCACATGATGAACGAGTCCCGGTTGGCGGTGGGGCTGCAGGCGACAGCGACCGGATACGCCGGCTACCTCGCATCGCTGGCCTATGCCAAGGAGCGCACGCAGGGCCGTCCCGTCGACGCCAAGGACCCGAGTCGCCCGCAGGTGGCGTTGATCGAGCACGCCGACGTCAAGCGAATGCTGTTGGCGCAGAAGTCTTATGCCGAGGGCGCGCTTGCGCTCTGCCTGTACTGCGCGGTGCTGGTCGACGAGGGGCGGACCAGCACGGCAGCCGACCGCGACCGTGCAAATCTGCTGCTAGAGGTCCTCACTCCGATCGCCAAGAGCTGGCCGTCGCAGTGGTGCGTCGAAGGCAACAGCCTGGCCATCCAGGTGCACGGCGGATATGGGTACACCAAGGAATTCGACGTCGAACAGCACTATCGCGATAACCGCCTCAACGCGATCCATGAGGGCACGCACGGCATCCACGGCCTGGATCTGCTGGGCCGCAAGGTTGTGATGCAGGACGGCGCGGGGCTGACGCTGCTCGCAGAGCGGATCACTCAGACGATCGACAAGGCGATGGAGTCCGACAGCGCCGCGGCCTACGCCGAACAGTTGCGCGACGGGTTGCAGCGGCTGGTCGATGTCACCGCGAAGCTATGGGCCGCAGGCGATATCGCCACCACACTGGCAAACTCGAGCATCTACCTCGAGGCGGCCGGACATGTGGTCCTGGCATGGATGTGGCTCGAGCAGCTGATCGCCGCCAGCGACCATAACGGCGACTTCTACGATGGCAAACGCGCTGCGGCGCAGTACTTCTACGGCTATGAGCTGCCGAAGGTCGGCCCGCAGTTCGATCTGCTGGCCAGCCTGGATCGCACCACAGTGGACGCGCAGCAAAGCTGGTTCTGAGCCGCTCTAGGTGCTGGCCTCCGCTTCGGCGAGCTCACGTTTCCACCGGCGGAAGGTTTCCTCGGTGCGGCCGCGCCGCCAGTAACCGGAGATGGAGGCGGCCCACTTCGCGTCGACGCCGCGTTCCTTGCGGATATAGGGCCGCAGGTTGTGCATGACGGCCTGGGCCTCGCCGTGGATGAAGACCTGAACCTGCCCCGGCAGCCAAGCGGCCTCCCTGACCGCCTCGATCAGCGGCGCGTTGTCGCCCGCTTGGTCTTCGGGGACCAGGTCGGCCCGGCCGCCGCGGTAGATCCATCTCACCTCGACGCCAGCGGGTGCGGTCAGCGCGATCTCGTCCTCAGGCCCGGCGACCTCGATGAAAGCCTTGCCAATTGCGTTGTCCGGCAAGGCCTCCAGTGCGGCGCCGATCGCGGGCAGCGCCGCCTCGTCGCCCGCGAACAGGTGCCAGTCGGCGGCGGGGTCGGGCGCGTAAGCGCCGTTGGGGCTCGTCAGGTAGGCCGATTGACCCGGGATGGCCACCGCTGCCCACGGTCCGGCGACCCCGTGCTCGCCGTGCACAACGAAGTCGATGGCGATCTCGCGGCGCTCGGTGTCGACGCGGCGCACGGTGTAGGTGCGCACCGTAGGCTGCTGTTCGGCGGATAATCCGGTGAAGCTGTCCAGCGTCAGCGGTTGCGGCAGGGCGCCGACGTCGACGCTGTCGTCGACGAACACGATCTTGACATAGGAGTCAGTGGACTCGTTGGGGATGAACGTGTCGAACCCCTCGCCGCCCAGCACGACGCGGATGAGGTGCGGCGTCAACTGCTCGGTGCGCACCACTTCGAACGTATTCAACGGACGTCCTGCCACAGTTCCTCCAATATTGGGAGCCGACCGCTTTCGTTAGCCGGCCTCATCGAGAATACGAGCGTGGCCGATCGCGTGGCGGGCTACCGTGCCCGCATGCTGGCACTGGCTACCGGCGAACGAGTTTCCAGCGCCCACTTTCGCGGACGACCAGACCCGCGATCTCCAGCATCGACAGCGGACCAAGCACCTGCGTAGGTGGCAGACCGGATGCGATCGCGATCTCGTCAGCCGTGCGCACACCGCGGGCCGGAAGCGCGTCGTAGACCCTTTGTTCGTTGTCGGCGAGACCATCTAGAAGGGAAGCCGGGCGTTCTTCGTCCGGAGCCAACTCGCCGGCATGGCCGATGAGTTCGACGACCTCCTCGGCGCGGGTGATGACCGTCGCGCCTGCACGGAGCAGCACGTGGCAACCGACCGACGCCGACGAGGTCACCGGACCGGGCACCGCGCAGACCCCGCGACCCAGGGCCCCTGCCCACGCCGCGGTGTTGGCCGCACCGCTGCGGACACCGGCCTCGACCACCACGGTCGCCCCCGACAGCGCGGCGACGAGTCGGTTTCGGGTCAGAAATCGGTGCCGCTGTGGCCGAAGACCCGGCGGGTATTCGGTGACGAGTAGGCCCTGCCCACCGATCCGATGGAACAGGGCGGCGTGACCGCTCGGATAGGAGACATCGACGCCGCCGGCGAGTACGGCGACGGTGAACCCGTCGGCCGCCAGTGCTGCGCGGTGCGCCGCTCCGTCGATGCCGTACGCGCCCCCGGACACCACCACTGCGTCCCGTTCCGCCAACCCGGCGGCCAGCTCCGCGGCGATATGCTCGCCGTAAGTGGTCGCCGCGCGGGTCCCGACGATCGCCGCCGCGCGCTGCGCCACCTCGTCGAGTCGCGCGGGGCCCACTACCCACAGCGCCAGCGGTGGATACGCTTCCGGCCGCTGTTTCGTGTCGACGCCCGCGAAACCGGTGAAGGCCAGCAGCGGCCACTCGTCGTCGGCGGATGCGACCAAGCGCCCACCCAGTCGCTCCAGCACTGCCAGATCTTCTGCAGCACAGTCGATCTCACGACGTGCCTCGGTAAGACGCATCAGGTGATCATCGAGCGCGCGTCGCTTCACCCGGTCGGCCGCCTCGACGGGCCCAACACGTGCGACCAGTGCCGCGAGCTGAAGACAGGGCGGTTCGACGACCCGCGAAAGATAGGCGAAGGCGAGCATGACGGGATCGGTCATCACGAACCCCCGACCTGGCGGAAACTCAGTGCCGTGCCGACCTGCTCGACTCCGGGTGTTGTGCGCCCGGCGAGGTCGGCCAACGTCCACGCGACTCGCAATGTGCGATCGACACCTCGGATACTGAGCACGCCACGGTCCAGAGAGGTTCGCAGCGGTTCCATCGCTGCGGCATCCAGTCGAAACTTGCGCCGCAACAGTGCACCACTGACCTCGGCATTGGTGCGGATGCCATGCGGACGCCACCGTTCTTGGGCGAGCGCCCGCGCGACCGCAACCCGTTCGCGAACCGCAGCGGTGGACTCGCCGTCCTCGACGGCGAACGCACCGGCTCGCGCCGTGTGCATCTCGATGCGCAGGTCGACCCGATCCAGCAGCGGCCCGGACAGCTTGCCGAGGTATCGCCGCTTGGCCATCGACGCGCAGATGCAATCCTTCGGATCTGTTGGCGCACACGGACACGGGTTGGCGGCCAGCACCAACTGGAAGCGGGCCGGGTAGCGCGCGACGCCATCGCGGCGGGCGAGCCGAATCTCACCCTCTTCCAACGGAGTTCGCAGTGCTTCCATCGCACTGACGCCAATCTCCGCGCACTCGTCAAGGAACAACACTCCCCGGTGCGCACGGCTTACCGCTCCCGGTCGGGCCAGCCCAGAGCCGCCGCCGACCAGCGAGGCAACGCTCGACGTGTGGTGCGGCGCGACAAAGGGCGGTCGAGTGATCAGCGGGGTGTCACCCGACAACAGTCCTGCCACCGAGTGGATTGCCGTCACCTCCAGCGATTCGGCCTCAGACAGCGGCGGTAGCAGTCCCGGAAGGCGTTGCGCCAGCATCGTTTTGCCTACGCCAGGCGGGCCGGTCATCATCAGGTGATGCGCGCCAGCCGCGGCGACCTCGACGGCGAACCGGGCATGCGATTGACCGACCACGTCGGCGAGGTCGATGGCGGGCTCAGGCGCCGACGACGGCGCGTCGATCCGATGCTCGAGTTGGGCTGCCCCCGTCAACCACTTGTGCAATTGCCCTAGCGTGCGCGCGCCCCACACCTCGACACCATCGACAAGGCTGGCCTCGGCGAGGTTCTCGACGGGCACGACCACGGCCGGCCAGCCTTCGCGCTTGGCGGCCAGCACTGCAGGCAACACCCCTTTCACCGGACGGACGCGCCCGTCGAGTGCCAATTCCCCAAGCAGCACCGTCTTTTCGAGTCGCTCCCACGATTTATTGCCGCTGGCCGACAGCACCGCAGACGCGAGCGCCAGATCGTAGACCGAGCCCATCTTCGGCAGCGTCGCCGGGGAGAGCGCCAGCGTCAGCCGCGCCATCGGCCAGCTGTTGCCACAGTTGGTGATCGCCGCGCGTACCCGGTCGCGTGACTCCTGCAGGGCGGCGTCGGGCAGCCCGACGAGATGCACGCCGGGCAGGCCGGAGGTGATGTCGGCCTCGATCTCCACGATCTCGCCGTCCAGACCGCGCACGGCCACCGAGAAAGCCCTGCCCAGCGCCATCAGCCGATGCCTTCTAGATGGGTGATCTCCGGCGTCCGAGTACGGCCGATGCGCACCCCGATCACGTCGATGCGCACCGCGGCCCAGCTGCCGTGCTGGGCCGCGAGCCACAGCCCGGCGAGCCGTCGCAATCGGCGGATTTTGTTGGATGTCACGGCCTGGGACACGCCGCCGTACTGGTCGCTGGTGCGGGTCTTCACCTCAACGAACACCACGGTGCGGGCCGCGTCGTCGGCCGCGATCACGTCGAGCTCGCCGTATCGACACCGCCAATTGCGCGTCAACACGCGCAGGCCGAGCGAGGTCAGATGGTCAACAGCCAGTTGCTCACCGAGTGCGCCGATCTCGGCACGGTTCAACGTCGTCATGACGCCACCATCCGAACCGGCACCGACAACGTAACGGCCCGAGCGCGCAGTTATCCCCAGTCACCAACCCATCCACAACTAGCGTGCAGACGGTTGCGGGCTACATCCCGGTGCCCCCCTGGGACAACGCCGTGTACAGCGCGGCGATCTGCATCGGCTGGATCGCCGGGCCGCAGCTGTGCTGCATATCGATCAGCGGCGCCGCGATGCCCCGTAGCTCCTGATACTCCGTCGGATGGGCGACGAAGTAGTCGCGAACCGACTGCTCAGCACCCGCTCCTTGCATACCTGCCGCCGACAGCACGTCGTTGGCTCCCGGATGCGCGTCCAACCAGCCACCCGCCGAAGCGAGTACCCCGCTGGCTGTGCGGGAGAAGTCACTCGCCGAGCACCCTGGCTCAGCACTCGCGGTCGGAATCGCGATCGTCGCTGCGACGACGCTGCCGACCGCGCAGGTGGTAAAGGCGCCGAAGAGGCCGCGGCGCACGGCACTAGCTGACATCTTCATGTGGGCATATGTACCCCCACCGCTTCAAGATCAAGCCAGTTCGAACATCTTGTAAGGACGCCGTCACAGACGCAGCTACCGCCGAACGTGAGCTTGTGACCGATTTCCTGGCGGGAAGTTCGTGAGAAACCGCACTCTGGGTGCTATCGCTCTGCGATAAGCCCTTCCTGCGTCATGGTGGCCGCGATGGCACCGTCTGCACGGAACCAATTGGCGGTGACAACCCCGCGTCCACGCGCCGCCGCCGGTGAACGGCACTCCAGCAGATTCCATTCGTCGGCCCGAACCGGCCTGTGAAACCAGATCGACGAGTCGGTGGTGCCGCTGCGGTGACTGCGGGCCTTCATCGAATGCCCGTGCACCTGCAGCGCGGGGTCGATCATGTAGACGTCGGTGACGTACGCCGCGACCAACGTGTGGACCGCCGGGTCGTCGGGAAGCGGGACCGTTGCCCGCCACCACAGTCGGCGCACGAACTCTCCGGCTGAGGTGTCATCGGCGATCCTGATGTCGAGCTCGTCCAGCGGCATCGACGGCGCAGGCCCGGCAGGCCCAGTCGGCGGAAGGGAGTCGGGATCGCCGGGCATGCCGGGCCGGTGACCGTGTTCGAGACCGGGTAGCTCGACGGCAAACGACACCGTTGCGGTCGTCAGCAGTCGCCCGTCCTGGCGCGAGTCGACGCGGCGCGCGGCCGCGGTCCTGCCGTCGAACACCCGGGCCACCGTGTACTCGACGGGGTCACCGGCCTCGCCGCCACGCAGAAACTGTAGATGCATGTTGGTCGGCGGCCGGTCGGTGTCGACGGTGTGGCATGCGGCGGCAAGGCTCTGTGCGACGAATTGCCCTCCGTAGGAACGCTTTCCGGCAGGACCGCTCGCTGGCCCTATCCAGCAGTCCGTGTCCGCGCCCTGCCCGACATCGAGCAGCCTGAGCAGCGCGCTCATGCCACAGTGCCCGACTCGGTGAGCCTGCCGACTTCGTCGCGCGTCATTCCCAGCCACTCGCCCAGCACGGCCGTGGTGTCGTCGCCGAGCGCAGGTGCGGCGACGGCAGGCGGGTAGGCACCGTCGATCTCGAGTGGCAGCCCCGGCGCCAGATACTCCCCGATCCGCGCCTGGTCCAGCGCGGTGAACAACGGATTGGCCGTCACTCGTTCGTCGGTGACGGTTTCGGCGAACGTACGGTAGCGGTCCCACAGCACAGAGGTCCTCGACAGCCCGGCGATGATCTCCTCGGCTGTGTGCCCGGTGAACCACTCGCCGAACAATCCGCTCAGTGCGTCGCGATGCCGGTACCGCTCGCCCTCGTCGGTGAAGTCGGCGCCAAGGGTGTCGGCCAGCGCGGCAACGGCTTTCGTCGTTCCGGTCAACTCGGTCAGGTCGCGGAAGTGCCGTATCGTCAGCGCGACGATCATAAAGGACACTCCGTCGCTGCTGGTGAAGTCCTGCCCGTACTGGCCGTACACCGAATTGCCGATGCGCTCGCGCGCGGTGCCGTTGACCATGACCTCGGTGAAGAAGCTGAGATTGCCCGCGGTGGCCAGGGCCACGTTCTCCAGCGGAATGCTGACCTGCTGGCCATGACCGGTCGCGTCGCGGTGCCGCAGCGCGGTGACGACGGCCAGCGCCGCGTAAACGCCGCACGCGACATCCCACGCCGGCAGAACGTGATTGACCGGGGTAGCGAGTTCGGCAGGACCAGTCACCATCGGGAACCCGATCCCCGCGTTGACGGTGTAGTCCACGCCGGTGCCACCATCGGCGCGCCCTGACACCTCGATGTGAATAATGTCGGGCCGCAACCGCGTCAGCGTGTCATATGCATGCCATTGCCGTCCTGCGACATTCGTGATCAGGACGCCGCTGTCCGCGATCAGGCGTTGCACTAGGTCCTGACCTTCCTGCGACCGGAAGTCGACCGCCACGGAACGCTTGCCCTTGTTCAGACCGGCCCAGTAGATGCTGGCTCCGTCGTCGGTCACCGGCCACCGGTGATAGTCGGCGGCACCGCCGATCGGGTCGACGCGAATCACCTCTGCACCGAGCTGGCCCAGCGTCATCCCCGCCAACGGCACAGCGACAAAGCTGGAGATCTCGACAATCCGAACCCCGGCCAGCGGCTTCGCGGCATCCGGTGCAACGCTCATCGGCCCAAGCTATCAAGCGCCCGCACCGGCGAGTTTGTTCGCCGCTGCCTCGATCGTCTCCTCCGAGAGCAGCACCTCGAGGGCGGCATCGCCGAGCGGGATGAAGCTGTCCTTGCTGGCAACTCTGTCGACGGCGCCGGTGTAGCCGTGTTCGAGCAGGGAAGCGAGCACACCCTCGCCAACGCCCCCGGTGGCGCGGGTCTCGTCGACGATCAGCACACGCCCTGTGGCGCTTGCCTCGCGAATCATGTCGTTCACCGGCAGCGGCGCCAGCCACCTCAGGTCGACGACCCGCGCGCGGATTCCAAGCGCTTCGAGCCTGCGCGCCACCCGCAGGCTCATCCGCAACCCGTTGCCGAACGTCAGGATCGTCAGATCCGTGCCCTCGCCGTAGGTGCGCGCGCGGCCGATCGGCACCGCTGGCCGCCGGATGCGCCGCGAGCCAGCCGTCGTCGCCATCGTCGTGCAAATCGCGGGTGTGGTACAGCGCGATCGGTTCGAGGAAGACGCACACCGCCCCGGCTGCCTTCGCCGCGGCGACGCAGGTATGAAGCATCGCCGCGGCATCGTCGGGGCGGGCCGGGGACGCGATCACTATTCCTGGAATGTCGCGGATCGCGGCAATGGAGTCGTCGTTGTGGAAGTGCCCGCCGAACCCCTTCTGGTATCCGTAGCCGGCCACGCGAACCACCATCGGATTGCGGTATTGCCGGTTGGAAAAGAACTGCAGCGTCGCACCCTCGCCGCGAATCTGGTCCGCCGCGTTGTGAAAGTAGGCCAGGTACTGGATCTCCGGGATCGGCAGCAGCCCCGACACTCCGGCGCCGAGCGCGAGGCCGAGGATCGACTGCTCGTCGAGCAGCGTGTCGAACACCCGCGCGGAACTGGTCTTGCCGAGAAGGCCACGGGTGACGCCGTACACGCCACCCTTGCGGGCGATGTCCTCGCCGAAGATCATCGCCTCCGGGTAGCGATCCAGGATGTCGTGCAGCGCACGGTTGATCGCGAGCGCAAGCGTCAACGGCGCGTCCGGGTCGCCGGACCTCACCGCCGCGACAAGGGACGGCGGGTAGGAGTCGACGGCTTCCTCAAGGCCGTCCCGCAGAGGCTTCATCACCGCAGCCGCGCTGTCGAGCTGCGGCAGCTCCCCGAGCTCACCGGCGAGCTCGATAACGTTGGCACGCTTGGCCTCGTAACGTTCGAGGACCTCCGCGGGAGTCAGTGCACCGGCATCGATCAACGCTTGCGCCGTGCACAGCGCCGGGTCCCGCTCGAAATCGGCGGCGATCTCGTCGGGACGGCGATACGCAGGCTCGTAGTCCGAACCGGCATGCCCCATCAGCCGGACCATCCGCAGATGCAGGAACGCCGGTCGACGGTGTGCACGCACCCAGGCGGCTGCCGCGGCCGCAGCGTCGAACGTAGAAGACACATCGCACCCGTCGGCCTCGAAATACCGCAGTCCGTCGCGGTTTCCGTAAGCGTGCTCGATCCAGCCACGCGGTGTCTTGACGCTGATGCCGATCCCGTTGTCCTCGCAGACGAACAACAGCGGCATCGGCACACCCTGATACGTGGAGTGCAAGGCGGCGTTGATGGCGCCGACCGCGGTGGAGTGGTTCACCGATGCGTCACCGAAGCTGCACACCGTTATGGCATCGTCGGGCCAAGGGCACGAGACGCCCAGTTTTCTTGTGCGCGCGATGGAGAACGCGACCCCGACGGCCCGCGGAAGGTGCGATGCGATGGTCGAGGTCTGCGGAATGATGTTCAGGTCGTGGCGGCCGAACACCTTGTGTCGCCCGCCTGCGATCGGCTCATCGGTGGCTGCCACCAGCCCGAGTACAACGTCGCGCAACGCGTCTCGGCCTTCGGTCTGAGCGGCGCGGGCCAGAAAGAAACCGCCAGAACGATAGTGCAGCAAGGCGGGATCGGTCACACGAAGCGCCGCCGCCACCGCGGCGTTGCCTTCATGTCCTGACGAGCCGATGGTGTAGTAGCCCTTGCCCCGCGACCGCAACCAGCGCGCCGCCAGATCGAGGTGACGGCTGCCGAGTTGAGCGTCGAACACCTCCAGGCACTGCCGCACGGTCAGCGAGGAACCGTCACGCAACATATCCGCGTGAGAGCGCTCCCTCGCCGACCCTCGCATCGCGGAGACGGCGGTGATGAAATGCTCGTCGATCGGCTCGGCCAACCAGGCTCCTCGGCTAGGGACTTATTGTCGGGCGTACCAACACGTTTCGGACGAACTCGACGATCTGCGCGGCGCCGGCACCGTCGGGATCCTGGTCCGGGTCGTAGATCGCGAGGCTGCCCCCGACACACGAAGCCGGTCCGGTGAACAGCGCCATGACGAGATCGGTGAGCTGATCCCACGTCAGGCCGCCGGGTTCGTCGTCGACGTCGGGCAGCCCCTGCGCCCGGAACTCGGCGGGATCGAGCACATCGAGGTCGATGTGCAGCCACCACCGGCTGACCTGAGCCGACAGCTGTTCGATCGCACGCCGCCCGGCGCCCGTCGGGTTGTCGGCGACTTCGGCGAGCTTGGCCATCCACACCCCGGAATCGGCGAGCGTGCCCACGTTGAACTGCTGGCGCCACGCGTCGTCACGCGGGCCGAGGATCACCAGCTGTTCGGGCCGCAGCGCGGGCAGACGATCACCGAGTTCGCCGGTCAGCAGCCTGCCGGTCAACCCGAGCAGCAGCCCGATCTCGGTGTTGGCGGCCTCGCCGTCCTCGGACACATCCAGCGGCATGGTGTCCTCATGGCCGTCGATGAACACCAGCCCGACGTCGCCGACGTGATCTCGCAGGCCGGTGACGACGCCAAGCAGCATCGAGCAGTCGCCGCCGTAGACGAACGGGAAGCGGCCCGCATCCACTACCGTCCCCACCTTGCGATTGAGCGCCTCGGTCATGGCCAGCAGCGCTGGTTCGTTGACCAGGCTGGTCGACGGGCCGCGGGTCGGGTCCGGATCGGGCAGCGCGAGGTCGTCGTCGTCGATGACATGGTGATGGTCGAATGCATCGCGCAGGCCCGCGTCGCGCAGCGCACCCGCCGCACGCGCTTGATGTCCGGCGCGCCCGTAACCGTCGAACGGAACCCCGATCATTTCGATGTCGGCCATGGAACTCACCCCTCGATGATCAGGGCGCTGTCGCCCGTGCCGGTCAACACCCCGCGGTCACCGTCGACGATCACACCCCGAACATAGGTCGAATAGGGCGTGGCGCCGTCGAAAACGTCGTTCTTGGTCTCTTCAGCGAGTTCGATCGGAATCAAACGAGTTCGATGCAGTCGGCGATCGAGTCCAATACCCGGCCGGGCCGGAATGGATACTTCTCGATGTCCGCGACTGTCGTCGATCCCGTGAGCACGAGGATGGTGTCCAGTCCCGCCTCGATGCCCGCGACGACATCGGTGTCCATCCGGTCGCCGATCATCATGGTGCTCTCCGAATGAGCCTCGATGCGATTGAGCGCGCTGCGGAACATCATCGGATTCGGCTTGCCGACGAAGTAGGGATCCCGACCGGTGGCCTTGGTGATCATGGCGGCGACGGAACCCGTGGCGGGCATCGGCCCCTCAGCGGACGGACCCGTAACGTCGGGGTTGGTCGCGATGAATCGTGCGCCGCCAAGGATCAAGCGGATGGCCTTGGTGATCGCGGTGAACGAATACGTTCTGGTTTCGCCGAGGACAACGTAGTCGGGCTCGACGTCGGTGAGCGTGTAGCCGAGTTCGTGCAGCGGGGTGGTCAGCCCAGCCTCCCCGATGACGTAGGCCGAGCCGCCGGGCAACTGATCGCTGAGGAAGGTCGCCGTGGCCAGGGCGGAGGTCCAGATCGAGCCCTCCGGCACTGTCAGTCCGGAGCGCTTCAGCCGCGCGGACAGGTCGCGGGGCGTGAAGATCGAGTTATTGGTCAGCACCAGGAACGGTCTTTCGCGCTCGACCAGCCGCTGCAAGAATTCCGCGGCGCCGGGAAGGGCGTGTTCCTCGCGGACCAGGACGCCATCCATGTCGGTGAGCCAGCACTGCGGTGTCGCGCGCACGGGTCAAGCCTAGGCTGACCGCAGTGGACGGGACGTCGATCCGACGAGCCACCACGGCCGATCTGACCGGGATCCAGCAGTTGATGACCGACGCGTTTACGAAGTACATCGAGCGCATCGGCCGGCCTCCGGCCCCGATGACCACCGATGACGCCGCGGCGCTCGACCGTTCCGGGGTGTGGGTGATCGAAAGTGGCGACGCCACCGTCGGAGCTCTCGTCACCGAGGACCGCGTGGACTACCTTCTGCTGGAAACCACCGCGGTCGCGCCAGCCGCCCAGGGCTGTGGACATGGACGGCTGCTGCTTGACCGCGCCGAATGTGATGCAGCCGAACTCGGGTTGACCGAGGTCCGGTTGTACACCAACGAGGCGATGACGGAGAACCTCAGTTTCTACCAGCGGCACGGCTACCGCGAAACGGGCCGTGCGCAGCAGGACGGCTTTCGGCGCGTCTACGTCTCAAAGACAGTGGGCCACAACGATGTCGGCGACCTGTAAGACGGGCACCTCGGCCGGGGCACCGAACAACACGGTGCGGTCGAAAAGGGGACAAACACAACCTGATCGGGCGTGTGCCCGGTACGAACAAAGGGCCGTCGTAAGCCAGCAGATGCGCAATCGCCTGGCAATCTGACAGGTAACCCGAAGGCTGCGGTGAACCTGCTGTGAACGCCGGAGATTCCCGAGGTCGACCCCGCCCGCCCGCGTACATTGCTGGGCGGCGTTACGACATTCCCAAGGAGTCGGCATGATTGTGGACTGCGCGCACTACCTCGGGGGCACCCGGCAAAGCGATGCGCCGCTCGCACTGGAAGAGGCCGCCAGATTCTGCCTGGAAGGTGGATTCGTGTGGCTCGGGTTGTTCGAGCCGAGCAGCGAAGAGATGGAGCGGGTCCGGCGTGCCTTCTCGTTGCACGAATTGGCCGTCGAGGATGCCCGGACCTTTCACCTGCGGCCGAAGGTCGAGGACTTCGAACCCAACGTCAAACTGGTGATCCTGCGCACCGCGCGCTACGACGACGAGTCTGAGGAAGTCGATTTCGGCGAGATCAGCGTCTTTGTCGGCCCCAACTTCGTGATCACTGTGCGGCAAGGAGTCGCGAGCGAACTGCACGCAGCCCGGACCCGGCTTGAACAGCATCCGGAGCTGGTCGAACTGGGCACAGATTCGGTGCTGTGGGCCATTCTCGATCAGGTTGTCCGTGGGTATGAGCCGGTAGTTGCCGGACTCGAACACGACATCGAACAGGTCGAGGGCACCGTGTTTGCCGGCGATGTCGCGCCGACTGAACGGATCTACTTGTTGCGTCGGGAGGTGAGCAATTTCTATCGCGCCGCGCACCCGTTGCATGCGGTGCTGACAGCAGTCCAACGCGGCGTCGATGCCGCCGCGCTTGTCCCCTATATCCGCGATGTCCACGACAGTTTGCAGCTGATCAGCGAAGAGGTATCCGCACAACGCGACTTGCTCGCCACCATCCTGCAGGCCAACATTGCGGTGATCTCCGTCGAGCAAACCACAGTCAGTGTGCAGCAAAGCGCCACGATGGAGCGGCTGACGATCCTGGCGACGGTGTTTCTTCCCCTGACCTTCATCACCGGATTCTTCGGACAGAATTTCGACTGGCTCGTCGGACATATCACCGGGTTGGCGCGATTCGTCGAATTCGGAATCGCGGGCCTGGTGATCCCGCTCGTCTTGTTGTGGATCTGGCTGCGCAAGACCCGTCCGACGCATGTCGGCTCATCAAGCCCGCCTCGGACAGATCGCCCCAACGCGGCCGGCACACAGCCGCTGTTCTGATCGAAAGAACGTGCGTGACCGAGTCGAGCGCCTACGCCTGAGCCGGCAGCGCCGCCGTGTCCTCGTCTTCCTTCGGAACGCGCGGGGTTTGTGGTGGCAGGAAGTGATTGTCGCCGCGGGGGTAGACGACCTGCGGCCACCAGAACCATCGACCCAACATCGTCGCGATCGACGGCATCAGCAGTGAGCGCACGATGAAGGTGTCGACCAGCAGTCCGATGGCGATGGTGGAACCCATCTGGGCGAGCACGATCAGCTTGCTGCCCATCATCCCCGCCATGGTGGCCGCGAACACCAGACCGGCGGATGTCACCACGCCACCCGTCCCGGCCATCGAGCGGATGATGCCGGTCTTCAATCCGGCATGGATCTCGTCTCTGAACCGGGAGACGAGCAGCAGGTTGTAGTCCGAACCCACCGCCAACAGGATGATCACCGACATCAGCATGACGAGCCACTGCACCTGGATACCGAACAGGTCCTGCCAGATCAGTACCGAGATGCCGAAGGACGCGGCGATCGAGCTGGCCGCCGTGCCGACGATGACCAGTGCGGCCACCGCGCTTCGAGTCAGGATGAGCATGATCATGAAGATCAACGTCAGCGACGACACCACGGCGATCATCAGGTCGTAGCGGGCGCCGTCGGACATGTCCTTGTAGGTTGCCGCGACCCCGCCGAGGTAGATCTTGGCGTCCGAGAGCGAGGTCATCTTCAAGGCCTCCTGCGCGGCCTTGCGTTCGGAATCGACACGGGCGATGCCGTCGACCGTCGCGGGATCGCTCTGGTGGGTGATGAACATGCGAGCGGACTTGCCGTCCGGCGACAGGAACATGTCGAGCCCGCGTTTGAAGTCGGGGTTCTGGAAGGCCTCCGGGGGCAGGTAGAACAGGTCGTCGTTTTTGGCCTGGTCGAAGCTCTGCCCCATTGCCAGGGCGGTGTCGTTGGTGGCCTCCATCTGGTCGAGCAGGGCCTTCTGCGAGTTGTACGACGCCAGCGACAGGTCCCTACTCGTCTTCATCGACGCGATCGTTTGTGGAAGGAGCGCGGTCAGCTTCGGGGCGAGGTCGGCCAGTTTGTCGGTGTTGACCTGCACTGCACCCGTCTCGTCGGTCACCTCGTCTATCCCATCGAGGGCATCGAACAGGGACCGTGCCGCAGCGCACAGGGGGATGTCGTAGCAGTGCGGCTCCCAGTAGAAGTAGGCGCGCAAGGGCCGGAACTGATCGTCGAAGTTCGCGATGTTGTCCCGCAGCTTTTCGGTGGTCGCCAGTAGCTCTGCCGACTTGGCCGCCGAGTCCCGTGTGAGCTTGGTTTGTTCGAGGGAGAGTTGGTACTGCTGCTCAAGGATGTCGATCGAGCGGTTCGTCTCATCGATCGTTCTGAGCTGATCGGCCAATTGAGCCCGCTGGAATGGCAGGTTCATGTTGCTGGTCTGCCCCTGGACGCTCGTCTGGAACGGAATCGAGCTGTGCTGGATGGGGATTCCCAACGGTCTGGTGATGTTCTGCACCATCGCAATGCCCTCGGTGTGCATGACATTTCGCGCCACCGCGTTGAGGACCAGCATGTCGGCGGGATTGCGCATGTCGTGGTCGGCATTGACCATCAGGATGTCGGGGTTCATCCGGGCCTGTGAGAAGTGCCGGTCGGCGGCGGCGAAGCCGATGTTGGTCGGAGCATCCGCAGGCATGTAGTAGCGGTCGTTGTAGGCAGGCTTGTATCCAGGAATGGCGACGATGCCGATCAGCACGATGAACAAGCTCGCCACGAAAATGGGTGCAGGCCAGCGGACCACGGCAGTGCCGACTCGGCGCCAAAACCGGCTCCGGGGAGGGCGTTTGGACTCGAAGAGCCTGACCCGGCTGCCGAGGAACAGGATGGCCGGTCCCAGCGTGACGGCAATCGCCACGACAACGATCATGCCTATCGCGACGGGTGCACCCATGGTGCTGAAGTACGGCAGCCGCGCGAAACTGAGGCAGTACGTCGCCCCTGCGATCGTCAGGCCGGAACCCACGATGACCGGGGCGACGGATTTGAAAGTGGTGTAGTAGGCGGTATCCCGGTCCTCACCCATTCCGCGTGCTTCGCGATAACGGCCGAATATGAAGATCCCGTAGTCGGTCGCCGCCGCGATCGCCAGCATCGTCAGGATGTTCCCCGCGAACGTCGTCAGACCGAACGCGCCGTGACTGGCGAGCTCCGACACCACTCCGCGTGCGGTCAGCAATCCGAGAAACGTCAGGAATAGCTGGATCAACGTCGTCCTGATCGAGCGGTAGACGACCAGCAACATGCCCGCGATCCCGATGAGGGTGAACAGGGTGATCTGGCCCAGGCTCGCGTTGCCGATGACGTGCAAATCGTTGGTCAGCGCTGCCGGGCCTGCCACATAAGCCTGCACACCCGGTGGCGCTTTGGTGTCCGCGATGACCTTGCGAACGGCCTGAACGCCTTCGTTCGCCAAAGTCTGGCCCTGCTCGCCGGCGAGGTTCAGCATCACGTAGGAGGCCTTGCCGTCGGCGCTCTGTGCGCCCGCCGCGGTCAGCGTGTCGCCCCAGAAGTCCTGGATGTGCTGGATATGTTCGGGGTCCTGCCGCAGCTTGCGGATGATCTCGTCGTAGTACGTGTGGGCGTCCGGGCCGAGGGGCTGCTGGCCCTCGATCACGACCATCACCGTGCTGTTGGAGTTGAACTCCTTGAAGTTCGCGCCCATCAGCTTCATCGCCTTCATCGACGGCGCATCCTCGGGAGCCATCGGAGCCGCATGCAGCTCGCCGACGACCTCGAGTTGCGGGGCAATGACATTGACCAGGACTGCGATCGCGATCCAGAACAAGACGATCGGCAGCGCGAGGATGCGCAGGCTATGCGCTATGACGGGCCGCTTTTCATGTCTAGTTGCGGTCGAGCTGGCCGTGTCGGTCATGCGGACTTCACCAGGCAGTAGGTCTGGGCGTTGACCCCGTTGGCGGATTGCTCCTCACGGAGGGTTCCATTTACGGTGACGCGACATCCAATCTGGTCTCCGTCGGTCCGCGCCATGAGGTTGGCGCTGACCGTCGGCAACGTCGTCGACAGGGTGACCGACCAGGGCAGCGGCGCGGTGACCGAGTGCACGTTCGCGTCCGGGTCGAAATAACTGATCTGGGCTGAGGTTCCCGGTGAGCCGTACACGTCGTAGACCATGACTTTCGGGTTGAACTGGACTATCTCGATGCCGGCACCGGCTCCTGCATTGAGGTCCGCCGAGGCGAACTGCTTGTGCAAACGCGAGACGACAAGGCCCGAAACGGCCAGCACGACAATCAACACCAACGGGATCCACAGCTTCTTCAGAGCGCGGCCCACCGGAATAGCCCTCATTCGAGCACCTTTCGCTGATCGACTGGTCGTGCCTCGACCGTCGCCGCAACACTTTCTGGCGGGCAGTCGGCGTTCTCAACAAGCCGACATAGGACCGGATATGCCACCCGCGCACAAAGCCACAGCGCGGATTTCTCCTCCGCTGTCAGCGTTGCCAACAGCACCGTCAAGCGTTCCCGACGAAGTCGCTTCCGGTCGTCGAGGAGCGCCTGACCGCATTCGGTGACGCCGATGAGCGCTGCGCGCCCATCGCCAGGGTCGGCGAGCCTGGCCACCAAGCCTTGGCGCTCCAGCCTCTGGACGAGTTGCGTCATCGATGGCTGGCTGACCCCTTCCTTGGCGGCGAGAGTCGTCAGCCGGATGGGCCCTTCGCGACACACCCTGTTCATCGCAAACGCAGCGGATGCGCTCAAGTCGGCGCGGTCAGACAGATACCGCGCCGTCAGGTCCATTGCCTGATCGAGAAGCTCACCGATGCAGTCGCCGGCGTCGTCGGCCGGCTCTTTACCCACCCGGTATCTATATCATGACCCCTATATAGCGGCAATCTGGATGGGCGTTTTGCCACTTCAGAGACCGCACAGGGAATCCCTCCTTCTACTGCAGGCGCCTAGGTCCGCATGCGCGCGTCGCATCGATCCGCCTGATTCACCGCCACGACTCCCGTTCCGCCGGACCGCCCTGGCGCCCGCCCCACACGGTGTGAGGCGACTATTGTTGCTATACAGCATCTTCCGCGACGATGCTGTCCGTGTGCAGCGTCTCGACCGGCGGCTAGTAGCTGCGTCCTCGACTGCAGCGAGCTGCTTAGAAGGTCAAATCGATCGGAGATCTATATATCTACGACAATGCATTTCGGCAGCGACCCCAGGCTGCGTATGGTCGGCTTATGCCTGACCGCACCGCTGCCCTCCGCGCTGCTGCCGAGCACGCCAAGGCGTTCCTTGCGACGCTGGACGAGCGGCCCGTGGCCGCGAGTGCCGACGCCACGACCGTCAGCAATACCCTCGGCGGGCTGCTGCCCGAGTTCGGCGAGGACCCGGCCACGGTGATCGACGCGCTCGCTGCGGGCGCAGATCCCGGCCTCGTCGCGACCGCCGGCCCGCGCCACTTCGGCTTCGTCATCGGTGGGGCGCTGCCCGCCGCGCTCGCCGCCGACTGGCTGGTGTCGGCGTGGGACCAGAACGCCGCCTTCCATTCCCTCTCCCCCGCCGCGGCCGCCATCGAGGAGATCACGTCGGCGTGGACGCTGGAGTTGCTCGGCTTGCCGGGCACGGCGAGCGTCGGCTTCGTCACAGGGGGTCAAGGCGCCAACACGACGTGTCTGGCCGCCGCGCGGCATGCCGTCTTGGCGCGTGCGGGCTGGGATGTGGAGCGGGACGGGCTGATTGGCGCACCGGCGGTCCGCATCCTGTGCGGTGAACAGGCCCACGCCACGATCTACACGTCGCTGCGGCTGCTGGGCCTTGGCTCGGAGAAGGCGATCCCGATACCCGCCGACGGCCAGGGCCGGATGGACCCCGACGAGCTGACAAGGACTTTGGCCGCCAACGACGGACCGACGATCGTGTGTGCGCAGGCGGGCAACGTCGCCACCGGCGCGTTCGACGACTTCGGCCCGATCGCCGACGCGTGCACCGAACACGGCGCCTGGTTGCACGTCGACGGGGCGTTCGGTTTGTGGGCCGCCGCCGCACCGGCGACCCGTCACCTAACGGCGGGAGTCGAGCGGGCGGACTCGTGGGCGGTCGACGCCCACAAGTGGCTCAACGTGCCCTACGACGGCGCGATGGCTATCGTCGCCGACCCGGATGCTCACCTGGCCGCGATGAGCTTGGCCGGCCCCTACCTTGTGGCCGATCCCGGGCAGCGCGACAGCACGAACTACGTGCCGGAGAGTTCACGGCGTGCACGCGCGGTTCCGATCTACGCGGCGATCCGCTCGCTCGGCCGCGTGGGGGTTGCCGAGATGATCGAACGCAACTGCGCGCAGGCGCGACGAATGGCCAAGCAGTTGGCCGACATTCCCGGCGCGGTCGTGCTGAACGACGTCGTCCTCAATCAGGTGCTTGTCCGCGTGCCCGGTGGCGACGACGCCAACCGCGCTGCCGTGGCCGCGATTCAACGCAACGGAACGTGCTGGCTGGGCGGAACCACTTGGAACGGCGAGTACGTCGTACGGGTGTCGATCTCGAACTGGGCAACGACGGATGCGGACATCGACCGCTCAGCGGCCGCGATCGCTGCAGCGGTCACGTCGTAGCCGGCTCCGCGCAGCGGAACTGATCGCCATACTCTCCCAGCCCGAACTTCACAGCTCGCGCAATACGCTCACCTTCGATCGGCGTGCCATCATTACCGCTGCGCCGTTGGCAATGGCAAGTGCGCAAACGGTGACTGAGACGAGCGCCGCCAAGTAGGTCCACGGGATGGCGATGGTCGACGGTGGCGGATCGAATACTCCGGTGAGCACGTTGACCAGCATGATCGACAATGCCGTGCCTATGACGGCGCCTGCGATCAGGCCGAGCACGGTGAGAAGGCCGGCCTCACTGCCAATGACAGCGCGCATGTGTCGCGGTTGCGCCCCCAGCGCAGTGAAGATGGCAAATGAGCGGCGGCGTTCTGCGAACCCAAGTGCGAGCACCAGCCCGCCCGCCGCGACGCCGAGCGCCAGCGCATATGACAACTCCACCCGCGTCAGCCCAGTGAGATCGACAGACGTGAGACTGGATCCGACTTGCCCACGAACGGTCGCGATGTCGGTGACCGTCGCTGACGTGCCCACCAGTTCAGCGATGCGCGCGGCCACCGCTGTTGTGTTGGCACCGCCGGTGTCTATTAGGAAGGTGCCGACGGCATCCGATCCTGTTTGGCGCGCAACATAGCCGGCATTCGCGACGAAGAAGGAATCCCTCGGCGCAGTCGGAAATTCGTTGACGATTCCCGCGTAATGAAACACGACCTTCTTTTGCTGACCGGTATTGGCATCGGTCAGCCGCAGCGTGATCGGGTCACCGATGTGCAGCTGGTAGGCGTTGGCAGTTTCTGCTGCGACAAGGACCGAATCGGGTTGGTTAGCAAGGGTTTTCATAAATCCGACTGCCGTGTCGCCATGAAAATAGGCATCCTGCAGTCCGGTCGCCCGAGAAATGGTGACGGGATACACTCCGTAGAAGTCCTGCAGTTCGGCGCCGACATAGGCCATACGGTGTTGCAGCGGTTCTACCCCCTTCACTCCGGGAATACTGGCCAGACGTGCCGCGTCGGGAGGCGCGATCACCGCAGACGGACCGAAGGTGACGGCCACGTCGGCACCCGCGGTGAGAAGCGCGTCGGCCTCGGCCTGCTGGCGGTATGTGGCGTTGAATGTCGCGGTCGAGATGGCGAATCCGATCGCCAATGCCAGCACCACGATCGCCCGGACAAGGGGGCGGCGCTGCCGCGAGATGATGTTGGCAACCGTCCCCGCGAGGCTGCCGGCGACCGGGCGCACCAACTGGTGCAGAAGGCCGCGGCCGCGCCCAAGCAGCAGGTCGGCAACCCGCCATGTCAACAGGGCCGCACCGATCCACAGCAGTGCCGGACCGGCGAACGCCCAGTAGGACACGGAGATTGTCGGTGTTCCCTCCGGGGCGATGACGAGCTGATAGCCATTGCGGCTCGTCACCGTGTAGACCAGTCCGGCGAGAAGGAGCGCCGCGACGTCAAGCCCATACCGGGCCCAGCCGGGAAGGCGCTGGGCAACCACGTCTGCGCGCGCCGACACAACAGTGCGGTTCCTTAAGTCGCGGCGAGCGGGCAAGAGCACAGTGAGCCCAGCGATGACCAGCCCAACGGCGGCAGATACCGCGGCCCAGCCGATCGTGGCGGCCGGTGTAGTGCCGAAACTCGCCGCGCCGAACGCGTAGCGGCCGACCACGGCGGCACCCACCAGACCGAGCAGGGCACCGCCACCGCCGATCACCACAGCCTCGCCGGCAGCAAGCATCAGCAGTTGACGCGGCGACGCGCCGCGGGCACGGACCAAAGCCTGCTCCGCGCGGCGACGGCCTGCACTCGCCGTGGTGACAATCGCCGTCAGCACCGCCGCCAGCGCGGTGCCCGGGACGCCGAGAAAGACGAATAGCACTTGCGCGTACGCCGCATCGCTACGAGCGGCGCCCAGCGCCGCCCCCAGGTTGTCTCCGACCAACACTCCACCGGCGCTTCGCGCCTCGAGGTTGCGGGCGGCGGCGGTTGCTTCGGTGTAGGCGGCCGCCGGATCCGCGGGCAGCGTGTGGTCCCGCACGGCGTGGATTTGCACGGACACCAGATCCGGGCGCAGCCGAACGAGCGGATCGAACAGCTGGTGCCATTGGGTGTCAGGCAGCAGCAGGACGTTGTCGGGTGGCGCTTGCGGCTGCGCGCCGGGCGGCGCCCCGACGGTTTGAAACAGTGAATTGGCCTGCGGGAGATCAACGATGCCGTCGACGCGGATGTTCGCGGATGCCAAGCCAATGCGGTTGACGGTGATCGTATCCCCTGGCGCAACGTGCAGGTTGGCCGCGGTTTGCTGGGCTAGAAGCGCCCCGGTGGGAGCGCCCACGAGCGTACGGATTTCACCGGGGAACAACGTCCGATAGTTGTCAGGCAAGCCAAGAATCGTTGCGGTACTGGTGGTTTGGGTGCTTACCCCGGTGACCGCACCGAGCGAATCTGCCCGCGCGAATTCGACTGGGCCGGCGGCCCGGGTACCCCCATCGGTCTCAACGAGGTGACCGATGTCGGCCGGGTTCGCTTGCGGCTGCACTTGAACCTGCCAGTCGACGGCAACGCTGCGCAGCGCGCGGTTGGTCATGGTGGCCTTGGACTGGGCAAGGAATGACCCGAGGGACGCCAGCAGAGCCACCGCGATCGCGATCCCCGCTACGGCGGCGAGCAGTCGTGCGGGACGCCGCCGAACCAAGCCACCGAGCCACAACCTGATCAAGTCTCCGCCTGACCCGTGCCTGCGTAGAGCCGGCCATCGCGCATCGTCCATTCATACGGCAGTCGGCGCGCGATCAACGGATCATGGGTGGCCACCACCAGCGCAGCACCCGCTTCGTCACTGGCCTGCAACAGGACGTCGATGACCAAGTCGGAGGCTGCATGGTTGAGCTGGCCGGTGGGTTCGTCCGCGAAGATCAACAGCGGCTTCGGGGCCAACGCGCGAGCGATGGCTACCCGTTGGGCCTGACCGCCCGAAATCTCCTGGGGCAGCTTGTCAGCCAGATCGTCGATACCGAGCCTCTCCGCGGTCGCGATGGCACGACTCCTCGCCGACGACTCGGTAACTCCGGCGAAAAGCATAGGAAGAGCGATGTTTTCGACAACATTGAGTGACGGAATGAGGCTTGCACCCTGGAACACGACGCCTACCGTCGACTCCTTACTCCACGCGGGCCGACGGATCCTTCCGGAGGTCGGAGCGTCCAAACCGGCCATCAGGTACAACAGCGTCGATTTGCCCGATCCCGATGGTCCGGTCAGAGCGACTCGTTTGCCTCTCGCCAGCACCCAGCTCGCATCGCGCACTGCGGTGACTTGCGGACCAGTCGCGACATAAGTGCGCGTTACGCGATGGCCGATCAGCAATGGGTAGTCGGTTGGCAATGCCGACGTGGAATCGGCGGTGCTACGTAGGCGAGTCATTCGACTCGCCCGTCCAATAGGTGGATGACTCGGTCGGCCGCGGCGGCCACCGCGGCGCTATGACTCGCAACGACGATCGCCGCCCCGGCACGCGCCCGCTCGTTCAGCAGCCCGAGTACTGCGTGTTCGGCCCCGCTATCAAGCTCACCGGTAGGTTCGTCAGCCAATACCACGAGAGGATCATTGGCGACGGCGACCGCCAGGCCTGCACGGGCGAGCTCCCCACCGGAGAGCTCGTCGGGATATGCACTGGCGCGGTGACCAATCCCCAACCCATCGAGGATCTCCATCACCGGCCGTCGATTCCCGCGGAACACGCGCTGGGGCAGCGCGACATTCTGGGCGACAGTCAAGTGCGGCAGCATGTTTGCCGTCTGGAACATAAGCCCGACACTGTGGGCGCGCATCCGGGCCTGAACGCGCTCGGGCTGGTGGCTCAGCCGTTGGCCGTTAATGCGTACCGTGCCGCCGTCAGGATTGTCCATCCCAGCCAGGCACGCCAACAGGGTGGACTTCCCCGAACCGGATGGGCCGGAAACCGCTACCAGCTCCCCCTTGGCTACGCATACTGAAACACCCTGCAGCGCCAGTGTTTCGGCATCACCTGCCCGAAAGAAGCGGTACAGCGACGCGGCTTCGAGGGTCGGAAGACGATCGCCATGCACGTTCCCGATCGAGGTCACGTCGACCAGCGAAACGAGTCGGTAATCTTCCGCCACGGGTCGACGTTGTCCGCGCCGACGGGGCCGGCCAGCGTGAGGATCACGGTGTGCCCGCGACGGAAGAATTCGTATCGTTCGACCGCCTGCGTGGTGGATCTTCCCGTCACCGGGCTGGCCGGCGAATCCTGTTGATAGGTCAGCACGATTGCCTGCCCGGCGGGGCGATCGACGGTCGTGACCTCACCGGATTTGACGCCCGGTGTTGCTGCCGCTATCACCGGCAATTCCGTCAACCGTGCGGATTCCGGTGTCGGAGCCGCGGTGCCCGTGCGGCTTTCGACGATCACGCTGTTGAAGTTGTCGGTGAATGTCACGCCGCCGGGTGAGTCGGTTCGCGCCCAACCTTCGGGAACCTGCACGGTGAACGAGCTGTCCGGTGCGGTGAATGCCACGAACGCCTGAGAGTCAGGTATGTCTCCTGCCGCATTCGCATCGGGCTGCTGCGAACCCGGACCTTGACCGGCAGTGGTCTGCGGCGCAGACGGACCACGCTGCGGTTCATGACTGCAGCCCGGCGATAGCGTGACCGCGGCGGCCAGCAATCCAGCAACAATCGCATCTCTGCTGGTCACTGTGGCTCCCTTTCGTGCCCGCACCGCGCATCAGCACGCTCAGGGCCCAGAGTAGGAACCCGAAACTGAGAAAGCGCTGAAAGCGTTGAGCCGGCGCGGCCCGAACCGCCGGTCAGCGCTGACCAGCCCCAACGAGGGATGACGTGGCTTATATGGCTTTGACTGGCAGCCGCGCCCAACCGCGCACACTCGAGGTCCGCGCGCGACTTGCGTTGTCATAGTCGACCTCCCAGTCAGTCCAGCGCTTCAGGACCTCTTCGAATGCCACCCGCGCCTCCAGCCGCGCCAGTGCGGAGCCGAGGCAGAAGTGCAGTCCTTGACCAAAGCTCAAATGTCCGCCCTTGCGGTGGATGTCGTAGCGGTCCGGCTCAGTGAATCGCGCAGCGTCGCGGTTGGCCGACCCGTTCAGCAGCAACATGTAGGAGCCCTCGGTCACGGTCTGCCCGTAGAGCTCGACGTCGCGCGCCACGTACCGCGCCTGAACCGGTGAGGGCGGCTCGAAGCGCAGTGTCTCCTCGACGGCTGAGGCGATCATGGATCCATCCGCGACGAGCTGGTGTCGTTGGTCCGGGTGTTCGCCGAGCAACTGCCCCATGAATCCGATGAGCCGAGCGGTGGTTTCATTGCCTGCACCGGCGATCATCGCGGTGTAGGCGAGAACTTCGGTGCGTTCGAGCGGGCGTCGGGATGCCGCCTGGCTCTTCGACTTCTGCGTTGAGTAGTTCTGTCATCAGGTCATCGGAGGGATGCGTCGCCCTCCACTCGATGTATTCGGCGAACATCGCGATCGCCTCCTCAAAGACCTGGGGACTGACATCGCTGGATCCCTCGCGCGACCGTGATGCTCTTGTCGTTGAGATCGCGGATCTGCTGCTGCCCCTCCTCGGGAATGCCCAACAGATAACCGATCGTCCGCATCGGCATGATCGCGCCGAGATCGGCGACGAAGTCGAATCCGTCCGAGTCACGCAGCGGATCAAGTGCGCGCGAACAGAAGTCACGCACCAGGTCTTCTACGGCCACCATCCGCCGTGGAGTGAAGACACGCGACAGCAGGCGCCGGTGCAGATCGTGCAGCGGTGGATCCTCGAACAGCAGGATGCCCGGCGGTACTTCGATGCCGCTGAACAGAATGTCTGCGGTCGTTCCGCGCCCCGACCGATACGTCTCCCAATCGGGGAGTGCACGGGCGACATCGTCATAGCGACTCAACGCATAGAAGTTGTACTTCGCGTTGAAATACAGCGGGGCCTCTTCTCGCATCCGCTTCCACACCGGATACGGATCGTCGTCGATTCCGAAATCGAACGGGTCGTAATACAACTCGATGATGGGATCAATGGTCATAGCAGAATCACCCTCCGAGCGAAAGAATGCGTTATCTGGGTTGGTTCGCCACTCCGGGGAACAACTGTCCCGATGGCCCGGACGTCACGTAGCCGTTCAGCTTCGTCACGAGATGAGGTGCAAAGACCGCGCCGTAGAGGACGTTTCCGATGACGATGACCGCGAGCACGGACAGCGCTGCGGATTGAAACTTGGTCTTCGACATCTTGTCCGACCACATCTCGATGACATTTCTGCCTTGCGAGTCCGTGCGGCCCAACAAATAGGTGAACACCATCATTTGTATGCCCATCGCGATGGCGTCATAGATCGGGTATTGGTGCAGAGTCCCTTCGAACAATCCCAGACCAGGAATCACGTAGGCGTAGTGGAAGACTCCGAGCCTGGCGCCGACGCCCGCGTTGAACAGCAAGGCCCAGCAGAAGCCGACGACGAAGCCGACGATCAACAGCGTGATCGGCCTGCGCCAGTTGAACCGGGCGCTCAGCCGTCGCCCGAGCGCCGCGCCGACAACGGCAGGAATGCAGAAGTAGCCGATGTACCCCAGAGGCACCGACGAGGGCAGCCCGCCCCACGTCATGTTCAGCGGCCACCAGGACGGCATGCGAGGAAGCGCGGGTGGGAACTGTGCGTACATCGCCCAGTCGTAGGGCGCTTCGATCCACGAGAACGAGATCGCCGAGATGCAGAGAAGCAGAAGCGGATGCAGACGTCCCCGCCGAATGCTGAGGACGATCCCGGCGATGAGGAAGACGATGCCGCTGACCCAGCCGAAGGCGACGGAGGCGGTCAGCAAGGGCGTCAGCTCGGTGCTCATCGATCGCGCTCGTCGCTCGAGGATCCCCGCGCCTCCGGGTCGAAATAGATGACCAGCCCGAAGATGAGGGCGATCAGCGCGAACAAGGTGCCGAGCATGATGAGTTGCGCCCACGGAGTAATAGTGGACACTATTCTAACAATGGAGTCAAGGTCCCGGCTATCGTGATGCCATTAACCGCTGAGCGCGGTCTGAGGAGTGAGTAACCGTGCCCCAGCGACGTTCGCCTAAGAAGCAGGCTGCGGCAGCGGCACCGGTTCAGACGGTGCGCCGGCAGCGCGGCGAGCCGCGACGACTTCTGCTCGATGCCGCTCGCAAGTTGTTCGCCCGCCGCGATTACCGCAGCACCACGACGCGCGAAATCGCAGAGGCGGCCGGAGTCAGCGAGTACCTGCTGTTCCGTCACTTCGGATCGAAGGCCGGACTGTTTCGCGAAGCCCTCGTGCTGCCTTTTACGAGCTTCGTCGACGGATTCGGCCAGACATGGCAGGCCGTCGTTCCCGAGGAGACCGACGAGGAGGAGTTGTCCCGCCTTTTCGTGGGGCAGCTCTACGACGTACTCGTCGAACATCAGGGTCTTCTGCTGACGCTCGTGGCATCAGACGGACTCAGCGAGGAGGAGATCGAAGGCGCAGGCATCGCCGACATCCGGCGAGCGCTCACTGTCCTCAGCCAAATCAGCGCCGAGGGCATGCAGATCCGTGGAATGCAGTCGAGCCACCCGGACCTGCCTGCGCACTCGACGGTGGCGATGATCGTCGGCATGGTCGCGCTGCGGTCGACCTTCTTCGGAAGCAAGCCGCCGTCGCGAGAGGCGATCGTCGACGAACTCGTCCAGGCGATCCTGCACGGGTTCCTCCATCGGGACAGCTAGCCTGCGCTATCCCCCAGGACCGTTGGGCCACTTGAGGAGTGACCCGCCGTCGACACGAATCTGCTGTCCGGTGATGTAGCGGCTCTCATCGCTGGCCAGGAAAACGCCAAGGTTGGCGATGTCTTCGGGCTCGACGTACGGGATGGGCATGGCCTGGAAGATGGTGAACAGCGGCTCGGCGTCTTCGCGGGTCGCCTGCTTGCCCTGCTGGGTGAGGTCGGGGCGGAACATGCTGTACATGCCGTCGTTCTGCAACAGGTGGGTGTTGCAGTTGGTCGGGTGGATGGCATTGACCCGGATCATTCGATCCGCCAGAGCCATCGACATCTCTTCGACGTACTCGATCAGCACACGCTTGCTCCAGCCATAGCCTCTGCCACCGGGACCCATGTTCGGGTTGTCGGTGGTGCCGCGGATCATGCCTGCCGTCGAACCCGTGATGATCACCGACGACCCATTGGCCAGGTGCGGGATCGTGACCGCGACGGTGTTCATCACGCCGAGCAGGTCGACATCGCTGGCGTCGACGAACGACATCGCGTCGAATGCCCGGCCCATGGCCATCGGCAGGATTCCGGCGTTGGCCAAGACGATGTCGATCCTGCCCAGATCCGCGAGCCCCGCTTCGACGGCCTCGCGCAGTTCGTGACGCTCTCGCACATCGGCGATCCTCGCCACCACCCGGCGGCCGATCTCCTTGACCGCCCGCTCGGTCTCCGAGAGGTCGTCCGCGGTGGCGAGCGGGTAAGGGTTGGAAGGAATGTCGCGACAGATGTCGACGGCGATGATGTCGGCGCCTTCCCTGGCCATCGCGATAGCATGCGCACGGCCCTGCCCACGCGCCGCGCCTGTAATGAATGCGACCTTGCCCTCGAGCCTTCCGGCCATTCGTGTCTCCAATCTGAACAGACCGGTTCAGCCGACCGGCGTGAAGCTGATGTGCAATTCGCTGAGGCCACGCATGATGAACGTGGGCTCGTATGTGTAGCGGCGTTCGCCGGCGGGGCCGTGATGATCCTCGGACACCGTGATGTCTGACATCCGATCGAGAATCCTGTTCAGCGAGATCCGGCCCTCGGCCCGCGCCAGCGGTGCCCCTGGGCAGGAGTGAACACCCCGGATGAACGCGATCTGCTCGCGCACATTGGGTCGGTCCGGGCTAAAGGTGTTGGGGTCGGGGAACTTCCGCTCGTCGCGATTGCATGCGCCCGGCAACACCATGACGGTAGAGCCTGCCGGAACCTTCACGTCGCCGACGGTCGTCGTCGTGCGAGCCATCCGGAAGTGCGACTTGACCGGGCTTTCCATCCGCAGCGTCTCTTCCAGGAACGCCGCGATCTTGCTGCGATCCTCGCGAAGGGATTTCTCGAACTCCGGATTCTCTCCGACGATTCGCACCGCCGAGCTGACCAGCTTGGTCGTCGTCTCTGTACCGGCGGCGAACAGGAACGTCGACAGATTGACGACGTCCTCGATCTCGGGCGTCGAGCCGTCCTCGTGCTTGGCAAGCGCCAACCCCGTCAGCACGTCCTCGCGCGGCGCACGCCTGCGGTCCTCGATATAGCCGGAGAATCGCTCGTTGAGCCACTCGAGGGGGTTGTGCGTGGTCGGCGCCTCCTTGCCCAACTCCCCGACGGTTTCAAGCGCGAAGGCCGACTTGAACTCGTCGTGATCCTCGGCAGGTACGCCGAGGAGGTCAGCTATCACGAGCAGCGAGAAGGGCTTTGCATAATCCGCAAGGAACTCACACCTCCCCCGTTCGATGAACGTGTCGAGCTGCTGGTCGGCAAGCCGCCACATGAACTCTTCGTTCTCCTTGAGTCGCTTCGGCGTGATCAGCTTGTTCATCAGACCCCGGGTGCGGGTGTGCAGCGGCGGATCTTGTGACGTGATGTGTTCGGCCATCGGGACCGCGGCGCGATGCTGCTCGATCAGCTCCGAGACATCGTCGTGCCCGTCGGGGCCGAAGGGCATGCCGGAGAACGGGCCTGCGACGGAGACACACGACGAGAACGCCGGGTCTTTGTAAACCGTCAACGCCTCGTCGTAGCCGGTAACGGCCAGAACATTGAACGGGGTTGCCTGCACCACTGGGCATTTCGACCGAAGGTGATCGAAGTACGGGTACGGGTCCGGTACAAGGGATTCGTCGGTGAAGAAATCCACTGTTTCGAAATCGGTCAAGATGAACTCCTGGTCGACGGGTCGAAGAGCACCGGTAGTGACGTCGGCGAGCGAAACACCATGCCACGGATGTGCGGGTCGTCGCCGTCGGAATCCAGCCGCAGATTGGGCAGCCGGTCCAGCAGAAGATTAATGGCAGTACGCATCTCGAGCCGTGCCAGATGCATGCCGAGGCAGACGTGCACGCCGTGTCCCCAGCTGATCGGGACCTTGGCCTGACGGAAGATGTCGAATTGGTCAGGGTTGGGGTACCTGTCCTCCTGCCGGTTGGCGGAGCCCAGCATGGGCATCACCGAACAGCCCTGTGGAATCTGCACCCCGCCGAGTTCGGTGTCCTTCGTCGTGACTCTGGTGATGTTCAACAGCGGCGCATCCCAACGCACCGCCTCCTCGATCGCCTGCGGAATGAGCGACCGGTCGGCTCTAACCGCATCGAGTTGATCCTGGTTGCTCAAGAGCCCGAACAGCAGGTTGCCCAACGACCGGTACGTCGTCTCCACGCCGGCAGGCAGCAGCAGCCGGATGAACGAGTAGATGTCTTCGTCGTCGAGCTTGTGTCCATCGATTTCCGCCGCCGCGAGAGCGCTGATCAAGTCCTCTCGGGGCTCTGCACGACGCGCCTCCAGGATCGGGGTGAAGTACTCCACCAGCGCCTTCGACGCCGCCAAGCCACGTTCGGGGTTGACCGTGAAACTCAGCATCGAGATCGACCAACGCTGGAACTGCGGGAAGTCCTCTTCCGGGAGGCCGAGCAGCGCGGCGATGATTCGCGTCGGATAAGGGAACGTAAACGTCTTGACCAAGTCCGTCTTGCCGTCTGCGGCGAACTGATCAATGAGTTCGTTGCCGATGCGGCCGACGATCTCGTCTTCCCATCGCGCCAGCGCCTTCTGCGTGAACGCCTTCGTGACAAGCGACCGGAGTCTGCCGTGTACGGGCTCATCCATGCCCAGCATCACCCCGTGGCCAAGCACGTCACCGAAGATCTGTATCACGACATTGGACGAGTACGTCTCGTTGTCGCGCAACATCGTCTGGATGTCCTCGTGCCGGTACACGATGAATACCGGCTTTCCCTCCTCGCCGGGCATCGCGGACATGTCGATCCGCTGGATCGGTGTCTCGTTGCGCTGCTTGGCCAACTCCGGGTACGGGTCACGGACATTGCCCGAGACGACGTCGTCGAATGCCCCGAAATCGTCGAGGTCGTCGAACAGATCAGACATGCTGCTCCTATCAAATGGCCGGGTAGGCCACGGATTTCACTTCGGTGTACTGGTCGAAACCGGCGATGCCGTTCTGGCGTCCGATCCCGCTGGCCTTATATCCGCCAAACGGCGTGTCGGCGCCGTAGCCCGCGGTGCCGTTGACGCCGATGAAGCCGGCCCGCAACCGCTTGGCCACCGCCAGAGCGTGATCGAGTGTTCCGGCCATGACGTTGCCTGCCAGCCCGTAAGGACTGTCGTTGGCGATCCGCACCGCGTCGTCTTCGTCGTCGAACGGAATGACGACGAGCACCGGTCCGAAGATCTCTTCCTGGGCGACGGTCATCGAGTTGTCAACATCGGCGAAAAGCGTTGGCTTGACGAAGAACCCCTTGTCCAGTCCCTCCGGCGCCTCGGCCCCGCCGACGACCATCCGCGCGCCTTCTTCGACGCCCTTCTCGATATAGCCGCGAATGCGGCTGCGCTGCCGATCGGAGATGACCGGGCCGCACAGCGTGGCCGCGTCCTGCGGGTCTCCCGGCACGACGCCCTCATAGATTCCCTTGAGGATCTCGATGCCCTCGTCATAGCGGGATCGCGGCAACAGCATTCGAGTCGGCATCGCGCAGCCTTGGCCCGCGTGCATGCAGACGCCGATGCCGATCAGGCAGCCCAGTGCGAAATCGGCGTCTTCCAAGACGATCGTCGCTGATTTACCGCCCAGCTCGAGGAAGAGGCGCTTCATCGTCGCCGCGCCCTTCTCCATGATCCGCTTGCCGACGACCGTCGAACCCGTGAAGGAGATCAGATCGACCTTCGGCGACAGGGTGAGTTCCTCGCCGACGAAATGGTCCGATGCGGTGACGACGTTGATGACTCCTGGCGGGATGTCGGTCTTCTCCGCGATCAGCCGACCCAGGCGCGTGGCGTTGTACGGCGTATTCGGAGCCGGCTTGAGAACGACGGTGTTGCCCGTCGCCAGCGCCTGCCCGATCTTCTGTATCGACACCTCGAACGGGAAGTTCCACGGCACGATCGCGCCGACGACGCCTACGGGTTCGCGCCACACCGTGCGGGTGGTGTTCACTCCGGTGAGGGAAACGACCGTGTCACCCAGCGACGTCTCCCATGGGTACTCGTCGATCAGCTTCGCCGGATAGCGCAGCCCGTCGGCCAACGGCGCGTCCAGCTGTGCGCCGTGGGTCACCGCGCGCGGACAGCCCACCTCGAGGATGAGTTCCTCACGTAGCTCCTCCTTCTCGGCCTCGATCGCGTCGTGCAGTTGCAGCAGACACCGTTGCCGCAGAGAGTGATTGGTGGACCAGTCCGTCTCATCGAAGGCGCGACGTGCCGCATCGATGGCCCGGTGCATGTCCTCCTTCGATGCGTCGGCGACCTCGCCAAGCGGCTCCTCGGTTGCCGGGTTGATGTTCGTGAAGGTGCCTGCCTGGCCGTCGACGAGCTTGCCGTCGATCATCATCTTGGTCTCGAACCGAACGTCAGCCATGGCTCTCGCTCTCTTGCGTCTGCGGGTCTGGTACTCCCATGGTTGCGGCCGGCGTACCCCGAAGGGCGCCGAATCGTGGGATCCCCATCATCAGCCGGGTGATGTGATGCATGGCCGCATCCGGCAGGAGCCGATCAGCGATCAACAGCATGCGCGCGTCCGGCCCGACCGAGCGGCGGACGAACGGCGCCGAGCCCTCCAGGGCCTTGGCGAGTCCAGTCGCGAACCTGTCCGGTGATTTGGCGGCGCGTTTCATCATTGCCCGCCCGCGCTTGTCCATCGTGCCGTGGTGCGCCGCGTAGGGTCCGTCGAGATCGCGGTTGTCCGTCGTGCCCGCGTCGGTGATGATCTCGGTGTCGTAGGTCCCGGTGACCAGGATGGTCACGCCGATACCGAACGAGGCGACTTCTCCCGCCATCGATTCGCCCCAGCGTTCAAGGGCTCCCTTGACTGCGGAATAGGGTGCGGTCGCTGGCATTCCGCGGACCCCACCCGCACTGGACACGAGAATGATGCGGCCCCGCCCGGCCTTACGCATGGACGGCAGGAGTGCCTTGGTCAGCGCGACCGGACCGAAGATATTTGTGGCGAACATCCGCTCCCACAGGCTCATCGGCGCTTCTTCGATCATGCCTGCCGCAGAGATACCGGCGTTGTGCACCAAGCCGTATGGAGCACCGACCGCCTCCTCGATCGACTTCGCGGCGGCGGTGACCGATGTCGCGTCGGTGAGGTCGAGCCCGACGCCGATCAGACGCGGGTCGCCGTCTCCGGCGCCGGTCGCGTCGCGCAGGCGTTCCATGCCGGAATCGACGGACCGCATCGCCGCGACCACGCGCCAGCCGTCACGGTAGAGGCGCACCGCCGAGGCAAAGCCGAGTCCTCTCGACGCACCGGTGATGACGACACTGCGCGTCTCAGCCATTCGCACCATCCGTCGCGCATCGATCGCTCTTCGAGCCCAACTCGACGTCGGGGCGACCGTCCGGCAGGCCCTGCTGCCAGGTGGACCACTTACCGACCGAGTACGGCCCCTCGGCACCGTTCTCCTCGTAATATCCCTGCGGGTCATACACTTTGGCCTCGGGGTAGGGCCACGGGCAGGCGACCGAGGTGGCCAACCCGCTGGCCTTGATCGCCCAGAACCACCCGCCGTAGGCGAAGTACGACACGTTGATGATCGCGAACATCACCAGGAACGTGCCCAGCACGGGTTTGGTCGGGAACAGCTTGGCCTTCGCAGCGAGCTTCTCCGCCACCGACTTCCCCGTGTCGTCGCGGTAGACGAGGATCGCGGCGGGAATCATCACGAAGGTCACCGACAACGACTCCCAGATCAACGGGAACTGGAAAGTACTGCCGGGGAATAACGTTCCGAATGGGATCGACTGCGAGTAGATGTACAGCCCCGTCCGCACCAGGCTGGTCTCCAGGATGGCGTCGAAGATGAAGCCAATCACCAGCACCAGTGCACCGAGGCTGATCAGCGGGTGCCGGGTGACGAACGCTTCGGGGCCGCGCTTGGCCTGCATCTTGCGAAGAATCCAGATCGCCGGGAAGTACGGGCCGAAGTAGAACGTCACGTACCCGAACACGATCCAGGGTTCGACGGTCGGCGACATCATGATCAGGGGCCAGGATTCCGGCCAGTGCAAAAGCGCCGGGTTGTACACCGCGTATGGCGACCAGTTCATGATCGGGTCCTGCCAAACGATCAGCGTCGTCACCAGGACCATCATCAGCACCGGGCTGCCGGGGTTTTTCCGCCAGCCACGGATGAAGACGATGGTCAGCACCACGACCATGATCAGGGCGCCGATCTGCGGGATGACCTGCCAGTGATCGAATCCCGTCAGGAACCCGACCGGACGGGGCCGTCCCTCGACGTTCGGGTTGGCCACCCGCGGGTCGACGTCCGTCCGCGCGACGGCGGCGAACAACCCGAGGAAACCGAGCCACGCGAAGAGGGCGATCACCCGCCCCCAGTTCGGGCCGGTGCGCGCAGATGCTCGTGAATCTACTTCTGTATCAACCGGTTTAGATTCCTGAGTAGTCATGATCAGCCTTCCTCTCCGAAGCGATCGACCAAGTGCGAGTTGACGCCGTCGGCATCAAGCGTGCGAGCGACCAGGTAGCCGGCACCCATCCATGCGCGGCGGGTCCACTTACCGAACGACACCCGTGTACCCGGCGCACCTGACGCAGCGGGCATCATCTTCACCCGCTCCAGCGCTTCCTTGACGCCGCGGGGACTCAGCGGGTGGGAATCGGTGAATGCGCGCACCAGTGTCGCGGCGACATCACGGTTCACCACCGAGACGCAATACTCGGGCCGGTTGCCGTTGTATTTCTTGGCGTAGCGGTCGAGCCAGTCCTGGCCGATCTGGTTCGCCTCGTCGTACTGGTCGACGCCGGTCCAGCCGAGAAACGCGTTCCACATGATCGGATTGACCCAGGCGTTCTGCCACGCCGTCGTGCTGAATCGGGGCGGGTCCCAATCCAGAGCTTCCAATGCCGGATTGATGAAAACGATCCCGAAGCCGAAGCCCAGGTGCACGATCGCCTGCGACTTCGCCGCGTGCAGAGTGGCGACGGCTTCATTGATGTCCTGCGCCGTCTGCGCGATGGACACCTCAGCGGCTATCCGAATACCCTTGCGCGAACACGCGCTTCGCAGGTTCTTCAGGTAGCTCTCACCGATGAGGCTTTGCTCCATCAGCACGCCGATCTCAGTGAGGTCGCGCTTGGCCAACAGGTCCGCGATGAAGATCGGCTCGTCGGTCATAGATCCCTGGGGGAAGGAGAACGTCCATTCGCCGAGCCAGTCATCGGTACCGGTGACGCTGATCGCCGGCACCTTGAAGCGCTCCTCGATCGCTTCCTTCGTCGGCACGCAGTTGTCGGTGATGTGTGGTCCGAACACGACCAGACACCCCTCGTCGACGAGTTCGCCGTAGGCATCGATCACCGCTTTGACCGAACCCTTGGGCAAGCCCTCCACCTCGCGGTAGATCATTTGCACCGGTCGATCCATCAGGCCCTGCTCCTGGGCTTCCTGGAACGTGAGATCGAAGCATTGCGTGAACGAGGCGAACAACTCCTCGGGGAAGCCCGGCGGCAGCGTGAAGTCCATCAGGTAACCGACCTTGATCGGCTCCGCGGTGCTTTCGTACGACATGCAACCTCCGTTGGTGTGCGATGAGTCAGTCGGTGGGTGACTGCTCGGCCAAATAGACGTCGATCATTTCGACAAGCCCGCGTGTCACCGTCGAGTCGTCGGTGAGCGGCCCGGCGATGGCGGCGCGGGCCGCATCGCGGGGACTCAGCCCCTCGGCGATCAGTTGGCCGGCGGCGATCAGCACGCGCGTCGACGCCACCTCACGCAGTCCGCCAGTCTGCAATCGACGGATCGCCTGGCCGAGCCGAACGAGTTCGGCGGCGCGTTCGTGTCCGATGCCCGCTTCGTTGACGAGAATCTTCTCCTCCACATCCGGTGTGGGGAAACCGAAGTCGATGGCAACCATCCGCTGACGCGTCGAGTCCTTGAGGTCTTTCAGAACGCTCTGATAGCCGGGGTTGTAGGACACCACTAGACAGAAACCGGGGGCCGCGTCGAGCGTCTCCCCCAGCCGCTCGATGGGCAACTGGCGCCGGTGATCGGACAGGGGATGCAGGACCACCGTGGTGTCTTGCCGAGCCTCAACCACCTCGTCGAGATAGCAGATGGCGCCGTCGCGAACCGCTCGAGTCAAGGGACCGTCGACCCACTCTGTGTCGCCGCCGCGCAACAGGAACCGGCCGACGAGGTCGGCTGTGGTCAGGTCGTCGTGGCAGGACACCGTGATGAGTGGTCGGTCAAGATCGTGTGCCATCGCCTCGACGAACCGCGTCTTACCGCACCCGGTCGGCCCTTTCAGCGCGACCGCGAGTCCCTGCCGGTAAGCGGCCTTGAACACCTGCTCCTCGTTGGCCACTGGCACGTAATACGGGCGCGGCGGCTTCCCCGGCATCGTTTCCTCTCTCGGCATCGCTTTCGAGCACCCTAGCGCGGAACAGATGTTTGGTTCAAGCCCTGGCTTGCTAGGACACCTTGCGACGCAGGTCCGCGGTGCGCAATGCGGCACGGAAGAGCGGTCCAATGACGTCGGCCAGCTGTCTGGGCTTGGGTATCGACGCGTGCGCGGCGCTTCCGAAGACCCTGCCGAGCTCCCCGGCGTCGGTGCCCGCGCCGATCGTCAAGCACAGGCAGCCGATGCCTTGCCTGCGGGCTTCACCGAGCGCCCGTCGTGCATCGGCCGCTCCGTAGGCGCGTTCGTATCCGTGGTCGTAGGCAAGCCCGTCGGACAACACGACGAGCAGCCGCCGGGACGTGCCTGCTTTCTCAGAAATCACCGCGGTGCCGTGCCGGATGGCAGCGCCCAGCCGCGAATACGCGCCGGGGGTCAGGCTGCCCAGACGTTGCATCACCACGGCGCCGAGGTTTTCGTCGAACCGCTTCACGGCAAGCATGTGCACTGCGGAGCGACCCTGTGACTGATAGGCGTACAGCGCGACGCGGTCACCGAGATCGTGCAGCGCGACGGTCAGCGCCGCAGCAGCTGCCAGCTGCTGCTCGTGCACAGTTTGCCCGAAAGTCCCTGCCTCAGACGATGATCCAGAGATATCGAGCAGGACCAACACGGCGAGGTCGCGGCGCCGCCGCAGACTGTCCAGGTATACGGCCTCATCGGGCGCCGACCCTGCGAGCATCTCCACCCGCGCCTCGACCGCCGCGTCGATGTCGATGTCGTCACCCTGCCTCTGGTGGTGAGCGCGATCCAGCCCGATCCCGAGCCGCGTCAGAGGTCGCCGCAGGGCGTGCACATCGGGTCGCTCGAATGAATGCCCCTGCTTGCGGGGCGGATCGGACTCGTGGACCGTGCACCAGTCATGCCGATATCGCCTGCGGTGCACATCCCACTCCGAGTATTTCCTGCCCTCGCTGTCATCGATGTCGTCGACCTCGGAAGCCCCCACCGACGTCGACGTGACAACTCCCACGCCCCGAATGCCGTCGGGTGATCGATGCGTCGGCGTGTCGGCTCCCGGCGACCCGCCGCCGCCGAGCTGACGCACCCTGCGTAACAGGCGTTGCAACAGCTTCCCGATTGCCCCGCCGCCGCCGACTGGACTCGAGAACGGATCCTGGGCGTCCTCGCCGTCGGCCGCGTCGTCGCCCTCGTCCTCGAGATCGGCTAGCGCTTTCTTCGATTCACGCCGGGGCGCATGCACGTTCTGCGACTCCGCATGCGAGGAGGCGGCATGTGCCGTCAGCAGATTACGTGCGCGGATCACTCCGAAGCTCGCGGGCGGATCCGCGATCTCGCCCCGTGCCTCTGCCACGCTCAGCGATTCGGCGGGCGAAGTTGTGCGCGATGCGAGATCCAGATCGACCACGGATCGCACCGCGTACGGCAGCAGATCATCATTCGCCGCCAGCGCGCGCTGACCTTCGACGGCGAGGTAGCGACGGGCCGGCCCGGAGCGTCGGCCCAGCTTGCGCATGAGATCGGGCGCCAGGCTGCCGCTCGCCAGCAGCGACGCCTGCACCGTCACTGACTCGAGCTGTCGGACGGTGCTCGCTTCGGGGTCGATGAACACCGTGATTCCGTCGGTCCACGCTGGCTCTCCAGGGGCGCCGGATGCCACCGCCAGCGTGCGACCGGCGAGGGCCGACACCAGCAGGGAAAGCCGCTGCGGACCATCGCCTCCATCGCCCACGGTGTCGCCCTGCACTGCCACCTCGCTCGTTGACCAAATATCTGTTCCAACGTAGAGTCCGGCCCACCGACAGTCAATCAGCGGAGGGCACATGATCGACTTCACGGGCCAGGTCACCGTCGTCACGGGCGCAGGCCGCGGGCTCGGCCGCCTCTACGCCATCGAATTGGCAAGGCGCGGCGCCTCGGTCGTGGTCAACGACCTCGGCGGATCCATGCACGGCGAAGGCGCCGACGCATCCGTAGCAGACCAGGTCGTCGACGAGATCACCGCGGCAGGCGGCGTCGCGGTGGCGTCACACGATTCCGTCGACAGCCCTGATGGCGGAGAAGCGATCGTCCGCACAGCCGTCGACCAATTCGGACGCGTGGATGCGGTGGTCAGCAACGCGGGAATCTTCAACAGCATCGCGTTCGACGAACTGACGGCCGACGACTGGCGCCGCATGCTGCGCGTGCACCTGGATGGCGGGTTCTACTTGGCACAGCCGGCGTATCGGGTGATGAAGGCACAGGGGTACGGCCGCTTCGTATTCATCTCCTCATCGGCGGGCATGTTCGGCCAGCATCTGGAGGCTCACTACGCCGCGGCCAAAGCTGGCCTGGTCGGGTTGACGAATGTCATCGCACTCGAGGGCGCACCACACGGGATTCTCGCCAACACCGTGCTGCCCACCGGCTTCTCCAGGATGGTCACCGAGACGGTCAACGACCCGAAAGTTCTTGAGGAGACCGGCTTTTTCAAGGCAATCCGGCCCGAGCTCGTCACTCCGATCGTGGTGTTTCTGGCCAGCCGGGCGTGCGAGTTCAGCCACCAGAACTTCTCGGCGTGCGGAGGCCGCTTCGCCCGGGTGTTCATCGGCCTCGCCGAGGGGTGGCTGGCCGAACCCGGCAGCAGCCCCACTGCCGACGACATCGCCGCCCATCTCACGGATATCGCGGCGACGGAACCGTTCGCCATTCCCGGCTCGATCTACGAGGAAGTTTTCGCCGTCACCGAGAGGCTCGGCATCCCCGCGTGACGAGAGCTCCGCGCGGTCCTTCTACCGGCGCATTCGGCGCGTCGGAGGTCCCTGCGGCAGAACACACTTCTGGTAGCGTTAACCAAACGTTGGGTCAGTTCGGCAGGCCAGAAGAAGCCGGGTCGGGAGTCAGGAGCCGTGCAGGTGTTGTGGGGCGTCCTCAGGTGACGCCGAAGCATGCCGGCCACGCCTATGACGACGGCACCAGGCGCACCGAAATCCTGCAGACCGCCGCAATGTTGATCGCCACTTCGGGTCTGCGCACCTCGTTGCAGGAGATCGCCGACGCTGCAGGCATTCTCCCGGGCAGCCTCTACCACCATTTCGAATCCAAGGAAGCGATCCTCGTCGAGTTGATGCGGCGCTATCACGACGATCTGGATCGCATCGCCGAGCACGCGCAGAGCCGATTGGACGATCCCGCGTCGCTGTCGGCGTTTGATCGGATCGTCGATCTTGGCTCGGCGATCGCGCAATGCGCCTTCACACACGGTGCGGCGCTGCAGATGACGTTCTATGAGGCGCCGACGTCGAATCCGGAATTGGCGGCACTCGCCCAGCAGCGGCCGACGGCGATCCTCGACGCGATGGTGCAGACCCTGCGTGCCGCGCGATGGAGCGGCTACCTTCGCCCCGATGTCGACCTGCCGATTCTCGCCGATCGGATCGTGCAGACGATGTTGCAGGTGGGCCTCGACGTCATGCGCCACGGCTCGGGCGCCGACAAGGTGGCCACATTGCTGTGCCGGATTCTGTTGGAGGGGCTTGCCGCGGTGCCGCCGACCGATGCCGCACTCGATCGGTCTGCGGCGTTCATCGCTGCCGACGATGTGGTGAAGTCGTGGACTGACGATAGCGACGCCGAACTCGACGACAAGGGCGCTTTCGTTCGTGCGGTGGCACGAGCAGAGTTCGGCCGTAAGGGCTACGAAGTCACCACCATCAGAGACATCGCGTCCGCGGCTGGACTCGGCACCGGCACGGTGTACCGGTTGATTGGGTCGAAAGACGAACTCTTGGCGTCGATCATGCAGTCGTTCGGTGAAAAGGTCGCGTTGGGATGGACGAACGTGTTGCGCTCCGAAGCGTCGCCGGTCGAGAAGCTGGACGCGCTGTCCTGGGTCAACACCAACGTGCTTGACCGGTTCGGCGATGAGTTCCGCATTCAGCTCGCGTGGATGCGCCAGTCCCCTCCCGACACCCCGAACCCCGGCTGGTTGTTCACCAAGCGGGTGCGGCAGATGAAAGCGCTACTGGCAGAGGGTATTCGGTCCGGCGAAATCAAGATTGACAGCCCGTCGAATGAGATGCTCGCGCGATGTGTCATCGGTGTCGGCTGGTTTCCCGAGAACATCATTCGCGACGTCGGGACGCGCGCGTCGCTCATCCACGTCCGCGACACCATGTTGCGTGGTGTGGTCGACCGCACCAAGTGATCCCCGTATCGGCTACCCGATCGTGACGGGAAGCTTTCCCCAGCCCCGCACGCTCGCGGTGTGCGCCATCTCTGCGTTATCGAAGTCGACCTGCCATTCCGGCCAGCGCTTGAGAATCTCCTCCAGGGCGACCCGCGCCTGCATCCGTGCCAGTGCCGACCCTAGGCAGAAGTGCAGGCCCTGCCCGAAAGATAGATGGGCACCGCCGCGGTGTATGTCGAATCGTTCGGCGTCGGGGAAGTGCCGCTCGTCACGGTTGGCGGAACCGTTCAGCAACAACATGACCGAGCCTTCGGGAATCTTCTCGCCATGGCATTCCGTGTCGTGGGCGACATACCGCGCCTGCACCGGTGAGGGTGCCTCATAGCGCAACACTTCCTCGATCGCCCTTGGGATCAGCGAGAAGTCGTCGACCAGTTGTCGTCGTTGGTCGGGGTGTTCACAGAGCAACTGGCCGATGAAGCCGATCAGCCGTGTGGTTGTCTCGTTACCGGCGCCCGCGATCATGCTGGTGTAGGTGAGCACCTCGGTGCGGGTCAGCGGCCGCGCCTCGCCGTCTTCTTCGATCTGCGCATTCAGCAGTTGCGTCATCAGGTCGTCGGACGGATGGTCGGCGCGCCAGTCGATGTACTCGGCGAAGAGTTGGTAGCTGTTTTCGAACATATCTGCCGAAACGGTCTTGAAGGTGCCGTCCTTTAACCCCAGGGCCCGGTCGGTCCTGTCCCTGATGTGCTGCTGGTCCTGCTCGGGAATGCCAAGTAAGTAGCCGATCGTGCGCATCGGAATCTGGGAGCCGAGATCGGTGATGAAATCGAACCGGCCCGACCCGATCAACGGATCGAGCGTTCTCACGCAGTATTGGCGGGTAAGCGGCTCGATCTCTTCCATCCGTCGAGGCGTGAAAACCTTTGAGAGAACCCGCCTGTGCAGGTCGTGTAGTGGAGGATCCTCGAACAAAATGACGCCGGGCGGGACCTCGATGCCACTCATGATCACGTCGATGGTGGTTCCACGCCCCGACCGGTAGGTCTGGTGGTTCGGAAGCTCGCGCGAAACGTCCTCGTAGCGGCTCAACGCGTAGAAGTTGAACTTCTCGTTGTGGTAGAGCGGGGCGTCGTCCCTCAACCGCTTCCAGACGGGATAAGGGTCGTCGTCGATGTCGAAATCGAATGGGTCGTAGTACAGATCCACCGCGTTCGCCTCGCTCACTGCATCGCCTCGGACATGACAACCTCTCCGACACGTTTGAGATACGGCCACGCCAGTTCCGGCGGCAGACCACCACAGAGCGGTGACAGATTGACGATCTCACCCGCGCGTACTCGCCCCGCGGCCTCGGCGACGCTGTAGATGCGGTGGGACCTGGAGATCGCACGCAACTCTTCGACCGTGCCCACGTGCGAGATGCCTGCTGACGTCTGATTGTCCGGGTTCCACTCCGCATAGCTTCGCGCCTCATGCAACAGGTATGGGCCGAGTTCGCCCCACGCCTTGTCGACGTCTTCAGCGACGAAGCACACCGAGGGGGTGTCACGGTCGGGCAGAAACACCGGACCCGGCTCCTGGCCGTACTCGCGGCACGCGGCCTCGTAGGCCTCTTGCATACCTGCGACGTTCGCGTTGCCGAGCATCCCCAACCCGTACCTGCCGGCACGGCGTGCCGCCGCAACCGTGCCACCGCCCCACATCAGCATCGGCCCACCTGCGGTGTACGGCCGCGGTGTGACGTTGATGTGGCGGCCGTCGAAATCGACCTCACCCGCCAGCAATCCGCGCAGCAGATCGAGCTTTTCATCGACGGCGCGGCCTCGGGTGCGGATATCCACACCGAAGTGTTCGAACTCTTCCGGCCGGTACCCCAGCGCGAGGATGTAGGACGTTCGGCCCCTGCTGATGATGTCGAGGACCGCCATGTCCTCCGCAAGCCGGACTGGATCGTAGAACGGAAGGATCAGGATAGGGGTCAGAGCCAGTCGCTCGGTGCGGGCCGCAATCGCCGAGGCGAGAATCAGCGGCGACGGATGGTAACCGTCTTCGGATCCGTGGTGTTCGCAGAGCACCGCCGCCACGCAGTCGTGCTGTTCCGCCCAACTGCTCATATCGATCGCCGCCGCGTAGAGATCCGTCGTCGGGGCGCCAAGCGCGGGCGCGCGCATGTCGAATCGGATCAAGTACATCGTGGCCTCCAGTTCAATCGAATGCGTAGCGGGGCAGGGTGTTCGGCATATCGAGCGAGCTGAGCAGACCTGCGGGAGCGTCGACGACGTAGGGAATCGCGTTGACGACCCGCATGGCCGTTGCGGCCATCGCGGCGTGCCCCGCGCCGTGGCCCTCTGCCTCACCCAGGTTCATCGAGCAGTGAATGTCAGGATCACCGTCGATGTCGACCCGATAGGTGGCGTCGAACTCCGACGCCAGCCAATCGGGTGCGACGTCACGGGCCATCCGGATGATGTGTTCGATCACGATGGCTTCGCGGCCGTTCACCACGCCGGCAGCGCGGGTGCAAACCGCACCGCACGTACCCGCAGGAATGGTTCCGAACGCGACCTCGATATCCCTGTCGGTGATGCGCCGGTCAAGCGAACCCCGCACTTCGGACACCTCGACGCCCAGTCCCGCCGCCATCAGGTAGATCGGTGCCTTCCAAGCCATTTCGATGAAGCCAGGGGTCTTCAGCATCGGCTCGAAGTCGAGTGGACGGCCGAAACCCATCCCGTTCATCATTACGTCTGCGACCGGGTAGTGATCGTTCAACGCGACCTCGGTGACCTTCACACAGTCGATCCTCTTCGACTGCGTTGCAAGCAGAAGCGCCAGTTGATCCGATCCGAAACCCGGGAAGATCCCGGACGCGTAGAACGACGCATTGCCGGACTTCGCCGCCGCTTCGAGTTGATCGCGCCACTCGGGCGAGTAGTACGCGGGCGGATACACCAAACTGGTGGAGCTCGTCGACACGACATTGATGCCCGCCCCGAGCAACCGCAGATAGTCGGGCACGGCTGCCGCGTCACGTTCCGGCCCGCTGGCGGCGTACACCACGCAGTCGGGCCTCAGCGCGATCAGCGCATCGGCGTCGTTGGTGGCCGCCACACCGATAGGGTTTCCCCCGGCCAACTCGCCCGCATCCTTTCCGACCTTGTCCTCGGAGTGCACCCAGACGCCCACGAGGTCGAGATCCGGTCTGCGCCGGATCGCGTCGACGGCAATGGATCCGACGCCGCCCGTCGACCAGACCACCGTTCGCAGCGGTGTAGTCACGAGATCTCCTCACTCCGGGTAGTCATGCACGCTCGGTCGCCATGACGGCGCGTTCGAGATAGGGCCACGCAACATCGGGCGGGGCACCGCCGCAGAGGGGCAGAAGCGGCAGCGGCTTACCTGCCCGGATGTAGATGGCAGCCTCGTCGACCGTGAAAATCCGGTAAGGACCCTTCGCCTCGCGTAATCCGGCGACGGTGTCCGCGCGAGAAATGCTGGCCACCGAGTCGTCGCCGTGTCTGTACGAGGCCGCCGTCATCGCATCGTGAAGCAGGTACTGTCCAAGCTCATCCCACGCCGTGTCGACGTCATCGGCGACGAACACCGTGGTCGGTGCGCCCGCAACGGGAAACTGGATCATGCCCGGCTCGTGACCGTTGGCACGGCATTCAGCTTCGTAGAACTCCTTGAGTTCTGGCGCGTCAATCTGGCAGATGAAGCCCAGCCCGTACCTCGCCGCGCGCCTCACCGCCGCCTTGGTTCCGCCCGCGATGAGCACGAAGGGACCGCCCGCCGTTGCAGGTGCCGGCGTCACCTGGATACGTCGGCCGTCATGATCTACAGGGTCCCCCGAGAGCAGCCGCAGCAGCAGCGCGAGTGACTCGTCAGCCACCTTGCCCCGCTCGCGCATGTCCACGCCGAAGTGTTCGTATTCCTCATCGCGATGGCCGATTCCGAACGCGTAGGAGACGCGGCCCCTGCTGATGATGTCCAGCACACTGACTTCCTCGGCCAGCCGGACCGGATCCCAGAAGGTGATGGGCACCGCGGCCAGTAGGATGGCCAGCTGCTTGGTGCGGGCGGCGATCGCGGATGCGAGGATGTGTGGCGCCGGCAGGTGCCCGTCCTCCGTTGCGTGGTGTTCGGACAGCACCGCCATCACCGCGCCGCGCGTCTCGGCCCATGAGCACATGTCGATGGCCGCCGCGTAGAGATCAGTCGCCGGTGCGCCCGACTCGGGCGTACGCATGTCGAACCGGAGGGTGAGCATCAGCGTTTCCAGACCAAGGCGGTCACGCCGAACGACTCTAACCTAAAGTTTGTTCTGGTTTAATAGTGATTGCTTTTCTAAACCCGAGCGATCGAGGAGGAGCGACGCATACGTCATCAGACCAGAGGCAGACCGCCGACCCTCCGCGGCTCTAGTCCTCTTTGGCTTGGTGCCCATCATCGCACCGGTGGTCCACTAAATGGTCAAAATAACAATCTTAGTGAAATAGAGGTGGCCGGTTCAGAAGGTTTGACCGCCTCTGAGCAGCATCACGTGGGTGGACGACGGACACACGGTTGGGGCGGGGCGCGCGATTCGCCGAGAAGCGCCCCGAGATCCGTTAGTTGCGGCTACTCGGGCAGCCGCAGCTCGGGCTTTTCCACCTCTTCGATGTTCACGTCCTTGAAGGTGATCACCCGTACGTGCTTGACGAACCGGGCAGGCCGGTACATGTCCCACACCCAGGCGTCGGCCAGCCGTAGTTCGAAGTAGACCTCGCCCTCGGAGTTCCGCGGCACCAGCTCGACGCTGTTGGCGAGGTAAAACCGTCGTTCCGTCTCAACGACATAGCTGAACTGCCCGACGATGTCCTTGTATTCGCGGTAGAGCGAGAGCTCCATCTCGGTTTCATACTTCTCGAGATCTTCGGCACTCATCGGCTCAGCTGTCCTTCATCTTTTTCTGATCCATCTGGTCCTAATCCTCCCCTACCCCAGTTGGCTCTGCTGCTCGGGTTCGGTGTCCACAGCGTCATCGGGCACGAATTCGCCCTCGACCGCCACCAGCCGGCGCACATTGATGAACGAGTATCGGTGTTGGCGGCACGGGCCGAGCTCGACCAGCGCCGCACTGTGCGCTGGAGTGCTGTAGCCCTTGTGCTCGGCGAATCCGTACCCGGGATGTTCGGTTTCCATCTTGACCATCAGCCGGTCACGACTGACCTTGGCCAGCACACTTGCCGCCGCGATGCACGCCGCAGCCGCGTCGCCGCCGACCACCGGCAACGATGGCATTGGCAGTCCCGGCACCCGGAACCCATCCGACAACACGTAGCCAGGCCGCAACGACAGGCCCGCCACCGCCCGCCGCATGCCCTCGATGTTCGCGACATGCACACCTCGCCGATCCACCTCGACCGACGGGATGAACACCACGTGATAGGCCAGCGCGTAACGGCGAATCAACGGAAACAGCCGCTCACGCTCCTTTTCGTTCAGCTTCTTGGAGTCGTCGAGCGCGGCCAGGCTCTCCAGCCGGTTCGGCCCCAGCACACACGCGGCCACCACCAGCGGACCCGCGCACGCCCCGCGACCCACCTCGTCGACGCCCGCCACCGGGCCGAGCCCGCCCCGATAGAGTGCGGACTCAAGGGTGCGCAGGCCGGAAGACTTCCGGATCACAGTTCGCGGAGGCCATGTCGCCGGCAAGTGCAACTCCTACTGAGTCTGCGGGTCCACGCTGCGCACTCCGCCCCATCGCGACGGCGGCCACGCGATGAACCGTGCCTTTCCAATGACATTGTCCACCGGCACCGTCCCTAGTGCGGGGTCCCCGGTGCACAACAGGCCGCGCAGGGCGTCGGTGGGCGTATTGCCGCAATGCGCCCGCGAATCGGCCGAATGGGTGCGGTTGTCGCCCATCACCCACAGCCGCCCGTCGGGCACCTTCACCGGACCGAACTCATTGCCGAGGCAGGGGTACATCGCTGGGTCGGCCATCATCGTCTTCGGGTCGAGGTACGGCTCGTTGAGTTTCTTGCCGTCCACCGTGAGGCCCGTGTTGGCACGACATTCGACGGTCTGTCCGCCCACCGCGATCACGCGCTTGACGAGGTCGTTCTCGTCGGGCGGGACGAAGCCGACGAACGAAAGCGCGTTCTGCACCCAACGCACGGCGGTGTTCTTCGAGCGGATCGACTTGTAGCCGATGTTCCAGTTGGGCGGACCCTTGAACACGATCACGTCGCCGGGCTCCGGCGAACCGAACCGGTAGGTGAGTTTGTCGACCATGATGCGGTCGCCGGTGCACCCGCTGCATCCGTGCAGCGTGGGTTCCATCGACTCGGACGGGATCAGATACGGCCTGGCGACGAACGTCAGCATGACGTAGTACAGGACCACCGCAATGGTGACGAGGATCGCCGCTTCGCGCAGCGCACCGCGTTTCTTGGGTTCGTCGGTTTTCGCGTCTTCGGCCGCAGTGTCCGCGGACTCGTGCTCGGTGGAGTCGTCGCCAACGTCTGTGGATTCAGTCACCGCATCAGAGTAGCCAGGGCGATGCTTGCCGCCGCGCGGCGCGCTTTCCAAGGATCAGACCTGAGTCGGGTCGGCGGCGGGAAACGAAGTCAGCGCTTTTCCTTGATCTTGGCCTTCTTGCCACGCAGCTCGCGCAGGTAGTACAGCTTGGCGCGGCGCACGTCACCACGGGTGACAACGTCAATGTGGTCGATGTTCGGCGAATGCACCGGGAAGGTCCGCTCGACGCCAACACCGTAGCTTTCCTTGCGCACGGTGAAGGTTTCGCGGACCCCGCCGCCCTGCCTGCGAAGGACGACACCCTTGAAGACCTGGATGCGTTCCTTGGAACCCTCGATAACCTTGACGTGCACATTGATGGTGTCGCCGGGGCCGAAGTCCGGGATGTCGTCGCGCAGCGACGCCTTATCGACGAAGTCCAGCGTGTTCATCGGTGACACTTCCTTGCTATTCGCGGCTGCGGGAGCCTGCGTCGGGGTGTGACGCATCGCCGAGCCGATCTATCGGGCGTATCTGGGAGTCTCGCAGCGGGCGCTGATCGGCCCGCGCGGACAACTGCTCAATTGTGCCAGATGGCCCCCGATCCAGTGAAATCGCAGCCCGACGAAATGCCGAAACGCGCAGGAGAGCGAATCACGCGGTGGCGGCGGTCAACCGCTAGTCTGAACCCACCGGCAGGGGCAGTGCGGCAAACCTGACTGGGGCTAGGGAATACCGTGAGGGAGGGTCATGCGACCGCGGCCGTCGAAGTTGGTCACGGCATTCGCAGCCGTAGTCATCGCGGTCCCGCTTGCCTCCGGTTGCGAAGCCAAGGTCTACGGCACGCCCCCGCAGCCAGCAGGACCGCAGCTGACGGTCATCGCCCCGATGGGCACGAAGGCCCCGCTGCCGGAATCCCCACCCGACGAACCGGCGGCGACCTTCGACGGCCTGACCGTCCGCGCTCAGCAGGCCGCCGGCGAGGCGGCGAGGGCCGGAGCGAACATTTCGGCGGTCGTGCTGGACCGCAACACCGATCAGGTGATCTCGAGCGGCGACGCGGCCCCGACCCCGATCGCATCCGTGGCCAAGCTGTTCATCGCCGACGACCTGCTGCTGCAGGAGGCGAAGGGACAGACCGAGCTAACCCCTGAGGACCGCAAGGCTTTAGACGCCATGCTGCGGTCCTCCGACGACAGCGCGGCCGAGGTGTTCTGGGACCGCGGCGGTGGTAACGCGATCATTACCCGGGTGGCCGCCCGGTACGGGCTTGGTTCGACGACAGCGCCGTATGACGGGCACTGGTGGAACACCATGAGCACCACCGCCGACCTGGTGCGCTACTACGACATGCTGTTGAACGGCAGTGGCGGGCTCCCGCCCGAGCAGGCCAGCATCATCCTGTCCAACCTCGCCCAGTCCACGCCGATGGCGATCGACGGCACCCAGCCAGACGGCGTGTACCCGCAGCGGTTCGGCATCCCCGATGGCCTGTCCGGCGAACTGGTCGCGGTCAAGCAGGGCTGGATGTGCTGCTGGGACGGCGGGAACTGGATGCACATGTCCACCGGCGTCATCGGCGCCGACCGTCGCTATGTGATGGCGATCGGGTCGATGCAACCCACTGACGACGTCACCGCTCGCAACACCATCACCCAGGCCGTCAAGACGATGTTCCCCGGCGGCCGGATCTAGCCGAGCAGATCGGGGCGACGGTCGCGGGTGCGCTGCAGACCCTGTTCAAGCCGCCATGCCGCGATCTTGGCATGATCGCCAGACAGCAGCACCTCGGGCACGTCGAGTCCACGCCAGCTCGGTGGGCGCGTGTAGCTCGGCCCCTCTAATACGCCGCTGGAATGCGAATCGTCCTGGTGCGACTCGGGATTGCCGAGCACATTGGGCAGCAGCCGGACGACCGCCTCGATCATCACCAGTGCGGCTGATTCGCCGCCAGGAAGCACATAGTCGCCGATCGAGACTTCCTCGACCCGCATCCGGCTGGCCGCGTCGTCGACGACGCGTTGGTCGATGCCCTCGTAGCGCCCGCAGCCGAACACCAGGTGCTTCTCGGTGCTCCACCGCCGAGCGTCGGCCTGACCGAACAGCCGGCCCGCCGGTGTCGGGACGATCAGCAGCGTTTCGTCCGAACAGATTTCGTCGAGCGCTTCCCCCCAGACCGGCGCCTTCATCACCATGCCGGGGCCCCCGCCGTACGGCGAGTCGTCCACCGACTTGTGAACGTCGTGGGTCCACCGCCGAAGATCGTACACCGCCAATTGCACGATCCCGGCGTCAATCGCCTTGCCCGGCAACGACTGTCGCAGCGGAGTTAGGTAGTCGGGGAATATGGTCACCACATCTATGCGCATCGTTAACGCAGCTCCAGCAGACCCTCGGGCGGATCGATCTCGATGGTCTGGTCGGTCAGCGACACCGCCGTGACGATAGCGCTGACAAAGGGCACCAGCACCTCGCCGTCCTCGGTACGTACCGAGAGCAATTCGCCTGCCGCGGTGTGCAATACCTCGGCGACCGAGCCAACGGGCGTGCCTGCGGTCGTCACCACCTGCAGGCCTTCGAGCTGATGGTCATAGAACTCGTCGGGCTCGTCGATCGGCGGCAAGTCCGCGGAGTCGACGAGGAACAGGGTGCCACGCATCGAGTCGGCCGCCGTGCGGTCCGCCACGCCGTCGAGTCGCACCAACAGCCGTCCGCTGTGCTCGCGAGCCGAATCGACGGCGTAGTCGCGTTCGGGCCCGCCTCGCGATGGCTTGGCACGCAGCCTCGTACCCGGCGCGAAGCGGGTGTCGGGGTCGTCGGTGCGGACCTCGACGACTAGCTCGCCGGTGACGCCGTGTGCCCTGACGACCCGCCCGACTACCAGGTCCATGTGCCTGTTCGCTACTGGTCGGTGTCCACCACGTCGACGCGGATGCCCCGGCCACCGATGCCAGCAACCAGCGTGCGCAGCGCGGTAGCGGTGCGGCCACCACGGCCGATGACCTTGCCGAGGTCGTCGGGGTGCACGTGCACCTCGACAGTGCGTCCGCGGCGGCTGGTCACCATGTCAACACGGACATCGTCGGGGTTGTCCACGATCCCGCGGACCAGGTGCTCAACGGCGTCGACGACGACAGAGCTCATGGTCGCGCTCAGCTCTCGGAAGACTCGGCCGACTCGGCGGCCTCAGGGGCCTCAGCCGGGGCCTCAGCGGTCTCGGCGGGCGCCTGAGCAACCTCGGCCGTCTCGGCGGGCGCCTCAGCAACCGCGGCCGTCTCGGCAGCCTTCTTGGCGGGTGCCCTCTTCTTCTTGGGCGTGGTGGCCTCGCCAGACGGTGCGCCGTCGGCCTCGGCCAGCGCGGCGTTGAACAGATCCAGCTTGCTGGGCTTGGGCTCCTTGACCTTCAGGGTGCCCTCAGCGCCGGGCAGGCCCTTGAACTTCTGCCAGTCGCCGGTGATCTTCAGCAGCTGTAGGACGGGTTCGGTCGGCTGGGCGCCGACGCCGAGCCAGTACTGGGCCCGCTCCGAATCGATCTCGATGAGGCTTGGATCTTCCTTTGGGTGATACCGGCCGATGACCTCGATCGCGCGGCCGTCGCGGCGGGTGCGCGCATCAGCGACAGAGATGCGGTACTGGGGATTGCGGATCTTGCCAAGCCGAGTGAGCTTGATCTTGACAGCCATGGTTAAGCGACTTCTCCTGTGGTTGCCACGCTGCAATTCAGCGATCTCAGGCGGATTGCCCGGATCCGGTTTTGCCTTACGTGTGTGACCGCCGCGCAGCCGTAGTTGCGGGGCAGACAGCCGCCCATTGTGCCAGAACAGGTGGTATCGGCGGAAATCGCTACCGTGGGCTCGCCCGGGGATCTTTACAACTTCCGGCGCAAGTGTCACGCTCGCGGGATGGATGACGCGGCCGCCCTGCTGGCGATCGAGGCGATCAAGCAGTTGAAGGCCCGGTACTGCCGCTACCTGGACACAAAGGATTGGGGAGCGTGGCGCGGGATATTCGCCGACGACTTCCTCAGCGATACGTCGCAGGCGGGCGGCAAGGTGATCCGGGGCGCCGACGACTTCGTCGCCTTCACTCGCAAAGGCGTCGGCCAGCGGGCCACCGCCCACCAGGTGCACGCGCCCGAGATCGAGCTGACGTCGGCGACGACGGCGACGGGCATCTGGGCGCTCGAAGACGTGGTCCGGTTGGCGCCGGGGGTTAATCTGCACGGCTACGGCCACTACCACGAAACCTACGAGAAGATCGACGGGCAGTGGCGCATCACCGGCTCGACGCTGACCCGGCTGCGCGAGGACATCTTCAACATGTTCGTCTCGGTGTACGTCTCGCCCCGGCTACGCGACGCAATCGGGAAGGCTGCGCGCCGCGCGATGCGCTGAGCCCGTCATGATTGAGCGATGACATCGTTGCGCGACCGGCTGTTGTCAACGGTGGCCGGACAGCTCGGCCGCCCCCACGGCATCTTGAGTCCGTTCGTCGCGCGGGCATTGAACCGCGGAAACGAGAAGGCCATCTCCGCCGCCGTCGACGCGGCGGAGATCACCGACGGCGGCGTCGCCGCAGACATCGGCTTCGGCGGTGGCGCCGGGCTGCAACTTCTCTTGGACGGCATCGGAGACGGCGTCGTGCACGGCGTGGAGATCGCCGACGACATGTTGCGCAGGGCCAAGTCGACGTTCGGCCGCGACGTCCGATCCGGGCGGCTGCAGCTAGCCCGCGGCTCATTGACCGAGCTTCCGCTTGACGACGGTGCCGTCGACGCGCTGATCACCGTCAACACCGTGTATTTCATCTCCGAGCTCGACGCGGCCTGCGCCGAGCTCGCGCGCGTGCTGCGGCCGGGTGGCCGCGCGGTGATCGGCATCGGAGATCCGGACGTGATGGCACAGCTGCCGTTCACCAAGCACGGTTTCACGATCCGGCCTGTCGGCGAAATCGCTGTGGCACTGCAGAATTCGGGCTTGCAGGTCGAGCAGCGCCGAATCGACGACAAGCCGATTCCACGACACCTCTTCGTCGGCAGGCGTGACTGTCCGCGCTAGAGCAGCTTGTCGAAGCACTTCTCCTCGACGCGCCTGCTCACCCGCCACCCCGCTGGCGTGCGGACGAACTCGTCGACGTACCAGAGTCCGCAAAACATGACCTGATTCTTATCCCCGGCGAACACCATCGGGTTGAAGCAGAAGGTTCGCGACGACGCGGTGTCGCCCTCGATGCGCACGTCGAAGTTGCCGAGCATGTGGGCGTGCGCTTGAAAGATTTTCGGCAGCGTCTGCGCCAGCCAGGCCTTCACCTCGGGGAAGTGACCGTCAATCCCGCCCATCGCCCGATAGTCGATATAGGCGTCCGAGGTGAACACGAGATCGAGGTCATCGAACCGTCGGCGGTCGAGGGCCGTCGAGTAGTCGATCAGCAGCTGCTGAATCTCGAACCGGTCCGACATCTCCTCCAGGCTCACCATGGGTGTTGATTCAACACCGCACCAAAGTGCGCTCAGGCGCGAGGGTTAGGGTGTGCATTCCATGGGGAGATTCGTCGCGGTCATCGTCGCTTGCCTGAGTCTGGTCCTTTCGTCAGTCACGCCGCTCGCTGCGGCCGATGCCGACGTCCAGCCGGTCGGCAGCATGCCGATCCCCGATGGTCCCGCTCCGGCCTGGATCATCGCGGACATGGACACCGGCCAGGTGCTGGCCGGTCGCGAGATGGACGTCGCCCATCCACCTGCGAGCACGATCAAGACGCTGCTGGCGCTCACCGCGTTGGACGAGTTGCCCGACCTGGCTGCGACCGTCGTCGGTACTGCGGCGGACACGCAGGTCGAGTGCAATTGCGCGGGGGTCAAACCGGGCGGTACGTACACCGCCCGCCAACTGCTTGACGCCCTGCTCCTGGTTTCGGGTAACGACGCTGCCAATGCGCTCGCCGACATGATCGGCGGCTACGACACCGCGGTGGCGAAGATGAACGCCAAAGCCGCGTCGATCGGCGCGGTGAACACGCACGCGTCGACGCCGTCGGGGCTCGACGGACCGGGTGGCTCCGGGTTAACCACGCCGCGAGACCTGGCGATCATCTTCCGCGCGGCGATGGCCAACCCGACATTCGCCCAGATCACGTCGCAGCCGGTGGCCATGTTCCCGTCCGGCGCTGGCGAGAAGCCCCTAGTCAACGAGGACGAACTGCTGCACCGCTATCCCGGCGCGATCGGTGGCAAGACCGGTTTCACCGACGCGGCCAAGAAGACGTTGGTGGCCGCGGCTGATCGCGGTGGACGCCGGCTGGTGATCGCGATGATGTACGGGCTGATCAAAGAGGGCGGCCCGACGTACTGGGATCAGGCCGCAGCGCTGTTGGACTGGGGCTTTGCTCAGGACCCGAAGGTCAGCGTCGGCTCACTTTAAGTTGCTGAATCGCAACGCATCCGAGACCTCGTCGGCAAACGGGACAGATACTGTCGGCGTTCGTGCGAAAATTGCTGGCCGCGTTGGCTATTGCGCTAATTGCGGCCACCGCGGTCGCTCCCCAAGCCGTCGGTCAACCACTGGCTCAGCCTACCGGCGCCACCAACGTGCCCGACGTGCCCGCGCGGGCGTGGCTTTTGGCCGACCTGGACAGCGGCCGAATCCTGGCCTCCAACAACCCTTATGAGTCGCATGCTCCGGCAAGCACCATCAAACCGTTGCTCGCGATGGTCGTCCTCGACGAGCTGCCGCTCAACGCGGTGGTCCGTGCCAATTCGGCTGATGCCGATGTGGAATGCTCGTGCGTCGGGGTGAAAGCGGGCCGGTCATACACGGTGCGCCAGTTACTCGACGGCTTGCTGCTGGTTTCGGGCAACGATGCCGCCAACACATTGGCCGACGGCCTGGGCGGTTACCCGGCCGCCGTCGCGAAGATGAACGCCAAGGCCGCCGCGATCGGCGCCCGCAACACCCACGCGTCTTCGCCGTCAGGGCTGGACGGCCCGGGGATGGAGTCCGTCACCTCGCCACACGATTTGGCGGTGATTTACCGTGAGGCGCTGCGGTATCCGGCTTTCGCGGCGATCGTGCGCCAGTCGTCATCGCTGTTCCCCACCGATACCGGGCCGCATGAGATCGACTCCCAGAACGAGTTGCTGAAGCGCTATCCCGGGACCCTCGTCGGCAAGACAGGCTACACCGACCTCGCTCAGAAGACCTTCGTCGCCGCCGCACAGCGTGGCGGACACCGGCTTGTGGTCGTCGAAATGTACGGGGATACTGACCAATTCGGTCCGGCCATCGGCCTGTTCGACTGGGGCTTCAGCCAGTACGGCTAAAAAACTCGGCCGCGCAGGATCACCACATCCGGGTTGCTGAGCGCATCGGCGCCCGACCGCGGATCCTCGGCGTAGCAGACCAAGTCGGCACTGGCCCCGTGCTCAAGGCCGGGCCGGCCCAACCAATCCCGTGCGGCCCAGCTGGCCGCGCCGAGCGCCTGGGTGGGACTCATGCCGATGCCCTTGAGCGCCTCGATCTCGTCGGCGATCCGACCGTGCGCGACGGTGCTGCCCGCGTCGGTTCCCGCGTAGATCGGTATGCCGGCCTCACGCGCGGCGCCGATCCGCGGATAGCACGTGGCGTAGAGGTCTCTCATGTGCCGCGCGTAGGTCGGATACTTCTCCCCCGCATCGGCGATGCCAGGAAAGTTCTCGACGTTGATCAGCGTGGGCACAAGCGCGGTGCCGTGTTCGACCATCAACTCGATCGTTTCCTCGGTCAGTCCGGTGCCGTGTTCGATGCAGTCGATGCCCGCGTTGATCAGCCCGGGGAGTGCGTCCTCGCTGAACACGTGCGCGGTGACTCTCGCCCCGTTGTCGTGGGCGGCGTCGATCGCCTGCTTGAGGATCTCGTCGGACCACAGCGGCGCAAGGTCGCCGCTATCGCGGTCGATCCAGTCGCCGACCAGCTTGACCCAACCGTCACCCCAACGGGCCTGCTCGGCGACTGCGGCCGGCAGCTGCGACTCCTCCTCCAGCTCGATGGCGAACCCACGCTGGTACCGCCTTGGCCTGGCCAGATGCCGGCCGTGACGGATGATGCGGGGCAGGTCGTCATGGTCGTCGAGGGTGCGTGTGTCGGTCGGTGAACCCGCGTCGCGCAGCAGCAACGCGCCCGCGTCGCGCTCGGTCTTGGCCTGTTCGATCGCCTCGTCGAGTTCGATGGCGCCGTGGACGCCCAGCCCGACGTGACAGTGCGCGTCGACGAGGCCGGGTACGATCCAGCCGCCGTGCTCATCAGCACCGAAGACGGTTTCCGCATTCGCCACCGGTTCGGCGCTCAGCGCGCCGTCGACGATCCACCACTCCACCGGCTGGCCATCGGGGAGCCCAAGGCCGCGGACATGAAGAGTCGGGTGCCGCACCCTATTTCACTTCTGTCCGGGGAACTTCAACTTCGACAGGTCGATGTCGGCAAGGCCGGGCGGCAACTCGTCCAGACCCTTCGGCATGTTCGTCAGATCGGGGAAGCCGGCAGGCATGTTCCCTGCCAGCGGGTTACGCACCTTCGGCGGCGTCGGGCCGCCCACCTTTTTACGGCCCTTTTGCCCCTTCTTCTTGTTCTTGGCCGCCTTGCGGGCAGAACCCTTGCGGCCGAACGGCATTCCCATCTGACCGGCCATCTGCGACATCATCTTTCGGGCCTCGAAGAACCGGTCGACGAGCTGATTGACCTCAGAGACCGCGACGCCAGAGCCGTTGGCGATCCGCAGTCGACGTGACGCGTTGATGATCTTCGGGTCGGCCCGCTCGGCAGGCGTCATGCCCCGGATGATCGCCTGAACGCGGTCGAGTTGGCTGTCGTCGACCGCGGCCAGCGCATCCTTCATCTGGCCCGCGCCGGGCAGCATGCCGAGCAGATTGCCGATCGGGCCCATCTTGCGGATCGCCAGCATCTGCTCGAGGAAGTCCTCCAGCGTGAGCTCACCCGAACCGATCTTGGCGGCGGCGGCTTCGGCCTGCTCGGCGTCGAAGACCTGCTCGGCCTGCTCGATCAGGGACAGGACGTCGCCCATGCCCAGGATGCGGCTGGCCATCCGGTCGGGGTGGAAGACGTCGAAGTCTTCGAGCTTCTCACCACTCGACGCGAACAGGATCGGGACGCCTGTGACCTCGCGCACGGACAGCGCAGCGCCACCGCGAGCATCGCCGTCCAGCTTGGTCAGGACGACACCGGTGAAGCCGACGCCCTCGCGGAACGCCTCGGCCGTGTTGACGGCGTCCTGGCCGATCATCGCGTCGAGGACGAAGATCACTTCGTCGGGGTCGACGGCGGCGCGGATGGCCGCGGCCTGGCCCATCAGTTCGTCGTCGATGCCGAGTCGGCCGGCGGTGTCGACGATGACGACGTCGTAATGCTTGGCCTTGGCCTCGGCGAGGCCGGCCGCCGCGACGGCCACCGGATCGCCGTGCCCGGCCTGTTCCGAGCCTTGCGTCGAGACGCCGGGATGCGGTGCGAAGACCTGCACACCGGCGCGCTCGCCGACGATCTGCAGCTGGTTCACCGCACCGGGGCGCTGCAGGTCACACGCCACGAGCAGCGGTGTATGGCCCTGTCCGTGCAGCCATTTCGCAAGCTTGCCTGCCAGGGTGGTCTTACCGGAACCCTGCAGACCGGCCAGCATGATCACCGTCGGCGGGACCTTGGCGAAGGCCAGTTGACGGGTCTCGCCGCCGAGAATGCCGATCAGTTCCTCGTTGACGATCTTGACGACCTGCTGGGCCGGGTTGAGCGCACCGGAGACCTCGGCGCCCTTGGCGCGGTCTTTGATGCGGGCGACGAAGTCACGCACCACGGGCAGCGAGACGTCGGCTTCCAGCAGGGCGAGCCGGATCTCGCGAGCGGTCGCGTCTACGTCGGCATCGGTCAGTCGGCCCTTGCCGCGCAGCCCCGCCAGGGCACCGGTCAACCGGTCGGACAGCGATTCAAACACGCCGTTCAGCCTAGCCAATGGTCGGTTCTGGGCTCGCTGCGCTCCTCGGCGCCCTTCGGGCGCCTGCGATGGCTCACTCGCCCGCCACCTCCTAGCTGGCTTCAGAAACCGGCTTTGCGGGCGCGGGCGCAGGCAGCACGGCGTAGAGGTCATGCTCCAACTCGTCGCGCACCGACCCAAGCGCAGGCGCCCCGCCCGAATCGCCGTCTCCGACGGCGGTGATGCCGAACACGTCGACGACCGACGATCCCAGCGTGGTGACCTTCGCCCACGCGATGTCCAGGCCGTCGCGTTCGAACACCGCCGTCAGCCTCGCCAGCAGACCGGCGCGATCGGTCGAGCGGATCTGCACGACGAGTTCGCCCGGCTCGGGCCCCTCGGACCACAGGATCAGCGGCGGTGCCGTGGCGTGATTGATCGGCACCGCATCCGGTATCTCCCCCGCGCGGGCGGTACCGTGCTGCGCCGCATCGTGGTCGCGCTTGTCCAGCGAGGCCAGCACATCGAGGTCGCCGTCGAGCGCGAGGATGAACTGCTGTCGAAGCAGCTCGGCGGCAGGTGGTGAACCGAAATGCGGTGACACCACGAAGGTGTTGATGGCCGAACCCTCATGACCGTTCACCGACGCCGAGTGCACGCGCAGCGAATTGAGCGCAAGCACACCGGCGGCCTTGGACAGCAGGCCGCGACGGTCGGGCGCGATCATCGTCACGTTGTAGATGTGCTGGCCGTCGCCAGGGGTCATCTCGACGTGCACGCCGACGTCGGAGGCCAACGAAAGATAGCGCGGGTCAATCGGATCGGGTGTCGGAAGCGGCTCGCCCGCCATCACCAACCGGCATCGCCGAACCAGGTCACCGATCAGCGACGCCTTCCAGTCGCCCCACACGCCTGGACCCGTCGCAAGCGAATCCGCTTCGGCCAACACCTGCAGCAGCTCCAGTAGCACTGCGTCGCCGTCGAGCGCGTCGACCACCGTAGCGATGGTCTTCGGGTCCTGCAGATCGCGCCGCGTCGCGGTGTGCGGCAGCAGCAGGTGATGGCGGACCACCTTCGACAGCAGTTCGACGTCCGACGGCCACAAACCAAGCCTGGTGCCGATCTGGGTGGCCAACTCCGCACCGATGACGCTGTGGTCCCCTCCGCGGCCCTTGCCGATGTCGTGGCAAAGCGCACCGAGCACCAACAAGTCGGGCCGGGATACCCGGGTGGTGAATGCACTTGCCCGCGAGACGGTTTCGACAAGATGCCGGTCGACCGTCCAGATGTGCACCACGTCGCGCGGAGGTAGGTCACGCACCGCACCCCACTCAGGGAACAGCCGTCCCCACAACCCGGTGCGGTCGAGTGCCTCGATGGTCGCCACCGCAGGCTGGCCGGCGGCCAGCATCACCAGCAGGTCCTTGAGCGCTTGACGCGGCCACGGCGTGCGCAGCTCCGGCGCGGTCTCGGTGAGGCGGGCAAGGGTTGACGCGGCCATCGGCAACCCGGTGGTAGCCGAGGCCGCGGCGACCCGCAGGATCAGGCCGGGGTCGCGGTCCGGGCGAGCGTCACGGGCCAGGATCACCTCGCCTGCGAACTCGATGACACCCTCGTCGAGGGGACGGCGCACCGGGCGCTTGAACGCGGCCAACCCGCGGCGCGGCAGCGCGTTGGCCGCGGTGCGCACCCCGGCGTCGACGTAGTAGCTGACCGTGCGGGCGGCGTCGGAAAGTGTGCGCGCCAAGTCGAATCGGTCACCGATGTGCAGCGCGGCGCCGATCTCGTCGGCGTGCTGGGCGAGCAGAAGTTCCCGACCGCGACCCGACACCCGGTGCAGTTCGGTGCGCACGTTGAGCAGCGCAAGATGCGCCTCGCCAAGCGTGCCGGTCGGCGAGGCCAGCGAGCGGCTCGGATAGACGTCGGCGAGCTGCGCGATAGCCAACGCGTTGAGCAGTTGAACGTCGCGCAGGCCGCCGCGACCGCACTTCAGGTCGGGCTCGGCGCGGTGGGCGATCTGACCGCTGCGTAACCACCGTGCCTCGGTGTGCGCGACGAGTTCGTCGAAACGCGAAACAATTCCGGTGCGCCACTGCCGACGGGCCCCTCCGATCAGCAGCGACGACAGGTCGGAGTCGCCCGCGATGTGCCGCACCTCGAGCATGGCCAAACCCGCGGAGATGTCCTCGCCTGCGACCTTCAGCGCCTCGGGCACGGTGCGCACGCTGTGGTCGATGCGAATGTTGGCGTCCCACAACGGGTACCAAAGCAACTCCGCCACCTGACCGACGATGTCGCGAGGCATGTTGTCGTGCAACAGCATCAAATCCAGGTCCGAGTACGGCAGCAGCTCGCCACGCCCCAGCCCACCGGTGGCGACGATCGCGAAGCCACTGGTGGCGGTGATCCCGATCTCCGTGGCCTTTGTCGTGAGCCAGAAATCGTGCAAATCCAGCAGCGCGTCACGAAGCCCTGCCGAATCCAGGTGACGTGACTCGTTCCCGAGCAGGTTTTCGGCTGCGGTGGCGAGATCGGTCGCCGGCCGTAACGAGCCCGCCGCCGGGGCCTCCCATCGAGAGGCGCCGGCGGCGGGATCTGGTTTCTGCTCTGTCATTTCGAGTCCTCCCCGGCCTTACCTACAAACGCTCACGGTGCACGGCCGGGAGACGAGGTCTCATTTCAGATGTGGCTCAAAGGGCGTCGGACCCCCGTTCGCCGGTGCGGACCCGGACCACGGTCTCGACCGGGCTGACCCACACCTTGCCGTCACCGATCTTTCCGGTACGCGCGGCCTGGACGATGACGTCCACCACCTTGTCGACGGCGCCATCATCGACCACGACCTCCACCCGCACCTTCGGCACGAAGTCGACGGAGTACTCAGCGCCTCGGTACACCTCAGTGTGACCCTTCTGGCGACCATATCCCTGGACCTCGCTGACGGTCATTCCGAGAATGCCCGCCTGTTCGAGGCCGGTCTTGACGTCTTCGAGCGTGAACGGCTTGACGATCGCAGTAATCAGTTTCATATTCCTCATTCCTCCGCGCCGTGACGGGCGAGCACCGATGTACCCCCAACTGGCACGAAATCGTATCCAGTCTCGGCGTGTTCGGCCTCGTCAATGCCGCCGGCCTCATCCTCTTCACCAAGTCGCAGGCCAATGGTGTACTTCAGGATCAACGCCAAGATAGTCGTAACGATGAACGAGTACGTGAGAACCGCGAACGCGCCGACTGCCTGGCGCCACAGTTGATCGAATCCACCGCCGTAGAACAATCCCTTCACGGCGGCGGGCGCCTCGGGGGCCGCCAGGAAACCGATCAGCAACGTGCCCGTGAGACCACCGACCATGTGCACACCGACTACGTCGAGGGCGTCGTCGTAGCCGAACTTGAACTTCAGCCCCACGGCCAGCGCGCAAATCGCACCGCCAAGGAAACCGACTACCAGCGCGCCGAGGACGTTGACCGACGAACAGGACGGTGTGATCGCGACGAGGCCTGCCACGATGCCCGACGCCGCGCCCAGTGAGGTGGCGTGCCCGTCGCGGATCTTCTCAACGAGCAGCCAGGCGAGCATCGCGGTACCGGTGGCAACGGTGGTGGTCACGAACGTCGACGCCGCGACACCACCGGAACTGAGCGCCGAACCGGCGTTGAACCCGTACCAGCCGAACCACAGCAGTCCGGCACCGAGCATCACGAACGGCAGGTTGTGCGGCCGCATCGGGGACCCCGGCCAGCCCTTGCGCTTACCGAGAACGAGGGCCAACGCTAGGCCGGCGGCACCCGAGTTGATGTGCACCGCGGTACCGCCCGCGAAGTCGATTGCCTTGAGCTTGTTGGCAATCCAGCCGCCGTGCTCGCCGGTGAAGCCGTCGAAGGCGAACACCCAGTGTGCCACCGGGAAGTAGACGAACGTCGCCCACAGGCCCGCGAAGGTCAGCCAGGCGCCGAACTTCAGCCGGTCGGCGACAGCACCCGATACCAGGGCGACGGTGATGATCGCGAACATCAACTGGAACATCACGAATACCAACTGCGGGATCGTGCCTGCCAGCGGGATATGCACCGCATCGACCGCGGCAGTCCCTGTGCTCGGATCCGCTGCAACTGCGGCTTTCGCGTTACCGGCGATCAGACCCTTGAGCCCCCAGTACTGCGTCGGGTCGCCGATGAAGTCGAACTTGTCGTTGCCGAAGGAGAGCGAGTAGCCGTACAGCACCCACAATACCGTCACGACACCCATGGCGCTGATGCTCATCATCAGCATGTTGAGCACGCTCTTGGCGCGAACCATGCCGCCGTAGAAGAACGCCAGTCCTGGCGTCATCAGCAACACCAGCGCGGAGCTTGCCAGCATCCATGCCGTATCCCCGGTGTCGGGGATACCCATTATCGGAAAGCCATCCACTCGCCATTTCCTCCTTTGGCCATGGTCCGGCCGCACGGGGCGCGACCGTAACCTGGTCCAAGACAATGCTGAGTGGTTGTTTCATATAAGACGCTGCGGTGTTTCGCTCGTGTGAACGGATGCACTACCGACGTTGCGGCGGTGTTACATCACGTGTTTCCTGGGAATCGCTTGTTACCCGAGCAGCGCATCGACGAACGCAGCTGGCTCGAAAGGCGCGAGATCGTCCGGTCCTTCCCCAAGACCCACGAGCTTGACCGGAACACCCAACTCCTGCTGCACGCGGAATACGATGCCACCCTTTGCCGTGCCGTCGAGTTTGGTCAACACGACGCCGGTGATGTCGACGACTTCAGCAAACACCCGCGCCTGAGGCAGGCCGTTCTGCCCGATCGTGGCGTCGAGCACCAGAAGCACCTCGTCGACCTCGGCGCGGCGGCTCACCACCCTTTTGACCTTGCCGAGTTCGTCCATCAGACCGGTCTTGGTGTGCAGGCGGCCCGCCGTGTCGATGACGACGACGTCAGCGCCGGTCTCGATTCCTTTGTCCACGGCATCGAAGGCCACCGATGCCGGATCGGCGCCTTCCGCGCCGGAGACCACTTCCGCGCCCACCCGGGAGGCCCAGGTCTGCAGCTGGTGCGCTGCCGCGGCACGGAAGGTGTCGGCAGCGCCAAGCACCACGCGGCGGCCGTCGGCGACCAAGACGCGGGCCAGCTTGCCGACCGTCGTCGTCTTACCCGTGCCGTTGACGCCGACGACCAGCAGCACAGACGGCTTGTTGTCGTGCGGTAGGGCCTTGATCGAGCGGTCCAGCTCCGGGTGTAGCTCGGAGATCGAGAACTTCGCGCAGCACCGCGCGGGCGTCGGTCTCGGTCCGCACATTGCTGCTGGCCATCCGGGACCGCAGCGAGGTGACCACCGATTCGGTGACGACGGGGCCGAGGTCGGCGATCAGCAGGGTGTCCTCGACAGCTTCCCAGGAATCCTCATCGAGGTCGCCGCCGCCGAGCAGCCCCAGCATGCTGCGGCCGAGGGTGTTCTGCGATTTCGCCAGCCGTCCGCGGAGCCGCTCCAGCCTGCCTTCGGTCGGAGCTATGGCGCCGACATCAGGGGCAGCCGGGGCTTCCTCAAAATCCGGGGTGGGCTCGGCCTCCGCCAGCGACGGCGGTTCGGGCAGCTGGATGTCTGCGATCGACCGCTTCGGCGCGTCGCGCGGAATGGTGGCATCATCGCCGACGGTGGGCAGCCCGCTGGTATCGATGCGCTCGACCGGCTCAGTCGGTGCCGATTTGGTGAAAGTGATCCCCGAGGACGCCGTGTATCCACCGGATCGGTCGACGGGAGTGGCATTGTCAGGAGATGACAGGCTGATCCGTCGGCGCCGGTACCGCACCAGCCCGACAACCAGCGCAGCTACAACCAGAACGGCAATGACCGCGATTGCGATCCATAGCCCTACCCCGACAGTTCCTGACACCACGCCATTGTCTCAGGGTGGATAGCCGGTGACGCTCGACCCCGGCGGCATGGAGACCCGTAAGCGGCGCCACATCGACGTATGCCTGTCCGAGGCGGTCGACTATCAGACGGTCACCACGGGGCTGGAGCGCTACCGGTTGCCGTACAACGCGCTCACGCAAACCGATCTGGGCAACGTCGATCTGGCCACCGATTTCCTTGGCGCGCGATTGCGCGCGCCCGTGCTGATCGGCTCGATGACCGGCGGCGCCGAGTTATCGGGAACCATCAACCGAAATCTGGCCGTCGCCGCCCAGCAGCTCGGCATCGGCATGATGCTCGGATCACAGCGCATCATGCTCGACAACGACTCGGCGTCGACCTCGTTCAGCGTCCGCGACGTGGCGCCCGACGTGCTGCTCATCGGCAATATCGGGCTGGCTCAACTCGACGAGCTCATGGTGCCCGATCTGGTAAAGGCGCTCGACCATGTCGGGGCCAATGCCCTTGCGGTGCACACCAATCCGCTGCAAGAGGCGATGCAGCACGAGGGCGACACCGACTTCTCCGGTTCGTTCTCGCGGTTGCGCGACATCGCGGGGTCGATCGATTACCCGGTGATATTGAAAGAGGTCGGACACGGCATCGGCGCGGTGGCCGCCGCGGAGTTGGTGGACTGCCCGATCGCCGCCGTCGACGTCGCGGGAGCCGGTGGCACGTCGTGGGCGCGCGTCGAGCAGTACGTGCGGTATGGCGAGATCCGCTACCCGGCGCTGGCCGAATGGGGCATCCCGACCGCGGAGGCAGTGCTGGAGGTGCGGCACACACTGCCGGATGTGTCAATCGTCGCGTCGGGCGGCATCCGGACAGGTATGGACGCCGCCAAGGCGTTGGCGATGGGCGCCGACGCGGTGGCAGTGGCGCGGCCGCTGCTCGCGCCGGCGATCGAATCACCTGACGCCGTCGTCGATTGGCTGCAGCGGTTCATCGACGAGCTGTTGGTATGCCTACACGGTTGCGGCGCCGCGAATTTGGCCGCGCTACGTCGGCGCGGCGTAACCGCGATTACGGCGTGATTAGTAGCGATCAGTGCAGCTTCACGCCGAAATCGCTAGTTGGCGGCGCCGACCAACTCCTGGCCGCGCATGCGCTGGCTGATCACCGCGGTGATGCCGTCGTCGCGCATCGTGACGCCGTAGAGCGCGTCGGCGATCTCCATCGTCGGCTTCTGGTGCGTGATGACGAGGAGCTGCGACTGGCTGCGCAGCTGCTCGAATAGTCCAAGCAGCCGGCGCAGGTTCACATCGTCGAGCGCGGCCTCCACCTCGTCCATCACGTAGAACGGCGACGGCCGCGCTCGGAAGATCGCCACCAGCATGGCCACGGCGGTCAGTGACTTCTCACCACCGGACAGCAGCGACAGCCGCTTGATCTTCTTGCCGGGCGGACGGGCCTCCACCTCGATGCCGGTGCTCAGCATGTCGTCGGGATCGGTGAGCAGCAGCCTGCCCTCACCACCGGGGAACAACGCCGCGAATACATCGCGGAATTCACGTTCCACGTCGGCGTAGGCCTCGGCGAACACCTGCAGGATGCGCTCGTCGACGTCGGCAATGACGTCGAGCAGGTCCTTGCGGGCCCCCTTGACGTCCTCGAGCTGGGTGGACAGGAAGTTGTAGCGCTCCTCAAGGGCCGCAAACTCTTCCAGCGCAAGCGGATTGACGCGGCCCAGTTCGCTAAGTTCGCGCTCGGCCTTCTTGGCGCGGCGCTCCTGGGTGGACCGATCGAACGGCATCGGCGCGGGCGCTGTGACCTGCTCGCCCCGCTCGCGCGCCTGTTCGTACTCGGCCATCTCCAGCTCCGACGGCGGCAGCGCGACGCCGGGCCCGTATTCGGCGATGAGGTCGGCGGCAGCCATGCCGAACTGCTCGAGCGCGTGCTGTTCGAGCTGCTCAATACGCAGCGCCGCTTGGGCTTTCGCGACTTCGTCGCGGTGCAGCGCATCTGTGAGCGACGCGATCTTGGCGGACAGTTCGTTGACCTCTGCACGCGCCTTCGTCAGCGCGGCTGCCCGGTGCTGGCGTTCGGCGGCGACACCGTCGCGTGCACGGGATGCGACGGCGACCGCCGCGCCCAACCGCTGCGCGACGAGGCGTCCCGACTCGGCCACCGCGGCTGCGACCGCGGCGGCATGTTCGCGTGCCTCGCGAGCCCGCTGCGCACGAAGCCTGGCCTCACGTTCGGCCGCCGCCGCCCGGCGCAGCGAATCCGCGCGTCCGCGAACGGCATTCGCGCGTTCTTCGGCGGTGCGCACAGTCAGCCGCGCCTCCACCTCAGCGGCACGGGCCTGTTCGGCCGCGGCCATCGACGCCTGGCGGTCGACGGGTTCTGCTTCGAACGTCGGCTCCTGCTGGGCGTTGTGCAGCCGCTGCTCGAGTGCGACGAGTTCTTCGACGGTGTTGGTGCGGCCCGTCTCCAGCTCGTTGCGCTGCTGGTTGAGCCGCTGCCACTCGTCGTCGGCGGCGCGGGCCTCCTGCCCAAGCCGGCCGAGTTGCTCATAGATCGCCGAGATCGCGGCGTCGGACTCGTTGAGCGCGGCAAGGGCCTGCTCGGCCGCGTCCTGGCGGGAGCTCTGCTCGGCAAGTGCGCCCGACAACGCGGCCGACAGCTCGCCGGTCTGCTTCTCGGCGTCGATCAACTCGGCGCGGGCCTTCTCGACCTCCGAGGTGATCTCCAGCGTGCTCGGCTTGCGATCAGAACCGCCGCTGACCCAGCCCGCCCCGACGAGATCACCGTCAGCCGTGACCGCCCGCAGCTGGGGACGCGCCGCGACAAGATCCAGCGCGGCGCTCAGGTCTTGCACGACCGCGACATCGGACAGCATCGCGTTGATCGCACCCTGCAGCCGCGACGGTGCCTCGACCAGGTCCAGCGCCCAAGCCGCGCCATAGGGCAGCTGTCCGCCGGTTGGTGCCGCGTGGTGCGCCCAGTCGCCAAGCACGATCGCCGCGCGGCCGCCGTCGGACTGTTTTAGCGCCGCAACGGCCGAGCGCGCGGCACCGAAGTTCTCCGCGGCGACGGCGTCCGCAGCGGCGCCGAGCACCGTGGCCACCGCCACCTCGTAACCGGCACGCACCTTCAGGAGATTCGCGATCGAGCCGAAAAGACCTGCGCTGCTGTGGTTTCTCTGCAACCACGCAGCCCCGTCTTTGCGATCCAGACCGACCGATAACGCTTCGATGCGTGCGCGCAGCGACGCCACTTGACGCTCTGCGCCGCGCTCAGCCGCCTGCAGCTCGGTGACGCGCTCGTCGGCCAGCCGCAGCGCGGCCACCGTTCGGTCGTGATGCTCGTCGAGGCCGACCTCGCCGGCGTCGAGCTCACTGACGCGGCTCTGGACGATTTCGAACTCGGCCTGCATCTGCTGCGCCTTGGCCGCCGCCTCCTCGATGCCGACCGACAGGCGCGCCACGGTCTCGTCGATCGACTCGACGCGGGTACGCATGGTGTCGACCTGGCCGGCCAGGCGCGCAACACCCTCGCGGCGGTCGGCCTCGGCGCGGGCGGCGGCCATATGCGCGCGTTCGGCTTCGGCGGCGACGCCTTCGCGCTCGGTGAGTGCGGTGCGGGCCGCCTCCAGCCGAGTGCGGGATTGGGCCAACTCGTCGAGCAGCTGCCGCTCTTGGGTAGCGACCTCCTCGGCCTGGGCCTCAAGGGCATCGGGGTCGGGACCGCTGGACGCCTCCGGCTCGGCGTCGAGGTGCTGGGCGCGTTCGCTTGCGATACGCACGGTCGCGCTGATTCGTTCGGCCAGCGCCGACAGCCGGAACCAGGTCTGCTGGGCGGCCTCGGCGCGCTCGCTGAGGGTGGTGACCGCCGCTTCGTGCGAATTCAGTTCAACGGTCTTCGCGTCGAGCCGAGTGGCGGCTTCGTCGTGTTCGCGGCGCAGCGTGGTCTCGGCGTGGTCGGTGTTGTCGAACTCGGCCTTGCGGGTGACCAGATCGTCGGCGGCCAGCCGGAGCCTGGCGTCACGCAGATCCGCCTGGATGGTCTGGGCGCGACGGGCCATCTCGGCTTGGCGGCCCAACGGCTTGAGCTGGCGGCGCAACTCGGTGGTCAAGTCGGTCAGCCTGGCCAGGTTGGCCGACATCGCATCGAGCTTGCGAACCGCCTTTTCCTTGCGCTTGCGGTGCTTGAGCACGCCGGCGGCTTCCTCGATGAACGCCCGCCGGTCCTCCGGCCGCGACTCGAGGATCTCGTTGAGCTTGCCCTGGCCCACGATGACGTGCATCTCGCGGCCGATGCCGGAGTCGGAGAGCAACTCCTGCACATCCATCAAACGGCAACTGGTGCCGTTGATTTCGTACTCGCTGCCACCGTCGCGGAACATGCGGCGGGTGATCGACACTTCGGAGTACTCGATCGGAAGCGCGTTGTCGGAGTTGTCGATCGTGACGGTCACCTCGGCGCGACCGAGCGGGGCGCGCGACGACGTGCCGGCGAAGATGACGTCATCCATCTTGCCGCCGCGCAGGCTCTTGGCACTGTGCTCGCCCATCACCCAGGTGAGCGCGTCGACCACGTTCGACTTGCCCGACCCGTTGGGTCCGACCACGCACGTGATGCCTGGTTCGAAGCGCAGAGTCGTCGGTGAAGCAAAGGACTTGAAGCCCTTCAGCGTCAGACTCTTGAGGTGCACGGGGTGCCACACTACCGTCGCGCAGGCTAACGCTCGGTGAACCCCGAGAGCGCGTCGCCGACTTCTGACCAATCGGCGATGACTTTGTCGACGTGACCGGGTGTTGTGCCGCTTTGTAGCAGGTCAAGTAGCCGTTGGCAGGCATCCCGCTTCCCCTGCGCGACGACCTGGACGCGACCGTCGGACCTGTTGGAGGCGAAGCCGGTCAGCCCCAATTCCAATGCCCGCGAGCGCGTCCACCAGCGGAATCCCACCCCCTGGACGTAGCCGTGCACCCAAGCCGTCAACCGGACGTCAGCTAACTCCTGCATCACTGACCTCAAACGTCACATTGGTACCGGATTTGAGCGTGCGACCCACCGTGCACACCTGATCGATGGCGCGCTCGACAACGGTCAGCAGCCGCGCGACCTCGTCCTCGGACAGGCCGGACAGATCGAGCTCCATGTGCTCCTCGAGAAGCGGGTAGCGCTCTTGCTCGCGATCGGCGGGACCCGACACCCTGATGGTGGTCTCGTACTCGTCGCCGAGGCGCCTGGTCAACGGCGCGTCGCTGCTCATCCCGCTGCAGGCGGCCAGCGCGATCTTCATCAACTCACCCGGCGTGAAGACACCTTCGACGTCCTCGGAGCCGACGAGGACCTGCGCGCCACGCGAGCTGCGCCCGGTGTAACGCCGCACGCCGGTGCGCTCAACCCACAAATCCGTCACGAGATGTACATTAGCGCGGGAAGTGCAAGTCGAGACCTCGCTAACGCGTATCTCGCGGAATCCGTTGGCGCGGTTGGCATTTCGGGCAGTAGAACGACGACCGGTTCATGAACTTCTCCCGCCGCATCACCGCGCCGCAGCGCCTGCACGGCTCACCCTCGCGGCCGTAGGCGTCCAGCGACCGTTCGAAGTAGCCGGACTCGCCGTTGACGTTGACGTACATCGAGTCGAACGACGTGCCGCCCTGGCCCAGCGCGTCGGTCATCACGTCGGCGGCGGCGTCGAGCAGCTCGGCCAACTTCGCGCGGGTCAGTGACGAAGCGAGCCGGGCTCCGTTGATCTTGACCCGCCACAGCGCTTCGTCGGCGTATATGTTGCCGATGCCCGAAACCACGGTCTGGTCCAGCAGCTGGCGCTTGATCTCAGAGTGCTTGCGCCGCAACACCGTAACGACGTTGTCGCGGTCGAACTTCGGGTCGAGCGGATCGCGCGCCAGATGTGCGACGGGCACGGGCACGTCGGTGCCGTCGACCGTTACCACATCGGCGAGCATCCAACCACCGAACGTGCGCTGGTCGACGAAGCTCAGTGTGGTCCCGTCGTCTAACAGTGCCGCGATGCGCAGATGGCTCTCGTTCGGCACCTCACCTAGCAACATCTGACCGCTCATGCCGAGGTGCACCACCAAGGCCGAGCCGTCGTCGAGCGTCAACCACAGATACTTGCCCCGTCGACCGGTGCCGGAGACCTGCGTGCCAAGCAGCCGCGCGGTCAGGTCGGCGGGTCCCGCTTCGTGACGACGCACCGCGCGCGGGTGGTGAACCCGCACGGCGCTGATGGTTCGACCGGTCACGTGAGCCGCCAACCCCTGCCGGACGACCTCGACCTCTGGCAGCTCAGGCATCAACACCGGGGGAGGTAAGCGCGGTCCACGCCGCGGCGGCCGCCTTCAGCTCGGCCTCTTTCTTCGTCCTGCCGACGCCCGTGCCGTACTCGGCGTCGGTGACGACGACCGTCGCGGTGAATTCCTTGTCGTGGTCGGGGCCGGTGGAGGTCACCACATACGACGGCACCCCCATGCCGCGCGCGGCGGTCAGCTCCTGCAGGCTGCTCTTCCAGTCCAGTCCCGCACCCAGTGTCGGAGCGGTGTCCAGCAGTGGGCCGAACAGCCGCAGGATCACCTCACGGGCGGTGACGACGCCATGTTCCAAGTAGATTGCCCCCAGCAGGGATTCAACCCCATCGGCCAGGATGCTCGACTTGTCCGCGCCCCCGGAGTGCTCCTCGCCCTTGCCGAGCAACAGGTGCGCGCCGAGTCCGCCCTCTGACAGATGGCGACCGACGTCTGCGAGCGCGTGGGTGTTGACGACGCTGGCGCGCAGCTTGGCCAGATCGCCTTCCGAGCGGTCGGGGTGGCGATGGTAGAGCTCCTCGGTGACCACAAGGCCGAGCACCGCGTCACCGAGGAACTCCAGGCGCTCATTGGTGGGCAACCCGCCGTTCTCGTAGGAGAAGCTCCGGTGGGTCAACGCGATGGTCAACAGTTCGTCGGGCAGGTCTACACCCATCGCCTTGACCAGGGCAGCGCGATCGGCGCTCACTTCTCGTCCCGATCCAGGATCTCGGTGAGCTTGGCCCACCGCGGATCGATCTGCTCGTGATGGTGGCCGGGTTCGGCGGTGGCAAGCGGCACACCGCAATGCGGGCATAGCCCCACGCAGTCCGGCCCACACAGCGGTGCGAACGGCAGCGCCAGCACGATCGCGTCGACGATCGGTTGCTCAAGGTCCACGGAGTCGTCAATGACGCGGCCGAGTTCGTCGGCGTCAGTGGTTTCGTCGGTCGCGCTGTCGGGATAGGCGAACAGCTCGGTGAGGTCGATCTCGACGTCACCGGTGATCGGGGTCAGGCAGCGCGCGCACTCCCCCGACGTCGGGGCGGAGACCGTGCCGGTGACCAGTGCGCCCTCCGATACCGATTCGATCCGCAGATCCAGCGTCAGCGGTGCGCCTTCTTGGATGGCGATGAGGTCCAGCCCGATGCGCGACGGGCTTGGCACCGTTTCGGTGAGCGTCAGCATCGAGCCTGGCCGTCGGCCGAGCCGGGAAATGTTGATCACGAGCGGCGATCGTGAGGCGCGACGCGCCGCTGCCTTCGGATGCGTCGCCATAGGTGTCAATCCTACGGCGACGCCTTCGGGGGGGCTACCGTGCCGCCTGTAGTCGTGCGTACCAGCGGCGGTGCGCAGCTGGTGACGGCCGCGGCCGACCGAACGAATGGTTCCGTTCAGGAAGTCCTCGAACTCCGCGAGCTTGCTGTCGACATAGATGTCGCACTCGCCGCGCAGGCGGTCGGCCTCGGCGTGCGCCGAATCGATCAGACGGGTCGCCTCGGAGGTCGCGGTCTGCACGATCTCTGTCTGAGACACCAGCCGCTGCTGCTCCTTGATGCCTTCCTGGACGGCCTTCTCGTAGGCCAGATTGCCGTTCTCGATGAGCCGGTCGGCCTCGGTCTTGGCGCGGCCGGTGCTGGCCTCGTACTCCCGCTTGGAGGTGGCTGCGAGGCGCGATACCTCCTCGCGGGCTTCTGCGACCATCCGTTCGCTGTGATGCCGGGCCTCGGCCACCATGCGGTCGGCCTGGGCCTTCGCGTCGGCGAGCAACCGGTCAGCCTCCGCGCGAGAATGGTTGATCAGCGAATCGGCCTCCGTCGTCGCCGTCGACACCATCGATTCGGAATGCTCCTTGGCTTCGCGCAGCAACGAGTCACGGGCGTCGAGGACGTCCTGCGCATCGTCGAGCTCACCGGGTATCGCGTCCTTGATGTCGTCGACCAGCTCGAGGACATCGCCGCGGGGAACCACGCAGCCCGAGGTCATCGGGACGCCACGGGCTTCTTCCACAATCGCGCCCAACTCGTCGAGCGCTTCAAAAACTCGGTACACGGCAACACCCTCCAGGCGTAGTTGACAGTTACCAGTGTGCCTGGTGTTACCCCTGTGACTCGGCTTACGCGTCCGGTGTGTCGCTATCGAGGTCATTTCAGGCTGGGCTGGCCTTATCGCCGCTACATTATGGCAACAGCCCTCTGGGCCAGCCGCCGAGACTGCGGAGAGATCGCAGATCTTGGCGAATTCAAGATCCGCGTGGGCCAACGCGAAGCCGGGGACAGTCTCGGCGGGCTTCCACGGCTACCGCAGTGCAGCGCCGATCAGATCACGGGCCCGGTCCAGCATCGATGCGAACGGCCCAACCGCAAAGTTGGCCTTGGCCGACTCGACGCCGGCGTGCGGACGGGTAGGTGCGATCGCCTCGGCGGCCAGCACTGCCTTGGCCATGCGTCCCAAATCGTTGGAGTCGAGCTTACGCTGCAGCCTGCTGAACTCCTCGTTTTCCTCATGCTCGGCATGGTCGACGACCGCGTCGCGGAACGTGGTCAGCTCGTCAAGGAACGCCTTGGAGTCGATGTCCATGCCCTCGAGCTTGGACAACTGCTGCTTGGCCTCATGCTCCTCGTGCAATCGCGCGTCGACGATCTCGTTGCCATCGGCGATTTCGTTGCGGGCGCGCGGATGGACCACCATCTCCTCGGCGGTTTCGTGCACCGCCAACAACTGGCGCAGTTCCACGAACGCCTTCTCGCGCGCTTTCGAGTCGGACGCGCTGAAGACTTCCTCGAACATGTCTTTGATCAAGTCGTGTTGTCCCTTGAGGAACTTCACGACGTCATCGGTCGATTGAACAAACGTTTCGACCATGGGGATACCTCCAAATCTCACAAAGCATGGATTCGGCGCTATGGGCTGTGCGCCACCCCGGTGCATACCCGCGTTGGCCGGGCTCAATCCTTGAGCTTGGCCTGCAGCCGCACGTTGACCGCCTCGGGCAACAGCTCAGAAACGTCGCCGCCGAGCATCGCGACCTCTTTGGCCAGCGACGACGACACGAACGAGTACCGCGGGGTGGTCGCGACAAAGAAGGTGTCGACGCCTGCGATGTGCTTGTTCATCTGCGCCATCTGCAGCTCATATTCGAAGTCGGTGCCGGTGCGCAGGCCCTTGACGATCGCGGTCAGTCCGCGGGCCTTCACAACGTCGACGACCAGACCTTCGTCGGATTCGACGCGCAGATTCGGCAGGTGTGTCGTGGATTCTTCAATCATCGCGATGCGTTCGTCGAGGGTGAACATCCCCGCCTTGTTCGGGTTGATCAGCACCGCGACAACAACCTCGTCGAACTGGGCAGAGGCGCGCTCGAAGACATCGATGTGGCCGAGTGTCACGGGGTCGAAGGATCCCGGGCATACCGCGCCGCTCATGGGTGACGACGTTACAGTCCAGGTCAACCGAGCTCGGCCAACTCCAGGCGGGTGTCGCCATAGCGGCGCGCGGGCCACGGCTGCCAACCGTTGGGCCAATTCAGCGGTGGCCCAGCCGTGGGGCGCTCGACAACCACCACCGTGCCCGCCACCGCCCATCCCCCGGTCACCAACGCGACGAGCATCTCCTCGATATCGGCTGTCGCGACGTCATAGGGCGGGTCGGCGAACACCAGGTCCACCGGCCGGTCAGTACCGCCGGCCAGCACCACTGCGACGGGCCCTCGTCGCACGGCCGCCGTTGCGCCCAGCGCCGCGATGTTCTGGTCGACGACGGCTGCGGCGCGGTGATCGGATTCCACAAACACCGCCGATGCTGCGCCCCTCGACAGTGCCTCAAGGCCGAGTGCCCCCGAGCCGGCATACAGGTCCAGCACCCAAGCTCCGGCGAAGTCGATCCGCGATGCGAGCACATTGAACAGCGATTCGCGCACTCGATCAGTGGTCGGCCGAGTTCCGCTGCGCGGAACCGCGATTCGCCGACCGCCAAACATGCCGGCGACGATGCGGGTCAGCTGACCACCACCAGCAGATCGCCGCCCTCGACCTGCGCGGTGGCCGAGACCGCGATCCGGCTCACCTTGCCCGCCTTGGGCGCGGTGATCGCCGCCTCCATCTTCATCGCCTCGATGGTGGCGATCGTTTGTCCCGCGTCCACCGTGTCATCGACGGCCACTGAGACGGTGACGACGCCTGCGAATGGGGCCGCGACGTGGTCGGGGTTGGACCGGTCGGCCTTTTCCGCGGTCGGTATGTCGCTGGCAATGCTGCGATCACGCACCACCACCGGTCGCAGTTGGCCGTTGAGGATGCACATCACCGTGCGCATACCGCGTTCGTCGGGGTCGGAGATCGCCTCCAGCCCGATCAGCAGTTCGACGCCGCGCTCCAGCGTCACCCGATGCTCTTCTGCGCTCCGCAGCCCGTAGAAGAACTGGTTGGCCGACAGGCTGGACGTGTCGCCGTACTGTTCGCGGTGCGCCTCGAATTCCTTTGTCGGCCCGGGGAACAGCAGCCGGTTGAGGACTGCCTGTCGTTTCGGTCCTGCTTGCGCGAGCACCACCTCATCGTCGGGGCTCAGCTCTTCTGTGGGTTTGGCAGCCGGGCGCCCGGCAAGCGCCTTGCTGCGCAACGGCTCCGGCCAGCCGCCGGGCGGGTCGCCGAGCTCGCCGCGCAGGAAGCCGATCACCGATTCGGGGATGTCGAATCGTGCTGGGTCGGCGGCGAATTCGTCGGCGGACACGCCAGCTCCGACAAGGGCCAGCGCGAGGTCGCCGACCACCTTGCTCGAGGGCGTGACCTTCACCAGTCGACCAAGCACGCGGTCCGCTGCGGCGTAGTTCGCCTCGATTTCCTCGAACCGGTCACCGAACCCAAGTGCGATGGCCTGCTGGCGCAGGTTCGACAGCTGGCCACCGGGGATCTCGTGTGAATAGACCCGACCGGTCGGCGCAGGGAGGCCGAGACTCGAAGGGCGCATAGACCTTTCGCAGCGCCTCCCAGTAGGGCTCCAGGTCGCACACCGCAGCCAGTGACAATCCGGTGTCGTATTCGGTGTGCGCGGTGGCGGCCACGATTGAACTCAATGCGGGCTGGCTGGTGGTGCCCGCCAGCGGCGCGGAGGCGCCGTCGACCGCGCTGGCGCCGGCCTGCCAGGCCGCCAGATAGGTGGCCAGCTGCCCGCCGGGGGTGTCGTGGGTGTGCACGTGCACAGGCAGGTCGAACCGGCTGCGCAGCGCGCTGATCAACTGATGAGCGGCCTGGGGGCGCAGCAGCCCGGCCATGTCCTTGATGGCCAGCACATGCGCCCCGGCATCGACGATCTGCTCGGCCAGGTTGAGGTAATAGTCGAGTGTGTACAGGTTCTCGCCGGGGTTGGACAGGTCACCGGTGTAGCTCATCGCGACTTCGGCTACCGCCGTGCCGGTTTCGCGTACGGCGTCGATCGCAGGCCGCATGGATTCGACGTTGTTGAGCGCGTCGAAAATGCGGTAGATGTCGATGCCGGTCGCCGTCGCCTCCGCGATGAACGCGTTCGTGACGGTTTCGGGATAGGGGGTGTAGCCGACAGTGTTGCGTCCCCGCAACAGCATCTGCAGGCAGATGTTGGGGATCGCGTCGCGCAGCGCCGCCAGCCGCTCCCACGGGTCTTCCTTCAGGAACCGAAGCGCCACATCGTAAGTCGCGCCACCCCAGCACTCGATGGACAGAAGCTGCGGCGTCATCCGTGCGATGTAGGGGGCCACCATCAGCAGGCCCGTGGTGCGGACGCGAGTGGCCAGCAGCGACTGATGCGCATCGCGGAACGTCGTGTCGGTTACGCCGACGGACCGGGACTCACGCAGCCAACGAGCGAAGCCTTCCGGTCCCACCTCGGTCAGCAGCTGTTTGGACCCGCGCGGCGGTGCGGTTTCGAGATCGATCTCGGGCAGCTTGTCCTGCGGATACACCGTCGATTTCCGGGGCCCGTGCGGCTGGTTGACAGTGACCTCGGCCAGGTAATTGAGGATCTTGGTGCCGCGGTCGGCGGGGCTGCGCGCGGTCAGCAGATACGGGCGCTCGTCGATGAACGACGTCGTGACGCGTCCTGCGCGGAAGTCCGGATCGTCGACGACGGCCTGCAGGAACGGGATGTTCGTCGAAACACCACGCATCCGGAACTCCGCCAGCGCGCGACGGGCCCGTGCGACCGCCGTCGAGAAGTCGCGCCCGCGACACGTCAGCTTGACCAGCATCGAGTCGAAGTGCGCGCTGATGTCGGCGCCCAGATGAGTGCCGCCGTCGAGCCGGATGCCCGCACCACCCGGCGAGCGGTAACCGGTGATCCGGCCGGTGTCGGGGCGAAAGCCGTTTGCCGGGTCCTCGGTGGTGATCCGGCATTGCATCGCCGCGCCGTGGACCTGCAGCGAATCCTGGCTCAGCCCAAGGTCTTCCAGCGTCTCCCCGGCGGCAATGCGCATCTGGCTGGCCACCAGGTCGACGTCGGTGATCTCCTCGGTGACGGTGTGCTCCACCTGGATGCGCGGATTCATCTCGATGAACACGTGGTCACCGCGCTCGTCGAGCAGGAACTCGACGGTGCCCGCGCAGGTGTAGTCGATCTGGCGGGCGAATGCCACCGCGTCGGCACAGATCTTCTGCCGCAGTTCCGCAGGCAGGTTCGGCGCCGGCGCCAGTTCGATGACCTTCTGGTGCCGGCGCTGCAGGCTGCAGTCCCGCTCGAACAGGTGGATGACGTTGCCGTGCGTGTCGGCGAGGATCTGCACCTCGATGTGGCGCGGGTTGATCACGGCCTGCTCGAGGTACACCGTCGGGTCACCGAACGCCGACTCGGCCTCGCGGCTGGCGGCCTCGATCGCCTCGGGCAGCGATCGCGGGTCGGCGACCCGGCGCATGCCGCGGCCGCCGCCGCCGGCCACCGCCTTGACGAACACCGGGAACTGCATCGTCTGCGCCGCGGCCGATCAGCTCCTCGACCGACGCCGACGGCGCCGAGGACGCCAGCACCGGCAACCCCGCCGCGCGTGCCGCCGCGATCGCGCGCGCCTTGTTGCCCGTCAGCTCCAGCACCTCGGCGCTGGGGCCGACGAACGTGATGCCCGCGCCGCGCACGCCGCGGCCAGATCGGGATTCTCCGACAGGAAGCCGTATCCCGGATAGACCGCGTCCGCGCCCGCATGCTGGGCGGCGCGGATGATCTCGTCGACCGACAGGTACGCCCGGACCGGATGGCCGGTCTCGCCGATCTGGTACGACTCGTCGGCCTTCAGCCGGTGCAGCGAGTTGCGGTCCTCGTACGGATATACCGCGACCGTGGCGATACCCAGTCTCGTAGGCCGCGCCGGAACGCGCGGATCGCGATTTCCCCGCGGTTGGCGACCAGGACTTTCGAAATCACGCGTAACCCTAACCTCGGCGTTGAACCGCTTACAGAAGGGTGGACCAGTAGTTCCAGAAGCGCACGAGGATCAGCAGAATCAGCCCGGTGAACCATAGCGCCACCAGCGACCACCGCCAGGTGTAGAGCACCCGCGCCACCCCGTTCGACTGGAGCGGCTGCAGCGTGTTCGATGCGACCACGACCAATAGCGGGATGGTGACCGCCCACACCGCCATGCAGTACGGACACAACGCGCCGATTCGGTAGAGACTCTGGAAGATCAGCCAGTGGATGAACACCACCCCGAGCGCCGTGCCGGTGGCCAGGCCGGCCCAGTACCACCGCGGCAGCGGCACCTTGGCGACTGCAAGCACGCCGGTCACCACCACGACGCTGAACGAGACGATGCCGATCAGGGGGTTCGGAAATCCGAACGCCGACGCCTGCGGTGTGACCATTACCGAACCGCACGACAGCACCGGATTGATGCTGCACGACGGCACGTAGGCGGGGTTGATCAGAATCTCGATCTTCTCGATCGTCAGCGTGATCGCCGCGGCGAGCCCGACGACCCCGGCGATCAGAATCCATACGGCGCCAGCCGTCGAGACCCGCACCCGGTTCGACACGTCCGCCGTGGGTTCGCTCGGCTGGACGTCGCTGGGCGCGGAGAGCGTCATCGCGTCGGTGTCGGCGGAGCCGGGGTGGGTGCCGGGGCCTGCGCGGCCGGGGGCTGTCCCGCTGGTGCCTGGGCCGAGGGCGCCGCGCCGCTGAGCCCGGGAACGTTGCCGACGATCTTGGTGATCTCGGTGACCAGCGCGTCGGGCGTAGTCGGTGTGTATTCCTGGCCGTTGATCTTGACCGTCGGCGTCGCCTGAATGCCGGCGGCCGCGGCCAGGCCAGACACCATCGCGGTGTATTTGCCCTTGTCGATGCAGTCTGGGACGCTGCCCCCGGCGCCGGCCTGGCGCGCGACCTCTATAAGCCGCGCGTTGTCGGGAAACATCGACCCAGTCTCCGAGGGCTGCTGCGCATACAGCGCTGCATGGAAGCGACGGAAGGCATCCTTGTTCTCGTCGGCCACGCAGTACGCCGCGCCGCCTGCGCGCGACGAGTAGTTCTGGTTCTGCGGCCGGTCCAGGATGCCGACCATGTAGAAGTCGGCGGCGACGGCTCCTGAGTCGATGAGCTTGCTCACCGTCGGCCCGAACTGCTGCTCGAACACGCCGCAGTGCGGGCATAGGAAGTCTTCATAGAGCGAGAGCACGACCTTCGGGTCGGAGCTGCCCTCCTTCTTGATGACATTGCTCGACTCGACCCTGATCGCTTTGGCCTCTCCGGCTTGCGGCTTCTTGTTGCTGGACATCACGATGTACAGCACCAGCGCGACGGCGAAGATCACCACGATCGAGGTCAGCCCGATCTGGATCGCCAGGTTGCGCTTGCGGTCCGCCGCCTTCAGGTCGTAGGTCGCTCGTTTCGGTTTGGTCGCCACGGGGTTAAGAGTACCGGCGGCTCACCGGCGGCTTTTCATGCGCGGGCGAGATGGGCGCGAAGCGCAGAGATCGATTCCGCCGTCGCGGTCGCGCAGCCGCCACCCAGCGGGAAGAAGTTGGCGAAGCCGTGCACCAGCGATCCGAACTCGCGGTAGTCGACGGTCACGCCTGCCGCACGCATGGCTTCGGCGTATTGCCGGCCCTCGTCGCGCAGGGGATCGAAACCGGCGGTCAATACGAGCGCGGGTGGCAGTCCCGAGAGGTCCTCGGCCAGCAACGGCGACACCCGCGGATCGGCGGCGTCGACGTCCGCACCGTCCAAGAACTGATGCCGACACCACTCCAAGTCCCTTTTGGTGAGGAACAAGCTGTCCGCGAACAACGTCTGCGACCGCGTCTCGCCGCTGTAGTTGGTGACCGGATAGAACAGCAACTGCAACGCGGGCAGCCGCGTGCCCTCGTCGCGCGCACGCAGCGATACCAGCGCGGCGAGATTGCCTCCGGCGCTGTCGCCTCCGATGGCCACCCGGCCGGGGTCGGCGCGCAGTTCGCCCGCGTGCTCGAGTGCCCACACAAACGCGGTGAAGGCATCGTCGGATCCGGCGGGCGCCTTGTGCTCGGGGGCGAGTCGGTAGTCCACCGACAACACGTGCATATCGCCCTCGCGGCAGATCTCGCGGCAAAGGTCGTCGTGCGTCTCGATGTCGCCGATGACCTGGCCGCCGCCGTGATAGAAGACCAACAGCGGTTGCCCGTCGCCGTCGATCGGCTGGTAGTGACGCGCACGGATAGGACCTGCCGGGCCGGGGATCGAGAGATTGGTGACGCTGCCCACAGGGATGTCCTGCTTGAAGCCGGCGGCCAGGATCCTCAACTGAGTCCTCGCGGCGCCGACGTCGAGGCTGGCAATCAGGGCATTGAGACCGGTGGCCGACATCCCGACGAGCATCAATTGCAACGTCGTATCCAGGGTGTTGCCGTCGATCGTCACCGATCGACCACCCAGCAGAAGGCGTTTGACCGGATTCGGCATTCGCGGAAGGCCACGCAGCGTCAAGCCGGCGAGGGCGTTGACGAAGGGACCCTTGGCACCTCGCGGTGACCCGACGGGCGTCGTCTGTCCTGGCAGACTCTGGGTCATGGCAGCTCCCTCGATCACGCTGAACGACCGTAATGCGATGCCCCAGGTCGGATTGGGCGTTTGGCAGACCCCGCCCGAAGACACCGAACGTGCAGTTGCGGCCGCTCTAGACGCCGGTTATCGGCACATCGACACTGCCGCAGGTTACTTCAACGAGCGCGAGGTCGGTCACGCGGTCGCGAGTGCCGGTGTACCGCGGGAAGACGTTTTCATCACCACCAAGTTGTGGAACGCAGATCAGGGCTACGACAGCACTCTCAAGGCGTTCGACGCCAGCATGAAGCGGCTCGGCTTTTCTGGATCGGACGATTTCCTCGACCTCTACCTCATTCATTGGCCGATGCCGGAGCACAACGCCTTCGTCGACACGTTCAAGGCGTTCGCACACCTACGCGACCAGGGCCGCATCCGGTCCATCGGAGTCAGCAACTTCGAGCCCGAACATCTACGAATTCTGGTGGACGGCACAGGAATTGTCCCGGCCGTCAACCAGATCGAGTTGCATCCGCTGCTGCAGCAGCAGGAATTGCGGGAAGTGCACGCTCAGCAGGGCATCGCCACCGAGGCGTGGAGCCCGCTGGGGCAGGGATCACTGCTGAGCAACCCTGCGGTGACGGCCGTCGCCGAGGCACACGGAAAAACCCCAGCGCAGGTACTGATTAGGTGGCATATCCAACTCGGTAATATCGTCATCCCGAAGTCGGTGACCCCCGAGCGAATTGTGAGTAACTTCGACGTGTTCGATTTCCAGATGAGCGAGCAGGACATGGCGTCCATCTCTTCGCTCGGCGACGGAACACGACTGGGTCCCGACCCACGAACCTTCAACTTCACAGGATAGGTGCCATGCCCCCAGCCGACGGGAAGGCCGCTTCGATTCCCACCGTCACCCTCAACGACGAGAACAAGATCCCGGTGATCGGCCTCGGCGTTGGCGAGCTGTCGGACACCGAGACCGAGCAGGCCGTATCGGCGGCGCTGGAGGCCGGCTACCGATTGATCGACACGGCATCCGCCTACGGCAACGAGAAGGCGGTCGGCAGGGCCATCGCCGCGTCGGGTGTGCCGCGCGATGAGCTGTTCATCACCACGAAGCTCGCGACCGAGGACCAAGGCTTCCAGGCGTCACAGGTCGCCTTGACGGGCAGCCTCGAGCGGCTCGGTCTCGACTACGTGGACCTCTATCTCATCCACTGGCCCGGCGGCGACCCCGGCAAGTACGTCGACAGCTGGGGCGGCCTGATGAAGCGCAAGGAGGACGGCTTCACCAAATCCATCGGAGTGTCCAACTTTCACGCCGAGGATCTGTCGAACGTCATCGACCTGTCGTACTTCACGCCTGCGATCAATCAGATCGAGCTGCACCCGCTGTTGAACCAAGCGGAGCTGCGGGCGGTCAATGCCGAGTACGGCATCGTCACCGAGGCCTACGGCCCGCTGGGCGTAGGCAAGCTGCTGGAAAACCCGACGGTCGCCTCGGTGGCGCAGGCGCACGATCGGACGCCGGCGCAGGCGCTGATTCGGTGGAGCATCCAGCTCGGCAATGTCGTCATCCCACGGTCGGCGAACCCGGAGCGGATCAAGTCGAATCTCGACGTATTCGGCTTCGAGCTCAGCGACGACGAGATGGCCGCGCTCAACGCCCTCGACGACGGCACGCGCTTCCGACCCGACCCGGAAACTTACACGGGCACTTAGTCTGCGGGGCCGGCTTTCTGCGCGAGCAGACGGAAAAGCGCCCCAAAACCGGCGTGTCGCGGACCTTTTGCGTCTGTTCGCGCTACGAAGTCGGGCAGGTCGCGGCCGCGTTACGCAGCACCGTCGCGGACGGCGCGTCGACCGGCAACGCGTAGCCGCGCAACACCGCGATGAATTGCATTGCGTATTGGCACCGGAACGCGGTGTTGGGCGGCATCCACGCCGCCGGTTCCTTGTCACCCTTGTCCTGATTCGCGTGGCCCTCGACTGCGATCAGGTTCGCTGGATCGTTGGCGAAGCGCAGCCGCATGTCGTCGGTCCAGTTCCGCGCCCCGAGGTCCCACGCCAACGCGAGCGGCACAATGTGGTATCCGTAACTGATTCCCGGCGGCGACGACGTCATCGACTGGGTTGTGAAGGCCACCTTCTCGGCGTCGATGACGTCGTTATCTGTAGCTGAGGAGGAGTGCGGCCGACGTCAGCACTGCACCCGAGTGTTCCGCCGAGATGTCAGTCCGTGGAGTTACTTTGACCGTAACCGAAAGGGTCAGGGTGGCGACGACGCAGCGGGTGGTACTCGACGGCACGACGACGTGGACAGTCGTGTCACAGTCGCACTTGGTTGTTGAGCCCGTGGAGAGGTACCTCGAGTTCGGTCGCCAGAGCGGCTTTGCGCCCAACACGATCAAGGCTTACGCTCGCGGGCTCGCGCAATGGTGGACCTACCTCGAGACGAGCTCGAAATCCTGGGATGCAGTCCGACTCCATGATTTCGGCAACTTCCTCGCCGCCGTCCGGCACAACGAGTTCGATGCAACCGTCCAATCGCTGCGGCCGGAACCGGCAGTTGGCGAGGCCACCGTCCAGCTTCGGCTCCGTGCGGTGCTCGGGTTCTACCGTTATCAAGCTGGCTGCGGCAAAGACGTTGCGCCGTTCCTCTACGATCAAGTCCGCGGGCGATCCGGCAAGTACCTGGCATTTCTTGAACACGTCGCCACCCGGAAGCCCCAGCGCAGAGTTGCGGTCCGAGTGCGCTTGCCGCGCAAAGAGATTCCGATCCTGACTCCCGGTCTGATCACAGATCTGCTTGACGCCGAGGCTGTGCACTCCCCCGATGACGGCGAATGGCACGGCGATCTTCGATACCGACTGTTGTGGTCTCTGCTGGCCGAAACCGGAATGCGCATCGGCGAAGCGCTGTCGCTGCAGCACCGCGACTGGAACACCGGACGCTCGTCGACTGCGACGGTGTCCGTCGTCGACCGGCCCCACCCCTACGGAATCGCGACGAAGTCGGGCAGTCGGCGGGTTCACGTCGGCAGCCGCCTCGATCGGCTCTATGGGGACTACGTGTGGTGGCTGTGCGACCAGCGGCGCCGATGCGCTGATTGAGGACTGGGACGCCAGCTACATATTCTGCAACACACGCCGCGAACCCCTCTACGGGCCGCTGCGGACCGAAGCCGTCTACGCCCACCTCCGTTCAGTGAAGCGCCGTCTACCGCAGCTGCCTGCCGCGATGACACCACATTGGTTCCGGCACACGCATGCAACCGCATTGCTACTCGCCGACACCCCGCTGCATGTCGTGAGCCGACGACTCGGTCACCGGAGTGTCCAGACCACGATCAACACGTACGGCCACGTCACAGAGGATGCCGAGCTCGAAGCGCTCGCGAACTGGCGTGACGTTGTCGCGGGATGGGAGGCGACCCAGCATGGTCAGCACTGAGGCCACGGACGCCGGCAGAAGACAAACACCGCGGCGAACCGAGCGGCGTGATCCGCGACTACCGCTGGCAGACATGTTCGATCCCGTTATTGCACGGCGTCTTTGGGAGTCACTCCCAGAGGAATGCCGCGTCGACCATATCGATACGAAGAACATTCCCGAGCTGTATCGCAGTGCAATACAGCCGAAGAGTGCCGGCCGAGGGTGGACCACCCGCTACGTAAACTTTCGCGACCTGCCGGAGACGATGACCTGGGAAATTGCTTGGTTGATTCACCGCGAGATCGAACTGGGCCGATCCATCCACCCCAACATGTTCAACGCCGCGACACGCGTCCTGCGAGTGGCCACAATGCACGGCACAAAGAATGGCCGTGGGGCGACCTCCTTGCTGCACCTCACGCCAGAGGAATGGGTTCGCGAGGTCAAAGCGGCCCGCATGCGGGGCCATGAATGCGGCTTAGGCAACGACCGACCCGCGGAACACCGGCTGCGCCAGCTGCAGGACGTCCTCGTCTACCCCTACCACCAAGGGCACTGGTGGGAACTCAATGTGTGGAACCCCCAGCTCGATCCGCGCATTCCGCAACGCGAACACGAGCCGCATGGCCGGAACGCGTCGAACTTCAGCCGCTTGACCAGCCCCTGGTTGCGTGAAGGCGCGAAGCTGTGGCTGTCCGCGAACCTGTCCACCGGCACCATGACGTGGAGCTCAGTTATCACCCGACTCGACCATCTCAAATGGCTGCAACGACACGTTGATCAGTGCGGCGACCAAGGTCCATGTCTGACAACCGATCCCGATCAGCTGCGGCCGTTCATCCGTAGCTTCTGCGAGATGCTCCTGGCCTACCGCATTGCACCTTGGCGGCCGAATGCTGGTCAACCGCTGGGAAAGAATCCCCGGCGCCACGTCATGGTTTCGATCGAGAAGTTCTATCAGTGGATGTATGACCATCGCGACGAAACCGCAGCCGCGCATCCTGAGTGGGTGAAGCTGCGTGCCGAACACTGCGTCTTGTTCCGCCCCGAAGACAAACCGCGCCTGACCAACAAGAAGGCCAGCGATGACATGGTTCTCGACGATAACGTCGTGCAACGCATCGCCGAGGGATGTGAACTTCTGGCCCGGCCGCGCAGTGAGGGAGGCTGTGGAGATATTCAGGCATTCCACGCACTGATGCTGTTGATCCGCACCGGGCGTCGTCTCAACGAGGTCCTGATGATGGACTTCGATCCCCTCATACCGCTGCACCGACCACCCGACAGTCCCGCCCCCGACAACAGTGAGTCGGGAGATTTCGTGGCACGCATGCGATATCAGCAGACGAAGATCGAATCCAACCTGCCCAACTCAATCCCCGTCGACGCTGAGGTCGTAGCGATCATCAAGGCTCAACAGCAGGTGGCCCGCGACTTCATGTCCGCCATGGCCGCGCCGGACACCGAACCCCGGTATCTGTTCTTGCGAACGCGGATCAATCGCCGCGGCACGGCCCCCTACCCCATGCCTACCATGCACCAGCACCTTAAGCAGCTCACCGAGAAGCTGGCGATCACCGACTCTGCCGATAGACCCGTGCAGATCAGCAAGACCCACCGCTTCCGGCACACCGCTGCGACGAATCTGATAAACGCCGGCGTTCCCCTACACGTTGTCATGCGCTATTTCGGGCACGTCAGCCCCGAGATGACCCTGCACTATGCCGTGACGCGATCTCAGACAATGGAGGAGGAGTTCCTCAAGTACAAGAAGGTCACCCGCGACGGCCGAACCGCTGCGATCGACGGCACCGATCTCTACGAGCTGATCCAACTCGACAAACGCGCCGATCGAGTTCTACCCAACGGCTGGTGCACACTCCCACCGAAACAACTCTGCGACAAAGGAAACGCCTGCCTGACGTGCCCGAAATTTGTCACCGACGCCACCCACGCAGCGGAACTGCGTCGTCAGCTCGACGCCACCGAGCGCCTCGTCGCGACCCGTCAGGAGGCCTTCACGGCGAAGTACGGAAGCCCGATGGGCGACGACAACATTTGGCTTCAAGGCCGTCGCGGTGAGGTCGACTCGCTCAACCGCATCCTGCTGTCAATCACCGACGTCACCGACCGCGCCGTGCGCGGTGCCGGCGTCACCGACCAACCCGCGTAGGAGAACAAGTGCCGCAACATCTTCGCGAAGCTGCTCAACGACGGCATCACCAAGCAACCGAGCGGGCGAGCACTGCGCTGGCGAGGCTGTCGGCTAACGGCGCCGCCATCAGCTTCGCCAGCGTCGCCCGCGAAGCCCAAGTCTCGACCGACTTCCTGTACCGCCAACCTCAGCTGCGTCAACGCATCCAACAAATGCGCACCACCAACGGCCATCAGGTCAGTACCCCGATCGTCGACGACAACACGCCACCGACCGCATCTGCACCCGTGCGTGCGCTCTCCGCACAACTGAAGGAACTACGACGCCGCCACCGCGATGAAGTCTCTGCACTCCGGTACGCACTGGCAGTGGCCCAGGGTGAGAACCTAGCGCTGCGCAGAAGACTCGCGGCACATGAATAGCCAGGGCCATCCGTTCTCGCAACGTCGCCGACGACTCGACGCGCGCGACGCATGTTTGCCGAGCTCATTGAGCAGGCCAATGGGTTCTGGCCTCAGACCTCCGCGACAGCGATCGAACCCGCATCGCGCGCGGCCTTCTCCGCGGCGGTGAGTTCCGCAACGGTTCGGCAAACTAGCGGGTCGGGATCCAGACCCAGCGACTTCGCCGTCCCGGCCTCGCCAACTACACCGACCCCAGTCGCCGAGACTTTCGCCGTGAGCGGTCCGAATGCCACACTGCCGGCATGACCGCGGTCCTAATCACCGGTATGTCAGGTGTGGGTAAGTCCGCAGTTCTTGCCGAACTGGCACGGCGCGGATTCGAAACTATCGACACCGACTACGGCGAGTGGATTGAGGTCGTCGGCCGCTGTGGCGCGAGCCCCTTATAGACGTGTTGCTATCGAGCCCGCGGCGCGGTCCGCTGTTCGTCCAGGGCACTGTGGCGAATCAGGGCCGCTTCTACCATCGCTTCGACCCGATCGTGCTGCTCAGCGCGCCAGCCGAGGTGCTTTTCGAACGAATAAGCACCCGAACGACAAACCCCTTCGGCGAGACGGCGGAGGAACGGGCACAGATTGCGGACGACATTGCAGAGGTCGAGCCGCTGCTGCGCGCGGCAGCGACACACGAGCTGGACAGCACCCGCCCGCTCGGTGAAACCGCCGACGCACTCCTCGCCATCGCACGCTGATGCCCAGTCCCCCGTTTGACGGCGGCAGCCAGGTTCGATACGACCGGACCGGGCAGACCTATTCACGTACCCGCCAACCCGACAGACGTGTGGCTGCGGTCATCAACGAGGCGCTGCGCGGTGCGGCGACGGTTGCCAACATCGGCGCGGGCACAGGATCCTACGAACCAGCAGGGACGGTTGTCGCGGTCGAACCCAGCCGTGTGATGATCGCCCAACGCCCGCCCGGCGCTGCGCCGGCCGTGCAGGCCGTCGCCGAGCACCTGCCGATTCGCACAAACGCTGTGGACGCGGCGCTGGCTGTGCTTACCGTGCACCACTGGAGCGACCTCGACCGCGGCGTCGCCGAGATGCTGCGCATCGCACGCCGCCGCGTGGTCATCCTCACCTGGGATCACAGCGTCTTCCGGCAGTTCTGGTTACTGCGCGAATACCTGCCCCCGGCCGCGCAGATCGACGCTGACCTGGCCGTCCCACTGACGAAGCTGATTTCGCTGCTGGGCAATCTGACGATCGTTCCGGTCCCCGTCCCGCACGACTGCGTCGACGGATTCGGCGGTGCTTACTGGCGCCGACCACACGCGTACCTCAATCCAACCGTCCAATCCGGTATGTCGATGCTTGCCTTAACATCGAAACCCGCACTGCGCGAAGGACTATCACGATTACGCGCCGACCTCGCCAGTGGCGAATGGGAACGCCAACACCAAGACCTTCTGGACAGCCAGCAACTGGATCTCGGTTACCGACTCCTCATCGCCGAGCTTCCCTGACGGCTTATCTGGGGCCTCTATTCCTTGCTATCACTGTCTGGGGCGTAGGCGGCGGCTTGGGTGCGGTTGTGCACGCCGAGCTTGGTGAAGATCGCGGTGATGTGGTTGTTCACGGTTTTGGGGCTGATTCCCAGGGCGGTGGCGATGTCAGCATTGCTGTGGCCGGCGGAAAGGAGTTCGAGTACGTCGCGTTCGCGCCGGGTCAGCTGGTGGGGGTCGGCGCGGGTGTCGGCGAGGCGCGGGTGCGGGGTTCGGCCGCGGATCTGTGTGAGGCGGTGTCGGGCTCGGCGGGCCGCGGCGCGCGCGCCGAGCCGGCGGAAGGTGGCCAGGGCCGTTTCCACGGCGGGAAGGTCACCGCCGAGCTGGGCCACGGCGGTGTCGTAGGGGCAGCCCAGTGCGGTCCATGCCTCGGCCGCGGCGCGCCAGTCGCCGCTGATTTCCAGCTGGTAGGGCGTCTCATGTTCGACGACGGGCGTGCTGGCTGGTGGGCCCCCTGACAGGTGTAGCCAGCGGTGCAGGTGCCCGACTAGCCACGGGTCCGCCCCGGCGGGTGCGGCGGCCAGCGCGGTCTGCGCCGCGGCGCGGGCGGCGGCGTCGTCGCCGCGAAGCCAGGCGGTCTCAGCGCGCGCGGCCCACACCGGGCCGAGGCGAAACAGGTCGGCCGGTTCGGCGTAGGTGCGGGCCTCATCCAGCAGCGGGGCGACCGCCTGATCGCCGCGGCGGGCCCGGATGAGCGCCACAGTGAGCAGCGCGCCCGCCCGATGCGCAGGGCTGAGCCCGGGCCGGGTCAGCACGTCATCGGCGGCGGCGGCGGCGCGGGCCCAGTCGCCGCGATGCAGCGCGACCAGCGCGCCGGCTCCGGCGGCGGCGGGTTCGAAGACACCCAGGCCATGGTCAGCGCAGAACGCGGAAGTTTCGCGAATGTAGCGGTCGGCGCGGTCCAGGTCGTGGTGCAGCGCGGCGGTCCAGCACATGATCGCCCCGGCCAGACCAGCGTGTTCGGCCAGCGCCGCGGAGCTCATCGCGGCCCGCCATGTCGCCTCCAGCTCGTCCCAGCCGATATCGGTGCGCAGCACGGTGGCCAGCGCGGCGTAGCAACGGGCCCGGATCACCACGGCCTTCTCGCCCAGTTGGGTGCCTACCGTGATGGCCCGGGCAGCGTAACCGGCGGCGGCCGGGTCGTAGCTGAACGCCGCCAGCTGCGCCAGGTTGACCAGCGACCAGGCCAGCTGCGGGCTCGGAGCGTGGCTTTCGAGCAGCCGCAGGGACGCTTGCGCGGCGGCGGCGGCCTCAGTGGAACGGCCGGCGCTGAGCAAATGTGAGAGCCAGCGCAGGTCGTCGCCCTCGCCGAGTCTGTCGCCCAGATCGTGGCGCAACACGATGGCCTCACGCGAGGACCGCATGGCGGAATCCTCGAGCCCGCACAGGTAGCTTTCGAACGCGTGGCCCTCCAGCCACACCACCTTCTGTTGCTTCGGGGTGTGATCGGCGTGGCGCAGGGCCAACGCGTACAGCTCGGCGGCCTCCTGGTGCGCGCCCACCGCCGCGGCCCGTTCGGCGGCGCCCGACCCGTAGCGCGCCGCCGCCTCGTCGTCGCCGGCCTTTCGGCGTGAAACGCCAACGCCGACAACGTGTCCGGAGGGACCGGCGGTTGGGCCAGCGCGGCCAACGCGCGCGCGTGTAACTCCCGTTGCCGATGGGCGGGGATCTGTTCCAGCACGGCCCGCCGCGCCAGTTCATGGCGAAACACCAGCGCCGTCCCGTCGGCGTGCAGCACCCCGGCGTCAAGGCATTCACCCACCGCCGCCCTCGCGCCGGGGCATACCTGGTCCAGCAACCACGCACTGGCATGTGGCCCGCAGATCGCCGCGGCGTGGACGGTGTCGCGGGCGGGCCCCGACAGCCGGGCCAATCGGCCCCACACCGCCTCGCAAACGCCGCGCGGCAGCGCGGACTTTCCCAACGCGTCCGGGCCGGCGGCGAGGATCTCGGTGACAAAGAACGGATTGCCGCCGGTGAGCCGGTGCAACTCATCGGCGTTGACCCCGCTACCGGCGGCCAGCTCCGCGACCGCGTCGCGGCTGAGCGGGGCCAGCTCGATCCGAGTCAGCGCTTCAACAGTCGCCAGGTCGCCCCGCGCCACCGCCACCGGATGCTGCGCACCGATCTCATCGTCGCGGGAGGACACCAGCATCAGCACCGGCAGCGTTCTCGCCCGCCGGGCCAGGAACCGCAGCACGTCCAGGGTGGCCCCATCGACCCACTGCACGTCCTCCACCGCGAAGACCCAGGTGTTGCCGTCAGTGAACAGTCCCAGCAGCCCGGCGTAGATCGCCTCAGCGCCACCTCGATCGATCGCCGCGGACAACCCGGCTGCCTGCGGAGCGGCTAGCTGGGCCAACATGTCAATCAGTGGCCCCAGCGGTCGCGGCGTGGCCAGCGGATCACACGAGCTGCACAGCACCCTGACCTGCTCGTCCAGGCCCGCGATGAAGCGGCGGATCACCGCGGTCTTGCCGACCCCGGCCTCCCCACGCAACAACACGATCTGCCCGGCGCCTTCTCCAGCTTGTTGCCCTAAGTCTTGCAGCTGGGCCAGCACCGACTGCCGCTCCAGGAGGATCTCCATTGGCACTCGCATACTCCTCACCCCCTTGCGTACCACTGCACTGATACCACCCGCGCGGGCCGGGCAAACCAACGTTATGACGCGCGGCAAATCAAAGATGGGGGAAATGCCTCATGAATCCAGACCCAACAGGAGCCCATACTGCATTGACAGCCCATCCAGCTTCGCTTACTCCATTCGAAGGAGCGCAGAGTTGGATGAGCACTGAAAACACCGTCACCATGGCTCCTGTTGCCGCGGCGGACGGTGTAATTGCCGCCGGCGGTGCCGGCTGCCGTAGGGACTCGACTAGCCCCAGCGCCCGCACCGCAGGTTGCCTCGCGAATTGTCCGGCCATCGACTTTCACCCTTTTGGGTGTTCAAGACGGGAAGCGCAGTGGCGGACGTGGATCGCGGGGGCGCCGTAGTCGTCGTCAAACCTCGCTACCGGAGCAGGGGGCTGTGCACGTGCGGTTGGGTGGCCAAACCGCGCCTACTACTGTCATCGGCCAAGGTCGACGCTGTGATCCACGCCGCGCACTGGGGCTGCGAGCCCGCCGTTCCGCTGATCCAACCTGGCGTCATGCTGATCATGGAACGCCGCGGCGTCCTCGCCGTTGACGGCCGCCAGGGCAGTGGCCAGCCGCCCCAGGTTGACCAGCGACAGGGTCGGCTGCAGGCCCCGCGCCCGCACCCGTCGAGCAATCATCGCGGACGCGCGCTGCTACATTCCGTAAACCTTTTGCCGTTAATTGACATCGCTGTCACGGCAGACTTCCCGCAGTTAACTCACACGCATACCACAAGCAACGTATTTGCTTGTGGAACGCGGCTGCCAGCCTCACGACTGGGTCGTTACCGTATGGGATTTTCACCGACGCTCGGCCTCTTCAGAAAGTCAGGAATAGTAACGTGATCCCCCCGCAGCTCCCAGAGGTGAGCAAACGCATCGCTGCGGGACTCGACGATATGACCACAGGCCTAGGTTTCTTGCCATCACATTTGCGGTGGGAGCTGCTACAGGTGATGTCGCGGCTGCGGCCCGACGATCTGTCAGTCGTTGAGATCGCCGCCCTGCTCGTCATCCTGGAGCCGGCCCATTCCCGGATTGTCGGCCGACCAACCGGCCGGCGGACGCCGCCGGCCACGCTCTGCGCTACCAAGTCTTGGTCCTGACGTCGCGACGGCCCCGGGCCGTGTGCGGGCGCGGCTGGGCCGGGCACAAGCGACTCACCGGCGCCAGGCGAGGCTAGATGCATGGCTGCACGCTGCCCAGGCCGGGCACATGCCCGCGACCCCGCTCACCGTCACAGCGCGGGCGAGATGACAACAGCGCGGCATGTCCACGGCTGCCGTGTAACGCCAACTCGTCACCACTTGCTCTCGGCCAGAAGCACCCCGGCATCGACCGCCGCGGCCCGCGGCAGAGACGGCGCCACCGCCAAACAGCCCGATGAGGACATACGCCGGGCCTCACCGGGCCGCAACCTCCAGCATAGCCCGTGGGATTTGCTGGAGGCTCACGCATTTGTCGAAAAACACGGTGATCAACACCCTCGGCATTCAGGCAACACCGGCTAACTGACGGTTCGCTAAGCGAAAGTCAACACCCACCTACCGCGCGTGCGCACTCCGTGGCCCGCATCCGCCTACCGGATGATGGATGCGCGGTCGGAGAAGGTGCCGACGACGTCGGTGCGACGGGCGGATCTCCTTGTTGAGCTGCTCCCGCGGGCTGTTGGGGCGGGCAACAGCGTGTCTCAACCTGCGCTTGCATGCCTGCCCTGCCGCAGCTCAACGAGCGCCATCGACGAAACTCCGGTGTGGCTCTATCTTTTGATCGAGGGATTCACCCCTACAGATAAGTTGGGGGATCCCACCAGTCAAGGAGACGAGCAGCCGCGCGGCCCCAAACAGCACGTCGACGCCCGATGCAACGGTCGGGATGTCCGCGTCCGCGACGAACGCTGCCGACCGCTGCCGCCTAGTTGACCACGATGGAGAGGGCCACGGTCAACGCTAACCACAGCAGTCGCTCCCGGTTCGCTGTAATCGGACTCGTCCTCACTGAGCTTCCAAACTGTCAGCGGCATACCTTCTATGTGCTGACCTGCGCCGACAGCGGTATCCAGCGTCTCAGCTGCGGATACAATGTGGTCGATCTGCACCGCCGCGCCGACCTGGTTGCCGCGTACGAACGGCACGGTGTCGTTGGTGTACAGGTCGTGCAGCGTACCGCTGGCAACGGCGTTGGGACACCGCTTGATTGACACATACGTCTTGTCGACGAGGTCGCGGTTGAGGATGTCGTTGCGGGTGTCGCAACCGTTGTGGCCGCCGGGGGCAGGGTTGTCGTCGGTCCAGCTGTCGCCGAACGCATCCCTGCGATAGTCGTAGCCGTGGATCCGGACGGGTACTTCGGCGATGGCTGAGAGAACGTCGACACCGAGTGCGACGGTCGGCATGTCGGCTTGGGCCACGAACGGGGCCCGATCCCCCGATGACCCAATGACCTGCCAGGTGATCACCACCGCGATGGCGACCACAGCGGCCATCCAAAGCATCCGAGTGCGGGTCATGCCTTGTCCAGGTATTCGACGCGGTCCGTGTCGGTGAACTGGGCTGCCAGGACTGCCATGCCCGCGTGCCCGGGATTCTTCTCGTAGAGCGTCTCGCAGTACTCACGCGCGGCCAGAATGATGTCGAGATGCTCGGAGAGCGATAGGAATCTCAGAGTGATGGGCCTGCCGGACTGATTGAGTCCCAGCACATCTCCCTCTTTACGCTCTTTCAGGTCGAGGTCCGCGAGTTTGAACCCGTCGAGCGTGCCTGCCACAGCCTTGAGCCGCTGCCCCGCTTTGGATCCCTCAGGCAGCTTCGTGGCAAGTAGGCACAGGCTGGGATGCTGACCGCGACCGATGCGTCCGCGCAACTGATGCAACTGGCTGATGCCAAATCGGTCGGCGTCGATCACCACCATCACCGTCGCATTGGGCACATCGACGCCGACCTCAATCACGGTGGTACACACCAGGACATCGATCTGGCCGGCACGGAAAGCCGCCATCACCGCGTCCTTTTCGTCGGCCGGTAGCCTGCCGTGCATGAGTCCCAGCCGCTGTCCGGACAGCGGTCCGTTCCGCAGTCGGTCTAACAACTCGACCACTGTGGTGGCGGGCGGACCGCTATCGTCGTTGCCCGGCTTGTCGCTTTCGTCGATGCGGGAGGCGACGACATAGGCCTGGCGGCCTGCACCGACCTCTTCGATGATGCGCTGCCAAGCGCGGTCGAGCCATGTCGGCTTTTCCTTGGTGAAGATCGTGTTGGTGGCGATGGGTTGGCGGCCACGAGGCAGCTCGCGCAACGTGGAGGTCTCGAGGTCGCCGTATACGGTCAGCGCGACCGTTCGCGGAATAGGCGTCGCGGTCATCACTAACAGATGTGGCGTCAGGCCCGCTGGGGCCTTGGCGCGCAACCGGTCTCGCTGCTCGACCCCGAACCGGTGCTGCTCGTCAACGACGACCATGCCAAGCCGCTGAAACTCGACAGCCTCTTGCAGTAACGCGTGTGTGCCGATGACGATCCCCGCATCGCCGGTCGCTACTTCCTCGCGTACCTCACGTTTCTGTTGGGCAGACATCGACCCGGTCAGCAGTGCGACGCGCGTCGCAGCGTCGACGCCACCCAGCTGACCTGCCATCGCCAGCGGCCCGAGGACGTCCCCGATGGAGCGAGCATGTTGGGCGGCAAGCACTTCCGTCGGCGCCAACAACGCGCACTGATAGCCGGCATCGATCATCTGCAGCATTGCCAGCACCGACACGATCGTTTTGCCCGACCCGACCTCGCCCTGCAGCATGCGGTTCATCGGACGACTCGTCGACAGTTCGCCCGAAAGCACGTCGAGCACTTCCTTTTGGCCATCGGTCAACTCGAACGGCAATTGGTCGCGCATGGAAGCCAGGAGACCGTCGTTTTCAGGTGGAGCGAGGGGACCGGATTCGCTCAGTTCGCTGTACCGCCGCCCCACCAAGGCCCATTGCAGTCCAACCGCCTCGTCGAACGTGAGCCGGGCCTGGGCGCTTTCGCGCTCGGCCGTGTTCTCTGCGAGGTGGATGGCGCGTAAGGCTTCGTCTTCGGTTATTAGATTCCGCTGCCGCAGAATAGGTTCCGGCAGCGGATCGTCAATTGGGTCGAGGACGTCGAGCACCTGTCGCACACATGCGTAGATGTCCCAGCTCTGTACTTTCGCATTGGCCGAGTAGATCGGGAAGAACTCGCGCTCGAACACCGACAGCAGCTCGTCTCCTGCCGCCCCTGACATCGATGCGATGGTTTTCAGCGACTTGGTGCCGATTTGCCTACCCGTCGGCGAGTCGAGAACGAGAAACGCCGGATGAGTCAATTGCATTGTGCCCCTGAAGTATTTAACTTCGCCAGAAAGCATCAAGCGCGTGTCCTTGGGGAGGTTTTCGATCATGTAGCCCGCATTGAAGAACGTGGCGGTAACCTCGGGCCGTCGACTTCCCAGCGTGACGCGCAGCCATTTGGGCTTCTTCATCTTCTTGGTTTTGGGGTCGAACCTGGGCTTCATGTCACCGACATGGGTGGCAGTGATGACGTCGACGAAGGTGACGTGTTCACCTTCGTCGAGCTCCTCGCCCTCACCCAGCACCGTCATCCCGTCGCTGTACTTGCGCGGGTAGTGCCGCAGCAGGTCGTTGACGGTGCGGATGCCGAAGTGCTCCTCCAGCGGACCGGCGGCCTTCTTGCCGAGAACGTAGTCCAGCCGGTCGGTCAGCGTGGCCACGGCTACTCGACCCCGATCAGCAGCGCGTCGCCGCGATGGTCGGTGTGGTAGGTCACCAACTCGGTGCCGAGATGCCGGGTGTGGACGTGCGCCAGCAGCGCTTCACCGACGCTGCCGTCGACCCCCGCGCCGGTCAGCACCGTCACGAGCTCACCACCCGCGGCCAGCAGCAGGTCGATCAGGCCCGCGGCGGCCGAGGTGATGGTGTCGCCCACGATCAGCACCTCATCACCCGCGATCCCCAGCCCGTCGCCCGGCTTGCAGGTACCCGCCCACGTCAGTGCCTCCTCGGCGGCCACGCGCACCGAACCGTGCCGGGCACCCGCAGCTGCACGGGCCATCGTGTAGCCGTCGTCGACGGCCTGCCGCTCGGCGTCGTGCACCGCGAGCGCGGCCAGGCCCTGAACCATGGAACCGGCGGGCACCGGCACGACGTCGATGCCCCATCCGATCGCGGCGGTACAGCCCGCGACGAGTTCCTCGGCGGCGACGTAGCCGTTGGGCAGCACCATGATCTGCCCGGCGCCGGTGTTGACGAGACCGTGGAGCAGTTGCTTGGCGCTCACCGGCGCGTCGGCTTCGGGCCGCAACACATGCGCACCCTCGCCTGCGAACAGGTCCGCGGCGCCGTCACCGTCGACCACGGCGAGCACCGCGCGCTCCCGGGTCCACCCACCGGCAGGCCGTGCGCCGACGCCGCCCGATAGTGAGGTGATCTGGATGCGGCTCGGTGTGCCGACCGACAAGGCCGCCTCCACGGCAGCGCCCGCATCGTCGGCGTGCACGTGCACTGAGAAGTGGCCCGCTCCGTCAGCCGACGCGGCGATGGCCACCGATTCGCCCAGCTGGTCCAGGCGCTCGCGGAGCGTCTCGACGCCGCCGGCGTCGCAACCGTTCAGCAGGTACATCACTTCGAACTGCGGCGCGGCCGCGGTGGTCGCAGCAGCGTCGGTGTACGGCGGGGACGGCAGGTACTCGAGCCGGCGGGGCGCACGCCCGGTCAGCGTGGTGCTCATCGCGTCCAGCAGTACCAGCAGGCCACGACCTCCGGCGTCCACCACCCCGGCTTCGGCCAGCACATCGAGCTGCCCGGTGGTCTTGTCGAGTGCGACGGCCGCTGCGTCTGCGGCGGCGGACACCACCCCGGCCAGGTCGGCCCCGTCGGCGCCCGCATGCTCCGCGGCGCCCGCCGCATCCTGCAGCACCGAGACGATGGTGCCCGGCACCGGCTCGCCCATCGACGCGACGACCAGCCCGACCGCGTGGCGCAGGGCCGCCGCGAAGACGGGGCCGTCGATATCGGCCAGCGCTCCGTCGCGATCCGCGGCGGCAGACGAGACCACGTCGGCCAGGCCGCGCAGAATCTGCGACAGGATCACGCCGGAGTTGCCACGGGCGCCGTGCAGCGCGCCTGCGGCCAGCGCCGCGGCGACCTGCTTCACGTCGTCGCTGTGGGAGTGCGTATCGGCCTGCGCCCACGCCGAACGCATGGTGAACAGCATGTTTGTCCCGGTATCGGCGTCGGCGACGGGGAACACATTGAGCCGATTGATCTCGTCGGTGTGGGAAATCAGGTCGCCAACGGCGGTGTGTGCCCAGTCCCGCAGGGCGGAGGCGTCAAGCCGCCGAGCCGACATCGAAACCTCCCAAGCTTGTGCCGCCGTGGGCGCCAGCCTAGCGATCCGAGCCGACAGTCCCGGCGACAACTGCGGTGGCTGTGAAGTCGGCGGGTTGAGGGCATTTTGGCGATACCCCAAGCTGCCGGTATCCTGGTCAGGTTGTCGGGTCACCCGCCCGGTCGTTGACCCCCAAGTACTGATCCGAGGAGTTCCACCTATGGCTGCCGTCTGCGAGATCTGCGGGAAGGGCCCCGGCTTCGGCAAGTCGGTGTCGCACTCCCATCGCCGGACCAGCCGTCGCTGGGATCCCAACATTCAGACCGTGCACGTCGTCGCCCAACCCGGCGGCAACAAGAAGCGCATCAACGCGTGCACCTCGTGCATCAAGGCCGGCAAGGTCACGCGCGGCTAATCTCTGCCGCAATCGCGGTAAACCGCATTTCGCCGGGTGAGAGCGCCTCGGCCCAGTAGCCTTTCCTGGCACTGGCATGCGCACATCACCGAGCGGAAGGGTCGTATCCATGTTCGGGAATGCGGTCAAAATTGGCGTCCACATGGCAGTTGCTGCCGCGGCGATACCCGCGATCGGCCTCGGCACAGCGCCACTCGCAGCGGCCGTCGACGCACAGACACTGGTGGGATCGTGGGCCGGTCCCCCGGCGTTCGGAGATCTGGGTGATTGCGGGACCGGGGCCGGGGTATTCGCATTCTCCCCAAACGGCGTCTACCGCTTCGTCGCAGGCTCGGACGGCTGCGGGATGGTCATGATCGACGGACGTTATGAACTGCAAGCCGACGGAGGCGTGTTGCAGCTTTCGATCGACGAATGCGGAGACCAGGGCTGCCCGCCGGGGCCATCGCCGATGACCGTCAGCGCGACGGGCTCCGACACCCTCGTCCTCAATGGCCAGACCTACCTGCGTCAACACGGCTGACCCGTCAGCCAGGCAGGCGCCAGTCGATCGGGTCCGCGCCCATCTTCTCCAGCAGCTCGTTGGCGCGACTAAACGGGCGCGATCCGAAGAAGCCGCGCGAAGCCGACAACGGCGAGGGATGCACCGATTCGATCGACGTGCAGTGGCCGCCGTCGAGCATCGGTTTGAGTGTTGCGGCGTCGCGGCCCCACAACACCGCCACCAGCGGCTGCTCCCTGGCTACGAGGGCACGGATCGCGCAGTCGGTCACCGCTTCCCAACCCTTGCCCCGGTGTGACGCCGGGTTGCCCGGCCGCACCGTGAGGACCCTGTTCAGCAGCATCACGCCGCGTTCCGCCCACGGTGTCAGGTCGCCGGTGGCCGGTGGCGGATGACCTAGATCCTTGCCGTACTCGGTGAAGATGTTGTCGAGACTGCGGGGCAGCGGTCGCACATCAGCCGCCACCGAGAAGCTCAAGCCGACTGCGTGACCCGGTGTCGGGTAGGGATCCTGCCCGACGATAAGCACCCGCACTTGGTCGAACGGATACGTGAAGGCGCGCAACACATTCGGGCCAGCTGGTAGATACCGGTGCCCTTCCGCGAGCTCGGTCCGAAGAAATTCGCCCATCTGAGCGACCTGCGGGCCGACGGGGTCCAATGCGTGGGCCCAGCCTTGTTCGACGAGTTCGTTCAGGGGACGTGCGGTCATGAACGGTCAACCTATCGTGCTGTGTTCTTTCACGTCGATCAGAACGACTGCCAGCCCGAATGTCCGTGCCACCGTTCGCCGTCTATCAGGACGCTCGGCGGGCCGTCAAGCACCTGCCCGATCACGCGCCATCCGGCAGGCGGCGGTCCCGGGAACGTCGCGACCAGCGCGTGGTCCTCGCCTCCCGCGAAGACCCACACCCACGGGTCCGTCTTCAACGCGGTGGCCGCTGAGGCGAGTGCATCGTGGTCGGCGCCAAACGCGTCCGGGGACAGTTCCATACCGACACCCGACGCATGCGCGATGTGCCCGAGGTCGGCCACCAGCCCGTCGGATACGTCGGTCATCGACGTAGCGCCCGCGTCTGCCGCGATGCGTCCCTGACCGTACGGCGGCTCCGGCACCAAGTGACGGCGACGCAACGCTTCAAAGGTCGCAACACCGTTGAGCAACAACGCATATCCGGCGGCAGAACGACCAAGCTCGCCACAGACCGCCACCGTATCTCCCGGCCTCGCCCCGCCGCGGCGCACCGGCTCGCGACCGCCGAGGTCGCCCAACACGGTCACCGAGATCACCCATTGCGGGGCGCTGACCAGATCGCCGCCGACGATTCCGGCGCCAAGGAGCCGGGCCTCGTGCCACATGCCGTCGGCCAACTCGAGCGCCTGTGCCGACGGCGTATCACCGGGAGCGCCGAACGCGACGACGAAAGCGGTCGCACGCGCGCCCATCGCCTCGATGTCGGCGGCGTTCTGCGCGATCGCCTTCCGTCCGACGTCGTGCGGTGACGACCAATCCAGGCGAAAGTGCTGCCCTTCGACGAGCATGTCGGTGGACACCACCGTCTTGCCGTCGCGGGCGAACACGACCGCGGCGTCGTCACCCGGCCCCAGGGCAACCGCGTCCGGCTGTTCGCGACCCACCACCAGCCGGTCGATCACAGCGAACTCACCCACTGCTGCGAGGGTCTCGGCCTGCTCGTCGGTCGCCATGTCACCTCCCCCCGGCTGCGGTACGTTTGGTCCCTGCGGCGTGGAGTCTATTCAGATGCGGAGGGATAGCGGGTGGTCGAGGCTTTCATGCTGATCCAGACCGAGGTGGGCCGCGCCGAGGTCGTCGCCAAACAGGTCGCCGCCCTCCCCGGTGTGTTGTCGTCGGAGTACGTCACCGGCCCGTACGACGTCGTGGTCCGCATCGGCGCCGACGACCTTGCCGACCTGCAGGCCAACGTCGTTCCGAGCGTGCAGCAGGTCACCGGCATCACCCGCACCCTGACCTGCCCGATCGCCAACGGAGTGCGCCCCTAGAGTTGGGCCGTGGATGCCGAGACCAGTGACGGGCCCCCACGCGTGTTGATGATCGCGGCAATCGTCGTCGCGGCAGGGGCGATCATCAGCATTCTCGTGTTCGCCGCGCTACGACAGGCGCCCCCCGTGCAGCGACCGGTCGCGATCGCGTCTGTGCCCGCCCCAAAGGCCGATGGCGCCGAATGCCGCGTGCTTCTAGACGCGCTCCCCGAGGAGCTGGGTGACTACCGTCGGGCTGCCGCGGCCGATCCCGCGCCTGCCGGTGCCGCGGCGTGGCAGGCGACGCCCGAGGGTGAGCCAGTGATCCTTCGCTGTGGGCTGGACCGGCCCGGCGATTTCGTCGTCGGCTCCCCTATCCAGGTCGTCGACGCCGTGCAGTGGTTCGAGCTAGCGGATCAAGGCCGCAGCACATGGTTCGCGGTCGACCGGCCGGTGTATGTCGCGTTGACACTACCCCAGGGATCAGGGCCGACGCCGATTCAATCCATTTCCGAAGTGATCGCAAAGTCGTTGCCTGCCAAGCCGATTGACCCGGCCCCGGTGCACTAACGCAGGCCGGTGCCGCGCGTGAGCGCAGTATCGACCATGGTGGCCAACAGCGTCGCATAGTCCACACCGCTTGCCGCCCACATCCGTGGATACATCGAGATCGTGGTGAATCCCGGCATGGTGTTGATCTCGTTGACTACCGGCCCGCTTTCGGTGAGGAAGAAGTCGACACGGGCAAGGCCCTGGCAGTCGATCGCGTTGAACGCGCGAATAGCCAATTGCCGCACCGCATCTGCGACGTCGTCGTCGATCTTGGCGGGCACGTCGAGCTCGGCCGCGTCGTCGAGATACTTGGTTTCGAAGTCGTAGAACGCGTCCTCGCGGTCGCGCACCCCCGCGACCCTGATCTCGCCGACGGTGCTTGCCTCGACCCGGCCGTCGGGGAATTCCAAGACGCCACACTCCAATTCGCGTCCGGGAATGGCCGCCTCGACGATCACCTTCGGGTCATGCCTGCGCGCCAATGCGATCGCCGCGGCCAACTGGTCCCATGCGGTCACCCGGCTGACACCGATGGACGAGCCGCCGCGCGCGGGTTTGACGAACACCGGCAGCCCCAGCCGCTCTCGATCCTCGAGTTCCACGGTGTCGTGGTGGGGTCGAAGCACGACGTGGTCGCCGATCGGCAGACCGCCGGCGACCAACAGCTTCTTGGTGAACTCCTTGTCCATGCCGGCGGCGCTGGCCAGCACACCCGCGCCGACGTACGGCACGCCTGCCAGTTCGAGCAGCCCCTGGATGGTGCCGTCCTCGCCGTACGGTCCGTGCAGAACGGGGAACACGACGTCGACGGCCGCAAGCATCTCGCCGCCCTGGCCGAGGGACAGCAGTTGGCCTCCGCGAGCCGGGTCGGCTGCCAGCGCCAGTTCGGTGCCCGATTCCCCTGTGACCTCAGGCAACCGACCGTCGGTGATCGCCAGAGTCTCCGGCCGGCCGTCGGTCAACATCCACGATCCGCCTGGGGTGATGCCGACCGCGACCACCTCGAACCGCTCCGGGTCTAGGTTGCGCAGGACGCTGCCTGCGGAAACACACGAAATCGCATGCTCGGAGCTGCGTCCGCCGTAGACGACGGCGACGCGGACGCGTCCGGCGGGCCCGGACGCATTAGGGGCAGTCACAACCTAGAGAGGCTACCGCCCTCACCGGCAACCGCCCGACTGAGCGCACTGACCTGGTCTTTTATCCGTTCCTCGCACAAGCTCGCATTCGCGCAGCCGCTCTAGCCCAGCGCCTGTTCGAAATCGGCGATCAGGTCGTCGGTGTCCTCGATACCCAGCGCGATACGTGCGAAGCCGTCGCTGACCGGATCACCCCAGCGGGCGCGCCGATCCACCGCCGTGTGGATGCCGCCGAAGCTGGTCGACGCGATCGCCAGCGCGCTGCGCTCCACGAGAGCGTGCACCGCCGCCGCGTCCTCCAATTCCACCGCGACAAGGCCGCCGAAGCGCCGCATCTGCATCGTGGCGATCTGATGCGACGGATCGTCGGGAAGTCCCGGGTAGCGCACCGACTTTACGGCCGGATGTGCGCGCAGCATGATGGCGAGCGCCTGGGCGTTGTGACACTGCCGTTCGAACCGCAGCCCTGCGCTGCCGAGGCTGCGCAGCACCAGCCACGCCTCGAACGCGCCGAGAATCGGCCCGGCAAGCAGTCGGTCTTGTTCGACCGCCGCCATCAGCTGCGGCTGACTGCCTGCGACGTAGCCTGCAAGGAGATCGCTGTGCCCCGACAGCGCCTTGGTCGCGCTGGCCACCACGAGGTCGGCGCCGAGCGAGAGCGGCTGCTGGCCAAGCGGTGTCGCGGTGGTGTTGTCGACGACAAGAGTGGCGCCACGACGGCGGCAGGTCGTCGCCAGATAGTGAAGGTCGACGACGTCAAGGCCAGGATTGGCCGGGGTTTCGGCCAGCACGACATCGGCGTCGGCCGATGCCTCACACATATCGGCGCTGCCCGCTTCTACGACCGTAACTCCTTGTGGTGCAAGGTATTCGTTCGCATACCGGCGCACCTGGTAGTAGCCATCGGCGGGCACCACGAGCTTGGTGCCCGGTTTGGCCAGCACACGAAGCGCCGACGTGATCGCCGCCATGCCGGAGCCGAACGTCAATGCTGCCGCAGCGCCCTCGAGCTCCGCGAGCGCCGATTCCAGTTGGCGCCACGTCGGATTGGAGGTCCGTCCGTAGCTGTCCAGCGGTTCGGTCTCGTCGGGCGACAGATGATACGTCGACGCCGGAACGGGTGATGGCGTCACCGGTGTACCCGGAACTGCCTCCGAGCCAACGGCTTTGACGCTGCGAGTGGAATCGCCGTATTTGCCGTCCATTCGGCTACTCCGGCTTGGTGCTGCGTCCCAGCAGCAGCGCCACAGCCTCGTCGACCGACAATCCCTTGTGACAGACGCGCTGCACTGCATCGGTGAGCGGCATCTCGACGTCGTAACTCGCCGCAAGTGCGAGAACCGATTCACACGATGTGACGCCCTCGGCGATGTGGCCGCCTGCGGCGGTCAGCGCCGACTCCATGGTGCCGCCCCTGCCGAGTCGTTCGCCGAATGTGCGGTTGCGCGAGTGCGGTGACGTGCATGTCGCCACCAGATCGCCGACACCGGCGAGCCCCGCCATCGTTGCGGGCTTGGCGCCCAACGCAATTCCGAGCCGCATGATCTCGGCCAGGCCGCGGGTGATGATCGCCGCTGCCGTGTTCTCCCCCAGCCCGACGCCTGCGGCCATCCCGCAGGCCAACGCGATGACGTTCTTACACGCACCACCGACCTCGGCGCCGATGACGTCGGCGTTGGTGTACGGGCGGAAGTACCCGGTCGACAACGCGCGCTGCAGGGTCACCGCCCTGCCAGAGTCGCTGCACGCGACGACGGTGGCTCCCGGCTGTTCGTCCACGATCTCGCTGGCCAGGTTCGGGCCCGTGACAACCGCGACGCGCGACGGGTCGGCACCGGTCACCTGCACCACGACCTGACTCATCCGCAACAACGTGCCCAGCTCGATGCCCTTGGCAAGGCTCACGAGCGTGACATCGTTGCCGATCAACTCTGTCCAGTGCTCGAGGTTGGCCCGCATCGTCTGCGACGGCACCGCAAGCAGCACCGTGCACGCGCCTGACAGCGCCTCCGCCGGATCGCTGGTGGCGCGGATTGACTTCGGCAGCTCGGTGTTGCCGACGTACTCCGTATTGCGGTGGGTGTCGTTGATCTCGTCTGCCAGCTCCTGGCGACGGGCCCATAACGCAACGTTGTTACCGGCATCTGCCAAGACCTTGGCCAGCGCCGTCCCCCACGCACCGGCCCCCATCACCGCCGCCTCGACCACCGCTTCACAGTAGATCAATGGTCGGTTCTGGCCTCGCTCCGCTCCTCGGCGCCTGGCGGCGCCTGCGATGCTCACTCGGCCGTCACCTCCCTAGCCTGACCGCTTGTGCTGGCAGGATGGCGCTCATGAGCGGCACGAAGACAGCCGAAGCCGCGGACGTGGGGGTGGTGATCGCCGTGAAGCGGCTGACCGCCGCCAAGACCAGGCTGGCGCCGGTGTTCTCCGCGGCCACCCGGGAAAGCGTGGTGCTGGCCATGCTGATCGACACCATCGGCGCTGCGACCGCGGTCCCCGCGGTTTCCGCGATCACCGTCGTCACCCCAGACGAGTTCGCTGCCGACGCCGCCCGCCAACTGGGCGCCCGCGTGCTGGCCGACCCGACACCGGACGGCCACCGCAACCCGCTAAACAATGCAATCACCGCCGCCGAGGCCGCGATGCGCGCCGAGACGTCCAATATCGTTGCGCTGCAAGGTGACCTACCCGCACTTCAACCGCAGGAGCTCGCCGAAGCGATTGCGGCCGCTCGCGTGTATTCGCGCAGCTTCGTCGGCGACCGGCACGGGACCGGCACGTCGGCGCTGTTTGCTTTCGGGGTACCGCTCGATCCGCAATTCGGCACAGATTCCGCCAAGCGGCATGGTCACTCGGGGGCCATCGAGCTGACCGGCGCATGGCCCGGGCTCCGCTGCGACATCGACACCCCCAACGACTTATTGGTGGCGCGGCGCCTCGGTGTCGGCGCGGCGACGACTCAGGCCATCGGCAGGCCAAGGTGAACAGCTGACGACAGGTTCGCGGGTCTCGGTAGCAGGACGACTCGTTAATAGGGGATCATCAGACGGATGACCGAAGCCGAAGCCCAGCTCCGCACCGATGAAACCCAGTCGGCGGCCGGAGACGGTCGGCCGCAGGCGCCCGATGCCACTGATTCGGCGCCGGAGGCGCCGCCTGCGGCGACATCTCCCGCCATCGACAACGCCCTGCCCGAGGATCGCTATCTCAACCGCGAGCTGAGCTGGCTTGAGTTCAACGCCCGCGTGCTCGCGCTCGCCGCCGACACCTCCCTCCCGCTTCTTGAGCGGGCGAAGTTCCTGGCGATCTTCGCGTCGAACCTCGACGAGTTCTACATGGTGCGGGTCGCTGGCCTGAAGCGGCGCGACGAGATGGGACTTTCGGTGCGGTCTGCCGACGGTCTGTCACCGCGCGAGCAGCTGCGGCGGATCAGTGAGCGGACCCAGCAGATCGCCAGCCGCCATGCGCACGTATTTCTCGACTCGGTACGTCCGGCGCTGGCCGACGAAGGCATCGTCATCATGACGTGGGCCGAACTCGACGATGCGGAACGCGGTCGGCTGTCCACCTACTTCCAAGAACAGGTGTTCCCGGTGCTGACGCCATTGGCCGTCGACCCGGCACATCCCTTCCCCTTCGTGAGTGGGCTCTCCCTGAATCTCGCGATCACCGTCAAACATCCCGACGACGGTGGCCAACACTTCGCGCGAATCAAAGTCCCCGACAACGTCGACCGCTTCGTCGAACTCGGCCGCCGCGAGGGTTCAAACGACGTCGTGCGCTTCCTGCCGATGGAGGAATTGATCGCCGCGTTCCTGCCAGTGCTCTTCCCCGGCCTGGAGATCGTCGAGCATCACGCGTTCCGCATCACCCGCAATGCCGATTTCGAAGTGGAAGAAGATCGCGACGAAGACCTGCTGCAGGCCTTGGAGCGCGAATTGGCGCGGCGTCGCTTCGGATCCCCGGTGCGGCTGGAAGTTTCGGACGACATGACCGAGAGCATGCTCGAGTTGCTGCTGCGTGAGCTCGACGTCGACCCCGGTGATGTCATCGAGGTGCCCGGCCTGCTGGATCTCACATCGCTGTGGCAGGTCTATGGCGTCGACCGGCCGGCGCTGAAGGATCCGCCGTTCGTTCCGGCGACACCGCCTGCGTTCGGTGAACGGGAAACACCGAAGAGCATTTTCTCCACGTTGCGCGACGGCGATGTGCTCGTGCACCACCCCTATGATTCGTTCTCCACCACAGTGCAGCGGTTCATCGAACAGGCCGCCGCCGATCCAAACGTGCTAGCGATCAAGCAGACGCTGTACCGCACCTCGGGTGATTCACCGATCGTCAACGCACTGATCGACGCCGCCGCGGCCGGCAAGCAGGTGGTTGCGCTCGTGGAGATCAAGGCGCGCTTCGACGAGCAGGCCAACATCAAGTGGGCAAGGGCACTCGAGCGCGCGGGCGTGCACGTCGTCTATGGGCTCATCGGGCTCAAGACACACTGCAAGACGTGTCTGGTGGTGCGGCGCGAGGGATCGACGATCCGGCGCTACTGCCATATCGGGACCGGCAACTACAACCCGAAAACCGCGCGGCTGTACGAGGATGTCGGGCTACTGACCGCCTCACCCGATATCGGCGCCGACCTCACCGACCTCTTCAATTCGCTGACGGGCTACTCTCGCAAAGAGTCCTATCGCAACCTCATGGTCGCGCCGTACGGTGTGCGCAGGGGGATCATCGAGCGCATCGAGCGCGAAATCGCCGCCACCCGCGACGGCGCCGAAGGCAGGATCCGGCTGAAGGCCAACGCGTTGGTGGACGAGCAGGTCATCGACGCTCTCTACCGCGCCTCGCAGGCCGGGGTGCGCGTCGAGGTGGTGGTGCGCGGCATCTGCGCATTGAAGCCGCACGGTGTCGGATACTCCGAGAACATCACGGTTCGCTCAATCCTCGGCCGGTTCCTCGAACACTCGCGGATTATTCACTTCGGCGCCATCGACGAGTTCTGGATCGGCAGCGCCGACATGATGCATCGTAATCTCGACCGACGGGTCGAAGTGATGGCTCAAGTGAAGGACCCAAGGCTGACCGCTCAACTGAACGACGTGTTCGAGTCCGCCATGGACCCCGCGACCCGCTGCTGGGAGCTGGGCGTCGACGGCCACTGGTCCGCGTCGCCGCAAGAGGGTCAGAGGGTACGCGACCATCAGGTGTCGTTGATGGAACGCCATCGGCATCCGTGAGACGACCGGTCGGGCGTGGCGCGACCGGTCAACGGACCCGGATGACCTGCAGGAGTTGACGTGCCGAAGGAGCTTCCACCAGAAGTGGTCCCGGTGAGCAAGGCCGTTCTCGCGGCGGGCGCTGTGCTGTGGCGGCTCAACGGTGATTCCGCAACGCCGGAGATCGCCATCATCCACCGGCCGCGCTACGACGACTGGTCACTTCCCAAGGGCAAGGTCGACCCCGGCGAAACCGAACCCGTCACCGCCGTGCGCGAGGTGCACGAAGAGACCGGCTACTCGTCGCACCTCGGCAGGCGACTCGTCGCCGTCAGCTATCCGGTCGAGCAGGGCATCAAGAAGGTGCGGTACTGGGCGGCCGCCACAATCGACGGCGAGTTCATTCCTGGCGACGAAGTCGACGAGCTCAAGTGGCTGCCCGTCGCCGAGGCGATGAAGGAACTGAAGTATCCGCATGACCGAAAAGTGTTGCGCCGCTTCAGTAAACACCCGGCCGACACTCAGACGGTGCTGATCGTGCGGCACGGAACGGCGGGCAGCAAGTCGCGATACAAGGGCGATGACCGAAAGCGGCCGTTGGATAAGCACGGCCGCGCGCAGGCCGAGTCACTTGTCGGGGTGTTGCTCGCGTTCGGCGCCAATGACGGTCTACGCGGCAGACCGGGTGCGCTGCCATCAGACGGTCGAACCGTTGGCCGAAGAACTGGGCACCACCATTCACAGCGAGCCGCTTCTCACCGAGGAGGAGTACCCCGAGAACCGCAAGGCCGCTCGCCACCGCGTCCTCGAAATCGCCTCTTCCGGAGGCACGCCCGTGATCTGCACACAGGGCAAGGTGATTCCCGATCTGATCGCGTGGTGGTGCGAACGGGATGGCGTGCGCCCGGACATGTCGCGTAACCGCAAGGGCAGCGCGTGGGTGATGTCGTTGGCCGATGGGCGCCTGGTCGCCGCCGACCACATCGGCAGCCCGCTGGCCACTAAGAAGTAGTGCCATGCGGTCGGCCCGAACGGCATGAATTCAAAGTGATTCAAAGACGGCGCAACGGAGTCGCGGAGTCCGAAGCGGCCTAGCCGATCTCACGACACACAGACACGCCGCGGGTCGCGATGACCCACGGCGTGCCCGACGTCGAAATTTACCGACGGCCGCGCTTGGCCGGAGCCTTGCGCACGGCCTTCTTGACGGCGGCCTTCTTGACTGCCTTGCGGGCCGGAGCCTTCTTGACTGCCTTGCGGGCCGGAGCCTTCTTGACGGCCTTCTTGGCTGCTGCCTTCTTGACGGTCTTCTTGGCTGCTGCCTTCTTGACGGTCTTCTTGGCTGCTGCCTTCCGGACGGTCTTCTTAGCCGCTGCCTTCTTGACGACCTTCTTAGCGGCCGCCTTCTTGACGACCTTCTTGGCGGCCGCCTTCTTGACGGCCTTGCGGGCGCCGCCCGCCGTAACACCACGCTTCACTGCTGGTCCTTCCGCCGGGAGGCGCTGTGCCCCAGAGACAACCGCTTTGAATTGGGCGCCGGGCCGAAAGGCCGGCACGGAGGTGGGCTTAACTTTCACCGTCTCGCCGGTGCGCGGATTCCGCGCAACACGCGCGGCGCGACGGCGCTGCTCGAAAACGCCGAAGCCGGTAATGGTGACGCTGTCACCCTTATGAACCGCACGCACGATGGTGTCGACTACGTTCTCCACCGCCGCGGTTGCTTGCCGACGATCCGAGCCCAATTTCTCCGTGAGTACGTCGATGAGCTCCGCTTTGTTCATGCAAAACCTCCGAAACCAGTGGTCCTCTTTGGACCGACTAGAGGACACGGTAAACCCATTGCCCACTGATTTCCAAGAGCCACGCGCAATTTCAGGCGTCGCTGGCGAATTTTTTGGCAATCCGCTTGCCCCCCTTGGACTCCTGCCAAGGGCCCCGAGAAGCGGGGTGAAGGCGGCGATTTCGGGCCGCCAAGGCCGCGTCGTCACACCGGCAGAGTGCGCGGCTTCCAATCCGGCCTGCTTGCTTCATACGACTCGATTTCATCGCATTTCCGCAGCGTAAGGCCTATATCGTCAAGTCCCTCGAGGAGTCGCCAGGCCGTGTAGTCGTCAATGTTGAACGGCACCATGACCGTTCCCGCGACGATATTCCGATCTTGAAGATTCACAGTGATTTCCATGCCTGGATGCTCCTCGATGAGCTTCCACAGGAGTTCAACATCATCTTGAGAAATTTCTGCCGCCAAGAGCCCCGCCTTGCCCGCGTTGCCCCGAAAAATGTCGGCGAAGCGTGACGAGATAACGACCCTGAACCCGAAGTCCATGAGTGCCCAGACGGCATGCTCACGCGACGAACCCGTGCCGAAATCCGGTCCGGCGACCAACACCGACCCCTTGTCGAACGGGGCCAGATTCAAAATGAATTCAGGATCGTTGCGCCACGCGGCGAACAATCCATCCTCGAAACCCGTTCGGGTGACCCGCTTCAGATAGACCGCAGGAATGATCTGGTCGGTGTCGACATTCGACCGGCGCAACGGAACGCCGATGCCTGTGTGGGTGCGGAAAGCTTCCATGACGGTCTCCTCTTAATGAGTCGTGGCGGCGGATAGGTCGACAGGTGACGACAACGTGCCGCGCACAGCGGTGGCGGCGGCGACCGCAGGCGACACCAGATGTGTGCGACCGCCGTTGCCCTGCCTGCCCTCGAAATTGCGATTGGACGTCGACGCGCAACGCTGTCCAGGCGACAGCTGGTCCGGATTCATGCCGAGGCACATCGAGCAGCCGGCCTGTCGCCACTCTGCTCCCGCTGCGGTGAAGATCTCGCCGAGTCCCTCGGATTCTGCCTGCGCCCGCACTCGCATCGACCCCGGCACAACCAGCATCCGCACGCCGTCGGCGACCTTGCGGCCGCGCAGCACGTCCGCGACGACACGCAGATCCTCGATCCTTCCGTTGGTGCACGACCCGACGAAAACGGTGTCCACCGAGATGTCGCGCATCGCTGTGCCGGGACGAAGATCCATGTACGCCAACGCTTTTTGGGCCGTCTGCCGTTCGGCATCGTCGAACATCAGCTCCGGGTCGGGCACCGAGCCCGACAGCGGAACACCTTGTCCTGGATTGGTGCCCCAGGTGACGAACGGGCTCAGAGTCGACGCGTCGAGGTACACCTCGGTGTCGAATTCGGCGCCCTCGTCAGTTCTCAGTTGAACCCACGCGGCGACTGCCGCATCCCACTGCGCGCCCTGCGGCGCGTGCGGACGGCCACGCAGATATTCGAACGTGGTTTCGTCAGGCGCCACCATCCCGGCGCGGGCCCCGGCCTCGATGCTCATGTTGCAGATCGTCATCCGGCCCTCCATCGACAGCGATTCGATGGCGCTGCCGCGGTATTCGATAACGTGACCCTGTCCCCCACCGGTGCCGATTTTCGCGATCACCGCCAGGATGATGTCCTTCGCGCTGACACCGGGTGGCAGCTGGCCGTCCACATTGACCGCCATGGTCTTGAACGGCCGCAGCGGCAACGTCTGCGTGGCGAGCACGTGCTCGACCTCGGACGTACCGATGCCCATTGCGATCGCGCCGAATGCACCGTGGGTCGAGGTGTGGCTGTCACCGCACACCACCGTCATGCCGGGCTGCGTCAGTCCCAATTGCGGACCGATGATGTGCACGATGCCTTGCTCGGCGTCACCCATCGGGTGCAGCCGGACCCCGAACTCTTCGCAATTACGGCGCAGCGTCTCGACCTGTGTACGCGACACTGGGTCGGCGATCGGCTTGTCGATGTCGACTGTCGGGACGTTGTGGTCTTCCGTCGCGATGGTGAGGTCGGGCCTGCGCACCGAGCGCCCCGCGAGCCGCAGCCCGTCGAAGGCCTGCGGACTGGTGACCTCGTGCACGAGGTGCAGGTCGATGTAGATCAGGTCGGGCTCGCGCGCTGCGCCTTCGCCTGCGCCGTGGGTGACGAGATGGTCGGCCCACACCTTCTCGGCCATTGTGCGCGGCGTTTCGACTGCTGTCATGCGTGACTATCTCACAATCTGGGAAGCTAGTATCTCTTTATGAGACAGAATAGCGGCATCGGCGTGCTGGACAAAGCGGTAGGTGTGCTGCACGCGGTCGCAGAGTCGGCGTGCGGCCTGGCGGACCTCTGCGAGCGCACCGGCCTTCCGCGCGCCACCGCGCACCGGCTGGCCGCAGGCCTGGAGGTGCATCGGCTGCTGAGCCGTAACGGGGACGGCCGGTGGCGGCTTGGTCCGGCGCTGACCGAATTGGCCGGGCACGTCAATGACCCGCTGCTGGCGGCAGGTGCGGTGGTGCTGCCGCGGCTTCGGGAGATCACCGGTGAGAGCGTGCAGCTTTACCGCCGCGAGGGTACTTCGCGGATCTGCGTTGCCGCGCTGGAACCGCCTGCCGGACTTCGCGATACGGTGCCCGTCGGTGCCCAGCTGCCAATGACGGCCGGCTCTGGTGCCAAGGTGCTGCTTGCTTACGCGGATGCCGCGACGCAACAGGCGGTGCTGCCAACGGCGATGTTCACCGATCGGACCCTTGCCGAGGTGCGCAAGCGTGGGTGGGCGCAGAGCGCCGCCGAGCGTGAGCCCGGCGTGGCCAGCGTCTCGGCGCCGGTGCGCGATGGCCGGGGGGTGGTGATCGCAGCAGTGTCGGTGTCCGGGCCGATCGACAGGATGGGACGACGACCGGGCCCCCGGTGGGCGGCCGACCTGTTGGCCGCCGCAGACGCGATGACCCGCAGGCTGTAGCCGAGCGGCATTCGCAGCAACGTGCCCCCTGATCGGCCTCCGACAGTAAATCGGCACGTGTGTAAATTTATTTGCTGATAGGCACACCGACCACAAACACGCGGGCTACGCTCGCGCCGTGGAGATCAACAGACGCGGGTTTTTCGGCGCAGCCGGGGCAGCCGGACTGCTTGTGATCAGTGTGCGGAACTCCGGCGTGGCAAATAGCGCGCCCACCAGTGGACCGGTGACGATCCAACACCGCTTCGGACAGACCACAATTCCCGCACCACCGAAGCGGGTGGTTTGTGCGGGCTTCACCGAACAGGATGACCTACTCGCCGTTGGCGTCATACCCGTCGCCGTGACGCAATGGTGGGGCGACGAGCCCTTCGAAGTCTGGCCGTGGGCACAGCCGAAGTTGGGCAGCGCCCAACCTGAAGTCCTCAGCATCTACGACGGGGGCTTCCAGTTCGACCGGATCGCAGCGCTGCAGCCGGACCTGATCGTCGCCATCAACGCGGGCGTGGATCAGGACAGCTACAACCGGTTGTCGGCGATCGCGCCAACGATCCCGCAGTCCGGCGATGCACCGTTCTTCGAGCCATGGAAGACCCAGGCCACCACGATCGGTCAAGCGACGTTCCAGCCAGACAAGATGCAGTCGCTGATCACCGCGGCCGACGACAGGTTCCCGGCTGTGGCCAAGGCCAATCCGCAATTCCGCGGCCAGAGCGCGCTCCTGCTGCAAGGCGCACTCTGGGAAGACAGGGTGGGTGCCACGCTGCCCGGATGGCGCACCGATTTCCTGACGCAGATGGGCTTCCGGATTCCAGACAGCATCAACGCGTTCGCGATCGACGAACACCGGGCGTTCATTCCGCGGGATCAAATCGTTGGCGTCCTCAATACCGCCGATGTGCTGATCTGGACCACCCAAAGCGACGCCGACGAAGCGGCACTGCGCGGGGACCCCGCCATCCAGCAGCTGAAGGCGACGGCGCAGAACCGCAACGTCTTCACCGGAAAAGAGTTGGCGGGCGCCATTGCGTTCTCTTCGCCGCTGAGCCTGCCTGTCGTGGCGAACCAGTTGCCACCGATGCTCACCGCTGCTCTGAATCAATAGACGGACCGTGATGCGAACGCTCACGCATCCTTCCTCGTACCGCTTGCGGTCGGCGCCGCGATCTTGACCGCTCCCGCTGCCGGCGCAGACCGGCCAGAACCTGTGCCACTCTTCGGTTCGTACGACACGTTTCTGGATCACTCGCGCCAGACGTTCAACGGTCAACCGAACTTCTCCGATCCCTCTGTGCAGACGGCCAGTTTCACGACGACCTGCGTTGCGTCGGGTTGTGTTGCTCACTGGCTGAGGCTGACGGAGTTGACGGAGAACCCGAACGCTCCTGCGTTGTTCGACTATCAGTGGCTCAACAATCGGTGGGAGTCGACAGGCGGGTGTCCGTTCCATTGCGACGACGGCAGCGCGATTACCACCACAAGATCCGACTTCCTCACACCCAACGGTGACGGGAGCTTTGCCGGTGAACGCACCTTCACCGTCATCGGGCAGGGTTGCCCCGGTGATGGTGCGGGAACGTACTGGTTGCCGTTTACGCTGACGCCGACGTGACCCAGACGCGGCAGGTGAACACCTGCTTAAAACGCTTGTACCCCCGATGGGATTCGAACCCACGCTACCGCCGTGAGAGGGCGGCGTCCTAGGCCGCTAGACGACGGGGGCCAGAACTTTTTCCGGAGAGTGAGCATATCCCAGGGAATATTGCGGTCCTAATCCGCTGGAACTCGACGCTCTTCGCGCAAACGCTCATCGCGGTGGCTGGGGTACCAGGACTCGAACCTAGAATGGCTGAACCAGAATCAGCTGTGTTGCCAATTACACCATACCCCATTGGCTGCCTATAACCGCAGGTAATAGGCCTTTTCAGGCTCCGCTACGCGCTGGGCACTTTCGTCGCCTGTTGTATCGGGCCGACGTGCAGACTACCAAAGATTCGCGGGCGCCTTCTCACGCCTCAGCCTCGGCGGCGGCGGCCGCGGCACTGTCTCGTCCCGCGCGTAGCCGCAGCAGGCTGCGGTCACGGCCAAGCAGTTCGAGCGACTCGAACAGCGGCGGGCTGATCGAAGCGCCGGTGGCGGCCACCCGGATCGGACCGAACGCCTTGCGCGGCTTCAGCGCCAGGTTTTCCAGCAGCGCCACCTTCAGTGCCGTTTCGATCTTCGGCGTGGTCCACTCCGCCACATCCACGAGCGCGGTGATCGCGGCGTCGAGCACCTGCGCCGCATCACCGCGGAGTTCCTTGTCGGCCGCCTTCTCGTCGAGACTGAATTCGTTGTCGTTGAGGAACTTCAGCAGGTCCCACGCGTCACCCAGGACGACGATGCGCGTCTGCACCAGGCGGGCCGCCTCCACGAATTGCCGGTCATCGAGCCCCGTGTCGTGGCCGCGGGCGGCGAAGTACGCTCGTAGCCTTTCGGTGAAGTCCTCTTCGGTCAGCAGCCGGATGTGTTCGGCGTTGAGCGCGTCGGCCTTCTTCTGGTCGAAGCGGGCGGGGTTCGAGTTGACATCGACGACGTCGAACGCGGCGACCATCTCGTCGAGGCTGAACACGTCACGATCATCGGCGATGCCCCAGCCGAGCAGTGCCAAGTAATTCAGCAGGCCCTCGGGAATGAAGCCGCGGTCGCGGTGCAGGAACAGATTCGACTGCGGATCACGCTTGGACAACTTCTTGTTGCCGTCACCGAGAACGCTTGGCAGATGGGCGAAGTTGGGAACGCGTTCGGCCACACCGATGCGGATCATGGCCTGATACAGCGCGATCTGGCGCGGGGTCGACGGCAAGATGTCTTCACCACGCAGTACGTGGGTGATCTTCATCAGCGCGTCGTCGACCGGATTGACCAAGGTGTACAACGGATCTCCGCTTGCCCGCGTCAGTGCGAAATCCGGAACGGTGCCTGCGGGAAAGGTGGTATCGCCACGCACCAGATCGTGCCAGGAGATGTCCGCGTCGGGCATCCGCAACCGCACCACCGGCGTGCGGCCCTCGGCGACGAACGCCGCGCGCTGCTCGTCGGTGAGGTCACGGTCGAAATTGTCGTAGCCCAGCTTGGGATTGCGGCCGGCAGCGACGTGTCGGGCCTCGACTTCCTCAGGCGTCGAGAACGCCTCATATGCCTCGCCGGCGTCCAGCAGCCGGCGCACTACGTCGCGATGGATCTCGCCGCGCTCGGACTGTCGGTAGGGCGCGTACGGCCCACCGATGTCGGGACCTTCGTCGTAGTTCAGCCCGAGCCAGCTCAGCGCGTCCAGCAGCGCCAGATAGCTGTCCTCGCTGTCTCGTTGGGCGTCGGTGTCTTCGAGCCGGAAGACGAAGGCCCCACCGGTATGGCGGGCGTAGGCCCAGTTGAACAACGCGGTGCGAATCAGGCCGACATGCGGGGTGCCGGTCGGAGACGGGCAGAACCGGACTCGGACTGCCTGATTGCTCCTCGCGTGCGCGGTCGTCATATTGCTGCTCGCGCGCACCGTCATCACTTTCCCTTGCGGACAACGGGATTGGTCAACGTCCCGATGCCTTCAATGGTAATGCTGACGGTGTCGCCGTCCTCGATCGGCCCAACCCCCTCAGGTGTGCCGGTGAGGATCAGATCGCCTGGCAGCAGTGTCATCACCGCCGAGATCCACTCCACGATCTCACCGATGTCGTGAATCATCAGCGAGGTCCGGCTGTGCTGCTTGATCTCCCCATTCACCTCGGTGCGGATGTCGAGGTCGGCGGGGTCGACGTCGGTGACGATCCACGGGCCCGTCGGGCAGAACGTGTCGTAGCCCTTGGCCCGCGTCCACTGGCCGTCCTTCTTCTGTTGATCGCGAGCCGACACGTCGTTACCGATCGTGTACCCCAGGATGTTCTCGGCGACCCTGGCGGCGGGCACATCCTTGCAGGGCCTGCCGATGACCGCGGCGAGCTCGCCCTCGAAGTGAACCGGATTGGCGTCGGCAGGCAGCTGGATCGGCACACCCGGGCCGATGATCGCCGTGTTGGGCTTCATGAAGATCACCGGATCGGGAAACGATCCGCCGCCCATCTCCGCGACGTGCGCGGCGTAGTTCTTGCCGATGCACACCACCTTGCTCGCCAGGATCGGCGCTAGCAGCCGCACGTCGGCCAGCGGCCATTGACGGCCGGTGAACGTCGGGGTGCCGAAGGGGTGCTCGGCGATTTCCCTCGCGATTGCCTCGGTCGGCTCATCGGTGGGTCCTTCGATGCTGACGAAGGCAACCCCGTCGGGACTGGCGATTCGGCCAAGGCGCATGCTCTCAGCCTAGTGGCCGTGATCGGGGCGGCCGCGGCCAGGCCCTGCGCGAATGTGTCTCATTATGTGGAATGAGGGTTCAGCATCGTGAGATAGCTATGCGACGATGGACCCGTGTCCATCGAATCGATCAGCTCCGTGCGTCGCTGGTCGATGTTGGTGATCGCACTCAGTGCGACCCTGTGCGCGAACGTCTTCATCAACGGGGCCGCGTTCCTGATCCCCACGCTGCACGCAGAGCGCGGCCTTGATCTGGCGAAGGCAGGCCTGCTGTCGTCGATGCCCAGCTTCGGCATGGTCGCGACGCTGATTGCGTGGGGCTACGTCGTTGACCGGGTCGGTGAGCGGATCGTGCTGGCACTGGGTTCGGCACTGACGGCAGCGGCGGCGTTCGCAGCGGCTTCGGTGCATTCGCTCGTCGCGGTCGGCGCGTTTCTCTTGCTTGGCGGCATGGCGGCGGCAAGCAGCAACTCGGCAAGCGGCCGACTCGTGGTCGGATGGTTTCCGCCAGAGCGACGCGGTTTGGTGATGGGCATCCGGCAGACCGCGCAGCCGCTGGGAGTCGGAATGGGTGCATTGGTGATTCCGCGTCTCGCGGAGAGCCACGGCGTCTCGGCCGCACTGTTATTCCCCGCGGTGGTGTGTGCGGTGTCGGCGGTGGTGTGCGCCGTCGCCGTGATCGACCCGCCGCGGGCGCCCCGGCACGAGGCCGCCGACGCCGATCTGGCCAACCCGTACCGCGGATCGTCGGTGTTGTGGCGCATCCACGCCGTGTCGTGCCTGCTGGTGGCTCCCCAGGTTGTGGTGTGGACGTTCACGCTCGTGTGGCTGATGAGCGATCGCGGTTGGTCGGCGGCGTCGGCGGGCGCGATGGTGACGGCAGCTCAGATACTGGGCGCCGCTGGACGAATCGCAGCAGGACGCTGGTCTGATGTGGTCGGTTCGCGACTACGGCCCATCCGCACGATCGCCCTTGCCGCCGCGGCGGCGATGGGTCTGCTGGCGCTGACCGACTGGCTCCACTCCCCCGTCAGCGTGGCGATGATGGTGATCGCGTCGGTGATCACCGTGTCCGACAACGGTTTGGCGTTCACCGCGATTGCGGAGATCGCAGGGCCATTCTGGAGCGGGCGCGCGCTCGGCACGCAGAACACCAGCCAGCTGCTGACGGCAGGCGTCGCGCCGCCACTGTTCGGCGGCTTGATCGGAATCGCAGGCTACCCGGCGGCATTCGCGGTGTGCGCGCTGTTCCCGCTCATCGCGATGCCGTTGGTGCCGAAAGACTAGGCCGGGTTGCCGGTTTTCGGGCTGAGCACCAACGGCGGTTGTGTAGGCCCGGAGAAGTCGAACATGTTGTCCAGCACACCGGCTCGAGCGTCGAACGAATCGTCGCCGATCCGGCCGGTGTTCCAGTTGTCCTCGATGAACCGCAGAATCGAGCGTCTGGTCCGTCATGCGTGTGGTCGACGAAGTTCGCCTTCGCGTACGGCGAGATCGACCAGCAGCGGCAGCCGCGGGCCATAACCGCACCGGCCCTGGTACTTTGCCGCGGCGCCGTCGCGCGCCACACGTACCCGGGGCCGTCAGTGCGTCCTGCGGTGCGGCGGACCTCATTACACGATCGGCGACGAGCTTGTGGTCGTACCAGCCGTCGGAGTCGTCGTAGGCGATGACGATCGCCATGTCCTTCCACTCCGGCAGCTTTTGCAGATGGTTGATCGTCTCGACGAGGAACTGCTGCTCGTCGAGCGGATCGGAGTATCCCGGCGTGCCCGTCCTGGTAGCCCGGCGGCTTTCAGGAAGCTGACCGCCGGCAGGTGGCCCGCGTCGGCGGCGGCCCAGAAATCTGACAGGTCGTATTGGTGGTTGGCCTGAGTCGGTCTGGCCGATCTTGTCGACCGAGCTTCGGCGGCAGGTGATGGGGGTTCGCCGTCGACGGGTAGTACTGGAACGGCTCGTGGTGCGGGATGTAGTCGGCTTTGTGCCGAACGGAACGCGCCGTCTTGCCGCTCCGCCGAGCGTCGACCCGACGTTGTGCGTCGCGCCGCACACCGCTGTGCCGTCCGGCCTGGTCGGTCGGCTTGAAACCGCCCTGGAAGTATCCCCAGCGTCACGTTCTTGCGCGTTGAGCAGGTCACCGATATTCTTGTTGTCGGCACTGAACTGCACCTGGTCCCGGCTCGAGCAGTCGTCGCCAAATGGCTGCGGGTCACTGATCACGGTGCCGCTGGCCGTTGCCGGCGTTGTCGACGACGTCGCCCGTCGGGAACGGCGCCCGTCCGGCATGAATTCCTTTGTCACACCATGGGTCTGGCCGGACACCAGGTTCAGATGGCCCGGTGTCGACGGACCGAACGTCGTGTCATAGGAGTTGTCGCTCATCGCGTAGTGCTGAGCATAGTTCCACAGTGCGGTCACCGAATTGCCGTCGTAGTAGGCCATCACCATGCCCGGGACGCTGAACGCCGGCGGCTTGCAATCGGCGACCTCGGTGTGCTCGACGAACCGATCCATGGCTCCGCCGTGAAAAGCCTTCTGCTCGGCGTTGTATTCGTGGTCCTGGGCACACGTCACCTGTTGGGCCGGACCGCCCAGGCGCATCGGTTACCCCTGTTGGGGTTTTCGTCAACAACTCTGGCGTGAGCCCGTCGACGCGTCGGCGTCGTCGGCAGCGCGGTGAAAGGCTGACCGTCGATGTTGGCCGCATGGGGATAGGTGCCGAAGTAGTGGTCGAACGAAACATTCTCCTGGAAGATCACGACCAAGTGGTGAATCGGCGTGGCTGTGTTCGCGTTCGGCGCCTCACGCGCAGGCTTGTTCGAACACGACGCCCCCACCAATGCGAGCACCGCTGCGACCACGAGCAAGGTTCGGCTGGACTTCACACTGAGGAAGCCTTCAGCCCTCACATGGACAACAGGTGAACCACAGCTGTGAGTGTCAGCGTGGTCTCGTCTGCCGCGGAAGCACCAGCAGCGCGGCCACCAGGAAGCACAACGCCCCGACGAATGTGCCCACGTTCGCAAGCAGCGCGTCCTCGGTAGTGCCCGACTTCGTCACGAAGGCACCGAGTGCGGATACGCCGAAGGCGAAGCATCCGATCATGTTGATCCACTCCGCCTGCCAGTCACGGGATTTCAGCTCGACGATCCCCACAACGGCGGTTACCGCGACGATGCCGAGCGCCCCGCTCACCAGAAACGCCACTGATCCGAGGGCATCCGGCGCCCACACCAGGCGCCGTTCCGGCTTCACCGCGTGTGCCCATAACGAGGCCCCAGTGCTGATGTTGAACAGGATCGTCCCCGCGAATTGCGTGGCCGCCGAGAGCCAACCGATCCGCAGCGCGGGCCCGGACAACGCCAGCTGCATCCACCCCGCGGTGGTGAAGAACCAGGAGCCGATGACACATAACAGGTTGGCCAGTCCGGCACCTGCGACAGCCGGTAACCCCGGCACCGTGGCGATCGCGAACAATGACGAGCCGATCGCGAACAACCAACACTGCCGGGACAGCGTCGCCACCTGGCCGGCGTTGAGGGTCATCGCGCAGTGAGTGAACGCCTAGAGGCCGGCGGCGATCCTGTCGCCGACCTGGGTCGTGGAGAGGTTCTCGTCGCCGCGGGTGGCGAGATGTTGCTCGACGGCCTTGTCGACCCTGGCAGCGGCGTCGTGCTCACCGACGTGAGACAGCAGCAATGCCATGGACATGATCGCCGCGGTCGGGTCGGCGATGCCCTGCCCCGCGATATCGGGCGCGCTGCCGTGTACCGGTTCGAACATCGACGGATTAGTCCGCGTCGCATCGATGTTGCCGCTCGCGGCAAGGCCGATACCGCCGCACACGGCCGCGGCGAGATCGGTGATGATGTCGCCGAACAGGTTGTCGGTGACGATCACGTCGAACCGCCCGGGATCGGTGACGAGGTGAATCGTCGCCGCATCGACGTGCTGATAGGCGGTTTCAACGTCGGGGTATTCGGCCGCGATCTCCTGCACCGTGCGGAACCACAAATCGTCCGGCGAATGTCAGCACATTGTTCTTGTGCACCAGCGTCAGGTGCTTGCGTCGCTGTTGCGCCCGGCGGAACGCGTCATGCACGACGCGACGGACACCGAACGCGGTGTTGACGCTCACCTCGGTGGCGATCTCGTTCGGTGTGCCCACCCGGATCGCGCCACCCGTTGCCGGTGTACGGACCCTCGGTTCCCTCCCGGACAACGACGAAGTCGATATCGGGATTGCCCGCCAGCGGACTGCTCACCCCGGGATACAGCCGGGATGGACGCAGATTCACATGGTGGTCGAGCGCGAACCGGGTACGCAGCAGCAGGCCACGTTCCAGCACTCCGCTGGGCACCGACGGGTCACCGATCGCGCCGAGCAGAATCGCGTCGTGGGTGCGCAGCTCGTCGAGCACCGAGTCGGGCAGCACCTCCCCGGTCGCGTGGTAGCGCCGCGCGCCCAGGTCGTAGCTCGTCTTGTCGACGCCGGGCAGCACCGCGTCGAGGACCTTGAGCGCCTCGCCGACCACCTCGGGGCCGATGCCGTCGCCGGCGATGATCGCCAATCTCACGTCAGATCCACCACTTCCAGCAGTTTGGCGCCGACGGCCTCGGCGATCGCGGCGCGGGCATCGGCGGATACGTCGCGGTCAATGCGCAGCAGAATCGTCGCGCCAGGCCCTTCGGCGTCCTCACTGAGCTGTGCCGCGTGGATGTTGATGTCGGCGGCGCCGAGCAGGGTGCCGATCTTGCCGAGCGTTCCCGGTTGGTCGACGTAGTTGACGATGAGTATGATGCCCGCGGCGCGCAGATCGAAGTTGCGACCGTTGATCTGGACGATCTTCTCGACCTGCTGCGGTCCCGATAGGGTGCCTGCCACATTGGCCACCGAACCGTCGGAGTACACCGCACGCACGTCGACCACACTGCGGTGATTGGGACTTTCTGTGGCCGTGCTGATCTCGGCCTGCACGCCCCGTTCCGCCGCGAGTGCCGGCGCATTGACGAACGTCACCGGGTCTTCGATGATCGCGGAGAACAGCCCGCGCAGCGCCGAAAGCCGCAGTACCTCAACATCTTCCGCAGCCAGCTCGCCGCGCACCTGGACCGCCAACGACACGGGCAGCTCGCTTGACAGCACACCGACGAGCACGCCGAGCTTGCGGACCAGATCAAGCCACGGCGCGACTTCCTCACCAACCACGCCGCCACCCACGTTGACGGCGTCGGGCACGAATTCACCGGCCAGCGCCAGCTTCACGCTCTCGGCCACGTCTGTGCCTGCCCGGTCCTGGGCCTCGCCGGTGGACGCACCAAGGTGTGGCGTCACGACCACCTGCGCCAGCTCGAACAGCGGGCTGTCGGTGGTCGGCTCCTTGGCGAACACGTCGATCCCTGCACCCCGAACGTGGCCGGACCTGATCGCCTCCGCCAACGCCTCCTCGTCGACCAGCCCACCCCGGGCAGCATTGACGATGATCACACCGGGCTTCGTCTTGGCCAGCGCCTCCTTGCCGATCAGCCCCGCGGTCTCCGGGGTCTTCGGCAGATGCACAGATATGAAGTCGGCGCGGCCGAGCAGCTCGTCGAGGGTCAGCAGCTCGATGCCTAGCTGAGCGGCGCGCGCAGGCGACACGTACGGGTCGTACGCGACGACGTGGGTGCCGAACGCGGCAAGCCGCTGCGCCACCAGCTGGCCGATGCGGCCCAGCCCGACCACGCCGACGGTCTTGCCGTAGATCTCGGTGCCGGAGAACTTTGACCGCTTCCACGTGTGCTCGCGCAGCGACGCATCCGCCGCAGGGATCTCGCGGGCCGCGGCCAGCATCAGCGCCAGCGCGTGCTCGGCGGCGCTGTGGATGTTCGACGTCGGCGCGTTGACCACCAACACTCCACGGGCCGTGGCGGCGTCTACGTCGACGTTGTCGAGGCCCACGCCTGCGCGGGCGACGATCTTCAGGTTGGACCCGGCCGCCAGCACCTCGGCGTCGACCGTGGTCGCCGACCGCACCAGCAGCGCGTCGGCCTCCGGCACGGCCGCCAGCAGCTTCTCTCGGTCGGGACCGTCGACCCAACGAACTTCTACCTGGTCACCGAGGGCGGCGACGGTCGATTCGGCCAGTTTGTCGGCGATAAGCACAACGGGAAGACTCACGTCGACACAGCCTAATGGGCTGCAATGTGCGGGTGGTGGGCGGGAGAATCGCGAGCGTGGACGTCACCGTCGTCGGTAGTGGACCCAACGGCCTGGCGGCCGCCGTCATCTGCGCACGTGCGGGTCTGTCTGTGCAGGTGTTCGAGGCCCAACCCACACTGGGCGGCGGGGCGCGCACCCTCGCCGATCCAGAGTTCTCGGGGGTGGCGCACGACATCTGTTCGGCCGTGCATCCACTGGCGCATGCGTCGCCGTTCCTTGCGGAGTTCGATCTGCCCGCCCGTGGCGTGACGCTGAAAGCGCCCGAGATCGCATACGCCAATCCGCTGCCGGGCATGCCCGCCGCGGTCGGCTATCACGACCTCGACCGCACCTGCGCTGAGTTGGTCGACGGCGGTTCGTGGCGGCATCTGCTCGGCCCGCTGGTCGGACACGACGACGGTGTGATCAAGCTGCTACTCGGCGACAAACGCTCGATATCCCCGGACCTGATCGCCGCTGTCCTGGTGGCCAGGCGACTCCTCGAGCAAGGCACGCCTGCATGGCGCTCACTGGCCGGCACCGACGCTCGCGCGCTATTCACCGGTGTTGCCGCACACACGATTTCGCCGATGCCGTCGCTGGTGTCGGCAGGCGCTGGGCTGATGCTGGCCACGCTGGCTCATACCGTCGGCTGGCCGATACCCGTCGGCGGCAGCCAGGCCATCCCGAACGCATTGATGGCCGACCTGCGCACGCACGGCGGCACCCTCTCGTCGGACGTGGAGGTCACCGAACCCCCCAGCGGTGTGGTGATTTTTGATACAGCGCCCACCGCGCTGCTGAACATCTACCGCGACCGATTGCCTGCGCGGTATGCAAAGGCGCTGCAGCGCTACCGTTTCGGTCCGGGTGTGGCGAAGGTTGACTTCGTGCTGTGTGGCGAGATTCCGTGGAGCGACGCGCGGCTGGCCGACGCGCCGACGCTGCACATGGGCGGCACCCGCGAACAGATGGCCCACGCCGAGCGTGAGGCCGCCGCCGGCCGCCACGCGGAGTGGCCGATGGTGCTCGCCTCGCTGCCCCACCTGGCCGACCCAAGCCGCATCGACGCACAGGGACGCCGCCCTCTGTGGACGTACGCGCATGTGCCGTCGGGCTCCCCCGTCGACCAGAGCGAAACCATCACAAAGGTTTTCGAGCGTTTCGCGCCTGGCTTCCGCGACGTGGTCGTCGCGGTACGGTCGGTACCCGCCGCGCGCCTGGCCGAGCACAACGCCAACCTTGTCGGCGGCGACATCGGCGTCGGTGGCAATACCCTCTTCCATGCGCTTGCGGGCCCGACACCACGCCTCAACCCGTGGAGCACACCGATTCCCAGCGTGTACCTGTGCTCGTCGGCGACTCCGCCCGGCGGTGGCGTGCACGGGATGTCGGGCTACTACGCCGCCCGCACGGTGCTGCGCCGCGAGTTCGGCATCAAGAAGCTGCCGAGCCTCTCGCCCTGAATCGGGTTACGGTTCGCTGATGGCGGAACATGAAGTGCTCTCGTGGGAGCTGTTCGGCACCGCCGCACGGCAACTCGCCGCCGACGTCGTCGCCGACGGTTTTGCACCCGACCTCATCCTCGCCATTGCACGCGGCGGGCTGTTCGTCGCGGGCGCGCTCGGTTACGCGCTGGACGTGAAGAACGTTCACATGATGAACGTGGAGTACTACACAGGGGTTGACGAGCGGCTGGATGTTCCGGTGATGCTGCCCCCGATGCCCAGCGTCGTTGACCTCGGCGGCGCACGGGTGTTGATCGCCGACGATGTCGCCGATACGGGGGCGACGCTGTGTTTCGTCCGTGACTTCTGCGCTGAGCACGTCGCAGAGGTCCGGTGCGCGGTCGTCTACCAGAAGACGATATCGACGGTCGACTGTGAGTATGTATGGCGTCGCACCGATCGCTGGATCGACTTCCCCTGGTCCCCCCCGAACCTGCCTAAGCTGGCGCCGTGACCAAACTCGCAATCATCTACTACTCGGCCACCGGGCACGGCACGTCGATGGCCAAGCGGGTGGCAGCCGCCGCCGAGGCTGCAGGCGCCGAAGTCCGTGTGCGCCCCGTCGCCGAAACCCGCGACCCGGAGTCGTTCGCGAAGAATCCGGCCTGGACGGCCAACTACGAAGCCACCAAGGATCTGCCGCACGCTACGGGCGACGACATCGACTGGGCGGACGCGGTGATCTTCGGGTCGCCGACGCGATTCGGTTCGGTGGCGTCGCAATTGCGCGACTTCCTCGACTCGCTGGGCGGCATGTGGTCGGAGGGCAAGCTCGCCGACAAGGTGTATGCGGCGTTCACCTCAAGCAACACCGCGCACGGCGGCCAGGAGACCACGCTGCTGACGCTCTACGTCACGCTGATGCACTTCGGCGGCATCATCGTCCCGCCCGGATACACCGATGCGCTGAAGTTCGTCGACGGAAACCCCTACGGCGCGAGCCTCATCGCGGGCCACGACAACATCAGCGAGTTCGACGACGCCACCAACAACGCGCTCGACCACATGGCCAAGCGCGTCGTCAGCGTCGCCGACCAGCTCACTAATCAGTGATTTCAGCGCGCTAACCGTCCGTCACCGTGGATTAGCGCGCCGAAATCGCGATTAAGCGGTGTCTGTAAGCGGGCGGTCGACCCAGCTCATCAGGTCACGCAGCTTCTTGCCGGTGACCTCGATCGGATGCTCGGCATTCTCCTTGCGCAGCTTCTCCAGCTCCTTGTTGCCGCCCTCCATGTTGGCGACGAGGCGCTTGACGAAGGTACCGTCCTGGATCTCGCCGAGGATCTGCTTCATCCGCTTCTTGGTATCGGCGTCAATCACGCGCGGCCCGGACAGATAGCCGCCGAACTCCGCTGTGTCAGACACCGAGTAGTTCATCCGCGCGATGCCACCCTCGTACATCAGGTCGACGATGAGCTTGAGCTCGTGCAGCACCTCGAAGTACGCGAGCTCGGGGGCGTATCCGGCCTCCACCATCACGTCGAAGCCGGTCTTGACGAGTTCCTCTGTGCCGCCGCACAACACGGCCTGCTCACCGAACAGGTCGGTCTCGGTCTCGTCCTTGAACGTGGTCTTGATGACGCCGGCGCGGGTGCCGCCGATGCCCTTGGCGTAGGACAGCGCGAGCGCCTCACCCTCGCCCTTGGGGTCCTGGTCGACCGCAATCAGACACGGAACGCCCTTGCCGTCGACGAACTGGCGGCGCACCAGGTGCCCGGGGCCCTTGGGCGCGACCATGCCGATGGTGATGTTGGCAGGCGGCTTGATCAGATCAAAGTGGATATTCAGCCCGTGACCGAAGAACAGTGCGTTGCCGTCATCCAGATTCGGCTCGATGTCGTTGGCGAAGATGTCTGCCTGCGCGGTGTCGGGCGCCAGCAGCATGATGACGTCGGCCCACTTGGCCACCTCGGCGGGCGTGTCCACATCGAGGCCCTGCTCAGTGACCTTCCCCCGAGACTTCGAGCCCTCCTTGAGGCCGACCTTCACCTCGACGCCGGAGTCGCGCAGGCTCAGCGAATGCGCATGGCCCTGGCTGCCGTAGCCGATGACCCCGACCTTGCGTCCCTGGATGATCGACAGGTCCGCGTCGTCGTCGTAGAACATCTCAACTGCCACAGTGGATTTCCTTCTCTTTTGACTCTTGTGCCTGATTTTGGGAATTACTTGACGGTGCCGATGCCGCGCGGACCGCGCGACAGCGAAACCACACCGGACTGTGCGAGCTCACGGATTCCATACGGCTCCAACACCCGCATGAACGCTTCCAGCTTCGCTGGCGTGCCGGTGGCTTCGATCGTCAACGACTCGGTCGTCACGTCAACAACCTTGGCGCGGAACAGGTTCACCGCCTCGATGACCTGACTGCGGGTGGTCGCGTCGGCCCGCACCTTAATCAAGGCCAGCTCGCGCGACACGGCGTTGTCGTCATCCTGCTCGACGATCTTGATCACATTGATCAGCTTGTTGAGCTGCTTGGTGATCTGCTCGAGCGGGGATTCCTCGACGCTGACGACGATCGTCATCCGCGACATGTCCTTCTGCTCGGTCGCACCAACAGCCAGCGACTCGATATTGAAGCCGCGCCGCGAGAACAGCGACGCCACTCGGGCGAGCACGCCGGGTTTGTCCTCGACGAGCACGCTCAACGTGTGGGTCGGCGTTGATCCATTGATCGACATCACGCATGCCCTTCTTCGGGATCATCGAACAGCGGGCGGATTCCCTTTGCCGCCTGAATCTCGTCATTGCTGGTGCCCGCGGCAACCATCGGCCACACCTGCGCGTCGGCCCCGACGATGAAGTCGATCACCACCGGGCGGTCATCGATCGCACGCGCCTGCCTGATGACGTCCTCGACGTCTTCGGCACGCTCGCAACGCAATCCGACGCAGCCGAGCGCCTCGGCCAGCTTCACGAAGTCCGGGATACGGTGCGAGTGCGTGGCCAGATCCGTTTGGCTGTAGCGCTCTCCGTAGAACAGGGTCTGCCACTGCCGAACCATGCCTAGGTTGCCGTTGTTGATGATGGCGACCTTGATCGGCGCACCCTCGACGGCGCAAGTGGCCAGTTCCTGATTGGTCATCTGGAAACAACCGTCGCCGTCGATGGCCCACACCTCGGCATCGGGCCGACCGAACTTGGCACCCATCGCCGCCGGCACCGCGAAGCCCATGGTGCCGAGACCGCCGGAGTTGAGCCAGGTTTTCGGGTTCTCATACTTGATGAACTGCGCGGCCCACATCTGGTGCTGCCCAACGCCCGCGACGTACACGGCGTCCGGACCGGCCATCTTGCCAAGCGTCTCGATCACGTACTCCGGCGACAGGCTGCCGTCGCTCTGCGGCCCATAGCTCAACGGGTACGTCGACTGCACACCGCGCAGGTACTCCCACCAGTTGTCGATCTTGATCGAGCCGATGGTGCCGTCGCGGCGCAGCGCTTCGATCAGATCGGTGATGACGGCCTTGACATCACCCACGATCGGAACGTCGGCGTGCCGATTCTTACCGATCTCGGCCGGGTCGATGTCGGCGTGGATGACCTTGGCTTCTGGCGCGAACGAGTCGAGCTTGCCGGTCACCCTGTCATCGAAGCGGGTGCCCAGTGCGATCAGCAGATCGCTCTTCTGCAACGCAGCCACCGCCGCGACCGTGCCGTGCATGCCGGGCATACCCATGTTCTGCGGATGGCTGTCCGGGAACGCGCCGCGGGCCATCAGCGTGGTGACCACGGGGATGCCGGTCAGTTCGGCGAGATCCAGCAGCTGCTCGGTCGCCTCGCCGCGGATGACGCCGCCGCCGATGTAGAGCACGGGCTTGCGGGCCGCTGCGATCAGTTTGGCCGCCTCGCGAACCTGCCGGTTGTGCGGTTTGGTGTTCGGCTTGTAGCCGGGCAGGTCGATCTGCGGTGGCCAGCTGAACGTGCACTGCCCCTGCAGGACGTCCTTCGGAATGTCGACGAGCACCGGGCCGGGTCGGCCCGTCGCCGCGATGTGGAACGCCTCGGCCATCACACGCGCAATGTCGTCACCATTGCGGACCAGGAAGTTGTGCTTGGTGATCGGCATGGTGATGCCGGAGATGTCGGCTTCTTGGAAGGCGTCGGTCCCGATCAATGCGCGGCCGACCTGCCCGGTGACCGCGACGACCGGGATGGAGTCCATGTATGCGTCGGCCAGCGGAGTGACCAGGTTGGTGGCGCCGGGGCCCGACGTCGCCATGCACACCCCGACCTTGCCGGTGGCATGTGCGTATCCGCTGGCGGCGTGGCCTGCGCCCTGTTCGTGGCGGACCAGCACGTGACGCAGCTTCTGCGAGTCGAAAAGCGGGTCGTAGACCGGCAACACGGCACCGCCGGGAATGCCGAAGATGGTGTCGACGTCGAGTTCCTCCAGCGCCCGAATCACGGCCTGTGCACCAGTGAGCTGATGCGGCGCAATGCGTTTCGGCTGTGCTGCGCCGGCCTTCGGTGCTGGTTTCGCGGCGGCGGGCGCGGCATGTTCCACATTAGGTGCAGTCGCCGACTGATCCGGTGGTCGCGTGGTGGGTGCGCTCACGATGTCCTCTTTATCTCTGTCGTCGTCTCTAGGATCTCAAATCGGTGCTGGGGCAAGAAAAAACCCCCGTCAGCTGGGCTGCTGTACGAGGGTCGCGCGTTGATGCTGGTGGCTATGCCCGCCTTGGGGCAAGCGCGGCATCAACGCGCTTCCCAATTACTACGAGCAACCCCGGGGTCTGCATAACCATCGACGGTAGCCTCCGCACTGGTCACAGGTCAAATTCCCACCTGTGAGCCACGTCCGCACAATGTGCGATGGGAGGATGGCGGTGTGAGCTCACCATCAGCCTCGGCGCCTCCCGCGGTCGTCATCCGGATCTCGCCGATGGCGCACTTCGCGGTCGGCTTCCTGGTGCTCGGCCTGCTGGCCGTGGTGTTCGCGGGGCCGGCGTGGGTCGCGGTGCTGCTCGTCATTCCGGTCATCTTGTCGGCGTTCATCGTCCGCTGCCGTACGGTGGCCGATCGCGACTCGGTGACCGCTCGCACGCTTTTGGGCAGCCAGACGGTGCCGTGGGATGACATCGAGGGGCTGCGCTTCGGCAAGGGCTCATGGGCGTCCGCGCGCCTGCGGGACGGCACCGAGCTGCAGCTGCCCGCGGTGACGTTCGCGACGTTGCCGTTGCTGACCGAGGCCAGCGAGGGCCGCGTACCGAATCCCTACAAATAGCTCTGGTCAGGCCAGCGGATTGCCGCCGTTGAGCAGCACCCACACCGCGATGCCGCCCCCGATACCTACTAGCAGCGCAACGAATGACCCAATGAACGGGCGGCGGGCCCAGCCGCGACCTGCGTCGAATCCGTAGCGGCCAGGGCCGATCAGGATGATGGCCGCGACCACGATGACCAGGATGATTTTGTACTCGTGGCCATCGGCGAGGAATGACGCCAGCCTGGCCTCTTCGTGGGCCGCCATCGCCTGCGCCAATAGGCCCGTCACCAGGTACGCCAGTGCTCCGGCCGCCGCAATCGGCGTGAACAGGCCCAGCACCAGGAACACCCCGGCCGCAATCTGACCGCCTGCCGCGACATAGGTCAGGATGTCGGCGTGTTGGAAGCCCATACCGGTCAGCGACTTCTCGAAGCCGTCAAAGCCAGGGCCGCCGAACAGGCCGAAGGCGTTCTGCAGTCCGTGCCAGATCAGCAGCGCGCCGACGGCCAGCCGGAGCAGCAGCAATCCGAGGTCTTGGGTCCCCCGCCGGTCGCGGATACGCTCGTCGCCGGAATCCGGTTCGATCTCGACCGGCTCGGCACCATACGGCCCGACTGAGTGCCTGCCGCCGGGCTGCACGTAGGGCAGCGGCTCAGGGTCTCCGATCAGGCCGAACGGCTCGCCGGACGACGACTTGGCCGAGTCGTAGCGCGGGATCGCGGTGGTTTCGAAATCACCGGCGTAGTTCGAGGAAGGAAGATCATCTTCGGGATCGACCAGGCTTGCAGACGCAGGACGCTGCCAGGCGTGTGGATCAGGATGACTGGTCACGCTTGTCAGGGTAAGTGCTAGTCACCCGCGAATCGAGGATTGGCGCGGCGCTTTGGAGGCCCTATTCGCGAGGCCGGGTTCGCCGCGCCGCCGGGGCGCGCGTGGCGCACAAGGCCGGACAATCCGTAACCTGGCCTGCATGAGACAGCGCCGACCCGTGCGGGGTGTGATTGTCCTGCTGTGCGCGGCGTTGCTCGTGGGGTCCGGATGCGCCCGCTTTGACGAGGCGCAGTCGCAGCCGTTCACCACGGCACCGGAACTCAAGCCGGGTCCGTCGTCGTCGCCCCCGCCCCCGCCGCCGCTGCCCCCCCAGCCGTTCCCGAAGGCCTGCCCGGCACCCGGCGTCATGCAGGGCTGCCTGGAGAGCACCAGCGGGCTGATCATGCTTCCCGACAGCCAGTCGGCGCTGGTGGCCGAGCGCACGACCGGTGCCGTCAAGGAGGTCTCAACCCACGCCGAACCCAAGGTCAAGATGGTCATCCCCGTCGACCCGAGCGGAGACGGCGGCTTGATGGACATCACGATGTCGCCGACCTACCCGCAGGACCGGCTGATGTACGCCTACGTCAGCACCCCGACAGACAACCGGGTGATCCGTATCGCCGACGGCGACGTGCCCAAGCCGATCCTGACCGGTATCCCCAAGGGTGCCACCGGGAACATGGGTTCCTTGATCTTCACCAGCCCGACGACGCTGGTAGTGCAGACCGGTGACGCCGGCAATCCCGCCATGGCCGCCGATCCTGCTTCGCTGGCAGGCAAGCTGTTGCGCATCGAGCAGCCCACGACCGTCAACCAGGCACCGCAGACCACCGCGCTCTCGGGGATGGGAGCAGCCGGCTCCATGTGCATCGACTCGTCGGACGGCGCCCTATACATCACCGACCGCACCCCAACCGCCGACCGGCTGCAACGCATCACCAAGGACTCGAAGACCTCAACGGTGTGGACGTGGCCCGATCGCCCCGGTGTGGCGGGCTGCGCGGCGCTGGACGGCACCGTGCTGGTGAATCTGATCAACACCAAGCAGACGGTGGCGGTGCGACTGGCCCCTGATACGGGTGCGGTCACCGGCGAGCCCGAGGTTGTCCGCCAGGACCAGCACGGGCATGCGTGGGCGTTACAGGTCTCGCCGGACGGCAACGTGTGGGGCGCGACGGTAAACAAGACGTCCGGAGACGCCGAGAAGCTCGACGACGTCGTCTTCCCGCTGTTCCCGTCGGGCGGCGGATTCCCGCGCAGCAACGCCGACAACACTTAAGCCACAACGAGTTTCAGGCATGGGCCTTCATTCGCTCGCGCGCTTCCGCCGGCGTGACCGTGCGCCGCAATATAGGCTCTTGCGCGGTCAGGTGATGGAACAGCACCTCAGCGGTTTCCGGCACAAGACTGCGCGCCAAGGCCAGCATGGGGCGTGAATTGTTCGCCGACAGGGCACGCACCATCGCCCTGGCGACCGGCGTCACCGTGGCGTCGACCGCAGCGGTCTGGTCGAAATTGCCCATGCGCCGCATCCACTTCGGCAGCGTCGCGATCGCAGCGGGCGCCAGAATTCTGCTGCCCGCCCACAAACGGACGCCGCGGTCGCGCGGCGTGCACAACAGGTAATGCATTGCGCGGTCGGCATGTTCGGAAGTGCAAAGCCTGCCACGAACGTCGGCGAAGTACTGGCGCACCTCGTCGCGCGACGCGGGAACATCGGACGGTTTGCAGGTCTGCAGCTCGGCAGCGATGCGCGACTCCTCCCAGAATCGTGACTCCTCCGCGGCTGACAACGGTCGGGTCCGTAGCGCTCATAGCATTTGAGCACCGAATGCCAGCCCGTCACGTGGATCCACAGCTGGGCTTCCGGATTGTTGGCGCTGTAGCGGGTCCCGGTGATCGGCTCGATTCCCTTGGCCCTGGCATGGATTCGCATCAGCGCCTCGGAAACCGCGACGGCAGTGCGGCCGTCGGCCACCGCGACGTTAAGGAAGTAGGCCAACGTGCGGTCCAACCGGCCCGACGGATCGCTGTAGATGCCTGCACTGTCGGCCACCGCAGCAGCGAGGAACGGGTCGAAGTGCTCGAGCACCACCGAACGCTGAAATCCGATCAGCGATGTCGGCGACGCCCATACCTTCCAGCTCGGCGAGTCGGGTCCGAAGAAGCCGTAGTCGTCGCGCCTTATCGACTCCATCATGGTGTCTACCTCTGCTTTCCCCTGAATACAACGCCACCGTAGCAATTACGGCCATCGAATACAACGGTGGCGTAATATTGCCGCGTGATCCGACCCCGGCAGCGGCGCAAGTACGCACCACGCCTACCGCGCGAGCAGCGGCGTCAGCAGCTGCTGGACGCCGCAATGACCGTGCTCGGCGGCTGCCAGCTGCACGAGCTGAGCATGGAGGCGGTCGCCGAGGCGGCAGGAGTCGGCAAGCCCGTGCTGTACACAGCGTTTTCCACCCGCGCCGAACTGGTGTCGGCCCTGCTGGACCGCGAGCAGCGGCGCGCTCTCGATCAGGTGCTGATGGCGATGCCCACGGACCTCGCAGGGCCTGGGCCGACGAATGCCTATGCCGCGACCGTGTCGGCGTTCCTCGGCGCCGTGCTGGACAACCCGACGCGGTGGCGGTTGATGCTGACGGTCCCCGACAGCGCGCCAAGCGAGTACCGCGACGCACTGCGGCTGACCCGGTCGGCGGTCCTCAATCAAGCCGAACAATTGGCAATGGCAGGCATCGCACTCGAGCCCCGGCTGGCAGGCGTCGACCACGTGCTGTTGGCTCACACCATGTTGTCGTTCGCCGAAATGCTCGGCAGGCTGGCGGTCAACGACCCGCAGACGTACCCGCGTGAGCGGTTGGAGGCGTACGCGCTTGGCGTGATGGAGCTAGTGCGCCGCTAGCTGCAGGCGGCCAGCACCAGTTCGCGCACCCGGGCGGCGTCAGCCTGGCCCTTGGTCGCCTTCATCACCGCGCCGACGATCGCGCCGGCCGCAGCCACCTTGCCGCCGCGAATCTTTTCTGCCACATCGGGATTGGCGGCCAACGCCTCGTCGACGGCGGCCTGGATCAGCGAGTCGTCGCGCACCATGACCAGGCCGCGATCGGTCATCACCTGCTCGGGCTCGCCCTCGCCCGCCAGTACCCCCTCGACGACCTGGCGGGCGAGCTTGTTGGATAGCTTGCCGTCGTCGACGAGCTTGACCACCGCCGCCACCTGCTTCGGCGTGATCGGCAACGCGTCGAGTTCGACGCCCACCTCATTGGCCTTCTGCACCAAGAAGTTTCCCCACCAGGCGCGCGCGGACTCACTGGATGCACCCTGCGCGACGGTGGCGGTGATCAGGTCGATTGCGCCGATGTTGCGCAGGTCGCGCATCACCTCGTCGGAGATGCCCCAGTCTTCCTGAATTCGCTTGCGGCTCAGCCACGGTAACTCGGGAATAGTCGCGCGCAAGCGCTCGACCAGCTCGGCGCTCGGTGCCACCGGTTCCAGATCCGGTTCGGGGAAATAGCGGTAGTCCTCCGCGGTCTCCTTGCTGCGGCCAGGTGAGGTGTAGCCGTCTTCGTGGAAGTGCCGGGTTTCCTGGTGCACCTTGCCACCGGCGTCCAACACCGCTGCCTGGCGGCGCATCTCGTAACGAACCGCCACCTCAACGCTTTTCAGCGAGTTGACGTTCTTGGTCTCGGTGCGGGTGCCGAACTCCTTCTGGCCGACCGGCTTGAGCGAGGCGTTGGCGTCGCAGCGCATCGAGCCCTGGTCCATGCGGACATCGGAGACACCCAACGCGCGCAGCAGGTCCCGCAGCGCCGTCACATAAGCGCGGGCGATCTCCGGCGCACGCGCACCCGTGCCCTCGATGGGCTTGGTGACGATCTCGATCAGCGGCACGCCTGATCGGTTGTAGTCGATCAGCGATGTAGTCGCGCCCTCGATGCGACCGGTGTCACTGCCAAGGTGCGTCAGCTTGCCGGTGTCCTCCTCCATGTGCGCGCGCTCGATCTCCACCCGCCAAGTGGTGCCGTCGTCGAGCGGGACGTCGAGGTGTCCGTTGATCGCGATCGGCTCGTCGTACTGCGAGATCTGATAGTTCTTCGGCATGTCCGGATAGAAGTAGTTCTTCCTGGCGAACCGGCACCACGGCACGATCTCGCAGCCCAGCGCAAGCCCGATGCGGATCGCGGACTCCACTGCCTCCTGGTTGAGCACCGGCAGTGATCCGGGCAGACCCAGGCAAACGGGGCACACCTGCGTGTTGGGCTCCGCGCCGAACTTGTTGGCGCAGCCGCAGAACATCTTGGTCGCGGTCGACAGCTCGACGTGCACCTCGAGGCCGAGCACAGGTTCATAGCGGGCCACGACGTCGTCGTAGTCGAGCAGTTCGGCAGCGGGCGCGACGGTCATGACGGCGAGTTTAGTGGGGTCGACTCCCCCAGCCGGGGGTGCACACCCGGGCTCAGCCCGAGGCTCGCGGACACCCGCTGCAACATGTCTAGCAGCGCGGCTCGCTCGTCGGCTGTCAGCACCGACGTCACCTCGTCCTCCATGGCGTGGGACTGTTCGTCGAGGGCGGGTAGCAGCTCACGTGCCGTGTCGGTCAGCGTGATCGCAAATGCCCGACGGTCGTCGGGGTGTGGCTTGCGCTGGACGAGGCCCTGCTCCTCGAGGGTGTCGATCAGGCTGACCATCACGTTGCGGTGCAGGCCAAGCCGGGCCGACAGCTCCCGCTGCGACTGGCCGTCGGTGCCCGCCAGCGCAACCAGCACCGCATTCGTGCGCGGCAGCGCGTCAAGCGGGGCCAGCCGGCGCTTGAAGTCGTCGGACACATAGCTGCCCAGCTGCGACAACAGAAATGGAATCCGCTGGTCAAGCTCCCGGATCCCCGGACGTTCATCAACCACGACGCGACATTAGCACTAATCGTGATCGTCATATATATTGATAATCATTATTAGTGACTATCTATAGGAGTAGCCATGCGCATCGCCATCTTCGGGGCCAACGGTCAGACCAGTCGGTTGGCGACCAGGCACGCCCTTGATGCCGGCCACACCGCCATCGCGGTCACTCGCAGACCCGGCGACTTCCCGTTCAGCGATCCCGCGCTGACCGTGGCAGAGGCAGATGTCCTCAACGCCGACGCGGTCGCAGGCATCGTCGCCGACTCTGACGCCGTGCTCTCCACGCTGGGCGTGCCGTTCACCAGGGAAACGGTTGACACCTACTCGAAGGGCACTGCCAACATCGTCACCGCAATGCAATCGTCGGGCGTGACGCGCCTCGTGGTGGTGAGTTCGACGGGCGCGTATCCCCGCCCAGGGCCGGACCGGTGCGCCGTTCGCGCTGCGGGTGTTCGAACCGGTTATCACTAAGACCATCGGTAAGACCGTCTACGACGACATCCGGCGCATGGAATCCGTGGTGCGGGACAGCGACCTTGATTGGACGATCGTGCGGCCGTCGGGGCTGTTCGACCTACCCCGGGTCACGGAATACGTTGCCGGAGAAGTAGATCCGGTTGGGGCATTCACGTCGCGCACTGACCTGGCCAACTATCTCGTCGCGTTGGCCGTCCAGCATGGCCGCAAGGACACCGTGACGATCTCCACCACGGCGGACAACCCGACGATATGGCAGATGATCCGGCGCGAAGCATTCAAGAGCGCGTGACTTCTCAGTGCGAGCAGACGCAAAGCTCCCCAAACCGCGGCGTGTCAGGTGCTTTTGCGTCTTCTCGTGCAAGAACTTAGCCGAAGAATTCCGCGGCGTCGTCGTAGCGGCTCTGCGGCACCAGCTTCAACTGGCGCGTCGCGTCGGCCAGTGACTCTCGCCCGATGTCCTGGCCGCGTAGCGACACCATCATCCCGTACTCGCCCGCGTGCGCAGCGTCGGCGGCATTGACGCCGAAACGAGTGGCAAGAACGCGGTCGTACGCCGTCGGCGTACCGCCGCGCTGCACGTGGCCGAGCACGGTGACGCGAACCTCTTTCTTGATCCGTTTCTCCACCTCGACAGCCAATTGCGCGGCCACACCGGTGAACTTCTCGTGCCCGAATTCGTCCATTCCGCCCTGCCGCAAGGACATCGACCCTTCGGCGGGTTTCGCGCCCTCTGCCACGACGCAGATGAAGTGCGAATCGCCACGGACGAAGCGCTGTTTGACCAGCCGGCACACCTCCTCGATGTCGAATGGTTGCTCGGGGATCAGAGTCATGTGCGCACCCGAGGCCAGCCCCGAGTTCAACGCGATCCAGCCGGCGTGGCGGCCCATCACCTCGACCAGCATCACGCGCTGGTGCGACTCCGCGGTGCTGTGCAGCCGGTCGATCGCCTCGGTCGCGACCTGCAGCGCGGTGTCGTGTCCGAATGTCACATCGGTGCAGTCGATGTCGTTGTCGATCGTCTTGGGTACACCGACCACCGGCACGTTCTCCTCGGCCAGCCAGTGTGCTGCGGTCAACGTGCCCTCGCCGCCGATCGGGATCAGCACGTCGATGCCGTTGTCTTCGAGGGTCTGCTTGATCTGCTGCAGCCCTGCGCGCAGCTTGTCCGGGTTGACGCGGGCGGTGCCGAGCATGGTGCCGCCCTTGGCGAGCAGCCGGTCGTTGCGGTCGTCGTTGGCCAGCTGGACCCGCCGGTCTTCGAGCAGGCCGCGCCACCCGTCCAGGAATCCGACCACCGACGATCCGTAGCGCGACGTCGCTCGTGCGCACCACCGCGCGGATCACCGCATTCAGGCCAGGACAGTCGCCGCCTCCGGTGAGAACTCCGATCCGCATGGGCTCATCCTCCCTGCCCCCTTATCACCGCTTGCCTGCGTCGTCTCTCTGTCAGACCGCTGTTGGCAGCGGACCTCGTGCCGCTTCATAGGCGGCGCCGACCCGGTAGAGCCGATCATCGGCCAGCGCAGGCGCCATGATCTGCAGGCCGACGGGCAGGTCGTCGTCCGGCGACAGGCCCGACGGCACCGCCATTCCGCAGTGGCCTGCCAGGTTCAGCGGCAGCGTGCACAGGTCGAACAGATACATCGCCAGCGGATCGTCGACCTTCTCCCCCAACGGGAATGCGGTGGTCGGAGTGGCGGGCGAGATCAGCACGTCGACGCTCTTGTAGGCCTTGTCGAGATCGCCTGCGATCAGCGTGCGGACCTTCTGCGCCTGGTTGTAATAGGCATCGTAGTAGCCGGCCGACAGCGCATATGTGCCAATCATGATGCGGCGCTTCACTTCTGGACCGAAGCCCGCGGCCCTCGTCAGCGCCATCACTTCCTCGGCGCTGTGCGTGCCGTCGTCGCCGACGCGCAGGCCGTAGCGCATCGCGTCGAAGCGCGCCAGGTTCGACGACACCTCCGACGGCAGGATCAGGTAGTACGCAGGCAGCGAGAAGTCGAAGTGCGGGCAGTCCACCTCGCTGACCTCGGCGCCGAGCGCGGTCAGCTGGTCGACGGCGGCGTTGAACGACGCGAGCACCCCGGCCTGGTAGCCGTCGCCGCGCAACTGCTTGACCACCCCGATCCGCACGCCCTTGAGGTTGCCGGAGGCGCCGACCCTTGCCGCGGCGACCACGTCGGGCACGTCGGCCTCGACGGAGGTGGAGTCCTTCGGGTCGTGCCCGGCGATCACCTGGTGCAGCAGAGCGGTGTCGAGCACGGTGCGCGCACACGGGCCACCCTGGTCCAGCGACGACGCGCAGGCGATCAGCCCGTACCGCGACACCGTGCCGTAGGTGGGCTTCACGCCGACCGTCGCCGTCAGCGCGGCGGGCTGGCGGATCGACCCGCCGGTGTCGGATCCGATGGCCAGCGGCGCCTGGAACGCGGCAAGCGCCGCGGCGCTGCCGCCACCGGATCCGCCCGGCACCCGGTCGACGTCCCACGGGTTGCGGGTCGGACCGTAGGCGGAGTTCTCGGTCGAGCTGCCCATCGCGAACTCGTCCATGTTCGTCTTGCCCAGGATCGGGATGCCCGCCGCGCGCAGCCGCGAGGTGACGGTGGCGTCGTACGGCGACGTCCAGCCCTCGAGGATCTTCGATCCGCAGGTGGTCGGCATGTCGGTGGTGGTGAACACGTCCTTGAGCGCCAGCGGGACACCGGCCAGCGGCGACGGCAGCGACTCACCGCGCCCCCGCCGCGACGACCGCGTCCACCCGGGCCGCCTCGGCAAGAGCCTGTTCCCCCGCCACGTGCAGAAACGCGTGGTAGTCACCGTCGGTCTCGGCGATCTGATCCAGGCACGCCCGCGTCACCTCGGTGGATGACAGCTCCTTGGCGGCGATCTTGGCGCCCAGCGTGGCCGCGTCGAACCGAATCATCTCGCTACTCGCTGCCCCCCAAAATCCGCGGCACCGCAAAACGGCCGTCGACCGCCTTCGGGCGCCTGAGCCAGCGCTTCTTCCTGGGTCAGGCACGGCTCGACACGTCGGTGCGGAACACGTTGACGTCCTTGAGTGGATTGTCGGTCGGTTCGACGCCGGTCACGTCGACGGCCTGGATCTGGCTGACGTGGCTCGAGGATGGCATCGAGCTGGCCCGCGTAGCTGTCCAGCTCGTCGTCGGTCAGTGCGAGCCGGGCCAGACGGGCGAGGTGGGCTACCTCATCTCGGGAGATCTGCGACACGACAAAGCCAGCCAAGTCACAGCGGGCGCGCACCTGCGCCGCCGTCTCGCCGGAATGCTCAGCCCGCTGTGGCGCTCCTGTGCGACAGTGTTGCGCGTGCCCTCGTATCTGCTGCGGGTCCAGCTGGAGGATCGACCGGGCAGCCTCGGCTCACTGGCCGTGGCACTCGGGTCGGTAGGCGCCGACATCCTGTCCCTCGACGTCGTCGAACGCGGCGCGGGCTACGCGATCGACGATCTCGTCGTCGAACTGCCGCCTGGCGCGATGCCCGACATGCTCATCACCGCCGCCGAGAACCCTTCAACGGCGTCTACGTCGATGCCATCCGCCCGCACACCGGGCTGCTGGAGGCGCACCGCGAACTGGAGCTCATCGACCATGTCGCCGCGGCCGACGGGACCCGACAAAAGCGGCTGCAGGTCCTGGTGGACGAGGCGCCCCGGGTGTTACGAGTCGGATGGTGCACCGTAATCGCGCTCGACCGAATCGGGCCCGAAGCGCATCGTCGGCAGCCCAGGAGCTCCGGAAACCACAGGCGGCCCCGGAACGCCGTGGCTGCCTCTGGATCACGCTGCGGCCTTGGACGGCACCGCGGAATGGGTCCCCCAGGCGTGGCGCGACAGGGACACCACGCTGTCCGCGGCACCGCTGGGTGACCACCGCACCGCCGTGGTGCTGGGTAGACCGGGCGGACCGGAGTTCCGGCCGTCGGAAGTCGCGCGACTGGGCTACCTCGCCGGCATCATCGCGACCATATTGGGCTGAAATCGGCTGAATCTCCTCAGCCCCCGCAGGTCCGGATCGCGTGGGCCGTGGACGTTGACAAATAAACACAGGTAAATCACACGAACCTGCTGATACGGTTGCCGGAATCGTGCGTGGGGCATGCCGTGAGAAGGAGTTCGGGTGCAGATTGTGCTCGTCGTGGCCGCGATCGCGCTTTTTATTGCGGCAATCATCGTGCTGATCATCGGTTTGCGGAGACCACGCTCGCCGAAACCACAGCCCGAGCGTCAGGATCCACTCAAATTCGGTGAAATGCCCCGTTTCGGCCCGCGCCAACTCGGGCCCGGCGCCATCGTCAGCTACGGCGGCATCGACTACGTCGTTCGCGGGTCGGTGACCTATCGCGAGGGCCCGTTCGTCTGGTGGGAACACCTCATTGAAGGGGGCACCGCCGCGCCCATCTGGTTCAGCGTCGAGGAAGACGAAGGACGCCTCAAGTTAGCCATGTGGGTGGCCCGCAAGGATCTGTTGCTCCAACCGGGCGGTGTGCAGACGATCGACGGCGTCCAGTACCACGAGTCCGAGCGCGGCCACGCCAGCTACACCAGCGAGGGCACGACAGGTCTACCCGCGGGCGGCGAAATGGACTTTGTCGACTACGGCAACGACGGGGAGACCGCCCTGCTGAGTTTCGAGCGTTGGGCGCCGAACATGCCGTGGGAGGTCTCGACCGGCACGCCGGTGAGCGAAGGTGAGTTGACCGTGTACCCGGCGCCACCGCCGCCGAGCGCGTAGGGACTTCGGTGCCGCTCCATGAACTTTCGGTGATACCGACCGACGTCGCCGGCTCCCGGCTGGTTCTTGCGCTCAACGCACCCGCGCCCGCACCACTGGCCACCTACCGGATCGCGCATCCCGCGGGTGGGACACTTGTGCTCGGGGTGCCGGCGCTCCCACGTCATCCGTGTCGAAGGCACGACATCGGCCTTCTCCGAACAGATCTCGTGTACCGCATACCAACACGGCGTGGCCCTGCCCGAACGTGCCGATGCCGCCGGATACCACCTGACGTCGCAGACCGCCGTCCATACCGAAGCCGACTTCCGCGCTCTGGCTCGTCGGCTCCGGGAGTTGTGCAGCACCGAATCCGATTGGCTTGGTGGCACATTCCCCGGTGACGACGCAGCACTGACGGCGATCTCGGCCGCCCCCGACGGCGCAGGCTGGCATTGGCAGACGTGGCATCTGTATCCGGCCCCATCGGGCGGCACGGTGGTCCACACCGAAAGCCGATGGCGGCCATGAGGCGTATCCATTTCTTCTTGCTATCGGGCGGTCTGGCGGTCGCCGCGGCGGTCTGCCTCTACTTCGGCATCACGCTGCTTCCGAACATCGGCTCGTACGTCACCGACAACTACCAGCGGTACGCCGGCAGCGGAGACACTGCGCGCTATGCGTGCAGCGGCTCACCGGCCGACGTCGCGGATGACCTCGCCGAAGCGCAGGACCCCGAAGCGCAGGCCAGCGACGGCAAGACCAGCTACCTGCGCTACGACGACAACATCGTGGCCGTGGGCCCAGACGGCAACCGTCCGTGCAGTATTCGCGTCGAGAGCCTCAACTCCGGATACAACCACGGCTCGTATGTGTTCCTCGGCCCCGGCTTTTATCCGGGTTCGCCCGCCAGCGGGTCGAGCGGAAGCCCGGGCGGACCCGACGGAACCAAATGACGCGTACGGACACCAACCACAGGAGATACCCATGACGACCGTGACCAGTGCCGCTGTCTCGTTCGGCACCATCGACCCGACCGTGCTCCTGCAGAGCGTGGTCAGCGCCGTGCTGTACTTCC
>CAWIEE010000021.1:0-11656 GCA_963835075.1 uncultured Actinomycetota bacterium | reverse complement strand
TATGTTCTGTTTAACCTACTTCGACCAGTCGTCTTGCAGCATTAGAGCGGCCGCTTTCGACGTTGCGCAGACACCACCCATAGTTGTTGACCCAGCGGCGATCTCGATACGTGCCGTCGTTGGACCGGATGCACAACACCGGATACGGATAACTGTCGTTGACGCCGACCTGCCACTGGGACACATCGGCGTAGAGCGTGTCAGCCACGTCTGCAGTCTGCGCGAGACTACGACAACGGGACCTCGATGCCGGTGCTCATTGGCGCCCCGTGCACCTCGAGTGATTCCGGCGAAGTCCCCTGCGGCACATCGAAAGCGATTGCTATCTGTGCAGAATCGCCCGGAGCGGCCAGGTCCGCCCAGGTGCCATTCAGGTACGCCGTTGCCTCGTCATCGATCGAGTACGTCGTGCCGGCGGCCTTGAGCTTCTGCAGTGTGGCGAGGAATGTGCCCTGCGCGTTGCCGGAGTTCAACACCGTCATGTGTACGACGAAGAACTCGCCCTGCGCGGTCTTCGTCACCGGCGCGTCCTGGTATTTCACCGACGATGCGGTTTCGGTACCGGTGATCTCGAACGTGAGACCGCCGTCGGAGCCCTGTTGTCCGGAACCTGAAGCGGTCGTTGGTGATTCGCTTGTCGACTCGGTGCTGCTCTTGGTCGAGGAGGTCGGGGTCGCGGATTTCGACGTGCTGCTGGTACCGGCCGAGATCGACGTGGTCTCGGGCTTGTTGATGAAGACGCCGTAGATGATGACAGCCACCAGCACCGCCAGCAGGGCCGCGCATGCGGAGCCGAACCAGATGAGCAGTTTGCGGCGGTCATCCGGCGCGGGCGGCTCACCAGGAGGTGGTGGCTCGAGCGGTGCGCTGGCGAACGATGGCTCGGCAGGCGGCAGCGGGGGCGAGGCCATCGGAGCGGTCGCATGCGCGCTTGGCATGCTCGACCCAAGGTTGATGACTGCGGTCGGCCCCGGCTCGGGTCGCTCGGCGCGTCGGCTCCGGGCTCGGTTCGGGCGGCGGGACGGGAACGGGATCGAACGTCGGGATGACTGCGGTCGGCCCCGGCGTTGGTTCGGGCTCGGGTGTCGGCTCTGGCGTTGGTTCGGGCTCGCGGCGTCGCATCTGGGGCCCGGTGTGCGCCGACGTGGTCCCCGGCCGGCCGGAGCGAGACCACGCTGGTCGGCTGCTCGCTCGCCGGCGGTTCAGCCGGGGGCGGGGGCTCTGTTGGCTCTGGGGCAGGGGGACCGGTGTTCGGTCCACTGGGAGCCGTCCCAATACCGTTGGCCGCCAGAGCCGTCGGGATCGGGATACCAACCTGCGGGCGTGGGCGGTGTGGTCATCGCGAAAAGATAACCCAGGTGGTTACAGCCTGCGAGTCTTTTGCTCCTGCAAACGACCGCGTCAGGCGCCCATCAGCATCCGCCACTGATCCAGGTTGCTGGCCCGATACACGTAGTTGGTCCGCTTGACCTCCGACAGCGACGCGCTGGGCTCCGCGGAATACCAATGGCCAGGAAACACGGTCGGGTCGCCAGGCAACTGTCGCCAGCGCCTGCAGGCTGTGATAGATCGCGTCGACGTCGCCGCCGGGGAAGTCGGTGCGGCCGCAGCCCTCGAGGAACAACGTGTCACCCGCGACCAGCCGCCCGTCGAGCAGGAAGCATTGGCTGCCCGGCGTGTGGCCGGGAGTGTGCAGAAGCTCGATGTCGACGTCGCCGACGCTGACCACGTCGCCGTGCTCGTGGGCGGTGAGCTCGGACAGCGCGATGCCGGTGGTGCGGGAAACCCAGTCCGCCTCAAGCGAATTGACGTGGACAGGCACGCTGACCCGCTCCAGCAGTTCGGCGAGACCCTTGAGTTCGAAGCCCATCATCGACCCGCCGACGTGGTCGGGGTGGTGGTGGGTCACCAGCACGCCCGATAGGTGCATGCCGTCGGCCTCGAGTGCGTCGACCAGATCCTGCGCGGCGTAGGCCGGGTCGACGACGACGGCATCGCCTGTCTCACGGTCGCCGATGAGGTAGGAGAAGTTGCGCATCTGCTGCGCGATCATGTCGCCGGTCGCGAAGTCGCGCCCCGAGAGCAGCTGCCGAAAATACAGGCGGTCGGCCATGGTCCCAGACTATGTGGCCGCGGTTTTGAGTCGGACCATGCGGGTGGTGCTGCTCTCGTCGAGCTCCGCCACGTCGCTGCGCGCACGCAGGAAGTCGCTGAATGACCGGAATCCCAGAGATTTTTCGGAGAACGACGGGTCCATCCGCTTCATCTGGGCCTTGACCGCCGAATTGTGCAGCCAGTCGGCGTCGTCCTTCTCGTGGCCGATCCGCAGCGCCCGCTCCAGCAGGCCGGTGGCTGCGGCCTGCGGGTCCGGTCCCTCGGGTTCCTCGTCGGGCTCCTTGGGCCTTGGTGCGGCGCGTCGCCCTCTTGGCGGGTGCCGGCGCGACGGCGGGCACGCCGGGCAGCGCGTCGTAGGTGACGAACTCGTCGCAGGCGGCCGTCAGCGACTTGCTGATCGAGCCGGTGATGCCGATGCCGACGACGTAGCGGCCGAGGCGCTTGCAGCGTTGGGCCAGTGCGATGTAGTCGGAGTCGCCTGCGACGATGACCACGTGCGTCAGGTCGGGCAACCTGAACATGTCCTCGACGGCATCGACGGCCAGCCGGATATCGGCGCCGTTCTTGGCGTAGGCGGCCGCGGGGAAGAGTTGCACGAGATCGACCGCGCGGCCGACCAGCTGGCCGCGGTAGTCGGCGTTGACGTCCGCTGACCAGTCGGCGTAGGCCTTCGTCAGCACCAGGGTGCCGAACGACGAAGCGAAGTCGATGATGGCGCCGACGTCGACCGTCGCCTCGGTGAGGCGACCGGGTTGCTTGTGGAATCCGGCGGTCCTGTCCTTTTGAAACGCGTTGCGGCCATGCACCTGGTCGTAACGGGAGATGACGATGTTGTCGAAGTCGAGGTACACCGCGACGCGTGGCGTGCCGGGTTCTGTCACGGTTACGTCCTATCACCTGGTGCCGAGACTGCGTACAGATCGCAATTCTCGGCGCTTTCGAGATCTCGCCGCAGCCTCATCGAACGGCACGACGGGCCGTTCTCGGGCGGTGTGGCGGTCGGTCGGTAACGGTTTCGATGACCTGCGGTTTGGCGCGTCAAACCGCGAGAATGTACCCTCTTTAAGGCCCAAGTCTCGACTTGCGGGCCAGAGAAGACCTAAGCCCCCTTAGCTCAGTCGGTAGAGCGTTTCCATGGTAAGGAAAAGGTCAACGGTTCGATTCCGTTAGGGGGCTCGGTGGACCGCTTAGGCGAGCGAAGCGACGGGAGAAGCGGACGCTCGGCGGCGGCGCCCGGCATGGCGGTGTAGCTCAGTCGGTTAGAGCGAACGACTCATAATCGTTAGGTCGCCGGTTCGAGTCCGGCCATCGCTACAAGACAACAACGAGAGATTTGTGAAAGAGGGCAGCTGACATGGCGTCCAGTACAGACGTACGGCCGAAGATCACTTTGGCCTGCGAGGTGTGCAAGCACCGCAACTACATCACCAAGAAGAATCGCCGCAACGATCCCGACCGGCTCGAGCTGAAGAAGTTCTGCCCGAACTGCGGCAAGCACCAGGCCCACAAGGAATCGCGTTAACGCGCGACAACTCGCGGGCGTTTGCCCGGGGTTGACGGGATAGGTCACCAACCGTGTCGTTGTCGAAGCAGATCGTCGGGATGCACTATCGCCATCCCGACCACTACGTCGTTGGTCGCGAGAAGATCCGCGAGTACGCCATCGCCGTCAAGAACGAGGATGCGGCGTATTACGACGAGAAGGCCGCCGCCGAGCTCGGTCACGAGGCGCTGCCTGCGCCGTTGACCTTCATTTCGGTGTTCGGTTACCAGGCGCAGACGGCGTTCTTCGAAAGTGCCAACATCGGCGTGACGGAGATGCAGATCGTCCAGGTCGATCAGATGCTGAAGTTCCGCAAGCCGATCCATGCGGGCGACAAGCTCTACTGCGACGTGTATGTGGACTCGATTCGGCAGGGGCACGGCACCGACATCATCGTGACCAAGAACATCGTCACCAACGAGTACGGTGACGTTGTGCAGGAGACTTATACGACCCTCGCGGGTCGTTCTGGTGAAGACGGAGATGAGGGTTTCAGCCATGGCACTGCGTGAGTTCGATTCGGTGAAGGTGGGCGACCAGCTTCCCGAAAAGGTGATCGCCCTGACCCGTGGCGATCTGGTGAACTACGCCGGCGTATCTGGCGACCTGAACCCCATCCACTGGGACGACGACATCGCCAAGCAGGTCGGGCTGGACACCGCGATCGCGCACGGCATGCTCACCATGGGCCTTGGCGGCGGCTACGTCACGTCGTGGATCGGCGATCCCGCCGCGGTGACCGAGTACAACGTCCGGTTCACCGCCGTGGTGCCCGTGCCCAACGATGGCGTTGGCGCAGAAATCGTGTTCAATGGACGTGTGAAATCCGTTGAACCCGAGACGAAGTCAGTAACCATCGCATTGACGGCCACTTCGGGGGGAAAGAAGATCTTCGGCCGCGCAGTTGCGACCGCGAAGCTGGCTTAGCAAATGCCACTCAAGAGAGACATTCGGGGGATGGTCTGGAAGTACCCCGACACGTTCGTCGTCGGCCGCGAACAGGTCCGCCAGTACGCGACGGCCATCAAGGCCGATGATCCGGCCAGCTACGACGAGGAAGCCGCCGCCGAACTGGGCCACGACGCGGTCGTCGCTCCGCTGACCTTCATTTCGATCTTCGCGTTGCTGATTCAGCGGCACTTCTTCCAGAACGTCGACGTCGGCCTGGAGGCCATGCAGATCGTCCAGGTCGACCAGAAGTTCGTGTTCCACCGGCCGATCAAGGCCGGCGACAAGCTGATCGGCACCATGCACGTCGAATCCGTCGTCGAACGGTTCGGCGCCGACATCGTGGTCACCCGCAATGTCTGCCACAACGACGGACGGCGAGATGGTTCTCGAGGGCTTACACCACGCTGATGGGCCACGAGGGCGACAACTCGATCTCGGTGAAATGGGACCCCGAAACCGGCCAGGTCGTACGCACTGCGGTCGGCCGACGCCGGCCTGGTAGCGGATTAGTAACTGACGCCGGGTCCGCGCTACACTCGGTCCTCGGGGTTTTCCCAGTCCAGCGCGCTGTCCGTCGGTTTCAGATCGACCGAACGGGGAGCGCGCGGTTTGTGTAAGCCCCGATGGGTGATGACCTGGCAGCGCCAGCGGTGTCATCGCCTTAGGGGCGTAGCTCAACTGGCAGAGCAGCGGTCTCCAAAACCGCAGGTTGCAGGTTCAAGTCCTGTCGCCCCTGCTCAACTGAATACTCGACAACGTGTGGACACTGGAAGGTGACCCACAAGAACACCAGACGAAAGGCATGCGGTGAGCGACGAGCGCGATGGTGCCGGCTCCGCAAGCGACGGCGACGTGACGGCCGACTCCGGCGACACCGGTGGACAGACCGCAGTGGTGACCCGGCCGGTGCGCCCGACGGGCAAGCGGTCGCGCCGCGGCGCGACCGGCGAGGATGCCAGCGAGGCCGTCGACTTGGCGACAGGCACGAAGGCAGCCCCCACCAAGAACGGCACAGGCACTGAGAAGAAGACCGCCAAGAAGTCCGCCGATCGGCCGTCGCGCAACCCGTTCACCTTCGTCTGGACCTTCCTGAAGCAGGTCGTCGCCGAACTGCGAAAGGTGATCTGGCCGAACCGCAAGCAGATGGTCAACTACACCGCCGTGGTGCTGGTCTTTCTGGCGTTCATGGTGGCGTTGATCGGCCTGGTCGACCTTGGCCTGGCCAAGCTCGTAATGCTGGTGTTCGGCTGACGAGTGCGAATTTAGAGAGGACTGACAACGTGACTTCCTTCGAGGGCGAATCGCCTTCGGCCGACAGTGTCGACGTCATCGACGTGGATGCTGAGGCCACCGTCGACGCGGTGAGCGAGGACGCCGACGAGGCTCCGCAGACTGATGTCGCCGCCGAAGCGGCTCCGCAGGCTGATGTCGAGGCTGATGTCGTCGCCGACGCGCCTGCCGAAGACGAGGACGAGGATCCCGCCGTCACGCTGAAGAAGGAGCTGCGGCTGCGGCCCGGCGACTGGTACGTCATCCACTCGTACGCCGGCTACGAGAACAAGGTGAAGGCCAACCTCGAGACTCGTGTGCAGAACCTCGACGTCGGCGACTACATCTTCCAGGTCGAGGTGCCCACCGAAGAGGTCACCGAGATCAAGAACGGCCAGCGCAAGCAGGTCAACCGCAAGGTGCTGCCGGGCTACATCCTGGTGCGCATGGAACTCAACGACGAGTCGTGGGGCGCGGTGCGCAACACCCCGGGTGTCACCGGCTTCGTCGGCGCGACCTCGCGGCCATCGCCGCTGTCGCTCGACGACGTGGTGAAGTTCCTGCTGCCGCCGGGCGCAGCCAAGAAGGCCGCCAAGAGCACGGCCAGGGGCTGCTTCGACCGAGGCCACGCTGGAACGCCCGGAGATCCTGGTCGACTTCGAGGTCGGCGAGTCGGTCACCGTCATGGACGGCCCGTTCGCGACCTTGCCCGCCTCGATCAGCGAGGTCAACGCCGAACAACAGAAGCTCAAGGTGCTGGTGTCCATCTTCGGCCGCGAAACACCTGTCGAACTGACCTTCAACCAGGTCGCCAAGATCTAGCAAGAGCGCTAGATCGAAGGAAATCACCAACACCATGGCACCGAAGAAGAAAGTCGTCGGGCTGATCAAGCTGCAGATCCAGGCCGGGCAGGCCAACCCCGCCCCGCCGGTGGGTCCTGCGCTCGGCCAGCACGGTGTCAACATCATGGAGTTCTGCAAGGCGTACAACGCCGCGACTGAGAGCCAGCGCGGCAACGTCATCCCCGTGGAGATCACCGTCTACGAGGACCGCAGCTTCACCTTCGCCCTGAAGACCCCGCCCGCGGCCAGGCTGCTGCTGAAGGCCGCAGGCGTGCCGAAGGGCTCCGGCACCCCGCACACGACCAAGGTCGCCAAGGTGACCTGGGATCAGGTGCGCGAGATCGCCGAGACCAAGAAGGAAGACTTGAACGCAAACGACATCGACGCCGCGGCCAAGATCATCGCCGGCACCGCCCGGTCGATGGGTATCACGGTCGAGTAGCGACCGAATCCCGTGGCCGAGAAGCGAAAGCGGATCGGCCCGAACCGTGGGAGGGCCAGCTTCGGCCCGAACTAACCACACCTCTGATTGGGAGAAACGAATGAGCAAGAACAGCAAGGCATATCGCGAAGCCGCCGAGAAGATCGACCGCGAGCGGCTCTACACGCCGCTGGAGGCCGCGAAGCTGGCCAAGGAGACGTCGTCGAAGAAGCAGGACGCCACCGTCGAGGTCGCGATCCGGCTCGGCGTCGATCCGCGTAAGGCCGACCAGTTGGTGCGCGGCACCGTCAACCTGCCCCACGGCACCGGCAAGACCGCCCGCGTCGCGGTGTTCGCAGTGGGCGACAAGGCCGAGGAGGCCACCGCGGCAGGCGCCGACGTCGTCGGCAGCGACGACCTGATCGAGAAGATCCAGGGCGGCTTCCTGGACTTCGACGCCGCGATCGCGACGCCGGATCAGATGGCCAAGGTCGGTCGCATCGCCCGTGTGCTCGGCCCGCGTGGCCTGATGCCGAACCCGAAGACCGGCACCGTCACCCCCGACGTCGCCAAGGCCGTCAACGACATCAAGGGCGGCAAGATCAACTTCCGCGTCGACAAGCAGGCCAACCTGCACTTCATCATCGGCAAGGCGTCGTTCGACGAGAAGGCGCTTGTGGAGAACTACGGTGCCGCGCTCGACGAGATCCTGCGCGCCAAGCCGTCGTCGTCGAAGGGCCGCTACCTGAAGAAGGTCGTCGTCTCGACCACTACCGGCCCGGGCATTCCGGTCGACCCGGCGGTCATTCGCAACTTCGCCGAGGCGTAATACACGTCGAAGCTACTTGTCGTCGCCGATTAGTCGGCCGAGTTCGGCGCGGGTCTTGATGCCGAGCTTGCGGTAGATCCGAGCAAGGTTTGCTTCGACGGTCTTCGGGCTGATGAACAATGCGGCTGCGACGTCGCGGGTCGTCATGCCCGATGCCGCCAGCTCGGCGACGCGCCGCTCGGAGGGCGTGAGCGTGAGGTCGTGGGTGGGGACGACCTTGGCCCTGGCGAGTTCGGCGCGGGCGCGGTCGGCCCACAGCGGGGTTCCCATCGATTCGAAGGCCTGCAGGGCCTCGCGGAATGTGTGCGGTGGACGCCTCTTTCTGTCGTTGGCGACGCTGCAGCTGGCCGTGCAGGAGTTGGGTGCGGGCGCGTTCGAACGGCATCGGCAGCCGATCGTGCTCGGCCATCGCTTGCTTGGCCACCTTGCGGGCCGCCGCCTCGACGTCGCCCTGGACTGCCAGCCACATGCTGCGGCAGCGGGCGCCGACGGCCGACATCCACGGGCGGTCGAGGCGGGCGCCGTTGCGTTCGAGTTCCTCGATGAGCGGCACCGCATCGGCGTGGCGGCCCACCGCGACCATCGCCTCGACGGCGTCGGGAATGAACGTTGCGATCATGATCTCACTGCCGGGCAGCGAGTCGAAAACGTCCAGCATCGGCTGCAGCGTGGTCAGCGCCTCGGCATAGCGGCCGCGCGAAACCTCAAGGAAGCCAAGGCTCATCGTGGGCCACTCCGCCAGTCGCGGTACCCCGCACTCGTGCAGCGATCGCCAGGGCGGCGGCGGCGTCGGCGCGGGCGTCTTGTTCCCGTCCGGTGTAGACCGCGACGGCGGCGCGCACGGTCAGGGCGATCGTGCGCGAACCGCCGACCTGCTCTGCGCGTTCCATGGTGTCCTGCGCGAGCTGCGCGGCTTCGGCGAAGTTGCCGCGCCACATCTCGATGAGGGTCGAGTATCCGGCGACGGCCATCAAGTCGTTCTCGGCGCCGCGTTCGACGCATCGGTCCCTGACGGCCGCCATCTGCCTGCGCGCGATGTTCAATTCTCCGGTCCATGCGCAGATCAATGCGTTAACGGAGCTGGGGGAGAAGGGGATTGGAACGTCGTCATCGGGGTCTTCAAGTTCGACTGCGCGTCGCAGGCTGTCCTCGTCTACCCCGTGGCCGTAGAGGAACGACGCGTTGACGTACATGGCGAGCGCCCGACCGATCAGCGGCGGATGGCCGATCTCCTCGGCGTGGGACACGGCCTGTCGAGCGTTTTGCAGGGACTCCTCGAACTTGCCCGACATGCCCTGAGCGAACGTCAACGACAACAGTGTCTGAACCAACACGGCCGGATTGGTTGCGGCATCGTCGAGCGCACTTTCCAGGAGCGCGGCCGCTTCCACGAAAGTGTCGTTGTACATGCAGATACCGGCCATCAGATTCAGCGCAAGTCCGCGCAACAGCCCAGGCCGCAGCTCGTCGATCGTGGGCTCCAGCAACGCGCGTGCCCGCAAGGCGTCGCCGGCCTTGAAATGGTGTTCGGCGGCGCGGATTCGTCGCGACGGTGAGTTCCCGCCGAGTCCGATTGCCAGCTCCAGTAATTCGGCCGCTGCAGCCGGAGCACCCCTGGCCCGTGCGGCATCGGCAGCAGTATCGAGGGCTTTCAAGGTGTCAGGGTCCGCACGCGATGCTGCCAATGCCATGTGCCTGGCCTTGAGCTCGGGTAGGACCACGACTTGAGACAGTGCCCGGTGCGTGGCCCGGCGCCGCGCAGGGCTGGCGTCGGTGTAGACGCTCTGCGCCAACAACGGATGGGAGAACCGCACGCGATCACCCTCGATCGCGATAATGCCCTTGCTTTCGGCCTCTTCGAGGAGCTCCACCGCGCGATCGACGGTGGTATCGACGACCTGCGCCAGCACTTCGACCGTCGGATTCGCCACGGCGGCGGCCGCGAGCAGCACATCGCCGGCTTGTCCCTCGAGACTGCCGATCCGAAGGCGCATCAACTCTGCCAGCGTCGCAGGCAGAGACGGCTGCGCCCTGGCGGACCCCACATGAATCGCGCGGGCCAGCTCGAGTGCGTAAAACGGGTTACCGCCCGAGATTTCGGCGATCTGAACCATCGTCGGACGGGGGAACGACCGGCCCAGCCGCGTCGAAATCAACGCGTGCAGGCCGCCGAGGCTGAGGGGCCCAACGCGAATTCGCTCTATGCCGTCGGGCCGGAGCAGATCGAGCCATGTCGCCGCTCTTCCATACTCCGGATCGCAGCGCTCGGTAAGCAGCACGCCTGCTCGGCCACGGAGACGCCGGGCCGCGTACTCCACGACGGCCTCGCTGGACGGATCCAGCCACTGCACATCATCGATGGCGACCAGCACAGGCGCGTCAAGGGCAAGACGGTCGACGATGGTGGCGAATGCCGCCGCGACGACGCGTTGATCGGTGGCGGGCCCTTCGCCGCCGGCGCGGAACAAAACCCGGTCAACGGCGATGCGCTGCATGTCCGGCAGCTCCGCCAACACCGCGGGGTCGACGTCGCTGATGAGGTCGGCCACTGCCGCATAGGCCAGGACCGACTCCGCTTGGCCGCCACGGGCGCTGAAGACTTGGAAGCTCACGCTCGCGCGCCTGGTCCACCGCGGCCAGCCAGAGAGTGGTCTTCCCTATACCGGCCTCGCCTTCGATGACCAGTCCCGTTGGCTGTCGGTCAGCGGACAGCAGGAAGTCACCAACCGCCCGAAACTCGGCCGATCGGCTGATCATCCGCGATCTCCCCACCCACCCATAGCAGCTAGCAAACGCAGACTATATCAACTGCCAGCGAAAAGTGGCGTCGTTGCTACCCGCTAGAGCAGCTAGATACTGTGCGTTTGATGTTTACCCGAAGCTGCCGAACGCAATCAGCACGTCATTGCGGCGCGGGCTCAGGTTCCACGATAGTTCTGGTGCTGGAGTTGCCGACCGCCGCGGCCAGCGGATCTTCTCTGATTCGCGTGCCGACGTGGGCAGACAGTCGTTGATGCGGGATGCCGGCTCGTTGGCACGTGGTCGTGACGACGTCGGGCGATTCTGCACCGAATACGCCGTACAGAACTTCATCGGTGGGAACTGCGAGCGTGACGACCAGCCGGACGGGCGTCCCTTCTTCGCTGACGCTGACGGCGGCGACGTCGAGTTTCGCCAGGACTTCGTCGACCGATTCTTCGGTCAGCTCTGGCAGGTACCACTCGGCCAAGAAGTACCCGACCTCCGGAACGGAGCCCATTTGCTGAAGGTAGCGGTGCAGCGTCAATGTGGAATCGGGTGTTTCCCTACGTGTTCGAGACCTGGCCGTTATGGCCGGAGTCGTCAATCCGCGAGCTGGCTCCCGCCACCACGGCTCGGTGATCAGTCGGCACGGCCATCAATCGTGTTCCGCGCACTCCGCTACGCGCCGCCGCAGGAACTCTCTCGCCGGGCCCGAGCCATTGCGGTCCAACGCAATGCGATACCACTTGAGCGCCTCGTCGCGTAGGCCTGCGCGCCGCAATAGATCCGCGCGGATCGAGGCCACGTTGTTCGACCGGGTCAACCTGGGGTCGTCGGCCACAGTGTCCAGCGCCGCCAAACCGGCCGTGAACCCGTCGCGAAATCCGATCGCCAGCGCGCGGTTGGCTTGGGCGACAGGGGAGCGAGTGATCGCGACGAGCCG
>CAWIEE010000020.1:0-247435 GCA_963835075.1 uncultured Actinomycetota bacterium | reverse complement strand
CATCGTCGCCGCCATCAGGGCCAGCTCCGACCAGTTGGGTCAGGGCCTGCTCGACACGTTGGTCTACGGGCTCGTCGGCGTTGCACTGCAAGGGATTGCGCTGGCCATTCTCGAGGCGGTGGTGCCCGGACGGTTCCGCGGCTTCATCGACGCCGAAGAGTTCCATCCCGCCTCGATCGCGGCAGCGGTGGTCCTGCTCGTCGTCGGAGGGATCAACGCCGTCGCCCTGACATGACCGCGACGGATCAGGACACAGCGGCCACGTCGCCACCGCAGACGTCGACGATGCGTTGGCGCGCACTGCTGTTGGCAGCGGTCTCAGCGTGCGCGGCATGCGGAATCGTCTACGAACTCGCACTGCTCACCCTGGCCACCAGCCTCGACGGCGGCGGCATCGTCGCGACGTCGCTGATCGTCGCGGGCTACGTCGCGGCACTCGGGGCGGGCGGATTGGTGGTCAAGCCGCTGCTGAAGCGGGCGGCCATCACGTTCATCGCCGTCGAGACCCTCCTCGGCATCGTCGGCGGACTGTCCGCCGCGCTGCTCTACGTGACGTTCTCGTACCTCGGCGGGTCGACGGTCGTGCTGGCCGTTGGCACCGCCCTCATCGGCGGACTCGTCGGCGCCGAGGTTCCATTGCTGATGACGCTGCTGCAGCGCGGTCAGACAGCGGGCGCCGTCGACACCGGCCGCGTGCTCGCCAACCTCAATGCCGCCGACTACCTCGGTGCACTCGTCGGCGGACTTGCCTGGCCGTTCGTCGTGCTGCCGCAACTGGGCATGATCCGCGGCGCCGCGGCCACCGGCATGATCAATCTGGCGGCCGCCGCGGTGGTCGCACTGTTCCTACTGCGCAGGGTGGTCAGCGGCCGTGAACTCGCCACGGCGCTTGCCGCCTTGGCCGCCGCGTTCGCACTGCTGACCGCGCTGATCGTCGGCGCGGGCGGGATCGAGTCGACCAGCAGGCAACAGCTATACGCCGACCCGATCGTCGCCTACCAGCACTCGGCCTACCAGGAGATCGTCGTCACCCGCCGGGGCGACGATATGCGCCTGTATCTCGATGGCGGACTTCAGTTCTCGACGCGCGACGAATATCGATACACCGAGAGCCTGGTCTACCCGGTGCTGGGCGACGGGGCGCGGTCGGTCCTGGTGATCGGCGGCGGCGACGGGCTTGCCGACCGCGAACTGTTGCGGCAACCGGGCATCGACAAGATCGTCCACGTCGAACTCGACCCCGCCGTCATCAACCTTGCGCGGACCACCATGCGTCAGGCGAACGCCGGCGCACTGGACAGCCCCCGGGTCGACGTGGTGATCGCCGATGCGATGGCGTGGCTGCGTGACACCCCATCCCGACGTCGTGCCCGCGGGCGGCTTCGACGCCGTGATCGTCGATCTGCCCGACGCCGACAACCCGATTCTTGGCCGGTTGTACTCGCTGGAGTTCTACACGCTGGTGACCCGCGCTCTGGCGCCCAACGGCCTGGTCGTCGTGCAGTCCGGCAGCCCGTACTCGACGCCCACGGCGTTCTGGCGCACGGTGTCGACCATCCAGGCCGCCGGTTTCGCGGTGACGCCCTACCACGTCGACGTGCCGACGTTCGGCGACTGGGGTTTCACGTTGGGCCGCCGCGGCGCAGGCGTGCCGATTCCAACCGTGCCGAAAGACGCACCGCCACTTCGCTTTCTGAATCAACGCGTGCTCGACGCCGCGACGGTGTTCGCCGGTGACGTCGCTCCGCAACGGTTGGCGCCGTCGACGCTGGAGAATCCCCGCATCATGACCGACATGCGCAGCGGCTACCGCTGAGCGTCGTAATCCCACGCCGAGATCGACGTTTTGGCGACAATCACTCGGGCGGATTCAAGGTTTGGTTGCAACAGTGGTTTCTGTCGGTGCTGAGAGTAGTTGGTTGAGGCGGTTGGTGGGGTTGTCCCAGCCGAATCGTTTCCGGGGTCGTCCGTTGAGTTCGGCGGCGACTTCGACGAGGTGCTCGGCGGAGTGCGTCGATAGGTTGGTGCCTTTCGGAAAGTATTGCCGTAGAAGACCGTTGGTGTTCTCGTTGCTTCCCCTCTGCCAGGGCGAATGTGGGTCGCAAAAGTAGATATCAATTCCGGCATCGATACTGATGCGGGCGTGCTGACGCATCTCGCCGCCCTGGTCCCAGGTCACGATCGGCGTAACACCTCGGGCAAGTCCTTGATCGCGGCGATCATCGCCTCAGCCACCGTCTCAGGATCGCGGCGCCCCGGCAGGTGCAGGAGCTGAACGAACCCGGTGGAACGCTCGACGAGGGTGCCGATCTGGGAGCGCTGGTTCTTGCCGATGATCAAGTCACCTTCCCAGTGCCCAGGCACGGCCCGGTCTGCGGCCTCGGCGGGCCGCTCGCTGATGTTGACCATCCCCGCGATGCGGCCACGGTTATCCCCGCTGCGCGAGCGCTGACGCGGTTTGCGCAGCGCCCGCCCCGTGCGCAGACACGCGGTCAGCTCACGACGCAGCTCACCTCGTCCTTGCACGTAGAGCGCTTTATAGATGGTCTCGTGGGACACCTGCATCTCCGGGCAGTCGGGATAAGTCGCGGCCAACAGCCCAGCGATCTGCTCGGGGCTGTACTTGCTGGCCAACAACGTTTCCACCTCGGCCCGCAACGGCGCGCAGCGCCCCAGCTTGCCGGTCTTGGGTCGCCGGGCCCGTGCCTCACTGTGCTGTTGGGCCAGATGCGCCGAGTACCCCGCCCGCCCATCACGGCCGCCGCGCTCCACGCCGAACCGGTACCACGACCGATACCGCCCACCGGCTTGTCGAGTCGACCGGTTCAACCGGATCTCGCGCATGATCGTCGACGGCGCCCGATCCAACCGGCGCGCAATCGAGCGGATGGACTCACGGCGCGCAACGCCGACCATGATCGCTTCACGCTCGGTGATCGACAACCGGGGCCGGACCCGTCCCTGCGGATCCCTCAACTGTGGTTTCACACCACCACATTCAACAAACCACCGCTGCCCCGCCCCCGCCGACACACCAGACAACAAGCCAGCAGCGGTAGGGGTCGCCCCCGCGGCCACCAACTCCCAGAACCGACGCTGCACACAATTCAACGAACCAGGACGGCCCATCAACACTCCCTAAACTGAAGTGTTGCAACCACCCTCTGAACCCAAGTCGTACTTTTGCGCCGAAACGTCCGTTTGGGCGTGAACTAGTCAGCCGTTGGGCCGTTGTCCAGCAGTCGGCGGAAGCCGTCCTCGTCGAGAATCGGCACACCGAGTTCGACGGCCTTGTCGTACTTCGAGCCCGGCGAGTCACCGGCCACCACGTAGGCGGTCTTCTTCGACACCGAACTGGCCGCCTTGCCGCCGCGCGCGACGATCGCCTCCTTTGCCTCGTCGCGGGAGAACCCGGTGCAGCGACCCGGTGACCACGATCGACAGGCCCTCGAGCGTGCGTTCGACGCTGGTGTCGCGTTCGTCGGCCATCCGCACCCCGGCCGCACGCCACTTGTCGACGATCGCCCGGTGCCAATCGACGGTGAACCACTCGATGACCGCGGCGGCGATGGTCGGCCCGACCCCCTCGACGGCGGCCAGCTGTTCCTCAGAGGCGGCCATGATCGCGTCCAGGCTGCCGTACTCGGTGGCCAGCGCCCTGGCGGCCGTCGGCCCCACGTGGCGGATCGACAGCGCAACGAGCACCCGCCACAGCGGTTGCGCCTTCGCCTTGCCCAGGTTGGCCAGCAGGCGCTTGCCGTTCGCCGAAAGCTCGCCGCCCTTGACGGTGAACAGGTCGGTGCGCAGCAGGTCGTCCTCGGTGATGCCGAACAGGTCACCCTCGTCGGTGATGACGCTGGCCTGCAACAGCGCGACCGCGGCTTCGTAACCCAGGCCCTCGATGTCGAACGCGCCGCGCCCCGCGACGTGAAAGACCCGCTCCCGCAACTGCGCCGGGCATGACCGTGTGTTGGGGCAGCGGATGTCGGCGTCGCCCTCCTTGGCGGGGGCGAGCGTGGTGCCGCACTCGGGACACGTTGTGGGCATTTCGAATTCGCGTTCGGAGCCGTCGCGCAGGTCCACGACGGGGCCAAGCACTTCGGGGATCACGTCGCCGGCCTTGCGGATGACCACCGTGTCGCCGATGAGCACACCCTTGCGCTTGACCTCCGACGCGTTGTGCAACGTCGCCTGGCTGACGGTGGAGCCGGCGACCTTGACGGGCTCCATGAAGGCGAACGGTGTCACCCTGCCGGTGCGCCCGACGTTCACCTTGATGTCGAGCAGCTTGGTGGTCGCCTCCTCGGGCGGGTACTTGTAGGCGATCGCCCAGCGCGGCGCCCGCGATGTCGACCCGAGCCGGCGTTGCAGCGCGACATCGTCGACTTTGACTACTACACCGTCGATTTCGTGCTCGACGTCGTGTCGGTGTTCGCCCCAGTACGCGATGCGTTCTGTCACCGCGTCCATGCCCTGCACCTGGGCGGTGTGTTCGGACACCGGCAGGCCCCACGCCTTGAGCGCGCGGTACGCATCGTGCAGCGACTTGGGACTGAAGCCCTCGGCGTGGCCGAGGCCGTGGCAGATCATCCTCAGCTTGCGGCGAGCGGTGACGGCAGGGTTCTTCTGCCGCAACGAGCCCGCCGCGCTGTTGCGCGGATTCGCGAACGGCGGCTTGCCCTCGGCGACCAGGCCGGCGTTGAGGTCCTCGAAGTCGGCGACCCGGAAGAACACCTCACCGCGCACCTCGAGCACCCGCGGAACCGGAAACTCCTTGGACGCGGTCAGCTTGTCGGGGATGTCGTCGATGGTGCGGGCGTTGAGCGTGACGTCCTCACCGGTGCGGCCGTCGCCGCGGGTGGCCGCACGCACGAGCTTGCCGTCGCGATACACCAGCGCCAGCGCTACGCCGTCGATCTTCAGCTCGCACAGGTAGTGCGCATCGTCGCCGATCTCACCGTTGATCCGTGCGGCCCACGCGGCCAGCTCGTCAGGTGTGAACACGTTGTCGAGGCTCAACATCCGCTCGAGGTGTTCGGCGGAGGTGAAGTCGGTGGCGAAACCGGCGCCGCCGACCAGTTGAGTCGGTGAGTCAGGGGTGCGCAGCTCGGGATGCTCGTCTTCGAGCGCCTGCAGCTCGCGAAGCAGCTTGTCGAACTCGGCGTCGGAGACGATCGGCGCGTCGCGCACGTAATAGCGGAACTGGTGTCCGCGCACCTCCTCGGCGAGCTCCTGCCAGCGCCGACGCAGGTCGGCGTCCAGAGCGTCATCGGCTTGTTGGGCGAGCGCCGTTTCCGGCTTCTTGGGACTCACCCTGGCAGGCTAACGGAGTGAGCCGACACGAAAACGCGAGCCGCTAGCCTGACACCATGCCGCACCCGATCATGTTCCGCGACGACGACCTCGGGCTGGCCGAAGTGCGCAAGATCTGCCTGGGGTTCCCCAAGGCATTCGAGAAGATCTCCTGGGGAAGGCCGGTGTTCTGCGCACCGAAGATGTTTGTCATGTACGGCGGCAATGCCAAGACCGACGTCAAGGGCGAATACATCTCCTACCCCTACTCGATCCTGGTCAAGGTCGACGAGATCAGACCGCAAGGCCCTGGAACAAGACAGTCGCTTCTTCTTCCCCGCCTACATGGGCCCCTTCGGCTGGCTCGGGCTGGACTTCACCGCGCGCAAGAAGGTGGACTGGGACGAGGTCCGCGAGCTGATCGACGCATCGTTCCGGATGATCGCACCCAAGAAGCTCATCAAGCAGCTCGACCAAGTTTGATCCTTTGGTAGATCGGAGACACCATGAGTTTCGCGAGTCCCTTCCCCGAAGTCGAGATCCCGTCCTCGAGCGTTTACGACTATCTGTTCGCTGGCATCAACGATGGCGACCTCGACCGGGTCGCACTTGTCGACACGAAGTCCGGCATGGAGCACACCTACCGCGAGATGATCGGCCGCATCGACACTTTCGCGGGTGCGATGGCGGACCACGGCATCGGCGTCGGTCACGTCGTCGGCCTGCTGGTGCCCAACAGTTCCGCATTCGCGGTTGCCTTCCACGGCATTCTGCGGTCGGGGGCGACGGCCACCACCATCAATGTGTTGTTCACCGCGAAGGACATCGCCAAGCAGCTGACGGATTCGAAAGCCAAGTTGCTGGTGACCATCACGGCACTGCTGGCGCAGGCCGAAGAAGCCGCGACGGCTGCCGGTCTTCCCGCGGCTGCCCTGGTGGTGCTCGACGGCGACGGGCAGGCGGTGACCGGACACCCCAACGCGGCCGACCTGCTGGCCGGGGGAACGCAGGCACCCGAGGTGAGCTTCGCCCCGTCGGCCCATCTGGCCGCGCTCCCGTACAGCTCCGGCACCACCGGCAATCCCAAGGGCGTGATGCTTACCCATCGCAACCTGGTGGCCAACGTCGCGCAGATCCGGCCGTTGCACGGAATGGTCGCCGACGACGTGATCCTCGCCGTGCTGCCGTTCTTTCATATCTACGGAATGACGGTGCTGCTCAACGCAGCCCTGCACGCAAGAGCGCGACTGGTCATCATGCCGAGCTTCGATCTGGCGAAGTTCCTCGGCAACATCCAGGACCACAGATGCACGATCGCGTTCATCGCGCCGCCAGTCGCTGTTGCACTCGCCAAGCATCCGCTGATCGACGAGTACGACCTGTCCTCGCTGAACACCGTCATGTCGGGCGCCGCCCCGCTGGATGCCGACCTCGGCCACGCCGTCGCAAGCGGTTGGGTTGCCGGGTGGTGCAGGGCTACGGGATGAGCGAGCTGAGCCCGGTCAGCCACATCACCCCGTTCGACGGCGGTGTGCGGAACATGGGCACGGTTGCGCCGCTGAGCTCGGTCGGGTGGACGGTGTCCAACGCCGCTTCCAAACTCATCCATCCCGACACCGGTGACGAAATCGATCTTCCCGCAGAGGGTCTCAGCGAGACCGGAGAACTGTGGTTCAAGGGCCCCAACGTGATGGCCGGATACCTCGGCAACGACAAGGCCACCGCGGAGACCATCGACGACGACGGCTGGCTTCACACAGGGGATTTGGCGCAAGTCGACGCCTGCGGCTGCGTGTACATCGTTGACCGGCTCAAAGAACTCATCAAGTACAAGGGCTATCAGGTGCCGCCCGCCGAACTCGAGGCGGTGCTGCTGAGCCACCCGGCGATCGCCGACGCCGCCGTCGTCGGTGTCAACGATGCTGAAGGCGAGGAAGTGCCAAAGGCCTTCGTGGTCAAGCAGTCTGGTGCCGACCTGACCGAGGATGAGGTGATGGAGTTCGTCGCCGGTCAGGTCGCTCCGTACAAGAAGGTGCGTCAGGTCGCGTTCATCGACGCGATCCCGAAGTCCGCGGCGGGCAAGATCCTGCGCAAGGACCTACGGGTGACGACCTAGTTTCGCGACCGCCTGCGTCGCACGCGCCTGCCGGTAACCGAGGACGGCACCGGCAGCGGGTATCAGCAGCAGCCCGGCGACCCCCCACATTGGATCGGTCAGTTCGGCCGCAGGTGCCACCATCAGTTGCCGGATGACGGGCGGGTTTTGGCGTGCGATTGGTGTGGCGGAGGCGCGATATCGACCACCGCGGTCGCCGGTGGTGGCGGCGGTGGTGCAGGCTGGCCGCCACCGCCCCCCCAGCGCGGTTCGGGATCGGTGCCTTGTACGCCCGGGCGAGCGCCCGTCGCCGAACGTCACCTTCGGCGGCTGGAACGCTCCCGCAGGATCGGGGCTGTAATCGGGGCCGGACCGCTCAACGGACGTACCCGGATCGCGACCCGACCCGACTTTCGTCCGTGGGCTGTCGGCGACGACGCCGGACCTCTGGCTACCGCGGATGCCGTTGGTGACGTTGTCGTCGCTCCAGTCCGACCCGCCCCGCGAACCTGAACGATCATGGTTATCCGAGCCACCGGAGTGTGAACCACCTGGGCCGGCAACTGCCACCGCCGCACTTGGCCCTACTGCCAGCAAAAACGCAGCAGCGACACCGATACCTGCCGCAACGCGTAGGTTGGCTTGGGCCACAGTTCCTCTCCCGCAAGTGGCGAAGACCCGCCGAGGACGCTCCGCAGAGCATTCTTGCATGCCGAGGCCGTGCCCATCGAGCGCTTGACAGAACATGCGCAAATTGTGAACCGAGCGTCAATCCTTCTCGGCAAATGCGCGCAACCGATCGTTGGCCCTGTCCTTGCTCACCGGGCCCACGACCTCCAGCAACGTTCGATGTTTGGTCGCGGCCTGGCAGCTCGATTGCGCAATGCGGCTATATCGCTTCCGGATCCTCGGCGAACGCGTCTGCCGCCTTCTGCGCCAACTCGATGGCGGTGCGAGCCCACTGCGGGGTTGCCGCCGCCAGCCCACACCCCGGCGAAATGCCGATCCGCTCGCGCAGCACGGATCGCGCGAACCCAAGCCGGTCGGTCACGCCGACGACGGCCTTGGCGATTTCTTCTGCCGACGGCCTGGCGGTCGGCGCGGTCGGCGGGACGACGCCAAGAATCACCGTGCGGCCGGAGTCCACGAAGTCCCCAACCCCGTCGAGGTCGGTCGCCGTCAGCGTCGAAGCATCGACCGATATCGCGTGAATACTGCTGCGCTGCAACGCTTTCCATGGCAGCCCGCGCTGCACAGCTGTGCAACACCACCTCGGCCCCGACGATCGCGACGCAGTCGTCGAACAGGCCGATCGCCACCGACTCGTCGACTGGGTGCACTGGCGAGAAGCTTGTCACCCCTGTCAGCCTGCCCTCGAGCGCGGCAGGCAGCGACGGCTCGTCGAACTGCACCACCACCGGTGTCTCGAGACGCCTCTGCAGTTGCGCGCGGTGGGCGGCCATACCCTCGGCCAGTGACCCGGCCAGATCGCGCACCGCGCCGGGGTCGGTGATCGCGCGGTGGCCGCCGGGCAGCTCGAGATGAGCGGCCAGCGTGATCGGGCCCAGGCGCCTGCACCTTCACGGTCCGCGTTCCCGCCGCGCAGGCCGGCCTTCTCCCACGCCTCCTCGAGTGCGTCGATGTCCTCGTCGAGCAGGCTTGCGGCCCGACGAACGACGCCGCTGCGGCCGCTGGCGATGCGATACCCGCGGGGTACGGTGTCGATGCCGATGTCGACCAGCAGCGCACCTGCCCGGCCGATCATGTCGGCCCCGACGCCGCGGGCAGGCAATTCGACCAGGTGCGGAAGTGTGTGCAGTTCGCCGACCACGATCTCGGCGGCTTCCCGCGGAGACGATCCCGGCCAGGACCCGATGCCGGTCGCCGCGGCGAAAACACTCACTCGTTGAACAGTATTCGATCCGGCTACGCTCGATCCGGAAAGGGGACGTCATGCCCACATCGGCCAGACCCTTGGCGGTCTGGTGTGTGGTGGCGCTTCTGACCGCGGGGTGCTCGCAGACGCTGGGTGGCCATGCGGTGCGCTCGCTTCCCGGAATCGACGACAACTCGCGGTCACCGGTCGATGTCGAACAGCTGATGCTGGACCAGTCGCAGATGCGGGCGATCACCGGGGCAGGCGACGACCTGACGATCATCCCGAGCATGGACGGCAAGATTCCCGTCGACATTGATCAACTCGCGAAAACCACTCCACCCCAATGCCAATGGATCTTCGAAGAGACCCAGACCTTCGGTCAGGATATCGAGGAGTTCCACAAGACGACGTTCCAGAATCCGCCCGGCGGCGGTCTGATCTCCGAGGGCGTTGCGGCCTACCGTGATCCTGCGACTGCTCGCCGCGCGTTCGACGGCTTGGTGGCGCTCATCGACGGGTGCGACTCGACGACGTTGGGGCCGATGTTCGTCGGTGAGTGGAGCTCGACGCCGGACTCGGTGCAGATGCGTCCCGGCAACGGCTGCGGGCGCAACTACCGCGTGAAGTACGTCGTGCTGGTGGAGGTCACGTCGTGCGCGTTTCCCGACTCGGTGCCCGACATCGTGATGACGAACATCCTGGCCAAGGTGCCGGGTTAGCCACGCCCGCGCGTTAGCGCGTGATCGTCGCGCTGCCGATAACCTCGTCGCCGTCGGGGTCTGGGCGGTAGAGCACCATCGTCTGGCCAGGCGCCACACCGCGCAGCGGTGCGCGCAGAGTCGACCACCCACCGCCCGTCGCGCAGTTCGGCCACGCCATCGGCGATGCCTCCGTGTGCGCGCACCTGCACAGCGCACTCCACCGGGCCGCTCGGCGCAACGCCGGAGGTGAATACCGGCCTGTCACCGGCAAGCGTCCAGATGTCCAATGCGGCAGCGTCGCCGACATGCACAGTTCCGGTTTCGGCGTCGATGCCCGTGACGTAACGGGGCTGCCCATCGGGTCCAGGGCCCGCGATGCCAAGACCCTTGCGCTGGCCGATCGTGAAGCCGTGTACGCCATCGTGTTCGGCGAGCACCGTGCCGCCGGCGTCGACGACCGCGCCGCGGCGCACGCCGATGCGGGCGCCAAGAAACGCGCGGGTATCCCCCGACGGGATGAAGCAGATGTCGTGGCTGTCGGGCTTCTCCGCCACGGCCAGCCCGCGAAGCGCGGCTTCCTCGCGGATCTGCGGCTTCGGCGTATCGCCGATCGGAAAGACGGCGCGGCGCAGCTGCTCGGCGGTCAGCACGCCAAGCACGTACGACTGGTCCTTGTCACGTCGACGGCGCGCCGCAGCCGGCCATCGGACAGCCGCGCGTAATGGCCGGTCGCGACGGCGTCGAACCCCAGCGCCAACGCGCGAGCCGCCAACGCGGAGAACTTGATTCGCTCGTTGCACCGCACGCACGGATTCGGAGTCTCGCCGCGCTCGTAGGACGAGACGAAGTCGTCGATCACGTCTTCTTTGAAGCGGTCGGCGAAATCCCAGACGTAGAACGGGATCTCCAGCACATCGGCGACGCGCCGCGCGTCGCCGGCATCCTCTTTCGAGCAGCAACCCCGCGATCCGGTGCGCAGTGTGCCAGGCGCCGCAGACAACGCCATGTGCACGCCGACGACGTCGTGACCCGCGTCGACCATCCTCGCGGCGGCGACCGACGAGTCGACGCCGCCGCTCATCGCGACGAGCACCCTCATTGCTTCGCCGCTCCCGCGCTGGCGAGCGCGGCCTGGCGCGCCCGCTCGACCGCCGCGGGCAGTACCGCCAACGCGGCGTCGACATCCGCGTCAGTGCTGGTGTGGCCCAACGACAACCGCAGCGAGCCGCGCGCACTGGCCGGGTCCGCGCCCATCGCAAGCAGCACATGCGACGGCTGGGCGACGCCTGCGGTGCACGCCGAGCCCGTCGAGCACTCGATACCCTTGGCGTCCAACAGCATCAGCAGCGAATCGCCTTCGCAGCCGCGGAACGTGAAGTGGGTGTTGCCGGGCAGCCGCGCGTCGACCGGTGGCACCGTTGAGGTACACGTCATCGATGGTCGACAGCACGCCGTCGATCAATCGATCACGCAACGTCTGCACGCGAGCACTGTTGACCGCCAAGCCCTCGATCGCGACCTTTGCTGCGGCGGCCATTGCGACGGCACCGGCGACATCCGGTGTACCGGAACGGACGTCGCGTTCCTGGCCACCGCCGTGCAGCAGCGGCACACAGGCGGTGTCGCGCCGCAGCAGCAGCGCGCCGACGCCCGTCGGGCCGCCGAACTTGTGGGCCCCGATGCTCATCGCCGAGAGGCCGCTTGCTGTGAAGTCGACGGGAGTCTGGCCGACCGCCTGAATTGCGTCGCTGTGCATCGGAACATCGAATTCCGCTGCAATAGCTGCTAATTCGGAGATCGGCATGATGGTCCCGACTTCATTGTTGGCCCACATGATCGACACCAATGCGACGTCGTCGTGGGCCTGCAATGTTTCTCGAAGCGCGGCGGGTGCGACGGCGCCGTCGTCACCAACCGGCAGCCACGTGACCTCGGCTCCCTCGTGGTCGGCGAGCCACTGCACCGCGTCCAGAACCGCATGATGCTCGATGGGGGTGGTGACTATCCTGCGCCGCTGCGGCGACGAATCGCGTCGCGCCCAGTAGATGCCCTTGACCGCGAGGTTGTCGCTCTCAGTGCCGCCTGCGGTGAAGATCACTTCCGACGGGCGCGCGCCGAGCAGGTGCGCCAACGACTCGCGGGCCTCCTCCATCCGGCGGCGCGCAACGCGGCCCGCACCGTGCAGCGACGACGCGTTGCCAACCGTCGCCAGCACAGCCGTCATCGCCTCGATGGCAGCAGGGTGCATCGGGGTGGTGGCGGCGTGATCGAGGTAGACCGTCCTGTGCGAGGTCATAACCGTTCCATGCTAGCGGCCATGGAACGGCCCGTCCCGAATCCGAGGTCAGGCCACCAGGGCGTGACCGTGCCCCTGCCGCGACACGTCGCCGCGGACCGCGGCTTCGCAGCGGGCCGCCAAATCCCGCCGGGAGGTTCCCGGCAGCTGCAGCGACTCGACCTGCACGCGAATCAACGTGCGATGGGCGGTGACGAGCCTGCGGATCGATGCGATCAGCGTGTCGTCACCCACATAGGCCGCGACGGTCGAGGGCCTGCCGTCGCGGTGGTGGTAAGTCAGCCGAAGCGGCTGAACTGGCCTGCCTGCGTCGACAGCGGCCTGGAACATCGCAGGCCGGAACGCTCCGTAGCCAAGGCCGCACCAGGTGGTGCCCTCGGGGAACGCGACGACCGTCTGGCCCGCACGAAGCCGGCCCGCGATGGCCCCGACCACGTTCGGCAGCAGCCGCAGGTTGTCGCGCTCGATCGGGATGACCTTCATCAGTCGCGCCAGCATTCCGAGGGCCGGCCAGTTGATCAGTTCGGACTTTGCAACGAACCTGCCCGGCATGACCGAACCGATCGCGAAGATGTCCACCCAGGACACGTGTCCGCTGACCACCAACACGCCCTGCAGGTTGCGAATCGGCCCACCCGACACCGTGATTCGCACGCCGAGGCTGCGCAACATCAGCCTGCAGTAGCCCCGCTGAATGTGTGAGCGCCCCGGCATGGGAATGGCCAGCAATGGTGTCGCCGACAGCAGGAGCACCGCGAAGGTCGCCCGCACCGCGATGCGCAGCGCGACAACCAGGGGCTGGCCGGACGCGGCGGCCCCTGCGCTGATGCAGCTGGCGTCGCAGGTCGCGCGCGGCACCCAGGAATGCTCGACGGTCACGATGCCATCCCGTCGGCCATCGCGGCCGCCGCCCCCACCGACCGCAGTCTGCGCAGGTAGCGGGTGTCGGCCTGGCGTTTGTCCAGCAGGGCCGGGAAATCGCCGACTCCGAAGTCGGGATCGTGGGCCGGTTCGCCGCACACCTGCGCGCCCAGCCGGAGGTAGCCGCGCATGAGCGGCGGAACCGCCACCCTTGCGGTCGGCTGAATGTCGTCGAGACCCTTGCCGTCGACCGTCACCGGCCGGTACGGGTACACGGTGTACTCGGCGGGGGCGGCGTGGCGTCGCCGCACGAAATCGCGAACGCCGCGGATCTGGCTGCCGGGTGTCTCCTCGTCCACGCCGCAGACCGGCACCGAGACGCAACCGGTGACGTAGTCGTAGCCGCAGCGGTCCAGGTAGGCCAGGATGCCTGCCCACATCAGCAGCACCACAGCGCCGTTGCGGTGATCCTCACGCACCACCGCTCGGCCCATCTCCACCAGCGAGGGCCGCAGTGAGTCGAGCGCCTGCACGTCGAATTCGGTTGCGGTGTAAAGGCTCCCGGCGGCGATCGCACCTGGCGGCGGCAGCATCCGGTAGCAGCCGACGAGTTCGCCGGAGACGTCCTCGCGGACAAGCAGGTGATCGCAATACTCGTCGAAGCGGTCGGCGTCCCGTCCGTCGCTCGCGCCTTCGAGCGCGAATCCCGGTTCGGAGGTGAACACATCGTGACGAAGGCGCTGCGCGGCGTCGATGAGCGCAGGGTCGGTGGAAAGCAGCAGGGTGTAGCGCGGCCCCGGCGTGCCCGCCTGCAGGTCGGTCTCTGGATCAGCGGCTATGAGGACAGAAGCAGTGCTCATGGCTGCACGGTCGCCCAGCCGGAAAGCGGGACTCCAACGCCTGTGTGTCGTGTTCGTGCACGCTAAATGACGAATTGGGCGCGCTCAGGTGTGCAAAAACACACCCGAACGCGCCCAATCGCGCGGAACCCCGCGAAAACTCAGCCCTTGCGGGCCTTGACCGCCTCGGTCAGCTGCGGCGCGACCTTGAACAGGTCGCCGACGATGCCGAGGTCGGCGATCTCGAAGATCGGCGCCTCTTCGTCCTTGTTCACCGCGATGATCGTCTTCGACGTCTGCATACCTGCGCGGTGCTGGATCGCTCCGGAGATGCCCAGCGCGATGTACAGCTGCGGCGACACGGTCTTACCGGTCTGGCCCACCTGGAACTGGCCCGGGTAGTAGCCGGAGTCGACAGCGGCACGCGACGCGCCGACGGCGGCACCCAGCGAATCGGCCAATTCCTCGACCACGCTGAAGTTTTCAGCGCTGCCGACGCCACGGCCACCGGAGACCACGACGGTGGCCTCGGTGAGCTCGGGACGATCGCCTGCCACCGCGGGCTCGCGGGAAGTGATCTTCGTCGCATTCTCGGCCTGGGCAGGCACCTCGACGTTGACGACCTCGCCGGCGCCTGCGGCGGGCTCGGCCTCGATCGCACCGGGACGCACGGTGATCACCGGGGTGTCACCGGTGGCCTGAGCCTCGACGGTGAACGCGCCACCGAAGATGGAGTGCACGCCCGTGGCGCCCGCCTTGACCTCGACGACGTCGACCAGCAGACCGGAGCCGAGCCGCGCGGCCAACCGGCCGCCGATCTCCTTGCCGTCGGCGCTGGCGGCCAGCAGCACGGCCGCCGGGCTGGCCGACTCGGCCAGCGACGCCAGCACGTCGACGAACGGGCGTAACCAGGTAGTTCTCCGCGTCGTCGGACTCGGCGACGTAGACCTTGGCGGCGCCTGCCGCCTTCAGTCCGTCGATCAGCGGCGCAGCGGTGCCCGGCTTGCCCACCACGACGGCGGCGGGTTCGCCGAGCACACGAGCGGCGGTGATCAGTTCGGCGCTGATCTTCTTCAGCGCACCATCAGCGTGCTCGACGAGCACAAGTACTTCAGCCATGTGTCTTCAATGTCTTTCTGGATTGTTTTCGGCCTGTGGGCAATTCGGCTAGATGATCTTCTGGGCAACCAGGTACTCGGCGATCTTCGTGCCGCCGTCGCCTTCGTCGGTGACCTTCTCGCCCGCGGTCTTGGCCGGCTTGGGCGTCGACGCGAGCACCTTGGAGCCGGCATTGGCGACGCCGACCTCGTCGGCCTCGACACCGATCTCGGCCAGGGTCAGCGTGGTGACTTCCTTCTTCTTGGCGGCCATGATGCCCTTGAAGGACGGGAAGCGGGGCTCGTTGATCTTCTCGGTCACGCTGACCACCGCGGGCAGCGGCGCCTCGAGGTGAACACGCCGTCGTCGGTCTCGCGCTCACCGGTGACCTTGCCGCCCTCGACCGACACCTTGCGCAGGTGGGTCAGCTGCGGCAGGCCCAGGTACTCGGCGATGACGGCAGGCACCGCGCCGCCGACGCCGTCGGTGGCCTCATTGCCCGCGATGACCAGCTCGGTGCCCTCGATGGTGCCCAGCGCGCGCGCCAGCGCCCAGCCGGTCTGCACGACATCCGAGCCGTGCAGGCCGTCGTCGAGCAGGTGCACGGCCTTGTCGGCGCCCATCGACAGGGCTTTGCGGATGGCCTCGGTCGCACGCTCGGGGCCGGCTGTGAGCACCGTCACAGTGCTCTCGGCGCCTTCCTTCTCCTTGATGAGAAGCGCCTCTTCGACGGCGCGCTCGTTGATCTCGTCGAGCACGGCGTCGGCGGCCTCACGGTCGAGAGTGAAATCGCCGTCGGTCAGCTTGCGCTCCGACCACGTGTCAGGGACCTGTTTGATCAGGACCACGATGTTCGTCATGACTCTGGTTCGTCCTCCTCGGAGAGGCCGGCGTCCGGCCTGCAATACCACGTTAGAAGCAACTACCACCATGTTACTCGCGGGTAACTTACGGTGGTTCGCAGGAACACCATAGCTGGTCGAAGTTCGCGTTCTGGCCTCCCCTTCGCCTGCGAACCGTTCGCGAACCGGCCACTAGGCGTTAGCCTGCCTTCCAATGAGCGCATTCGTTACCGACGGTCCGGATCTGCCGCTTACCGGCGAGCGAACGGTTCCCGGCCTGGCGGAGGAGAACTACTGGTTCCGCCGCCACGAGGTGGTGTACCGGCGGCTCGCCGACCGCTGCGCCGGACGCGACGTGCTCGAGGCTGGCTGCGGCGAGGGCTACGGCGCCGACTTGATCGCCGACGTGGCGCGCCGTGTGATCGGGCTGGACTACGACGAGTCGGCCGTCGCGCATGTGCGGGCCCGGTATCCACGGGTTGAGATGCTGCACGGAAACCTCGCCGAGCTGCCGCTGCCCGACGGCGACGTTGATGTCGTGGTCAACTTCCAGGTGATCGAACATCTCTGGGACCAAGGACAATTCGCGGCCGAGTGCCTGCGCGTCTTGCGACCGGGCGGTGTGCTGCTGATGTCCACACCCAACCGGATCACCTTCTCCCCCGGCCGCGACACCCCGATCAACCCGTTCCACACTCGCGAGCTCAACGCCGCGGAGCTCACCGAACTGCTGACCGCAGCGGGCTTCGGAATCGAGGGCGTGTACGGGGTTTTTCATGGCCAGCGCCTCACAGAGCTCGACGCCCGGCACGGCGGCTCGATCATCGACGCCCAGATCGCCCGCGCGCTGGCCGATGCGCCGTGGCCCGACGATCTGCTCGCCGATGTCGCCTCCGTGGCGACAGACGACTTCGACCTCATCGAGGCCACCGACCGCGACATTGACGAGAGCCTCGACCTGGTCGCCATCGCGGTGCGGCCGTGAGTCAGTCGAAGCCCGTGCCACGGTCCGATGTCGCCGGCCCTCCGGCTCCGGGGCTGTTCACGCTCGTCCTGCACACACATCTGCCGTGGCTGGCCCATCACGGCCGCTGGCCGGTCGGCGAGGAGTGGCTCTACCAGTCGTGGTCGGCGTCCTACCTGCCACTGATGCGCGTGTTGCGCACGCTCGCGGACGAAGACCGCAGCCACGTCGTCACGCTGGGAATGACGCCGGTCGTCACCGCTCAGCTCGACGACCCATACTGCCTGTCGGGCATGCACCACTGGCTGGCCAACTGGCAGTTGCGGGCGCTGGAGGCCACGACGCTGCATGAGCTGGAAGGGTTGCGCGCGTTCGGAATTCGCGAGCACGCCGAGGCAGGCCACGCACTCGACGAGTTCGCGACGCTGTGGCGGCACGGCGGAAGTCCGCTGCTGCGCGAGCTGATCGACGCGGACACCATCGAATTGCTCGGCGGCCCACTGTCGCACCCGTTCCAGCCGCTGCTCAATCCGAGGCTGCGCGAATTCGCGCTGCGCGAGGGCCTTGCCGACGCCGGCCAGCGATTCGCGCACACGCCGACGGGTATCTGGGCACCGGAGTGCGCCTATGCGCCCGGCATGGAAATGGATTACGCCGCAGCGGGTGTCGGCCACTTCATGGTCGACGGGCCGTCGTTGCACGGCGATACCGCGCTGGGCAGGCCGGTGGCGACGTCCGACGTCGTCGCGTTCGGTCGCGATCTGCAGGTGAGCTACCGGGTGTGGTCGCCGAAGTCCGGCTACCCCGGTCACGCCGCCTACCGCGACTTCCACACCTACGATCACGTCACCGGACTCAAGCCGGCACGCGTCACCGGCCGCAACGTGCCATCGGATGACCAAGGCGCCCTACGACCCGCAGCGCGCCGACCGGGCGGTCGACGCGCACGTCGCCGACTTCGTCGGGACGGTGCGCGACCGGCTCATCAGCGAATCCGAACGGATCGGCAGGCCCGCCCATGTGGTGGCGGCGTTCGACACCGAGCTGTTCGGGCATTGGTGGTACGAGGGGCCGGCATGGCTTGAGCGGGTGCTGCGCGCACTGCCAGAGGCCGGGGTGCGCGTCGGCACGCTGTCCGATGCCGTGGCCGACGGCTTCGTCGGCGCACCCGTCGAATTGCCGCCCAGCTCTTGGGGTTCGGGCAAGGACTGGCAAGTGTGGGCGGGCGAGAAGGTCGCCGATCTGGTCCAGCTGAACGCCGAGGTCGTCGACGCCGCGCTCACCACCGTGGACAAGGCTCTCGGCGAGACTGACGCTCCGCCTGCGCGCAACTTCGTCGCCGACCAGATCCTGCGCGAAACACTGCTCACGGTGTCCAGCGACTGGCCGTTCATGGTCAGCAAGGACTCCGCCGCCGACTACGCGCGCTATCGCGCGCACCTGCACGCGCACGCCACCCGCGAGATCGCCGGTGCGATGGCGTCAGGCCGCAGCGAGCACGCACAGAGACTCGCCGACGGCTGGAACCGCGCCGACGGCCTGTTCGGCGTCAGCTCGGACGCTACAGGCGCCTGCCCCCGATCACCGAGACTGCGCATCCTGATGGTGTCGTGGGAGTACCCGCCGGTGGTGGTCGGCGGGCTCGGCCGTCACGTCTACCAACTGGCGACGGCGCTGGCAGCGGCCGGACACGAGGTCGTCGTGCTCAACCGTCGCCCCAGCGGGACCGACCCGAGCACGCATCCGTCCACCGACGAAATCGCTGAGGACGTACGCGTTGTCGCCGCCGCGCAGGACCCGCACGAGTTCGACTTCGGTACCGACATGATGGCGTGGACGCTGGCCATGGGGCATTCGATGGTCCGCGCCGGCTTGGCGATCAAGACCCGACGCAATCGAGCCGTGGCGCCCCGACGTCGTGCACGCACACGACTGGCTGGTCGCGCACCCGGCGATCGCCCTCGCCGAATACTTCGACGTGCCACTGGTTTCCACCATCCACGCCACCGAGGCCGGCAGGCATTCGGGCTGGGTGTCCGGTCGGATCAGCCGCCAGGTGCACGCCGTCGAATCATGGCTGGTTCGCGAATCCGACTCGCTCATCACCTGTTCGGCGTCGATGAGCGACGAGATCACCGAACTGTTCGGCCCCGGCCTTGCCGAGACCCGGGTGATCCGCAACGGCATCGACGCCGCGCTGTGGCCGTTCGCCCGCCGCCAACCCCGCAGCGGCGCCGCGCAGCTGATGTATCTGGGACGGCTGGAGTACGAGAAGGGCATTCACGACGCGATCGCTGCGCTGCCGCGCATCAGGCGCTCTCATCCCGGCACGACGCTGACGATCGCGGGTACGGGAACCCAACAGGACTGGCTCATCGAGCAGGCGCGAAAGCACAAGGTGCTCAAGGCCACAACGTTTGTCGGCCACCTGGATCACGGGGAACTGGTGCGCCTGCTGCATACCGCCGACGCCGCGGTGCTGCCCAGCCACTACGAGCCGTTCGGCATCGTCGCGCTCGAGGCAGCCGCCACCGGCATCCCGCTGGTGACCTCCAACGTCGGCGGCCTCGGCGAGTTGGTGATCGACGGGCAAACCGGCATGTCCTTCGCGCCACGCGACGTCGCAGGCATCGCCTCGGCCGTCCGCGCCGTGCTCGACGATCCGGGTGCCGCCCAGCGCCGGGCGATCGCCGCGAGGGACCGGCTGACAAGCGATTTCGACTGGCACACGGTGGCGGGCGAAACCGCGCAGGTCTACCTCGCCGCGAAGCGCGGCGAACGCGAACCGCACCGCCGGCGCGTCATCGTCGAGCACGCACTGCCCGACCGCTGACAGTTCGATCGGCGTCGAATCATTTCCGACCTAGCGTCGGGATATGGACACGAAACGGTTCAGCCTCGACACAACGTTGACCCTGATCGCCGCCTACCTGGGACTCTTCGTCGGCCTCGTCGACGCCAACGCGATCAACCTCGCATTGCCCACCATCCGCGACAACCTCGGCGGCGGCATCTCCGGAGCGCAGTGGACGATCGACGTCGTACAACATCACCTTCGCCGCCGTATTGCTCACCGCCGGATCCCTTGGGGACCGATATGGCCGTCGCACGCTGCTGCGCCTCGGCTTGGTGACATTCGTTGTCGCGTCGCTGGCCTGCGCGGCGGCCCCGTCGTTGCCGCTGCTGCTGGCCGCCCGCGCCGTCCAGGGCGTTGGCGCGGCAGTGATGCTGCCCCAGGGTCTGGCCATCACCGCCGCCGCCTTTCCTAATCCCATCGAACGCGGCCGGGCGACCGCGGCGTGGGCGATGGCCGCCGCGATGAGCACCGCGATCGGCCCGATCCTCGGCGGGGTTCTGACCGACACCCTTGGCTGGCGCTTCATCTTCTGGCTGAACGCGCCCATCGGCGTGGCCGCGCTGCTGATGACGTACCGCTACCTTCCCGAATCCCGCGATCCCGACGCTGCAAGCTTCGACCTTCCCGGCCAGACGCTGGCGATGGTCGGCCTCGGCGCACTGACGATCGCCCTTGTGGAGGGCCGGACCATGGCACCCGCGTTGACCGTCACGCTGGCCATCGTCGCCATCGCCGGTTTCGCTGCGTTTCATGTGGAGCCAGCGACGGGTGAACCATCCGATGCTGCCGCTCGATCTGTTCCGCAATCGTCGGCTGGTGGCCGCGCTTGTCGCGACCTTCACGATGACCTTCGGCATCTACGGCCTGCTCCTTGTGAACAGCTTCGCGTTCCAACAACAACGTGGAGCCAGCGCGCTGGAGACCGCGCTCTGGTTTCTGCCGATGCCGCTGACGTACCTGGCTCTCATCCCGGTGGTCAACGCGCTCGCCCACCGCACGGGTCCGCAGCTGCCGATGACCACCGGGTTGACCCTGATGGCCGCGGGTTTGGCGCTCTATGCCGCGGTAGGGCCGCAGGCCGAGGTGTGGCTGCTCGAGCTGTCGTTCGTGCTGGCGGGTGCGGGTTTGGCGCTCAACACCGGCCCCGCCGTCGGACTGGCAATGTCGGCGGTGCCGCTACGACGGGCCGGCCTGGCCTCGGGCGTGGTGAATTTGGCACGCCTGGTGGGTATCACTGTCGGTGTCGCGGTGTTGGGTAGTGCGATGGCCGCGATCGCGGGTGCCGAAGGTACGCGGATCGCGACGATGCTTGGCGGGCTGGTCCAGTTGATCGGCGCCGCGGTCGCGTTGCGCTGGGCACGAACCGAAGCGCCCGCTCCGATGCAGAAGGAGGTCGCTCATGCGTAACGCCGCCGAGCTTTCGACGGGCGGCGACGCCGACATCGCCGCGTTGGCGTCGATGCTGGCCGACCCGGCGCGCTGCAAGGTACTGCTCGCCCTTGATGACGGGCGTGCGCTGCCTGCCAGCGTGCTCGCCGACGAGGCGGGCATCAGCAGGCCGACGGCGAGCAGTCACCTCGGCAAGCTGACCAGCGCGGGCCTGCTGACCGTGGAAACCCATGGCCGGAACCGTTACTACCGGCTGGCCGGTCCCGAGGTCGGCGAGCTGCTCGAGCAGCTGGGCCGCCTCGCGCCGCTGCGGCCCGTCAAGTCGCTGCGGGAAGGCACCAGGGCGGCGCGGCTGCGCGCCGCGCGCACGTGCTACGACCATGTCGCTGGTCGGCTCGGCGTCGACGGTGATGGGCTGCCTGCTGGATCGCGACGCGCTCGTCGGCGGCGACGGTCGCTACGACCCGCGACCGCGACAGCCATGACGCGCTCGAGCAGCCCCGGCCACGACATCGACTACCAGCTGACCGAAACGTCGGGCGCGGCTTCCTCAGCCGGCATCGGCGTCGAAATGCCAACGGGGAAAAGGCCTCTCGTGCGCTACTGCGTGGATTGGACGGAGCAGCGGCATCATCTGTCCGGCGGGCTGGGGCGCGCCGTGCTGGATCGCTTCCTGTCCGCGGGCTGGGTCAAGCGGGTGCCGCGGGGGCGGGCGCTGACGGTCACTGACGACGGCCGCCGCGCGTTGGCCGACGCGTTCGGCATCGACTGGGCGGAGATCGGACAGTCGCTCCCCGCGAGCGTGCGCAAAATGCACGCGGTTGGCGGTGTGTCGGCGTGCAGACACGCACGCTCGCGGCAGTAGAAGTTACGCGACGCCTTCTTGCGTTCGATGTCGGCAAGCGCCGCGGCCAATTCCGCACGCTCGGCGGCCGACGTCTCCCACGCCAGCTTGCGGTTCTTGACGACCTTGGCAGGCGCGCCGACCGCGATCGCGTAGTCCGGGATGTCGCCCTTGACCACCGCATGCGACCCCAGCACGCAGCCCCGGCCGATCGTCGTGTTCCGCAGGATCGTCACCTTCGTCGCGATCCAGGTGTCCGGCCCGATCCGCACCGGGCCCTTGAGGATGCCCTGGTCCTTGATCGGCACGTTGATGTCGTCCATCCGGTGGTCGAAGTCGCAGACGTAGACCCAGTCGGCCATCAGCACCGAGTCGCCCAGTTCGATGTCGAGGTAGGTGTTGATCACGTTGTCGCGGCCGAGCACCACCTTGTCGCCGAAGCGCAGCGAGCCCTCGTGGCAGCGGATCGTGTTCTTGTCGCCGATGTGCACCCAGCGGCCGATCTCCATCGTGGACAGCTCCGGCGTCGCCTGAATCTCGACGCCCTTGCCGAGGAACACCATGCCGCGGGTGATGATGTGCGGGTTGGCCAGCTTGAACTTCAGCAGCCGGACATAGCGCACCAGGTACCAAGGCGTATAGGCGCGGTTGGCCAGCACCCACTTGAGTGAGGCGAGCGTCAGGAACCTGGCCTGACGCGGATCGCGCAGGCGTGAACCCCGCCATCGCTTGTGCAACGGCGCGCCCCACATCGTCGTCATGGCCGGAAAGCCTACGCGAGCGTCCGAACGTCAGAACGGTTACCCTCACGTGGGCTTCACGAACGCGACTGGGAAAGGATCCTGTGTTCCGGCGACTGATGGTGCTGGCGTCAACAGCGCTGATCACCGGTGTGCTGGCCGGCTGCGGGACCACCGATTCCTGGGTCCAGGCGCACGCAGCGGACGGCTGGCCCGCCCAGTACGGGGACGCGGCCAACAGCAGCTACTCGCCCGTCGCGGGGGCCACCGCACTGCGGCTGGAATGGCGGCGGTCGGTCAAGGGTGACCTGGCCGCCCAGGTGGCGCTCGGGTCGGGCAGCTACCTTGCCATCAACGCGCAGTCGGCAGGCGGATGCTCGCTGATGGTGTGGGAGACCGGCAACTTCGCCCGCCAACGCTGGTGCACCCGGCTGGTGCAGGGCGACGGCCTGTCCAGTCCCCTTTTCGATGGGTTCGACAATCTCTACATCGGGCAGCCGGGCGCGATGCTGTCCTTCCCGCCGACGCAGTGGATCCGGTGGCGTCAGCCGGTGATCGGAATGCCCACCACGCCAAGGATTCTCGCGCCGGGTCAGCTGCTGGTCGTCACGCATCTCGGGCAGGTGCTGGTGTTCGACGCGCACAAGGGCATCGTCGTCGGCACGCCGCTGGATCTGGTCGCCGACGTCAATCCCACCGACGCCACTCGGGGACTGGCCGATTGCCAACCGATGCGGCCTGGCTGCCCGGTCGCCGCGGCGCCTGCGTTTTCGTCGGCGTACCGGAATCATCGTGGTCAACCTGTGGGAACCGAACGCAGCGGCCCCGGTCCTGGTCGGGCTTCGCTACCGCGCCGGCCAGACCCCGCTGCTCACCCGCGAGTGGACAAGCAACTGCGGTAGGCCAGGGACCGATCGCCAGCCCGGCGCTATCCGCCGACGGGACCACCGTGTACGTCAACGGCCGCGACGAGCACCTGTGGGCGATCAACACCGCGGACGGCAAGCCGAAATGGTCAGTGCCGCTGGACTATCTGGCGCAAACGCCGCCGTCGGTGTCGCCGGACGGCCTGATCGTGGCGGGCGGCGGCCCTGGCAGCAAGCTGGTCGCGGTCCGCGACGGCGGCGACAAGGGCGAAGTGGTGTGGACCCGCGACGACGTCGTCCCGCTGTCCACATCGAGCCGGGCAGGCAACGGCGTCGGCTACACCGTCGCCAAGGACGGCGAGAACGGTCAGGCGCTGCTGGTGTTCGACCCGGCCGACGGCCACACCGTCAACAGCTACCCGCTGCCTCAGGCGACGGGCTGGCCGGTCGGCGTATCGGTCGGCCATGACCGCCGCGTCGTCACCGCCACCAGCAGCGGCCAGGTCTACGGCTTCGCGCCGGAGTAGGCAGCTACGCCAACAGCGGTGCAAGCGCTGCGCGCGGGACCGGCGCCTCGACAGGACCCGCGGCCTCGGCGAACAGCTCGCCCTGGCCGAAGTAGAAGGTCACCGCGTCGTCGGTCACCGCGAAGTTCTGATACTTGCTCGGATCCAGCCCGACGCTCGGCGGGATGCCGTCGATCAACCCTTGCTGCTTCTGTATGTACTGCTCGACGACCGGATAGATCACGTCGAGCGGCTTGCTGCCCGGCTTGAACAGGGTGTCGAATGTGATCGGTGCCTTCTTGCCGATGTCCCAATTGAAGGACTTGTACCAGGTCTGCGGGTGCACACCGCCCACGTTCTGCCACATCGTGAACACCACGCTCCGCGTGCCGCCGGTCGGTGTGTCCGTGCGGTATCCGGTTCCCTTCGCGTCGAGTTCATACGGCAAGTTGTACGAACCCGGCATCTCCGAGACGTTGACGAACCCGTCGCGGGCCTGGGTGAGATACGCCATCAGCGCCTGCTGGTCCGGGATAGTCGTTGGGGAACGTCATGTCCAGCGTGTAGGTGGGGTTCGACGTGTGCACGGTGCATATCTGGTCTTGCCCGACGGTGCCGCCAAGGTCGACGCAGGTCGACTGCGCGGCGGCGGTCGAAGTGCCGGTCACGCAGGCCAGAACACCCGCCGCGACGAGTAATCGCGGACACCCTCAGAATGCGCATCGTCGACGTCCTCGAGAGCCGGCACCGGCTTTCGGCACCGGCGCATTACTGCCAGCGTACGTGGCGTTTCGCCGCGCACGCGAAGAGCGAAAAAACTAGCGGGACGGACGGCAGATGAATGCCGTTGCCCGGCTTGCCGCCCCGGATCCGATGCGGGTGATTACGACCGACACCGATTGCGATCCGCGCAGCCGCATTCGGGTGCGCAACGCATCGGGGTCGACGCCGACGCCGCGCACCAGGATCTCGACGGCTCCAACGTCCCGCGCCGAAAGCGCCTGGCGCAGTCGCCGTTCGCTGTAGTTCAGCTCCTCGAGGACCTCGAACCCGCGCACGTTGTCGGGAAGTTGATCGCCGGACAGGTAGGCGATATCGGGGTCGAGCTGCCACAAGCCGTGTCGGGCGGCGTAGTGCCGCACCAGACCTGCGCGCACCACCGCGCCGTCGGGGTCGACGATCCACCGGCCTGCAGGCGCCACCGTGCACTCGTCGGGGTCGGCGTCGGTGAGGTCTTCGCCGGTGTCCAGTATCGTCGCCCGCCGGGTCACTCCGTCTCCGGCAAGACCTGCCGACCACAGGCATGCCTCGCGAACGCTGCCCGCGAGCGAGGTGACTTCGATCTCGCCGACGAATCCCAATCGCGCCAACTCATCGAAATCGATTCCGGGAGCGGACTTTACGACGAGATCGCGACCGTGGTACACGTCCAGCAGGCCATCCAGCGCCGGCGTGTAGTCCCGCGGGTCGAACCGGCGCCGCCCGCCGCTACGCCGGGCCGGGTCGACGAGGACGACGGTGTCGCGGGTGATCGGCCGCAGCGCGTCGGCGCGGCAGAGGTCGACGTCGGCGACATTGTTGCCGGCCATCGCCAGCCGGACTGGGTCGATATCGCTGCCTACCACCCGCGACGCCGAATTACGCAGCGCGGCAAGCTCCGTACCGATCGAACAAGTCGCGTCGTGCACACTCGCGCCTGCCAGCCGTTGTGCCCGATGCGCGGCGACGGCTTCGGCGGTAGCCTGCTGAAGCGCCTCGTCGGTGAACAGCCAGCCGGACGGATCGGCGAATTTCGCTGCGGCCTTGCGCCGCAACAGCGTCGTCTCCACCAGCGCGGCGGCACGATCACCGAAAGACGCTCGCACCGAAGCGATGTCGGCGACCAGCGTGGCATCGGTCAGCCGATAGCCTGCGACTTCGCACAACGAGCGCTTCCCCGCGTCGCTGCGCAGATAGGTGACGTCGTCCAGACGGAACGCTACGACGGTTTGACCCCGGTGATCATCACGTTGTAGTACCAGCCTTTGGGCACAACCTGGCGCCAGATGTTGTGATCGATCCAGCTGAGCGTGATCCAGCTGTGGAACGCGAACTTGGCGTAGCCCCAGCCTAACCTGCCGGGCGGCAGCGCGGCCTCGAGCGTGCGTAGTGGCCAGCCCAGCATTGCAGCCGTGAACTCCGTTGTCGCGGTTGAGACCTCGATGGCCCCCGCATTGCGTGCCGTGCGCTCCAAATCACCGGGGGCGAAGGTGTGCAGGTCGACGATCGCCTCCAATGCGGCGGCACGTGACGACTCGTCGAGCTCGGCCTGCGGGCGACGCCAACTGGACAGGCCAGGCAGCCTAGTCACATTCGTCACCGCCCGCCACGTCAGCGTCGACAGCGGGCGCGCGTAGTTCTCGCCGGCGTTCGTCGGCTCGCCGGCGAACACGAATCGGCCGCCCGGCTTGAGGACCCGGACCACCTCGCGCAGCGACAGCTCGACGTCGGGGATGTGGTGCAACACTGCGTGCCCGACGACGAGGTCGAAGGTGTCGTCCTCGTACGGGATGCCCTCGGCGTCGGCGACCCGGCCGTCGATCTCCAGGCCCAAGTTCTCGCCGTTGCGGGTGGCCACCTTGACCATGCCAGGCGACAGGTCGGTCACCGAGCCGCGCCTGGCGACACCGGCCTGGATCAGGTTGAGCAGGAAGAACCCGCTCCCGCAGCCGAGCTCCAGCGCCCGGTCGTACGGCAGGTGGCGCAGCTCCTCGGTGGGCACGGTCGCGTCGAACAGGTCGCGGGCGTAGTCGACGCAGCGCTTGTCATAGGAGATCGACCACTTGTCGTCGTAGCTCTCGGCTTCCCAGTCGTGGTAGAGCACCTGCGCAAGCTTGGAGTCGTGGCGAGCGGCCTCAACCTCCTCCGCGGTGGCGTGCGGGTTCGGGACCGGAGCCAATGTGTCGGCGACATCAGAGACAGCGTCGGTTTCCTCAAAGCTCATAGCAGGGCAGCCTAATTGTCGAAGGTGGCCTTGGCGGCAGCCAGTGCCTGCGGCGGATGGTCACCGAACCTCTTCGCCCAGCTCAACGCGGCGTCATAGACACCGTCGGGCGCGACCATCTCGTCGATGAGGCCGAGGGCCAGCGCCTCCTTGGCGTCGATGAACCGCCCGCTGAACACCAGGTCCTTGGCCTTGCTCTCGCCGGCCGCACGCGCGAGGCGGGCGGTTCCGCCCTGCGGCACCCGGCCGGCCAGGATCTCCGTCGCGCCGAACTTCACGTTGTCGCCCGCCACCCTCCAGTCCGCCGCGAGTGCCAGGTTCAGCCCGCCGCCAAGCGCGTACCCGGTGATGGCCGCGACAGTCGGCTTGGGGATGGCGGCCAGCGCGTCGACGGCCTCACTGCACGCGCGTGCCGCGGCCTCGGCTTCATCGGCGCTCAAGGTGCTCAGCTCGGGCATGTCGTCACCGGCGCAAAAGATCTCGTGACCGCCGAACAAGATGACGCAGGAGATGTCGTCTCGGTGGCCGAGATCGGCTGCCGCAGAGATGATCTCGCGATACACCTGGCGCGTCAACGCATTGGCCGGCGGCCGCGACAGCAGCAGCGTGGCGATGCCAGGCTGCTCATCGCTGGTGTGAACGGAGACGAACTCGTTCATGCAAGCGGTGTTTCGCGGTTGTAGCCGTCGGGGGCGCGGCGGTTGCGGGCCTCGTTGTAGCGGTCGCTGTTGAAGAACTCGATCTCCCAGTTACCGGTCACTTCATCGGCGGCCAGATGGGGTTCGACAGCGACGATCTTGCGTTCGACGGCGAGTACCTCGGCGACAGTACGGCCGTTCAGCGAGTCGAGCTGCGTCCACGTCGGCGGCAGCAGAAAGGAGCGGCCCTCGGCGAATTCGTCGAGGCCCGCCTGCGGCGTGCTCCAGAAGGCGCGGTCGGTTTCGGTGTTCTCGCCATCGGCGCGCTGCCCCTCCGGCAATGCGCCCACGAAGAAGTAGGTGTCGTAGCGGCGGGTGCGCTCCTCTTTCGGCGTCACCCAGTTCGCCCACGGCCGAAGCAGATCCGCACGCAACACCAGCTTCTCGTCGCGCAGAAAGTCGGCGAACGACAGCGAGTGGCTGGCCAGTGCGGCGCGCGCCTCGCCGTAGATCGACGCGTCGCCGACGATGGCGTCCGGGTCGTCGGCAGGCCCGGCGAACAGCACGCCGGACTCCTCGAACGTCTCGCGGGCCGCGGCACACACCAGCGCCTCGGCCAGGTCTGGTTCGACGCCGAACCGCTCGGCCCACCAACCGGGCTCGGGCCCGAACCATGCGACGTCGGCGTTGCGGTCGCGGTCGTCGACGCCGCCACCGGGAAACACCATCACGCCTGCGACGAAGTCCATCGCGGAATGTCGCCGCATCAGGAACACCTTGATCCCATCGGCGGTGTCGCGGACCAGCATCACCGTCGCGGCAGGCCGGGGGACCAGCGGATCTTCGGTCGTCATGCACGCCTCCTGTGCGCCGCCCTGCTTCGTGTGCGACGGGCGAAGTAGCGCCCGTCGATGTTCTCAAGGGCAATCGATTGGCCGAACGCCGTGGAGAGGTTCTCGGCGGTCAGCACGTCCGATAGCAGTCCGGAGTCAACCACCTTGCCCTCGGACAGCAGCAGGCAGTGCGAGAACCCCTGCGGGATCTCCTCGACGTGGTGGGTGACGAGCACCAGCGCCGGCGAGTCGGGGTCGGCGGCCAGGTCGGCCAGCCGCGCCACCAGCTCCTCGCGGCCGCCGAGGTCAAGCCCGGCGGCGGGCTCGTCGAGCAGCAGCAGCTCGGGGTCGGTCATCATCGACCGGGCGATCAGCACCCGCTTGCGCTCGCCCTCGGACAGCGTGCCGTAGGCGCGTTCCGCGAGGTGCTCGGCGCCGACGCTTTCCAGCATGTCGACGGCCTGCTCGTAGTCGACGTCCTCGTATCTCTCCCGCCAACGGCCCATCACCGCGTAGCCGGCTGAGACGACCAAGTCGCGCACGACCTCCTCGTCGGGCACCCGCTGCGATAGCGCCGAGCTGCTCAGCCCGACGCGCGAGCGCAGCTCGGACATGTCGACGCGGCCCAACCGCTCGCCGAGCACGAACGCGGTGCCCGACGACGGGTGCTCCATGGCAGCGGCGATACGCAGCAGCGACGTCTTGCCCGCGCCGTTCGGCCCGATGACCACCCAGCGTTCGTCGAGTTCGACCGACCAGGTGACGGGCCCGACCAGAGTCTGGCCGCCGCGTCGCAGTGAGACCCTGGCGAAGTCGATGAGCAGGTCGGGGTCGGCTGCATCTACTTCGGCGTCGGCCACTCGCCCATCGTAGTGGCGTGATTTCTGCGCGCTTACCCCCGCTGAGCGACCCCGCTGAGCGACGGTTACCGCGCCGAAATCACCCGGTCGGCCCTGCCGGCTGTGCCCGCCACCAGTTCGGCGTTGCGCTGGTCGGTGGTCTCGACCCAGGCGCGTGCCTCATCGGGGGTCTTGCCGAATTCGATGTGGCGCGCGACGAGCCGCGCGATTCGCTTGCTCTCGTCGCTTGTCGACGAACCACACGGCGTCCATCGCGCGACGGGCGCGTGCCCAGGCGGGATCGTCGAGGAGCAGATAGTTGCCCTCGGTGACGACGAGGCGCACCGACGGCAGCACGACAAGCGCCGCCGCGAGCGGCTGTTCCAGCGTGCGGTCGAAGCCCGGCACATACACCGGCTCGTCGACCTCCCGCTTCACCCGCTCGAGCAGATGCGCGTAGCCGGCCGACGTCGAAGGTGTCCGGCGCGCCCTTGCGGCCGCGTGCGCCGATCCGGTCGAGCTGGGCGTCGGCCAAGTGGAAACCGTCCATCGGGACGTGCGCGACCCAGTCGTCGCCTTCGGCCGCACGGATGCGCGTGACCAGTAGGTCGACGAGGGTCGACTTTCCCGCCCCCGGGCAGCCTGCGATGCCGAGAATCGCGCGCGAGCGGTCTCCGACAAGCTCGACGGCCTCGCGGGCAAGTAGATGCGCCGTCACCTAGTGAGTCTCGGTCACGACACGTCGACGAACTCGCGATTTCGGCGTGATTTGTTGCGCCTGGCGCCGTGTCCTGTTTCGGGACATCGCTGACACCTGAGTAGGGTCTCGACCACGATGGTCCATGGCCCAGAAGGTGACGGCGATGGATATTCGTGCCGCAACAGCGTTAGCCGAACGGGCTGGCCGGGCTCCAAGAACAGTCGCGGCCGCCAAATTCTTCACCAGGTCAGACCCGGCCGCGGTCGAAGAAGCCGTGGTGCGTCAGCGCAAACACCTGCTTGAGCAGGGCCTTGCCCATGGGCCGCAGTCGATCGTGTGGGCACTTCAACGCCCCGAAGTGGCGGTACCGTCGCGGTCGACGGTGTCGCGGATTTTGACCCGCCACCGACTGATCTGGCCCAGCCCCAGAAGCGGCCCACATCAGCGACCAAACGATTCTGCTTCTCCCGGCCCAACGAGTGCCGCAATCCTACTGGACCGGGTGGAGCCTGGCCGAAGGCGCGGCGGCGGCCATCGCCGGCACCCTCGATGACCATTCGCGCTACGTCCCCGCGCTGCGCGCCGCCGACGGGCAGGGCACCGCTGAGTTGGTGTGGTCGACGATGCTGGCCGGCATTACCGAATGCGGGATCCCGGCAACGTCGTTGACCGACAATTGCGCCTGGCGCCACTTTTCACGCCCAAATCGCCGACTTCGGTGACGGACGCCCAGCCGCTGACCTCCAACACACGTTTGGGGGTGATACGAAGGAACAGTTGCACAAGCGGGCCGATCCCCAACGCGTACAACACGGTGCCGACGCCGACGGTCCCGCCGAGAAGCCAGCCGACGGCCAGCACGGTGGCTTCGATGGACGTCCGGACCAGCCGCACCGAGAGGCCCGTACGCCGCACGAGCCCGGTCATCAGGCCATCGCGCGGGCCAGGGCCAAGCGCGGCGCCGATGTAGAGAACCGTGCTGATCGCGTTGAACACCACCGCGCCCACCATCATCGCGATGCGCACCGGCATCGACGTCGGGGTTGGCAAGAGCCAGAGCCCGGCGTCGACGGTGACCGCGATGACGATGACGTTGGCGATCGTGCCGATGCCTGGCCGGTTCCGCAGCGGAATCCACGCCAGCAGCACCGCGACACCGACCACCGCCGACGCGATGCCGATCGTCATGCCGGTGTGCCGGGCCAGACCCTGATGGAACACGTCCCACGGGTCCAGACCGAGGCCGGCGCGCACCATGACCGCCATCGAGAAGCCGTAGCCGCACAGGCCGACAAGCAGCGCCGTCCCGCGCGCCGCGGCCCTACGCATGGTGCGGGAAGCGGATTCTGATCAGTTCCAAGTCGCGGCGCACCCGTTCGGCGTCGCGGTCGAGGAATTCGGCGGGGATGCTCTCCGCAGGCTTGAAGAGCCGGCCCAACGGCCGTGCCAGTCGAGATGTCCAGTTCGAACTCATGACTCGATAATCCGAGCAACTGGCTTGCATATCAATAGCCAGTTGGCACATACTGGCCCTCAAATGACCACCGAAATTGGTAGCCGGGCGCTCGATGTGGACCTTTTGGCGCGCGAGCTCGGCAACTGGCGCACATCCAGTCGCAGCGGGCCGGCCTACCGGGGCCTTGCCGACGGCATCCGGATGCTGATCATCGACGGGCGCCTGCCCGTCGGCGCTCGGCTGCCCAGCGAGCGAGCGCTTTCCGACACCCTGCGGGTATCCCGCACCACGGTCACCGCCGCCTACACCCAGTTGCGTGAGGACGGCTATCTCAATGCCCGACGCGGTGCCCGCAGCACGACCGCGCTGCCCGTCGCCCCTGCCGCCACCCCCATCGCTGCCGAACCGCCGCCTGGGGTCAGCCTCGCCGAGGCAACATTGGCTGCTCCCGCCGGCGCGATGATGGACGCCTTCGCCGACGCGGCCCGCGAGGTGATGCCGTACCTGCATGACATCGGCGTTGAGCTCACCGGCGTGGTACCGCTGCGTGAGGCGATCGCCGAAAGATATTGCGCCCGAGGCCTACCCACCGAACCCGACGAGATCATGGTGACCACAGGCGCACTGCACGCGATCGGGTTGATCCTCGCGACCTACACTCAGCCAGGCGATCGTGTGCTGGTGGAGCAACCCACCTACCACGGCGCACTCTCTGCCATCACGACCGCCGGGGCGCGACCGGTGCCGGTCGCCATCACCGACGACGGTTGGGACCTTGACGCGGTGCATGCCGCAGTGCGCCAACTGGCCCCGAATCTGGCCTACCTGGTCCTCGACAACCACAATCCCACTGGCATGACGCTTTCGGAGGCGGACCGCCGACGCCTCGGCACCATCATCGCCGAAACCCGCACCCGGACCATCGTCGACGAGACGATCGCCGACATGTGGCTGGATCGTCCGACGCCTCCGCCCATGGCGGCCTCGATGACGTCTCGGCGGGATCTGGTGATGACGGTCGGGTCGGTGTCGAAGTCGTTTTGGGGCGGTTTGCGGGTTGGCTGGATCCGCGCCGAGCGCAGCACACTGGCGACCATCGCGGCGGTTCGCCCGTCCATCGACATGGGAACGGCAATTGTCGAGCAGTTGGCGGCCGCGCGCCTCTTCGCCAGGGCGGACGAGCTCTTGCCAGAGCGACGGGAGTTACTGCGGCATCGGCGCGAGTTGCTGAGATCGCTTCTACGCGAACACCTTCCGGAGTGGTCGCCCAGCCCGAGCCACGGCGGGATGTCGCTGTGGGTGCGATTGCCTGCGCCGTCCAGCTCGGCGTTGTCGGCGGCAGCTTCGCGGCTTGGTCTTGTCGTGCCACCCGGTCCGCGCTTCGGCGTCGACGGGACGCTGGAGAGGTTCATCCGGGTGCCCTACACACTGCCCGACGACCGACTGGCCGAGGCCGTGGAGTTGCTGGCCAGGGCCTGGTACAGCGTCACCGGGTCATCGGCTCCCGAGCCGCCCGCCTTGGTCGTATAGGTCAGCCCTTCATCAGTTCCCCGACATGGGCGCTGACCGAATCTGCAAGGGCCTGAAGGTCGTAACCGCCTTCGAGGACCGCCACAAGCCGGCCTCCGCAGTTCGTCTCCGCTGATTGCATCAGTTCGCGTGTCGCCCAGGCGAAATCGTCCGCCGTCATGCGCAGTGAACCGAGCGGATCGCGTTCGTGGGCATCGAATCCGGCGGAGACGATGATGAGCTCCGGCCTGAACCTGTCGAGCGCAGGCAGGATTCTGTCCTCGAAAGCCTCGCGGAGTTCGGCGCCGCCGTCGCCTGCCGCCAGAGGCGAATTGAAGATGTTTCCCACGCCGGTTTCGTCTGCCGCCCCGGTGCCGGGAAACAGCGGCATCTGATGGGTCGAGGCGTACAGCACGGTCGAATCGGAGTAGAAGATCTGCTGCGTGCCGTTGCCATGATGGACGTCGAAGTCGACGATCGCGACCCGCGTCAGTCCATATTTGCGCTGCGCATGACGAGCGCCGATGCTGATGTTGTTGAACAGGCAAAACCCCATTGCCCGTTCGGTTTCGGCATGGTGGCCGGGCGGTCGGCACGCGACGAACGCGTTCTGCACGTCGCCGTCTAGAACCTTGTCCACCGCCTGCACCGTGCCGCCGACGCCGCGCAGCACAACCTCCCACGTCGAGGGATCCATCATGGTGTCGCCACCGTCGAGATAGACATATCCCTCAGCCGGGCGCGCCTCCTCCAACGCGTCGACATAGCGGTTGGTGTGCACGTGACGGGTGGTATCGAGATCGGCGACCTCGGCCTCTTCACGCACCAGTGAATCGAACTGTGGCCGGCCGAACACCGCCTCGATCACGCGGTATCGGTCGGGCCGCTCGGGATGGCCGGGCGCGGTCCGGTGATTCGCGAAGCTCGAATGGTGCAGGAGCAGGGTCGACATTTGGCGCTATAAGTCGTCGTCGGGAATCTCGACGCGGCTGACTACGCCGTCCATGGCATCGGCGGCCTCGATCTCGCCGCGAGTGATGCCGAGGATGAACAGTACCGTGTCCAGATACGGATGGCTCAGCGATGCGTCGGCGACCTCGCGCAGCGCAGGTTTGGCGTTGAACGCCACCCCCAGACCGGCGGCGGCGAGCATGTCCATGTCATTGGCGCCGTCACCGACGGCCACCGTCTGCGCCATCGGCACACCGGCCTGCTGCGCGAAGTCCCTCAGCGCCTTGGCTTTTCCTGGCCTGTCGATGATAGGTCCGATCACGCGGCCGGTCAGTTTTCCGTCGACGATCTCGAGTTCGTTGGCCGCGACGAAGTCCATCTGCAGCTCATGCGCAAGCGGATCGATGACCTGGCGGAAGCCGCCCGACACGATGCCGCAGTGATATCCCAAGCGCCGCAACGTGCGCAGGGTGGTGCGTGCGCCCGGTGTCAGCTCGATCTGCTCCCCGACCTCCTCGAGCACTTCGGCGGGCAGTCCCGCCAGCGTGGCCACCCGTCGGTGTAGTGACTCAGCGAAGTCAAGTTCGCCTCGCATCGCCGCCTCGGTGATCTCGGCGACCGCCGCGTGCGCGCCGACGCGGTCGGCCAGCATCTCGATCACTTCGCCCTGGATCAGGGTGGAGTCGACGTCAAAGACGATGAGCCGCTTGGCCCGTCGCGACAAGCTGTAATCCTCGAGCGCGATATCAACGCCCTCTGCGACGGCGACCTGCGCGAGCGCTTTCTGCAGTTGTCCGTAGACCGCGCCTGGTGGCACCGAGACCCGCAGCTCCAAACCCGTTACGGGATAGTCGGAGACGCCGCGGATGAAGTCGATGTTCACGCCGAGCGCGGCGATCTTGCGGGCCACCACACCGAACGCCTCCGCGGTGATGGGGCGGCCGAGCACCACGATCGTGTGGGTCGACGGTTCCCGCATCACGGGCATGTCATCGCTGCGCTCGATCGTGACGTCGAGACCGACGCCGTGGATGGCCGTCTCAACCTCGTCGCGCAACGACTGCCCGCCAGCAACTTCCGATGCCCCCGCGACCAGCACACCCAGCGTCAGCCGACCGCGGATGACGACCTGTTCGACGTTGAGCATCTCAACCTTGTGCCGGGACAGCACCTCGAACAGCGCCGACGTCACACCTGGTTGATCGTGTCCAGTGACGGTGATCAGCACCGACACCTTGGGCGTGCTCACCCCGGGGCGCCGCTACGGACCATCAGCTGGATTGGTCCGCCGTCTCGGCCTCCACCGCGGGATGGTGGTCGCGACCGACGTGGGCCTCGGCGCGCATCCGATCCACCATGTGCGGGTAATGCAGCTCGAACGCCGGCCGCTCGGACCGGATACGGGGCAGTTCGGTGAAGTTGTGCCGCGGCGGCGGGCAACTGGTCGCCCACTCAAGCGAGTTGCCGTAGCCCCACGGATCGTCGACGGTCACCGGTTCGCCGTAGCGCCAGCTCTTGAACACGTTCCAGACGAACGGAATCGTCGACACGCCAAGAATGAACGCCCCGATCGTCGAGACGACGTTGAGGGTGGTGAACCCGTCGGTGGGCAGGTAGTCGGCGTAGCGGCGCGGCATGCCCTCGTCACCCAACCAGTGCTGCACCAGGAACGTGGTGTGGAAGCCGATGAATGTCAGCCAGAAGTGCAGCTTGCCGAGCCGCTCGTCGAGCAGCCGGCCCGTCATCTTCGGGAACCAGAAGTAGATACCCGCATATGTGGCGAACACAATCGTGCCGAACAGCACGTAATGGAAGTGCGCGACAACGAAATACGAGTCGGTGACGTGGAAGTCGATCGGCGGGCTGGCCAGCAGCACACCCGAAAGGCCGCCAAGCAGGAAGGTCACCAAGAAGCCGACGCTGAATAGCATCGGTGTTTCAAACGTCAACTGGCCCTTCCACATCGTGCCGATCCAGTTGAAGAACTTGATGCCCGTCGGGACCGCGATCAGGAACGTCATGAACGAGAAGAACGGCAGCAGCACCGCACCCGTCGCATACATGTGGTGCGCCCACACCGCGACCGAAAGCGCGGCGATCGACAGCGTCGCATAGATCAGCGTGGTGTAGCCGAAGATCGGCTTACGCGAGAACACCGGGAAGATCTCGGTGACGATGCCGAAGAACGGCAGCGCGATGATGTACACCTCGGGGTGTCCGAAGAACCAGAACAGGTGCTGCCACAACAGAACACCGCCGTTAGCGGGATCGTAGACGTGCGCGCCGAGGTGCCGGTCGGCCGCAAGGCCGAACAGCGCGGCGGTCAGCAGCGGGAAGGCCAGCAGCACCAGGATCGACGTCACCAGGATGTTCCAGGTGAAGATCGGCATCCGGAACATCGTCATGCCAGGGGCGCGCATGCAGACCACGGTGGTGATCATGTTGACGCCGCCGAGGATGGTGCCGAGACCGCCGACGGCCAGGCCCATGATCCACAGGTCACCGCCTGCACCTGGCGAGTGGATCGCGTCGGTCAGCGGCGTGTAGGCGGTCCAGCCGAAGTCGGCGGCGCCGCCGGGGGTGATGAACCCGGCGATGGCGATCGTCGCGCCGAACAGGAACAGCCAGAACGAGAGCGCATTCAGCCGCGGGAACGCCACGTCGGGCGCGCCGATCTGCAGCGGCAACACCAGGTTGGCGAACCCGAACACGATCGGGGTCGCGTAGAACAGCAGCATCACCGTGCCGTGCATGGTGAACAGCTGATTGAACTGCTCGTTGGACAGGAACTGCAAGCCCGGCAGCGCGAGCTCGGTGCGCATCAGCAGCGCCATCAGCCCGCCGATGAAGAAGAAGACGAAGCAGGCGACGCAGTACATGATGCCGATCAGCTTGTGATCGGTGGTCGTCACCAGCTTGTAGACCAGACTGCCCTTGGGACCGAGGCGGGCCGGGAACGGCCGACGAGCCTCAAGATCTCCGATTGGGGGCGCTTCGGCTACCAACAGGTCCTCCAAACGTTCATCGGCACAATCCGCAAAGAGTTCGCGTACGAATCCTAGCTCTCAGCGGCGCCTGTGTAAGCGTGGGTCCTACAAACTGTCGTAAACATACAGCGACATCCGAGGTTGGCCGCCTGACCAGCAACGAACAGCCCGGATGTTACCGTCGGCGACGTGCTGATCAGCGGCCCGCGCGTGAGCCTCGTCGCCTCCGCGACCGCCATCCTCACCGCGGTTTCGGTGACCGTCATCAGTGGTTGCGGATCAGATGGAGGCGCGGCGCGTCCCGGCGCCGGACAATCGGTCGTCACGAGCACGACCAAGATTGCCAGCGCAGGAGTGCTCGGCAATGGGCGCAGGCCCGACGAATCGTGCGCCCCCGATCCGGCCGCGGTGGATCCCGGCCCACCGGACCGGGAAGTGCGGCACGCAGCGGGGACGAGCACCGTTCGCGCCGACCCGCAGCGCATCGTCGTGCTGTCCGGCGATCAACTCGACGCGCTGTGCGCCCTTGGCCTGCAGTCGCGCATCGTTGCGGCCGCGCTGCCCGACGGCTCGGACAGTCAGCCGTCCTATCTGGGCAAGGTGGTGCACGATATGCCTGGCGCTGGCACCCGCAGCGAGCCGGACGTGAAGGCGATCAAGGCCGCCAACCCCGACCTGATCCTCGGCTCGCAGGCACTGACACCGGACGCCTACCCGCAGCTGACCGCGATCGCCCCGACGGTGTTCACCGGTCCTCCGGGTGCGGCGTGGGAGGACAACATGCGCGCTGTTGGCGCGGCGACCGGACGCCTCGACGCCGCCAACGGCCTTGATCGACGGCTTCGAGCAGGCCGCCGACAAGACCGGCGCCGACAATGACGCCACCCACTTCCAGGCGTCGGTCGTGCAGCTGACCGACACCACGATGAGGGTGTACGGGGCGACCAACTTTCCCTGGCAGCGTACTGGGTGCGGTAGGTGTGGATCGCCCTGCGGCACAACGATTTACCGACAAGCCGTATATCGAGATCGGCATCACCGACACCGACATGGAGAACTCCCCCGACTTCTCGATCGCCGACGGCGACATCGTCTACATGTCGTTTGCATCGCCGGCGGCCAAGGACCGCGCCCCGACGTTGCTCAACAGCGACGCGTGGAAGAAGTTGTCGGCCAACCGCGACAACCGGGTGTTCGCCGTCAACAACGAGGTGTGGCAGACCGGTGAGGGCATCGTCGCCGCCCGTGGCATGCTGGCCGACCTGAAGTGGGTCAACGCCCCGATCAACTAATCTCGTCGGCGTGTTCCACGTGCTGAAGTCGACCTACCTGCAAGCGCCCGACGTCGTCGAGCAGACGCGACCGGCCCATCTCGAATTCCTGAAGGCCGAGATCGACGCAGGCAGGCTGTTGCTCGCCGGTCGTCAAGAGGACGGGTCCGGCGGCATGCTCATCACCACTGACATGGACTCCGAGGCCGCGCAGGACGTCGTCGACCGCGACCCCTATACCCGCGCCGGGGTGGCCCGCTACGAGCGGTCGTCGTTCAACGGGGCATACCGCGCCGCAGGCCTTTAGGCTGAATCTCACAGCTCGAAACGGGAATGACGGCCGTCGTTTCCGCCGTTAGAACCGGTGAGTCGCATCGATGCGGCAAATCCAATTAGCTTCGCTAAGTTCCTTGGCGCATGCAATAAAGACGACAAAAGAGGACTCATATGACGACGACCGTTTCTGCTTATGCCGCTCCCTCGGCGACCGAGCCGCTGGCCAAGACCACCATCGAGCGCCGCGATCCCGGACCGCACGACGTGGCCTTCGACATCCATTTTGCGGGCATCTGCCACTCCGACATCCACACTGTCAAGGGTGAATGGGGTCCGGCCAGTTATCCGTTGGTCGTGGGCCACGAGATCGCAGGCATCGTCACCGCGGTCGGTTCCGAGGTAACCGGGTTCGACGGTCGGCGATCGCGTTGGCGTTGGCTGTTTCGTCGACTCTTGCCGGGAGTGCAGCAGCTGCCTCGCAGGCGAGGAGAACTACTGCAAGCGCGGAATGACGGGCACCTACAACGCGGTTGGCCGCGACGGCGAGGTCACCCAGGGTGGGTACAGCGGCGCGATCGTCGTCGACGAGAGCTACGTGCTGCGAATCCCCGACTCGATACCACTTGACGCTGCCGCACCGCTGCTTTGTGCGGGCATCACGCTGTATTCGCCACTGCGCCACTGGAATGCCGGACCGGAAACCCGGGTTGCCGTGGTTGGCCTTGGCGGGCTGGGCCATATGGGTGTGAAGCTCGCTGTCGCGATGGGCGCCAAGGTGACCGTCTTGAGCCAGTCGCTGAAGAAGATGGAAGACGGCATTCGATTGGGCGCATCGGAGTACTACGCCACCTCCGACCCCGAGACCTTCACGAAGCTGGAGGGCTCGTTCGACCTGATCTTGAACACCGTGTCGGCCAACTTGGATCTGAACGCCTACATGGGCCTGCTCGACGTCGACGGCACGCTCGTGGAACTCGGCATGCCCGAGCATCCCATGGAGGTTGCCGCGCCTCCGCTGGTCTCGATGCGTCGCAGCCTTGCCGGTTCGATGATCGGTGGCATCGCGGAAACCCAAGAGATGCTTGACTTCTGCGGCGAGCACGATGTGCGCCCCGAAATCGAAGTCATCCAACCGGATTACATCAACGCGGCGTACGAGCGGGTGCTCGCCAGCGATGTGCGGTACCGCTTCGTCATCGATACCGCATCACTGCGGTAGTGCCGCTAGACGGAACCGTCGCTGACGCCGTGCCAGCGGCCAGCCTGCCGCGGCGAGCTTGGCGGCGATCCGTTGAACGTTCTCCGGACCCGCGTCGTGATGTGAGACGTCTTTGATGAACGCCGCGATCTCGTCCTCACCGATCTCGCCATCGGCCAGGGCCTCGGAGCCGTCGGCGGTGATGTTGCGCACCACCTCTTTGATCTGGTCCTCGGTCAATGGAGTGGCGCGCAGCAGCGCCAGCAGCGGAACCCGATCGGGGCCGGGAACACCATCGGGGTAGCCGGCTCGCAGCCAGTCCAGGATCGAATGCACAAGCGACGTGGCGGTCACGCTGCAAGTGTCGTTGCTGCGGCAGTGGCCGCGCCATAGCGGGTTTCACAGTTCGTCGGTCATTCACCGCGCGTTCATCGCCTTCGAATCCCGGGTCCGCAGGCTCCAAAAACCGGCCTTTGTTACGGCCAGGTGTCCTCCGGTTGTCGGGATGGCGGAGCGGTGCGAAGCTCACTGCGGACTGCAGCGTCGCGGGCCCCTCATGCACACTGATCCGAATCAGGAGGGCCGTGGTGACCACTGAATCCGCAGCCGTTGAACCCGCCACCGCACCGCAGGCCGGCCTGAAGAAGGGCGCCGTCGGCATCGTCGCGGTCATCTTCATGGCCGTCGCCAACGCGGCGCCGATCACGGCGATGACCGGCAACGTGCCGATTGCGGTGGGATTCGGCAACGGGCTCGGCACACCGGCGGGCTTCCTGTTCGCGACGATCGCGCTGACGCTGTTCGCGCTCGGCTATGTCGCGATGGCGAAGCACATCACCACCACCGGCGCGTTTTACGGCTTCATCTCCCATGGGCTGGGCCAGATCTGGGGTATGGCCAGCGGGCTGCTGGCGACGTTCGCCTATGTGATTTTCGAGGGATCGCTGATCGGCGGATGTGCGTACTTCGCCAATGACGCGGTCAACACCATTGCGGGAGTGAACATCCCGTGGCTGGTGTTCGCGATCGGCGCGATCCTGATCATCGGCGCGCTGTGCCACTTCCAGATCAGCCTGACCGCGGCGGTGCTCAGCGTGACCCTGGTGTCCGAGGTGCTGGTGCTCTTCGCCCTGGCGTTTTCGGTGATCATCAAAGGCGGCGGACCCGACGGCTTCATGTTCAACCAGACGGTGCTGGTGAACAAGGCATTCGAGGGCCTGCCCGCGGGCGCGTTCGGCACGGCGGCGGCGGCCGGGTCGATGGCGATCGGACTGTTCTTCGCCTTCTGGTCGTGGGTCGGCTTTGAGACGACGGCCGTCTACGGCGAGGAGTCGCGCAACCCGAAGAAGATCATCCCGCGGGCCACACTGATCGCGGTGATCGGACTTGGCCTGTTCTACACGTTCATCTCGGCGATGGTGCTTGGCGGGCAACGGCGCAAAGACGTCTGTCGAGACCTCGGTCAGCGCCTCGCCGCTCGACCTGTTCTTCGGTCTGGTGCAGGCCAACCTCGGCACCGTCCTGCTCGACGTGTACAAGATCCTGCTCGTCATCGGATCGTTCGCGTGCGCTCTGGCCTTTCACAACGCGGCATCGCGCTACCTGTACGCGCTGGGCCGCGAAATTCCATCGGCCGCAGCGCGTTCCACGGTCGGCGCGACCCATCCCAGGCATGGTTCGCCCTACATCGCCTCCGCGGTGCAGGCGGTGATCACGCTGGTGATCGTGCTGCTGTTCGCCGGGTTCACCGCGGTGCAGGTTCCGGACGCCAACGGCGTTCCAGTGGACACCCCGGCGCTGGTGCCCTACACCAACATTTACGGCCTGCTGGCGCTGATCGGCACAGCCGCGATCCTTCTGGTGCAGGCCATCTGCTCGGCGGCGGTTATCTGGTACTTCTGGGTGCGAAAGATCCACCCGGGCAACGTGATCACCACCTTGATCGCTCCGCTGATCGGCGGTTTGGCGATGCTATACGTGGTCTGGTTGCTGTGGGACAACCGCGCGTTCGCCGCGGGCTATGCCGCCAACTCGGAGGTGTTCAAGGCAGGCCCGTACATCATCCTGGCGGTGTTCGCGCTCGGCGTGGCGTACGCCGTATGGATGCGGTACGCCAAGCCGGACGTCTACGCGGAGATCGGCCGCACGGTCATGGAGGATTCACACGAGCGAGCGGACACTTAGTAGCGCGAGCAGACGCAACAGCCCCCGACACGCCCTGTGTCGGGGGCTGTTGCGTCTCGTCGGCAGGCCCAGTGATACTAGGTTACTAGTATGCTAGCATGGCGTTCGTGGGCGACGAGGACATCAAGCAGTTCAACGTGTACCTGCCGATTGGCCTGATCAGGCAGGTCAAACACCATGCGATCGAGACGGAGTCATCGCTGTCGGCTCTGGTGGCGGATGCGCTGCGGTCCTACCTCGACACCCACGGCAGGCAATCGACGAAGGAGAGCTGAATGACGACCGAGGGCATCGAGGCCGTGTTCCTGGAGACCCACAACTGGGGCAAGTCGGCCAAGTTCTTTCAGGGGCTTGGCTACGAGATCGAGTTCGCAACGGACCACAACTCCGGCCAACTCCGTTGCGGCGACGGCCCGTATCTGTTCATCGCCGAGGTCCCCGAGGCCGAGCCGACTCGACGACACGTCGTGCTGGCGGTGGCCGATGCCGACGCGTTCGTGCCGGATGCCTCCATCGAGGTCGTCAGCGGATGGGAGGACACCCATTGGGGCACAAGGCTGATGACCGTTCGCGATCCCGATGGCCGCGAGTGGAAGCTGCAGGCGCCGAAATGAACCACGCGACGGCAACACCCGACAGCACCGCGGTTCGTACCGCACTATGGCGCGCGCTGCATCTGGAAGTCGACGCGCCACCCCACGTCCTCGACGATCGGATCGGCCTGCAACTCGTCGGGCCCGACACCGATTGGCGCCAGCGGCCTGACATGAACGAGTACGCCACCCCGGGCGTCCGCGCGTCGATCGTGGCACGGGCCCGTTTCATCGAGGACCTTGTCACCGAACAGGCCGATCATGGCGTCGGGCAGTACGTTCTGCTCGGCGCGGGCCTGGACACGTTCGCCCAGCGCAGGGCTGAAATTGCGTCGCGCATCACGGTATTTGAGGTGGACCAGCCAGGACCGCAGGCGTGGAAGCGCCAGCGGCTGGTCGAACTCGGCTTCGGCATTCCGGAGTGGCTGCGGTTGGTGCCGGTCGACTTCGAAACGACCTCGTGGTGGGACGGGTTGCTGACCAACGGCTTTGACGCGACGATGCCGACGGTCGTGGCGTCGCTTGGCGTGTCGATGTACCTCACCAGAGAGGCGACAGCGGCGACGCTGCGCCAAAGCGCAGTGCTGGCACCGGGTTCCACACTGGCAATGACGTTCATGCTGCCGGTGGAGCTCGTCGATCGGGAAGAGCAAGCCATGCATCGGGCGACGAATGCTGCCGCCCGCGCTTCGGGGACGCCGTTCATCAGCTACTACGCGCCCGACGAAATCCTCACGATAGCACGTGATTCCGGCTTCAAGACAGCCCGGCATGTGTCTGCCGCCGATTACACGCAGCGCTACTTCGCCGACCGGACGGATGGCCTTCGGCCGTTCACTACCGAAGAGCTGTTGGTCGCGACTACCTAGAAGTCCCAATCCTCGTCTTCGGTGGCGACGGCCTTTCCGACCACATGCGACGACCTTGAAACCAAGGTGGTGGGGGCGGTCGCGCGGTTCAAAGGTTGGCGGCCATACAGCGACGGGGCACCGACCCCAGGCCGGCTGCATACTCCGCCACGATTCGCGCTTTGATCAGTCGCCGAGCGGGCGGGAGGGCCGACGTGCCTGTACGCATCGTAATCACCGGCTAGTCGCAGCTTCGGCGGTCGGGCCGTCTAGGACGCGAATCTGCTCAGTGGGCGCCGAGCCACCAGCCGTACAAGGCAGCGAGGTCAACTCCGAAGGCGTTCGCGACCACAAAGTCCGCATCCCTGGTCCACGTCACGACGAACCCGCTCGAGGCAGGGTAGAGATTGTGTGCACATTTCATCATTCCGCCCTGCCAAGGGATCGGTCCCGCATCGGTTGATCCCGGGCATGGAATCGCCGGGTAGTTGAAGGGTTCATTTGGGTTAGGGGGGTTTCCGTACAGGGTGTAATCGGCAGCATAGGGGCCGCCGGGAATGTTGCGGTGACAGGCGATATGGGCAAGGAATGGATCCGAGGGCTTCACTCCGCCCTGGGCCTGACAGTCGGCCGGGGTGAAGCCCCCAGAGAGCAACGCGAACAGTTTGTCGTTATTGGCCTGGTTGTCTGTCGGGTCAGCGGTCGCCGTTGCCGGGGTACCGCAAAACGCAACCGCGGAGACACACGCGGCAGTCATCGCTGTACCGGCGAGGACCCGCACACGCTGAGTTCTCAAGGCGCCGAGTCCAATCGCGGTGCGAATGCTTGTGCGGGTGAATGATTCGCGGGGCGCGTAAGTGTTCATGATGTTGGACTTTCTCTGTTTGAGGTCGTCGCTCAAGCCGAGTCGCTCTCTGCTCCGGTGATGGCTTGTTCATGTTGTGCGCAGGCTGTGCTGCTGCCGTGTCCGGGCTACGAACAAACTACGCCTGCCGGCAGCAGATGCTGACGGAAATGCGCAATTGCTTCATCGAACGCCGCAGGTCGTTCATTTTCGCTGCGAACGCTCGCGGCAATTCGCGCGCCGCCGCACGGCCCACACAAAACGCCGGTGCTCCCTTTAACACCAGTACCCAGGCATCTGCGGCCGGTAACGGCGAATCGCCGCTCTTGAAGAGATGTCTCTTCGTCGCGCTGACAGGTTTGAATCTGTGACCACTTGACCCGCAGTCGGACATAGGCTGAATTGCCCTGTCTCACAACGAGTCTCGAATCGTGACCAGGTGAGACCGTCTCAAGCCGTCCCCCGCTATATGTCCGGATTCGCACGTAGCTGTGACAGGCCGCGAAAACGTCCGCGTCGAAGCCGTCAGTTGCCGGCACGTCTGTGTAGTTTGCTAGCAGCACTTGATCCACGTCCCTTAGCTTGTGAGGTCCACCCGCGCGTCAGTCTCGTGGTCGAGGCCGAAGACCTGCACGGGGGCTGACTTCCCTTTCAGGACATGGAATCCCCTGTCGACGAGTCCGGGCGGTGGAGAGGCCAGGGCGTCGACGCACTGCCGCCTCAACGTAGTGATCGGACTGCTCGAAAGCGACAACGACAAACGACGAAGCGAGGTAAATCGGCAGCACCACAACGAAGGCGATCGCGCAGAGCGCCAACGAGTACCTGGCCCCATACCGATTCCACGCCCACTGCCAGATGCGATCCATGCCGGGGAGACTAAGCGGAGATGATCCAGGCATGCGTCGAGCTGTGGGCTTGGCGTGGAGCCACTAACGCCGTGATCGGTAAAGACGCGGTCCGCCGACGGCGGACTATCCGTTGAGCACGACCGTGCGTGCCGTTTGGCGGACCGCGCGCGGATGGGGTGTCAGGTGACCGGGCCAGTGGGCGGGTCGTAGCCGCCTGCGCCGTGCGTCACTCCGGGCCGCCTGCGCCAGACCCACCAGAAGACGCCACCCATCAGGGCGGCGACCGCCAACAGAGCACCGGCGTAGTACGGCGTGTTGTCGCGCGCGGGGGCGAGCGGCGTGGCCATGTTGACCAGGTCCACTCCGTTGGTGACCGGACCCACCCCAGGTGTCTTCTGCGCGGTGGCCAGGGTGATCGACGTGCCGTCGGGGCTGATCTGCCCGCGCCCCAGCGTGGCGCCATCGAGCATGAAGGAGTCCTGCTGCCCCACGGGCTGGGTGTCGTCGTGTCCGACCTCGGTGACCTGGTTGACGAAGAGGGATTGATTGGCCGCTGGCACGTTGACGTAGGCGTTGTCGTAGGTCACCGGGGTATAGGGCTGCCAGTCCGGCGGCGGTGGCCCGGTGTAGCCGTCATCGGGCGGAGTCCAGCCGCCACCGTTGAAGGAGCCGGCGGAGACGAAGCTGGACCCCACGGCGGTGAACGGGAACACCGCGGCGGTAATGATGTCGAGCACGATGCGCTCGCCCGGGGGCACCCACGCCTCGCGGTAGTCCCCGTCGTAGTAGTAGCGGTAGCGCACGTCCTCCCCGCTCGGGTTGTACAAGACGGGGCGGCGGTACTGGTCGTAGTCCACGTAATCCCAGCGGGCGGGTCGCCAGTTGTTGGCGGTGACGTTGGTGTTGTCTTGAATATTGACCTGTTCGATGTTCGTGATCTGGGTGTTGATGTTGGTGACGTTGGTGACGTTTACCGGGGGCGGGGGCGGGGAGGCGGGGTCGACCACGACCGCCGGGGCCGTCCTGGCAGCCTGGATCGCCTCGGCAGACTTCACCGGCACCCCGGCGGGCTGGGGCTCCACCGGCGTCCCGACCCGCACCGAGGCCGAGGCCGAGACGATGGCGGGCGCTACCTCGGTGACCGTCGTGCCGTTGGTGACAACGGTCGTCGGGTTGAGCGTTGTCGTCACCGGGGGCGCCGACGTCAACGGAGTGTTCAGCGCACTGGACTCGGTAGGCGACGCCGACCCCACGGAGGTAGGACTGCTCGACGGCGTGCCCGGTGCGGAAGTCGAAGCCGAGATCGTCGGCGCCCCGGCGGGGGCGGGCAGCGGCGTCGACGCCCCCAACGTCGTTGGCGGACCGGTCGTGATGGGGGCCGTCGGGGTCGGCGTCACCGTCGGGGTCTCGACGCGCGGAGCCTCAACCGTGGTCGTGGTCGTGGGTACCACGGTCGCCGTGGACTGCGGAACCGTCGGGGTCTGGATCTGCACCGGTGGGGCATCAGGGGTGACCACCGGCTCATGGGTGCGCACAGGTGCGGCAGGGACCGGAGGCGGCGGGGAGGGCGGGACCGGCGGAGCCTGCGGGGTGGGCGTGGCTGCCGGGGCCTGCTGCCGGTCACCAGGACCGTCACCCCCTGCGGGGGCGGGCACGACCGTAGTGGTGGGGTCATCCGGGGTGGCCTGTGCCACCTGAGCACTCAGCAAGGCGTTGGGAGTAATGACGGCAAACACGGCCACCGTTGCGATGATCTTCTTCACATAACTACTGTCGGCGCGAAGACTTGCGGCGTTACCGCCGATCAGCTGGCAGTTTCCTGTCGATTGAACTGGCAGTTCCTGTCGAATGAAGTGGGCACCGCTGTGACGCAGCTAACAACCCCGTGTCGGGGCACGACCCCACCGGCCGATCGGCTCAGCAATGCCTCACCGAAGTCGCAAACGGTCGACCCAAACACCCGCGGGGCGTGATTGCATCCGGCGCGGGTCCGCTCGGTCACACTGTCGCGTGTGAGCAGGCGACGGCCTCCACGATGGTCCACGTCACGGTGCCCTCAGCGGGCGGTTCGTTCCGTCGAGCGCGGGGATTTCGGGGCGCCGGATGATGGTGGCCAGTGCGAGGGTGGCCTCGAGCATGGCGAGGTGGTCGCCAATGCAGGTGCGGGGGCCTGCGCTGAAGGGGATAAATTGCCAGCGGTCGCGGCCCGTGGCGCTCCACACTCCTGCCGCTGGCCCGCGCGAGAGTCACGGTAATCAGCTACGGTCCCTTTCATCTCCAGATCGTCATCGCCGACCGACGGGGATCCTGTCGCTACCTGGCGCGGCGGGGCATCCTGAGAGGCGGACGCGATGGGGCAATTCGAGCCGGCCGCGGCGGGTACGCCCACATCGACATCACGCACGGCGCGCGGGTCGCTGCTTGGCGCACTGTTCTCCGCTTCGCTGGCCGTGGCAGCGGTGAGTTCGGCCGGCGTTGCCGACGCGACCTGCACGTCCGTCAGCGGCACCGGCGCTGACGCGCGCTGCCTCAGCTCTCCGACCAGCTTCGCGGTCAGACTCGACAAAAACTCGTCGGCGTCGGCCCAGGGCCTCCTCAACGGCGCCGTGGCAAGCGGCAACAGGAGTAATGCCACAGAGGCGGCTTTGCCCAGCCCCGGGCCCGGCAACGTCGACACCGCCAGCGCGGCCGGCAATCCCGTGATGGTCGCCGAAAGCTTGTTGGGCACCGACGCCTTCGGCCCCTATGGCTGCGAAGATTTCGTTGACGCCGCTTATGGCCTAACCACCGCGACCGGCATTGGTCACGACGCGGCACTGGCCTTTTATCAGTCGTTGGCCGACCGAGGGCTGGCGCATCACGAAATGCCCGTCCCCCGTGGCGCATTGGTGTTCTCCACTGGCGCCGATGGCGATCATGTCGACATCTCCCGGGGCGACGGCACCTATGTATCCGGTGGCGTACAAGGACTTTCGCCGGGTTACGGGGACGGCCACGACGTGCAGATTCTGCCCACCCCTAACCTCGGCTCGTTTACGCTTTACGGATGGGTCTACCCCCCCTGGTAGGACGCGTCGGAGCCCTCAGACAGGGCCATTAGCGGCGTTACAGTCTGTCATTCTTGGCGTTTGCGGACTTGGGCACTCTTATCTGCGAAACGGCGATCTCAGTCAGCCAGGATTAGACGCGGCGATATTGAGAGTGCTTACAACACAACGGCTTTCACCGCCAGTAGGTGCAGCACTGGACTAAATCACGCTGCTAGTCGTCCATCATCTCCCAGCGAATCTGCCCGCGGATCCGCTTATCGCGCTCGATGGGGGTGCACGCGGTGAATGACACGGCGATCTTGAAACATCTCGCTCACCCCGGGTCGAGTTCGGTGTCAGTGATGGGCTCGGTGCGCTGTTCTGGGCGTGGCTGAGCGGGCGGCCAGGTAGGCGCGCAGCCGGTTAGTTCAAGGCCGTGCCGACGATGGTGTTGGCGGCGGTGTTTTGCAGCCACATAGTCATGATCAGCACCTGCGACTCATCGGTCTTTGATGGGTTGCGCAGCTGGTACACCGAATCCTGGGGTAGGAAGCTTGCCTGGTTGACGCCGAGCGTCTGAGTCGTCGCGTTCAACTGATGCAGCGAATCCGAACCTTCAAGGACGTAGACAAGCGTCGGACCGCCCTGTTTGGCCACCGGCGACTGCCCACCCGGGCGGATGGTGAATTTGTCCAGGCGCATCGCGTACTGGCCGCCCACGACCAGCGGCGGCATGTCAGCGGTGTTGGTGATGACCCGGGCCTCGGGGCTGGGAAGGGGCTTCGTGCGTGCCGCTTCCGGCCGCAGCCCGATGAACAGCCAGTCATTCGGGTCGTTGCCCGGGTTTGAGTGGCTGTGGTGGACAAACGGCGGCGCGAAGATCGCCTGGCCGGGACCAACCGACAGGTGGGTCCCGTCGTCCAGATTCACCATCGTCATCCCCGCCAGCCCGTATACGAACCCGGACGGTGGGCATGGCCTCCGGCGGGCGCATCCTCGCGCGGTGCTTGCGGAAAGTCCAGGATGCTCGCGTATAGCGGTGTGGTCGGGGTGTAATCCAGATTACCGGGATTGGGGTAGTCAACGTTGGCGAACACGCCCTGGGCCATCGTAGTGCTGTCGAAGCCCTGGGCAGTCGGGCTGGACCCGTTGGTCCCGCGACCCACCGCCACGAGGCTCGTCGGGATTGCCGCCACCGCAAGCGCGCGAACCGACATCGACGCTGCTGTTCGGCGGCGTGTAACGGCCATGACGCAGAACACCTGGCTAATCGCCCGTGCGCACAAGTTTGTCGTCGAAATCACCGCTCGCCGCGGGGCACGCGCTTGTGGTCGCGATTTGTTGATTGCCATGCCCGGCGAGCTCGGGGATCGGATCTTTCAGCGGTTCAGGTAGTGGGTACTGCGCGGCGAGGGTGAACTGCGCCGTGCCGCCCTGGTCGCACGGAGCGTTGCCCGCTTCGCTGCGCCTCCACTTCCCGCTGCCGAAGACCAGTGTCATGACCCCGTCGGGCGCGTGAAACAAGCTGATGCACCGATCACCGGTGCGAAGACAGGTCGTACGGACAGCGAGGTCGTCTTGTCCGGGCACCTGGCCGCCGTTCGCGAAAGTCAGCGTCTCGTGGTAGCGACCGTGGAGCGCCTCAGCCGGGGACGACACCCGGGGCGGCAGGGCGGCCGGGTCGGGAACTGTGGCGGCGTCGGCGTCGCCGGTGCGGGTGAAAGTCACGGTTCGTTTGTTGATGCAGCCGCTGTTGGGGGCGGCCCTCGTGGTTTCGCCGGAGAGCGACCCGTCAGGATGCGGTTTCAGCGTGAACTCCACCCAGATCTCGGTGGGAGTGCCATTGCATTGCGCGGAGGCAAGCGCTACCGCCAACCAACTGCCGGACAGGTCATCGAAAACCAAACTCGACACGAGAATTAGCCCGCTGCCACCAAGGACTGATGCCGTCGCCACGCAACCGCCTGGGTTACACGTCGAGCGAACGCCCCATATGCCAGTCTCCGCCCGCCCATTAGCGACCGGTTTACCTTCGAGATCGGTGCCCGCACCGAAGTCCGCCCGGTAGGTGCCGGCGAACTGGCCTCCGTTGGCTGCCGCGGTGGCCGGGTGCGCGGTGGCAGGCGGCGCGACGGCGGCCGGGTTGTGGTGCCGGGTGAGCGTCACACCCGCGATGACAGCTCCGGCGACAACCAGCAACACGACGGCGGCCAGCGCGCCAATCAAGACGCGGCGGCGTCGTCTCGGCGGATTCGGGCTGGGTGACGGTGCCGTTGCCGGTGGTGGCGGTGGTGGGTAAAAGGGCGGGGCCACGGTCGCTGCCATGCGGCCAGCGGTTAGGGGTGGTCGGGCTGGGGCTGAGACGGGCGAGGCCGACAGGCCTGGGCCGCTGCCGCTCGACGGTGGTTGCAGGGGGTGGGGTTGCCTGCCGGGGTCGGTGATGGCGTGTCGGGCGGCGGCGGCCATCTCCACGGTGCTGCGGTAGCGGTCCGTGGGTTGTTTGGCCAGGCCAGTGGCGATCACCTCGTCCAATTCCGTGGGGACGGTGAGGCATTCCGCTGAAGGTCTTGGCGGCGGCGCGACGATGTGGCCCATCGCAACCTGCTCGAGAGTGGTGCCCGGGAAGGGCAGTTCGCCGGTCAGGCATTGGTAGAGCACGCAGGCTAGGGCATAGATATCGGAGCTGGGTTCGATCTCCCCGCCGTTGAATCGCTCAGGGGCCATATACGACCAGGTACCGATGGTGGAACCAGTTGCGGTGAGCCCCGTTTCGTCGACGGCGCGAGCAATCCCGAAGTCGATCAGGTAGGCGAAGTCGTTGTGGGCGAGGAGGATGTTGGATGGTTTGACGTCGCGGTGCACCAGTCCAACCTGGTGGGCGTCATTTAGTGCCGAGGCGATCTGCTCGATGATGTGGACGGCGCGCTCGGCCCCGAGCGGGCCGTTATCGAGCAGGTTTTGCAGGTCTTCGCCCTCGATCAACCGCATCGTCACATACAGGCTTCCATCGATCTCGCCGAAGTCATAGATCGGGACGATGTGGGGATCGTTGAGCCGAGCCGCGGCACGGGCTTCACGCCGGAAGCGTTTCTCGAAGTCGGCATCTTGGGAATAGTGCGGAAGAAGCATTTTCAGCGCCACCACTCGGTCGATGAGGGTGTCGTGCGCCCGCCACACCTCACCCATCCCACCGCGGCCCAGCAACTCAGTGAGCCGGTATCGGCCGAACGCCGTCCCCTCCACGGGCTCACGATAGCGGCTCATCGCACTGCGGGGTGTCCCAAAGTGCTGATCACAGACCCGCTGCGGGCCGTACCGTTGCACTACGATGAACCGGCATCTTCAGGACAGGCGGGGTGGGTGGACCTGAATTCGTACGGCGTGGCCATCGGGCGCGGTGAGGGCATCGTGGCTCGTACTGGCGACGTGGTGATGTATATCGCTGACCAGACCGGCGCGTCTGCGTTGCTGGGCGTCATCGATTCCGCGGCCGCAGCGCAGTCCCCCGGCCGGGCACTGGCCAAGGCGCTGGCGTCCATCGCGCTGGGCCCCGATTCGGCGCTGATCCCGCCGTTCGGGGTGCTCGCGCCCATCGGTGGGGGTTTGCTGCTGATGTTGAGCGGACACGTGGCGGCCGACATCGAGGCCAACGGCGCCAGCCGCTCCTTGGCCGGCGACCGGGCGCTGACTTGGGTAGACGAAATTGTGCAGGAACCGATCGACAAAGTCGTCATCGGCAGGGACGTCGCAGGACTGATCGCCTCCCCGTACTCTGACCTGCGCGGCGGTGTGGTGTCCGGCGGGGGCTTCATACTGCACCTTCTCGCCGCGGTGCAGCCCGCCATGCGTCCACGTGCGGTCGCGGAGAAAATCGAACCCGAGATCCCGGCCGCACCTGCACGTGTGGTCTCGCAGCAAATCGAACCCGAGACCCGTGTCGTGCTGGGCCATAGCGGTGAGCACGCGCAACCCATTGAGCACCGACGACCCGCCGCTCCGTCGAGGGGCGAAGTACCCGCCCCTCTGGCGCAGCAGCTCCCGGCACGGGACGAGCCGGTGGGCGCGCCGGCCCGCAAACCGGCCCCCCCGACCGCGATGGCGGGTCCGGTCATCGGCGCGCTCGCCACCGAAGACAACGCGGTCTACCCGCTGGATCGGCCTTATGTCATCGGACGTAACCCGCTGATCGACGAGTCGGTGAGCGATGCGGTAGCGTCGCCCCTCTTTCTGCCGGACGACCCCGAGATCTCGCGGGTGCACGCCTACGTCACCATCGACGCTGGTGCTGTGCTGGTCCGTGATGCGGGCACACCCTGTGGCACGTTCGTCGCGGCCCCCGGCGATACGAGCTGGATCAGGGTCGGCGCGCAGGCGACCGAGATCAAACCAGGCTGGTGTCTGCGGGTCGGGCAGCGGATCCTCGTGTACCAGAAGGCAAGGTCGGGTCAGTAAGCCAACCGCCCCTGGTCACTGAGTGTGTTTCGTCAAGTGCCATGGTCGTGGTCGTACCTGATCGTGGGCGCTCTCACTCCGTGGTCTATGCGGTGCGGCGCGCGGTCAATCCTGCGCAGCGCTTGGAGACGACGCTAATCGCGCGTGGTCAATGCATTGTCGAGTATTTCGGCGTCGCTACCTTGCCCCCGGCCTCGGCTTTGGACTGCGCATCCGCGACTGCTGCCCGCTGGGTGTCGCCCACCCCGCCGTGCACACCTCTATCGTCAGACACCAGCGCGACACAGTTCGCCGATGAGGCGACAATTTGGCAGTCGGTAATGCCATTTTTATTACAACTTTGCAGGGATCCTTGTTCGGCTTGGGCCCTCGTCAACGGGCCCCAAGAAGTAATGCACTGATCCGGTGAGCTTGTCGAGCAGGCGATGGCTGCCCACATGTCGTCGGCGTGCGCGGGGCTGCGAGTCCAATGCTCAGCCCGACAGTGGCGGCGGAGGCCATAACGAATCGATTCACTGGGACCCCGTTCGGTATAGATGTATCGGTCCCGACCACGCAGCCAAACAGGCATTGCCATCGCGCGGAGACGACAGCCAACCGACCTGGCTAAGTCGCACGATATCTCTGAGGCAAGCACCCCGCGGCCTCAGTTTGCACAATTCGCTAACGCGCCATTACACGGCGCGCCCTAGAACGCCGGCTTCTGTTCGTCCCCCATCCAGTTGAGCGGCACCGATCTTCAGGCGGGAACGCACGGGGATTTGGGAGTGTGCACACCGCAGGCAACGAAAGCGGAAGCACGGTCGCCGTTGTCGCGATCCCGGCCGCGGCCGGCTACCGCCGGTGTCGGCATGGGAAACCGTTGTGGTGTGCCACCATCGACGGCGACGATGATGCCGCGTGGGTCAACCGTTATGGGTGTCTGTTGTACATTCGGCGAACCGAGGACTGCGACGCGATCCGTGACCCACTCGGCGGTTATCTATGACGATCACTTAAGCGCTTGGCCGGACGAATATGTCGTTGAGGGTGACGGTGCGCAGGCCGCGGTTGCGGATGAGGTCGGCGAGCTGACTGAATACGTGGGTGACCGGCAGATGGTTGAGGTGGCCGATGACGATGTTCTGGGGCCGGAAATAGTTGTCGGCCATCTTGAGGAGGTAGTCCTCGGTGATGACTGTGGAGTCGGCCAGCGAGCCGGACCACATGGTGGTGACGGTGTAGCCGAGATCCGCGGCGACCGCTTCGATCGCCGCGTTGTGTTTTCCGTATGGCGGCCGTAGGTAGGGGCGGGCGTCGACCCCGAACGTCTTGGTCAAAAACGCGTCATTGCGGCGTATTTCATCGGCGATTTGCGACGGTGCCAGGGTGGTCAGATCCGGGTGAGAGTAGGTGTGGTTGCCCAATTGGATCTGGCCGGATTCGACCAGTGGCCGTAGCAGCGCCGCGTTATCCGTCCATGAGCGGTAGGTGCCGTTGACGAAATAGGTCAGCCGAACGCCCGTTTCCTTGGCGAATTCGGTGTACAGGCGGACGACATCGCTGCTCACGCCATCGTCGACCGTGAGGGCGAGCAGGTCGCCTCGCCCGGGCAGAACGCTCAACACACCTTTGTCGGGCAGAATACGTTGGGAAGCCGGCGGCGGAGGAGGCAGTGGCCGCAACGTCTCCTCGGGCGCGCCGAGTGATGCCGCTGTCGTGACCGCGTCGGTAGGGGCAGCCGCGGGATGCGGCGGGGGACTGAAGGCGGAGCGCGCCACCTCGATAGTGGCCGCCGCCGGCGGCAATACCAGCGCGGTTGCCATCCCCACGAGGAAACCTCTGCGGTTCAGCAGGGACACGGCGACTCGCCGACTTCGACGTTCATACCGTCCACAGCCCACAGGGTTGGGATGGCCGGCGCCCCGAGGCGATTGGCCAGTGATGTCATCAGCACGCTAACTTACACCCGGTTGCCGCCGAGGCATGCTGCGCTGTTATCCGTCTACTGTCTCGTAACCGCAGATTGGTGAGCCGTTTGGCGGGACGTCGTCCAACGACAATTCCGGTGGCTGGCAACGGCAGCGTCCCGCCCGCGCTCCCAGCAGCACGAGATCTCTCCCGATGCGGCACGGAGACGGTGCCGGGCGGCAGGTGCTACGGGCCAAAGACAGGACAGGCACCGACAGCGCGAGGCGTGCGCCAATCGACCACGACTGCTCGCCGGTTTCAGCGCGGGCAATGCTTCGGGGATTTGCCACAAGTGGATCAATGTACCCTCCTGCGGCGTATCGTCCCCTGTAGCTGCTGTCGCGGTAGTTGCTGTCGCGTCGAACAACGTCACTCCCACGAAGATCCTGGTCGTTCGCCCAGCTTGCGTCGTCCGTGCTGTGCGGTTAGGAGGACACCAAATGGCCACATCAGATAACTCATCGAGAACCGCCCATCGGTTCTGTCGCGACGTGCCGATCGGTCTCGGGTCCGCGCTCAGCGTCGCGCTTCCGATTCTCTTCTGTGTACCAATCACGCCGGCCTATGCCGACGCCGGTTCAATGCCGTCGGACCCGGGGAGCGGATCGGGGTCGGGAGTCGGCATAGGGCTGGAAATACCCATTGGGTCGGCGTCGTCGGGTGCGTCATTGTTGCCGGGTGGATCACTGATCTTCGTCGATGGGGACGGTAAGCCAATCGAGATGCCCATTCAGACGGCCCCAGCTCCTGGTTCGACGTCCTCGGTCCCTCCGGTCGTGATCAGTACCAACCCGGCGGACCTCACGACGTCTCCGCCAGGATTGCTACCACCGATTCTCCCGTTAAGCCCTCCTCAAAACGACGGAATTGTCGTGCCACCGAGTCCACCGAGTCGACTGCTCTACGTCCCACACTGTGTTCCGCTAACGAAGGAGCAACTCGACCAAGTGAGCGAGCAGCAATCAGACGGGTGCCCGTCGCCCGATTAACGCTGACCTACTTGAGGCGCACGAGTCGACTGGGCCCGAGCCAGGGAGACACTGGCGGTTTCGGCGCGCCGAACGACCTCGCCGATCATGCTGACGCCGCCGTGACCGCCGCAGTGGTCATTCACCGCCTTGTAGCCGAGCGATTCAGCGGGGAGCTTCGAATCGGCATCGGGATCAACACCGGCGTGGTGATCGCCGGCACCATCGGCGGCGGCAGCAAGCTCGAGTTCACCCTGATCGGTGACACCGTCAACGTTACAGCCCGCGTCGGGCAACTCACCAAACCACCTGTAATGCAATCCTTCTCACCAAGCAGTCCATCGACGCCCTGGCCTCTCGACCGCCCGGACCGATCGACCGAGGATTCCAGGCCCTTAAAGGAAAATTGGCCTCCCTGCAGATCTTCAGCCTCGACCACGAGACCTCCACGCGCGTTGACCTCACCAGCTAAGACACGTGGATCACGCCTCTGCTAGCGAACAGCGCACACGAGCTCGCAACTGACGGCTTCGACACGGACGGTTTCACTTCGTCAGAACAGTTCCGGAATCTCGTTGAGCGCGTCGGCGCTAGTAGCTGCGGTCGGGGCCGGAGTTCTGCAACCGGGTGCGACGCCGGTGAGGTTGCCGTACTTCGATACCGCCGCGATCGACACCTCGAGCACGACCGTGGGGTTCGCGGACTCCAACCTCTACGCCGAGACGCCCCCGGCAGCGCAGCGAGCAGGCCCCGAATGGGTCGACCAACACCCAGCCCGAGCACGCCGCGTAGCCGGCCGGAAGTAAGGGCTGACCCCCAGGCAGGCCGTCGAACTGGAACTCTAGAAGTCCCAGTCCTCGTCTTCGGTGTTGACGGCCTTGCCGATCACATACGACGACCCGAACCCGAGAAGAAGTCGTGGTTCTCATCGGCATTCGGTGAAAGTGCCGACAGGATAGCGGGATTCACGTCGGTCTCGTCGCGCGGGAACAACGCCTCATAGCCGAGGTTCATCAGCGCCTTGTTCGCGTTGTAGCGCAAGAACTTCTTGACGTCCTCGGTCAAGCCGACCTCGTCGTACAGATCCTGGGTGTACTCCACCTCGTTGTCGTAGAGCTCGAACAGCAGCTCGTAGGTGTAGTCCTTGAGTTCGGCCTTCCTGGCCTCGTTCTCGAGCGCCAGGCCCTTCTGATACTTGTAGCCGATGTAATAGCCGTGCACGGCCTCGTCGCGGATGATCAGCCGGATCATGTCGGCGGTGTTGGTCAGCTTGGCGCGGCTCGACCAATACATCGGCAGATAGAAGCCCGAGTAGAACAGGAAGCTCTCCAGCAGCGTGGACGCCACCTTGCGCTTCAGCGGCTCGTCGCCCTTGTAGTACTGCATGACGATCTCGGCCTTGCGCTGGAGGTTGGGGTTCTCCTCCGACCAGCGGAACGCATCGTCGATCTCGCCGGTGGAGCACAGCGTCGAGAAGATGTTGCTGTAGCTGCGCGCGTGCACGGACTCCATGAACGCGATGTTGGTGTAGACCGCTTCCTCGTGTGGGGTCAGCGCGTCGGGGATCAGGCTGACCGCGCCGACGGTCCCCTGGATCGTGTCCAGCAGCGTCAGGCCGGTAAACACGCGCATGGTCAACTGCTTCTCGTGGGCGGTCAGCGTGTTCCACGACGGGATGTCGTTGGACACCGGCACCTTCTCTGGCAACCAGAAGTTACCAGTCAACCGGTCCCACACCTCGGCGTCTTTATCGTCCTGCAGGCGGTTCCAGTTGATCGCAGAAACACGGTCGACCAGCTTCATTCCTTCGGACACCGGAACCCCATTTCGCCGCAGAATTAGGTTTGCCGCATTCAGCCCGATGTCGCCGCCCGGGGCGGCTCCGAGCTAACCCGACACTACCCCTGGGGTGCGACAACGTTTGGAACCGCGACATCTTGTGTTGGCGTGTCGCGCCTGAGACCGACGAATTTGTACTCCGAGGCCCTGAATTTGCGGGTGGCCAGCCAGTACTGCCACGTCATCCCGCTCCACAACGTCCGGTTCACCCCGTGCTCGTCCATGTACCAGCTCCGGCAACCACCGGTGCTCCACACGGTGCCCGCGAGCTCGGCCTGCAACTCGTCGTTGTAGCGCTTCTGTGCCTCGCGCGTGGGCGCCAGTCCCTGGGCACCCGCTCGATCCGCCGCGGCGATCGCCTGCGCCGCGTAGCGGATCTGCGACTCGATCATGAACACCACCGAGTTGTGGCCCAGTGCGGTGTTCGGGCCGAGCAGGAAGAACAGGTTCGGCATGTCTGCGATGGTGATGCCGCGATGCGCCGAGACTCCCTCCCTGGTCCACCGGTCCACCAGGTCCTCGCCGCCGGGGCCCTTGATATCGACGTAGGTATAGGAGTCGGTGACGTGGAAGCCGGTCGCGAAGACGACGACGTCGACGTCGCGCTCGGTTCCGTCGGCGGTGACGATGCCGCGCGGGGTGAACCGGGCGATGGCGTCGGTGACGACCTCCGTCTTGGAGTTGGCGATGCCCTTGTAATAGGTGTCGGAGTTGAGGATCCGCTTGCAGCCGGCGCGGTAGTTCGGCACAAGCTTGCGTCGCAGCTCACGATCCTTGACCGAGCGCCGGATGTTCCACTTGCCCATCAGTTCACCGAGTTTCAGCAGCCTCGGCTGCCGCGTCATCGCGAAGCCAACGCCCTCGTGAATCCAGTAGATGCCCGCACGCATCAGTGCGCGCGTGCCGGGGACGTTGCTGAACACGTTCCGCATCCACTGCGGGATGGGATTGTTGGGCCTGGGCATCACCCACGCCGGCGTCCGCTGATACAGCTGAAGCGCCGCTACGTCCTTGACGATCTCGGGCACGATCTGGATAGCGCTTGCACCCGTGCCGATCACCGCGACCCGTTTTCCTGTCAGGTCGACGCTGTGGTCCCACTGCGCGGAATGGAAAGCGGCGCCAGTGTATTCGTCCAGCCCGTCGAACTCGGGTATCGACGGGATGTGCAGGCCGCCGACGCCGGAGACCACGAACTGGGCGATGAACTCGCGGCCGTCCTTGGTGAACACATGCCAGCGCATCTCGTCGTCGTCCCAGTGCGCGCGGTCGACGTGCGAGTTGAACTGGATGTAGCGGCGCAGGCCGTACTTGTCGGTGACGCCCTTGAGATAGTCGAAGATCTCCGGCTGGAACGACCACATGTGCGCCCAGTCCGGCTTGGGCTCAAACGAGAACGAGTACATGTGCGACGGGATATCGCACGCGCATCCCGGATAGGTGTTGTCGCGCCACGTGCCGCCGATCTCATCGGCCTTCTCCAGGATCAGGTACTCAACACCGCGTCGCTGCAACTCGATGGCCATGCCGAGCCCGGAAAAGCCCGTTCCGATGATGAGTGCGCGGGTGTGCACGGGCTGCTGGGTGCTGCTCTCGGCCTGCTCGGGGGCAACCGTCATCGATCGGGTCCTTCCTGGGAACGCCGGTACCGGGTACTCGCCAGTGTCCGGTCGACGAGCGCAGGTGTCAACGACGCTGTCAGGCGACGTGTTCGCGGCGGCGCACGCCCTCGTGTAGCGGCAGGTCCGGGTCGATCTTGATGCCCAGCAGCTCACAGGTGCCGTTGATGGCGCCGATCATGATCGTCGTCATATGCGCGATGAACTGCTCTGGTGGCATCCGGCGCGGAGAGTCAACGTCGGGCCCAAGCCACCAGTCGGTGGCCGCCGCGGCCGACCCGAATGTGGTGAACGCGGCGAGTTCGATTGCCGCGCCGTCCAGTTCCATCTCCCGCAGTTCGTTGTTGAACATGTTGGCCATCGCCAGCGTGATCCCGCGACCCTCGTTGAGCGCGCGCATGGTCGACTCGCTCTGCTCGGCGAAGCGGCCCTGAATCAGGAAGCGACAGACGTTGGGGTGCTCGTCGACCAGGCGCACGTACTGCTCGACGCTGCGGCGGATGACCTCGCGAGCGGGATCGGATGCGAGGTTGATGGACGGGAAGATCGCGGCCCACAGCACGTCGCGCAGCCGCTCACCGATCGCCTGGAACAAGTCCGACTTGTCGGTGAAATGCCGGTAAATCTTTGGCTTCGCGGTGCCCGCCTCTTCGGCGATTTCGCGAAGGCTCAAATCGGGTCCGAGCCGGTCGATAGCCCTGAACGCGGCGTCGACGATCTCCGAGCGCACCTTCTTGCGGTGCTCGCGCCAGCGCTCGCTGCGGGCGTCCACCTTGACACCCGGTTCGCCGCTGGGACGTGACCTGGACATTCGTCGCACGCGATAACTGTACCGCCCAGGCATCGCTGACCTGCCCAGACCGTGCCGCAGCTCAATGATTACCGAAGTATTAGGGCATTTCGCCCGCTGAGAGGGGACCCGTCGGCGTGGGTACTATTTCTGCGACGGCCCATTAAGAGAGAGACGTATGACGCAGCGATACGACCTGGTAATCGCAGGTGGTGGCCCCTCGGGTTCGGCCGCCGCGTGGCAGGCCGCGCAGACCGGCGCAAAGGTTGTGGTCCTGGACAAGGCCGAATTCCCGCGCGACAAGCCGTGCGGCGACGGTCTTACCGCCCGCGCCACCAGCTATCTGCAGAAGATGGGACTGGCCGAGGAGGTCGCCAAATTCCACCGCGTCAACCGGGTGACGGTGTTCAGCCCGAGCCAGTGGGAGCTGTCGTTCCCGAAGCGTCCCGGCATGCCCGACCACGGCCACACGGTGAGCCGCACCGAGCTCGACACGCTGTTGCTCAAGCACGCCGAGTCGGCGGGCGCCGAGGTCCGGCAGTCGGCCGAGGTCACCGGTCCCATCGTGGAGAACGACCGCGTCGTGGGCGTGACGTTGAAAAGCGGCGAGAAGGTGTACGGCGACGCGGTGATCGCGGCCGACGGCGCCTACTCCCCCATCAAGCGGGCGCTGAAAATCGACTCCGAGTACAACGGCTACTCGGCGATCGCGATCCGCTCGGAGATGCACGCCAACCGCCCAGACTCCGACAGCCTGGACATCTATTTGAAGCTGGTGTTCGACGGTGATCAGCTGCCCGGGTACGGATGGGTGTTCCCAATGGGCAGCGGGCGGTTCAACATCGGCCTCGGCTACGTCAACAGCTATCAGAACTGGCAGTCGATCAACGCCACGCAATTCCTTGGCGAGTTCCTGCGGACGCTGCCGCCCGAGTGGGAGCTGCCGCCGATCGAGGAACTGAAGAAGAACAAGAGTGTGCGTGCGTGGCGGCTGCCGATGGGCTTCACGGCCTGGCCACCGTGGCGGCCGGGTGTGCTGTTCACCGGCGACTCGTTGGGCGCGGGCAAGCCGGCGTCGGGCGCCGGCATCTCCAAGGCGCTGGAATCGGGGCTAGCCGCAGGCGAGTGCGCGATTGCGGCGCTGCAGAACGGCGGGCCCGACGACTTCACGAACTACGCGCAGCGGATGGAAGCCGCGTGGGGCAAGGAGTACCGGCGCGGCCGCTATTTCCACAAGTTGTTGGGGCAGCCGCGGCTGGCCAATGCGGGCATCAAGCTGATCGACAACTCGCGATTCCGCGATCGGATGCTGAAGGCGTTGTACAAGAAGGCACAAGGCCCGCAGCACACCGTCAAGAAGTAGCCGCCGACTCGTCGGGCGTGCGGCTTAATACGCTCGCCGCGGCTGTAGCGTACGAAAACGCACAGTCGAGTAACCCCTATTCCCCTATCGGTGACGACTGCACCGTCCCGTAGCCAGCACCCCTAGCGACAGGTCCTCACCCCGTTTTGGCGATCACGACTTCGCCGCACGCTTAGCGGCATGAACATCAAACGACTTCTGGCCACAGCCGCCATGACGGCAGGCCTGGCCACCGGACTCGCCGTGAACGTAAATGCGGCACCCGTGAGCAACGACTTCTGGGAGTGCGCCGCCGGCCATCCCGACGACATCGGCGTCTGCTGCGTCTTCTACGGCGGCGACTACGACGAGCGCACCGGCGAATGCTGGATAGACCATGAGGCGAAGCTAGAGGAGGCCGATCCCGGCCCCAGCGTTCCGCGAAGCACGCAGTGCTGACGCGGGTGGATCGCCAGCCCGTCTACGCGATGAGCTAGCGCGGCCCGCTCGCACGCCGAGTGTGGACATAACGCACGCTCACGCCCGCAACCGCGTGCATCGAGTCCACACTCGACGGGCGAGTCCTACAGCATGCAGGAAACGCAGCCCTCGACCTCTGTCCCTTCCAGCGCCATCTGACGCAGCCGGATGTAGTACAGCGTCTTGATTCCCTTGCGCCACGCGTAGATCTGCGCCTTGTTGACGTCGCGGGTGGTGGCGGTGTCCTTGAAGAACAGCGTCAACGACAGACCCTGATCCACGTGCTGTGTGGCAGCGGCATAGGTGTCGATGACCTTCTCGTAGCCGATCTCGTAGGCATCCTCGTAGTACTCGAGGTTGTCGTTGGTCATGTACGGCGCCGGGTAGTACACCCGCCCGATCTTGCCTTCCTTGCGGATCTCGACCTTGGACGCGATCGGGTGGATCGATGACGTCGAATGGTTGATGTAGCTGATCGAACCGGTTGGCGGAACCGCCTGGAGGTTCTGGTTGTAGATGCCGTGCGCCTGCACCGACTCCTTGAGCCGCACCCAATCCTCTTGCGTCGGAATGCGAATGTCCGCATCGGCGAACAGGTGGCGGACCTTGTCGGTCGCCGGTTCCCATGGCTGCTCGGTGTACTTGTCGAAGAACTCCCCCGAGGCGTATTTCGACTTCTCAAAGCCCTTGAACGCCGTACCGCGTTCGATGGCAATGCGATTCGACGCCTTCAACGCGTGGTACAGCACCGTGTAGAAGTAGATGTTGGTGAAGTCGACACCCTCTTCGGAGCCGTAGAAGATCCGCTCTCGCGCCAGGTAGCCGTGCAGGTTCATCTGCCCAAGACCGATGGCGTGGGAGTCGTTGTTGCCCTGCTCGATCGACGGCACCGACCAGATGTGGGTCTGGTCGCTCACCGCGGTCAACGCCCGGATCGACACCTCGATGGTCTGCGCGAAGTCCGGCGAATCCATCGCCTTCGCGATGTTCAGCGAGCCCAGGTTGCATGAGATGTCCTTGCCCACTTGGGCGTAGGTCAGATCCTCGTTGAACACCGACGGCGTCGACACCTGCAGGATCTCCGAGCACAGGTTGCTGTGCGTGATCTTGCCCTCGATCGGGTTGGCCCGGTTCACCGTGTCCTCGTACATGATGTACGGGTAGCCCGACTCGAACTGCAGCTCGGCAAGCGTCTGGAAGAACTCGCGCGCCTTGATCTTCGTCTTGCGGATCCGCCCGTCGTCGACCATCTCGTAGTACTTCTCGGTCACCGAGATGTCGGCGAACGGCACGCCGTAGACGCGCTCGACGTCGTAGGGCGAGAACAGGTACATGTCGTCGTTGTTCTTTGCGAGCTCGAACGTGATGTCCGGGATCACGACGCCGAGCGACAGAGTCTTGATCCGGATCTTCTCGTCGGCGTTCTCGCGCTTGGTGTCCAGGAAGCGGTTGATATCGGGGTGATGGGCGTGCAGGTATACCGCGCCCGCGCCCTGGCGCGCACCCAATTGGTTCGCGTAGGAGAAGGAGTCCTCGAGCAGCTTCATGATCGGGATGACGCCCGAGCTCTGGTTCTCGATGTTCTTGATCGGTGCGCCGTGCTCACGAATGTTGCTCAGCAGCAACGCAACCCCGCCGCCGCGCTTGGACAGCTGCAGCGCCGAGTTGATGGAGCGCCCGATGGACTCCATGTTGTCCTCGATGCGAAGCAGGAAGCAGCTAACCGGCTCTCCCCGCTGCTTCTTGCCCGAGTTCAAGAACGTCGGGGTCGCCGGCTGGAACCGGCCGTCGATGATCTCGTCGACGAGTTTCTCGGCCAGGGTGGTGTCCCCGGCGGCCAGCGTCAGCGCCACCATGCATACGCGGTCCTCGAACCGCTCCAGATACCGCTTGCCGTCGAAGGTCTTCAACGTATAGGAGGTGTAGTACTTGAACGCGCCCAGGAACGTCGGGAACCGGAACTTCTTGGCGTAGGCGCGATCGAGCAGGCTCTTGACGAAGTTGCGCGAGTACTGGTCGAGAACCTCGCGCTCGTAGTAGTTCTCCTTGACGAGATAGTCGAGCTTCTCGTCGACGTCGTGGAAGAAGACGGTGTTCTGGTTGACGTGCTCGCGGAAATACTGATGCGCGGCCTGCACATCCATGTCGAACTGAATCTTGCCGTCCGCGTCGTACAGATTCAGCATCGCGTTGAGCGCGTGGTAATCCGTCTCGCCGGGCAGCGCGCCCGGCGCGGCGGAGGTTACAGGCTCTGAAGCTGTGACGGTTGGTGGCACGTCTGGTCCTTCCAGAAGTCAGCAAGGCCCATGCGGACGGCTTCCACGTCGTCCGGTGTGCCCATCAGTTCGAAGCGGTACAGGTACGGAACGCCACACTTGCGGGACACCACGTTGCCCGCGTAGGCGAACTCTGCACCGAAGTTGTTGTTGCCCGCGCAGATCACGCCGCGGATCAGCGACCGATTGTGTTCGTTGTTCAAAAAGGCGATGACCTGCTTGGGCACATAGCCACCGTCATTGATGTCTGGCGTGGCGTGCCCACCGCCGTAGGTGGGCAGCACCAACACGTAAGGCTCGTCGACCTCGATGCGTCCGTGCAGCGGAATCCGAGTGGCGGGTATTCCCAGCTTCTCGACGAAGCGGTGGGTGTTCTCCGACACGCTGGAGAAGTAGACAAGATTGCTCATCGTCGACTCCTTCCTGCGCTCCGAGGTTCCCTTATATCTACGCCGTTACCGCGACCGCGCCGGCCAACGCCTTGATCCGGTCGGGCCGGAACCCTGACCAGTGATCATTGCCCGCCACGACGACGGGCGCCTGCAGGTAACCCAACGCCATGACATAGTCACGAGCCTCGCTGTCCAGGCTGATGTCAACCTTCTCGTAAGCGATGCCCTGCTTGTCCAGCGCCTTGTAGGTGGCGTTGCACTGCACGCATGCGGGCTTGGTGTACACGGTGATGGTCATCTGCGGTACGGCTCCTCTGCGAACTGAGACTGGCAACTGGTCGGGTACTGCTATTCGCTGAAGTTCAGCGGCCCGGAGGCCCTCAAAATTCCTGTCGTCCGGGGCCGTCTTCCGCGGGGTCTGGGACCCGACGCCGCCGGACTTCTGGCCTCCGGCCGACCTCCGAACCGTGGGGGTCTGTCGGTGCTCGGAACACTACACCTGGTGTCCGACATTGCGAAGGGATACCAGATGTTCTGAATAACAATCTTGAAATTCCCTGGTCGTAAGCGTTCGCGCGCCGGCACTTCCGGCGTGTCGCACATCACATTCTCGGGCGTGTCGCGGTGTACGACAGGTCTACCACCGGGCACCGACATGCCACGCGGCGCCAACCGTCACGGTGACGTAACAGCAAAGCCCCCGATGGGTCACGATCGACCGGGTATTCGGCGTCGACTCAGCAGCGCGTCTTGTCAGGGCGCAGGCCCGCATGCCGGGTGACCGCGGCGCGTTCATAGCAGCCGCGGTCCCTTCCGTCGCTGCGGGACTTGAACTGCACGGGCGCAGCGATGACACCGTACGAAAGAGGCCGACGACCGCTCGTTGTGCGCACATGCCCCAATGCTGCGGCGTGGGGGCGCCCTCGGTCGCGGGTAGTGCACTACCCGATTTCGCCTACCGCCGCTACCTGCTTAGCGACTAAGGCCGCCGGCGGGTCACGATGTACCCGACCGGCGGCCTTTAAGTGAAGCGCTAGGCGACTTCGGCGGCCAACTTGCCGACGACGTCGCGCAGGTTCTCGGTGACCTCCGCGTTCTCCCGCGGATGCTTACCGTCGAGCGATTTGAACGGCACCGAGAGCTTGAGGTCGTCCACAATTCGCGGCCCCGCGATCCCGAACGACTTGCGGGTCTCATCGTGCGCCCACACGCCGCCGTACTGACCGAATGATCCGCCTACGACGGCCGCAGGCTTATCCTTCAGCGCGCTGTCCCCAAAGGGCCGCGACAGCCAATCGATGGCGTTCTTCAGCACACCAGGAATGCTCCCGTTGTACTCGGGGGTGACGACGAGCGCGGCGTCGGCGTTCGCGGCCGCGGCGCGCAGCGCCACCACCGGCTCGGCGACGTCGTCGTTGTCGATGTCCTCGTTATAGAAAGGCAGCTCCCCCAGCCGGTCGAACAGCTGCAGGCTCACGCCCTCCGGTGCGGTCTCGACCGCGAGTTCGGCCAGCTGACGATTGATCGACGCGGCGCGCAGGCTTCCCACCAGCACCAACACCTTAGTATCCGACATTTCACGTTCCCTTCGGTCGCTCCAAAAGATCCTCGCACGAGTCAACCGGACCGTGGTCCGATTCGTTCCGTCTGAATTAAACTTGCGAGGATGAGCGTCTCCGATCGGCTGATCGAGCTGCCGGTCACCGATTCCAGGCCACCAGAGCGGGGCGACGCTGCACGTAACCGCACCTTACTGCTCGAAGCCGCTCGCAGGCTGATTGCGGAGCGCGGCGCCGATGCCGTCACCACCGACGACATCGCCATCGCCGCCGGCGTGGGCAAGGGCACACTGTTCCGCCGCTTCGGCAGCCGGGCGGGCCTGATGCTCGTCCTGCTCGACGAGGACGAGAAGGCCGAGCAGCAGGCGCTGATGTTCGGCCCGCCGCCCCTGGGCCCCGGAGCGCCCGCCGCTGAAGCGGCTGCTCGCGTACGGCGCGCGACCGGCTCGCAGTTCGTTCATACCCACCACGCGCTGTTGTCCGACGCAGGCCGCGACCCGCAGATGCGGTTCATCGCCCCGGTGATGTTTCACCACCGGCACATCAAAGTGCTGCTGGAGGCGGCGGGCACGACCGGCGAACTGGATGCCCAGGCGTTCGCCTTGCTCGCGCTGCTCGACGCCGACTACGTCCAGTTCCAGATGACCGAGCGCGGACAGACGCTCGCGCAACTCGGCGACGCGTGGGAAAGCGTGGCGCGCAAGCTTTGCGGAACATGACCCCCGGGTGGGTCCTGCACGTCGACCTCGACCAGTTCCAGGCCGCGGTCGAAGTGCGCCGCAGACCCGAATTGGCAGGCCTACCAATCATCGTCGGCGGCAACGGCGACCCGAACGAACCGCGCAAGGTCGTCACGTGCGCGTCCTACCCTGCGCGCAAGTTCGGTGTGCACGCCGGTATGCCGCTGCGCACCGCGGCCCGCAAGTGCCCGGATGCGACGTTCCTGCCCCTCGATACGGCCGCCTATGACGAAGCCTCCGAAGAGGTGATGTCCCTGCTGCGCGATTTCGGTCACCCCGTCGAGGTGTGGGGCTGGGACGAGGCGTACATGGGCGCCGATGTCGAGGACCCCGTCGAGCTGGCACAGCAGATCCGCGAAGTCATCGCGGGCGGGACGGAATTGTCGTGTTCGGTCGGCATCAGCGACAACAAGCAGCGCGCCAAGGTCGCAACCGGGTTCGGCAAGCCGGCAGGCATTTATCAACTCACCGACGAGAACTGGATGGCCGTGATGGGCGATCGCGAGGTCGACGCCTTGTGGGGCGTTGGCCCCAAGACCGCCAAAAAGCTTGCAGGCATGGGCATTACCACCGTCGCAGACCTCGCCGCCACCGATGCCACGGTGCTCACGTCTACCTTCGGCCCGACGACAGGGCTGTGGATTCTGTTGCTGGCCAAGGGCGGCGGCGACAGCAACGTCACCGTCCGAACCATGGGTGCCCCGTTCGCGCAGCCACGTCATCACCTTCGCTGAGGACCTGACCGACCGCACTGAAATCGACTCCGCTGTCGTCGATCTCGCGCAACAGACGCTCACCGAGATCGTGGCCCAAGGTCGCGTCGTCACCCGGGTAGCGGTGACCGTACGCACCAACACGTTCTACACCAGGACCAAGATCCGCAAGCTGCCGTCGCCGAGCGTCGATGGCGACGGCGATCACCAAGACAGCGCTGGACCTGCTCGATCTCTTCGAACTCGAAAGACCAATCCGGCTGCTCGGCGTCCGGCTGGAACTCAACCCTCCCGAAGGTGGGTACTAGGGCGTCCGCGACGAAGGGCGCAACGCTCGGCTGAACAGCACGTTGACTTGCCGCATCGCGACGCTATAGGGCCACCACGCCGTCCGCTTGAACAAGTAAAGCGCCCGGATATCCAGCGACGTGTAGACCAGGAACCGGTTACGGCGCACGCCGCGCAGGATCCTGTCCGCGACGTGCTCGGGCGACACCGCATGCCCACCGAAGCGGTCCGTCCACCGCTTCACGTTGGGGTCCTCGCGATCCACGCCGGCGATCTGAACCGTCTGCACCAGTGGCGTTTTCACCGCGCCAGGCACCACCACCGACACCCCGATGCGGTACCGGGCCAGGTCGAAGCGCAGCACCTCCGACAACTCCGCGCAGTCCGTATTTGCTTGCGCTGTAGGCCGCATGCCACGGCAGCGCCACCAGGCCGGCGGCCGACGAGACGTTGACCAGGTGCCCGCCGTTGCGGGCGGCCAGCATCGGCGGGATGAACGTCTCGATGACGTGGATGGGCCCCATCAGGTTGATATCAACCATCGATTTCCAGTGCTGTGGGTGAGCTGGTCGACCGTGCCCCACGCGGACACACCGGCGATGTTCATCACCACGTCCATCGCCGGGTGGCTGGCGTGGATGTGTTCGGCGAAGGCGGCGACCTCGTCGTAGTCGGAGATATCAAGGACGCGGTGTTCGGGCACCTGCGCACCGAGCGCTCGTGCGTCGGCGACGGTCTTCTCCAGACCCTCGGCGTCGCGGTCGGTGAGATATAGCTCGGCGCCCTCTGCAGCCAGCTTCAGCGCGGTCGCGCGGCCGATGCCGCTGGCGGCCCCGGTGAGAAAACAACGTTTGCCGGAAAAGCCGCTCCCCTGCGCCATGGCGGTGACGACTACCGCCGCGGCTACTGGTCACCCCAAAACGCGCTCAGCCACAGCCGCTCGACGATGTCGATGGCGCGGGCGGAGTCCTCGCCGCGGCCCACGAACGCACTGTCCTGCGTCAGCGTGAACGACGTCACCGCAGACAGCGTCCGCACCAGGGCAGGCAGGTCGTCGGAGATCGGGCGCGCGTCGGCATCCTGCTCGAGAAGAGCGATCAACTTGTCGATGATGCCGTCGTAGAAGTCGTCCATCATCTCGCGGATCTGCGCATCGGTATTTCGGGCCACCGCGCACGCCTTCATCACCGGATCGTCGTTGGCGTACACCGCGGCGGCGCTGCCGACCATCCGCTTGGCGAACGCGGCAGGCGTCTCGCCCGGCTCGCGCGGCGCGAAATGATGGGTCAGGTTGTCGAGCAGATCACCAGCGTCGGCGAGGATCACCGCGAGCACCGCGTACTTCGAGTCGAAATAGAAGTAGAAGCCTGACCGGGCGACGCCGGCCCGCTCGCTGATGGTGCTGACCGACAGATCGGCGAACGACCGCTCCTGGAGCAGCTCGCGGACCGCGGTGACGATCGCCTCGCGCTGGCGGTCGCCGCGGCTGCGGCGGATGCTGCGGTGCTGCAGGTTGGGCCGTCATGGCAGTAGACCTTTTCATCGCGACTCGCGGGATCAAAACTTGACACGCGTCAAGTCACCATATCAGGATGGAAGGTCAGGTGACATCCACCACAGCGTCGCGATTTCCAGGGGAGCGTCCAGATGCCGACCATCAGCACCAAGGATTACCTGCTCGACCAGGCGAAACGGCGGATGAAGCCGACGCCGGTGACGATCCCCGGCATGGGCGTCGCCGAGAAGCGGCTGCGCAGTCACGAGTGGAAGCAGTTCCCGCTTGCTGAACCGCCCGCGGGCAGCGGCCTCAAGCCGGTGATGGGTGATTCGGGGTTGCCGATCATCGGCCACATGATCGAGTTCTTCCGCGCCGGGCCGGAGTACGCCGTGGAGATCTACCGCAAGTACGGCCCCATTCACTACCAATACTCACGCCGGCACTGTCCTCGGTGATGGCACTGGGCCCCGACGCCACGCAGGCCGTCTTCTCCAACCGCAACAAGGAGTTCTCGCAGCGGGCTTGGGATCCGGTCATCGGGCCGTTCTTCGACCGCGGCCTGATGCTGCTCGACTTCGACGAGCACATGTTCCACCGCCGGATCATGCAGGAGGCGTTCACCCGCACCCGGCTGTCGGGCTACGTCGAGCACATCGACTCGGTGGCCAGCCAGGTGGTCGCCAATGACTGGGTGGACAACGACTCACGGTTCCTGTTCCATCCGGCAGCCGAAGGAACTCACCCTCGACATCGCGTCGGTCGTGTTCATGGGCCATGAGCCCGGCACCGACCGTGAACTGGTTACCACTATCAACCAAGCCTTCACAACGACCACTCGCGCAGGCAACGCGATCGTGCGCAAGCCAGTACGGCCGCTGACCTGGTGGCGTGGCATCCAGGCACGCAAGACGCTTGAGGATTATTTCGCCGCCCGACTAACCGAGACGCGCGGTTCCGAGAGCACCGACATGCTCAGTGTGCTGCGCCAAGCCGAGGACGAGGACGGCCAGCGGTTCACCGACGCCGACATCGTGGCCCACATGATCTTCCTGATGATGGCGGCCCACGATACGTCGACGTCGACGATGACGACGATGGCCTATCACCTGGCCGCCAATCCCGGAATGGCAGGACCGTTGCCGCGACGAGTCGGCCCGCATAGGCGACGGTCCGCTCGACATCGAGGCGCTCGAGAAGCTGGAAACGTATGACCTGGTGATCAACGAAGCCCTGCGCATGGTCACCCCGCTGCCGATGAATTTCCGGCGGGCAGTCCGTGACACCGACCTGCTCGGCTATTTCATCCCGGCGGGCACCGACGTGGTGACCTGGCCGTCGCTGAACCACCGCCTGCAAGAGCTGTGGACCAATCCGGACAAGTTCGATCCGGACCGCTTCGCAGAGCCGCGAAACGAGCACAAGAAGCACCGCTACGCGTTCGCGCCGTTCGGCGGCGGCGCGCACAAGTGCATCGGCATGGTTTTCGGTCAGCTCGAGATCAAAACCGTCATGCATCGGCTGCTGCGTAAGTACCGACTTGAGTTGGTCCGCCCCGGCTACAAGCCGCGCTACGACTACGGCGGCATGCCTGTACCGCTTGACGGCATGCCGATCGTGCTGCGCCCCTTGCGCTGACGCGATTCCGCGAAATCAGGCGTCGGTCAGCAGCCGGTTCGCGCAGGCGATGACAGCGCGCAGCGCTGACTGCGTGGGGTCGTCGGACCAGCCCATCGCCCACTGAGACCGGACGCCGTCGCAGCCGCAGACGAACGTCACGGTGTGCTCGCCTGCCGGAACCTGGTGGAACGCCGTCATCTCGACGGCGATGCCACGGTCATACAGGATCGCGGTCAATGCCGCGACGGGTCCGCACCCACTCGCCGACGATGTGCCGATGCGATCGCCGACGGCAAGGGTGGCCTGGAAGTTGCGGGCCTGCGGCCCCAGCCGGGTGGACGGACGCTCGGCGTCAGTGCACTGCCACTGCCCCAGCCGCAGTGGCCCAGAGATGGACGCATATTCGTCGTGAAACGCCTCCAAGGACATGGCGTCGGCCGCGTCGCGCAGACCGCGGGGCATCGGGGCGTTGATGTGGGCCGCAAACGGCAGCGGCGCTGCGGTGGTAGCGGATTGAAATGTCATGTGCCGGTCTTCTCGAATTTGAGGAAGTGACCGACGAAGCAACGACCCACAGCGAGGGGTCGGTCTGGATCAGACCCCGCTGCGGGTTGCTACTACGAGTCGCCTCGGCACGAACGCGATGGTAGTTCGTGTCCAGGACGCGGTGCAAACCAATTTCGGTGCGAGGTGTCACGATGTCTCGCGTGACCGCTCCGCTGATCTTCATCGACACGGAGACCACCGGCCTGCACAAGGCTCGCAGGCCGTGGGAGATCGCACTAATCAAACGCTCTGATACCGGACAGACGCGACTGCTGTTGTGCGTGGACGTCCGCGACCTGGAGTTGGAGGACGCCGATCCCGTCGGCTTGAAAGTCAGCGGGTTTCACCGCCGACACCCACAGGCGCGGGATCGACCGCTATTGATCCCCCGCGTCTATCGGGCAGGCGATGCTGCCGGGCTGGTCCACCAGTGGACCGCCGGAGCCACGATCGTCGGCGTGGTCACCCGCTTCGACACCGAATGCCTTGCCGACATGTTCGCTCGCCACGGAATGAAACCCGCGTGGAATGACGACTCTGGTCGATGTGGTCCCTCTGGCGATCGCCGCTATTCGCGCGGCGGGCCGAGAGCCGGCATCCGATGTCGCGAGCCTGTCCGGCAGTGTGGCGTCAAGCCGCCGACCGCAGCACATCGCCACACCGCTCTTGGGGACGCCCGCTGGGCGATGCGGTGGTACGACAAGCTCGATGCAGATGTGAAGCGGCTCAGTCGCGGGAGTAGCGGTCACGCAGTTTCGCCAGTGTGGCCTCGATCCCCCTAGCGTTGCTCTTCACGAAGCCCGTGAGCGTGTAGTACTTCAGCGCGTTCTTCACCGGCCCCGCGTGGCGGAAGTCGAACGTCTCGGTGACCCTGGTGAGCGTTGCAGATATTTCGTCGAACTCCCATCGCCAGCGATGACCGAACGGGTGACGCCATTCGATCAGCGCTCCGGGTTTCACGGCGGTGACGGTGCTGGTGATCCGATAGGGCAGACCCAACATCCGCATCTTCGTGGAGAAGCGGTCTCCCGCAGCAAGTTTCGCCGGAGCATTAATGTTCTTACCGACTGTGCCCGAACCGTCGACCGCTTGGTGTCGACGGGGATCGGCGACATAAGCGAACAGTTCGGCGGCCGGGGCGGCCACCTCGACGGACCGACTGACTTGGCGCGGGCCCGCATCGACGACGGAAATCGTCATGGCACCTCCTTCGGCCGTCGTCGTCACGATACTTCGCCGGCGCCCGACCCCGTCGACGCCCCGGTGCGCACCAAGAAGTAACGTGGGCGGCCCATGAACTGGGCCTTCCTCGCGGCTGCCGGCGTGCTCGGCGGACTCACCGGCAGCATCGCGGGCCTCGCATCGGTCGCCACCTACCCAGCGCTGCTGCTGGTCGGGCTTCCGCCGGTGACGGCCAACGTCACCAACACCGTGGCATTGGTGTTCAACGGAATCGGTTCGGTGTTGGGATCGCGACCCGAGCTCACGGGCCAGGGCGCATGGCTCAAGCGAATCGCGCCCACCGCCGCGGTCGGCGGTGCGGTCGGCGCGGCACTGCTGCTGTCGACGCCTGCGCAGGGATTCGAGCGGGTTGTCCCGATTCTGCTGGGCCTGTCCTCCGTCGCGATCCTGCTGCCGCGTGCGAGCCGCCAGGAAGCGAGAGTCGCTGACCACCAACGACATACCGTCAAGGTGGTGTTGGAGGTCGCAGCGATATTCGCGATCTGCATCTATGGCGGCTACTTCGGCGCGGCGGCCGGTGTGCTACTGCTCGCGATGCTGTTGCGGACCGGCGGAGCGACGCTCGCGCACGCTAACGCCGGCAAGAACGTGATCCTCGGCGTAGCGAACGCCGTTGCGGCGCTGATCTTTGCGATCGTGGCACCGGTGAACTGGCCTGCCGTTATCGCTGTCGGTGCCGGATGCCTGATCGGATCGCGACTCGGTCCCGTGGTGGTGCGCCATGCGCCCGCCAGACCGATCCGTGTGGTGATCGGTGTGGCCGGGCTGGTGCTGGCGGTCAAACTCGGTGTCGATGCGTACGGCTAAGCCAAGTTGAAGGGGCTGTCGCCCTTGGCCACTCGGGTGCCCAGGTCGATCAGATTCTGTGCGTTTGAATGCAGCCGCTCGCCGGCGTCTCGGCTGGCCTGCCCGATCAGGATATCGCGACCACGTGCCCTCGATCACGATGCCGAGCTTGAAGCACGCCATCGCGAGATACCAGTCCAGCCTTGATGTTTCGCGACCGCCCGCCGCCACATAGGCATCGAGCAGTTCACGGCGGGTCGCCAGCCCGCCGAGCGCAGCGAGTTCCGCTCCCGCGGTGATGGTGTTGGTTTCCAATGGCCAACAGATCAACACCCAACCCAGGTCCAGTAGCGGGTCGCCGACAGTGCACATCTCCCAATCGACGAACGCCGCCAACTCCGGCTTGTCCCTGCGAAGCAGAACGTTGCTCAGATGCGGGTCGCCGTGCATGATTCCTGGCTCTCCGTCCGATGGGCGGTTGGTGTTCAACCACTCCGCCAGCTCGCCGACCGCAAGTGATTCGGGCTCATAACGATCGTGCCGATAGCTTTCAAGCAGCCTGAGAAACTGCGGAACCTGGCGCTCCAGAAAGGATCCCGGCCGCTTGAGCTCCGCGAGCGGGCTGCCCTCCCACGCAACGTTTCCCAACTGCGCCAGGCTGGCGGCGTACGAGAGCCCGACTTGATGGCGCATACCGGCGTCGCGGACATACGCGTCGTCCATGTCGCTTCCGGGGTTGAAGCCCTCGATCTCCTCCATCAGGTAAAACACCACGCCCAGCACGTCGAGGTCATCACACCCGGCGATGAACCCTGGGTGCGGCACCGGTGTACCGGCCAACGTGCGCAGCGCCGCGATCTCGCGAAGCATGGTCTTGTCGCTCGTCGGCCGCGGGTGAAGCGGGGGGCGTCGCAACACCATCGGACGGCCATCGATGTGTACCCGCACCACGATGTTCTGGGTGCCGCCGGTCAGCGGCTCGACGTCGGTGACCGTCGACCCGAGGCCCTGCTCGCGCACCCAACGCTGCAGGGCGATCTGGTCGGAGTCGCTCAGGGTCGGAAGCTGCTGCGCGTCATCGGGCATGCAGACATGTAATCAGCCCTTGCGCGCGGTCAGAAGCAGGTACTCCTTTTCCGGCCGGCGTGAGTTACTTGTCCTGGTAGTCCAGGCAGGACTGCGCCCCGTTGATGACGCCTTCACGGAAGGCCTTGATCCGTGCCCAGCCCGCGCCTTGGCGCTCCACGTCGCCCTCGCCGCGGAAGACCAACAGCGCCTTGATCCCTTCGTCGAGATCTCCCGGCGAGATGTGGTAGGTGCTGGTGTCCGGACGGTTGTAAAGGATGACGCTGGCCGTGTATCCGCCGGCCAGACAATCGCCGCGCAGCGTCGACGTCTTCTCGTCGGAGTTGTCGCCGAGCCGGCTGAGCGCCGCAAGCCCGAACTGCGTAGCCAGCAGCGTGGCGACCGCGTAGTCGCCGCCCTTCTTGTACACCGTCGGCATCGCCGTAACGTTGTCCCAGCCGACGTAATCGTCTGGCACGCAATAGAACAGCGCGAACCCTTGTGCCGACTGGCCACCGCACGTCGGCGGGTGGTCCGGGTCGAACGGCTCGAGACCCTTGACCGGCTGCCACTGCTTACCGTCGGTCACCTCCGGGTACACGTGCGTCCAGTAGTCCTCCAGGTCGTAGGGCACACCGTTGATGATCGAGTCATAGGGAGCATCGCCGCCCTGCGCCGCGTCCTGAGCGTCGTTGAATGGCAACTCGAGCACCATGGGGTCGTCGTCGCGGTAGTCCTTGCACTTGGTCGGTCCGTTGTCGAACCCGTCCTGGAAGGCGCTGACCCGGTCGAACCCGCTGCCGTGCGCGTTCGGGTCGATATTGCTCGTCCCTGGTGTGTCGCGCAGGTCGAGGATGCCTGCCAGCGCGATGTCCAAGTCGGCGGCGGTCACCTGGAAGACGCCGTCCTCCTTCGCATGCTTCGACCACGCGCCCGCGAAGCAGTCGGCCTGCAGTTCCTTGGTGACCGTGCGCGCGGTGAAGTTCGACCGGCCCTGCACGGCGTGGCCCCATTCGTGCGCCAGCACTACGGGAATGACGAAATCCCCATATTTCTCTTGTAATTTGGGCAGCAGGCCTTCGGCGTCCCATGCGACGACGTCCTCCTTCGCGCAGTAGAACGCGTTGCCCGAGATGTCATCTGCAGAAGCCGCGCACGGCGGCAGATCACCCGAGGATGGAATGACGGCGTAGAACCCGCCCTTGACCGGTTCGTAGTCCTTCTCGTAGAGCTTCGGGAACTCCTCTCCCCAGTACTTCTGCAAGTCGGCGATCGCCTGCATGGCAAGTTTGTTCACCGCCTGAGACGGGTCGCCGTGGATCTCGATGCTGCTGGTATCCGGAGGACCGGGTTTGGCGACCTTGTTCGGGGCTTTGCGGCTTGGGACCGCCGCAGGCCGCAAGCAGCAAAACGACAGCAAAAAGGGACCAAACTCTCATGCGCATGGGCAAACATTAGCGGCCAAGATCAAAGATGGCTCGAATTGCGCCGAAGGCGGTAACTACCGGGCTGCCGGTTGTCAATCCAGGATGCGGCGGGCGACGTTGGTGGTGATCAGGTCGAGAAGCTCGTCGCCGCGGCCCGCCAGGATGGTCCGGATCGCGTATAGCGAGAAGCCCTTGGCCTGTTCGACGGTGATCGCCGGCGGTATCGACAGCTCCTGACGTGCGGTCACCACGTCGACGAGCGCCGGTCCGTCGTGGGCGAACGCGTCGACCAGTGCCTGCTGCAGGTCGGACGGCCGCTCGACGCGGCGGCCGAAGATCCCCATCGCAGTGGCGACGTCCGCAAAGTTGGGGTTTACCAGGTCGGTGCCGAAGTTGACGATCCCCGCGGCCTTCATCTCCAGCTCGACGAAGTTCAGCGACGAGTTGTTGAACACGATCACCTTGAGCGGCAGCCGACTCTGGATCAGCGTGATCAGTTCGCCGAAAAGCATCGTGAGCCCGCCGTCGCCGGCCAGCGCGACCACCTGCCGGTCCCGAAACGCCGTCTGCGCGCCGATCGCGAGCGGCAGCGCACACGCCATGGTGCCGTGGTTGAACGAGCCGACGAGCCGCCTGCGGCCGTTCATCTTCAGGTACCGCGCCGCCCACACCACCGGCGAGCCCACGTCGACGGTAAAGACGGCGTCATCGGCAGCCAGTTGATCCGCAAGCCCCGCAACGTATTCCGGCCGGATCGGGCTGCGGTCGCGATCATTGACGGCCAGCTCGTCGAGCGTCTTGCGGGTCTTGCGGTAGTGGCGCAGCGATCGATCGAGATGGTCGCGTTGACTCTTCTCCCGCAGTAGCGGCTGCAATGCGGCGAGGGTGTCTTTCACGGTGCCGACGAGTCCGAGATCGATCGGGGTGCGACGGCCGAGGTTGCGGCCGCGGATGTCGACCTGAACGACCTTGGCATTGTCGGGATAGAACTGCTGGTAGGGGAAGTCGGTGCCAAGCATCAGCAGCGCGTCGGCCTCTTTGATCGCCTTGTAGCCGGAGGCGAAGCCCAGAAGACCGGTCATGCCGACGTCGAACGGGTTGTCGTATTCGATGAACTCCTTCCCACGCAGCGCGTGCACGATCGGAGCGCCCAGCGTCGCGGCCGCCTGGATCAATGCGTCATGGGAGCCTTCGACACCGGCGCCGCCGAGAATCGTGACAGCCTCTGCGCTGTTGAGGATTTCGGCCGCCCGGCGCAGCGACTCATCGTCGGGACACACCACAGAACGAGTCGGTGTGATCGGACGCGCAAGGAATCCCGAGTCTTCGGCGCGCTGCAGGAAAATCTCACCGGGGATGACGACGACGGCTACCCCGTTCTCCTCGACTGCGGCCCGCATCGCCATCTCGAGGATCCGCGGCAACATTTCCGGCGTGCTGACGAGTTCGCGGTAGACACTGCATTCCCGGAACAGCTCCTGTGGATGCGTTTCCTGGAAGTACTCCGACCCGATCTCCGTGCGCGGGATGTGAGCCGCGATCGCCAGCACCGGAACCCGGCTGCGCTGCGCGTCGTAGAGACCGTTGATCAGATGCAGGTTGCCGGGGCCGCAGCTGCCTGCGCAGACCGCAAGCTGTCCGGTCAGCGCGGCATCGGCTGCCGCCGCGAACGCGGCCGTCTCCTCGTGACGTACGTGCTCCCAAGAGATTTCACCGGAGCGCCGGATCGCGTCGGTGAAGCCGTTGAGGCTGTCGCCGGGGAGGCCGTAGACACGGCGAACACCGCTGAGTTGCAGGGCTGAGATGACGTGATCGGCGACCGTTGCCACGCACGAAGCGTATGCGATTCCGGCGCGCTAGCCGTCGCTCAGCGTGGATTTGCGCGCCGAAATCACAACTACTTGGGTGCGAAACGCTGGCCGGCATCGAGTCGGAGGCACTGGCCGTTGAGCATCGGGTTCTCGACGATCGCCTGGACGAGCTTGGCGTACTCCTCCGGGCGGCCGAGACGCTTCGGGAACGCGGCGTCCTTCGTGAGGGCCTTGGCGAACTCGTCGGGTATGCCTTCGGTCAGACCGGTGGCGAACAGGCTCGGCGCGATGGCCAGCGCGCGGATACCCAGGCTGCCCATGTCGCGGGCCATAGTGAGGCACATCCCGGCGATCGCCGCCTTGGACGCCGTGTAGGCCACCTGCCCGATCTGTCCCTCGAACGCGGCGATCGAGGCGGTGTTGATGATGACGCCGCGCTCCTCCTGCTCGTCGTCGACGAGGTCCTGCTGGCTCATCTGCCAGCCTGCCAGCCTGCTGACGTTGAAGGTGCCGATGAGGTTGAGGTCGACACACTGGCGGAAGGACTCCAGGCTGTGCGGACCGTCCTTCTTGACGGTGCGCTCGGCGACGCCGCCGCCGGCTGTCGTCACGATGATGTGCAGTCCGCCAAGGGCGTCGATCGCCTCCTTCAGGACCTTCTCGGTGCCGTCGAAATCGGTGACATCCACCTCGTAGAAAGCGCCACCGATCGAGTCGGCAACTTCCTTGCCCTTCGACTGCGGGCGGTCCAGCACCGCCACACTCGCGCCGTGCTTGGCCAGCAACTCGGCGGTCGCCTTCCCAAAGCCCGATGCCCCACCGACGACGACTGCCTTCTTGCCCGCGATCTCCATCTAGCTCCCTTTCAAGACTGTGGTCGGACCGCCAAGCAACATATCTCATCGCCCATCCGGTAAGCCTTTCGGGTGCCGTCACGACTTCGTAAGGCCTCGCCCTGCGGCCCGCAGGTACGTTTTTGTTATGGCCGCACCCACCCGTGATGCTCGATCCCTCGCGGGCGTCGCGGCGGCCGCGGTCGCGCTCGGGGTCACCCAACTTCTCGCAGTCCCGTTCGGGCCTCAAGCCGACGCCCGTACCGCGATCGGCTCGGCGGTCATCGACCTGACGCCAGGACCGGTCAAGGAGTGGGCGATCCAGACCTTTGGCACGGCCGACAAACTTTTCCTCTCGGTCCTCGTGCTAGCGGTGATTGCCGTGATCGCCGCGTTGACTGCGACCCGGGAGACGCGCCGCGTTCCGGTGGGAAGTGCCGCGATCGCCGTTGCCGGGATCGCCGGATGCGCGGCTGTCCTCTCGCGCGCCGGCGCGACGCTGTTCGACATCGTGCCCACCATGGTCGGTACGGCATGCGGCGTCGCGGTGTTGCGGCTGCTCACCTCCGGACGGCTCGTCAACGCGCCGGAGCAGACAGAGGACCCCGACTCCCCCGACCGCGGCCGCCGACTGTCGTTGGTAACTCTGGGTTTTCTCGGCGCAGGAGCCCTCAGCGGCGTGGGTGGCGTCGTGCTGTCTCGCCTCTTGCACTCCGTCTCTGGTGATCGCGAGGCGTTCACGTTGCCGTCGGTCGACGTCAGCACCCCACCGGTGCCGCCGACCGTGCAGCCGAAAGGCGTTGCGCTGCCGTCCTTCATCACCAGCAACGCCGACTTCTACCGCATCGACACCGCGCTGAGTGTGCCACAGCTGAGCCGATCGGACTGGCAGCTGAAGATTCACGGCATGGTGGACCGCGAGACCACCTACCGCTTCGGTGATCTGGAGCGATTCGAAGCCGTCGAGAAGCTGGTGACCCTGACGTGTGTGTCGAATCCCGTTGGCGGCGATCTAATTTCGAACGCGAAATGGACTGGCTATCGAGTACGCGACTTGCTGGCCGAAGCAGGCGTACATTCGGATGCCGACATGGTGCTGTCAATGTCGATCGACGGCTTTACCGCCGGCACACCCGTCGGCGCCCTCACCGACGGCCGCAACGCTCTGCTGGCGGTCGGGATGAACGGCGAGCCGTTGCCGACGCCGCACGGCTATCCCGCCCGGCTCGTGGTCCCCGGCCTCTACGGCTACGTGTCGGCCACCAAATGGGTCGTCGACTTGGAGTTGACGCGATTCGATCGTGCCGAGGCGTACTGGACGCGGCTTGGTTGGTCTCCGCGCGGCCCGATCAAGACAGAATCCCGCGTTGACGTGCCCCGCAGCGGGCAGGTGGTCACCCAAGGACCCGTGACGTTCGGCGGCGTCGCGTGGGCGCAGAACCGCGGAGTTCGCGCCGTCGAGGTCCGCATCGACAGCCCGAGCAAACAAGGCAACTGGCAGCCCGCCGATCTCGGCACCGGCTACTCGAACGACACGTGGCGGCTGTGGAGCTTCAACTGGCAGGCCACGCAGCCGGGACCACACACCATCGCGGTTCGGGCCACCGACAACACCGGTGCAGTCCAGACGTCTGACGAGGCCGACCCAGTGCCCGACGGCGCCACCGGCTGGCACACGGTGTCTTTCGCCGTGAAATAGCCCCCGCGACCAACCGTCTCTGTACGTCGACGCGCCGGAAATTCATGTGCAAACACGGTCGCTCGCGCCTACTTTGGCGTGCTATGACCCCAGCACAGCACTGGCGAACCACGCTGCGTGACGCGCTGATCGCGGCCCGAAAGGACCGGGATGCCACGCGGGTATCCGCGCTGCGTTCGGCCCTAAGCGCGATCGATAACGCCGAAACCCCTGACGACGCGGGGGTGGATGCCCCGTTGAGTGCGACGATCGCCGGCGGGGTCGTCGGGCTCGGCACCGCGGAGGTGGCGCGGCGTGAGCTGTCCGACGCGCAGCTCCGCTATCTACTACAAGGCGAGATCGACGAACGGTTGACCGCGGCGCGGGACTTCACCGCCGTGGGCCACACCGAGCGCGCGGCCACCCTGCGGACCGAGGCGGCCGTGCTCACCGGCCTGCTCGGAGATGTCTGACGGCCGTGCCAGGCTGGACTCGTGCAGCTCCTTGATGTCGCGGACGCGTCGGCCGAGATTGGAGCGACTTCCGCGCGGCTGGCCAAGATCGCCCTCATCGCCGACCTGCTGCGCCGCGCAGGCGCCGAGGACGACCCGAAGCCGGTCGCCGTGGTGGTGTCCTGGCTGTCCGGCGACCTACCGCAACGACAGATCGGCGTCGGCTGGGCGGCACTGCGGTCATTGCCCCCGCCGGCAGCTGAGCCGTCGCTGACCGTACCCGAGGTCGACGTGGCCTTCAGCGAGATCGGCCAGGTCGCCGGGAAGGGATCGCAGGCGCGTCGCGCCGCCCTCGTCAACGGTTTGTTCGCGGCGGCCACCGAGCCCGAGCAGACGTTTCTGCGCCGCCTGCTCGGCGGCGAACTCCGCCAGGGCGCGCTTGTCGGGGTGATGGCAGACGCGGTGGCGAAGGCCGCGGACGTCGCTGCACCGGTGGTGCGCCGCGCAGCGATGCTGGGCGGCGACCTGCCTGCCGTCGCGGCCGCCGCGCTCACTGATGGCGAGGCGGCACTGGAACAATTCACGCTCCGAGTCCGACGCCCAGTGGGCCCGATGCTGGCCCAAACCGCGACCGGTGTCAGCGAAGCGCTCGAACGCCTCGGCGGCACAGCAGTTTTCGAGGCCAAGCTCGATGGCGCCCGGGTACAGATCCACCGCGCCGGAGATGCGGTTTCGATCTACACCCGCAGCCTCGACGACGTCACTGAACGCTTGCCGGAGGTGGTCGAGGCCGCGTTGGCGCTGCCGGTGACGGACCTGATCGCCGATGCCGAAGCGATCGCTCTGCGTCGCGATGCGCGCCCGCATCGCTTCCAGGTGACCGCGTCGCGGTTCGGGCGCAGTGTGGACATCGCAACCGCACGGACAGCACAGCCGCTGTCGGTGTTCGTGTTCGACCTGTTGCATCTCGACGGCGAAGACCTGCTGGACCGGCCAACCACCGAGCGCGTCGCCGCCCTAGACGCCATCGTCCCCAAAGCCCATCGCGTCGATCGCCTGATCACCGACGACGCCGACGCCGCACAGCGGTTTCTCGACGTCACACTCCATGCCGGTCACGAAGGAGTGATGGCGAAGTCGCTGACCGCGCCGTACGAGGCCGGTCGTCGCGGCGCGGGGTGGTTGAAGGTCAAACCGGTGCACACCCTGGACCTCGTCGTCCTCGGCGTCGAATGGGGATCGGGCAGGCGTACCGGCAAGTTGTCCAACATCCACCTCGGTGCCCGCGATCCGGCGACGGGCGGTTTCGTCATGCTGGGCAAGACATTCAAGGGGATGACGGACGCGATGCTGGCGTGGCAGACCACGCGGTTCATGGAGTTGGCGGACGGCCCCACGGACGGCTGGGTCGTCAAACTGCGGCCTGAGCAGGTGGTCGAGATCGCCTTCGACGGAGTGCAGGGGTCGTCGCGCTACCCCGGCGCGATGGCACTGCGATTTGCGCGCGTACTGCGGTACCGCGACGACAAAAGCCCAGCTGAGGCAGACACCATCGACACGGTGCGCGAGCTGTACGAGCGGGGTTCATAACCGAACCGATACCCCGAATCGCCCCAACACCGTTTTCTACGGTGGAAGGATTCAGTCACCTGACAGGAAACGCGATGACCAGGGAGAGACCGTGGCTACACCCACCGCCGCACCATCGGACCGCATCGAGGAGCAGGACAGCGATATCACCTACATCCGCACCGATAAGGACCTGCCGCCGGTAGCGATCATCGACCGATCACCCATCACAACAAGACACAAGATTGTCTTCGGAGTCATCGCGCTGCTCGGCGCGATCGCATGGGCGATCATCGCGTTCTTCCGCGGGGAGACGGTCAACGCGGTGTGGTTCGTCATCGCGGCAATCTGTACGTACGTCATCGGCTTCCGCTTCTACGCGCGGCTGATCGAGATGAAGATCGTGCGTCCGCGCGACGACACCGCCACCCCCGCTGAGCTTTTCGAGAACGCCACCGACTACATGCCGACCGATCGACGGGTGCTGTACGGCCATCACTTTGCGGCAATTGCCGGCGCCGGTCCGCTGGTTGGTCCGGTCCTGGCGATGCAGATGGGGTATCTGCCGGGAACCATCTGGATCATCATCGGCGCGGTGTTCGCCGGCTGTGTGCAGGACTACCTGGTGTTGTCGATCTCAGTTCGACGACGCGGCCGCTCTCTCGGGCAGATGGCCCGCGACGAGCTCGGGGCGATCGGTGGCGCCGCCGCCATCATCGGCGTGCTCGTCATCATGGTGATCCTGCTCGCGGTGCTCGCGCTTGTTGTGGTCGGCGCCCTCGCCGAGAGCCCGTGGGGCGTGTTCTCGATCGCGATGACGATTCCCATCGCGATCTTCATGGGCATCTACTTGCGGTTCCTGCGTCCCGGTCGGGTGTCGGAGGTGTCGCTGATCGGCGTTGTACTGCTGTTGCTGGCGGTCATTTCCGGCGGCTGGGTTGCCGAAACATCCTGGGGCGCTGACTGGTTCACCTTGTCTAAGGTGGCGTTGTCATGGTGCATCATCATCTACGGCTTTGCGGCGTCGGTGTTGCCGGTATGGCTCCTACTTGCCCCGCGCGACTACCTGTCGACGTTCATGAAGGTCGGCACCATCGCCCTGTTGGCGATCGGCATCCTGGTGGCCCGCCCGATCATGGAAGCACCTGCCGTCTCGCAGTTCGCCACGAAGGGCACCGGCCCGGTGTTCGCAGGCTCGCTGTTCCCCTTCCTGTTCATCACGATCGCGTGCGGCGCGTTGTCGGGCTTTCACTCGTTGATCTCGTCAGGCACTACCCCGAAGCTGCTCGAGAAGGAAAGTCAGATGCGGCTGATCGGATACGGTGGCATGCTCACCGAGTCGTTCGTCGCGATCATGGCGTTGATCACCGCGGCCATTATCAACCAACACCTGTACTTCGTGATGAACGCCCCTGCGGCGCAAACCGGTTCCACAGCGCAGACTGCCGCCAACTACGTCAACCAGCTCGGCGTGTCTGGCGCTCCGATCACCGGTGCAGAGATAACCCAGGCAGCGGAAGGCGTGGGAGAGAAGTCAATCGTGTCGCGCACTGGCGGCGCGCCGACGCTGGCGTTCGGCATGTCGGAGGTGCTGCACCAAGTGTTTGGCGGCACAGGGCTGAAGGCGTTCTGGTATCACTTCGCGATCATGTTCGAGGCATTGTTCATCCTCACCACCGTCGATGCGGGAACACGTGTCGCGCGGTTCATGCTCTCCGACGGCCTCGGCAATCTCGGTGGACCGCTCAAGAAACTGCAGAATCCGAGCTGGCGGGTCGGGGCGTGGATATGCAGCGTGATCGTCGTCGCGGCATGGGGCAGCATCCTGCTCATGGGTGTCACCGATCCGCTCGGTGGCATCAACACACTGTTCCCGTTGTTCGGTATCGCCAACCAGCTGCTCGCTGCAATCGCACTGACGGTGGTCACCGTCGTGGTGATCAAACGTGGATTGCTGAAATGGGCGTGGATACCGGCGATTCCGTTGTTCTGGGATCTCACGGTCACATTGACCGCATCGTGGCAGAAGATCTTTTCTGCGGACCCGAAGCTGGGCTACTGGAAGCAACACAGCATCTGCCAGGCCGCCAAGGAAGCGGGAAAGGCCTGCCTCACTGCGAAGACCCCCGCTGATGTCGACAAGATCATCCGCAACACGTTCATTCAGGGCACGTTGTCAATCGTGTTCGCGTCGCTCGTCGTCGTCGTGTTCGTGGCGGGCGTGATTGTGGCACTCCGGGCGATCCGCGGCGGCGGAAAGCCACTGACCGAGGACGAGCCGGTGCCGTCGCGCATCTTCGCTCCGTCCGGCCTGATACCGACGCATGCAGAGCGGGAGGTGCAAAAGCAATGGGACGCGCTGCCAAAATCGCACGCCAAATCGGTTGGTACTGGGGCACATTAATGGGCGACAATCATTATCGGCGCTACGTCGAACATCGCGGGCACTTCCATCCTGGAGAGGAGGTCGTGTCCGAGCGCGAGTATTGGCGGATGCGCCACGCCGCAACGGACTCCAATCCCAACCCTCGCTGCTGCTGACGCCCGTTTGTATCCGCGGCGACTTCTGCACCAGGGCTGCGATTCGACCGGATCAACGACCGTGACGCAGAAATCGGCATACGGTCGGGTCACGCCAGCACGCCCGCAATTATCCGCGCGCTAAACTGTTGGTCATACGGTAAGGCAGTTGAGAGGAAATGGGCATGAACAAGGACGACATGATCCTGATCAGCGTTGACGATCACATCGTCGAGCCACCGGACATGTTTCGCAATCACCTGCAGCAGAAGTATCTGGATGAGGCGCCGCGCTTGGTGCACAACCCGGACGGGTCGGACACTTGGCAGTTCCGCGATGTGGTGATCCCCAACGTCGCGTTGAACGCCGTCGCGGGCCGGCCTAAAGAGGAGTATGGCCTGGAACCGACAGGCCTTGATGAGATCCGCCCAGGGTGTTACGACGTCGACGAGCGCGTCAAGGACATGAACGCCGGCGGAATCCTTGGCTCAATCTGCTTCCCGTCATTCCCCGGATTCGCGGGCCGGTTGTTCGTCACGGAGGATCCCGAGTTCTCGTTGGCGTTGTTGCAGGCGTACAACGACTGGCACGTCGAGGAGTGGTGCGCCGCCTACCCAGCACGGTTCATCCCGATGTGCCTGCCGGTGATTTGGGATGCCGAGGAATGCGCCAAAGAGGTGCGACGCAACGCCGAGCGCGGCGTGCACGCCTTGACCTTCACCGAGAACCCCGCCGCCATGGGCTATCCGAGCTTCCACGACGACCACTGGACGCCGCTGTGGGAAGCGTTGGTCGACACCGACACCGTGATGAACGTGCACATCGGGTCGTCGGGGAAGCTTGCGATCACCGCCCCGGATGCGCCGATGGACGTGATGATCACGCTGCAACCGATGAACATCGTGCAGGCCGCCGCGGACCTGTTGTGGTCTAAGCCGATCAAGAAATATCCCGACCTCAAGATCGCCCTGTCCGAGGGCGGCACAGGCTGGATCCCTTACTTCCTGGAGCGCGCGGACCGCACCTATGAAATGCATTCCACCTGGACGGGACAGGACTTCAAAGGCAAGAAGCCCTCGGAGGTGTTCCGCGAGCACTTCCTGACCTGCTTCATCTCCGATCAGGTCGGGGTCAAACTGCGTAACGACATCGGCATCGACAACATCTGCTGGGAGGCCGACTACCCACACAGCGACTCGATGTGGCCAGGGGCTCCCGAACAGCTGCACGAAGTGCTGACCAAGAACGACGTGCCCGATGACGAGGTCAATAAGATGACCTTCGAAAACGCCATGCGCTGGTACCACTTCGACCCGTTCACTCACATCACCCGCGAACAAGCCACCATCGGTGCCCTGCGCAAGGCCGCAGCAGGCCATGACGTCTCCATCCAGGCGCGCTCCCACCACAAGAAGGACTCGAGCCTCGGGGCCAACACGCTGCAGGCACAGCTGGACAGGTCCAACGCCCCGCGTTGAATTCTGTTGACCGGCTTGTTAATTAAACAGGAACAGCGCTATTTGCCAGCCGTACAGCACGTTGATAGCAACGACATAGCTCATTCTTAGATTGCCTACCTAACCTCGCCTTTGGGTTGGGGCGTCTATCGACGCGCGAAAGGCCAGGTTATGAAACTCAAGTTAGTGGTTGCCGGAGCGGCGATCGGCTGCGCTCTCGGAGCGGCGGGCATCAGTCTGCCTTCAGGCGTTGCCAACGCGGCACCGTGCATCCCGGCGCCGGGCGTGCAGTGTGGCCCCGGTGGTCCGGGCGGACCGCCGCCGCCACGCGGACCCGAGGGCCCGCCCCAGCGCGGACCCGACGGGGCGCAGAACAATGACTTCCGCGGACAAGGCGGACCCGACGGTCCACCCAGGGACTTCCGCGGGCCCGATGGGCCGGGGGGACCCGGCGGTCCCGACTTCCGCGGACCAGGCGGTCCCGGCGGCCCTCCCGGCGACTTCCGCGGACCAGGCGGTCCCGACTTCCGCGGACCAGGCGGTCCCGACTTCCGCGGACCCGGCGGCCCAGACTTCCGCGGGCCCGACAACCACGATTGGCGACCGCCGTGGAACCCAGGCGACAACGACTGGCGCGGTCGCTTCCACGACGCTCCTTGGGGCGGTGATCTGCCGCCTTGGGGTTGGGGCGCACCGCCGCCGCCGCCATGGGACGGACCGCTGCCGGACGCGTGGGGTCCGCCCCCGCCGCCAATCAACTACTGGGGCTTCCAAGAGCAACCGGTGTGGGACCAGGGCTATAACCAGTGGGGTTTCTACTTCTTTGGGATCTGGATTCCGCTGCCGATCTGACCTGACGACCGGACGGCCGCCTCGATTGCGTTGGGGCGGCCGTCCTACCGGGTCAATTCACTTGAGCGAGTAGCGGATCGGCAGGTGCTTGAGGCCGCCGACGAAGATTGTCGCGATGTGTTGGGGGTCGCCGGTTAGTTCGATCGACTCCAGCCGCGGCACCAGCTCGGAGAAGAAGCTGTTGACCTCCATCCGGGCCAGCGCAGCGCCAAGGCAGAAATGCACGCCGTAGCCGAACGCGTTGTGTCTGTTGGGATCGCGGCCGACGTCGAACCGGAACGGATCGTCGAAGATGTCCTCATCGCGGTTGGCCGACGCGTAGGACAACAGCACCGAATCCCCTGCGGCAATCGGCACGCCACGAATAGCGGTGGCCTGCCGCGCGGTGCGCATGAACTCCTTCACCGGCGTGACCCAGCGGATCATCTCCTCGGTAGCCAACGACATCAGCGACGGGTTATCACGAAGGCGCACAAGCTCATCTGGGTGTTCGACAAGTGCGTGCAACCCTCCCGAGATCATCGGCACTGGTGGTGTCGTGGCCTGCGGCGGCGATGATGGAGTAGTACGACACCGTCTCGATATCCGATAGCGGCTCACCATCGATCGTGGAGTTGGCGATGGCCGAAGCAAGGTCCTCGGTCGGCTTTTCCCTGCGGGAGGCCGTGACCGCGGTGAAGTACTGGAACATTTCGAGCAGCGCCATCATCTGCTCCTGCTTTGTGGTGCCGCGCTGCAGTTCGGGGTCGTCGTTGCCGAACATCTCCTGGGTGTACTTGAGCATCAGCGGGAAATCGTGTTCGGGAAGGCCGAGCATCGACATGATGACGTAGAGCGGATAGTTCACCGCGACCTCTTGGACGAAGTCGCACTGACCACCAGCCTCCATCATGTTGTCGACGAATCGCTTGGCGAGTTCGTCGACGCGAACCTTTAACGCCCGCATGGCTTTCGGGCGGAACCAGTCGGCACCGATGGCCCGCACGACGCGGTGTTGCGGGTCGTCCATGTGGATCAGCGTGTTGATGCCAACGGCCGCCTGTTGCTCGTCGGCCTCCTCTGTCATCAGCACCGGTCGTGGCGAGTTGGTGAACAGCGTGTTGTCGCGCTCGATCGCCATGATGTCGGCGTGCTTGGTGATGGCCCAGAACGGCCGGTACGACGGCACGTCGACCCGCGACACGGGGGCGTGGGCCCGTAGGTGCCTGAGGGCCGCATGCAGTTTCGCCTCGTCAGCGTAGGCCAGTGGGTCGGCGAACACCCTGGCCGCCTCGTCCATCGTCGGCGCGGTCACGGGCGGCTCCTCACTGGTTGGCCGCGCAGCTCCTGCAGCACGGCGGCGACGGTGTCCTCCGGAACAGCGGGGGGGAAACCCACAAGGACGCGATCGATCACCCCGTCACATCGATCCCGGATCTTGGCTGCCACGTCGTCGAGGGGTGCGACGACCGCGAACGTCTCCAGGACCTCGTCGTCGATGAGCGAGCCCATCACGTCCCACTCCCCCTCCCGACTCAGCCGGTGCAGTTCGGTGTGCAGATCTCCCCAGCCGTGCAACTCGAGAACCTTGCGGTACGCGGGAGTTGATCCGTAGAAGGCGATCTGCTTGCGGGTGCCGACGGCACCTGCCGCCAACTCGGATTCGTCATTTCCGGTGACGACGAAGACCGGAGCGGAGAGCTGGAACTCGCTTCGCCGCCGACCAGAGCGCTGCATACCGCGCATCAACGCAGGCGTTGTGACTTCCTCGAAATAGCGTTTGGTGGTGAACGCATGGGCAAGCATGCCGTCGGCGACCTCGCCGCACATCTCGGTCATCGCTTCGCCGACAGCGGCGACGAATATCTTCGGAAAGGCGTACGGCTGCGGGTCGGGAGTGAACATCGGCGTCATCAACTTGTGCGTGTAGAACTCGCCCTCGAAGCTCAATTTGGTGCCGTCGCGCCAACACGACCAGATCTCGTGCAGCGCCAGGACGAACTCACGCATGCGCCGCACCGGGTGGCTCCACGGCATGCTGAACCGCTTCTCGATGTGCGCCTGTACCTGCGAGCCGAGGCCGAGCAGGAAGCGGCCCTGCGTGTACGCCTGTAGGTCCCAGCCGACGTTGGCGATGGTCATCGGGTTGCGCGCGAAGGCCACCGCGATGCTGGTGCCCAGTTCGATCCTTGCGGTGTGCTCAGCGGCGAGCACCAGCGGAAGGAACGGGTCGTGATTGATTTCGGCGGTCCAGCAGCAGTCGTAGCCCCGTCGCTCCAGCGTGCCTGCGGCCTTGGCGATGTGGGCAAGTTGGCTGGAAACGGCCCGGTCGACCTTGAGGCCGGCGCCGTCGCTCATAAGTGATGACGCTACAGTAAGCAATTCAGTATGGTCAACGTGAACATGCCGGTGCGACGATCGCCTAGGGACGACGGGAAGTGCGGATGACGGACGAGCAGGGCTGGACGGAAACGCTCGCAGACCTCGATCTTCGGCGTGAGCGTTCCCGGGCAATGGGCGGTCCCGAACGGCTGGTCAAGCACCGCGGGAAGGGCAAGCTCGATGCCCGCGCGCGCCTCGAGTACTTGCTCGACAAGGGCTCGTTCAGTGAGTTCGGCACCCTCGTCGGCGGCGACATCGCAGCGGACGGGATCGTCGCAGGCTCAGGACACATAAACGGGACACCGGTCATGGTCGGCGCCGAGGATTTCACCACGCTGGCAGGCAGCATCGGCCCTGGCGGCAATGCCAAGCGCTACCGCCTGGCCGAGCTGGCGCTGCGCGACCGAATCCCGCTCGTGATGCTTCTCGAGGGCGCCGGCTTCCGGCCTAGCGGTGAGCATTACGGCCGCACTCCCACCGATCTGCTCGCGCAGGCGCGGTGCTCCGGCAAGGTGCCAACGGTGGCCGGGTTGCTCGGTCCCTCGGCAGGCCACGGCGCGCTCGTTGCACCCGTGTGCGATTGGACCATCATGAGCCGCCATGGTGCGATCTTCACGGCGGGTCCCCCGGTCGTGAAAGAGTCGACGGGCGAAGAGATTTCGAAGGAGGACCTCGGTGGGCCCAGCGTCGCTTTGGCCAGCGGGGTCATCCACAACCTCGCCGAGGACGACGAAGGGGTGCTCTACGACATCCGTAAGTACCTGTCGTACTTCCCGGCGAGCGCGTGGTCATATCCATCCAGCTTGCCCGCCAACGAAGCCACCGAGCCGCGACCGACCCCCGAACTGCTCGACATCGTGCCCCGGGGCAATCGCCGGGTCTACGACATGCGCGCCGTGCTCGACGTCGTCTTCGATACCTCGGACTGGTTCGAGGTGCAACCGAAGTTTGGCCCCGCAATCATCTGCGCGCTAGCACATCTCGGCGGCCATCCCGTCGCTGTCGTCGCGAATCAACCCAAGGTAATCGCGGGATCGATCGACGCCAACGCCGCCGACAAGGCTGCACACTTCATCACGGTTGCCGACTCGTTTCACCTTCCGATCGTCTTCCTTGCCGACAACCCCGGCATGTTGCCCGGCAGCCGGTCGGAGAAGAGCGGTGTGTTGCGCAGCGGGGCACGGATGTTCGCCGCACAGACATCGGCCACCACACTCAAGCTGCACGTGACGCTGCGCAAGGCATACGGATTCGGATCGATGGTCATGTCGCTTCTCGGATTCGACAACCAGAGCGCAACATTCGCCTACCCCGGCGCGACGATGGGCGCAATGAGCGCCGCAGCGCTGAGCAAGGCCTCCCACGCCGCGGAGGATGTGGAAGCCAAGCTACGCAAAGCTGAGGTGGAAGCGTCGTTCCGGTCAGCGGGCGGCCTCGGCTTCGACGACCTGATCCATCCGGAGGAGACGCGCAGCGCGCTACTGAGCGCCCTGCAACGCGGAATCTACAGCAGGCAGGTCGCGGCAGAACCGGTGTACCGCACCGTCATCACACCCTGAGGTGGCGATTTCGGCGCGCATACCGTCGCTCAGCGTGGATTGGCGCGCCGAAATCACGTCTGTTCGCGATAGGCCGTGACGATCGGTTCGAGCTCGTCGGCGGTCGCGCCGTGCATGATCAACGCATCGGCTCCGTACTCGAACTCCTTGCGGATGCGATCCACACACTGTTGGGCCGATCCGGTGGCCGAGGGCTCGAGCCATTCGTCGGGGATCAGGGTGGCGATGTGCTCGATCTGGTCGGGTGACGCCTTGTGATCGATCCCGCCAGGAATCGACGTGACGACTGCATCCTCCCGAAAGCGTTGCAGTACAGCGGGATCCCAGCCGTTTGTTGTCACCATCAGATCGCCGTAACCCTGGAGGTAGGTCGCCAGCCGGGCGACGGTCTTCTTGAGCCGCAATTCCTCGGGTAGGTGGTCGCCGACCGTTGCGAAGCACGACCACACCCGCACACTGTCCGGGTCGCGGCCAGCGTGCTCCGCGGCATCTTTCACGGTCTTGACGCAGCGCTGCAGCGTCTCCGGTGTGAAGTAGGTGTGCAGGATGACGTCGTCGAACGCCCGGCCGCCCAACGCGAGAGTGTTGGGCCCAAATGCCACGAGCGCCAACCGGATGTCGTCGCGAAAGTCTGGATCCAAGAACAGAACCTGATAGTTGCCCATCGGCCCGTCGTGGTTGAAGATCACCTCGCCGTTCCAGAGCCGACGCATGACTTGAGCGAAGTCCTCCATCTGGGCGGTGGTCACCGACGGCACGCCGAAAGCGGCGTACATGGCCGCGACTCCGCGACCGATGCCGAGGGTGAACCGTCCGCCGGACAGCCGGTGCATGGTCGTCGCCCAGGAGCCGGTGATCAGCGGGTGGCGGGTGTTGTGATTGGTTGCAGCGGTGGCGATCTGCATCCGATTGGTGACCGCGCACGCGGCGCCGGCAAGGGACGACGCCTCCTTCACGTTCCAGCGCTCAGAGATGAACGCGGTGCCGAAGCCCAGTTCCTCCCCGCGACGAGCCTCGTCCATCAGCGTCGCGGGACCTTCCCCGCCCGCGCCGGCAAGCAGGTAGTAGCCGAGCTCTTCCAACACCCGATCAGTCACTGCCAAACCCCTTGCTTGTAGCCGCAATTCCAGACTTCGGTGATCGTGCCGTCGACCACGCGGAAGATCTCCATGCTGCCGACGTCGGTCTTCGTGCCGTCCTTCAACGTCATCGGCGACTGATAGACGATCGCCACGTGTTCGCCGTCGTCGCCAGCCACCACCAGGTTGAGGTCGAAGCGGATCGTGTCGAACATCTCCCAGTGGTCGACTACTCGTTGGACCGCCTGCTCGTGGGTGAGAGTCGTGGCCTCCCCCACGTCGTGGCGGATCACCGTCTCGCCCATCAACTCATCGGCGAGCGCGAAATTGCGTTCGTTCCAGACCACCAGGTTGTACTGCTCAACAACTTCACGCGCCGAACGCGTCATGCAAAGACCTCCAGTGCGTCGATGGCGGTGACGGCGGCGACGGCGCGGTCGGTGAGTGTGAGGCAGAGCTGACGTGATCGCTCGGGCAGCGCATCCCAGCCGTTGAGCGCGATGACGGGTAGCAGCATCAGATAGACGGCCGCGAATCTGTAGTGCCGCCACGCGTCGTCGTACCCGTAGTCGGTGACGCCCTGAGCGGCAAGGTGATCGAGGTATTCCCGCACCAAGACTTCATCGTGACCTTCGCGTTCCTCGGCTGGCAGGCCCTGAGTGACGAGGTAGGCGATGTCGGCCGCGCCGCAGCCGCGAGCGGCGAACTGGAAGTCGACCACCTTCATCCTGTCGCCGTCAAAGAACAGGTTGTCCGCCCTGATGTCGCCATGCAGCAGCATGTCGCGTTCGGTCAGCACGGGCAGGGCCGTCACCGCTCGTTCAGCGAAACGTTCCGCGAACTGTGCAACGCTTGCCGGAACCGAGGCAGCGCAGCTGTTGCGGTAAACCTGCCAGCCCGGTGCGAACGCCGGCAGCAGCAGTTCGCGCGCGATCGGGGTGTCGATACTTGGGAATGCATCCAGCACAATTGCATTCCTGCCCTCAGTCGACCACGCGTGCAAACCCGCGAGTTGCTCGATGCAGATCCTCGCGCGATCGAGCGACAGCCCGGCAAGATGGTCGGCGTTGTCCCAGTCGCCTAGGTCCTCGAGCACCAGGGCGAAGTCGGCCGAACCGTCGATCATGCGCGCGGCGTAGACACGCGGCGTTTGCATCGGCGCTCGTCCGGCAACGTTCCGATAGAACGACAACTCACGCTGGTAGCCGCCCAGCAACTCCATGGCTCCGCGTGCCTCTGACTGGGCGGGCAGCTTGACGATCACACTCGACGGCACGCCATCGCCGACAAGGTGGAGCCGGTACAGCAACGCCGAGAACCCGGTGTCCTCGGCGATCCGCTCGGCCCGGACATCTGTGACCGTCGCGCCGCCAAGCACGCCCGACAGCCACTGCGGGGTGACGTCGTCGATTGTCGACGGCACGGCCGCCGTCCCCGAAGTCACCATCGACCCTCCCGAGAAGAAATTTGACGCAGAACAATTAAGTTAGTTGTCGAGCGTCTAATATGCAAGGGTGCCTTCTCCAGCCCGAAGGTTGACGCAACACGAGCGCGTCGAGACCTCCAACCGGCGGTTGCTCCAAGCTGCCGCAGCGCTGATCGTCGAGAAGGGCTGGGAGGCAACGACTGCTGCCGAGATCGGTCGACGGGCCGGCTACAGCCGAGCCATGGTCCACGCCAGGTTCGGCAGCAAGGACGTAATCCTCGAGGCCTTCCTTCACGAGTACGTGAGGCGTCTCAACCCCGATCCCGACCCGAAGACCAGCGGTATGCAGCAAGTTCTCGCCCACTTCGACCGGATCGAGGAGATCTACGCAGAGGACCGTGAACTGCTTCTAGCGATGTTCGTCGCCACCTTCGAGGCAGTGAAGACCACATCACCCTTGCGTGATCGGGTAAGGGATCAGCTGAAGAGTGGCGCCGCGAAAGTCGAGAAGGGCCTGCGAAAAGGCATCCGCGACGGTTCGGTGCGCTCCGGTATCGACGTCGCCAGAGCCGTCACTGACATCACCACAGCGGTCTTCGGCATCGCCTTCTGGTGGACGGCGCTGCCCGACCAGTCCGACCTCGGACGGGAGCTGACGAAAATCCGAGCACGGATCATCGACGATTACGGCTCGGCTGCTGACTGACACCGCCGAGGAACCGTTCCGACGCGGCCTGCACGCCGCCGGCGAACAGATGTCCCACATGGCTTCCCTGGTGCCAGTACAACTGGCCGCCCCATCGCTCGTGGAGCGCGACTGCGGGCTCGCGGAATGCCATCCGGTCGTGCCACGCACCCACGATCAATCGGCGGCCTGGCGGCGGCGACGGCTCGACGGAGTGGTAATCGATGGCCGACATCACTTGGGCCACAGTGTCTGACCGCAACAGCTCGATGGTGTCCCGCACCGATGGGCCCCACCGGCCGAGGTGGGCTGCGATCATCGCATTGAGCCCGAAGATCGGTGTATAGATCGCAACCGCGTCGACCTTTTCGAGGTGGGCAACCAGGCCCGCTACAGGACTGCCCAGCGAGACACCAGAAACGGCGATCGCGCTGGCCTGCGGACGCAGCCACCTCACGACCGCACGCACCTCGGACACGGCGCGCATCATGCCTGCGACGTTGGCAAGTGGGTCCATATTCGGATACGTCGGCCACTTCTTGCGCCGCACACCGTGGCCCGGCTGCACCGGCAGCGCGACGTTGAACCCGAGTGCGTCCTGGAGGCGTCGCACACGGGAGAAGAGCAGATCGATCGGTTGACCCTGACCCGCTCCATGCACCCACACCAGCCAAGGCCTGCGGGCGTCACCTTGGCGGCACAGGTGGACGGCGGCGGTGGCCGGCCCCCCAAGGTCTTCGGCGGCCAGTGACCGCGGCAGCAACGGATCGTGTTCGAACGTCACCTGTTCGTACGGCAGTCGTCCGATTCGCCGGTGACGTATCGCCCTGACCCGCAGAGGTTCGGGGTCGGCGTGAGCCTGTCCCACACCGAGCGCCGACAACTCGTCGGCCGCGGCCTCGCAAGATTGCACCGAGCGCTCCAGCCTCGGTGGTGGCGCTGTCAGCGTCATACCTGACAGCGCTACCTCGTCCATCACGACCTCACCGAGACACCGAATCCCGCTCGGCGACAGAGGCTTCCATCCATCAGACCGCAGCGCCGCGTGCGCCCGCGGCAGCACGCCCGCGAAATCCTCGCCGATCCGCCGAACGCGTTCAGCCGGCTTCATGCGAGTTTGAAGCCCGTGTATCCGGCGGCCGCGATCTCGTCGCACCGGCGACGATATTCCGGGATCCCCGCCGTGTAGCCCATGTACATCCGCTTCTTGCCGGGGACGTTGCCCCCGTTGTACCAGGAGTTGCATGTCGGGTGGACCAGCACCGTCGGCGCCACCAGCGAGGTGGTGTGCTCAATCCACTCGCGCTGGGCGTCGGGCAGCGCTTCGATGGTGCGGTAATCGTGGGCGCGCAGGTGCGCGATGCAGTCGCCGATCCATTCCACGTGCTGTTCCAGAGCGGCGACGAAGTTCGTTGCGGCTGACGGGCTTCCGGGGGCCTGGACGATGAACAGGTTGGGAAAGCCTGCAACCGCCAGCCCCAGATAGGACAGCGGGCCCTCGCTCGCCCAGAAGTCCCGCAGTGAGATGCCTCCCCTGCCGCGGATGGCGATACGGGTCAGCGCACCGGTCATCGCGTCGAAACCGGTGGCGTAGATGATCACGTCGAGGTCGTGGGAACCCTGCTCGGTGCTGATGCCCGCTGGTGTCACCTCGAGGATCGGGCCCTTGCGCAGGTCGACCAGCGTGACGTTGTCACGGTTGAACGTCTCGTAGTAGCCCTGGTCGATAATCGGGCGCTTGCAGCCGAACGGGTGGCTCGGCGTCAGCGCCGCGGCGGTCTCCGGGTCGTTCACGATTCGGGCCACGGCCTCGCCGTAGAGTTTCGCCGCCATCCGGTTGGCCTCGATGTCGAAGAACACGTCGCCCCAACTGAGCGCACCGATGACGCCGTCGTCGTCGATGGCGCGCAGCTGTTCCTCGCGGGAGGCCGTCTTCAGCGGCGGCCGCGTGATCATCTCGAGCATCACGGAGAAGGCGCTCAGTCGTGCGGCCCCGACCGGATGTTGGCGCTGCGCCACGCGGATCTCGTCGTACCGGGACTTCATCTCGTCGAGTTCTCCCGGTTCGAACGGCCGCACCTGCCACGGCAGCGTGTAGGCAGGCGAGCGCTGGAACACCGAAAGGTGGCGGGCCTGCCGCGCTACGACCGGGATCAGTTGCACGCCGGTCGAACCGGTGCCGATGACGCCGACGCGCTCGCCGGTGAAGTCAACGCCGCCCTTCGGCCAGCAGCTCGTGAACAGCGACGGTCCGGCAAAGGCGTCCATTCCGGGGATCTGCGGTTCGAGTGGCACCGACAGGATGCCCGATGCCGCGACAACGAACGGGGCGACGAAGGACTCCCCGGCCCAGGTCTCAACCAACCATTCGTCGGCTTGCTCGTCGAAGGTCATCGCGACGACCTCGGTGTTGAAGGAGATGTCGCGGCGCAGGTCCAGACGGTCGGCCACGAAGTTGAGGTAGGCCTCGATCTCCGGCTGGGCGGGCATCGTCTCAGTCCACACCCACTCCTGCTGGATCTCGTCGGAGAAGCTGTAGGAGTACTCGATGCTCTCGATGTCACATCGCGCACCCGGATACCGGTTGAACAGCCATGTCCCACCGACGTTTTCGGCCATCTCGAGCACCCTGGCATGCACCCCGAGTTCGCGCAGCCGGTGTAGCGCATACAGACCGGAGAAGCCGGCGCCGATGACAATCACGTCAAAGCGCGCAGAACTGAGCATGGTCACAACTCGGCACCTCACGTTCCCTGATACTGTAACGTTTACAGTATCAGGGCCAAGCGGGCGCGATCGCGAAATCGACCGCGATCTACCGCGCCGCTACGGCCAGCCGTTCTTCGCGACGCTGGTCGTAGTAGGAGGCCTTCTCCTCGACCAGATCGAGAAATGCCGCCAGTTCATCTCGCGCGCGATCGCCTTCGCCATCGAGATTCTCGCGCTCGAACACTCTCCAGAACCGCAACACCGGACGAACCACATCATCCAAATGCGAACGCAGGTCGTAGATGCCGGCCTTGGCGATCGTCAGCGCGTTTTCGGCGAAGCCCGGCATGGTGCTTCCGGGCATCTGGAACGTGATCACTTCGCGAGCGATCGCCAGCATGGTCGCATTCGGCGCAATGTCGAGCGCGGCGTCGACCAGGTTCCGATAGAAGACCATGTGCAGGTTCTCATCGGTCGCTATGCGAGTGAGGAGTTGTTCGGCGATAGGACATCCAGATGCTCGGCCGGTGTTGCGGTGGCTGATCCGCGTCGCCAGCTCCTGGAACGACACGTATGCCAGCGCCTCTATCGGCGATTTGTCGCCGGAGTCGTAGCCGGCCGCCGTGTGCACCATGCGACCACGCTCAAGCTCTACCGGATCGACGCCGCGGGTGACGAGGAGATAGTCGCGTAGCGCAATGCTGTGACGCCCCTCTTCGGCCGTCCACTGACCGACCCACTGCCCCCACGCGCCGTCACGCCCGAATCGCGTCGCGATTTCGCGATGGTAGGACGGCAGATTGTCTTCGGTCAGAAGGTTCACGATCATGGCCGCTTTGGAAACCTCGTCGAGCTGAGAGTCTTCAGGAGACCAGTCCTGACCACCCAACAACGCGAAGTCACGCCCACGGCTCCATGGAACGTAGTCGTGCGGATTCCAGGGCTTGGCCTTATCGAGGTGTCGGTTCAGGTTGGCCTCCACCACCGGCTCCAGCTCCGTGAGTAAACCGTCTTGGATTGTCGTCATCGAGACTCTCCTGGCTGTCAGTCCCTTACCTACGGCTGCGTAACCTACGCTACCGTAGGTCTGCCGAAAATCAAGGGTCGATTGACGGTCTGTCATCACTCGCACATAGCGACACCGATCGTTGTCAAATTGATTGACTGACAGCCTGTTTCGCGTCGCTCGAAGCGCCAGGGCTGGAAATCCGCCGACTAGCGCCATGGCGGTTACATACGGCACATCCGCCCGACGGCCTTGTCGCCCCGCCGCCGCCTCTCGATCTTGCCCTTTGCGGAAATCTATACTGTAATCGATTAAGTATCTCCCGACTCCGAAGGCGGCCTGCGTGAAAGTCCCGTTCACCTGGAAGGTCACCGGTTGGTTCATGGTCGGCTGGTCGGCCGAGTTCCCGCAGGGCGACGTGCATCCCCTTCGGTACTTCGGTGAGGACCTCGTCGCCTACCGCGACGACTCAGGCGAACTACACGTGCTCTCAGGCCACTGCCGACACCTCGGCGCGCACATCGGACACGGCGGCAAAGTCGTCGGCGACTGTGTCGAGTGTCCGTTCCACGGCTGGCGGTGGGGACCCGACGGGTCGAACCGCTACATCCCGTACCAGCCGGACAAGCCGAACAAAGCGTTGCGGCTTCGGGTGTACCCCGTCCGCGAGCAGTACGGCTGCGTGTTCGTCTGGCATCAACCCGAGGGCAAGGAACCCCAATGGCAGATGCCGGACCTGTTCGGTAAGTTTCCGCAGTTCGATACGAATCCGGACGCGTATTACCGTCCGTACCCAGAGTTTTCGCGCCGCGCCGAACACGAGCCGGTGCATCCGCAGATCGTCGCCGAGAACGGGCCCGACAGTGCGCACTTCCACCATGTGCACGGTGCAACGGTGACACCGGTATGCCTGAACTGGGAGGCCGTCGACGAGGAATGGCGATTCCTCACGGGCTGGCCGGACGCGCGCAGCGACGACGCCGACAAGATGGCGCTCTATATCCACACCCACTTCTCCGGTCTCGGCTTTGCGATCAGCGCGTTCGAGGGGTCGTCGAATCATCGGCTGATATTCGCCTGCACGCCGGTCGAGGACGGCTACTCGGACATGTTCTATTCGGTCTGGTGGCCGCGCCTTCATGGCGACACCTCCGACGTTCCGCCCGACTCGGTGCGCGAGCAGGTCGAGAGTCAGTTCATGGGCACGGTGTGGGATGACTTGAACATTTGGCGCTACCAGGAGTACATCGAGAACCCCGCGCTCTCGAAGGTCGACGCGAAACCCTATATGGCCATGCGTAAGTGGGCGACGCAGTTTTATGAGGTCCCCGCATCGGTATGAGAATCAGCCTCGCCGAGATCGCGGCGCCCGCTCACACGGCGATCGTCACGCAGGAGTGCCAGGGCGCGGTCGTCGGTCCTAACGCGAGACTGGCCGTCCTCGCCGAGGAGGCTCGCGGCGAGGCGGTGCCCAACATCGAACGGTTGCTGCCCGCGGCTCGCGATGCCGGCGTGAGGGTGGTGCACTGCCTCGTGCAGCGGCGGCCCGACGGACTCGGCGCCAACCACAACGCGAAGATCTTCGCCATCGGCAGCGATGTCGACATCATGCCCGGCAGTCCCGGTGCGTCGCTGCTACCTGAACTCGGGCCTGCGCCAACCGATGTGGTGCTCAGCCGCTCCCACGGCATCGGGCCGATGGGCGGCACAGACCTCGATGCGACGCTGCGCAACCTCGGTGTGTCGACCATCGTCGCGGTCGGTGTTTCCGTCAACGTCGCGATCACCAACCTCGTGATGGACGCAGTGAACCTGGCGTACCGCGTCGTCGTACCGAGGGACGCGGTCGCAGGCATCCCCACCGACTACGCAACCTCGATCATCGACAACACGCTGTCGCTGCTGGCGACAATCACCACCACTGACGACCTCATCGAGGCGTGGAAGCAGTTGTGACGGACACCGAGAACGAGATCCGCGAATTCGCAAGGGCCCAACCGGTCGACGCGCCGCCGGAAATGGCCCGATTCGTCGCCGCCATGCGGCGACTGCAGGACATCGTCGTCTCCACGAACCCTCACGCAACACTGTGGAACGACACGGCCGAGCGCATCGAAGACGTCTGCGCGCAGTTGGAAAAGCACAGGGCACCGGCGGGCGTGGCGCCGGCCGGGCGTGCCCCGCACCTTCCCGGCAATGGCCACCCTCTGATGCCGCCGTGGCGGGTCGCTGCGTCGGGACCCGACGAGGTCACGATGCACGGTCACTTCAGCCGCTTTCATGTTGGCGGCAACGGCGCAGTCCACGGCGGCGTGATCCCGCTGTTCTACGACTGGCACTTCGGTATGGTCGTCTCCGCGGCGGGTCGTCCCGACAGCAGGACCGCCTACCTGCACGTGGACTACCGCAAGATCACCCCTACCGACGAGCCGTTGGTATCGCGGGCGTGGATCGATTCCGTCGAGGGGCGAAAGATGTTCGTCAAGGCGACGATGACCGACTCAGACGGCAACGTACTATCCGAGGCCAGTGGTCTGATGCTCAAACTGCTCCCCCACCAGCCTTGAGAGGCGCCATGTCCGACTCCGCACCACAGTTCACCGTCCCGGGCGTGGCTGAGGCCGTCGCCGCTGCGATCGGCGACCGGGAATTCATCATCCAGGGCCGGCGCCGCTATACGTACGCCCAGGTCATTGAGCGCTCCAACCGGCTCGCGGCCTATCTCTACGCCCGTGGATTGGGATGCAAAGCCGAGCGGTCAACGCTCAGCGGTCACGAAGTCGGCCAGGACTTGCTGGGCATCTACGCGTACAACGGACCCGAGTACGTCGAGGCGATGCTCGGTTCCTGGCGGGCTCGGGTAGCGCCGTTCAACGTGAACTACCGCTACGTCAAGAACGAGTTGCATTACCTGCTCGCTGACTCGGGCGCGACCGCACTGGTCTATCACGCGACGTTCGCACCGCGGGTCAACGACGTGCTTCGACAGCTTCCCAAGCTGCGCGTGCTGATCCAAATCGCCGACGAGTCGGGCAACGACCTCGTGCACGGCGCCGTGGACTACGAATCGATCGTCGGGTCGGGCGCTGCCGTACTGCCGCCGGTCGAGCCGTCACCAGACGACCTGTATGTGCTCTACACCGGCGGCACGACGGGCATGCCCAAAGGTGTGCTGTGGCGCCAGCACGACATCTTCATGACGTCGTTCGGCGGTAGGAACCTCTACACCGGCGAGCTTGCCAACTCCTACGAGGACATCGCCAAACGCGTATCGGACGCGCCGGAATCCAGGCTCATGATCCTGCCGCCGTTGATGCATGGCGCCGCACAGTGGGGGGTGATGACGGCGATGACTGGCGGCCAGTCGGTGGTGTTTTCCACGATCACCGACCGGTTCGACGCCGACGAGGTAGTCCGGACGATCGAGCGCGAGAAGGTGATGGCGGTGACCGTCGTCGGCGACGCGATGGCCCGACCGCTCGCGACAGCCATCGAGGGTGGGTCTGCGGACCTGTCGTCGCTGGCGGTGGTGGCCAACGGTGGGGCGCTGCTGACCCCGACCGCCAAACAACGCCTCATCGACGTCAAGCCCGGTTTGATCGTCGTCGACGGCGTGGGCTCCTCGGAGACCGGCGCACAAATGACCCACATGTCAGAGTCCGGCGCGGTGGCGACGGGCCTGTTCAACGCAGGTCCGGACACCTTCGTAGCAGCCGAGGACCTCGGCGCAATCCTCGAGCCGGGCCACGACGGCATGGGTTGGCTCGCTCAACGTGGTTACGTCCCACTGGGTTACAAGGGTGACGAGGCCAAGACGGCCGCGACCTTCCCGGTCATCGACGGCGTGCGCTATTCGGTGCCTGGCGATCGCGCGCGTCACCTCGAGGACGGCTCCATCGAACTGCTGGGCCGTGAATCTCAGACTATCAACTCCGGCGGAGAGAAGATCTTCGTCGAGGAGGTCGAAACGGCTCTCGCGTCGCATCCCGCGGTCGCCGATGTGGTGGTCTCCAGTCGGCCGAACGAGCGGTGGGGGCAAGAGGTCGTCGCGATCGTCTCGCTCGCAGAAGGCGCCAGTGTTGGCGCGCAAGAACTGATCGACCATGCTTCGAATTCCATCGCCCGCTACAAGTTGCCCAAGGCGATCGTGTTCCGCCCGGTGATCGAGCGCAGCCCCGCGGGTAAGGCCGACTACCGGTGGGCCCGGGAACAGGCGATCAGCGAGAGCCCTTGAGCCGCTGAACGGCGGGGCCGCCCGCCCTGTGACGCTGAACGGCAGATCGCCACTAACCAGGTCATATCGCTATACTGTAAGATTTACAGTACCCATAGCAGGATGCCTGTCCAATTCGACGATGCTGGAGATCAGCGGTGGAAAGCCCAGTGCAGGACGCCACGGCCGACGAGACCGCCGGCCTGCTTCGTGACCCCTATCCGTTCTTCGCGCGGAAGCGGCGGGAATCAGGAGCGTTTAAGGGCAGCGTCATGGACTGGTCCAAGCCGCCCGCCTCGATGATGCCCGAGCAGCTATACGCCGCAGTGTCTTTCGACGCGGTCAACCGGGTCTTCCGCGACGGCAAGGTCTTCAATTCCCAGATCTATGACTCCACGATCGGCCTCTTCATCGGGCCGACGATTCTGGCGATGGAGGGCAAGAAGCATTGGGAACACCGCAATCTCGTCTCCGCGGCGTTCAAATCTCGCTCACTGCTGCGGTGGGAGCCGGAGATCGTTCGGCCAGTCGTCGACGGATTGATCGACGAGTTCATCGAAGCGGGCGAAGCCGATTTGGTCCGGGATTTCACCCTCGAGTTCCCCACCCGCGTGATCTCGAAGTTGTTGGGGCTGCCCGAGGAAGATCTTCCGTGGTTCCGAAAGCGTGCCGTCGAGCTGATCAGCTACACCGTCAGGTACAAGCGTGCGTTTGAGGCGTCGGCTGCGCTGAAAGACTATTTCCTCGACCAGATCGACAAGCGCAGGTCCAAGCCGACCGAGGACGTCATCGGCGATCTGGTCACCGCGGAGATCGACGGCGAGAAACTCTCCGACGAAGCCATCTACTCGTTCCTTCGCCTGTTGCTGCCTGCCGGGCTGGAAACCACGTACCGGTCGTCGGGGAATCTGCTCTACCTGTTGCTGACCCATCCAGAGCAGTTCGAAGCGGTACATGCCGATCACGAGCTGATACCGCGGGCAATCGAGGAGGGCCTGCGGTACGAGACGCCGTTGACCACGGTGCAGCGTTATGCCACCGAGGAGACCGAACTCGAAGGGGTGAGGGTTCCCGAGGGTGCGGTGATCGACGTCTGCATCGGCTCGGCCAACCGCGACGAAAAGCGTTGGGAACGTTCCGAGGAGTTCGACATTTCGCGGAAACGGGTGCCGCACATCTCCTTCGCGGCAGGCGAGCACACCTGCATGGGTCTTCACCTGGCGCGGATGGAAACTCGGGTAGCCGTTGAGGGCCTGCTAACGCGGTTGACGAACATCCGACTAGTGACCGACGACAACCCACATATCGCGGGTCACCCATTCCGTTCGCCGACGGCCATTCCTGTGACGTTCGACGCCGCGGGCTGACCGATGGCACAGCGGCGCCGACGCCGGGAGCGCGGATCGATCTCCGTCGACGAAATCCTCAACGGCGCCTTCGAGGTGGCCGCGGAGGTCTCCATCGACAACCTGAGCATGCCGCTGCTGGCAAGGCAGCTCGACGTCGGAGTGACGAGCATCTACTGGTACTTCCGTAAGAAGGACGAACTGCTCGACGCGATGACCGATCGGGCGCTGCAACGGTACGAGTTCACGGTGCCCTGCATTGACGCATCCAATTGGCGTGCGTCGCTGCGCAATCCCGCGCAGACGATGCGCAAGCAGTTTCTTGCCGACCCCATCCTCTGCGACCTGGTCCTCATTCGCGGACACTACCGCTCCAGGGCGTTGCACGGTGCCTTCAAGGAGATCGAACAACCCGTCGCGGCACTGGTCCAGGCGGGACTGACACCCGAGCAGGCCGTCGAAACCTATGGGGCGATCTCGGTGCACACGCGGGGATCGGTCGTCTTGGAGCGCCTACAGACCAAGACGATGGCGGGCCGTGGCGTCGGATTCGCCGACGACATCGACTTCGACTACATCCTCGACAGCATTCTTGACAACGCGGAGGCGCTCATCGCGGTGGCATAGCCCCCGCCGCAAGAGCACTACTCTGCCCCCGCCGCAAGAGCACTACTCTTTCGGCGGCCGTCAACATTTGATGACGGCTTGGAAGCGCATGCTTCGCCGTCCGCGATGGTGTGACGAGGTGGTCGCGGAAGTCCCATCAGCTCTCTTTCTGTCGCGGCATCCGGCAGCCGATGGTCTTGGTCTCCAGGTACTGCTGAAACCCCTCGATACCGCACTGTCTGCCGACACCGCTGTTCTTGTAACCGCCGAATGGCGCGTCGGCGCCGTAGAACATTCCGCCGTTGACGCCGAACGAGCCTGTCCGGATGCGGCGCGCGATGTTCATACCGCGCTCCATCGATCGCGATATCACCGCGCCCGCAAGCCCGTAGGCACTGTCGTTGGCGATGCGCACGGCTTCGTCGTCGTCGTCGAACGGCATCACGATGAGCACGGGACCGAACACCTCTTGCTGCGCGATCGCGGCGCTGTTGTCGACGTCGACGATCACGGTGGGCTGCACGAAGTGACCACCCGACAAGTGCTCGGGCAGGTTCTCGACCGCGCCGCCGCCGACGGCGATCGTCGCGCCGTCGCGGCGTGCCTGCTCGACCGCGTCGAGCACCCTATCCTTCTGCGCTGCGCTGATCACCGGTCCGACAAGGGTTTCCGGTTGCACAGGGTCGCCGACGGGCACGGCCTGGTAGGTGGCGATGACGGTCGCGACGGCCTCGTCGTACAGCGATCGGTGAACCAGCATCCGCGTCGTCGCCGCGCACGCCTGCCCGGCGTGCACACAGACCCCGATCGCCGCGCCGATGATCGCCGCCGGGTTCGCGTCGTCGAGCACGATCGCGACCGACTTGCCGCCCAACTCGAGGAACATTCGTTTCATCGTGTCGGCGCCCTGACGCATCAGAAGCTTCCCAACGGCTGTCGAACCGGTGAACGAGATCATGTCGACCCGCGGATCGGTGCCCAGCAGTCCGGCGACCTCGTTGGACGGAGTCGGGACGACGTTCACCACACCCGCGGGGATGTCGGTGTGCTCTGCGATCAACCTGCCAAGTCGCGTCGCGTTCCACGGTGTGTTCGGGTCAGGCTTGAGCACGACGGTGTTGCCCGTCGCAAGCGCGGGCCCGAGCTTGTTGAGGATGACCTCGATCGGGAAGTTGGACGGCGTGATGGCCGCGACGACGCCGACGGGCTCCTTGACCACCGTTCGCACGTTGCGATCACCGAACAGGCCACCCCCTTCGAGGACGCGCTCCCACTCGAAGTCGTCGATCAGCTTGCCGGGATAGCGCAGCCCGTCGGCGAGCGGCCAGTCGAGTTGGGCGGACTCCGTCGTCATCACCGGGCAGCCGACCTCGGCGATCAATTCCTCGCGCAGGTCGTCCTTTTCGGCTTCGATCGCCGACTGCAGTTGGCCGAGGCACCGCTTGCGCAGCGTGCGGTTCGTCGACCAGTCGGACTCGTCGAATGCCCGGCGCGCCGCGGCGATGGCCCGGTCCATGTCCTGGGTTTGGGCGGCGGCGGTTCGGCCCAGCACAAGACCGGTGGCGGGGCTGACGTTGTCGAACTCGGCACCGGCTGTGGCCGCCACAAGGTCGCCGTCGATGAGCATGCGCGACTCGGCGCGCGTCGCCGCCCGCATGCCCAGATCGACACTGGTCTCGGTCCGTTCTTCGACGTCGCTCACCTGCACCTCGTACAATCGGACACTGCGGGACGATCAACTGTAAACATTACAGTAGGATATTTCAACAGCGCGGGAAAGGGCTCAGTTGATCAAGGTGATGGAGGGCGTTCGCGTCCTCGAAGTCGCACAGTTCACGTTCGTGCCCGCGGCAGGGGCGATCCTCGCCGACTGGGGCGCAGACGTCATCAAGGTGGAGCACCCGGTGCGCGGCGACACCCAGCGCGGCTTCATCAACATGGGCGGCTTCCAGCTCGACCCGGACCGGCATCCGCTGATCGAGCATCCCAACCGCGGCAAGCGCAGCGTCGGCATCGACGTCTCGACGCCGGGCGGCCAGGAGGTTCTCTACGAGATCGCCAAGACCGCCGACGTGTTCCTGACCAACTACATGCCGGCGCAGCGCCAGAAGAACAAGTTCGACGTCGAGCACATTCGCGCGGTGAACCCGAAGATCATCTACGCGCGCGGCAGCGCCTACGGCGACAAGGGACCGGAGCGCGATACCGGAGGCTTCGACGGCACGGCGTTCTGGACGCGAAGCGGAGTCGGCCATGCGTTGACCCCCGAGGAATTGGGCGGCGCTCTGTCGCAAGGCATTCCGGCGTTCGGCGACTCCATCGGCGGCATGAACATCGCCGGCGGCATCTCGGCCGCGCTGTTTCATCGCGAGCGCACCGGCGAGGCAGTTGAGATCGACGTATCGCTTCTGAGCACGGCGTGGTGGGCGGGGGGTGCGAGCGTCACCCAGGGCATGGAGACCGGCGAGACGATGCGCTCGGTGATGCCGGGTTCCGTCGGCCCGACCGTGAACCCGTTCATGGGTAACTACCTGACCTCCGACGGCGGCACGATCAATCTGTGCATCGTCAGCCCGACCGGCTACATCCGAGACGCTTTCGAGCACCTGGGCCTTCCGGAGCTGGCCGACGATCCGCGCTTCTCCGACGTGCTACCGCTTATCCAGAACGCCGCGGCGGCAGTCGAACTCATCACGGAGTCGATCCGCAGCAAGCCATTCGAGTACTGGCGTCAACCACCTCAAGACGATGAGGGGCCAGTGGGCTCCGTTCCAGAGCTTCATCGACCTCGCGAGCGACGAGCAGGCGATCGCCAACGACATGATCGTCGAGGTCGAGGCGGGCGACGGCGGAAAGCCGTTCAAGGTCGTCCGCGGGCCGGTCCAGTTCAACCACGAGCCGCTCGAGACCACCCGAGCGCCGCAGGCATCCGAGCACACCGAGACTCGTGCTGATGGAACTCGGCATGGACTGGGATCGCATCGAGGAACTCAAGGACTCAGGCGCCATCGCTTAATCTCTACCGGGCGCAGCAGCCGGCATACTCTTGGCCGGTGCGATGGATCGTCGACGGCATGAACGTGATCGGGTCTCGCCCGGACGGCTGGTGGCGTGACCGTGGCCGTGCGATGGCCGCGTTGGTCGAGCGGCTCGAGCGGTGGGCGGTCGCCGAAGGTGCCGACGTGACGGTCGTGTTCGAGCGCCCGCTGTCGCCGCCGATCGAATCGTCGACGATCAACGTGGCTCACGCACCGAAGGCCGCCCCCAATTCGGCCGATGACGAAATCATCCGACTGGTGCAAGCGGAATCCGATCCCGCGCACATCCGCGTCGCAACCTCCGATCGCAGGCTTGCCGAACGTGTTCGGGTTGCCGGAGCGCACGTCTACCCCGCGGAAAAGCTCCGCAACCTCATCGACCCGCCCTGATCACATCCAGTACCCACCGGGATACTGTAATGGTTACAGTTAGCTGGTATTCTTCCGGCATGACGAACGACGTCGCGATCATCGGCGTAGGCCTGCACCCGTTCGGTCGATTCGAAGGTAAGTCGGCGATGGCGATGGGCGTCGACGCCATCTTCGCCGCCGTCGCTGACGCCAGGGTGCAATGGAACGACATCCAGTTCGCGACTGGCGGCAGCTGGACAGTGGCCAACCCGGACGCGATCGTCGGCATGGTCGGACTATCGGGTATCCCGTTCACCAACGTGTTCAACGCATGCGCCACGGCCGCCAGCGCAGCCAAGGCGTGCGCCGACGGAATCCGGTTGGGCGACTACGACATCGGTATCGCCATCGGCCTGGACAAGCATCCGCGCGGCGCCTTTACCGAGGATCCGGCGTTGGTAGGCATGCCGAGCTGGTACGCCGAGAACGGGCAGTACCTCACCACCCAGTTCTTCGGGATGAAGGCCAACCGCTACCTGCATGACCACGGCATCTCCCAAGACACCCTGGCCAAGGTCGCGGCCAAGAACTTCCGCAACGGCGCACTGAATCCGAACGCGTTCCGGCGCAAGCCGATCCCCGAGGACGAGATCCTCAACTCGGCGATGCTGAACTATCCGCTGACCCAGTACATGTTCTGTGCGCCCGATGAGGGCGCGGCAGCGGTCGTGATGTGCCGGGCCGACATCGCCCATCGCTATACCTCGAAGCCGGTGTATCTGCGTGCGGTCGAGGTGCGCACCCGCCGCTACGGTGCCTACGAGGTCAACACCACCTTCGCGCCGGTCGACGAAGGCGTGGCACCGACGGTGTACGCCGCGAGGGCGGCGTTCGAAAAGGCCGGTGTCGCACCGGAGGACGTCGACGTCATTCAGCTGCAGGACACCGACGCAGGCGCGGAGGTCATCCACATGGCCGAGTGTGGCTTCTGCGCAGACGGCGACCAGGAAAAGCTGCTGGCCGACGGCGCCACCGAGATCCACGGCGCCATGCCGATCAACACCGACGGCGGGCTGATCGCCAACGGCGAGCCAATCGGCGCGTCGGGTCTTCGCCAGATCCACGAACTGGTGCGCCAGCTGCGCGGCGAGGCGGGCGACCGCCAGGTTCCCGGTGCGCCGCGGGTCGGCTTCGCGCAGCTCTACGGCGCACCAGGAACCGCCGCTGCCACGGTCGTGACGCTGTGATCTCCGCCTGACATGACCGAGGTGCGTGAGATCAGGACTGATGCAGTCGAGCACTACCTGGCCTGCATGTCGGCCCACGACTGGGATGGCCTTGCCGAGACGCTCGCCGACGAAGGCTTGACTCGCGACGGTCCCTTTTGTGACCTCGTGGAGGGCAAACAGCCGTACGTCGATTTTCTGCGCGGCGTAATCACGTCGCTCGACGGCTACCGGCTACACGTGCAGCGAGTGTCCCACGTCTCGAATCGAGTTCATTCGTCGAGCTGAGCGAGACCTTCGGCGTCGACGGCGTCCCCGCCACGTACCCCGAGTGCATCCTGTTCGAGCGCAACGACGTTGGACTCATCTGTCACGTCAGCGTGTTCATCAAGCAGCCCGGCGCAGAGGGCCCGGTGGAGGGCGCCCGCGCCGACTGACTCAGTTCAATACCGCGGGGTCTCGACGCAGTTCGCGCCGTGCCATCGCCTCGAACAGCCCGGTGAACTGGTGGGAGTTGAAGAACTCGCCATAGGTGCGCGCTGCGTCGCGATTCATCGGGACGCCGCCGCCGGCGGCGGCGATGCGCCAGGCTTGGCGACTGCGCCATTCGAACGACATGGCGCGCAGGTAAGCCTGTTGGATGTCCGCGCCGAGCACAACGACGCCGTGGTTGGCCAGAAGACCGACGTTGGCTTCGCCGATGGCCTTGGCCACGGCGCGCGCATTACTCGCGTCGTCGACCGTTCCCCAGTACTCGTCGTAGACCGCGACGCCGCCGTGGTACAGCGCGCCGGTTTGGTCGTAGATCTCAGGCGCGCGTCCGATGTCGGCCCACACCGTGCCCCATCGCGAGTGGTTGTGGATCGCCACCGCGATATCGTCACGGACACGGTGCAATTCGACATGCAGCGTGATCGCAGGCGTGATCGTCCAGCGGCCTGACATCTCCTTGCCGTCGGCGTCCATGGTCATGATGTCGCTGGCCGTGACCTCGTCCCACGTCAACCCGAACGGGTTCACCAGGAACGTCCCGTCGGGCTGCCGATAGGTGATGTGGCCTGCGAGATGGTCGTCATATCCCTCGGCGAACAGGCAACGGCACAACAGCGCGAGTTCCTGTGCGGCAGTGAGTTCGGGCAATGCCGGCGCAATAGGTTTGGTGACCACCATGGCGCGCATCGCGGTCGGCCGGTTGGTGTCGGCGTTCGTCACTCCAAACGGCCTGACTCGCCGATGATCCCGCGCAGCCGATCCCCGTAGAACGCTAGGGCGTTGTCGGCCAGCACTTTACGCTCGAGCTCCTCGCCGAGCCCGCGCTCCTTGACGCACTTCACCGCTCCCGGATACACGGCGTCGTGGTGTGGGTAGTCGGACGCGAACATGACGTTGTCGGCCCACCCCTGCTCCAGCGTCGACGACAGGCCCGGCTCCTCGATCTCGAACGTGAGCCACGATCGAGTGCTGAGCACGCCGTCGGGGTTTCCGCCGCGGTAGTCGCCTGGCGCGAGTTCGTAGTGCTCTTCGATTCGGTCCGCCCAGCTCGGCGCCCACCCGCACCCGGCTTCGAGGAACCCGACACGGAGTTGCGGGAAGCGCTGGAAGATGCCCGCCAACGTGACGTTGACCATCGCGGCCATCTGCTCGAAAACGTGGCTGACGATGTGGCAGCCTGCGTAGCTGGACATCCGGTCGAGGCCGATGGTGTCGATTCCTGCGAGATACGCCTCGTGCAGCGACATCGGGACGTCGAGTTGCTGGGCGTTGCCCCAAAGCACGTCGAAGTCGGGGTGATCGACGGTGCGCCCGCCGATCCGGTTGGGTCGCATCACGCCGCCGACGAAACCGTATGTCGTGACGGCTCGTTCGAGTTCGGCCGCCGCAAGATGCGGATCATGCTGAGGCAGCAACGCCACGCCGATCAGACGCTTCGCATCGGTGGCGCAATAGCGGGCGAGCCAGTCGTTGTAAGCCGAGCACAGCGCGGCGGCGATGTCGGGATGCTCCAACAGTCCGAACATCAACCCCACGCTCGGGTACAGCACGGCGGCGTCGATCCCCTCATCGTCGAGCACCTGCAGACGCAGCTTAGGATCGCGGCCACCCTCGCGTCGAACGCCTCCGGCCGACACATGATTCTGCAGCCCGCCGGGGAACGGATATTTAGACCGCCACAACCGGCCCTCGATGCGGTAGGTGACGTAGCCACCGGATTCGGCGACGAACTGCATGGCGCTGTCGCGCATCCCCGACGGGATGGCGTCGACCAGTTCGGGAAGCGTCTCCTCGACGTGCCCGTCGGCGTCGATCACGAGTGACATCGGACCCCCTTACCGAGGCGGCCGGAACATCTATCAGTACTAAAATAGAGAGTTTAGTGCAGCCGTCAAGAGTCCCGCGCGTGCGCAAAATGCGCAGCGGACGCGGCGTGTCGCTGTGCAGACACGCTCCCGTCGCACGCGGGGGCCCAGCTCGCGGTAGTTAGGAAGCCTTCTTCTGCGCAGGCGGCGCGTACGCCGGCTTGCCGAGGCCGAGAACGTATTGCGCGATCATGTTGCGGAACACCTCCAGGGTGCCGCCGTAGATGCCGACCAGCGGCGCGAACCGGTACACGTACTCCGAGGCGCCGTCGTCGGCCGCGCCGTCGGTTCCGATCGGAAGCGATGACGCGGTGCCGAGAAGGTCCATCAGATCCGGGGAGATGTCCCGCATCGTCTGCGCGAGTGCCACCCGCCCGAAGATGGTCTGCGCCGACAGCGAGGCTTCCATGCGAGCGACGCTGCGGCCAAGGCGGTAAGCCACCGACTCGTCGTCGATCAACCGACGGCCGTTTGGATCCTTCTGGGCCACCTTGGCGGCCGCCTTGTCGACGGCGGCAGCCATGAACCCGGCCTGATGCATCATGATCGATACGTCCTGCAGCCCGTCCGCGGCGGCGTCCACCGCGCCGTGCTCGACGTTGAGTGGTTCACGCACCACCGTCCAGCCGTCGTTCACGTCGCCAAGCCGGTACTTGTCGTCGACACGGACGTCGCTGTAGTAGACGATGTTGGTGCGGTCGCCGTCCACAGTGCGGATGCCCTGGATCTCGATTCCTGGCAAGTCGAGCGGGACCAGAAACATGGTCAGGCTCTTGTGCTTTGGTGCGTCGGGGTCGGTATTGGTGATCAAGAATACATACTGGCAGTTGTGCGCACCGGTGGTGAACATCTTGGAGCCGTTGATCACCCAGCTGTCACCATCGCGTACCGCGCGGGTCTTGCAGGTGGCGACGTCGGAACCGCCCTCGGGCTCGGTGTAGCCGAGGCAAAGCCGCACGTGGCCACTGAACACCCGGGGCATCACGTCGGCCTTCAGCTCGGGTGAGCCGAACTTCTCCACCGACCGCGCGATCATGGCCGTGGTGCCCGACGTCACCCACGGCACGTGGGCGCGTCGCTTCTCGAGCTCCCAGATGCGCCGGTGCACGCGGTTGAAGCCACCATCGGATTCGGGCTTCCAGTCGCGCGCAAGGTACCCCGCAGCACCGAGAGCCAGATGCACACCCTCGTCGAAGTTGTCGCCGGTCTCGCGGTCACGGCGAAGCACCTCGTCCGTGACGTGTGCGGTTAGGAAGTCCCGGGCCTCGTCGAGGAAGGCCTGATCGTCGTCGGACAGCTGAACTCGTGAGAAATCCATTGTCTCCCTTACTTGCTTTCCCGCGCGGCGACGAGCTCGGCGATGTACTTGGCACTCGCACCGGGGTCTCCGCCTGCCAGCGCCCATCCACGCGCGCGAACCAGATAGGCAGACGCGGCCGCCTCGGCCGAAACACCAAGTCCGCCTTGGATATGCACGGCCATCGTCGCAGCCTTGGAGGCCTCCTCTGCCATGAACACGAACGCCGACGGAGCCAGCTCCGGCCTCTCGTCTGGCTCGTTGTCCAAGAACCAAGCCGCGCGGCGGGCGAGATTGCGCCCACCCTGGACCGTGATGGCGATGTTAGCCAGCGGATGCGAGATGCCCTGCAACGTAGAGATCGGCACGCCCAGCGTGTACCGGCTCTTGGCGAACTCCGCGGCGATGGTCATCGTCTCCTCGACGAGTCCGACCAACGCCGCCGCCGTCAGCACTCGCCACTCATCCAGCGCACGCTGGTATTCCGCCAACGCCTCGGTGCCGCTTGCCAGCACGGTGCGGCCGTCGGCGCTCGCCGGATCGACCCATGCCATCGGCAGACGGCCGATGTTGTCGACCTTGGCCGGGCGCGTGCCGAATGTCAGCCGCACGATGTCCTGGCCGTCGCGAACCACGATCTGGTCGGCGATCGAACCCGTCGGGATCAGCCGGACGCCGGACACATTGTCGTGGCGCGGGTCAAACGCGGCCAGCTGTTTGCCATTCATGACGTCGGTGTCCAGCGCACCCAACCGGGCGAGCAGTCGGGACGCGCACACGTGATCGATCCATGGAACCGGCGCGAGCGAGCGTCCGATCTCCTCGGCCACCAGGGTCAGGTCGACCAAGGTCGCCCCGTCTCCCCCAACGGATTCGGGCAGCGCCATCGTCGTCGCCCCCATCGCGCACAGCCGCTCCCACAGGCTCTTGTCGAATCCGGACTCCTCCGCGGCCCACACCGTTTCGATCGAACAGTGGGTCTTGAAGAAGTCCCTGTACGCAGCCTGCAGGGCCACGTGATCCTCGGACAAGCTGTAGTCGAGCCTGCGCAGTTCGTGACGATCCATCAGTGCTCCCGCTGTTGCATTTCGTGCTCCTTACGTCCGCGGTCCACGAAGAAGAATTCATTCGCGTTGTTGTAGAGGTAGTTCTCGAGCACATCGGCCGGTAGATCGAGTGCAAGCGCCTCGGGCACCACGCGGCGCATCTTGAGCACCGGCCAGTCCGACGCATAGATCACCTTGGTGGATCCGCGGGTCCGCATGTAGTGCAGCAGGCTTTCCGGCAGGCGCTTTGGCGACCATGCCGACGTCATGAGGTGCAGGTTCTCGTACTTGATCATCAGCCGGATCGCGATGTCCCACCACGGGTCGGCGCCATGGATCATGCACAACTTGAGCTCGGGGAACCGCACGCAGACGCGGTCGAGATGAATCGGGTTCTGCACCTCACCCGGAATCGGTGGTCCCGGGATGCCGGTGTTGATGCACAGCGGAAGCTCGAGCTCGGCGCACTTTGTGTAGAGCGGGTAATACACGGCGTCGCTGGGGGGGTACTGCCCATCGCCCCAGAAGCTCGGCCCCACAACGGCATACGCCACCGGAAGATCAGCAACGACCGCGCTGAGTTCCCTCAGCGAGGGCATCGGCCGCAGCAGGTTCACCCCACCCATCGCCAACGCGAACCGGTCCGGCTTTGCTTCGACGAACTTGCGTGCCGTGGTCGACGGTCTCGCCACGCTGTCCATCAGGATGGCTTTCGCGACGCCCTGCTCATCCATCTCGTCGAGCAACTCGGCCAGGTCGACCGGCGCGAACATCGACTCTGGGCCCTTGAAGTAGTCGTCGCGCACCTTCAGCATCCAGGTGGGCTGCGTCTCCGTTTCACCGAAGTGCACGTTGACCAGGCAGTCAATCGCTTTTGCCGTCATGTCAGAGATGCCTCTTGTGTCGCAGTGTTTTTCGCCCACCGGTAGTCGGCTTTACCGTTGCCCAGCCGACGGACCTCGTCCACGAAGATGAACTCCTTCGGCGCCTTGAAACGTGCCAATTGGGATATGCAGTGGGCGTGCCACGATGCGTGGTCGGCGTCTGCCCCGTCGCGCAGCGACACCACGGCCACGAGTTCTTCGCCCCAGCGTTCGCTTGGCCGTCCCACCACCAGCGCGTCGGCGATCGCAGGATGCGACCGAAGCACCTCCTCGACCTCCTCGACGAACACCTTCTCTCCGCCGGTGTTCACCACAAGGGAGTCGCGGCCGAACAACCGCATCGTGCCGTCGGCTTCGATGCTGCCCCTGTCCCCCGAGACCACCACTCGCTGGCCCTCCACCTCCGGGAACGTCCTGCGGGTGGCGTCGGGGTCGTTGAGATAGCCGAGCGGAATTCGGCCCGCCCTTGCCACCCATCCGATCTCCGTGTCCCCCGGCCTCAAAAACCGGCTGTAGTCCTCGGAGAGGACAAGACCTCCCTCTCTGAACCTGAAAGTCCGCGATGGCGTCCCGTGCGTGCTGTGCCCGAAGCCCATGTTGCCGGTCTCCGACGAGCCGTACCCGTTGATCAGCGTGAGCTGTGGCAGGCACTCGAGCAGTGCCCGTTGATATTTCGGATTCGTCGCCGCCCCACCCGTCCCGATCGCGTACAGCGACGACAGGTCGTAGGAGCCGCGCTTTAGCTCGTCGACCAACGGTGCGGCGTAGGCATCGCCGACGAACGTCATCATGCCGACCTTCTCGCGTTCCGCCGTTCTCCACACCAGAGGGGGGTCGAGCTTCTTGCCGGTGTCGTACAGGATCACCGGCAGGCCGTTCATGATCGCGGCGAACGCGGTCCACAGGCCTGCGGCATGCATCAAGGGCGACACCGCAAACCACGGCTGGCCGCCCTCGCGCACCTTGTCCTGGATCTCGTCAACAGTGTCGTGGGCGGCCCCGTTCATGGACACCACATACATGTCGCACTGACGCCAAAGCACACCCTTGGGCCTGCCCGTCGTCCCGCCCGTGCAGACCATGATCACGTCCTCGGGTGACGCCGACACCTCGTGGTCGACCGCCCCTTGTGCCAAGGCGTCCTCCAGCCGCACCGCCCCGGGAAGCTCTTGCGCAGCACTGCCGTCGTCGATAGACAACAAGAGCTTGCCGCTCTGGGGCGGAAGCACATCGGCGAACTTCGCACCCAGTGACCGGTGGTAGATGACCGCGCTCGGTTGCACGTAATCCAGCAGCTCGGCGATTTCACGCGGCGTGTAGTAGTAGTTGATGTTCACAGGGACGGTGCGCGCCTTGAGACATCCGATGACCATGTCGGGGTATTGGTCGTTGTGCATGATCAGCGCGACGCGATCCTGTCCGCACTCCCAGCGTTCGAGCGTATCTCGCTCGTGATGGGCGCCAAATCCCCTGGCGGCGAGGAAGTTCGCCAGCCTGCGGGTGCGGTCAGCTGTTTCGCCGAAGGTGGTGCGGCGGGTCCCGCATACGCTCATCGTGCGATCAGGGACGACATCGGCGATGGCGTCCAGAATCGCGCCTAGAGTCCACTCGCTCATCGCGGGGCAGCTACGCCGGCACCTTGACGCCGAGTAGGTCAAGAGCGTTGTCGCGCATGACCTTCCGGGTGTCTTCGGCGCTGAACTCGGGGAACTGAGGGATGTCGGCGGTGAAGGTCATCGGATCCGCGAGTCCCTCCCCGTGCGGCCAGTCCGAGCCGAACAGGATCTTGTCGACGCCGATGGTGTCGGCGAGCAGCTTCACGTCGTCCTCGTAGTAGGGGGCGATCCAGACGTGGTTCCTGAGCTGCTCGACGGGATCCTCCTTGAAGTGGTGCGGCGCGGTGTTGGCCGCCTTCTTGAGTCGCTTGATCAACCGGTACACGAAGTAGGAACCGTTCTCGATGCTCGCGACCTTCAGCTTCGGATGGCGGGTGAACACCTGGTGCACGATCATCGAGGCCATCGTGTCGTGGATCGCCCGGTCGTCGAGCAGGATCTGGTCGAGCGGGTCCTTCTTGCCGAACCCTTCGAAGGTCCCCTTGCCGCCCCACAGCGCCGCGATCGCGAGATAGCCGCTGTCGGACAGGTGGAAGCCGACCGGAACACCGGCTTCGGCCAACCGCGCCCAGACCGGGTCGTGGAGCGGATCGCCCAACGACCGCGGCTTGACCACGCCGGGCACCGGCGCGGGCCGCACCAGCACCATCTTGGCCCCGCGCTCCAGTACGAATTCGACCTCTTCGACGGCCCCGTCGGGGTCGGCCAACGAGATGATCGGCGCGGCGATGATCCGGTGGTCGGGTCGGTCGAAACCCCAGTCCTCGTCGAGCCAGAGATTGAAGGCGTGGACCGTGGCCATGGTCGCCTCGATGTCGTGCTTCAGCGCTTCCTCGACACCGCAGGCGAACGTCGGAAGCATGAACACCGTCTCGAGGTTCTGACGGTCCAGCACTTTCACGCGGGCATCGCGGTTCTGATATTCGGGATGGTTGGCCATGCGGTCGACCTTCATCAGCGACGCCGGGTCGACTCCCTCGGGGATCTCACCGCGGAACAGCAGGTCGAGGCAACCCGGTTCGATGATCGGGTCGAAGGTGGGGTTGGGGATGAAGTGATTGACCACCTCACCCATGACGGCCAAGGTGCGCTTACCGTCGGCGACCATCTGCACGCCGCGGCGTTTGAACTCCTTGGGCAGGTGCCGGGTGCAGGAATCGATCGTCTCGTAGTAGTGGTTGTCGACGTCGATCGCCTTGTAGTCCAGTGTCATCTGTGGATCCTTGTCCATTCCTCAATGGCGGGAAGTTAGGCGGTCGCTTTTCGAAGAAGCTGGTAATGCCCTCGATGAAGTCGGGCCGCAGCATCGACTCGTGCATCAGCTTCTCGGCCACCGCGCTCGCCTCGAAAACATCGCGCATGCTGTCTGCGTACACCTGCTGCTTGATCACCGCCAGAGAACTGGGCGCGCAGTTCGCGGCGATGTCCTCGGCGTAGGCGATCGCGCGTGGCATCAGTTCCTCGCGCGTGCGACGACCTCTTTGACGAGACCGAGGTCGGCCGCCTCGTCGGCAAGGAACACGCGTCCGCTCAGCAGCAGGTCCATGGCGGCGCCCCAGCCGACGACGCGCGGCAGGATCCACGAGATGCCGTACTCGGCGATCAGCCCGCGCCGCGCGAACGACGTCGTGAACTTGGCGCCTTCGGCCGCGAATCTGACATCGCAAACCAGCGCGAGCGTCAGCCCCATTCCGGCGCACGCACCGTTGATCGCGGCGATGACGGGCTTGCGCAGGGTCGCCACGAAGTGCGGATGGCGCGAGCCGACCAGCTTGCTGACGTCCGTGCCTTCGGCGGCGTCGACCGTGGCATTGCTGATTGTGTTGAGGTTCCCCATGTCCGCGCCCGCACAGAAGGCGCGGCCGTTGCCGGTCACCACGATGGCCCGCACGTCGGGATCGGCCTCCGCGTCGTCGAGTCAACGAGTAGAACGTCGTGGCGAGGCCGCCGCCCCAGCCGTTCATCCGCTCGGGCCGGTTGAGGGTCAGTACCGCGACGCCGCTGTCGCGAACCTCGTACAAGCACCGGGTCGGACGCGACTGCGGGCTCAGCAACGCGGTCGGGGACGCTCACCCGGCGGACCTCCTGAGTCGTGGCCTCAAGCTCGATGTATTCCTATACTGTATACCTATCGGTAGCGCCTTCCGCAATCGGCCGGAGGCTCCACGGCGACGCTATTGCGCTATCAATCCGAAGCGCTGATAGGCCGTGCGGATCTGCGCTCGTCCCTCGTCGGGCAGCTCCGCCTGCGGGGGACGCGAATGCGGGTAGTCCCCGATCGGCAGGCCGAGCAGAGACGCCGCGTATTTGAATGCGCCACCCCAGTGCGTGAAGTAATCGGACCGCCCCGGATAGCAGGTGAACCACGAGCGCATGTCGACGCCGAACTGGTCCAAGGCCGGACTTCTCGGCGTAGTCCATCGCCTCGATCAGCTTGTCGTTCCAAATCAGGTCCCAGTACTCGGAAAGTATTGGCTGTTGCGGGGTTTCGTACAGATAGCCGGCGGTGCCGAGCTGGGCAGGTCCGACGATCCCGGCCCGCAGCCAGCCGGCGCGGTAGACGGTGGTATCGCACTCCCAGATCACCAGGTCGGGCGCGAGCTCATGCAGCAGCCGGCTGCTGGCAGGTCGGAACGCCCCTTCTTTGGTGGCGCAGACCGCCGGGATTTCGTTGTAGATGCGTGCACTCTCGGCGGGCGTCAACACGTACCCCGACGACGGCGAGTTGAACATGCCAAGCGCGATGTCGGTGCGGTCGGCGATGTATTGGAAGAACTTCAGAACGCCGTCGCCACCGTGGGCCTCCATCATCGGCGTCTGGATATAGACGATGTCAGCGCCGGCCTCCTGGGCGTGCCGCGTCAACTCCACGCAATCCTTGGCCGCCGTCGCGGCGGTACACGCCTGCACGACGACGTCCGGGTTCGCCGCACGCGCTTCCTCAATCGCGACCTCCAACAAGCGCTTTCGCTCATCGAGCGTCAGCGACCAGAACTCTGCGATGCCGCTGGTGCACCACAGCATCGGGTGACGCAACTCCCCGACGCAGTAACGCACCAGCGTTCGGTATGCGTCCCAGTCGATGTCGTCGCCGTCGTCACCGCAGAAAGGCGTGTACAGGCTGTTGCCGATTCCGCGCAGCGTTGAGCGCGCCCAAGCGCGAGCTTCCTTGGCAGTCGCCATAATTCACTCCTCAGGTGAAGTCACTACCGCCGTCGACGTTGATGTTGGCGCCGGTCATGTACGAGTTGCGCCGCGACGCGAGAAACGCGACAACGGGGCCGATTTCGTCGGGCAGGCCCGCGCGGGGCATGTGCGCAGGATGCCCGAAGTGCTTGTCGATGGCGGCCATCAGGGCATAGGGGTCGCCGCCATCGACACCGACCGACGCCGCCCACCCGATAAGCGCCTCAGATGTGATGCTGCCCGGCGAGACGACGTTGACGAGGATCTCGTCGGGCGCGAGCAGCAGCGACAGGTTCTTCGAGATGCTAGTGACCGCCGCCTTGGCGGCCGTGTAGGCAGGAAGCATGACGCTCTGCCGCTGGGTGGAGTGTGCGGAGAAGTTGACGATGCGCGCCCACTGCGCCTTGCGCAGCAGCGGAAGCGCCGAACGCACGCAGCGCACCATGCCCATCACGCCGTCGTCGAAGGCCTCGCGCCACTGCTCGTCGGTCAGGTCGTCGAACGTTCCAGGCGACCCCGGGCCCAACCGCGTTGACGAGCACGTTGAGCTCACCGTTCCACCGTCCGCCGATTTCGTCGAACACGCGTTGCACAGCCGCCGTGTCCGAGGTGTCGGCCACCAACCCGAGCGCATCGGGACAGCCGCGATCAGTCAGATCCTTGGCAGCCTGGTCGAGGACGTCGGCTGTGCGGCCGACGAGTGCCACCCGCGCACCGTCGTCAGCGAAGCACCGTGCGGCGGCCAATCCCATGCCGCGGCCGCCGCCGACGATGACGGCAGTGGCGTCCTTCAGCCCGAGATCCACGACACCCTTGGCCCTTCACTCTCGCCTGATTTCGCTAGAAAACCTTACTATAGGTCTTACAGTAGAAGAGTGAGAAGGTGCAGGGCGCCATCGACTGGATGGTTCCCGGTAAGGTTGACAGTAACGGCCGGGCAGCGACACGCATGCGAAGACGCAGTTCAGACGGTAGCTGCCGGTAGATTCAAGTCCGCCAAACTTTGATGGAGGTGCCCTTCGTGGCCAAGCAAGCAACCGCTGAGAAGCGTCAGCGACGCGAGCGCGGGTCCATCAATCCCGACGACATCATCAAGGGCGCATTCGAGCTTGCCGAGGACGTCGGCATCGACAACTTGAGCATGCCGCTGCTCGGCAAGCACCTCGGCGTCGGAGTCACGAGCATCTACTGGTACTTCCGCAAGAAGGACGATCTGCTCAACGCGATGACCGACCGCGCGCTGCGCCAGTATGTGTTCGCCACGCCCTACGTCGAAGCCAGGGACTGGCGCGAGACGTTGGGTAATCACGCACGCACGATGCGAAAGACGTTCATGGGCAACCCGATTCTGTGCGACCTGATTCTCATTCGGTCGGCGCTCAGCCCGCGGGCGGCCAAGCTCGGCGTCCAGGAAGTCGAGAAGGCGATCGCAAGCCTGGTAGAGGCAGGCCTGTCCGCTGACGACGCCTTCGACACCTATTCCGCGGTGTCGGTCCACGTGCGCGGATCGGTGGTGCTGCAGCGGCTGCGGGACAAGAACCGCGCAGCCGACGAGGGACCGAGCGACATCGAGGAAACGATGACGATCGACGCCGAAAGCACGCCGCTGCTGGCCCAAGTCACGGCGAAGGGCCACCACATCGGTGCGGCCGACGAGAAGAACTTCGAGTTCGGCCTCGAGTGCATCCTCGACCACGCGAGCCGGTTGATCGACGACGGTGGCAAGAGTCCGGCCAAGGCCGCGCGCAAGGCGGCCAAGGCATCAGGCCCGCGCACGCGCAGCAAGGCCCCCGCCCGCTAGTGATTTCGGCGCGCTAACCGTCGCTCACGGGCGTTGTCAAGCTGCGTGGATTGGCGCGCCCAAGTCGCGTTAGACCTCGATGACGACGGCGCCGCCCTGGCCACCGCCAGCGCACATGGCCGCGACGCCAGATACCGCCGCCACGCCGCTGCAACTCGTAGATGAGTGTCGTCACCATCCGCGCGCCGGATGCGGCAATGGGATGGCCCAGACTGCAACCACTTCCAGAGAAGTTGACCAGTTCCTCGTCGATCCCGTATTCGCGGCACGCCGCGATCGGAACCGAGGCGAAGGCCTCGTTGATCTCCCAGAGCGCGACATCTGACGGCTTCAGGCTGGCACGGTCGAGCACCTTGCCGATCACCTTCACTGCACCCAGCCCGCAATCGCGTGCGGGGACACCCGCTGCACCCCAAGCTTTCACGGTGGCCATCACGGAAAGCTTGTTGGCCTCGGCGTAATCACGCTCGACTAGGGCGACTCCCGCGGCGGCGTCGTTGGTGCCGCTGCTGTTGCCCGCGGTGATCGAGAAGCCTTCGATCTCGGGGTGCAGAACCTTGAGCCCGGCCAGCTTCTCGACGGTGGTGTCACGCCGTGGATGCTCGTCGATGCTGAAGTCGACCACCGATCCATCGAATTGCTGAATCTTCATCCGATGATCTCGTCGAGGAACTTGCCCGCGTCCATCGCGGCGATGGCCCGCTGATGCGACCGTGCCGCCCACGCATCCATCTCCTCACGCGTAATGCCGACCGACTGCGCGGTGTTCCAGCCGACGGTGATCGACATGTCCTTGGTAGGCGCGTCGGGCGTCTCGACGTGCGTCGGCGGCATCCATCGCTCCTCGAACTTCAATTCGGGTCCTGGAATGCGCCAATTGGTCAGCGGCGTCATCGACAGCGACTGCACGCCACCGGCGATCAGTACCCGCTCCATGCCGGAGCCGATCTGCGCGGAAGCATTTCCGATCGCGGTCAGGGAGCCCGCGCAGTGTCGGTTCACAGACTGGCCGGGGACGTGATCCAGACCTGTCGCGTCAGCCGCATACCTCGCCAGATCGCCACCACCGTAATGCGATTCGGCGAAGATGATGTCGTCGATGTCCGCGGGGTCCACGCCGGACCGGCGGACCACCTCCGGAAGCACCGTGGTGATGAGGGTCTCGGGCGGAGTGTTGACCAGGGTGCCCTTGAAGGACCGGCCGATGGCTGTCCTGGCGGCACCGACGATGACAGGTGTTGGCATGTTTTCGACCTCGGCTTTCGGCTTAGGTGACTTTACAAAAGTAGCAGATACTGTATTGCTGGCAGTAGGTGACCGGCGTCACTCCGGCTCCGGCACGTAGAAGTGCTCGTCACGCAGCCGGAACGCCTCTTTTGTTCCGTGTTGCGCCCGCGTCTTGACGAAATTGAACTCCCCCGGCGCGAACTGCAGGTTCGTCCCGTACGCATGGAAGAGGTAGCTCGCTACCTCTTCACCCTGATACGCCTGGCTCTGTTCCACCAGGCGGAACGCTTCCTTGGCGATGACGACGCCGTCGGCCGGCATCTTCGCGGCCTTCTCCGCCCAAAACCTGGCCCTCGCCGGAACCGATGCGGGCTCGCAGGTGTCTGTGAAGATGCCGAGGTGCTCGACGGTGCCCGCCTCGATGATGTCGCCGGTAAGCAGCAGCCGCCGCGCCAACACCGGCCCTAGCCGATGGAAGAACATGTGCAGGCTGCCCAGCGCCGGGCCGAGGAACCGGGTGGCAGGCATCCCGATCTTGGTGTCACGCCCGATCACCGAGATGTCGGTCATCAATGCCATCTCGAAGCCGCCGCCGAGTGCGTAGCCGCTGATCTCCCCAACCGTGACCTTCGGAAAGCCCATGAGGTTGTGGTAGAAGCCGAACGACTTGCGATCGACCGTCAGGCGTCGCCGCTGACTGGGCCTGCTCCTCGTCGGCTTTTCGTCACGCTCGCCGTACCAGCCGTAGGCATTGTTCATATCGGCGCCGGTGCTGAACACGCCCTCGGAGCCGCGAAGCAACACCACGGTGATGTCGTCGTCTTCTGCGACGCGGTCCAGATACCGCGCGACAGTGTCGCGCATCGCCGCGTCGTACGAATTGCGTTGACCTGGGTTGTTCAACGTGATGGTCGCGATCCGTTTCTCGGATTCCACATCGAAGAGCACGCGATCGTCGGGACTGGTCATCTCACGGACTCCTGATGGTTGGTGCTCGAAATCAATTTGGCCTCAATGGTTTTGTCATTGCCAACGGCGAGCGTGTTGCGCCGGGCGGCGGCAAGGTGGTCCTGCGCGAGCCGCGCTGCACGGGCCGAATCGCCGTCGCGAATGGCATCAAGCAACCGCTGGTGATCGCGAAGTGCGGCGCGCATGGTCTTGCGCGACATCGGGTCACCTTCGTCGCTCCACACTGAGGACTCGTGCGTAGACCAGATCAGCTCCAGCGAGCCGATCAGCAATATCATCGGCTCGTTGCCGCAGCGGGAGACGATCGCCTCGTGAAACCGCCTGGCATTGGGCACATACCGCGACAGGTCGTCGAATTGTGCGGTCTGCAACTCGATTTCGGCCTGGAGGTAGGGTACGACTTCGGTCATCCTGTCGACGCGCGCTGCGCACATTCCCGCACAGATCGGTTCAAGGTGCAACAACGCCCCGCTCACGTCTGCCGGTGTCGCGGACCGCGACTGCAGCACCATGCTGATCATGTGGGCGGTCCGCTCGGCGGACGGCAGATGGACCACCGCTCCGCCCATGTTTCCGCGGCGCACCGAGATCAGCCCGTCCGTCTCCAGGATGTGGATCGCCTCGCGCACCGCAGGCGGGCTGACGCCGAACTCGGAGAACAGGCTCTCCTGCGACGGCAGCACGTCACCTTCCTTCAGCCGTCCCGACAGGATGTCTTCCCGCAGCCGGGAGGCCACGATCTCGGCCACCCGCGGTTGACGAATGCGTTGCACGACCACTAGTTCTTGACCCGCCGCTCGCCGAATCGGAATCCGATCAGCTTGTCGGCGGGCGTCGCCACCGTCCTGAGCTCACCGATGCAGAGCACCTCGTCGCCAAGCAGCAGTCGCGCCGTCGACGTGACCCTGCCTTCGTCCACGGACCGCTCGATGTCGAAATGGAGTTCCGTCAGGACGGGCGTCGGCCTGCGGAATGTCACGGTCAGCGAGCGGGTCTTGCCCGTCCGTCCGGCGGCACAGCTCAGGTGTTGGGCGATGCAGTCGAAGAAGACGGCGAGAAAGCCACCGTTCACCAGTCCCGGCGGGCCCTCGTAGACCAGCGGGAAGGTGACGCGGCCGGAAGCGGTCTCCTCGTCGAGATGGTCGAAGCTGTACTCGGGAAAGCACGGGTTGTACGCGCCGACGTCGAACGCGTGGTCCAGATATACGCGTTGCTCCTCGCCGCCATTCCCGATCCGGGGCGTCGGGTCCGCAGGGACAGCGGTCGCCAACTCCCGCTCCCAATCCGCGAATCGCGCGAGCATGACGTCCACGGTCGGATGCTCATGCTCCAAAGACAGGAGTAATCCGGTCAGGCGCCGCAGCGCGCCCGCGGCGGCGACAGTCTGCGTCAGTGGCCGTTCGCCGTATCGCGGTGTGCCTTCCGTCATGGGTCCTCTTCCATGTTCCGTTGGCGCGCTTTCCTTGCTAACTTATACAGGATAGCAATACTGTATGGCTAACCGTATAGCTAGGGATTGGCGGATTCAACGGTGACTGACGTCGAGGCCGACGGCTCGGTGACGGCATCGCGGGACGGCGATGTCCTGCGGCTCACTCTCGATCGCCCGTCGAGGCGCAATGCGTTGAGCCATTCGATGATCGAAACGTTCGTCGACCTACTGACCGACGCGGCGACCGATGATTCCCTTCGGGCCATCCATATCCGCGGCGCGGGAAGCGATTTCTGCGCAGGCGCGGACTGGGTTTCAACCAACAGCAGTGGCCAGCGGCCGCGGACCGGTGACCTGGTCCGGCGCATTCCACACACCGCCAATCGGGTCATCGAGCTGGTCCAAGGCATCCAGTTGCCCGTGGTCTGCAGCGTGCGGGGCTGGGCCGTCGGCCTTGGTTGCAACCTGGCCCTTGCCGCTGACTTCACGGTGGCCGCCGACGACGCCGTGTTCTGGGAGGCGTTCGTCGGTCGCGGCTTCTCGCCGGATTCCGGTTCCACCTGGCTGCTCCCCCGGCTCGTCGGGTTGGCACGAGCCAAGGAGATGCTGCTGCTCGGCGAGAAGGTGAGTGGAAGCGACGCTGCCGACTGGGCACTGATTCACCGCTGCGTGAGCTCGGCCGAACTCGACGACGTCACCGAGCAACTGCTGACGCGGCTCGCGTCAGGACCGACGGTCGCAATCGGGCTCGCCAAGCAGGCCATCAATCACAGTCAGCATGCCACCCTGGATCAGGCCATGACGCAAGAGCTGTTCAACCTGGAGTTATCCTGCCGGACAACTGATTTCAAAGAGGGTCTGGCGGCATTCCGCGAAAAACGCGCACCGGAATTCGGTGGAAGGTGACCAATGAAGTACATCAAGTACGAGGTTGACGGGCACAAGGCCACGATCACGCTCAACCGGCCCGACGCGCTCAACGCGCTCAGCCCGGACATGATCAGCGAATTGCGATCCGCGTACGACGAGGCCGAAACTGACGACAACATCTGGATCCTCATCGTCACCGGCACTGGCCGCGCGTTCTGCACCGGCGCCGACGTCGGCGAGATTCCCGAGGACGGCCGGGTGATCTACGAGCGGCCGTACCTGTCCACCTACGACCAGTGGGAGGCCCCGCAGGAGGGCACGCCGCCGTTTCGCAGGATGGCCAAGCCGGTGCTGACCGCCGTCAACGGATTGTGCTGCGGCGCAGGGCTGGACTGGATCACCACAGGCGACATCGCCATCGCCTCGGACAAGGCGACGTTCTTCGACCCGCACGTCAGCATTGGTTTGGTAGCCGGTCGTGAGATGGTTCGGCTGGCCAGGGTGCTGCCCCGCAATATCGCGCTGCGGATGGCCCTGATGGGCAAGCACGAACGGATGAGCGCGCAACGCGCCTACGACCTCGGCATGATCAGTGAGGTCGTCGAGCACGACAAGCTCCTCCAACGCGCCCACGAGATCGCCGACATCGTGAACACGAATGCGCCGCTGGCCGTGCGGGGCACGCGGCTGGCCATCCACAAGACACTGGACATGCCGCTACACGACGCGGAGATCCTTGCCGAGACGTTCCGTGAACGCGTCCTACGCACCGAGGACGCGCAGGAAGGACCCAAGGCGTTCATGGAAAAGCGCGCCCCGAACTGGCAGTGCCGATGACTGCGTTCGAAACAATCCTCCTCGACGTCGACGCCGCCAGTCACGTCGCGACGATCACGCTGAACCGGCCGGATTCACTCAACGCGTTCAACCGCACGATGTGCGACGAGATGGCCGAAACCTGGCACATCAGTCAAACTCGACGAGTCAGTGCACGCCGTCGTGCTGCGAGCGGCAGGCGACCGCGCATTCAGCGCCGGTCTGGACATCAAGTCCTCTTACGGGCAGCCGGACAACGTGTGGAATCACGAGGATCCGGGCGAGGCGCTCAGCCCGAAATGGCAGAAGATGTGGAAGCCCGTGGTGTGCGCCGTTCAGGGCATGTGCACCGCGGGCGCGTTCTACTTCGTCAACGAGTCCGATGTGGTGATCTGCTCCGAGGACGCGACGTTCTTCGACTCCCACGTCAGCGCGGGCTTGGTGTGCGCGTTGGAGCCGATCGGGTTGATGCGCCGCGTCGGTCTTGGTGAGACGTTGCGGATTGCGTTGATGGGCAACGACGAACGCGTCAGCGCAGACACCGCGCTGCGCATCGGGCTGGTGTCCGAGGTCGTCTCCACGCGATCGGCTGTGGGCAGCGCGCACACGAGATCGCGACTGCGATCGCCGCCAAGCCGCCGTCGGCGACCCAGGGCACCGTGAAGGCGATCTGGGAGTCGCTGGACAAGCCCTACCGTGCCGCACTCGAGCAGAACCTGATCTACACGCGGCTGGGAAATCCGCTCGGCCAAGCCGAACTGGCCGCCCGCGGCAACGGCGCGCTGGCCAGGCCGTGGGTCCGCTGATGCCCGAACACCCTCTCAGCAGGCGCATCGCCGAGGTGCTCGAGTTGGACCCCGACGCCGCGGCCATCGAGTACGACGGCCAGTGGTCAACATGGCGCCAGGTCGGCGAAATGGCGCACCGGATCGCCTCGGCGGGTGAGATCGAGGTCGGGATGCTGTTGCGCAACAGACCCGCCCACGTGGCAGCGCTTTTCGGCGTGCTGCTCGGCGGTGGCACCGTCGTCACTATCAACCCCTCGCGCGGCGACGACCGCACCCGCGTCGACATCGAGGCGCTGCACCTTCCGGTCATCGTCGGCGCGCCCGAAGACCTGGCGTCGATGGTCCTGCCCGGCCCGACGGCGATTACGATCTCGGGTCTGGATGCGGCACCACGGTTGACCGCCCCGAGCGCCGGTGTCGGCCGTCCCGGCGTCGCGGTGCGAATGCTGACCAGCGGAACGACTGGCCCACCCAAGCGAGTCGATCTCACCTACGACATGCTGGCCCGAAGCGTGATCGGACGGATCCCAGCCACCCGCCGCCGAACTGCGGCACGGTATCGCCATCGTCAACGCGCCGCTGGTGCACATCGGCGGCGTTTTCCGGGTTCTGCAGTGTGTTTGCGAGGCAAGGCCGTTCGCGTTGTTGGACCGGTTCGAGCTGGATGGATGGGCCGACGCGGTCCGTAGGCACCGACCGCGCGCGGTGTCGCTGGTGCCCGCGGCGCTGCGCATGGTGTTGCACTCCGACCTGACGCGGGAGGATCTGGCAAGCGTTCGCGCGGTCACATCGGGCACCGCACCCCTTTCGGCCGAGGATGCCGACGCGTTCACCGCGAAGTTCGGAATACCCGTCTTGACGTCCTATGCGGCAACCGAATTCGGCGGCGGCGTGGCCGGCTGGACTCTTGCGGACTATCAGAAGTACTGGCATGTCAAGCGCGGCAGCGTCGGCAGGGCCAGCCTGGGTGCACAACTTCGGGTAGTCGATGACGACGGAACGCCGCTTGGTCCCGGCGATGATGGGCTGCTCGAGGTCAAACCGGGACAGCTCGGACCGTCGGTCGCCTGGATGCGGACCACCGACATGGCCCGCATCGACGAGGACGGGTTCCTGTGGATCCTCGGCCGCGCCGATCAGGCGATCATCCGCGGTGGTTTCAAGGTGATGCCCGACGACGTGCGCGTCGCGCTGGAAGGCCATCCCGCGGTGCGAGGGGCGGCGGTGGTCGGCCGACCGGACGACCGCCTCGGCGAGACGCCGGTTGCGATGGTGGAACTGCGGGATGCCGTATCGGCCGATGCGGCCGAGCTCGTCGAGTTCCTGCGAGTGCGGCTGGCGCGCTACGAGATTCCCGCCGACATCGCGATCGTCGACCAGATCCCCAGAACACCTTCCGGCAAGGCCGACCTCGGCGCGGTCCGTGAGTTCTTCAGCCATCCCGTCGACCATGCCAAGTGACTCGCTGACCGTCGCCGACGTTCTGCGGCAGCAATCGGGTCGCACGGGCGGAACACCCGCTCCTGGTATGCGACGCCGAGCGGCTCAGCTACGCCGAGGCCGACCGCCGGTCGGCGCGACTGGCACGCGGCCTGATCGCCCTCGGCGCGGGAAAGGGCACGCACATCGGACTGCTCTACCCCAACGGCGGGGCGTTCGTCGTCGGCATGCTGGCCGCCGCGCGGATCGGCGCGGTGGTCATACCGTTCTCCACCTTCGTCGACCGCGCCGGAGATCGCGCACACAACTTGCCGACAGCGACACCGAAATCCTGCTCACCACTGCATCGTTCCGCTCTCACGACTACCGCAAGCAGGCTTGCCGACGCTGAAGGGTCTGCGCCGCTGCTGCGCCACGCTCTTGATCGACACCGAACCCGGCGATATGGTCGACGCCACGCTGCTCGAGGCGATGGAACACGACGTCGACGATTCAGATCCGCTTGCCATTGTGTACACGTCGGGGTCGACCAGCGCCCCGAAGGGTGTGGTGCACACGCACGCATCGCTGCTGGGGCATCAGAAGGTGCTCAACGAGATCCGTGGGCTGTCCCCCGACGACAGGCTGTTCTGTAACTCGCCGTTCTTCTGGATCGGCGGGATCGCGTTCGCGGTGCTGGCCACCTTGCTCGCCGGCTCGACGCTGGTGTGCTCCAACGCCACCGATGCCGCCGATACGCTCGATCTGATTGAAGCCGAAACGCCCACCATGACCAATGGTTTCGTAGCCGGGATCGCCCACCTGGCACGTCACCCCAGTTTGGCGGACCGCGACCTGTCGTCCATGCGGCGCGGAAACCTCTACCCGATCATGGCGCCGGACGTGCGCCCGGCCGATCCCGAATTGCGGCACACGATGCTGGGCATGACCGAAGCAGGCAGCGTCATCACGATCAGCGAGGACGAATCCGACCAACCCGAACATCGTCGCGGTTCGTTCGGCAAGCCGATGCCGGGCTTCGAAACCAAGATCGTCGACGGCGAGCTGTGCATCCGCGGCCCGTTCGTGATGCAGCGCTACTACAAACGCAGTCGCGAGGAGTGCTTCGATGCCGACGGCTGGTTTCACACGGGTGATCTCGTCCGCACCGATGCCGATGGCTTCGTCTACTTCATCGGCCGGCGCGGCGCAATGATCAAGACCGCAGGCGCCAATGTCGCCCCAGCCGAGGTGGAGCATGCGATCGCCAAGGTGACCGGCGGAGCAGTCGCGCACGTGGTCGGGCTCCCCGATCCCGAGCGCGGACAACTGGTGCGCGGCGGTCGTCGCGTTGGAGGCACGGCACCGAGTTCGACGAGGCCGCGCTGCGTGAGCGGCTCAAAAGCGAACTGTCGGCCTACAAGATCCCGAAACGCTTTGCCGCCGTGCCGCAGTCCGACATTCCACTGCTTCTCCAGCGGCAAGGTCGACCTGCCCGCCCTGCAGAAGCTGTTCGATGCCTGACACCATCGACCGGCTGGTGAGATCACGCGCCGAACAGCACGGTGACAAGCCGATGGTCATCGACACCGAATCGCGGATCAGCTACGCCGAACTCGACGAAACCACCCGAGACCTTGCCGCGGCGTTCATCGAGGCGGACGTCGGCAAGGGCACCCGGGTCGGTCTGATCATGCCCAACCGCGTGCAGTGGGTGCAGATTGCGATCGCGCTGACGCGCATCGGCGCCGTGCTGGTTCCGCTGAGCACCCTGCTGCAGCCGCCGGAGCTGGTCGCGCAACTCGCGCGCCGCCTCCGTGCAGGTTCTGATCGCGGTCGAGGAGTTCCGGGGCCATCGGTATCTCGACGATCTTGACGGCGTTGCCAACACCACCGAACTTCCTGCACTGCGGGCGGTTTGGACGTCCGATCAGCTGCGGCGCGTCAAGCCGTGGTGCGGTCGCTCGACGCGATGTCCGCGGCCGTCACACCCAGCGACACGCTCGTCATCATGTTCACCTCGGGAAGCAGCGGGCCGCCGAAGGGTGTCATCCACTCGCATGGCAACGCGCTGGCCGCCGTGCAATCCGGCCTGGCGGCCCGCTGCATCGACGCCGACACCCGCCTGTACCTGCCGATGCCGTTCTTCTGGGTGGGCGGCTTCGGCAGCGGAGTGCTGTCCGCGCTGCTGGCCGGCGCCACGCTCGTCACCGAAGAGATTCCCCGGCCCGAGACGACGCTGCGCCTGCTGGAGCGGGAGCGCGTCACGCTGTTTCGCGGCTGGCCCGACCAAGCGGAGGCGCTGGCACGCCAATCCGCCTCTGTCGGAGCCGATTTGTCGCGCGCTTCGGCCGGGCAGCCTGGAGGCGCTGCTGCCGCCCGAGCAACGCGCCGAGCCCGGTGCTCGGGCGAAGTTGTTCGGGATGACCGAGTCGTTCGGACCGTATTGCGGGTATCCCGCCGACACCGACATGCCGCGGTCGGCATGGGGAAGCTGCGGAAAGCCGTTCGACGGGATGGAGGTTCGGATCGTCGACCCCGACACCGGCGAACCAGTCCCGACGGACACCATCGGCATGATCCAGATCCGGGGACCCCACACCCTGCGCGGTGTGTGCAGGCGCAGCCGCGAAGACCTGTTCACGCCCGACGGCTACTACCCCACCGGCGACCTCGGACACCTCGACGGCGACGGGTTCATGTTCTACCACGGCCGATCCGACGACATGTTCAAGGTCAGCGGCGCCACCGTCTACCCGAGCGAGGTGGAGCAGGCGCTGCGCACCATCGACGGCGTCGAGAACGCCTTTGTCACCGACGTACCCGGCGCGGTGGGGGCCGTCGTGATAGCCGACACCAGCGTCGATCACCTGCGAGCTGCGGCGCGAAAGCTGTTGAGCTCCTTCAAAGTCCCGACGGTGTGGCTGCTTGTCGACTCCGACGACGACATTCCGCGCGGAACGACCGGAAAGGTCGATATCCGCCGACTGCGCGAGATGCTGCGCGAGCAGACATAAAAGTCCCCGACACGTCGGCGAAATGGGTACCTTTGCGTCTGCTCGCGGTAACTAGTCGACCACCCCGCGCTGGGTGAGGTGTTCGATCAACGGCGTCGCGCCTGCCGCAAGGTGTTCGGCCATCACGCTCCGCGCCATGTTTTCGTCGTGTTTCTCCAGTGCGGCAAGCAGTTTCCGATGATGCTCGGTCGACTGCTCGGGCCAGCCCGCGATCGTGGGAAACACGGATTCGGGGGCGTAGCGGGTGATCTGAGACATCAGCTGGGCGAGCTTGGGCGAGTCGGCGGCGACGTTGATCGCCTTGTGGAACTCGTGATTGAGCCGCACCGCGCGTTGGTCGTCGTCGCTGGCGTACGCGTCCTCGAGCTCGGTCTGGATCTTCTCGAGTTCGCGAAGCTCATCGTCGGTGATGTTGGCCGCCGCCCGCGCGGCGAGCTCGCCGCCGATGTGGGCCTGCACATTGGACACATCCGTGAGGTCCCGCCCAGTCACCGGCACCACCGCAAAACCGCGCCTCGGCTGCTGAGAGAGCAAGCCTTCGGCGCTGAGGACGAATAACGCTTCACGCACCGGTGTGACACTGACACCGAGTTCGACCGCCAATTGGTCGAGGCGAATGTACTGCCCCGCAGCGTAAGTGCCATCGAAGATCCGCTTGCGAACAAGTCGCGCGACGTCTTCAGCCAGCTGCGGCCGTGGGGCGAAATCGGGTGCGCTCACGGTCATATCCGATAGTCGGCGAGCAGTCGCTTGCTGATGATGTTCTTCTGGATTTCGCTGGTGCCCTCGCCGATGAGCAGGAACGGTGCGTCGCGCATCAGCCGCTCGATCTCGTATTCCTTGGAGTAGCCGTACCCACCGTGGATCCGGAAGCTCTGCTGGGTAACCTCCGCACAGAACTCGCTCGCCAGGTACTTGGCCATCCCGGCGGCGACGTCGTTGCGTTCGCCTGAGTCCTTCAGGCGGGCTGCGTTGACCATCATGAGATGCGCCGCCTCGATTTTGGTTGCCATCTCTGCCAATTGGAACGCGATCGCCTGATGCTCGGCGATCGGCTTGCCGAAGGTGTGGCGCTGCTGCGCGTACCGCACCGCCAGTTCGAACGCTCGGATGCCGACGCCACACGCCCTGGCCGAGACGTTCACCCTGTCCGACCTCGATGCCGTCCATCATCTGGAAGAAACCCTGGCCGGGCGCCTCACCGAGAATGTCGTCGGCACTGGCGACAGTAGCCGTCAAAGATCAGCTCGGTGGTGTCGATACCCTTGTAGCCGAGCTTGTCGATCTTGCCGGGAATGGTCAGCCCCGGCATAACTTCCCCGAAAGCCGGTTGGCTTTTCGACGAGGAACGCCGTCAGGTTGCGGTGCGGCTTGTCGGCTCCTTCGTCCGTGCGCACCAGCGCGGCCACCAGCGTCGAGCTTCCACCATTGGTCAACCACATCTTCTGACCGTCGATGGTGTAGGTGCCGTCGGCGTTGCGCTTGGCCCGCGTACGGATCGCGGCGACGTCGGACCCGAGTTCGGGCTCGGACATCGAAAATGCGCCGCGCGTCTCACCAGTTGCCATCCGCGGCAAGTACTTCTGCTTCTGTGCGTCGGTGCCGTGCTGGCGGAGCATGTACGCGACGATGAAGTGGGTGTTGATCACGCCGGAGACGCTCATCCACCCGCGCGCAAGTTCCTCAACGCACAACGCGTAGGTGAGCAGGGACTCGCCAAGGCCGCCGTACTCCTCGGGGATCATCAGCCCGAACAGGCCCATCTCCTTCATCGCATCGACGATGGCCTGCGGATAGGTATCGCTGTGTTCGAGCTCCTGCGCGGTGGGGATGACCTCTTTGTCGACGAATTGTCGTACCGTGGTGATGATTTCGGTCTGAAACTCGGTGAGCCCGAGCGTTTGGGCGAGCTTGGTCATGCGCCGACCCTCTCGAACACGGCGGCAAGGCCCTGCCCGCCGCCGATGCACATGGTTTCCAGCCCATAGCGGGCGCCCCGCCGGTTCAGTTCGCGCGCCAGCGTCGCGAGCATCCTGCCGCCGGTCGCGCCGACCGGGTGTCCGAGCGAGATCCCCGAACCGTGGACATTTGTCCGCTCGAGGTCCGCGCGCGGTGAACTTCCATTCCCGCATCACCGCGAGCGCCTGGGCCGCGAACGCCTCGTTGAGTTCGATCAGGTCGATGTCCGACAGCTTCAGCCCCGCCTTGCCGAGCGCCGCCTCCGTCGCGGGCACCGGCCCGATGCCCATGATGTTGGGCGCGACGCCGGCCGACCCCCACGAGACCAGCCGGACAAGTGGGGTCAGCCCAAGCTCGTCGGCCTTGTCCGGAGTGGTCACCACGCACATGGAGGCGGCGTCGTTCTGACCGCTGGAATTGCCAGCGGTGACGGTTGCCTCCGGATCATCGGCCAGCAGAACGGGTTTCAGCTTGCTCAACGATTCGACAGAGGTATCGGCGCGTGGGTGCTCGTCGGTGTCGATCAACTCCTCGCCATGACGGGCGCGCACCGCGACCGGAATGATCTCCTCGGCGAGGATCCCGTCCTTTTGCGCGGCGACCGCCCGTTGATGGGAAGTGACCGCGAGTTCGTCCTGTTCCTGGCGCGGGATTGCGTACTGCCGACGGAGGTTCTCCGCAGTCTCCAGCATGCCGCCCGCCACGGGGTAGTGGCGTCCGCCCGCAGTCGTGCGGCCGCGCGCGAGGCTGTCGTGGACCTTGACGCCGCCGCGGGCCCCACCCCAGCGCATGTCCGTCGAGTAGAACGTGACATTGCTCATGCTCTCGGCGCCGCCCGCGACCACAACGTCGTTGTCCCCGTTGGCAACCTGCAGGCACGCCTGGATGACCGCCTGCAAACCCGACCCGCAGCGGCGGTCGACCTGCATGCCGGGAACGGTCACCGGCAGCCCTGCGTCCAATGCCACCACCCGCCCGATCGCGGGCGCTTCGCTCGAGGGATAGCAGTGGCCGAGGATGACGTCCTGCACTGCACCAGGCTCGATTCCGGTGCGCTCCAACAGACCCTTCAGCGCAGCGACGCCGAGGTCGACCGCGGTCAGCGACTTGAACATGCCGCCGTAGCGGCCGATCGGCGTGCGTACCGGTTCACAGATCACGGCTTCACGCATAGCTCACACAACCTTTCGCCGAAACGGACAAACGGGCGCAAAAGTGCGTGTAGTTCTCGCCATTTCGTCGATCTCGAGGCCTAACCAACTCGCTCATATGTGCCGCCCGCCGGTGACCTCGAGGACGGTTCCCGTCATGTACGACGACAGATCGCTGGCCAGGAACAACGCGACCTTGGCGACCTCGCTGGGTTCGCCCGCCCTGCCCATCGGCACCTCTGCCAGCTTCTGGTCCCAAATGTGTTGCGGCATAGCCTCAGTCATTGCCGATCGGATCAATCCGGGTTGGATCGCGTTGACCCGCACACCGAGGTGGGCGAGTTCCTTGGCGGCGGCCTTCGTCAAGCCGACGATGCCCGCCTTGGCCGCCGAATAGTTTGTCTGGCCGACCAGGCCGACCTTGCCCGAGATCGACGACATGTTCACGATCGCGCCGCGCTTGTTCTCGCGCATGATCGCCGCAGCGGCCTTGGTTCCGTTCCAGGTGCCCTTCAGGTGCACGGCGATGACTTGATCGAACTGGTCCTCGGTCATCTTGCGCATCGTCGCGTCGCGGGTGATGCCTGCGTTGTTCACCATGATGTCCAGGCCGCCGAACCGCTCGACGGCAGCGGCCACCAACGCGTCGACCTCATCGCCCGACGTGACGTCGCAGCGCACCGCCAAGCGCGACGTCCTCTCCTCCGAGTTGTTTGGCCGCGGCCTCTGTCGCGCCGAGATCCAGATCGCCGAGTACCACGCGCGCGCCCTCGGCGATGAACCGCTCCGCGATGGCCAATCCCAGGCCCTGGGCACCGCCCGTGACGACGGCTGTCTGACCGGTCAGCAATGACACCTGATCACCCCTTTTCGCTGGTCAGGCCCGGTTGGGGGCCCAGTCAATACGAACATCATATTTCATATATGATTTCCCGAGTCCCCGGCCCCGACTCACCGCAAAGGAGCGCGATGACCACCGAAGTCAGCGACGACGACTTCCAGGAGATCCTGGCCCAGACGCGTCACTTCGTCCGCACCGCAGTCGTTCCGCGCGAGCAGGAGATTCTGGCCGACGACCGGGTTCCCGACGATCTGCGCGAGCAGGCGAAGAAGATGGGGTTGTTCGGCTACGCGATCCCGCAGGAGTGGGGCGGACCTCGGACTGAATCTCGCGCAAGACGTCGAAATGGCGATGGAGTTGGGATACACGTCGCTGGCACTGCGGTCGATGTTCGGCACCAACAACGGCATCGCCGGACAAGTCATCGTCGGGTTCGGCACCGACGAACAGAAGGCGCCGCTGGCTGGAGCCGATGGTGTCGGGTCTCGTGGCCTCGTTCGCGCTGACCGAACCGGGCGCGGGATCGAATCCATCGGGCCTGCGCACGAAAGCCGTTCGGGACGGCTCAGATTGGATCATCAACGGGCAGAAGCGCTTCATCACCAACGCGCCGGTCGCCGATCTGTTCATCGTCTTCGCCCGCACCCGGCCCGGCTGACGAAAGACGGCGCGGGCATCGCCGTCTTCCTGGTACCCGCCGACGCGGCCGGCGTCGAGGTCGGCGTCAAGGACGCCAAGATGGGCCAGGAGGGCGCGTGGACCGCAGACGTCAGTTTCAGCGACGTCCACGTGCCGGACGGCGCACTGGTCGGCGGCACCGAGGACGTTGGATACCGCGCCGCGATGACCTCACTGGCGCGCGGGCGCGTGCACATCGCCGCGCTGGCAGTCGGAATCGCGCAGCGTGCCCTCGACGAATCCGTCGCCTACGCCGCCACCGCAACGCAGGGCGGCACCCCGATCGGGAATTTCCAACTCGTGCAGGCGATGCTCGCCGATCAGCAGACCGGCGTGCTGGCTGGGCGGGCACTGGTACGCGACACCGCGCGGCTCTGGGTCAGCGGTGAGGACCGCAGGATCGCGCCGTCGGCGGCGAAGCTGTACTGCACCGAAATGGCAGGCAAGGTAGCCGATCTCGCCGTGCAGGTGCACGGCGGCAGCGGGTACATGCGCGAGGTTCCTGTCGAGCGGATCTATCGCGACGTGCGGCTGCTGCGATTGTACGAGGGGACCAGCGAGATCCAGCGACTGATCATCGGATCGAATCTCGTTAGGGCGGCGCAGAAATGAGCGAACGGCTGACGGGCAAGGTGGCGTTCATCACCGGGGCGGCGCGGGGTCAGGGCCGTGCGCATGCCGTTCGGATGGCCAGCGAGGGCGCCGACGTCATCGCCGTCGACATCGCGGGCAAGCTTCCGGCGTGCGTTCCCTACGATTCCGCGACTCCCGATGACCTCGCCGAGACCGTGAAACTCGTCGAGGCCACCGGCCAGAAGATCCTTGCCTCCGTCGTCGACGTCCGCGACGTCGATGGGCTCCGCGAGGCCGTCGACAACGGCGTGGCCGCGTTGGGGCGTCTCGATATCATCGTCGCCAACGCCGGTGTCTCCGCTCCCCAGACGTGGGACGCCATCACCCCTGAGGATTTCCGCGATGTCATTGACGTCAATGTCACCGGCACCTGGAACACCGTCATGGCAGGCGCACAGAAGATCATCGACGGCGGCCGCGGCGGATCCATCATCCTGATCAGCTCCGCCGCGGGCATCAAGATGCAGCCGTTCATGATCCACTACACCGCAAGCAAGCACGCCGTCACCGGCATGGCACGGGCGTTCGCCGCCGAACTGGGCAGGTACTCGATCCGCGTCAACAGCGTGCATCCGGGAGCGGTCAATACGCTCATGGGAAGTGGCGACATGATCGGCTCGCTCGGCCGCGCAATCGAGACCTATCCGCAGCTGGCCCAGATGATCACACCGTTTCTCCCGACCTGGGCAGCGGAGCCCGAGGACATTGCCGACGCGGTGTGCTGGCTGGCCAGCGAGGAATCGAAAAACGTTACAGCTGCTGCAATCTCGATCGACCAGGGAATGACTCAGTACTGAGTCAGCCGATGAATCGGACGATCGACTCCGCAACGGCCGCGGGCTTATCCGAACCGTCGATTTCGACGGTGGTCGTCAGCGTCGCCTGCACCGCCCCGTCGAGTTGATCGACCTTGGCAATCTGTGCGCGCGCCCGAATCTTGGCACCCACCCGCACGGGGGTGATGAAGCGCACCTTGTTGTAGCCGTAGTTGATGGCCATCGCGATGTTCTCGACGGTGTACATCTGCGAGGTGAAATGCGGCAGCAGCGACAGAGTCAGCAGGCCGTGCGCGATCGTGCCGCCAAACGGGCCTTTCGCCGCACGCTCGGGGTCGATGTGAATCCACTGATGATCATCGGTCGCGTCGGCGAACAGGTTGGCGCGGTCCTGGGTGACCTCCAGCCAATCGGTGGGGCCCAACTCCGCGCCCTGCGCCGCAACGAACTCGTCCAGCCCGCTGAACTTCTTCACCACTGCTCTCCTTACCCGCTCTAGAACACGACCGTCTGATTGCCGTATCGGATGATGCGGTCCTCACAGTGCCATAGCACCGCCCGCGACAGAACAAGGCGTTCGACATCGGCGCCGAGCCGTACCAGATCCTCGACGCCGTGACGGTGATCCACCCGCACCACGTCCTGTTCGATGATCGGGCCGTCGTCGAGGTCCTCAGTCACGTAATGGGCTGTCGCGCCGACGAGTTTGACGCCGCGTTCCTTTGCCCTCCGATACGGCGCCGCCCCAATGAAGGCAGGCAAAAACGAATGGTGAATGTTGATCAGCGGACAGCTCACTTCGGCAAGAAATTGCGGTGTGAGGATCTGCATGTATCGGGCCAACACCACCAGATCCACGTTTCCGCGCAACAAGTCGAGTTGACGCTGCTCTGCGTCGGCCCGATTATCCCTGGTCGCAGGCACATGCAGGAATGGCACGGAAAATGCGCGTACCTGATCTGCCAGATCGGGATGGTTGGAAATCACCATCACGACCGACATGTCGAGCTCACCGCGACGATTGCGCCATAACAGATCGAGCAGACAGTGGTCTTCCTTTGACGCCATGATTGCGACGCGTTTCGGTTTCGCAGCCTCGGTCAGCCGAAAATCCATATCGAACTGCGATGCAACCTGCTCACGGAAATCTAGTTCGAGAGCGTCGCGTGCGGCTGTCAGGCCGGGCAGGTGGAAAATCGTGCGCTGCATAAACGTGCCGCCGGACTGCTCGGTCGCGTGCTGATCCAGCGAGACGATGTTGGCCCCCGCGCCTGCGAGGAAGGCGCTTACCGCAGCCACCAGTCCAGGTCGATCGGCACAGCGCAGCAGAAGCCGACCCACATCCTTGACTGACAAAGCCCCGCGACGTGCGCCTGCGAACTCCTCCTCCACCTGCTTCAGGGTGTCATCCCTAGGTGCGCCGTTCGCAGAATCCGCACATGGGCGACGCGTGGCGCCGGCACAGGCGACGATCGGCCCTTACCAAACGCCGTATCGCCACCCTCCGACACCCGACAACACGGGAAATAAACTGGCTCATTCATCGCGCAGCTAAAGGGTTCGGGAAATCCTTACGCTGACGTCAACGCAATTCATGGCATTGGCTGTCAACTTCGCCGAAGCGTCGATGAATAGATCATCACCAGTAACAATTCTGCTGACCTGCGATTGCCACAATGCCGTCGACGTCCCGGATCGCGTGGCAAAATTCGCGAGCACGCATCACGCCGCAGGAAAAGATTGTATTGCTAGCTGGAATCCGAGTAACCGGTGGCGAGATACTGATCTCTGACATCCCGCCGCGACGCCGTTGTTGGCCGGCTGCCCGAGGAAGGCACAAGTATGACCGCTCCGAAGCCTGAGCCCCCCAACTTAGTCAGCTTGGAGTCCAGTCCCAGTTGTTGGGATCCCGACAGCGAGTGCACCATCGTATTCGCGCAACCGGCGATCGAGCACGATCTGTGGGTGGACTACGTGCGCGGCGCATGTCATAGCTATCGGCAGCACGGAGTCGAAAAGGCACTCGACATGGATGCACTCCACAGCGGTGCCGACACGATCCTTTTCGCAGCGTGTGTAGATGACGCCGGCAGGGTCGTCGGAGGTCTGCGCGCAAGAGGCCCATACAAGTCCGCCGACGAATGCCACGCGCTTTTGGAGTGGCGTGGGCAACCGGGCCTGGACGCTGTGCGCAAGATGGTCACTGACCGTCTGCCGTTCGGCGTTGTGGAGATGAAAACGGCATGGGTGACGGACGATCCCGAGCGTAGTCGGCAACTCACGAGCGCGATATCACGCACGCCGTTGCACGCGATGAACCTGCTTGATATTCAGTTCATCGTGGCTTCGGCGGCCTCGTATGTGCTCAAGCGCTGGCTCTCGTCGGGTGGAACACTGGCCTCGAGAATTCCCGCGACTCCCTATCCAGACCATCGCTACCAGACGAAGCTAGCATGGTGGGACCGCAGCACATTCGCCAATCATGCTGACCCGAAACAGCTTTCAGCGTTCTTCGTGGAGCACAAAGAACTGGCTTCACGTCTTGATGAAGTGGATGACGTCGCGGTCGCCGCCGGACCTAAGCCATGACCTCAGGCATCGGTGATGCAGAGCGGTGCAATGGGATAGTCCTCGATACCGGCGATCCCCTCGATTACGGACTGCTGGCGGAACTGCGGGCCGACGCACGGATCGAGTTCATCGACAATGCGGCCGAACAACAGGCCGGACTGCAGCGGCTTCGGCCGTCTCCCCCGGCTGATGTGACCGCAGAGCCAATCCGGTGGGTTTACTACCCCTGGCGCCGGACAGTTGTCCGTGTTTTGGGTCCGTTGGGATTTCGACTACTGCGACTTGACCGCAACCGAAATCTGATCACCACCGCCGAACTCGAACGGCTCGCTCGGCTTCGCATCGGCGTCGTCGGCCTCAGTGTGGGACACGCCATCGCCTACACGCTTGCAGCACAAGGCTTGTGCGGTGAGTTGCGCCTTACCGACTTCGACGAGCTGGAACTGTCCAATCTGAATCGAGTGCCCGCAACTGTCTTCGACCTAGGTGTGAACAAGGCCGTGGTGTGTGCCAGGAGGATCGCCGAGCTCGACCCCTACCTCCCGGTAACCGTCACGCCTGCACGGCATCACTGCCGAGACCGTCGGCGCCTTCCTGGACGGCCTCGACGTCGTCATCGAGGAATGCGACTCCCTGGACGCGAAAGTGCTTGTCCGCGAGGTTGCAAGGGCACGACGCCTGCCGGTGCTCATGGCAACCAGTGACCGGGGGCTTCTCGATGTGGAGCGGTTCGACATCGAACCGTCCCGTCCGATCATGCACGGCCTGCTCGGCGATGTGGATTCCGCCCGTCTCGCCAATCTGAGCGACAAAGACAAACTGCCGCATGCCCTTCGCATGACCGACGCAACACAGGTGTCCTCCCGAATGGCCGCGTCGCTGGTCGAGGTGGGCAACACCTTGTCGACCTGGCCGCAGCTCTCTTCGGACGTCGCCCTCAACGCAGCGGTCGTCGCCGAAGCGGTACGGCGTATTGGATTGGGCGAGAAATTGCCATCGGGCAGGGTGCGAGTCGACACCGCGGCGGCACTCGACGAGCTTGATACGCCGATCGCCCCGCCGCCTGACCTTCCAGCGATCGACGAAACACCGGACCACATCGAGCGTGTAGGCACCTCCGAGAGGGTCGCGGCCGCGGCGGCCCGCGCACCCTCCGGCGGGAATGCCCAGCCCTGGCACATCGAGGCACGTGACGGTTCGGTGATCATCCGACTGGCCCCCGAGCACACGTCGACGATGGATGTCGGATACCGGGCCAGCGCGGTCGCGCTGGGAGCGGCGACGTACAACGCCCGGGTCGCCGCGGCGGCAAACGGCTACGTCGCGTGTGTGGATCTTCAGCCGGGGGATGATGCATCTCCCCTCAGCGCGACAGTGCGCCTATCGGCTGGCGGTGACCCAGAGCTGAGCACGTTGTACGAAGCGATGCTCAATAGAGAGACGAATCGCAGGCGGGGTGAGCGTGTCCCGATTGCCGCCGAGACCCTTGAATTGCTCGGTTCGGTCGCCCGAAGCGAGGGTGCCCACCTCCAGATTCTCGACGGTTCGGCGGAGATCGAAAGGGCTGCAGCGGTTCTCGGCGCGGCCGACCGCATTCGCTATCTGACGCCACGGCTGCACGAGGAGATGTTCTCGGAGCTACGCTTGTCGAGCGATCCGTCGCCAGAGTCGGGAATCGACGTGCGCAGCCTGGAGCTGGATCCGGCAGATCTGGTGATGCTGGATATCTTGCGGCGACCGGACGTGATGACCAACCTCGCCACCTGGGATGCGGGATCCGCCCTTGGCGATGACACCTACGCGCGGGTGACCGCCAGCGCCGCCGTCGGTGTGATCTCCGTGCGCGGTCAGGCGCTGACCGACTATGCCCGCGGCGGCTCAGCGGTCGAATCGGTGTGGATCAGAGCCCAACAACACGGCGTTGCAGTCCAACCGGTTTCACCGGCGTTTCTGTATGCACACGACGATGAGAACCTCCGTGAACTCTCACCTGCTTTCGCCGAGGACCTCGGCGATCTGCAATACACTTTCCGCAAGCTGGCCGATACCGAGGTAGGCAACTCACAGGTGTTGGTACTCAGGTTTAGTCACGCACCGCGACCATCGGTAGGAAGCCGCCGGCGCGGACTACATCGAGTTTCGTCACCTCTGGGCTGACGCCGATAGAGAGGATCTGGTGCCAAGCAGCCTGGAACTGGTCGTCACGTCAGTCGCTACCCAACTGATGGGGGTGAACGCCGCCACCTCGGTCGAGGTAAGTCAACGGGTACTGGCCGACCTCGTCGAGTACTTCGATGTGGACGTCAGCTTTCTGCGCCGCAATGATCACCGCATTCGCGCCTCGGTACTGGTCGCCGAGTGGCCGGTCCGGCCGGGAATCCCAGACCCGGACCCGCTTGCCGTCGTGTACTTCGCCGACGCTGATCCGGTTTTCGCGCTCGCTGAGAATCAGAAGGAACCCGTCGTTTTCCGTCCGGAGCCTGCCACCGACGACTACCAGCGCACGATCAACGAAAGCAGACAGATCCCTGCCACATCGATGGCGTGTGTGCCGATGTTGTCGGGCGACGTCACGACCGGGGTGCTCGGCTTCGTCAAGTTCGGTGATCGCGACTGGTCGCCTGAGGAACTCAACGCACTCAAGGCGATCGCTTCGCTGTTCGCCCAGGTGCAGGCGCGAGTGCTTGCCGAGGAACAGCTCCGCTACCTTGCCGAACATGACGATCTGACCGGACTCCACAATCGCCGCGCGCTGCTGGCGCACCTCGACGCCCGGCTGGCCGCCGGTCAGCCGGGCCCAGTGTCGGCATTGTTCTTCGACCTCGACCGGTTAAAGGCCATCAACGACTATCTCGGCCACACCGCCGGTGACTGGTTCATCCGCGTCCTCGCCGAACGACTCCGAGAAGGCGCCGACGGCCCGAATCTGATCGCCCGCCTCGGCGGAGACGAGTTCGTCGTCGTACCCGCGTCGCCGATGGGTTCCGATGCGGCGGAGGCACTGGCCTATCGCCTCCAGTCGACGCTGTGCGAACGGGTGCCGATCGACGGTGAGATGCTGACGCGCACTGTGAGCATCGGTGTGGCACTCGGTGTTCCGGGTCGTGACACCACTTCGGACCTCCTGCGCCGGGCTGATCAGGCGGTGCTGACCGCCAAGAACTCCGGTGGCAACACGGTCGCGGTTTTCTCCGACGACATGTCGCTGGAGAGCGAGTTTCGCAACGACATTGAGCTCCATCTGCAGAGCGTGATCGAAAACGGCTCGCTGGTGCTGCACTACCTGCCCGAGGTCGACATGCGCACCGGCGAGATACTGGCCGCCGAGGCGCTGGTGCGCTGGGAGCACCCCACCCGCGGACTGCTCTCGCCTGACTCGTTCATCGGCGTGGCCGAATCGATAAACCTCGCAGGGGAATTGGGACGTTGGGTGATGCGCTCGGCGTGCGCGGAGTTCGCGGCGTGGCGCGCACGCGGGGTGGGGCGCGACGCGGTACTGCGCATCAATGTCTCGCCGGTTCAGTTGGTCACCGACGGCTTCGTCGAATCGGTCGCAGGCATCATCTCCGAATTCGGTCTCGATCGCGGATCGGTGTGTCTGGAAATCACCGAAAGCGTTGTGGTTCAGGACATCGAGACCACTCGGATCACGCTGGCCGGACTCAAGGAGGTCGGCGTCCAGGTCGCGATCGACGACTTCGGCACGGGCTACAGCGTGCTATCGCACCTGAAGTCGCTTCCCGTCGACACACTCAAGATCGACAGGGGGTTCGTCCGCGACCTCGGCTCCAATCCCGGCGATCTCGCGATCGTAAGGGCGATCATCGCGCTGGCGGAGGCATTCGGCCTGCAGCTTGTCGCCGAGGGAGTGGAGACCGAGGCGGCGGCACTAACGCTGTTGCGCCACGGCTGTTACCGCGCGCAGGGATTCCTGTTGTCGCGCCCGGTTGTCGGCGGCGCGATGGAAGCCCTACTGACCGTTGGACGGGTACCGGTGGCCTTTTCCGCATCGCCACGTCTGTAGGTGGCTGTGTGTCTCGTGCAGGTTCGCCTGCAAGTGCCGGTCGACCGGACGACAAGTGGATGCCGTTCGTGCGACGAAGCGGCTCGGAGGTGAGCAACTCGACGCGACCGAAGCGGCTGGCAGTCTGGCGCGACGAGGCATACCCGCAGGGTGGGATCGTCGGCGGGTAATGCCTGCCCCGCGGCCATGGCGACCTGCGGCCCGCCGCCGGCGACGGCCACGCCGTGGCGGGCGCGGACGGCCATCGGGCCATCCGGTGTTGCGAACTCGGCGCCCACCACATCGCCCTCCTCGAACACGATGCGCTGTAGCGAGGTGGCTGGATTGAATGTCGATGTGCCGGTCTCGGGCCTGCGCGGTGAGCCAGTCCAGGACCGAGCCGCCGACATTGGCGGGATCGGGTGTGATCGAGCCGATCTCAGCGACCTCGAGCGAATCGCCTTCGACGGTGCGCAGCTTGGTCGACTGCCAGTCGGACACCCGGGTGTAGAGATATCCGTACGGCGACACCAGGCAACGTGCGGCCCAATCCCTGAGACGGGCGCCGACGAAGGGCGCAACGGCACCGCGTGGATCAATCGGCTCCGCGTGATCCACCACCCTGATCGGGACGTCGACGTTCCCTGCGGATCGGGTCAGCGGACCGAGGTCGGATGACAGGGCCGCGAAGTACTCGTTGGTCTCCGGATCCGGCACATCGATATCGAGCCAGTGCAGCCGGTCGACACGCGAACGGACCGCGACGGCCGAACCGCCCGGTTCGACGTCGCCGCGTCCACCGGCGACGAAAACCTCACCGCCCATGGCCGAGACCGTCACCGCGTGCGCCAGTCCGGCTATGCCGGAGCCGGTGCAAACCACGTCGACTTCTTCGTCCCACATCACCGTTAATTACCTCGGTATTGCTAAATCGCCCGGACACCGATGTTGCGGCACCCGGGACGCCGCCAAAGCAGTCCATTTGGGAGTCGCGAATATTGACGAATTGCGCCAGCTACTAGACGGCCGCGAACGTGACGTTGCCACAGCCCGCGAAGGGGTTCGAGGGGGTTTGCCGACGCGGACCATGGCAACGGCATGAAAATACCACCGAGAATTGCTGGGCGATAGTGGAATCCGTCGCAACCCGGGCCCCTTGACCTCGGACTCCTTCGTCGGAGGCCCCCCGGACCCCGCCGGACCGAGAGTCATCACATCCAGTACCTTACATACTCTTTGGCTGATATGCAGGTACAAAAATGACTTACAGTATTGACGATTACTTTGCCCCAAAGCCGGACGTTGAGCGCATCAAGGAGGACCGTTGAAGGGTTTGCGCTGCAAGACCGGCGCGTCTGCGTTTGTGCCGCCTGTTATGGGCGACAGGTGAAAGAATCGAGCATTGATCAATTTACGGAAACCACGATTATCCGTCCTCCGGCGCCAGTGTCCAGATTCCGAGGTCCGAAAGTGACCGAACAACTCGACAGACGAGCGGACACCACGCGGCTACAGATCCTCCGCGCGGCCTCGCGCCAGTTCGCGCACAAGTCCTACAGCTTGGTCAGCCTTGACGACATTCTCGCCGACGCGGAAGTCACCAAGGGCGCGATGTACTTCCACTTCCGGTCCAAGCACGCGCTGGCGTCGGCGATCATCGAGCACCGCGCGGCGGTGGCGCGAGCGTCGATCGACCAGCTGCTGGCGCGAAAACTCTCGGGCCTGGAGACCTTGATCGACATCTCCTACCTCGTCGCCATCGACGACATCGGCGACGAGATCGCCCGAGCCGGATTGAATCTGCTTGAGTCCGTTGGCCGCACCGACGGTCTACAGGCAACTGTCGCTGGGGCAGTGGGTGACGGCATTCGCCGCGGTGGCAGGCAAGGCCGTCAGAGACGGCGACATCACCAAGGATTGTGACCGCGGAAAGCGTCGCCAAGCTGTTGGTGTCGATGTACCTCGGTCTACGCCAGACGAGCGATCTGGCCGACCCCGACCGTTTCCTACACGACCTGGAGAAGATGTGGGCGCTCATTCTCCCTGGCTTCGTCAAACCCGACCGGGTCGACTACCTCAACCAGTTCATCAAGCGGCGCACAGCCGTTGCGATCAAGAAGGCGACACCGCTCTGAGCGGATGAATTAGGATTCCCTTCAGGCCGTCGCCACGGCGGATAGGCCGATGGACTTCCGGAGGTACTCGGACAATGGTGCGCCAAGCGCGATCCGAGGCTACCCGGAGAAAGATCATCACTTCCGCTGTCGAGTTGTTCAACGAAATCGGTTATCCGGCTACCGGATTGGGTGACATCATCGAGCGGGCCGAGATGACGAAAGGCGCTCTCTACTACCACTTCGACTCAAAGGAATCGCTCGCGACCGCGATCATCGAAGAGGGAAGTGCGCGTCTCGTCGAGGCGTTTCGTAGCATCACCACATCCTCTGCGCCGACGCTGGAAAGCATCATCCACGGAGTTTTCGTCGTTGCGAACCTTCTGATCACCGACCAGATCGCCCGCAGCGGAACACAACTGTTGCGCGCCTTCGGTCAATTCAACGATGCCGCCGCACACACGTACCGCGCCTGGGTGGCGGAGATGACCGCGCGAACCCGTCAAGCAATCGACGAGGGCGATGTCCGCGCCGACCTCGATCCGCAGGCGGTCGGTGAGACGATCGTCGGCTCGATGCTTGGGGCGGAACTGCTGGCGAATGCGACGACGGCAGGAGCAGACGTGTTGCAGCGTGTGGCGCGGACGTGGAAGGTGCTGCTGCCTGCGATTGTGAGCCAGGAATCGCTTTCCTACTTCGACGAGTTTCTGGCGCGCGAGTCGATGCGGCACTCCCCTGCACCGGTAGCCGACTGACTACAGCTCGTCGACCCACAGTCGTTCGGTCAGATCCTGGAACGTCGCCAGCGCCACCGGGTCGTCGCCACGCAGCAGGGCGGACTTGCTCATCCGGGCGCGCACGATCGAGCCGTCCTGGTGCACGAGCTCGACGATCAGGTCCGCATGGGCGCGCACAACCGATACGGCGGATTCGTCGGCGGGCAGCGTGTGGAAGATCTGCCGAAACTGCAACGCCGTAACGGTGTCGGCTGGGTACCCCAGCATCTCGGCAAATGCCTTGTTCGCGAACAGGATGGCGCCATCCTCCGCGATCGCCAGCACGGGCACCGGAAAACGTTCCAGCACCACCAACGCCGGCAGCTCCTTGAGGAGGGCCATCGGGGATCCGGGCATCCTCGCCGTCTCGTCGCCGCTCCACGCGTCCGATTATTGCGGTTGTTCGTTGGCTCGTCACCGGGAACCTCCTGAGGGGCCCTTTCGCCCACTTAACTAACTAGGTTTACTCTGTCTGCATATGCGCTCCGGCAGACAGGGGAAAGCGATGGACCTGGCCTGGTCGGCCACCGACACGGCGTTCCGCGATGAAGTGCGCGCGTTCCTGCAGGACAAGCTGACGCCCGAACTGCGACAGGCCGGACGCCTCATGACAAGCGTGTATGCCGATCACGAGGCGAGCATGGAATGGCAGCGGATCCTGCACGAACGCGGCTGGGCGGCGCCGGCGTGGCCTGTCGAGTACGGCGGCTGTGACTGGAGCCTGACCCAGCACTACATCTTCAGCCGGGAATCCCAACTGGCAGGGGCTCCGTCGTTGTCGCCGATGGGAATCCGGATGGTCGCCCACGCGATCATCAAGTTCGGCACGGACACGCAGAAGGAGTTCTTCCTGCCGCGGATTCTGACCGGCGAGGTGTTCTTCTGCCAGGGCTACTCCGAACCCGAGGCCGGCTCGGACCTGGCGGCGCTGTCGATGGCGGCGGTCGACGATGATCGGCGACGACCTCGTGTGCACCGGCAGCAAGATCTGGACGACGCACGCCGGCGAAGCGAATTGGATGTTCGCACTTGTCCGCACCTCGAGGACTGCAGAAGAAGCAGCAGGGCATCACGTTCGTCCTGATCGACATGGCCACGCCGGGCATTCAGATCCGCCCGCTGGTAATGACGTCGGGCGAGGAGATCCAAAACCAGGTCTTCTTCGACGAGGTGCGGGTGCCCAAGTCGAATGTGCTCGGCCAGATCGATGACGGCTGGACGGTCGCGAAGTATCTGCTGGAGTTCGAACGAGGCGGCGGTGCGGCATCGCCTGCGCTGCAGGTGATGGCCGAAGAGATCGCGACTGTTGCCGCCGATCAGCCCGCACCGGGCGGCGGCAGGCTGATCGACGATCCGGCGTTCGCGCGCAAGCTTGCCGATGCGCGGATCCGCACCGAGGTGCTGGAGATCCTCGAGTACCGGGTGCTGGCCGCGGTGGCGGAGGGCAAGAATCCAGGGCGCGGCGTCGTCGATGCTCAAGGTGGTGGCGACCGAGTTGAGTCAGTCGCTCACCGAATTGGCCATGGAAGCCGCCGGACCGCGGGGACGGGTCTATCAACCGCATGCAACGTGGCCGGGTGGGCCGGTATCCGATTTCGAACCGCCTCCGGACGGATATGTCAGCGGCGACGCATGGCAGGCCGTCGCACCATTGCGGTACTTCAACGACAGGGCCGGCTCGATCTACGCCGGCAGCAACGAAATTCAGAGGAACATTCTCGCGAAAGCGGCTTTGGGGCTGTAGATGGACTTCAATCTGAGCAAGGAACAGGAACTGCTGCGCGACGGCCTCGGCAGGTTCCTGTCGACGCGGTACGACCTCGAGAAGAGCCGCGCCGCGGCCAAGACCGGGGCGGGTTGGCAACCCGACATCTGGCGCGGATTCGCCGACGAACTGGGCATCCTTGGTGCCGCGCTGCCCGAAGACGTGGGCGGAATCGGTGGCGGCCCAGTCGAAGTCATGGTGATCGCCGAGGCGCTCGGACATGCACTGGTGGTGGAACCGTACGTCGACACGGTCGTGGTGGCCGGCGGCCTGCTGCAGCGGGCCGGCGGCTCTGCGGCGACAGCACTGCTGGAGAAGGTGGTCGCCGGCAGCGCGATCGTGGCACTGGCAGCCGCCGAGCCGGGATCCGGTGAGCATTGGCAGGACGTGTCGACCGTCGCCGAACGTGACGGCGACGAATGGGTGCTGCGCGGGTCGAAGATCGTCGCGATGAGCGCACCGTTGGCCACGCATCTGCTGGTCACCGCGCGCACGCCGGGCGGGCTCTCGCTGTTTCTTGTCGATGCCGACTCGGCATCGTCGGAATCGAGACGCATCCCTACCGGACCATCGACGACCGTCGTGCCGCCGATCTTGGTTCGACGGTACGTGCCGGCAATTCCTGCTGGGCGAGGAGGGCCAGGCGTGGCCGTCGCTCGCGCAGGCCCGCGACGAGGGCGCGGCGGCGATCTGCTCAGAAGCGGTGGGCTGCATGCGAAAGGTGTTGGCCGACACCGTCGAATACTGCAAACAGCGCCAGCAGTTCGGGCAGCCGATCGGCAGCTTCCAGGTGCTGCAGCACCGCATGGTCGACATGTACATGGAGCTCGAGCAGGCCGTCGCCGCGGTATACCTCGCGGTGCTGAACCTCGAGGCAGAGCCGGCCGCCCGCGCACGGGCGGTATCGGCCGCGAAGGCGACGATCGGCAGGGCGGCCCGATTCATCGGCCAGCAGGCGGTGCAACTGCACGGTGGAATGGGCATGACCGAGGAACTGGCGATCGGCCACTACTTCAAGCGACTCACCGCTCTACAGTTCGAGTTCGGCTCGACGGATTTCCACGTCGCGCGATACGCGTCGCTGACGAAGTGCTTAATCGCCCAAACGGACACATGGGCGGGAAAGTGCGAGAAGTTCCCGCCAAAACGTCGATCTCGGCGCGTCAGTGGCCGCCTCCCGGGAATTTCGTTTGTCCACGTTTCGTAGGGTATGGAAGTGAGCTCGCGTGGATGGATCCTGTTCCTCTCGATGAGCATCATCTGGGGAATCCCCTATCTGATGATCAAGATCGCCGTCGAGGGCGTGTCGGTTCCGGTGCTTGTGTTCGCCCGGGTCGCCGTCGGCGCGGCCGTGCTGCTGCCGCTCGCCTTCTCCCGGCAGACCCTGCACGATCGTCCGCAACCACTGGAGAGCCCTGCTGGGGTTCGCGTTCTTCGAGATCATCGCCGCGTGGTGGCTGCTCTCGGACGCCGAGCGCCACCTGACCAGTTCGATGACCGGTCTGCTCATCGCCGCATCACCCATCATCGCCGCGGTTCTCGACCGCTTCACCGGCGGTGAGCGACTGGGTTACAAGCGCATCATCGGCCTGTCGATCGGCATCTGCGGGGTCGCGGTGCTGGCAGGCCCGCACATCGGCGGGAGCACCTGGCCGATCATCGAGGTGCTGATGGTCGCGACGTGCTACGCGATCGCTCCGTTGATCGCGGCGCGATACCTGGCCGACGTCCCGGCGCTGCCGATGACTGCTGTGTGCCTCGGGTTCGCCGCATTGGTGTACGCCGCTCCCGCGGCGGCGACGTGGCCGACCGAGATGCCCTCCACCCGAGTGCTTTTGGCGTTGGGCGGACTGGCGGTGATATGCACGGCGCTGGCGTTCATCGTGTTCTTCGCGCTCATCCGCGAGGTCGGCGCGGCGCGTGCGCTGGTGTTCACCTACATCAACCCGGCGGTGGCATTGGCCGCAGGAGTGATCGTGCTGCATGAGCCGTTGACAGCGTGGAACGTCGCCGCGCTGGCTCTCATTCTTGCGGGTTGCGTGTTGGCGACCAGGCGGCACCCCGAACAGGACCCCGACATCGTGACGGAGCCGACGTCTGTCGCGCCGCGCTGACGGCGCTCGGCAAGCTACACCGCTGACAGCGTGAGTTCACTTCGAGTCGACTTCGTCCTGGTACTTCTTCGTCATGTGGTCGATCGCCTGAAGTTGCGTTTGCGCGAGATCGTCCCGTACTTCGCTGGCGCGCGCCGCGGCGTCCAGAGTCGGCTGCGCATGACCCTGGAAGTGCGGCATGACCTCGGCGGCGAACAGTTCGGCCGACCGCTTCGTCGCAGCCGGATTCGCCCATTCGTGGCCCATCTGCAACATGCAGCCGAACCCGCCGGACTGATCCCACATCCGCTGCACCTGGGCGCGCGCCTGTTCCGGGCGTGCCGATCACGCCTGCGCCCGCGTCGTTGATGATGTTGATCATCTCGTCGACCTGATCGCCGGGGATGGTCATCTGCGGGAAGGCGGCGACCTTCTGGAAATACCGGAACCAGGGCTCGATCCCGAATCGCACGTCGGCGCGCGCCTGCTCTTCGGTCTCGGCGATGTGCATCGGCCCGACCAGCGTCCAGTTGTTGCGGTCGACCTGGGTGCCGAACACGGCCGCCCGCTCTTCGACGATGCCCCAGTGATAGGCGAGCGCGTCGAAGCCCTCCACGACCAGCGTGGCCCCGATCGACAGCAGGCCGATGCCGTACTTGCCTGCCAGCCGTGCACCCGTTGGCGATGCGACCGCCGCGACGGCCAAGCGGAATGCCTCCGTCTGAGTACGGCGCAAGTTGCAGCTGCGCGTCGAACAGTTCGTGGGTGGGGGTTTTCGCCGACACGGTCTCCCCCGCCAGCAGGCGAACGACGATGTCGAGGTTGGTCTCGAGCAGTTCGCGAGTGTCGGTGGGGGTCAGGCCGATCATCGCGCGAATCGCTTGGCAGCGAGCCCGGCCCCATCCCGCCGATGATGCGACCGTGGGTGAGGTGATCGAGCAGCATCAAGCGGTCGGCAACCCAGAGCGGGTTGTGGTACGCGAGCGAGATGACGCCCGGTGCCGAAGCGGATTCTCTTCGCCCGTTCGGCGGCTGCGGCGATGAAGATCTCGGGTGAGCTGATGATCTCGCTGCCCGCGGAGTGGTGCTCGCCGTACCAGATCTCGTCGAAGCCGAGCGCGTCGAGATGCTCGGCGAATTCGAGGTCGCGCTGCAGCGCCAGTGTCGGGTTGGTACCCGCGCGGTGAAACGGTGCGATGAAGTATCCGAACCTCAGCCTGGCCATCGGTGTCTCCTTGCGCTCGGGATACTTCGGACCATAACGCGGGCGTCATGATTTGAGGACGCGATCAAAAGAGCCGCAGTTGGGTGATTGCCGTGCGACAGTTCCCGGATGGCGGGAAGCGTCGCGGTGATCGGTGCCGGACCCGGTGGGTTGGTCGCGGCGCGCTGGCTGTTGTCGCAGGGATTTGAGCCGACCATCTTCGAGCGGGCACCGATGCTGGGCGGCCAGTGGACCGGGCTCGACGGCCGCAGTGGAGTGTGGCCGACGATGCACACCAACACCAGCCGAATCCTGACGGCCTTCAGCGATCTCGATCACCGCGCACCGACGTCGTCTACCCGTCTGGCCGCGACATCCTCGACTACTTGCATCGCTACGCCCAGGCGTTCGACCTCGACTCGCGCATCCGGTTCGGGACTCGCGTCGAGGTCCTCAGTAGAGCCGACGCCGGATGGCTGGTGCGTCATTCGGGCACGACCGAGCGCTTCGACCGAGTGGTGGTGGCGACCGGCAGGTTCCAATCCCCCTCCATCCCAACGGTTCCCGGCCTTGATACGTTCACCGGCTCGGCGGGGTCATCTTCCACGTACCAGTACCGCGGGCCCGCGCCCTACCGCGGCAAGCGAGTACTCGTCGCGGGCGGCGCGATCAGTGCGATGGAGATCGCCGCCGAACTCGCCCAACTCGGCGCGGCCCGTGTCGTCGTCACTCAGCGGCGGCAGCGATACGTGCTACCGAAGTTCGCCGCGGGAGTCCCCTCCGATCACCGGATGTTCACGCGATACGGAGCCATCGCGAACGAGCACCTGCCGGCAGCGGAGATCGACCGGCAACTGAAGGAGATCATGGTCGAGGCGGGCGGAAGCCCAGAGCAGTATGGTGCGCCCGCGCCCGACCCTTCGCTCTTCGCCGCAGGGGTCACCCTGAGCCAGCAGTACCTACCGCTCGTAGCGGAGGGCCTGATCACGGTGCGACCGTGGATGGAGTCCATCGCGAACTCGACCGTGACCTTCGCCGACGGAAAAGTCGAGGAGTTCGACGGAATCGTCTTCGGCACCGGGTTCGACCTGCACCTGCCGTTTCTGGGCGAGGACATTCGCGCGAGTCTCGACCTCGACGCGGCGCACCTGGACGCGGACCGCTACACCTTTCATCCCGACCTGCCCGGGCTGGCCTTCGTGGGCATGTGGGACCAGTCGGGCGGATACTTCGTGCCGCTGGAGCTGCAGGCCAGGTGGATCGCCTACACGTGGGGCGGCACCATCCCGGCGACGAGTGACACCTGCCAGCGGGCGGCCATCGACGGGTATCGCTCGCGACGCGGGCTGCCACAGAAAACCCGGATGAACCTGGCAGCCGTGGCCTTCGCACGTGCGGCCGGGGTCGAGCCCTGCCTGGAGAATTGGCCGCAACTGCGCCGTGCCCTGCTCTTCGGCCCCCTGGCACCGAGCTGCTTCCGGCTCGAGGGTCCGGACTGCTTCCCGACGCCCCGGCCCGGTTTGCTCGGGACGCTGCCGCGTTCGGTGCGATCACATCGAATGAGCTGACTGATCGCGAACAGAGGTACTGGTCGCTGGTGCCCAGCACCGAGACTGCCAGACTAAATATCGGTGATTGATCCCAGCTAAGGAGCCGATCGGGCGTTTCATTCCGATTTGCTGGCCAAGCCGGAGGCCCATGCGATAGCGTTCGAGCCGCGCCAGTGTTTTGCGGCGACGGGGAGGAGCGGTTCGTGGCAAAGCATCGCAAGCCGAGCAATCGTCCAGCCAACTCGGCGAGGCGGCCGGGTCGACAGCGGCAGTCACCATCGCTTGCCCTGGTCGGCACCACCGCGGCCGCACTCTCGGCCGTCCTCGTGTTTGGTCACGCAACCAACACGACCGCGGACATCCCACAGGTGCAACTCGCGGCGGCGACGGTCGGTATCGGCGGGCGCGGCGACCCCGACGCGGTGAACGTCCCGAACAAGCTGAATAAGCACGCCCTTCCGCCTACGTTCACCTACATTCCGATTCACTATCCGGCGGGCTTTGACATCGACAACAGCGTGAATGCCGGGGTCCCGGTGCTGGACGGCGTGGTGCGAGACCCGGCAAATACCGGTCAGTTCCTGATGGTGGTCGGCTATTCGGAAGGCACGATCGTCGCCGAGAAGGTGCGACGCAATCTGGCCCCCTCCGATCCGGGCGCGCCGCCCCTCAACCCCACCAATGACCCGACGAAGCCGGGATTGCTCTGGGTGATGATCGCGTCGCCGAATGTCCCCAACGGTGGCATTTTCAGCCGATTGCCCGGGCTGAACATTCCGTTCTTCGTCTCGTCGAATGGCGCCGCGCAGCCGTCGCCCTACAACACCACGTATGTGACGAACGAGTACGACCCGTACGGCGATTTCCCCGCCTACTTCAACCCCCTCTCGCTGGCGAACAGCCTCGTCGCCGTCATGTACGTCCACCCCGACCAGTACTACGACAGTGTCGACTACAATCCCCTGACCGGCGGCGGCAGCACGCCTGTCTTGGTGAAAACCGTGACGAACAGCGCGGGCGGTAAGGACACCTATGTGTTCGTTCCGGCCGAGCATCTACCGTTGTTCGCGCCTGTGCGGCAGGTCGCGGGCATCCTGCAATTGACGCCACTCACCGAACCGGTGCTGGGCAGCATCGAGCCGCTGGTCCGGTTGCTCGTGGACATGGGCTACACCGATCGCGCAAATCTCAATCCCGAAAAGCCCGTTCAGTTTTCGTTGATTACACCGCCCGGCAAGGTCGTCGAGACGGTCGCAGGCGTTCCTGGCGCGATCGGACAAGGCGTGACCAACCTTGTCACCGGCGTCGGGTCGATCCCCGGCTCGATCCCCTCGCCGTTCTCTACGACAAGCTCGCCATCGATCAACGCGAAGTCACCGCAAAAGGATTCGCAGCTGTCGTTGATGAACAGCGATCCGCCACCCGCAGTAACCACGGACACGGCACAAGGGCAGAAGCCCTCTGGCTCAGGGACGACCACGACCGAACCGCCGGTGTCCACCCCGTCCAACTCCGGGCCGACGCTTGGGAAGGTTACCGAGGACGGTCACAAGGTCACCCCGGATACCACCACCAAGACCGCCACGCCCAAGAAGGACGTCTTCGCGCAGCTGGCCGACGACGTCATCGGCTTGTTCGCCCCCAAGAAGCCGGATACATCAACGCCGAGTTCCGAATCCAGTAACTCGACGCCGGGCGGCACGACGCCCTCGCAGGGCCAGTCGCAGGGATCGACGAGCAACGCCGCCTGATGCTAGGCGTTGAGCGCGCTCTCTCCGATCACGTGACGCGCACGCAGGTCTGCGAGCTCGTCATCGGTAAGGCCGAGGCCCCGCAGGATCTCGTCGTTGTGCTGTCCGAGTGTCGGCGGCGCGAAGCGGTGGTGGCGGCCGGGGCCGGGTGTCATCGTGAACGGCCAGCCCGGATAGCGATGCGGCCCGGTCACCGGATGCTCAACCTGTTGGTAATACCCGCGCGCGTCGAGTTGGGGTAGGCCGTACATCCGGTCGGGCGTCAGCACTTGCTCGGCCGGAACGTGCCGCGCGCTCAGGACATTGACGATCTTTGCCGCGCTCTGGGTCCGCGTCCAAGCGGCAACGACCGCGTCGAACTCGTCGTGTGCCAAGTTCCGCTCGAGCAGGTCGGTTCGCCCCATCGCCTCGACGAGTTGCGCCCAGTCAGCATCGCCGCGCACGGAGACCGCCACCCAAGTGTCGTCCGCGGCCGTTGGGTATACCCCCTGCAGATGACCGCGACTGCGGTTACCCCCGCGCTCCCGCACGACCGCGTTCATCGAGTATTCGATCACCGGCTCGGCGGCGACGCACGCCGCGACCTCGATCTGCGCGACCTCGACGAGTTGGCCTTCACCGGTGCGGCGCCGGTGCTCGAGTGCCGCGAGCAGAGCGACGCCCGCATGTACCCCGACGATCGGGTCGGCGGGGCCCTGCAGGTTGCACGGCGGGCCGTCGGCGTACCCAGTGACCGCCGACATGCCCGATGTCTGCTCGAAATTGAGCGCCCATCCGACGTAGTCGCGCCACGGCCCCTGGAGGCCGAACCCGGGCATGCGCACCAGAATCACGTCGGGCTTCAGTTCGACCAGGGACTCGTAGTCCAACCCGAAGTGCTCGATCACCCGCGGCGAAAAGTTCTCCACGACGACATCCGCATCCCGGACAAGCCTGCGGACGAGGTCGCGCCCCCGATCCGATGTCAGATCGAGCGTGATATCCCGCTTGTTGAGATTCGTGCCCTGCCACATCCCGCTTCGCTCGTACCAATCGTCGCCCTCGTACGCCCACGCACCGGAATATCGGTGCCCGTCCGGTCGCTGGACAGATTCCACCTTCACCACGTCGGCACCGAACGCACCGAGATAACACGTGAGATACGCACCGGCCCAGAACGTGGTGAGGTCAAGGACTTTGATGTCCGCGAACGGCACCGAGGGATCCACGGCCTCGCCGGTACTAACGCGATTCGCTGCCGCATCGACGGAAGCCTGAGAACCGAGAGGGGGCGCAGGTCGCGGCGGCAGTGCCGGGGACTTCGAAAGGCGAAACGGCGCGCCCGGTCGGCGGAACGACCAATCTGCGCCACCGGCATCGACGAAGAACCCGCGTTCGACATATTGAGGGCATTCCAACACCGTTGCGCCGTCGTTCACGGGCGAGGCGGGAACCCGCATCGCCTGACTCAATTCGACGATTTCGGCGACGGATTGCGACGAAAGCCATGGCTGGGCCTTCTCGAAGAACTCACCGCGTTCCGGTCCGCCAAGCATGATGGGGATCTGCTGCTCTCCATACTCGGGAAGTCCGAGCATCGCGCACGCGTCAAGCCAGTGCTGTCCTGTCAGACAGTTGATTCCGAGATAGCCGTCCGCCGCGCGGACGATGCCCATCATCAGCGCGGACTTGGTGTCGGCAGGCAACCCGAGACTTCGCATCTTCTCGGCCATCAGCATCGGGTACGGAAGGGTCGACAGCAGCGACTCGAGAACGGACACGTCGACCTCGACGAACCGACTTACGTTGGTAGACAGGGTTCTTAGTGCAGTCAGGGCACCCAGCGCGGCGTACCCACCCGCGACGTACTCGGAGATCCTGGCACCGGCCTGCACCGGCGGCCGGCCAGGATCTCTGTTGTTCACCCACCCTGACGCCGCCTGCACGGTCAACGGCGTGGCATCGCGGTCGCGCAACGGGCCGTGGTGTCCGAAGTCCGAGATGCGAACGACGACGAGGCCGGGGTTGAGTGCCCGCAATGAGTCGGTGTCGAGCCCCCCGCGGTCAAGCGTTCCCGGCCGCATTCCGTCGACCAACAGATGCGCCCGTGCGATCAGTTCACCTGCGGCAGAGACATCGCGGCCAAGATCCAGCGTGGCGCCACACTTTCCGGCATTCAGGTACTCGAAGAGGCCCGATCGATTGGGATCGGCTACGCCGCCGGGAAACGGCCCCCACCGGCGCAGCGGATCTCCTGACGGCGACTCGATCTTGATCACGTCGGCACCGAGGTCTACGAGTAGCTTCGTGCAGTACGGGCCCGCGATATCCTCGGCGATCTCGACGACGCGCAGCCCGCCCAGAGGTGCCGTCACGCCGGAATTCCGATGGCCTTCGGCTCCATGTACCGATGAAGCCCCCGGATCAAGCGCTCATTCGCGATACAACCCCACCCTGCCTGGGACAGCGCGAGGAACTCGTCGGCGTGCTGCATCAGCGCACTGCCCAGCTGGTTGAGGCAAGCTGCTCGGTCCTCGGGCGCTGCGTCGGCCCATGGCCCCGAGTCGAACGCCCGCCGCGCTGCTGAGCTCGCGGCGCCGACGTCGGACAGGCCGGCATCCGGGGCTCGGGCGATCGTCGCCTCCGTGGCCGGACAGATGTCGTCGTAGCGGCCGCTGTCGGGGTCGACCCACCGGCCGTCGATGTAGAGCGGATACGAATCGAGGAGTGGACGCGGGTCGGCCATATCGTTTCCTCACCGAAGTCAGTGGATCAACACATGGTGTACACCTGTCGGACTGGCCACGTCAATCGTGGTCATCCAACTCAATTGATAACCAACGGAATCACGGAGCATTGACAGTGCTGTCGCGATCAAGTAGACACTTGATCTATCGGACAGATTAGTTTGATATGTCTGATGCCGAATGCGTCGAGGGAGGCCGCCCTGCGTACCGAGTTCCCTCTGCACTCGCCCGATTTCTTCGCGGGCGACCCGTACCCGGCATACAAGGAGCTGCGCGCGAGCGAGCCGGTTTCCTGGAACGAGGTCACCAAGTTCTGGGCGCTGCTGAAGTACGAGGACATCCGGTTCGTGTCCACCAACCCGGACAAGTTCTCCTCGACCAAGGGCATCACCATCCCCGACCCGGTGATGCCGAACCCGGTTCAAGAGGGCAACCTCATCTTCACCGACCCGCCGCGACACCGTCAGCTGCGCAAGTTGATCAACACCGGCTTCACCCGGCGGCGGGTCGCGGTTCTCGAGCCAAAGGTGCGCGAGATCGTCTACGGGGTGCTCGACGAACTCCGTCCCGACTCCACCCACGAATTCGCAGAAGAACTCGCCGCGCCCTTGCCCACCCGGATGATCGCCGAGTTGCTCGGCGCCCCACCCGACGACTGGGAGAAGTTCCGCAGGTGGTCCGACGCGTGCACCGGAAACGCCGATCCTGAAATCGAGCTCGATTCGTTTGTGGCCATCGGCGAGCTGTTCGAGTACTTCCAGCAGCTGATCGCAGCCCGGCGTGCCGAGCCGCGAAACGACATGCTGTCGGTATTGAGCACCGCCGAGGTCGACGGGGCCAAGTTGACCGACGAAGACCTGTTGAATTTCGCGTTCCTGTTGCTCGTCGCGGGCAACGAAACGACCCGCAACCTGATCGCGCTTGGGACGTTGGCGCTCATCGAACATCCTGACGAATGCGACCGGCTCGTCAAGGACCCGACGCTGATCCCCGGCGCGGTCGAGGAGATGCTGCGGTGGTGCAGCCCGGTTACCCACATGGCGCGTGCCGCGACGGTCGACGTGGAGATCCGCGGACAGCTCATCCGCGCGGGCGACATGGTCGTGATGCTTTACGGCTCGGCCAACCGCGATGAGGACATCTTCGGATCGGACGCCGAGGCGTTCAGGATCGATCGTCATCCCAACCCGCACATCGCGTTTGGCTGTGGCGAGCACTCGTGCGTCGGAGCTCAGCTGGCCCGACTCGAAGCGATTGTCTTCTTCGAAGTGTTGCTGGGGCGCTACCCCAAGCTCGAACTGGTCGGCGATGTCGACCGGATGCGCGCCACCATGGTGCCTGGTGTGAAGAGAATGCCCGTGCGATTGGGAACGGGGTGCTGAGCGGTGCACTTGGATTTCACGCCCGAACAGAAGGAGTTGCGCGCCGACATCCGCGCCTCACTGGAGGCCGTGATGACGCCCGAGCGCATCGCGGCGGTAGCGGGCCGGATGGAGGGCGGCGACGCCGTCAAGGAATGCGTGCAGGCTCTCGGCGCCGCCGGATTGCTCGGTGTCGGATGGCCCAAAGAGTATGGGGGGCGGGGCTTTACCGCACTCGAGCAGTTCATATTCTTCGAGGAGGCGCAGCGGGTTAACGCACCCATCCCGCTGGTCACGCTGAACACCGTCGGACCCACGCTCATGGTGTACGGGACCGACGAGCAGAAGCAACAGTTCCTGCCTGCGATCCTGGATGGCACCGTCGAGTTCGCGATCGGCTATTCGGAGCCGGGCGCGGGCAGCGACCTGGCGTCGCTGCGGACCGCTGCCGTGCGCGACGGCGACGACTACATCATCAACGGCGCCAAGATGTTCACCAGCGGCGCGGCGTACGCCGACTATGTGTGGTTGGCGACGCGCACCGATCCAGGAGTCAAGAAGCACAAAGGCATATCGATCTTCATCGTGCCGACGTCGTCGCCGGGCTTCTCATGGAAGCCGTTGGACACCATGCCAGGAGTGTCCACCTTCTACACGTTCTACGACGACGTGCGTGTGCCTGCCAGCTCTATCGTCGCCGGCGAGAACGAGGGCTGGCGGCTGATCACCACACAGCTGAACTTCGAGCGCGCGGCGCTGGGCAACATGGGTGCGCTCGAGCCGTTGTTCGAGAAGACGCTCCAATGGGCGAAGACGAGTGAACTCGACGGCGGCCGCGTCATCGACCAGCAGTGGGTGAAGCTGGCGCTGGCGCGGGTCGAGGCACAGGTCGCAGCCTACAAAATCATGAACCTGCGAGTAAACGCCGCGATGAACAAAGGCGCACTCGGGATGGGCGAAGCGTCAGCGGTGAAGGTTTTCGGCACGGAGCTGACGCAGCAGGTGGCACGCGAACTCCTCGAGATACTGGATCGAAGCGGAACCCGAAAGGGCGAGGATGCACCGCTGCGCGGTGCGCTCGAGTCGGCTTACCGGATCGCGGTGATCAACACTTTCGGCGGCGGCGCCAACGAACTTCAACGCGACATCATCGCGATGGCAGGGCTTTTCATGCCCCGTGCACCTCGTGATCTTCGAGCCAACCAGAATGGGGATGCGAAATGACGGAAGACAAGACAGAGTTTCGCGTGAAGCTCGACGCGCTCATCGGCAAGCCTACCGGCGGATCGGGTAAGCCCACCATTGCGCCGGATCCGGTCAACCAGCCGATGATCCGGCACTGGTGCCATGCCCTCGCCGACATGAACCCGGTCTACCTCGACCCTGAGTTCGCCGCGAAGTCCAGATTTGGTGGCATTGTGTCGCCGCCGGTCATGCTGCAGACGTGGATCATGCCCTCCCCCAAGATCGAGGGGATCGCCGAACGCGGCGGTGTGCCCATGGAGATGGGCCGAAACCCGGCGTCGTTCATCGAGGATGCCGGGTTCACCAGCATCGTGGCGACCAACTCGGAGTTCGAGATCGAGCGTTACCCTCGCCTCGGCGACGTGATCTCGGTGACGCAGGTGTTCGAGGACATCTCCGACGAAAAGAAGACCTCGCTTGGCATCGGCCATTTCGTCACGTGGTTGTCGACCTACACCGACCAGAACGGTGAAGTGCTCGGCCGCCAACGGTTCCGGGTCTTCAGATTCAAGGCCAATAGCTGATGGCGACCAGACTGGCGCCGACGGTCAGCGCCGACACTGAGTTCTTCTGGAACGGGCTGCGCGACCACAAGCTGCTGATCCAGCGGTGTAAGGGATGCCAGACGCTGCGCCAGCCCGCGCGCCCGATGTGCCCGACGTGTAACTCGCTCGACTGGGACACCGTCGAGTCGTCTGGCCGCGGAGCGGTCTACAGCTACGTCATGCCGCAGCATCCGCCGATGCCGCTGATGGAATATCCGTACATCGTCGCACTTGTCGAACTCGACGAAGGTGTGCGGCTGGTGTCGAATCTGTGCGAGATCGCGCCCGACGACGTCGAAGTCGGCATGCCCGTCGAGGTCTTCTACCAGACCTTCGACACCCTTGATGGCAAGGATCTCATCCTGCACCAGTTCTGTCCGGCCTCCTAGACGAAGCGCAGACGCATGGACTTCACGTTTACCGAAGAACAAGAGACGATCACCAAGATCGCGCGTCAGCTATTCGAGCACCGCGTCACACCTGAGCGTCTGACCGAGCTCGAAGCAGGCGACGTGCGCCACGACGCCGCACTCTGGCGCGAACTCGCGTCCGCCGATCTGCTCGGAATCGCGTTGCCCGAGAAGGTCGGTGGCAGCGGCCACGGTTTCGTCGAGTTGGCATTGCTCCTCGCCGAGGTGGGCTGGAGCGTCGCACCGGTGCCGGCATACGCCACCCTTCTTCTCGGCGCCGACACCATTGCCAGGTATGGCGACGACGCGCAGCAGCAGCGGTTCCTCCCCGACGTCGTCAACGGCTCCCGCCTACTCACCGCGGGCTTGACCGAACCCGGGCGCTCCGATCCGACCGACCCCGCCACCACTGCGCATCGCGATGGCAGCGGCTGGCGGCTCGCCGGAACCAAGGAGCTGGTTCCGGCGGCCCAGATCGCCAACACGATGCTCATCCCAGCGACGATCGATGACGGCGACATCGGCGTCTTTGTGATTGATGCGAACGGCGACGGTGTCGATATTCGGCCTGCGGCGACAACCAACGGCGAGCCGCACGCCGACGTATTCCTCGACGGTGCAGTCGTTTCGGGAGAGGACCGGCTACCCGGTAACGGCAGGGAGATGGTCGCGTCGCTGTACGCCCGCGCGCTCGTCGGACTGTGCGCGATTCAACTCGGCGTGGCCGAACGCGCGTTGCGCATTGCCGCTTCGTACACGACCAAACGCGAGCAGTTCGGAAGGCCGATCGGGAGCTTCCAGGCCGTGCAGCAGCGGATGGCTGACGCGTTCATCGACGTCGAGGCGATCCGGTGGACCATGTGGCAGGCCGCCTGGCTCCTCGGCCGGGATGGGCCGCCGGGCCGGGAGGCCGGTATCGCGAAGTTCTGGGCCGCCGAAGCGGGCGCTCGAGTCGCGGCAACCGCTCAGCAGGTGCACGGGGGAATCGGCATCGACACCACCTATCCGCTGTTCCGCTATTTCTTGTGGGCCAAACACAACGAGCTGACCCTGGGTTCGGCCTCGGCCCAGTTGGCGCGGCTTGGCGCCGTGTACGCAGAAAGAGACCGATGACCAACACAATTCGCACCACGACATTGGACTGGCGTGACATCAACGTCGGCGACGAGGTCACTCCACTCGAAATCCCGGTCACCGCAACGGTAATCGTCGCAGGCGCGATCGCGTCACGGGACTTCATGCCGGTACATCACGATCCCGAGTTCGCGCAGAAGCAGGGATCGCCCAACATGTTCATGAACATCCTCACCACCAACGGGCTGTGCGTGCGGTTTCTCACAGACTGGGCGGGACCCGAGGCGATGGTGACGAAGCTGGCGATCCGGTTGGGCGTGCCGTCGTTCCCGAACGATCCACTGCGGTTCACCGGCAGTGTCACTGCTAAATCCGAGGGCGTCGACGGAGAGGGGTTCGTCGAGGTCGGTTTCAACGGCAGCAACAGCCTTGGAGACCACGTGTCGGGAACAGCGACCATCAGCCTGCTGGAGGGTCGATGAGTTCACTCGGCGGCAAGGCAGCCATCGCAGGCATCGGCCAGACCGAATTTTCGAAGGAGTCGGGGCGCAGTGAACTCCAACTCGCCTGCGAGGCAGTCAAAGCAGCGATCGATGACGCTGGACTGCAAGCCGGCGATATCGACGGCATGGTCACCTTCACGATGGACTCGAGCGACGAGATTGACATCGCGCGCAACGTCGGCATTGGCGACCTGACGTTCTTCAGCCGCGTGCACCACGGAGGCGGCGCGGCAGCGGGCACAGTGGTTCAGGCCGCGATGGCCGTCGCCACAGGCACAGCCAACGCCGTGGTGTGCTACCGCGCCTTCAACGAGCGCTCCGGGTTCCGGTTCGGCGGATCGACCGCGCGGCCGACGGCCGAGACACCGATGTTCATGGCGAACTACGCGCCGTTCGGGTTGTTGACGCCGGCGGCGTGGGTCGCGCTGCATGCCCAGCGCTATATGTCGACCTACGGTGTCACCAACGAGGATTTCGGTCGCATCTCTGTGGTCGACCGCGCCCACGCGGCACGCAACCCCGACGCATGGTTCTACGAGCGGCCAATCACGCTCAAGGACCACCAGAACTCAAGGTGGGTAATCGAACCCGTGCTACGGCTACTCGATTGTTGCCAGGAAAGTGACGGCGGCGTTGCGCTGGTCATTACGAGCGTCGAGCGTGCGAGGGACCTCCCCCGTCCCCCCGCAGTGATCACTGCCGCGGTGCAGGGTGCCGCCGCCGACGGTGAGATGATGACCAGCTACTACCGCGACGACATCACCGGCCTACCCGAGATGGGCGTGGTCGCCGAAAAGCTGTGGCGGGATTCCGGACTCAAGCCCTCCGACATCCAGACCGCGTTCCTCTACGACCACTTCACACCCTTCGTCTTCGCACAGCTCGAGGAGCTCGGTTTCTGCGGTCGCGGGGAGGCCAAGGACTTCGCGACCGTCGAGAGACTGTCACTTGGCGGAGAGTTGCCGATCAACACGAACGGCGGCCTGCTGGGCGAGGCGTATATCCATGGGATGAACGGCATCACCGAGGGCGTCCGCCAGGTGCGGGGAACGTCGTATAACCAGGTCGACAATGTTGAACATGTGTTGGTGACCTCCGGTACCGGAGTACCCACCAGCGCACTGATTCTCGCGCCTGCGGACTGACAGGACGGCCATGACGACGCCGACGACCACCACCGACACCCGCGAGGTGATCATCGAGTCCGCCATGGCGTGCTTCGGCAGACATGGTCTGGACAAGACGACGGTCGTCGACATCGCGCGGGCGGCCGACATCTCACGAAGCACCGTATACGAGTACTTCCGCGATAAGGCCGAGATCGTCGAAGCGTGCGCGGAGCACTCATCTCAGAAGTTCTATCGCGAGATGGCCAAGGCGATGGGTAAGGGCGACTCGCTTGAGGACAAGCTGGCGCTCGCGGCCGTGTTCGTGACGAGGGCCCGGCGGTTCTTCGAGCCCGAGAAGTATTTCGACGCAGACGAAGTAAGTCTGCTGCTCACCAAGAACGCCGCGGTGCTGCTGCGCGAGTGCACCGAGTTTCTCGCGCCATATCTCGCTGCGGCGAAGCTCACCGGCGAGGTACGCAAGGGGCTCGACGTGGCTGCGGCAGGCGAATGGTTCGCGCGAATGCTCTTCTCGCTGTTCGGCACACCGTCGTCAACGCTGGACATGGACGACGACGAGATCGTCGCCGACTTCGTGCGATCGCATGTGGTTCGAGGGTTCACGAACGACCGTGCAAGTCGCTCGCGCTGAGTACACCTATCGGCGGACCGGTGCGGGACGGCGACGCTGCGGGCTTGTCTGCTTGGGGCGTTCTTCGTGGCTATGCAGGATCAGCTCGATGACGCCGTCGAGGTGCCTCCCCACGGCGTCGTAGCTCATCGTCCCGGTGCCGGCTCGCACCATTGCGCCGTAGAAGACGTATTCCACCGTGGACAGCACGTTGATCGGCACTCCAGGGCCCAACGCGGCGGTAAGCCGACGGCGAACCTCGACGCCGATCTGTTCCCGCACTGGTTTGAGCTCCTCCTCGTCACCCATCAGCGCGGTAGTGGTAGCGGCCGCGACTTCGGGTTCGTCGGCGCCCAGCATCGCCAGTGCGTGGATCTCCTGGGTGACCCGCTCGTGCGTGGTTTGATTCACGTCGACAAAGAGCGGCACGGTGCGGACCAGCCGTAGATACACCTCGGCGATCAGTCCGTTCTTGGATTTGAAGTAGTTGTATGCGGTCGCAGGCGACACCTCGGCGCGAGCGGCGATGGCCCGCACGGTCAGTTCGGAGTATTTCGTTTCACGCAACAGTTCGACGGCAGCGTCGAGCACCCGATGATAGGTGCCTTCTTGGCGCGGCTTTCTGCCGTTGTCCAACTCGGCGAGCGTCGTCTTGCGAGTGGGCATTTGTCTAGCGTAATCGAGACCGATGCAGCGCCTCCCTGGGCATCAGCCGACCTGAATCAGGTCGGAATCCAGCGGTTGGTACCCACTGCGATAAAGCCGTTCGGTCTGTCCGACCTCCAGATCGACGAGCCCAGCTGCGGCCAGGGCGTGGCCTTTGAACACTCGCGCGGCAGCACTGAGGCGGTACTCCGTTGAGTCGACCTGACTGCCGACGTTCGTCGGCCGGCTGTCACCCCAGAGTGCGACTTCGGTGAGACCGGATCGCACCGCCTCGAGCACTTCCTCCTCAATGCTTGCGTCGATCGCGAGCAGATCCGCGGCGACCGCGAGTGCTGCGGCGCGCTCGGGCCCCCGCAGAAACGACGCAAGCCCACTGCGAAGGTCGACCGTCGTGGCCCCCAGGATGTGTAGCGCCCGCACGTCACCGTGCTCGGACAACAAGATATTGACGTCCCAACCCGCCATGCGTCGGTCGAACAACCATCCCCCTGCCGACTGAACGACATCCGCGACGCTGGCACCGATGACATTCAGCTGATATCGAAAGAGGCTGGTCGTGCCGGCGTGCGAGCGGCTGCGCCTGCGCCTTTCCCGCGGCGTTTGGCTCGGTTGGAGCGATTTGCTAGCCATACGCAGGTCCCCCATTCAATTCTGTTAATTTTGGTCCGTCGCCGACCTATGAATTAGACAGTTGTCTACTGTAAATCTGTTCGCGCCGACACCACAAGGAATTGACGAAATCTTCAGTCTGACTGGTTATATAAGACGGTACCACCGGTACCGATGGCCCTTCTGGCCCGGCAATCAACTGGACTGCGCGCACCCATTTCGACAACTGTCTACACGAGAACTTCGGCTAGACCTGTGCCAGATCAGCGTCCGGGGCGTCGGGCGCCTGTCCTAGCCGCCAGAGTGGAATCACCACGTCGGGGTCGCATTCTTCGTCCACGATCCACTTGCACATGCGACGAATGGGTTCGATCGCGTCCTGCGGCATCGCGATTGCGACGTTGCAGGCGTAGCCGAGGGTGGTGAGTCGCTGGGCGCCGAACAACGGAAGCTGATCGCGGAGTTGACGTTTCAGGCTTTCGGGGTAGATGCCGATGGTCTGGGTGTACGCGTTGACCGCGCCAGTGACCTTGTCGAGGCTGTCGACGGGCACGATGTTGGCGACGCGACCGGACAACATCGCCGAGTAGTCCACAGCGGAATCGAACTGGGACACGACGATCGCGCCCTCGCGGTGTTCGCCGCCGATCACGCGATACCAGTCTTCGGTCATCCGTGACGCCTCGAGGTGCTCGAATAGCTCGCGGCTGGGATGCAGTGAAGGAGTACTGATGAACTCCGGGAGTCCGATCAACGCCTCATAGATCATCTCGCCTAGACGGTTGGCGTTGGCGATGCCTGCGGCGTCGGTGCCGCTCATCACGTAGATCACCCGGGCGTTGGCGCAGCCCTCTTGATTTGCGACCCCGATGTCGACTGCCGCGCGGCCCGCGACGTCGCGCATGGTCGCCTCATCCTCGAATGCCTCTGCCCCGATGATGGTCGCGCTGCGCTTCGGGTCAAGGGCGATCAGCTCCAGCCCCGGCTGGATATAGCGGGTGACATGTTTGACCGACGCCAGACCTCCCCACGCGACGATCTTCTCGATGTGCTGCGGCTGATACAACTCCTCCTCGACGCTGAGGTCACCGCCCTTCCAATAACCGACCACAAGGTGTCTGGTGATGGGGTGATCCGGCGCGACGTCGGCCAGGGTTCGCGCGATGGCCATCGCGGTCAGCGGGTCGTTCGACGGCGCCTTGATAATGGTGTCACAACGGGTGATGACTGACCGCAGAATGGTGACCGCCGAGACGAGCCCGCCGTTTCCGGCGGGAATGTGCAGCACCCGTGAGCCGAACGCCCGCACCCGTAGTTCACGACCGTCGGCGAGGCGTTGCGGAACCCACCCGTTCAGATAGTCGAGACCGACCTGACTGTCGGCGACCTCGAGCACGTTGGCCCGCGCGAACAGTGGCTGAAGAATCTGGTAGCTGTTCTTCAGCATTGCCGCGGGCAATGGATTGGCAAGCAGCGCAGCTTCGTACGCCTCTTGCAGGTGGGCGTTCCTCTCGAACACCAGCGCGTCGCCGACGGCCTCCAACACGTCGAGGATCTCCTCGAAGCTGATGTCGTAGAGGTCCGCCATCTCCATCGGGCTCGCCAGCGGCAGGCGGTCGACATACCTACTCACGTCGGGGCCCTGAAACTCCGAACCGCCGCCACGGGTGCCGAACGACATCAGATTGTCGGTGATGACCTCGCCGCGCAGGAACAGCGGAACGGTGAAGGCCGCGCTCACGACTCGAACCCCTTCATGAAGTTGACGGCTTCGTTGTGGACTTCGTGCGTCGCAGCGCACGTGATGCGATCGTCCTCGACACCTTGCTTCTCGCTGTAGCGGATGATGTCGTGTTCGAACGCGACGCTGGTCTGGCCACACGGGCAGACCAAGTCCCAGTCGATGGTCACCTCGTCGCCGGAGATGACACCGCCCCAGTGGGCCTTGAGTAGGACGTCGTAGACCGCGGCACGGCCGGTCTGTCGGCCCTTGCGCGGAAGCGGCTGGCTGGTTTCGGGATCCAGGACAAACGGGATGACCCAAGGTTGAACGTGGTAACGGCCCTCGGTGCAGGCGAAGTGGAAGGCGCTCTGCTCGGAGAAACCGTAACCCTCCTGGATCCGGTCGACGCCGAGGAACTCGCGGATGACGTCCATGTAACCGTCGGGCAGGACGAATCCCTTCAAGCCGCCACCTGTGAGTATCACCGAGTCGCGGGCGAAAACGCCCTTGATGCCGCGCTCCAGGCCCGCCTTGGCGACGTCGTACATCAGGTTGTAGGTGCCGATCATGAAAACTCTTTTACCGCGCAGTTTTTCGGACATCTCGGTGAAGAACACGTCGAGTTCTTGGGGCTGTCGCATCTGCATGGCGATGAACTCGTCCTTGCGGGCCGCCAGCGCTGGGTCGATGACCAGACGGTCCAGTTCACCCCGGGATGCGGCCGCGCGCATCTTGGACGCCAGGAACATCAGATCGGTGTCGATCGCGTCGGAGTACAGAGCATGAAACCTGCCTTCGTCGCCGCCTGTGAAGCCGCCCTTGAGCATGTTCGCGATGCGCAGGTGGCCCAGCTTGCCGCTCGCATAGTTGGGCCAGATCACCTCTACTGCCGGGTTGAGCTGCTCCGCGGTGGGTTCGACGCCGAATGTTTGGAACAGACAGATCTTCCAGAGCACCATGCCCTCACGCGCACCCTGCTTGTCCTTCGGGAGGATCGACAGGGTGCCCGTCGTTCCGCTGGACGTGATCACTTCCAATGGCGTCTGCTCGTCGAGCCGGTCGATCCATTCATCGATGCTGTTGCAACCCTGGGTATCGACTCCGGACAAGTCATGGCTGGTGAGTTTGTCCAGCCACTGTGTCATCAGGTCGAAGCGCTTGTTGTCGATCAGCGCTGCCGGGTAGGACTTGAATGCCGTGTGCGAGAAGAACAGCGGGACAACGTCGTTGAAGTCGCTTACTTCGGTGACGCCGAGCCGGTCGGCAAGCTTGCGCAACATCTCGATGCTGTCGCGGTGCTGCTGAAACCGGATACTCATCGCCTTCCGCTGGAGTTCTTCCAGTTCAGCGCGGGGGATGCTGTGCATCCGGGTCAGCGACTCCCCGAAGAATCCGATGGGGTCGTCCATGAAGTCCCTCACCGAGGGTGCTGACTGTTCTGTCAGGCTCATTTGCTCTCCTTCGACAGAACCCCACATTACGAGTAAATGCAGTTAACCGCAAGAGTGCAGTTGAATGCAATCCGAGCACTAGGGCCGGTCAGCGCGACGAGATGTCGTGCAGCGCGGTGATCAGATCGGCGACGTCCTCAGTCTTCGGTGTGTAGCCCGGGAAGTAGCAGCACACTTCGTCGGCCACCGCCCCGAACCGCCTGTCGATCTCGGCGGCGCATTGTTCGGGGGCTCCGACGATCCCGATGGTGTGCACCATCGGATCGGCGATCAACGCGCGCATGTCGCCGAACGCTCCCCTCTTGGAGAGTGCGTTGAGCTTGGGCTGCAGATCCGCCCAGCCTTCGACCTCCAGCACCGGCACATAGGCGGGCGTGGACCCGTAGAAGGCGATCAACGATGAGACCGCGTCGATCGCGGTCGCCAGTTCGGCGTCGGTGCGCCCGACGGCGACCATGGCCTGCACGTTGACCCGTAGATCGCCCGGAACTCGACCCGCGCGCCGCAATCCCTCGTTGATCGCCGGGATGGTGCGCTCGCTCATATGCCTGGCACTGTTGAACGGCATCACCAGTATGCCGTCGGCCACCTCGGCGGCCTTGCGGGTCATCACTGGGCCCAACGCTCCAACGAATATCGGCGGCGGGCCGAACGGATTGGGGCCAGGGTTGAAGTTCGGCGGCATCAGCGTGTGGGTGAAGAACTCGCCGCGGAAGTCCAGGCGTGAATTGCCCTCCCACGCTTCGAAAATGGCCTTGATCGCCGCGACCGTCTCGGCCATCCGTGCTGCGGGCCTTCCCCACTGGCTGCTGTAACGCTTCTCGATGTGCACCCTGATCTGTGAACCCAGCCCCAACCGAAACCGACCCCGGCTGTAGATCTGGAGATCGTATGCGGCGTGGGCCAGGTGCAGTGGGCTGCGCGGACCCGCGATGGCCACGTTGGTCATCAATTCGAGGGCGGTGCCTTCGGCCGCGACCAGCAGCGGGAAGAACACGTCGTGCTGTCCTTCAAAAGTGAAGACGCCGTCAGCGCCCAGCGCCGCAACCTCGCGCGCGTGGTCCGGCACCTTGCTTGGCGAACCCTCGAGCTGCAGATGGATTTTCATGTATTGAATCCTCTGTCAGGTGACAGTCCGCGCCGAGAGCGGGTGTGTCTAGGTTCTCGACTGCATAGTCGGTGCGCCGCACAGCCGTTCCGAAATCGCCCAAAGCTCCTCGGCGCGTTGCGGATCGACCGCGTACGGGGCGACGTTCTCGCTGATTGCGCAGTCGGCGAGATAGAGGCCTCCCAGGCCGGTCAGCTCGTCAGACACCGCGCCCCACACCGTCGTCGCCGCGCCCTGTTCCACCGGGATGACCTCGAGTCGGGGAGGCGGCGCGGCTGGATCGCGGTCCACCGACCCCAGCCCCATCATCGCCCGCATATCGTCTTTTGACATGTAGCGAGACAGCGAGGTGGCCACGGTGCCGGGATGAACGGCGAAGCTCCTGACACCGCTGTCGCGGTACCGCGCATCCAGGGCCACCGTGAATAGAACGTTGGCTGTCTTCGCCGCACCGTAGGCTTTGAATTTGTCGTAGGGCCCGCGCTCCCAGTTGGGGTCGTCGAGATCGACGTCGCAGATCTTGTGGCCATCGGAACCGAGGTTGATGACGCGCGCGCAATCCGCGCTCAGCAGCAGCGGAAGGAGATACCGCGTCAGCTCGAAATGGCCGAGATGGTTGACGCCGAACTGAAGTTCAAATCCGTCCTTCGTCTGTTGGTACGGAGTGAACATCACGCCGGCGTTGTTGATGAGGACGTCGACGCGCGGGAACCTTCCATTGATCTCGACAGCGGCAGAACGCGCGCTTTGCAGACAGTCCAGTTCCAGCTCGACTGTCTCGACCGCCGCAGCAGCCGTCTCGGTTGTGATAGCTTCAGCCGCGGACCGAAGACGCTCCGGGTCGCGGCCCGCGAGCATAACCGTGGCGCCTGCGGACGCAAGCCCCTGCGCAGTCATCAGACCCAGCCCGCTGGTGGCGCCCGTAATCACACAGATCTTTCCTGACATGTCAACGCCGGAAAGTACCTGGTCAACGGTCCGTGTCATGCGGCCCCCTTCATACCACTGCATTATTGCACTTTACTGTAATGGGAGTCTAGTCTGGCCGCTCCGCATGGACCAAGACCGTCACTTGGCACCACCGCGCCGCCGCTGCTGTGCGCCCTTCAGGTGTTCGGCGCCGACCGCACCATGTTCTCGAGCGACTACTCCTCCGGCCGACCGCGACGAGATCGGATACCCAACGCGCAGGGGGTGTTTCGGCTTCTTAGCGGCGCGGTCTGCCTACTCAGTCGGGAGCACGAGAACCAGTTTGCCGGTGTTCTCGCCGCGGAACAGCGTGAGCAGGGCGTCCGGGAAGTCGCTGACGTCGCCGGTGACGATGTGCTCGTGTGAGCGCAGCTCGCCGCCTTTAAGCCACTTCGCCAGCTGGGCAACACCTTCGGCGTAACGATCGGCATAGTCAAAGATCACAAAGCCGGTCATCGACCCTCGCGCGACGAGCAGCTGCATGTAGTTTGCCGGTCCGCCTCCCGCCGCGGTGGCGTTGTACTGCGAAACGGCGCCGCACAGCACGATGCGACCGCCGCGGGCCAGCCTCGCCAGGGCCGCCTCAAGCGCTTCACCGCCGACGTTGTCGAAGAACACATCAACACCGTTGGGGGCGTGAGCTTTTAGCTGCGTGCGCAGATCCCCGGCCTTGTAGTCGATCGCAGCGTCGAACCCCAGCTCCTCGACCAGCCAGCGACACTTCTCCTGGCCGCCGGCGATTCCGATCGTCCGGCAACCCTTGATCTTTGCGATCTGCCCCGCGACGCTGCCCACCGACCCGGCCGCACCCGAGATGACGACCGTCTGACCGGGCTGGGGCCTGCCGACGTCGAGTAGGCCGAAGTAGGCGGTCAGGCCGCTGATGCCGAGGACGCCGAGATGGACTGGAGCGGGTGCGAGGTTCGTGTCCACCGGCGTAACCCCCCTCCCGTCCGAGATCGCGTAGCGCTGGAGCCCGAAGACGCCGTACACCTGGTCGCCCACCGCGAAGTCCGCGTGACGCGACTCGACGACTTGTCCGATGCCTGCGGCACGCATCACTTCGCCGATCTCGACAGGCGGCACGTAGGAACGACCGGCGTTCATCCAGGTGCGCATCGCCGGATCGATGGACAGGTACTCCACCCGCACGAGGAATTCACCGTCTGCCGGACCGCGCACCGGCTCCTCGGTGAACGTCCAGTCGGTCGGCTTGGTTAAGCCGACCGGCCGCGCGGCCAGCCGACATTGCGTGTTGACGAGCGTCATTGTTCACATCTCCTGTTTTGCGTTGTGTCGCGGCGCTACCGCGTTGAGCGTGGCGGCGCCGCACGGATCATTGGCGGTGGATGGCACGATCGCCACGGTGTCGGCGCCGGCGTCGTGGTAGGCCTGTATCCGCTCGGCGATGCCGTCCGGCGAGCCCAAGGCGCACACCTGGTCGAGCAGCTCGACGGGGACGGCGGTCGCCAGCTCGGCGCGCTTGACACCCATGCGGGCCCGCTGGACGAGGTCGAGAAAGCCAAGCTCGCTGAACATTTCGCCGTATCCGGGAGGCGCAAGGTAGACGGCCAATTGAGCGGCCAGTTGGCCGAGCGCCGCCCGGCCGGGATTGACTGCGGCTGGAACCCACACCGTCAGGTGCGGCGGGATGCGGCCGACCGCGGCGGCTTCGGCGTCGATGATCCCCCGCATGTCGGCGACCCTGGCGGGCGGAACGAGATTGAGGACGACCTCATCGGCGTGCCGCGCGGCAGTCCGGGTCATCGTAGGACCGAAAGCGCCTACCGCTATTCTGCTGTCCGGCATCGGCTTTCGCAGCCGAAAGCCGTTGCTACGGATGTGCTGTCCGGTGTAGTTGACCCGCGTCCCGGCCAGGATCGATTTCAGACACTCGATGGTTTCGCGCATGTGCCCTGCCTGCTTTGCCCACTGGCGGTCGTGCCAGCCGGACACGATCGCCGGGCTGGACGCACCTAGCGCGATGTCGACGCTGCTGCCCGTGAGGGAGGCGACCGAGGATGCCCCTAACGCCAGTGTTACCGGGCTGCGCACGCCGAGCGCCAGAGGTCCGAGTTTCAGGTGCAAGCCGGGCACGCGGTGCCCGACCGCGGTGGCCAACGCGAAGGCGTCGTAGGTGGCCATCTCGCCGATCCACAGCGTGTCGAACCGGGCTTCACGTGCCGCCAACGCGACGTCCAGCGCCTCCTCGTCGGGCCGGTCCAGCCAGAATGGGAGGGCTACTTCGATACGTCCGGTCACAGCATCGCCACGTCGGCGGGCTGGTCAAGCAGGATGCGGCCGGGCAGCTCGCGCGACGCCTCGTTGACCTGAAAGTGGGCTGTGGCCGTGTACGCGTCGCGGAATCGTCGCTGCAGCGGAGAGGAGTCGTATATCGCGCTGCCTCCTGCAAGGTCGTACATGTCGCGGACCACGTCGGCGGAGGTCCGCACCGCGTGAGTTGCCGCCAGGCGCAAGCGGTTTCGTGCCTCGACCGACACACCTTCGCCACTCTGGCTGGCGTGCCACGCTGTCGCGATCCCCTGGTAGTACAGCGCCCGCGCCGCCTCCAGCGCCGACTCCGCCGTCGCCACCGCTGCTTGAGTCGCAGGCCGCTCAGCCAACGTACGGGTCGACCCCAGCCCCTTCTTGGCGCACGCCAACTCGGTGAGGTCGTCGATCGCGCCGCGTGCATTGCCCAGCGCGGCCGCACCGATCGACAACGCGAAGAACCCGAACACCGGGAACCGATACAGCGGCCGGTCCACGACTGGGCCGTCAAACAACGAGAACACGCGATCGGCAGGCACGAACACTTCATCGGCCACCGAGTCATGACTGCCGGTGCCACGCAGGCCCAGCGTGTGCCAGGTGTCGAGAACCTCGAGGTCTTCTTTCGGCAGCGCGACCACCGACGGAACACGCTGATCGTCGACAAGACATCCGGCAAACATCATGTCCGCGTGGGTGATTCCACTGCAGAACGACCAGCGGCCCGACACCACGATGCCGCCATCCACCGTGCGCGCTGTGCCGCGGGGGGCCCAGACTCCTGCAGCGACGCCGCGCCCGCCACCGAAGAGCGCATCGCGGCTGGACGCAGGCAAGTATGCGACCAGAAGGCTGCTGGTGATCGCGATCGAAACGCACCAGCCCGCCGACGCGTTGCCGCGCGCCACCGCTTCTGCGCACCGAAGGGCGACTCCCGGCGGCAACTCCAGTCCGCGGACTTCCGTGGGCGCACCGGCGCGCAGCAGTCCTGACTCTTCAAGGAGCTTCACCAGCTCGTCGGGTAGCCGGCGGTCGTCGTCGATCTGGGTGGACATCGCTTGTGCGGCTACTGCGATCTGCTGTGCAACGGTGTCATTGTCGTTTGCACTGCTCGGCGGTGCCGTAGTCAGGTCGGACTGGTTCATGGTGATCTCGGCATTCGTAAGGGGCGGGCTTCTGGTTCAGTCACGTTACCACTATCGGTTCAGTATTTGAACTGGTATGGTTATTGAACCATGGCCGCACCGTCCGATCTGTCCCACCGCTTCGAAGGCGAGTCCGTCGGCAGGGCCCTCGAGCTCGTCGGCGAGCGCTGGACGCTACTCATCCTGCGCGAGGCGTTCTTCGGCGTGCGCCGCTTCGGTCAGCTCGCGCGAAACCTCAACATCCCGCGGCCCACACTCTCGTCCCGGCTACGGATGCTGGTCGACGCCGGCCTTCTTGAGCGTGTTCCGTACTCCCGCGATCCCGACCGCCATGAATATCGGCTCACCGACGCCGGACGCGATCTGTTCGGAGCGATCGTCACCCTGATGCGGTGGGGCGACGAGCATCTGCCGCTCCCAGGCGGCCCACCGATCGTGCTGCGCCACAACGCTTGCGGAGAAATTGCCGACCCACGCCTTACGTGTGTCCATTGCGGCGAGGAGGTCACCGCACACAACATCACTCCTGAGGCCGGTCCCGGTTTCCGCGCCGATTTGGACGAAGAAGGGCTCGTCTGATCGGCGACTAACCCAGCATTCCTTTGAGCAACGCTGTGAGCACCCTGCGGACGCGGGGTTCGACCTCGAAGAATGCGTGGGACATGCGGGGGTCACCGCGGTAGAGCGCGGCCACTTCTGGAGATGGATTGGCCATTTGCCAGAATGCGCCCGAGAGTGAAGTCGCGGTGGCGATGACGTCGATGCAGTCCCGTTCGGTGAGACCGGGCGTGGTTGTGACGCGCAGTAGCGGCACAAAAGGCTTTCAGGATGTTGATATCCCGCTGCTTTCCTCAAGCGTCGCTTAAAGGACACCATTTCGACCTTGCTGATCGTCGGTCCGCCGTAATGTTCCTGGCGCCCCATACCATCCCGCAAGGAGTCATGATGGGTTACGCCAGCTATGGCCGGGTAGGCGCACTGGCGTTCGCGCTGGGGCTGGGTGTGGGGATCGCTAATAGCCCTGCGATTGCGCTCGCCGATTCCACCGGTTCTTCATCGACGGGTTTCCTGAGTAGTTCGTCTAGTTCCTCGAGTAGCTCCTCGTCGAGCGGCACGGAGTCGTCTTCCCCGAAGACGGGCACGGGCACTGCGTCGTCGACCAACCAGACGTCAACGAATTCCACGACCCAGTCGGGATCATCGACCGACCCACGGGCAGGGGTCGTGCAGGCCTCAGGCGGTGCCGATACCTCCGCGCCCGGAAACGCCACTGCCAGCACGAAACCGACCACCGCCGCGTCGAGTCCCAGCACTGAAATCAATAGCGCCAGCACGACGCCAGCCCCTGATCTCTCGACGACAACATCGACGCCCGACGCCGACCGCCGCGTCATCTTCAGCGCGGGCGCGCGAATACGACTCTGGCTATCCGCAGCACCGAAGCCAGCACCTCAACGTCCTCGCCGCGGGGCAAATCTTTTGCGGCCCGTTCGCCGGCTGCCAGCGTCGCCACCGCGGACGTGTCAGCGACTGTGGCCGACACCGCGCCCCCGGTGACGGCCCGGCCCCAGCTTGCCGCAGCGACAAGCTCTCTCACCACGACCGCATCACCGACGGTGATTGCGGCCGCCGCGCCGCTTGTCTCGACCGCAACCTTCCAGGCCAAAACGGCAGCCTTCGTGACCCCCGCGCCATCCCGGCCGTCGTGAGTGCCCCCGCAGCCCCGGGAAACATCATCACGACTCTTGTCTCCGACCTGTTGTCGGTGATCGGCTTCAACCCGCAGGCCGCCAGCGGCCCGCTGGCTCCCCCCCAGCTGCCGACATTGTGGACGTTGCTGGCCTGGGTGCGCCGTGAGTTTGAGCAGAGCTTCTTCATCGGTAGCCCGACGGCGCAGCCCGTCGCCACCGCAAGTCTGCTTCAGAGCCCGGACTTACTGGTCAACGCGGGCGCCGAGTTCGGCGACCCCTCATTGTCGGGCTACAGTTCGGTCACCGTGCCGGGCTGGATCGCGACAGGCACACCCACGGTGATCGACTATGGCACCCTGCGCCGCTTCCCGCTTCCGCTCGGAACACCGGGACCGACTCTGCCAGCGTTCCTGGGATTTCCGACCTCCGACAGGGGATCCCCCGGCGGCCGGCAGTTCTTCGGCGGTGGACCCGTCGCCACATCCACCCTCACCCAAACCGTCGACCTCAGCGCCGCGGCGTCGACGATCGACACCGGCACGGTGCCCTACCGGCTCAGCGCAGACCTCGGCGGATTCTTCATCGACCCGTCCGCGGCCTCTGTCAGCGTCGCCTTCCTCGATTCCAGCCGGCGACAGCTCGGCACCGGCCAGCTCGCGCCGGTCACGGCTTTCGATCGCCTGTTTCAGACCACACTGTTGTCACGCGCCACCTCCGGGGCCATACCGGTGGGCACCCGCAGCGCGCAGGTGGTGGTGACCTTCACCGACCGCAACCCGATACTCGGCAACTACAACAACGCCTACGCCGACAACGTCTCGTTGACCGTCGGCGCCAACCTTCCCGCCCCGCCGCCACCCACACCGCCGGTGTCGACGGTCGGCAGCCTCGATCACGTATTCCTGATCTATCTGGAGAACCATGGCGTGACCGACATCGTCGGCAGCCCCAACGCGCCGTACCTCAACAGCTTGATCAACACCTACGGGTACGAATCGAACTACTACGCGCTGACCCACCCCAGCGACCCGAACTACTACCCGATCCTGGGCGGATCAGACTTCGGCATCAACTACAACTGCCCCGCGAACTGCTTCGACCAGCGCAACCTCGCCGACAACATCGAGGCGGCGGGCAAGACCTGGGCCGGCTACGAGCAGAATGGGGGCGGCTTCTCCAGCCCCACCGACCAACTGCCCTTCCTCACTTTCAGCGACATCTACAACAACCCTGCCCGCGTCCAGGCCCACCTGCTCCCGCTGACGCAGCTGGCCCCAGATCTTCAATCAGCTACCACCACACCGAACTTCGCGTGGATCGCCGCCGACGAAGCCAACAACGGGGAAGGCCCCATCAGTCTCCCCTTTGGCGCGCTCCAGTTCGTCCTGAGCCAGCTCACCACTCATCAGTACAACGTCAGGGCAGCTGACCAGTTCGTTCAGGACACGCTGCCCACCATCATGAATTCGCCCGTCTGGCAGGACCCCACCCAGAAGAGCGCCATCTTCATCACCTTCGACGAGGACTACAACAACCTCTCGCTGGGCATCGGCAACCAGGGCAACCACATCCCGATGATCGTCATCCCGTCACCGGGCGCCGTGGCCGCGGGGATGCGCGGGGCCACTTCGTTGCCGTCGACCACAGCAACCACTACAGCCTGCAGCGCACCATCGAGGACGCCCTCGGACTTCCACCGCTGACCAACAACGACAAATTCGCCCAACCGCTCAACGAATTCTGGACATAGTGGACCCGCGCCGACCTGTCCGGTATGACGTCAAGCTCAGCGCTCGATCATCTCCATCTGCGCCTCGGTGTGGTGCCCGCGGCGTGTTCCAACTGAATGAGTCCATCTGGATGTCGGTTGGATGGTGCCTACGCGGTCTAAGACGGTGGATTTCCTTCCCAGGCAACGATTTCCGCGCAGCAGGTCAGTTGCATCAGTACCTCGTCAGTAGCGATCGAGCTCGATCAACCGCTCGTCGCTGATCCCGAAGTGATGCGCGATCTCGTGGAGCACGACGTGCCTGACCTCGCGGCGTAGACGATCCGCGTCGCCGACAGCCAGTCGCGTGATCGGCCCGCCGAAGATGCTGATCTTGTCGGGAAGCACTCCGCTGTACGTGCTGCTCCTTCGCGGCAGTGGCACGCCTTGGTACAGGCCGAGCAGTGGCTGTCCGTCGGGAGGCTCGTCCTCGACGACGATCTCGACGTTGCTCATCGCCGCACGCAGATCGGCCGGCAAGGAGTTCAGCGCGTCGTCAATCGCCTCTTCGAACGGATCATTGAGACCCGGCTCCGAACGCGCATCCATCTCCGCAATGGTGCCAGAATCGGTGCTGGGACATAAACGGCTTTCTTCTTGGCGGCTTTGTTGCGTCGGCCGCGGCATTACCGCTGCAATGATATCCGCCCTCACGTGGGGTCAGACCCTCCGTCAGTGAGGAGACTGGGCGGCCTGGTGTTGAGCAGGTCTACCAGCACGCGGGAATGGCACCGCAGCAGCTCAACCTCGCAGTCGAGGACCGCATCCACAGCACCTACCACCGCGACGACAGCACCCTGCCAGCCACCGACTAGGTGACATACGACCGCCGATTCGGCCAAGCTGCGCACGGGCGCGCCGCACAGACGGTATGCACATATGCATGGGTGCTGGCGCGTACGTGGGGCGTATCGGTGGACTGGCGGCGGCTCTCGGCATTGGGGCCGCCGTTCTCGTTGGACAGGGTGTCGCGTCGGCCGCCACCGGTGCTACATCCGAGTCTGGGTCGTCGTCGTCGACGGCATCGGGTGCCTCGTCGACGGGCTCGTCGGAATCGAACCCCGGCGCGTCACCTCCGGACACCAAGCAGCAGTTGACGGAAAAGGCCGACGCGACAACGGATTCCACCGATACGAAGACCGATGCGGTCGACCACGCACCGAAGAAAAAGAACAAGTCGAGCGTTTCGGACCAATCGACCAAGCCGCACGACCCTGCCGACTCGGCGCCGAAGAAGGGCTCTGCGTCCCAAACGGTGAAGCTCGCCGCAACCGAGTCGACCAAGACGGCCGGGCAATCCGAGACATCCAAGGACCCGACACCCACCACCAGCGTGGTGGTCTCCTCGGTGGCGACAACCGCAGACGTCACCATCGAGAAACCGAAGGAGCCCCCCCAGGCTCCGGTCGAGACAGTGACAACGGCGATATCGAACGTGGGCAGCGCGGTGTTGAACCCGTTCGCCGGTAGCTCACCGACAGCTCCGGGGGTGTCGCCGTTGCCGTGGATGATGCTGGCCGCCGCGCGGCAGGAGTTCAGCGGTACGCCAACCCTGACCAAGGCGGTCGCCCCCATCACGACATCAGCCCCCGTCGACCCGACACCCACGGTCACCACGATGGCCGCAACCGCGGCGACAACCAACGTCAGCCGGGCGCCCGCAATCGCTCCACCGACCAACGTCGTGGCCATCCCGCAGACACCTCTTCTGACGGCCTTGGGCCTACAGAACCTGCCGATCATCGGGCCGCTCTTCGTGACGCCGATCGTGGCGATCGTCAACGAGATCCCGATCGTCAGCGACCTCCTGCACCCGATCTTCGGCTATCCGGTGCAGGCGGGTCTGCCACCCGGTAGCCCTCAGCCGCAGGACGTCCAGGTGATCTCGTTCGACGGCACCCCTATCAACGTCCACTTCATGCCCGCGGCCGGACTGCAGGCTGGACAACGAGCGCCCACGATCCTCGATGGCCCAGGCTTAGGTGAGCCGGGCGCGACCAATCTGAATGGCACGCCCCTGGACGGGATCATCACCGACAACCTCGGTGCAGTGGGCGTCGCGACGCTGCGCGATGCCGGCTACAACGTCGTCACCTGGGACCCGCGCGGGGAATACTTCTCCGGCGGCGTGCTTCAGCTGGACTCCCCCGACTACGAAGCCCGGGATGTCTCGTCCATCATCAGCTGGGTCGCCCAACGACCAGAGGCAGAGCTCGATGGGCCAAACGATCCGCGCATCGGCATGGTGGGGGCGTCCTACGGCGGCGGCATCCAATTGGTTTCCGCTGCAACCGATCACCGCATCGATGCCATCGTGCCCACCATCGCGTGGAACACGCTGAACGACGCGCTGTACCCGAACCAGACGTTCAAGAGCGGTTGGGGAACCCTGCTCACTGCTGCCTTGCTGGCGACGTTCGCCAGGCCCAATTCAGCGGTGTACCCAGCTGCGATCTATGGCGACCTCACCGGCATGCTCACCCAAGACGAGCAGGACCTTCTGGCCGCCCGCGGCCCCGGCGGCACCCCCGATCTGGTCAGCCAAATCACTGCACCGACCCTGCTGATTCAGGGCACCGTCGACACACTTTTCCCCTTGTCGGAGGCCGACGCCAACGCCACCGACCTGATCGCCCACGGGGTTCCCACCAAGGTGGTGTGGTTCTGCGGCGGACATGGTCTGTGCGTCAACGACCTGCTCGATCAGCGCGACGGCGCGTTGATCCAGCAGCAGACCCTCGCGTGGCTCGCCCGGTACGTCAAGGGCGACACAACGGTCTCCACCGGCCCGCAGTTTGAATGGGTCGACCAGAGCGGCCAGTACTACTCCTCCAACGTGTACCCCGTGCCGACCGGTAACCCGATCGTCACCTCAAGCACCATGGGCGGAGTCCTACCGCTGCTGCCCTTCATCGGCGGGTCCGGACCGCTGCTCGGTGTGCTGCCCATCGGCGGCACCAAGGCGATCAACGCCATCAACCTCACCGTTCCGGCCGCCGCGACAACGACATACGTCGTCGGCGCGCCGCAACTCACCCTCACGTATTCGGGCACAGGCCAGGCTACCCACGTGTACGCCCAACTCGTCGACGACAACACTGGCCTGGTGCTCGGCAACCAAGTCACTCCGATCCCGGTGACACTGGACGGGCAGACACACACCATCAGCGAACCCCTGCAGATGGTGGCCGAAACGCTCAGTCCAGGGCAGTCAGTGACTCTGCAACTGGTCGCCTCGGCCGCGGACTACGAGACGATCACGTCACTGGGCCAGCTGGAGGTGTCAAGCATGTCGCTCTCGCTGCCTACCGCCGACCCGTCGAAGATCGCCCTCGTGCCGGCATCGCAGACACAGATTTGATCGGGAGGCTCACAGACCGGCGGTCGTACATCGACCCGCCGACGCTGCCGAAGCCGGACCGATGGGCCTGACCCCTACTTCTCCAGGGTGAACTGATTGACATCGAGGTACCCGCCGCGGAACAGGTCCGCGCAACCGGTGAGGTATTTCATGTAGCGGTCGTAGACCTCCTGCGACTGGACCGCGATGGCGTCGTCTCGATGCGCCTCCAACGCGGCCGCCCACTGGTCGAGCGTCTTTGCATAGTGCGCTTGCAGCGATTGCACGCGGCTTACCCGGAACCCGGCATTCCTTGCATGCGTTTCGACCATCGACACAGTCGGCAGTCGGCCGCCAGGGAAGATCTCGGCCAGGATGAACTTGACGAACCGGGCAACCCTGAGTGTGATCGGAATACCCAGTCGCACGGCGTCATCCTGGGTTATCCCGCAAATCGTGTGCAACAGCATCGATCCGTCCTCGGGCAGCGCGTTGTAGGCCATCTCGAAGAATGCGTCGTACCGCTCATGGCCGAAGTGTTCCAACGCGCCGATGCAGACGATCCGGTCGACCCTGCCCTCGAATTCCTCCCAGCCCTGCAATCGCACCTCGACGTGGCGTTGCGTCGGGATCTTGGCCAGCTTGGCCTCGGCGTACTCGCGTTGTGAACGGCTGAGGGTCAATCCGATGACGTTGATGTCATGAGTTTCGATCGCCCGTTGCATACCGCCGCCCCAGCCGCAGCCGATGTCGAGCAGCGTCATACCCGGCTGGAGGTTCAGCTTGCCCAGGGCCAGATCGAACTTGGCGTTTTGAGCCTCGTCGAGGGTCATGTCGTCGCGTTCGAAATATGCGCAGGTGTATCCGAATGTGGGGCCTAAGAACAGTTCAAAGAATTCGTCCGAGATGTCGTAGATCGATTGCACAGTCTCGTAATGCGGACGTAGCTCACCCATCCATACGATGGTAGGCCGCCAATCCTTACGCGGCCAGGATTACGTACGCGACGCCGTTGACGTCCATCAGCCACGGCAGTTGGTCGGCCCGCCGCCCGACCGTAACCCGCCCCTGCGCCAACTAGAACCTCGGGAGCACGCACCAAGCGCGAAGCATCAGGTAGCATCCGGATCCTGTTGTAACGCAGTGGGAACCGCGCGCAACACGGCCGGCTCGTCCTCGTTGGGGGACTCTGAGTCGTCGGCGGTCGGGATCAGCGGGATCGCTCCCTCGCCGCCAGTGCTGACCAAGTCATGCATCGGGGTCGAGGTCGCCAGCGACGGCGTGCTTCCCGGCGCCGCAACCTCCGACCCGTTCGGACCGTGCGGTGACAACTCGGTCACCGACGCACCGACACCGACGAGAATATCGTCCTCGTGCAACTCCTCGGTATCCGTCGCGGATGGCACCCGCGGCTTGCGCTCCGCCGGTAGACCGATCTCGCCTAGCCCGATCCGCGCATGCAGCCGTTTCAACCACAGTGGCGCCCACCAGCATTCGTCGCCCAGCAGCTTCATGACCGCAGGCACGAGGAACATGCGGACCACCGTCGCGTCCAGCAGCAGAGCAGTCACCAAACCGAACGCCAGGTACTTCATCATGACCAGGTCGGAGAAGACGAACGCGCCTGCCACGACGACGAGGACCAACGCCGCCGCGGTGATGAGGCGCCCGGTCGTCGCGGTCCCGATGCGGATAGCGTCCGCGGTTGACGCGCCAGAATCGCGTGCCTCGACCATCCTGGCCACCAGGAACACCTCGTAATCGGTCGACAGCCCGTAGACCACCGCAATGACCAGGCCGATCACGGGGGCGGTCAAAGGCGTCGGGGTGAAATTCAGCCACGTGGACAAGTGGCCGTCGACGAATATCCATGTCAGCACGCCCAGCGTCGAACCCAACGTCAGGGCGCTCATGATCGCGGCCTTAACGGGCAGCACCAGGGATCCGAAGGCAAGGAACATCAGCAGCGTGGTCGCGCCGATCAAGATGACCGACATCAGCGGTAGCTCGGTGAAAATGCTAGCGATGCTGTCCTGTTCGAGCGCCGGTGTGCCGCCCACCCACACGGTCAGACCGCGCGGCGGCGAGATCGCCCGCAACGCGTCGACTTTGGTGGCGGCGTCGTTACGGTTCACCAGCCCGTTTTCGATCACCCGGACCGACGGATCTCTCGATGCACCGTCGAGGTAGGGGCGTTCCTTCCACATGTTGGCCGGGTCACCGTCGGGGACGATGAAGCCCGAGATCGCCATCGCCGCGCTGCGCACCTGCGCAACCTGGGTGTCGGTGACCGGTTTGTGGTCGTCGCGATGGATTACCAGCGTCAGCGGCTCAGTGCGGAACCTCGGGAAGATCCGGTCGAACTCCTGCTGCGCTTGGCGCACCGAATTCGTTGGCGGCAGATACTTTTCGCTGATACCACCCAGCGACATATCGCCCAGCGGGACCATCAGCCAGATCATCACGATGACAATCGGGGCGGCAAACAGGATCGGCCGCTTCATCACGCGATTGGCGAGCTTGCCCCAGAAGCCGTTCTCGACCTCTTCGCGGGTCAAGTTCTTCTGCACCCGCGCGCCCAGCCAGTGCAGCCACCAGTTGGTCGGTTTCCAGTTGCGGAAGAACGGCACCCGCAGAAACGAGTACACATTGATGGCGTCGACGCGGGGACCCAGCATCGCCAGGCAGGCGGGCAGCACGGTAATCGACAGGATGGCCGAAAACATGACTGAGGCGATCATGGCGTAGGTCAGTGATTTCAGGAAACCCTGCGGGAACAGCAACAATCCGGCTGCGGACGCCACGATCAGCACCGACGAGAACACCACGGTCCGCCCAGCCGTGGTGACCGAGCGTCGGACCGCGGTGTCGGTGTCATAGCCCTCCGCGAGTTCCTCGCGGAAGCGGCTCACCACGAAGAGCCCGTAGTCGATGGCGATGCCCAGACCGATCAGCGTCACGACCGGCTGCGCGAAATAGTGCACCGGCCCGGATATCGCGATCAACCGCATGATGCCCAGGGAGCCGGCGATGGACAGGGCGCCGACCATCGCAGGCAGACACGCCGCGACCACACCGCCGAACACGAAGAACAGCACCACCGCCACCAGCGGTACGGCCAGCACCTCTGCCCGCTGCTGGTCCTCGGCGATCGTGCCCATGAGTTCGTTGGCCAACGGTTGCAGACCTGCCAGTTTGACGTCGACGCCTGGGATAGCGAAGTCGTTTCGGACCACTTTGTAGTTGTTGAGGATCGTGTCGTCGTTGTTGCCTTTGAGCTGAATCGACATGAACGCGTGCGTCTTTGATGCATCGGCCATGGTGCGCAGCAGGTCGGGTTTTTTGAAGTAACCGACCGACCGCAGGATCTGGTTCGGGTGGTCTTTTTCGACTTGGGCGAGGTTGTCGAGGATCTTCTTTGTGAAGGTCGGGTCGTCCACGGTCTTGCCGTCAGGAGCCGAGTAGATCGCCACGATGTGGCCCGAGGTGTCGCGGCCGTAGGCCTGATCACCGTGGCGTGACGCGTTGGCCGACTCGCTGTTGTCGTCGTAGAAGCCGCTCTGGGTCAGATGCGAGCCCAGAGTCAGCCCGTAGATGCCGCCACCGAGGCACAGCGCCACCATCACCCCGACCACGATGTGTCGGTAGCGACAAACTATTCGACCCCACCACGCGAAAACGTCGACTCCTCACTGCCGGTGCTCTGCGACCCGCGCATCCTCTCACTGCATTCTCATACGCGCACGGTGCCCGGCGAGTGCGATGCGCCATTTAGTGCCCCGATCAGATGGCCGGGCTCGTGACGGACATGGGGTGACACGGCGTGCTGGGGGCGCTCTGGGTGATCGTTCAGCGCAGGAAAGTGCTGTCTGGGTCACTATGACGAGCTGTGTTCGGCTGCCCTTCGGTTAATCAACGTGCACGGCTGCGACCCATCGCCGGTCGGGTTCCGAAAGCCAGGCCAGGCCCCTTGCGACGTGCGAGCCTTGCGCCGTTGCCCTGAGCCACCGATTGATCGAAGGTGGCCGAGCCGAAGATCTGGAAGAACTGCTCGGGCGTGACGACCGCGACGACCGTCGCGCAACCCGGCCCTCGCTGCGCCGGCTCGTGCGCGCGACGCCGATTTGCGCCTGGTGCCGTCCCGCCACGGCAGCCCCCTTCGGCTCTGCCCGACCCCTGGGCATAGTCCTATCAGACCGACGCTGCGCTGTGGAGCATTCAGCAAACAAATATCGGGCTACTGATTCCAACGGTCAACTGGCGTCGCACCGGTGGATAAACCGGTGCGAGGCTGCCTGTACACACCTCACAGCAAATTACAGGTTTCGCCTCAGATCCGTCCGTCGGGCCAGCTGCCCGTCCTTGGGCCGTCGTTTCAACGAGGCGAAGGCGGGTACTCGTCGGATGAGGCGGTCCAGACTTTGCGACCGCTGGCGCAGATCAATCAAATGTCCCCCCTGATCTGCGACCGGAAACGAAGGGAGCGTTCTGCTGTGTGGCGTTCGGTAAGCCGAGCCCTAGCAGGCGCAACGCTGGTGGCCACGGTCTCGACAGCGGGGTGCGGCAGCATTGCGTCCTCGCCGAACCCGTCGGTGGTGTCGCCACCGGCGGCGACTTCGGCGTCGACGGCGACACCGAAAGCCGCTCCGCCCGCCGATTACACCGACCTCCTAATCGCACCCGATGCCCTCGGCCTCCCTGGCGAGCCCTACTCCGCGCAGGTTCCCACGCAGAACCCGCAGGGCGTGCCGGGTGTGTCCACTGTGATGGTGAACCGGTCCGACACCCGCTCCGTGGGCGACACGATTTACCTGCTGCCCGACCCGGATGCCGCGACGACGTCGCTGAAGGGTGCCACACAGTCACTGGACACCGTGATCGTGACGCCTCTCGCGCAGCCGGCACCGGTCGGCGATACCGGCACCATCGCGACCGGAGACTCACTCGACGGGACCAAGGGGATGACCGTGGTGATGTTCACCCGGGGACGCGCCTTCGTCACGATGGAGTTCGACGCCGCGCCCGGTAAGGCGATCACCTCACAACTGGCGACTCAGGCCGCGCAGGGACAAGACGCGATCGTCAAGGACAAGGCACCGATCTAGATCGGGGCCCGGCACCTGATCGGGAACGTTGTGGGATGTCTTAGGGCCCAACGATGCCCGAGCAGCTCGAGATCGTCGCTTCGTCGCCGCACACCGCGAAGGAGGTAATCGACCGGTGTGCGATGCGGGATCGCACGTTGGCCGACTATCAATGATCCAGGTGGCCGGGGGTTTGGATGGCGGGTTAGCGGTGACGACATTCGCTGTCCGGGAAGCAATCCTGGAATTCACATCGACAAGGCCGGCGATCGATGGAGTACTACCGTGCGAGTCACTCGTCCGATTTTCATACCGCTGCTTGCTGCGGGCGCCGTCGCGGCAACGATCTCGGCTGCGCCGATCGCCGCCGCCGACTCCTCCACGGGGAGTCAGCTCACGTGCTACCAGAGCGGCCCGGGAACCCAATGCCAGAGGCCCGGAAACGTCCAGTTCAACGACGCGCCGCCGCAGGTGAACTACTTCCCGCTGGGAGCCGGCCAGCCCGAATCCGGGTTCATGCGAGAAGTGCCTCGGAAGGCATTGACGGGTCAAAGAATTCGTCGAGGGCGACGCCACGAGCCGCGGTGATGAACGCCCTTGCCACGACCGAACCTGGCTTGGCGGCGTTCGTCGCCACCGACATCTGCGCCCTGACGTCAGGGGCGATCAACGGCACGGCCCTGGTCCTGCCCACAACCGGAAGGGCACGCAACCACGTGTGTGGGACGATGCTGGCCCATGCGCCGCTGCCGACATGCGCGTAGAGAGATGCGACCGAGTCCGTCTCCACCCGTGGCCGGACCGTGACGCCGTTCTGCTTGAACGCATTGTCAATGACCTTTCGAATCCTCATGTCTGGGGTGAGCAGTGCGAGCGGCAACTGGGCTGCGTCGGCCCAACTCATGGTGTTGCCATCGGGCATCAGCTGGTCGGTTGGCGCCAGCACGATGTACCTCTCCTCGTATAGCGGCACCACTCGTAAGCCCGCGCAGTCCTCTTGGGCGAAATGAGCGATCGCCACATCGAGTTCGAACTCGCGCAACTGACGACTGAGCTCCGTCGTCGAAACCCGGGAGTCAACGCTTACCCGCGCCGAGGGGTGTGCGGCGCAGAACGCCGCAACGGGAAGGGCAAGCGTCGTTGACGCAGTGGGCTCGGCGCCGAGGCGCAGTGTCCCGGTGATGCCCGACTTGACGGATGCTGCCTCGGCCTTGAAGGCTTCCTGTTCGGCCAGAATCCGCCTGGCCCACACGACCAATCGTTCGCCTTCCGCCGTCAGACCCTGATACTTCTGCCCACGGTTGATCAGCGTGACGTTGAGCTCCCGCTCAAGCTTGGCAATCGATGCCGAGAGTGCCGGCTGCGAGACATAGCAGGCCTCGGCGGCTCGCGCGAAGTGTTGCTCGGTCGCGACCGCCACGAAGTATTCGAGCTGACGAAACAGCATCAGCAGGACTTGTCCGGGAGTGCGTACAGCGCGGGAAGATTGACAACTATCGCCTTCTGCGTGCTGCGCGCGATCACGATTACGGCGGGATTGCTCGGGTCGGGATTCTCTTCGCGATGCGGAACATATGGAGGGACGAAAACGTAATCGCCGGGCGCCGTGGCCACGCGGACTTCGCCGTGGCCGTCATGGAACACGAACTCGGGGTTGCCGCTTCGGACGAAGATCGCCGTCTCGGATTCGCCGTGGTGGTGGTTGTCCGACACCGTCTCCGGCGGAACGTACGTCTCGCCCATCCAGATCTTCTCTGACCCGACTGAGGTCCCGCTGATCGCGGCGAAGCGCTGCATGCCTGTCGTCTGTGCAGTGTCAGAACTGACGTCGGAGGCCTTGACGTGGTGTACCCGTGTGCGCAACGACGCTACGGTCCGTTCCGCCCCCGCTGCCTTCAGATCCGGGTGGAAACCATCCGCGCTACTCATTGAACGCCGCCAAATCCATGGCACCAGAATTGCATTCCGCAGGGAATCTGTCGTCACGGGTGACACCCACGCACCCTTCGGGTCAACGTCACTCCTTTCATTCCTGCAGACGCAACCGCTCCGTCGGGCTGACGGGTAGCAAGCGTTGGACGGAGGCAGCAACGACAGCGAGCCAATGACAGGCAAGTCTGGAGGTAGCGCAAATTGGGACCAACCAAAGGAGTCACCATGAAAGTCAAACTGACCTACCTCACACCGCTGCTGGCGGCTGGGGCTACCGCGGTCGCTATCAGCGCGGCACCGATCGCTTCAGCCGCCACTACGCAGCAGTCCTGCAACGAGAGCGTTTCGGGAAGTGTGTGCGAGTCCCCCGGCAACGTGGAGATCAACGACACCCCTGGGCCGATGGATTTCCAACCCTACGGGGACGAAGGCTTCCTGATCGGTGGCTATGGCGCGTACGGCTTTCACGGCGGCGGGGGTGGCTTCCACGGCGGTGGCCACCGGTAGCCGTCAATCACGTCGGCATGGGTCATGCGATCGACAACCGTTGTGCAGCAAAGTACAACGATTCTTGCATTGCAGACCGCGAGGGCTTGCGTCGGACGTCAGTTGACCAACGGGATCGTCGCCGACAGTGACGTGCCGTGGCCGGCGATGCTGGCGATCTCCAGCTGTCCTCCGACGGCGTCGACGCGGTCTTTCAGTCCGAGGAGTCCCGACCCTCGGCTCAGGTCGGCGCCGCCGATTCCGTCGTCTCGAATCTTCAAGCACAGGTTCGCACCGTCGACTTCACAACTCACCCACACCTCGTTGGCCTGAGCGTGTTTGGCCGCGTTGGTGAGAGCTTCTGCGAGGACGTAATACGCGGCGACCTCTGCGCATTCGGGCAGCCGTTGGTCGACAGAGAGTTCGAGCTCAACGGGGACAGTGGACCGGCGCGCGAGCATCTTGATCGCTGGCCCGAGTCCACCTCTGGACAGAATCGCAGGATGCATCCCCCGGGATATCTCTTGGAGTTCGTCCGAGATGTCCGTCAGCCCGGCAACGGCATCCGAGATCTGCTCAGCCAGCGCGGGCAACTCGGGTGGCACGCCCGCCTCGGCGATGCGTAGTTGAAGCCCAAGTGAGACCAGCCGCTGCTGGGCACCATCGTGTAAATTCCGTTCGAATCGACGCCGAGCATCATCACCGGCCACGACGATCCTGGCCCGCGACGCGGTGAGTTCCGAGCGTGCGTCGGCGTTCGCGATCGCCGTCGCGACCAGGTCCGCGAAATCCGCTATGCGTGCCTCGGTATCGGGCGACAGGGGTCGTGAGCAGCCGACAACCGCGGCGCCCCAAAGGCGACCTCCCACGACGATCGGCACACCGACGCCCGAGCCGACGCCGAGTGCCCGGATGTACTCAGCGGCCTCGCCCGGTGCATCCTGGTGGCTGTCCAAACGAACAACGCGTCCGGTGCGAAACACCGCCGCAACGACGTTCTCACCGTCGAACGCGATTCGCGTCCCGACCGGCAGGATCGCTTTTGCGTTCTCGTCGTAGATAGCGACCAGGGTGGACGAGCCATCGGGCTCGTAGCGACACAGCGTCGCGTGAGGCACGCCAAGACAGGAGGCTAACTCCCGCGTCACCGCAGAGAACACCTCGGAGGGCGCCACCGCGCGCGCGACCAACGTCGCAACCCGCCGCAACGCGGCGTGCTGGTTGGCGAGTACGCGGATCTCGTCACGGCTGGCCTCGGCTTCTTCGCGGCGATGGATGGCCTCAGCGGCGCGCAATCGTGCCTGGCCGGCAACCACATTCGCCAACACCGCGAGGGGCGCGAAGATCAGGATCGCGACCCAGCCCCTGACTTCGGTAGGGTGGAAACTCCCTTCACTCGCGAAATGAACGTACGCGTAGGCAAGGGTGCTGGCCAGCGTCGTCATCGCGGATAGCCCAAATCCCCAACGCGCCGAGACCACAAGGACTCCGAGCAGATAGACGGCGCCGTATGTGTTGCCCGGCGCCATACCCATGAGCAGCCGCACCAGGATCGTTTCCACCACAATGAAAGCTGCCGCGACAACCACGCCGAGCCACAGCGGCGGGGCCGTCGGTTGTACCACCAAGGACATCAGGCGAGTACGCGGAGGTCGGCCGCCGGCTTCGGAAGCCAACCGCGTACGCACGGGCGTTGCATCTGACACTCGGTCGAGCACTCCTTAGATTGTCGCTCCAACGAGCTGGACTATGCCTGCCAGGATTTCGCATTTCCTGGTCGGTGTCGCTACCGCTGATGCCAATCAGTGCGCCCCGCCACCGGCAGTCCACACATACCGGCTAGCTGGGTATTGGCACGTCGCACAGGAAAGTTGCAGTTAGCGGGCATGCACAGCGGTGATCGGACCGGAAAGCTGTAAGCATGCACTCCCCGAGCCGGCCGATGCGCTGCCTAATCGTTGATGACAACTCGCATTTCATCGCCGCGGCGCGCGGAGTGCTGGAGCGCGAAGGCGTCGCTGTCGTCGGCGCGGCTTCTACCGGCGCAGACGCGCTTCGATTCTTCGAGGCATTGCGGCCGGATGTGACGCTTGTCGATCTCGACCTCGACGGCGAAAGTGGCTTCGACGTCGCCAAGCAACTCCACAGGGCGGCAGGGCCGATCGTTTCACCCGTGATCCTAATTTCCACTTATGCCGCACAGGATTTCGCCGAGATGATCGAGGAGAGCCCGGCTGCCGGGTTTGTCGCCAAGTTCGCCCTATCGGGCGGAGTCATCCGCGATCTGGTCAGTCTTTCAGATGGCCGGTCAGCGGGACTCCAGGAAGGTGACGACCGCTAACACACGGCGATGATCATCCGCCGTTTCCATCAAATTCAACTTCGTCAAGATGCTGCGCACGTGCTTTTCCACCGTGCCTTCGGTCACCCAAAGCCTGCTCGCAATACCGGCATTGGATCGGCCTTCCGCCATCTGCGCCAACACCTCCAACTCCCGCGCACTGAGAACGGCCAGCGGATCGTCACGCCGCTTAGCCGACACCAACTCCGATACCAATGCCGGATCCACCACCGACGCCCCTTTGGCGATACGCCCCAACGTATCGATGAAATCCGCAACGTCGGTAACTCGACTCTTGAGTAGATAACCGACGCTGCGTCCGCTACTCAACAGTTCCATCGCATGCTCGACATCAACATGCGCCGACAACACCAAGATCCCGATATCGGGAAACTCCTCGCGGATCGCTCGTGCGGCATCCAAACCCTCGGTGGAATTGCTCGGTGGCATTCGAATGTCAGTCACGACCAATTCCGGCACAACATCACGGACCATCGCCAGCAGCTGCGCACCATCGCCGGCCTGGCCAACTACCTCGAAATCCGATCGATCCAGCAGACTCGCCAGACCCGCGCGCAACAACACGTCATCGTCGGCCACAACCACCCGCGTCCTCGGCATGTCCACTCCGTCATGGTGCGCTCCAGGCGGTGCTTCGTCACGCATTCGGGTGAAAATCGTCTTTGCCAACCCCCCGGCAAAGCCACCCCATCGGCGCTTTTACCGCTGGCCGGTAGGGCCGAAGTAAGGGTGGCGGGGACGGATCTTGGCCGCCAGCGTTGACGACTTCGCGCATCGCGGCCGCGATTCTAGGAGCCATGGTCACATCGTCGGCAGCCAGCGCCGCAGAGCTTCGCAGCGAAACGAACGACATCCTCAACCGCCCTCGTGTAGGAGTGCGGTACGCGGTCGAGGCGATCGGGACGTTTTTTCTCGTGTTCACAGTCGGGGCCGCCGTCGCAAGCGGCAACCCGCTGGCCCCGCTGGCTATCGGCGCGGTCTTGATGGTCATGGTGTACGCGGGTGGTCACCTGTCGGGTGGGCACTACAACCCTGCTGTGACGTTAGCGGTACTGGTGCGACGCCGGATCCAGCTGCGCGATGCCGTCGCCTACTGGCTCGTTCAGCTCGGCGCCGGACTGCTCGCCGCCCTGGCGGTGCGCGACATCCTCGATCCTGTCCAGCTCGCGAGACGGGCGACCATGACGCTGAGTGGTCACGCTGTCGTGGCGGCGTTTGTCGCCGAGATGTTGTTCACCTTCGCCCTGTGTTACGTGGTGCTCAACGTCGCGACGAGCAAGAGCCACCCGGACAATTCGTTCTACGGCTTGGCAATCGGTTTCACCGTGGCGGCGGGCGCAATCGCGGTGGGCGCGATCTCGGGCGGCGCGTTCAACCCCGCGGTTACGCTCGGCGCTGCCGCGATGGGCATGTTCGCCTGGCCGACCCTATGGGTGTACATAGTCGCGCAGGTACTCGCCGGGCTTGCCGCCGGGATCACCTTTCTCGTGATGAACTCCGATGACAAGTAATTCGCCCCAGCGCGCAGCCCCGTCGATCGATCCGCGCGTGCCGCGGGACCCAGTTGTCGCTCGGTCGCTGATGGGGCTGCCTGGCCTTCCGACCATTGTCGCGATGGGGCCTTTCAACGACCCCTCGGCAGCCGAGGAGTTGGCCGAGGCATTCACTGCAGTGCGCCGCCACTGCATGGCGCAGCTTGTGCTGTTCGGCACGGGCCCGCAGCGCACCACCGTCGTGCGGCACGCCTTCGCGCACGGTGTGGGTTCCGACGTGCACCCGCTTCGGACTTTTCCCGCCGGTCGGTGGTCGGACATCGTGGCCGCCGCGGATGTGGTGGTGCCGAGCACTACAGCAGGGTCGGTGACCCTGCTGGATGTGTTGTCGGTCTGCCGCCCTGTGGTCGCGTCTATCAACCCCACGACCATGCGGCTGCTGGTGCCAACCAGCGCGGGATTGGTGTACCGGCCCGGCGATGTGCATGGGATGGCGGCGGCGCTGAAACGTCTTCTGACTTCTCCCGAGCTCTGGCACGGAATGGCCTGTCGCGCTCGCGAAGTCGCGCGCCAACACGCCCTGCTGATGAGGCTGCAGCAGCCGACCGATCGGAGTAACGATGCGTAACGTCCTTGGGCGCCTTTTGGTCTTGGTCACCGAAGCCCTCGACCGAAACTTGATGACGGTGCCGGAGATCGACGACTACGACTCACCGACTCCCGTACTTCACATCAGTTCAGTAGATCCCGCATAACCAACACCTCACCGAAAGGCACCAATATGGCCGACACTCAACCCACTCCGCCGACGACGACGAATGCCGGCATCCCGGTGGAAAGCGACGAACACTCCTTGACCATCGGCCCCGACGGGCCGATCCTGTTACACGATCACTACCTCGTCGAACAGCTGGCGCAATTCAACCGCGAACGTGTTCCCGAGCGTCAGCCGCATGCCAAGGGCTCTGGCGCATTCGGCCGATTCGAGGTCACCAACGACGTGAGCGCCTTCACGAAAGCGGCAGTGTTTCAACCGGGCACTACGACCGAGACAGTGATCCGGTTTTCCACTGTGGCCGGTGAGCGCGGCAGCCCAGATACCTGGCGCGATCCGCGCGGCTTCGCGCTGAAGTTCTACACCACAGAAGGCAACTACGACATCGTCGGCAACGACACCCCGGTGTTCTTTCTCCGTGATCCGCTGAAGTTCCCGAGCTTCATCCGCTCACAGAAGCGCCGCGCCGACAGCAACCTGCGCGACCACGACATGCAGTGGGACTTCTGGACACTGTCCCCGGAATCGGCGCATCAGGTCACCTGGCTGATGGGTGACCGCGGCATCCCGCGCAGCTGGCGGTTCATGAACCTCTACAGCGGACATACCTTCATGTGGGTCAACGCCGCCGGTGAGAAAGTCTGGGTGCGGTATCACTTCATCACCGATCAGGGCATCGAGAACCTGACCCAGGCCGAGGCCGACGCGCTGGTGTCGGTGGACACGGATTACCACACCCGCGATCTGTTCGAGGCGATCAAGCGGGGCGACTACCCATCATGGACGCTGAAGATGCAGATCATGCCGTTCGACGACGCCAAAACCTACCGGTTCAATCCGTTCGACCTGACCAAAGTGTGGCCACATGCCGACTACCCGCTGATCGAGGTGGGCAGCCTGACGCTGGATCGCAATCCCACCGACAACCACAGCCAGATCGAGCAGGGCGCCTGGTCGCCCAGCAACCTGGTGCCTGGTATTGGCGCGAGCCCGGACAAGATGCTGTTGGGCCGGATGTTCGCTTACGCCGATGCGCAGCGTTACCGGATCGGCGCCAATTACAACCAGTTGCCGGTCAACGCGCCCAAGTGCCCGGTGCACAGCTACAACACCGCAGGGCAGATGCGGTATCAATTGGCCGCCGACCCGGTGTACGCACCCAACTCCAAGGGCGGCCCGAAGGCCGATACTGCCAGGTACGGCGAGCCCGCCGGCTGGCACACCGACGGTGACATGGTGCGCAGTGCTTACACGCTACGTGCCGACGATGACGATTGGGGCCAGGCAGGCACTCTGGTCCGCGACGTCATGAACGACGCCGAGCGGGATCGATTGGTGGACAACGTCGTTGGCCATCTCCTCAACGGAGTGAGTGAACCGGTCCTGCAACGCGCATTCGACTATTGGCGCAACGTCGACACCGAGATCGGCAATCGCATCGAAAAGGGTGTCCGCGCAGGATAACCGCTGGCTGCCGAGTCCATCCAGACAGGAACCCGCGCTGATACCTCACCATCCACAGCGCGGGTTCCCCTTGCTCGGCTTGCGATCACGGAATACAAGTGGATCTGGCTACCGATTTCTGCGCCAGGGCTGTGAATTCGCCCTTGATAACAACCATCTTGCAGAAACCGCGGCACGGTCATGGAGTTTCGAACGGGATCGTGGCGTGCAATTCGGTGCCGATTCCAGGTTGACTTGAGATCGACAGGGAGCCGCCGAGCGCCTCTACGCGGTCGCGCAGACCGGTGATTCCGGATCCTCTGGTCGCATCGGCTCCGCCGATCCCGTCATCTCGAATCGACAGATGGAGGTTCTGGTCGTCGATATCGATACGAACTTCCACCACTGACGCTTGTGCGTGTTTGGCCGCGTTCGTCAGGGCCTCGGCCACGACGTAGTAGGCCGCCACTTCTACCGGATCCGGTAAGCGTCTCTGACTCTCAAGGCGGAGTTCGACCGGTATTGCGCAGCGTCGCGCCAACAGCTTGATCGCCGGACCCAGCCCGCCCTTGGACAGGATTGCCGGATGAATCCCCCGAGAGAGCTCCTGCAGCTCCGTCGAAACACCGGCGACGGTAGCGACGAGCTCTGATATCCGCTCCCTCAGCGGCACAAGGTCGGCCGGCACATCCGCTTCCACACCGCGCAGGTCGAGGCCAAGCGAAACCAGGCGCTGTTGCGCACCGTCGTGCAGATCTCGTTCGATACGCCGCCGCGCGTGGTCAGCGGCGGCGACGATGCGGGCCCTTGACGCGGTCAGCTCGGCATGCGCTTGTGCGTTGGCGATGGCCGTAGCCACCAAGTCCGCGAAGTCGCACACGCGCGCCTCGGTGTCGGCGGGCAGCGGCTCGTGGCGAGAGGTACTCACGGTGGCCGCGCCCCACAGGCGGCCGGCGACGATGATCGGCGCGCCGACCGTAGAGCGCATGCCCAGGTCACGAATGCGTGCCGCGGCGAGGCCGGAAGCGTCGTCGTGGTTGTCCATTCGGGCCGCCAGGCCCGTGCGCAGCACCGTCGCAACGACGTCTTCGCCGTCAAGCGAAAACCGCTGGCCAATAAGGTTATTCGTCAGCCCGGCCTCATCGCGAGCAGCAACCAGGGTCGCCACACCCTCAGGCTCGAGGCGGCAGAGGCCTGCATTGTGAACACCGAGGCACTGCGCCAACTCTTCCGCCACGGCGCCGAACACCTCCGTTGGCGCACAGCCACGCGCGACCAACGTCGCCACCCGCCGCAGTGCTGCCTGTTGTTCGGCAAGCACCTTGAGATCGGCTCGTGCCTGGGCGTTGGCGATCGCGGTGGCAACGAGGTCGGTGAAGTCGCACAGGCGGGCCTCGACGTCGGGTGAAAGTGGCTCACGTTTCGTGGTGCCGATGATGGCTGCGCCCCACAAATGCCCGTCGATGACGATCGGCGCGCCAACGATCGAACCGATGCCCGCATCGCGAATGCGGTCGGCTTCTGGACCGGTGACGCCGTCATGGCTGTCGATCCGCGCGACGCGGCCCGTGCGCAAGACCAGCGCTCCAACATCGTTGCCCGCCAACGGAATCCGCTCGCCGGCGACGGGCATGTTCGTTACGCCGAGCTCGTATCGAACATCGACGACGAATCCGCTGCCATCGGGCTCGTAGCGGAGCAGGCCCGCGTTGACAGCGTGCAACCAACGGGCCAATTCCTCGGACACCGCGGCGAATACCTCCGAGGGATTGGCCCCGCGCGCAACCAACGTCGCCACCCGCCGTAGCGCGGCTTGGTGTTCCGCCAGGACACCGAGCTCATCGTGGCTCACCTCGACCTCCCGACGCCGTCGGTCGGTCTCTCGGGCACGCAATCGCGCCAGCCCGGCCAGAGTCGCAGCCGACAGTGCGACAAGAAGGAAGACTCCCACCGCCGCCGAGTCGGAAACTGCCGCCGCGAGCATGCTCCCGCCAGTCTGCAGACGATGGAAGAACACGTATATTGCCGCGCTCGCGACCGTTGTCAGTGCGCCGAGCCGCAAGCCCCACACGGTGGAGACCACCAGGATGCCGAGCAGAAAGACCACGCCGAAGATGCTTCCGGCGGTGACTCGCATCAGCAGGTACACCAAACCGGTCTCGGCGGCGAGAAGCAGAGGGGCGACCACCAGACCGAGGGCAAGCGGCGGCGCCGTCGGACGCAACAGAAGCCGCAATGCGCGTGCGCGTAACGGAGCCGAACCATCGGGGTCCGGCGCATCCCGCTGGCCGGGCCCGTAAGGATCGGCTTCACCCACTGGCTTGTCCATACGCGACGAACGCCACCACCACAGACCGTCGAGTCGAATCGGCTCGTTCCACGACGAACCCTCCGGTGGGTGACGTCGGCTCAGCGCCCGTACGCCGAGCCTGTGGATAAATCCTGCGCCGCACCCCGTCCCAGATCAAGGGCCTTAGGGCCCTGCCGGTGACGGGGTGCCGCTCCAGCCACGGCTCACCCACAGGTCGCGCTGACCGCTATGCAACGTTTCTGGCTAGCGGGGTCACCAGGTACGCGCCATCCGCGATGCCTGAATGTGCGGTCGCAGAGATTCTGGAGAGATGACCATCTCACGAGACAACCTGGTTGTGGACCATGGTGACGCGCACCCGCTGCCGATCCACGTGCGCAACGGCGCCGCCATGTTTCTGGCCGCCGCCAGCGGCGCCACCGACGCGATCGGGTATCTCGCGTTAGGGAAAGTGTTTACCAGCGCAATGACTGGGAACTTGGCGCTGTTGGGCATCGCGCTCGCACACCGCGACGGGGAGCGCATCGGACGCGTCTTGGTGTCGCTCGTCTGTTACATGGTTGGCGCGGGGATCGGTGCTCGCATTGCCGGCACCGCCGAACCGGGTGACCCTGTCTGGCCGTCGGCCGTCACCCGTGCGCTGGCCATCGAAGCCCTCTTCTTCGTCGCCTACGCGGCCACTTGGTGGACCGTCGGGGCCCGGTCCAACATTTTCGGCAAGGCGGCTTTGCTCGGCCTCGGCGCAACAGCTTTGGGCATCCAGAGCAGTGCGATGCAACGGTTCGGTGCGGGCCTGGGATTGAACACAACGTTTCTTTCCGGCTCGCTGGTAAAGCTGGTTGGTCGGCTGGCGACTGGGCATCGGTACCGCGGCAGCACGCACCATCTTTTGGTGCTAGTCGGGCTTGTCTGCGGCTGCTTCCTAGGGGCGCTGCTAACGCTTCACGCACCGACGTTCGCGCCGGCCGTACCCCTGATCGCGTTGGCCATCGCGCTCTGTGCGTCCGGTTGGCAAGCCTACACGGCGTGTCGGGACACGAAAGTGGTTCTCGCGGACACTGTTCCAGGTCGGTACCAACGTTCTGTCTGACCCGCCTATTCGCTGTCGGGGCGCCCCCGCTCGCTGCTGACGGGCCGACGCTGAATTGGACCCGCTTTGGGCGCGTGATGGATTAGAAGGGAAGATCCAGTGAGCCGAGCGTCGTGTCGCCTGCGCTGTTGATGCCCGAATTCGATTCGTAGTAGCCGAGGTTGGGCACCTGGGGATCGGTGCCATAGGGCACGAGCGCGTTGGTGTCTGCGCTGGCGATGGGAGCGAGCAGCATCGCTGCGCCGATTGCGGCTGCACCCAACGCGGGTGCGATGAACTTGATCGATGTCTTCATGATGTGCCTCTTGATTGCTGGTCGCCGCATTTCAGCGGTGTCCAAATCATCGCGCTGCTGCAAACGGGTGTCGCCGCAGCTGACACCCATTCGGCCCTACAGCTAGCCGGAGTTCGGATCATCAGGCCAACTCTGGCGCGCGCGTGCAGCGCAGTCGGCCCGACGCGCATATTCCGGGTAGCTGCAGGGTCCAACGGATGCCAGCAGTAGCGCTGCCGTTTGCCGCCATGGTCGGCTACCTGCTGGCTTCACCACCAAAATGGCTGGTAGCTGTGGCGACACTGATTAGCTGAAGAACCATGATTGTAGGCAGCCATACAAGCCACCCGGCAAACAGGAGGAAGATCATGAAGGCATCGATCAAGTTCATCGCACCCGCGTTGGGTGCAGCCGCAATCGGCGCAGCGATGCTGCTCGCTCCCATCGCCAGCGCAGACACCAACCCGCTCATCCCCTTTGGCACCGATCCGCACAGCCCATACGTCCTGGGATACCACGTGTCGAACCACGACGAGGCCAACACCACCAACGGTCAACTGGATACTCCGTTCTGATCCACGCCGCGAACTACGGGCCGGATGCTGTCCACCAGCATCCGGCCCGTTCGCTATGCGGGCCTATGGCACACGCCGAATGATCCACAGAATCAACGCCAGTCGCTCAGATCGAGGCCGCTTCGTGGTTTCTCGACGTGCTGAGCGCAGCCAATCAGTTACCAACGCGCCGCCAACGGCCGCCGATCACGCCTCGTCGAGGCAAGACATTCACATCGACATGCGCCCAGGCGTTGTTGCCGTAACCGCGTGGATTCCACAGGCCCGCAGCGGATTCAGGTTGTGTGACGCCGGTGTCGTCCCAAGCGCGGGCGTTCAGGGTCATCGGTCCAGGCAGAGCCTCGACGGTGAGAGACCACAACCGCCACGCCCATCGGCTCGTCGCGGGTTGGAGATCGGCTTGGCACCAGGTGTGTCCCCCGTCGAGTGAGACGTCAACACGCGCGATGCCGCGGCCATCTCCTGCCAGAGCCCAGCCGTGAATCGTCAGCGGGGCGGCAGGAACCTCAGCTCCGTCACCCGGGACAAGGATGTCGCAGTTGAGGGCGACCGATGACAACGAAATCCCCTCACCCAGTTTGGCGGTGTCAGGATCGGACTCAGGCGGAAGAATGCGATAGTCGAGGGCCTGAAAGTAGTTTTCCGACGGACCCGGCTGCACCGTGATGCGCTTGACCCACTTGACACTTCGCGCGCCGATGTATCCGGGCACCACGACCCGCACCGGACCGCCGTGAACGCGTGGCAGAGGTTCGGAATTCATCTGCCAGGCCAGTAAGACCTCCTCGGACATGGCCTTGCTCAACGGGATGGAGCTGCCGTAGGCCTGAACTGGCGACGCCTCGGGCGCCACGTCGGGAGCGTTGAAGGCGACGTGCAGACCTTCCTCGTCGCGGACCCCTGCCGCGTCGAGAACGTCGGATAGGCGCGCTCCCCGCCACACCGCGGTCGAGATCGCGCCGTGGGCCCAGGGGTCCTTGCCCGGTATCGGACGCACCTTCAGCATTTCGGCCCGCCGGTTACCCGCGCATACCAGAGTCGCCACCACGGAGTGCGCGCTGAACCGGTTGGTCAGTTGCTCATACGTCAACGTGATTGGCGTGTCGACCATGCCCCCGACCGTCGCGCTCCACTGCTGTGGTGCGACGTCAGGAAAGGTGCCGTGATTGCGGCAGTAGAAGGTATCCAGCGCGGTTATTGCATTACCTGCCAACACCTCACTCGGCGGCTCGGCATTGAACGGAACCTGTCCGCGCACGATGAAGTCAGTTCGCTTACCCCACATCATCATTGGCCCTTCCACGATGTAGTCCACCCCTATGATCCGGCGCAAACGACTCGATGTCGTCGCCACTGGCACCCGTTCACGGCTCCTGCCAGCAGTAGTCGGCGACTACCTGCCAGCGCCTACGGCCTGAGTTCCATTCCTTTGCAGGTGGCAGGTATTGCGGCTTGCAGCTAACGGCACCCGGCATTGGACGGCAGCGCTAGCGACATGTCGTGGTTCGGACGCGATTGTAGGACTTATGACGAATCACGCAAGGCGTTCGGCCGCACGGCATTTGAAACCCCAGAGACATTCTGGTGGTGCGACGCTGATGGTCGCAGGATTGGCGATCGCGATCGTGTCTGCCGGTGTCGGCGGCGGCGTCGCAATGGCCGTGCATCCGTATCAGTTCCCGCACAGTGCCGCGGAGAGCGCCGCGCCTGTTGCATCCCGGCCGGCGGCCAACGTTTCCGGCGGATCCGTCGAACAAGTCGCTGCGAAGGTGCTGCCCAGCGTGGTGGCGCTGCAGACCGACGCGGGCAACATGGCGTACGAGGGTTCGGGCATCATCCTGACCACCGATGGGCTGATCATGACCAACGCCCATGTGGTGGCGGCCGCGGCCGACGCCAACCAGCCCGGTTCACAAGGCAGCAGCAGCACGGCGACCTTCGCCGATGGCCGCACCACGCCCTTCACCGTGGTTGCCACCGATCCCACCACCGACGTCGCAGTCGTGCGCGTCCAAGGCATTTCCGATCTCACCCCGATCACCGTTGGTACGTCGGACAACCTTCGGGTGGGCGAGCAGGTGGTGGCGGTGGGATCGCCGCTCGGTCTCGACGGCACCGTCACGAGCGGCATCGTCAGTGCACTGAACCGCCCGGTGTCCACCACGAGCGACACAGCGAACCAGCGCGCAACGCTTGATGCCATCCAAACCGACGCACCGATGAACCCAGGAAACTCGGGCGGGGCGTTAGTGAACATGAATGGACAGCTCATCGGGATGAACTCTGCGATGGCGACTGTGGGGGGATCCCCTGGCGCCGAGACCGGTTCCATCGGGCTTGGCTTCTCAATACCTGTGGATCAGGCGAAGCGCGTCGCCGACGAGCTCATCGCCACGGGGAAGGCGTCGCACGCTTCCCTCGGTGTTCAGGTCACTGATGCAACAAACCCTCCCGGCGCCCGGATCGTCGGGGTGACGAACGACGGCCGCGCCAAGGCCGCGGCGCTACCCGTCGGCGCGGTCGTCACTAGGGTCGATAATCAGGTGATCGACGGCGCCGACGCGTTGGGAGCAGCTGTGCTGTCACACGCGCCGGCAGATATGGTTAGCGTGAGCTATATAGCCCCCACGGGTGACACCCGTACCGCCCACATCACGCTGGGCACGGATGGAGGACAACAGTCATCATGACGACGACCCGGTGTGACTGCCTGTGAACAGCAGCGCGCTGTTTATCGCGGTCTTTCTCGCGTGCGCGGTGGAGGCCGTCGAGGCGTTGACGATCGTTCTGGCGGCCGGCGTCGGTCGAGACTGGCGTTCGGCATTACTGGGAGTCGGGTGCAGCCTCACGGTCCTGGCGCTGATCGTTGCGGGGCTGGGCCCGGCGCTAACTGCGATTCCGTTGGAGGCATTGCGCCTGGTTGTCGGCGGTCTGCTGCTGGTCTTTGGTTTGCAGTGGTTAAGAAAGGCGATTATGCGGGCCGCCGGCCTCAAGGCGATGCATGACGAGGCCGCCGTCTATCGCACCGAACTTGCAGCCGCCGAGGCGGCACCGGTCGATCGCCGCGGGCTGGTCACCGACTGGTACTCCTTTACCCTCTCGTTCAAAGGGGTTCTGTTGGAAGGCCTCGAGGTGGCCTTCATTGCATTGACCTTCGGCGCCAATCAGCACAACATTCCTCTGGCGGCCATCGCCGCGCTGTCGGCGGTAGTAGTCGTCGCGCTCGCCGGGATAGCAGTGCGAGCACCGCTGGCCCGCGTGCCGGAGAACACTATGAAATTCATCGTCGGGGTCGATGCTGACGTCCTTCGGCATCTTCTGGGGTGCGGAGGGTGCTGGCGCGCACTGGCCCGGCGCCGATGCTGCATTGCTCGCCTTGGTCCCGGCCGTCGCGGTGTACGCATTGGCTCTAGTGGCCGTTCTCCGCCGAGCCCCGGGCGGGTTTGGGTCCACCAAGCCGGTCAGTAGCGAATCAGGGCAATCGTGACCCGACTGAGGACATTCTTACGGTTCTGGTACGACTTCATCGTCGGCGACGACTGGCGGGTCGCGATCGCGGTCGTCGCCGCGTTAGCGCTCACCTACGGGCTCAACGCAATGGGATTGCCCGCATGGCCCGTTCTGCCGGCAACCGTAGCGATCCTGCTGCCTCTGAGCCTACGGAGCCGCCGGTCACCCGGCGCGATCAAAGCGCCAAAGGGAAACACGTGACAACACAGGACGGGACCGACCGCGACGCAGGGGCGTCTGAGGGCACGGTGGTCGTGACCGAGACAAGTGCCGGCGGTTTCACGCGACAGATCTGCGCCGGGCACCACCAGCTGGTGGCCGACGAGCCACCGCCGGTAGGCGACGACGCTGGGCCAACACCCTACGATCTAGTACTCGCCGGACTCGGTGCGTGCACGTCCATGACGGTGCGGATGTACGCAGACCGCAAACGATGGCCGCTGGAAAACATCCGAGTAACGCTGCGGCACTCGCGAATTCACGCAAAGGACTGCGCCGACTGCGAAACCGTGAATGGTCACATCGACCAAATTGATTGCGGCATCGAGTTGGCGGGCGACCTCGATGACACCCAGCGGCAACGACTGCTCTACATCGCCGAGCGTTGCCCAGTTCACCAGACCCTGACCTCCGAGGTCCACATCACCACATCCCTGTCGTGACGACTAGGATCCTCTCTCCGCGCTAGGTCGCCGTGACGAGTGCGGGCTAAGTCCCGACACACGAACACATTTGGACCCGGTTGAGGCCCGCTGTAAGCGGGCTCTGCTGCCGTCCGTGGCGGCTGGCAGCGACCGAACGTTGCAGGTAGCGGGTGGTCAAGGACGGGTGCCAGCGAGGACGACTTTGATGCGGTCGAAGACGATCCTGGAATACGTCACCGACAACAAAGACATACACGAAAGAAGGAATGACAATGCGCATCAACATGAATCGAATCGTCCCACTGGTGGCGGCAGGAGCTGCCGCAGTCGCGGTCGCAGCCGCCCCGACGGCAGCGGCCGCCACGGGCACGGTCGGGTCAAACGTGCAGCAGAGCCCCGGCAATGTCCAGATCACGGCTACGCCAGGCGGGGCCGCGCAAGAGGCCGCCCAGGCACAGCTACCATTCGGTGGCGACATGGGTGCCCTGGAGTTTCACCACCGCTGACAATGGCTGTGCAAATCAGGGCGGGATAGTTATCTATCCCGCCCTGATTGCCGTCTGGTCGGCCTGACTCCTAGACGGTATGAGGGGCTGGGGCCCCACTCACATGTGAACGTGGGTTGCCGACAGGAATCAGGTCCTGGCCGGTAGAGCCACAAGATGTGGGAGGCCCCAGTGAAATCTCAGCGTACGAGTGTTGGCTTGGATGTGCACGCACGTTCGGTGCTTGGTTGTGGTTTGGACGGCGATACCGGTGAGGTGTTTCGAGCGACGGTTGACCCCTGATCATCGGGAGATCGTGGCCTGGTTGGGTGATCTGCCCGGCCCGGTCGCGGTGACCTATGAGGCCGGCCCGACCGGGTTTGGGTTGGCCCGAGCGTTGACCGCGGCTGGGATCGCCTGTGAGGTGGCCGCGCCGTCGAAGTTGATCCGTCCCGCTGGGGATCGGGTCAAAACCGATGCCCGTGATGCCGCGCATTTGGCCCGATTGCTGCATCTGGGGCAGATCATCGCAGTGCGGGTGCCAACCGCAGCTCAAGAGGCGGCCCGCGACCTGGTCCGGGCCCGGGAGGACTGTCGCGGAGATCTGATGACCGCCCGGCATCGGGTCTCGAAACTGCTTCTCCGTCAAGGGATTGTCTACTACGGAGGAAAGCCCTGGACCCGCGATCATGAGCGCTGGTTACGCGCTCAGCGGTTCGACAACCCGGCCCTGCAGCTGAGCTACGAGGCGGCTTTCGACACGACACTGGCGTGTCTGGACCGACGCAACCGCCTCGATGACGCGATCACCGCGATGGCCGCCGACAGCGAGTTCACCTCGGTCGTGCACCGCTTGGGCTGTATTCGCGGGATCGCGACCCTGACGGCGTTCGGGTTGGCCGTCGAGATCGGCGACTGGCACCGGTTGAGCGGGCGCTTCATCGGCGCCTACGTCGGGCTGGTGCCTAGCGAATACTCCTCGGGCGAGACCCGCACCCAGGGTGGGGTGACCAAGACCGGCAACGGGCACGTCCGTCGCCTGCTGGTCGAAGCGGCCTGGCACCACCGGACCCAGTACCGGCCCGGGGCCGAGTTGCGGCGCCGCTGGGATCTGGCCTCCCCGGCGGCCCGGGCCCGTGGGCAATCGGCCAACCGGCGCCTGCACACCCGCTGGGTCGGCTTCGATGCCCGCAAGAAGCGCCCGGTGATCGCCAACGTGGCGATCGCCCGGGAACTGGCCGGCTGGTGTTGGTCGCTGGCGGTCATGGAGGACTGACCGTCACACAATCGTCCGGATGAACAACGCTGAACGGGGCGGCAAGCGTCCTGGAGTGACCCGCGATCTGACTATGAGCAATCACGTTGTCTCACAACTGATGACGCTCGACCCTAGACCCGCGATCAACTCCGATTCGAAGGTCCGTCCTGCGGTAGCCAACCCGCGCATTTCAGACTGACACGCGTCGACACGACACGCTCGACCTGTAGAGCGGAACTCATCTGGTCAACGAAGCGGCGCGCCACGACGACGGTTGTGGCCGCCGCTTCACCCTGCCTCTTGACAAAATCACTTACATATCAGTCAGGGATGTAGGCGAAGTTGTTCGGGTTGGGGCCGGTTCTGCCGGATTCGCCTCGGTCGAGAGCCGAGATTGCGTCCATATCCGCATTATCCAGCTCGAAGTCGAACAAATCGAAGTTGTCTCTCATCCGGTCTGACGACACCGACTTCGGAAATACGATGTCGCCGCGTTGAATGTGCCAGCGCAACACCACCTGTGCCGGCGACTTGCCGTATCCGTTGGCGATGCGTCCGATGATCTCATCGTCGAGCACGGCGCCCTGGGCGATCGGCGACCACGCCTCGGTCACGATGCCGTGTTTTTTCCCGTAGGCGCGGACCTCTTCGTTTGTGAAATAGGGATGCACCTCGACCTGGTTTACTGCGGGGACGGTGCCAGATTCCTGCGCGAGTCGGTCAAGATGCGCCGGCTCGAAGTTCGAAACCCCAATGCTGCGGGCCCGTCCATCCCTGGCGAACTCTTCGAGGACCTTCCAGGTGGAGACGAAGTCCCCGCCGTAGAGGGTCGGTAGGGGCCAGTGAATGAGGAACAGGTCAACGTAGTCGGATTCGAGTGCGCGCAGCGTGTTGTCGAACGCGCGACGCGCATCATCTGGCTTGTGGAAGCCGTTGTTGAGCTTGCTCGTGATGAAGACGTCGGCGCGGTTGATACCCGCGTCACGGACGCCGTCACCGACCTGTTTCTCGTTTCCGTACATCTCAGCTGTGTCGATGTGGCGATAACCGATCTCCAGCGCAGTCCGCACCGCTGCGGCCGTTTTCTCCGGCTCGATCTGGAAGACCCCGAACCCGAGATGCGGGATGCGCGCGCCGTCGTTGAGTTGGATGTTAGGAATGGTGCTCACAGTTACCTTCTCCTCGGTGTTGCCCAACGTTTCACTCCATGATCCTCCGCAAGGACGATTAGTGTTGGGGTGTAAGGGCACCGGCGGCGTCGACGATCGGCAGCCTGATCGAGACCGCGGACAGCGGATTCAACCGGGGCATACCTACCCCATAGGACATCGGCACAGCAGCCCCGCCGGGGTGGTCGCCGTAGGCACGGTAGTCGCCGCAGAATTGGCCACAGTACGCGCCGCCGTGATCGGGACTGGAAGTCGATGCGCCAGTGGTGTGCACAGGTTGCCGTCCGTCGGCCGCGGATGCCGTTGCGCCGGCAATGGTTACCGCGACACCGGCGGCCAACGCCGGTGCGGCGATGTAGCGGAGGGCGATACCCATGACGACAGTCCTTCGTTGAGAGTTTTTCCGTCACCATCGATAGTTCCGCTCAAACGACCCGGTGTCGTCACTGCTGCCACCCAGCAATGGAACCCACCAGCCGGAATGAGTCCCTACCGGTCAGCATCCACAGCCGCCGACCGGGCTTCAGTAGGGCTGACCGCCTTTGGGCATGACGTCGTCCGAGACTGGCGCGTAAACACCATTGACCGTCGTACCGCCGTTGGTGATCGCCGGGGCCATCGGGAGCATGCTCTGCGGGAATCCGAAGGTTGGCGCGGTGACTGCGTCGAGCCGAGCCAATTCCTCGGCAGACAGGTTCACATCGAGGGCGCGGACGTTGTCCTCGAACTGCGCGAGTCGGCGCGCCCCAATGATGATCGACGTCACAGCCGGCTGTGCCTGGAGCCAGGCCAAGGCAACACTGGCGACAGTGGCTTCGTGCGCTTTGGCGATGATCTCGAGTTCGTCGACCACTGCATACGTTGTCTCGTTGAGGAAACCCTCCACCAGCGCGGCGCGGTCGGTCTTGTGTTGGCCTGCGTTGCTTCGCGTGTACTTGCCGCTGAGCGCACCGCCACCGAGCGGTGACCATGGAGTGATCCCGAGGCCGAATTCGCGAGCCATCGGAACCAGTTCCTGCTCGACGGTGCGTTGCAGCAGGGAGTACTCGATCTGCAGCCCAATGAACGATGACCAGCCGCGGAAACGGGCAACGAGGTTTGCCTCGGCGATCTTCCACGCCGGGGTGTCCGACACACCGATGTAGCGAACCTTGCCGGCACGAACGAGGTCGTCGAGTGCGGCCATCGTCTCCTCGATCGGAGTATTGGCGTCCCAGATGTGTAACCAGTACAGGTCGATGTAGTCGGTCTGCAGGCGGCGCAGCGAGTTCTCGCAGGCGGCAATCAGTGACTTGCGACCCGAGCCGCCGCCGTTGGGATCGCCCGGATGCAGGTTGCCGCTGAACTTGGTGGCGATCACCAGGCGGTCGCGGCGGGCGGGATGGCGCCCGATGTGATCGCCGATGATCTTCTCGGAGTGGCTCTTCGTATAGAAGTTCGCGGTGTCGACGAAGTTGCCGCCGAGGTCGACGTACCGGTCGATGATCTGTTCGGACTCCTCCACGGTGGAACCCCAGCCCAAGTCTTCGCCGAACGTCATCGCCCCCAGGCACAGCGGGCTGACGCGCAGACCGGATCGACCGAGGGTGACGTAATGATCCAATGGCATGGGTGTCTCCTGATACATTGCTCACTTATGTATTGGTTCACTTCTGAACTAGTTCAACTCTGAACTATTAAGGGTGCGATGTCAATGTCGGTAGACGATGCCGGGAAGATCTGGTCGCTGAACTATCGCGTGCTGCTGTCAGTGATCTCCTCCGTCGAGACCGACATCGCCGCGTTGGGGCTCGACTCCAAGGAGCTGTTCCTGCTCGCCGAGATCGACGAGCATCCCTACCCTGCCGAGCTGGCGGCGACGCTGAGCATGCCGAAGGCAACGGTGACGCTTTATCTCAAACGGGTTGAGGCCGCAGGATTCGTTCTCCGTGAGATCGATCCCGACGACTTGCGGCGCCATCGCCTCCAACTCACCCCAGACGGGCGCCAAGCAACCAGAGATGGCCTCGCGCTTCTATCGGACGCGTTCGGCAAGCGACTGGAACGCCTGACCCGGGGACAACAAAGGGAACTCAAGAAGTTGCTCGAACAAATTCTCTGACCGCCAGGGCCCGAGGAACTCGAATCAGGCCGGGCTGGAGGCTTTGGCAACGGCGATGGTGAGCCGCGCGATGCGCTTGGCCGTCATCGCTGCCGTGCGTGCGGTGCTGTCCACCTCCGCGGTGGCAAGCGCCCCGTCGTACAAGACGATTAGCGCGTCCGCAAGCGACGCGGCGTCGGCAACGCTGGTACCTGCGGCAAGCACGAGGAAGGAGTCCCGCACCCAACGGCGATACTCCTTGATCGCCAGATCCTGGGCTTCGCCCGCAGGCGCCTCGGCGGCGGCGTTGACAAATGGGCAGCCGCGGAACTCCGGAAGTGCCACGTAGTCAGCGATCGCGTCGAACACCGCGAGGATCTTCTCCTCCGGATCATCGATGCCAGCCAGTGCCGCATCCACACGCTCGCGCCATGCATCCAGACGGCCCCGAAGGTACGCGGCGACGAGTTCGTCCTTCCCACCGAATATGTAGTACAGCGAGCCTTTTGCGACACCGGCCTTTTCGATGACCGCGTCGATCCCGGTGGAATGCACACCGTCTCGGTAGAACAGCTCGTCGGAGGCGGCGAGCAGACGTTCCCGCGCTGAGGGCCCTTTCGCCGTCTTGGTCGCCATCGGCCCAGGTTATCAGACAGACTTGTCTGAAGAACGCAACCATCTCGTACTTTGACTTGCTGACCTGGCGACTCTGGGAGTCTGACTCCGGCATTCCCGCGGGTCGAACGGCCGTCGGGTGAATGACATCCCGGCTGTCCGATGCGCGTCCCCGTGCACCGACCCGGCGGCTTGACGCATGCGCCCGGAATAGAATACCGTTTAGACCAGTCTGTATAAACGATAGTAAATCGACAATCGGAAGGTCAACTGATGTCACGACTAGATGGCAAGGTCGCCGTGATCACGGGCGGCAGTAGCGGTATCGGGCTGGCCACCGCGGCGAGGTTTGCCGAAGAAGGCGCCGAGGTATTTATCACCGGACGCCGCCAAAGCGAGTTGGACAAGGCCAAAGCGTTGATCGGTGACGGTGTGACCACCATTGCCGCCGATGCCACCAAGGGCGCCGACCTGGACAGGCTGTTCGCGACGGTGCTCGAGGAGAAGGGCGCGCTGGACATCCTCGTCGCGAACTCCGGCCGGGTCGAGCCCGAGGAGCTGGGCAAGATCACCGAAGAGAACTTCGACCTGACCTTCGACCTCAACGCCAGGGCCACGCTGTTCACGGTGCAAAAGGCGCTGCCGTTGATGCGCGACGGAGCCTCAGTCATTCTGATCGGTTCGATCGCCGGCTACGTCGGCATACCGGGATACAGCACCTATAGCGCGACCAAGGCCGCGCTGCGCTCCTACACCCGCACGTGGACACGCGAATTCGCCGATCGCGGTATCCGGTTCAACACGTTGAGCCCTGGCCCGATCGACACCCCGATCATGGATGGTCAGGCCGACTCGCCGGAGGAGGCAGACGCGATCAGGGCGCAGTTCGCCGCGGCCATTCCACTGAACAGAATGGGACGCCCGGAGGAAATTGCCTCCGCTGCTTTGTTTTTGGCGTCCGATGACAGCAGCTTCGTTGCCGGCGCCGAGCTCAGCGTCGACGGCGGCATGGCCCAGGTCTGACGACACCCGATGAAGATCTCTGCCCAGTTCGCGACTTCGTTGCAGTCCCCCGCGCACATCGCGGTCGCCGAAGAACTCGGCTATGACCGGGCCTGGCTCTTTGACACACCACACGAAAGCCCCGACGTGTGGATGATGCTCGCGTTGGCTGCCAAACACACCGACACCATCGGCTTGGGTCCGGGCGTGCTCGTACCGACCCTGCGCCACCCGATGGTGAACGCCTCGGCCGCGGCGGCGCTTGCCGCCCTGGCGCCCGGTCGGGTCGCGGTCGCGTTCGGCACGGGCTTCGCAGGCGCCCGCGCACTGGGCGCCGCCCCGGCCAGCTGGTCGTATCTGCGCGACTACGTCCATGCGTTCCGCGTGCTACTGAGTGGTGAGCGGGTGTCATGGCAGGGCAACCGGATACAGATGTTGCATCCTGACGGCTACGCACCGCGGCGCCCTATCGACATACCTATCCTCATCTCCGCGCTGGGACCTAGGGGCGTCGAGGTCGCCACTGAGCTGGCCGACGGATTGTTCACCGTCAACGGCGAAACGCGGTACGCCGCAAAGTTCTCGTGGGCAGCGCTTGGAGTTCACGGCACTGTGCTGGCCGACGGCGAGGCACTGGATTCGACGCGCGTGCAGGCCGCCGCCGGGCCGGGAAATGCACTTGCCTATCACGCCGCCTACGAGTTTGGCGGCGATGTCACCGTGCTGCCGGCAGGCGATGTGTGGCTCGACACCATCAACCAAACCCCACCGCAGGACCGCCACCTCGCGGTGCACGAGCAGCACCTCGTCGCGCTCAACCGCGCCGACACCGCCGCATGGGCGGCGGGCAGCTGGCATGCCATCGGGCAGACCACCCTGACCGGCACCGCCGACGAGATCAGTAGCCGCGTCAGCGAACTCGCCGCCGACGGCATCACCGAGATCATCTATCAGCCCACCGGGCCTGATATCCCCGGTGAACTCGAGGCCTTCCGCACCGCAGTCCAGGCTGCGGATCTGTCTAAACAATAGGAGTTCTCATGTTGCAGCCAACCGCAGTTCGCGATCTGGAAGGCAAGGTGGCGCTGGTGACCGGCGCCACGTCGGGAATCGGTCGGGCCGCCGCCGTGCAGTTGGCCGCGCAGGGCGCCACGGTGGTCGTGCACGGCCGTGACGCGACACGCGGCGCCGCGGTGGTCGCGGAGATCGAAAACGCCGGAGGCTCAGCCCGATTCGTCGGCGCCGACCTCAGCGAACCGGCAGAAGCGCTGCGGCTGGCCGAGGAGGTCGGCGACGTAGACATCCTTGTCAACAACGCGGGGTTCGCATGGTTCGGTCCGTCAGCGAAACTGGCCGTCAACACGCTGCAGCGTTTGTTCGCCGCCAACGTCCACGCCCCCTACCTACTGGCATCGATCCTGGCCCCGAAAATGGTGACGCGTGGCGAAGGCGTGATCATCAACGTAGCCAGCAGGTCCGGCACGGTCGGTCAGCCCGACACCGCGGCATACGGCGCCACCAAAGCCGCACTGGCGTCCCTTGCCCGCTCCTGGGCAGCCGAATACGGGCCCGCTGGGATCCGTGTCAACGCCGTCTCGCCGGGACCTGTCTACACCAACGCGGCCGACCGCGAAGTGTTCGACGTGAGCGCCGAGACGACTCTGCTCGGACGTGCCGCCGAACCGGAGGAAATCGCCGATCTGATCGGCTTCCTCGCTTCCCCCCGCGCCGCGTACATCACCGGGACCAACATCGCGGTCGACGGTGGGCGCGCTGCCGCGCGACAGCCCCGCACACTGGACGCGGCTTCATGAGCGCCTCCGTGCTGGCAATCAGCTTCGACGCCCACGACGCCGCTCAACTCGCGCAGTTCTGGGCGAAGGCTCTGCACCTGACCGTCAACGACAGCGCCACCGAAGAATTCGCGTCCATCGCCGCCGGCGCCGACGGCCGACCCGGGCCCATGCTGATCTTTCACAAGGTGCCCGAGGGTAAGACGGTGAAGAACCGCGTGCACATCGACCTGCAGGCCGCCGACGTTGTGGCCGAGGCCGACAGGCTGATAAGCCTGGGCGCCCAGCAGATTCGCTCACTCGCTGAGAACAACAACCGCTGGGTCAGTTTGCGCGACCTCGAAGGCAACGGGTTCGACCTCGCCGTGAGTGGATGACCCCGGCAACCCGGCGCCGAAACCGATTCACCAACCGATCCCTGCAATCCCAGGAGAAGCCATGAGCGAGGCCGAGCAGCGCAACAAGGCGCTAGTGCTGGAGGCGTTCGACACGTTGTTCAACAAGCGGGATTATGCAGCCGCGGAACGCTTCTGGTCACCCGCCTACATTCAGCACAGTGCTCACATCCAACCGGGTCGCGAGGGTCTGTTCGGACTTGTCAAAGCCTCGCCGCCCGACATGCGCTACGAAAACGCGCTGATCACTGCCAACGGTGACTACGTGATGCTGCACGGCCGCTTCTCGAATGTCGGGCAACTGGCACACTGGATAGTGGCAGACATCGTGCGGATCGAGGATGGTCTGCTCGCAGAACACTGGGATGTCATCCAAGACGAAGCCGCCGCCGAGGAGTCTCAAAGCGGTCTGCCGATGTTCGGCGACACCTTCCCAACCCGGCCTGACACGGAACAGCTTCGATCACCGGGCTGATAAATGGTTGAATGTCAGGGCTTTTCGGCGTCCTTCCGGTGTTTTCTGATGTCGATTGCGCCTTGTCGCTTGCGGGCTCGCGAGGCGTCTCCGAGTCTTTCTGTCTTCGTCACCTCGCGGTTCAAACATGGGTAGCTGACTGCGCTCGACGGGGAATACCACCGCCGACGTCCGTCGTTGCCAGTGGAGCCTGGTAGCCGCATACCGGCGGCGGCCGGCTCACAGTTGGGACACGGACATGGACCACCCCGGGATAGGTCCTGCGGTAGCGCGTCAACGACTTCTTGACGCCGCCGACGAACTCTTCTACAGCCAGGGGATGCACAGAGTGTCCATCGACCAGGTCATCGAGAAGGCCGGAGTCCCTGCGGAGACATTGCTCGAGGCGTTCGGCGATACCGACGAGCTTGTCCGGGCATACCTGCGGGCGCGCCACACCCGTCTTCAGGACGCACTCGCGCGCGACCTCCCCAGATACCGCACACCGCGTGAGCGCCTCGTGGGCGTCTTCGAGATCCAGGGTCGGTCGTTTGTCGAACCGGGTTTCCGCGGGTGTGCGCTTGTGACCGCCAGCGCCGAAGCGCTTCCGGGCGAAGTGGTCGAGGAAGTCGTCACCGAGTACCGCGACTGGATCCACAACCTGTTTTTCGACCTCGCCTTCGCGGCCGAGGCAAGCCACCCTGAGGAACTCGCCGAGCAGCTCGTCGTGCTATTTGACGGCGCTGGAATTTCGGCGTGGCTGGACGCAAAACCGTCAACCGTCGCCACAACTCGAACAGTGGCAGAAGCGCTTGTAGACGCTGCGCTGCGAAGCTGACGCCGAGGCGAGCAATTTGCCGCGATCAGGGCTCATGCCCGGGACTTACTGATCGCGGTGTCGGCATCTGTCACGTGCGGGACCGCTGAGCGTCGTCAATCAGTCGCCCAATGATGGGCAGAGCCACATGCATGGCCAACGTCAGAGTGACCTCCTCCTCTGCCGGCAGCGCCGCGAGCAACTCGATCATTCGGTCCCGGCGCTCGCGTCGCTGGTCGTCAAGAAGTGCCCGGCCGGCATCGGTGATAGTTACCAGAGCGGCACGCCCATCGCCGGGGTCGTCGACCCGGGTCACCAGACCCTGCCGTTGCAACCTCTGAACCAGTTCGGTCATCGCCGGTTGGCGGATGCTCGCCGCCGCGGCCAATGCCGTCACCCGGGCTGGTCCCTCCCGATCAAGGGTGCCCAGCGCCAGGTTCGCAGTGAGACCTAGTCCCGTGCGAATGGCCAAATGCCGAACCATCAGGATCGCTGCCTGTTCAAGCCCCTCGATAGCGTCCGCTCGGCTACCACCGCGGTATGACTGTTCCACGCATCAGGTGTACCACACTTACATCGCTTCGCGATGTAGATAGCCGATCTGGCCTGCAACCGAAGTTCAAGCGCGCATTCGGCGAACAGTCCATTTATGCATAATGACTGGAGACTTCACTCACAACTGCTGGCGCGCACGGCAGTTTAGTTCTACTGTTTCTATATCGGTTCCCGATGTACATAGTCTCGAGAAGGAGTCGGAGATGTCGATCGATTTGTCGGCATTCGATCTGCTCAGGTTGGATCAGCTCGTCTGCGCGCCGACGAGCGCCACCTACGAGGGTTGGGTCGCCGCCGGGAAGCCGTGTTTGCGCCAAAACTGCGGACACCGCCATAGCCGCCACATCCCCAGTGAGGGCATGGAATGCAATGAATGTGCGTGCCTCGAGTTTGTCGGTTTCACCCATCTTGACGATTCGAGCGGCGCACGTGTCAGCAGAAGCCTGAAACTGCGCCGTCGCAAGTGCGCTGACCCGCTGGCCGCTGTCGGGGAAGTGTCCTGATCATGGTTGTCACAGTTGCTGAATCAACCAGCGGCCCAGGCGATCTGAGCTCTGCCGCTAAGCGTGGAGCAGCATGGATTGTCGGGCCATCCGATCCTACTGGATCCCCGCAGCGCACAACCAACGCCGAGCTGGCCGCGCGATTCCAGCGCGATGTAATCCCTCTGCGGGCGGCGCTCTTCCGGCGGGCGATTCGCCTGACGAGCAATCTCGTCGACGCCGAGAATCTGCTGCAGGACACCATGTTGGCCGCCTACGTCGGGTTCGACTCGTTTCGGGAGGGCACCAACCTCAACGCCTGGCTACATCGGATCCTCAAGAACAAATACATCGACACCTATCGCCAAAGGCAGCGCCAGCCAGTGGTGTACCTGCGGGCGGATATCACCGATGAGCTGATGGCCGTCAATGTCGCGCATTCGTCGATCGGGCTGCGTTCCGCGGAGGACGAAGCGCTCGACACCTTGCCCGACACCGACATCAAGACAGCCATGAAGGCCCTGCCCGAACAAACCCGCTTGGTCGTCTACTACGCCGACGTCCAAGATCTCAAGTACAGGCAGATCGCCGAAATCATGCACATACCGCAGGGCACCGTGATGTCCCGGCTCCACCGCGGACGGCGGCAGCTCCGCCGCCTACTCGCCGACGATGCCGAGTCCGCAGGCCCTACTCCGACTCGACGAGCGAGATCGATTTCATGCAACGAAGCGAAAGTTGGAACGCTCCTAAGCGCGCCAACCCTTGCGAGCTGAATGCCGCGCGGGTACGGCTGCTCATCGCCGACGCCCTCGGACAATTGTCCGCCGAGCACGCGCGTTGATCGCTCGCTCGTACTACCTAGGCTGGACGACGGCGCAAATCGCCGACGATCTACACATCGCGGAATGGTTCGTGAAGTCGAAACTGCATGTCGCCCTGCGTGCGCTGCAGCGCGCACTGGCCCGTGGCTGCGCTCGAGAAGATCGGCAAAACGCCGGGAATCAAGGATTAGACGCCTGGTAAACCTTCGATATTGCCAACCTATGGAGCAGTGACGCGGTCTACTGCTCTTGTATGTGATTCGGCAAAGCGTGACGATATGGCGATGGCGGCTACACGCGTTCTCGTTCTCGGGTCCGGATTCGCCGGGCTTTGGGCCGCGCTCGGAGCGGCGCGGCGGCTCGACGAGCTCGGAATCGCCAAGGAAGCCGTCGACATCACCGTCGTCAGTTCCCTGCCGTTTCACGATATTCGGGTTCGCAACTACGAGGCAGATCTCAGTGCGTGCCGAATCCCGTTGCAGGACTTACTTGATCCGGCCGATATCGGCCAGATCACCGCTGTCGTGACCGGAATCGACCCATCGGCCGCGACGGTGAGCTCAGCCGACGGCTCAACTCTGGGTTACGACCGCCTAGTGCTGGCGGTGGGCAGCAGCGTGGTCAAGCCGGACCTTCCAGGCCTTGCCGATTCGGTTTCGACGTCGACACCTACGACGGCGCGATGAAGCTGCAGGCGCATATTCGCGATCTGGCCCAACGGACGAAGGATCCCGCCACCTCGACAGCGGTCGTCGTCGGCGCCGGCCTTACCGGTATCGAGACCGCCAGCGAGCTGCCGACGATGTTGTCGGACGCGCTAGGAGTTACACCGCGAGTGATCCTCGTCGACCGCAACCCGCACGTCGGCTCGGATATGGGCGAGTCGGCCCGGCCTGTCATCGAGGAAGCGTTGGCGCAGAACGGCGTTGAGGCCATCACCGGAATAGGAGTTACGGCGGTTGGCGAGCGAAGCGTGACGCTGTCGTCCGGGGAGTCTGTGCCGCGGCAACGGTGGTGTGGTGTGCCGGAATGCGGGCCAACCCGTTAACCGCGCAGTTTGGTGTGCCGTGCGACCGCCTGGGCCGGCTGCCCGTTGACGATTATCTGAGAGTCGAATCCGTTGCCGGAGTGTTCGCGGCGGGTGATGTGGCCGCGGCGAAGATGGACGACGAGCACATGTCCGTGATGTCGTGTCAGCACGGCCGGCCGATGGGCCGTTATGCGGGCTACAACGTGATCAGCGACTTGTTCGGCGCGCCCATGCTGCACTGCGAATCCCTTGGTATGTCACTGTTCTCGATCTCGGGCCTGCCGGCGCGGTCTATACGGTGGGCTGGGACCGCCGCGTCGTCAGCACCGGCGAAACCGCCAAGGCGACAAACGATTGATCAACGGTGAACGCATCTATCCCCGCTCACCGGCGACCGAGCCGCACTTCTCGCCGCGGCCGCCCCAGAGCTGCAAGCCACGCCGACCTACGGGCATTGATCACCAAGAGACCGCTAAGCAGGGTCGACGAAGACCGGCCGCTCTCCCGACATACCCGCCACGACGGCGGCGACCTGGTTGGGCTCGCCGATCAGCCCGGCCTGCAGCTCGGTTTCGAGCACCAGAGCAGCCGCGGTGTCGTTGCTGGTCCAGGTCTCGTCGTACAGCCGCTTCGCGGCGCGGACGGCATCCGGGGATTTCTGCGCGATATCGTTCGCGAGTGCCAGCGCCGCTGCAAGCGGGTCGTCGGCAGTCCGAGTGACCAACCCGAGCTCGAAACTCTCACTCCCGGAAACGATGCGGCCGCTGAACGTCAACTCCTTCGCGACGTCGATCGGTATCAGCCGCGGCAGTGTCTGCGTGATGCCCATATCGGGTACGAGGCCCCACTTGATCTCCATGATGCTCAGCTTCGCGTCCGGCGCGGCGATCCGGATATCGGCGCCGAGCGCGATCTGCAGACCGCCGCCAAAGCAGTTGCCGTGAATCGCCGCGATCACTGGCACAGGCACCAACGACCAGTCGTAGGTCACGCGCTGAGCGAAGTTGGCCAGCCGGTCGTCGTCGCGGGCTAGCAGAACGCCCGTGCCTCCTTCTCCGGACATGAAGCTCGCGATGTCCAGACCAGAGCAGAAGCTCTTGCCCTCGCCATGCAGCACGACAGCGCGAACCGAAGAATCGCTTGCCAGCTGCTCAGCGGCATTCATCAACCCTTCGAACATCGCCTGGTCGAGCGCATTGTGTTTGTCAGAGCGCACCATCGTCACCGTCGCCACGCCATCAGCGCCTGTCCGTACACAAACTCTGTCGTCGCTCACAGGTGGCAATCTACCGCGACGTGATTGCTGGCTTAACGTCTGCGTGCCCACCCAAACGGCGACACCGGTCGCTGACATAACGGCCAGGGTTCTTTAGTGCCAGTAACCCTCGTGAGATTGCGCTGCTTCAGCTTCGAGCAGTGGGCCGATGACCGTGATCGGACGGAAGCCGTTGCAAAGGATCTCGCGACAGGGCAACGCAAACGACGTGTGCGCCGGGTCGTCGGCGGTGAATTCGAACAGTCGAAGGTTCGACATGCCGTAGACGACCCTGCCGATCCCGTTCCAGTAGGACGCACCCGCACACATCGAACACGGCTCGGTGCTGGCGTACAGAGTCGCGTGATTCATCCCGTCGGACCCAAGCACGCGCCACGCCTGTGTAGTGGCGACCAGCTCTGCGTGCTGTGTCGGGTCGCCACCGTCTGCCCAGGCTGTGTTGCGATGTTCGGCGATCACCTTGCCGCCAGCATCAGCGACCAGGGCGCCGTACGGAGCGCCACCGCTTCGCCTGGCTTCATCGGCCAACACGAATGTTCGCCGAAGCAGGGCAAGGTCGGACACGTCATTCGTGTCGGGCTCGGCGCGAGCCGGGATGGCGCCGACACAGGGAGCTCCGACCAGTCCGACCAGAACCCCGGCGCCGAGCAGCACCGTCCGCCGCTGCAGATCTCGCATGGTCGAGGATGCTATCGGCCGAACCGGTGACCGACGGGCGTGACGCACGGGTTGCGGCGAGCAGACTTAGGAACATCGGCAGCGATCTCCGACAACGGATCACGGCACCGCACGTTTGCGAACGACGATTGACGGCATGTGCGCCAGGCTTTGACCCACAACGCAGTAGCGTTCCGTCAACTCCCCCAGCTTGACCAAGGTCGCCTCATCGGCATCGGTCTGCAACTCGGCGACAACGCTGATCTCCTGCACGCCGATCGGTACGTCGCGGGAGACGCCCAGAGTGCCACGGGCGTCGAACATCCCGGTCGCATGCAACTCGGCGTCGACGATATCGATACCCATGGCCGTAGCGACGCTGCGCATCGTCACGCCAGCACAGGCAAGCAACGCCTGCAACAGCATGTCGCCGGAGCAGGCGTCGCTTCCGTCGCCGCCGGTAGCGGGATGCAGACCCGCACGGACCGGGCCCGACGACGTCTGGACCAAAGTGGTGACACCGTCGGTCTCGAAGGAGGCTGCGGCTTCAAGCGGCGAGCGCGAGCTGAGCGGATCGTCGCGGTATCGCTGTTTGAGTGGTGCCTGAAGTTCCCGAAGCGTGGCTGCGTCCATCGCGCCATGGTGGCACCGATCCGCCGGGCGGGTCTCGGAACCAGCTACACGGGGCGTCGTTGATTACGCCTTGCCGAGAGTCACCTGCGTTGTCTGGGCGGCGCCGTTGCCGTCGAGATAGGTCAGCGAAACGGTGTCTCCGGGTGCTCTTGATCGAACCGCGGCCACGAGGGCTTCCGGACCGTCGATCACCTGATCGTCGACCTTGGTGATCACCGCACTGCTGGGTAGCCCCGCCGCTGCAGCTGGGCCGCCATCGACGACCTTGGCGATGGCAGCGCCGCCGCCCTTGGTGTCCTTGCTCAACTGCACGCCGAGCGAACCGTGGCTGGCGGTGCCGGTGGAGATCAACTCGTCGGCGATCCGCTTGGCCTGGTCGGCCGGGATCGCAAAGCCGAGCCCGATCGACCCACTCTGACCGCCGCCAGAGCCTGCGTCGCCGCCGCCCATGCTCGCGATCGCGGAGTTCACCCCGATCAGTTCGCCGTTCATGTTCACCAGCGCACCACCCGAATTACCCGGGTTGATTGCAGCGTCAGTCTGGATGGCATCAAGTACGGAGACGTTTCCGCCGGAACCGTCGCCAGCCGCGACCGGCCGATCCAGCGCACTGATGATGCCGGTTGTCACGGTCCCCTGCAGCCCGAGCGGCGAGCCGATCGCCACGACTTGCTCACCCACCTTCACGTCCTTTGACGATCCCATGGCGATCGGTGTCAATCCCGACACTCCTTGAGCGCGCACGATCGCGAGATCGCCTGCGGGGTCTGTGCCGACGACGGTGAACGGCGCAGTCTGGCCGTTCGAGAACGTCACTGTCTTAGTGGCTTCACCACCGCCGGTGGAGTCGGCCGAGGTGGGCTGGGCTCCTTGACCCTCGCCCGCGGCGGGGGCTACGACGTGGTTGTTCGTCAGAATGAGGCCATCGGCGCTCAACACGACGCCCGAACCTTCGTCGCCTTGGCCGCCCATGTCGATCTGCAGCTTGACGACGCTAGGCATCACCTTGGCCGCGACCTGCTCCACCGAGCCCGCTGGCTGCTTGGCTGCGGGGTGGGGCGCGACGGGTGCCTGGGCGACGGGCGTCTTCGTGGCGGTCGCGTCGTGGGCTCGCCCCGTGATCGCCACCGTGGCTGCACCGATTCCGCTGCCTACCACCGCCGCGGCAACAGCACCGGCGACGATGACGCCGCGACGAGATTTCTTCGGCCGAAGCTCGGCAATAGGTGCCGTAATCGGTTGGTGTGCAGAGTAATAGGCGTCGTACGGTGACGCAGTCGGGTGTTGAGTATAGCCCCAGTCATAGCGCATATCTGAGGGAACGTGCGTCGGGGCGCCCGGGTACTGCTGTCCCACAGAGGGACTCGGATCTGGTTTGTGGTCGGGCTGACCCGTAGGATACCGCGGAGGGTTCGTCATCGTGTTCGTTCTCTTTCTGAATCGCTGATCAGCCCACATGGCTTCAGCACAAGGTGCCTGCGATCACTGAGAGTGAACTGAGAACTGGCTCAGCAAAATCCGAGAATATTCAGCTGGCTGTGCGCCGAGAGCGAAACTGCCGTCCTGTGATTGTCAATGCATTCGGGCGCTGCCGCCCAGGCCGATCTCGAGGACGCTGCCGGTGATGACGCCCGGATCTGTGACCAAATAGAGGAGCCCGCGGCTGACATCCTCAGGTGCAAGCCACGGCTGAGGAATCGGGTTTGCCTTCATCATCCGACGGACGAGGTCGTCGGGAACATCGTCACCGCCCTCGGGCTGCACCATCGGTGTCTGCACCGTGGTCGGACAGATGACGTTGACGGTGATGCCCTCCTTGGCGACCTCCAAGGCCACGGACTTGGCGAGCCCGATGACTCCCCATTTGGTGGCGTTGTACGCCGCCAGCTCTGGAATCCCCATGCGGCCGCCCATTGAGGACGTGACCACAATCCGGCCGAAGCGCTGCTTTCGCATCACCGGAATCGCGGCCCGCAAAGTATGAAATGCGCCCGTCAGATTGGTGTCCACAAGCTGATGCCAGATCTCGTCGGTCACCTCGTCCAACGGTCCGGTGCTCACGATCCCGGCGTTGGCCACCACAATGTCCAGACTTCCCAACCTGTTTACGGTCTCCTCAGCGGCCGCATCCACCGCGGCGGGGTCGCGCACATCCATGGTGATCGGAAGGCAGAGGCCACCCAGCTCCTCGACATGCTTGGCCGTGTCGCGAAGATCATCCTCGGTGCCGAGCGGATACGTCAGACCCGCCATCGGACGGGGTGCGTCGGCAATAACGACGTTCGCCCCTTCGGCTGCCAGCGCCAAGGCATGCGCACGTCCTTGCCCCCGTGCCCCTCCGGTTATGAACGCAACGCGACCATCTAGCGCACCCATAGACGGCTACCTTAGTGCAAAGCGGCAATTACCGATCGCGCCCCGTCGCGTCCGGCTCCGAAGCCCGGACAACACAAGCGGTCTCGTTGGACTGACATCCAAGTTCCTTGTCGCGCAGACTGTTCCGACGAACGCATCCGCTCAACGACGGCCGGCTTGTACACGATCACTTCAAGAAGATCATGACCAGCGTCCACCCATAGATCGGCGGGTCGAGATCCACGTCGTCGACATGGCCTATTCTCGGCGCATGGTCGATCCCGCCGATCGCGGCCCCGTCTTCGCCGGTATCCGGATCGGTCGGCCCGCGACTGGCGCGCTCCTCGACGCCGGTTACCGCACCATCGCGGACCTGCCCGCCGTCGACGGCCTCCTCGCCCTTCACGGCGTCGGGCCGAAGGCCGTGCGACTGCTCCGGCAGGCACGGGCGGACTGAGCTCATGGACGAGGACATCGTTGTCATCCACACCGACGGTGGGTGCAAACCCAACCCAGGGCCCGGCGGCTGGGGCGCGGTGCTGCGCCAACGTCAGCACGTCCGCGAAATGTGCGGTGGCGAGTCCGGCCAGACGAGCAACAACCGGATGGAACTGACGGCGCCGATCATGGCGCTGGAGGCGCTCACCCGACCGGTGGTGGCGCACCTCTACACCGACAGCACCTATGTCAGGAACGGCATCACCAAGTGGATTCTCGGCTGGGAGCGCAGCGGCTGGCAGACCGCCGCGAAGCAGCCGGTGAAAAACGTCGACCTCTGGCAGCGGCTCCAAGCGGCCTGCGCGCGGCACCGGGTCGAGTGGTTCTGGGTGAAGGGCCACGCGGGTGTCGCCGACAACGAACTTGCCGATGAACTGGCAACCCGGGGCATGGAAGAAGCGATCGCCCTATCTGCGGCTGAATAATGTCAGTTAGGAGGGCCTGATGTTGCTGGTGATCTACTCGATGAGCGTTTCGCTGGACGGTTTCATCGCCGGCCCCGATGGCGACATCAGCTGGACCGCGTCCGACGCGGAGCTGTTCTGTTTCCACATCGAGCAGACCCGCCCCTCTGCCGCACACCTGTGCGGACGCGGCCTTACGAAGCGATGCTGGTGTGGGAGACCGCCGAGCAGACCATGTCCGACGAGGCGGACGTGGAGTTCGCCCGAATCTGGCGACCGATCGCTAAGGTGGTGTTCTCCCGCACGCTGCATTCGGTGTCGGGCAACGCGCGGCTGGCAGCCGACGACATCGGCACCGAGATCGCCCGACTCCGTGACCAGCAGGGCGTGGGCGAGGTGGCCATCGGCGGGGCGGCCCTTGCCGCAGCCGCCATCGCCGAAGACCTATTCGACGAATACGCCAGTTCGTCAACCCGGTCATCCTCGGCGGCGGCAACCCGTACCTCACGCCGCTCACCAAACCCCTCGATCTGCGGCTGACCGAGTCCCGGACCTTCAACTCCGGCGTCGTCTACCTTCGCTACCCGCGCACGCGCTGAGCTTGCCACCCGTCACGGAGCGCGCAAACAACTCGTCTAACCCACGTGGGCGGGCTTACGGTGTCCAATCGCGGACCTGATCGACAATCCAGGTTGGGTCGTCGTTCGGCAAGTCGTGCCCGGCCACCGGGTGAGTTCGGATCGGCGCATGAAGCTTTCGGGCAATTTCGTCCGAGCACCGGTGCGACACCAACCGATCGTTCGTGGCGGTGAGGACAAGCAGCGGCGTGGCGATGGTGGTTGGTAGCTTGAATCGTGTTGCAGCCCTCAGCTGTCCGAGCACACTCGCTCGCGATGGCGTGGCCTCATGCTGCCACTTCGCCCACTGCTTGCCCAGCTCGTCCAATTCGTCCGCCGGCCTATTCGAGGACAACCCGAGTACAACGCGTTCGAATCGCTCGGGCTCGCCGATGTCACGGCGGATGACCGCCGTCGAGATCGCCCTCAAGAACGCCGGCTGTGCGCGTGCGTACAGCGGCGCCACATTGGATGCCGAGGTATTGATCACGACTGCACGTTGAAACTCGTTCGGGTATCGGGCAACCCAGTCGAGGGTCACCATGCCACCCAGCGAGATGCCGAGAATCGACCAGTCGTCGCCTTGGATATTCGCACGGTCACGGATGTCGTTGGTGATCTCGGCGATGCTGCTCGGCGAGGTCCGGGTTACCTGCGTACCGAATCCCGGCGGGTCGATTGTCTGTACCTCGACGCCGAGTCCTTCGGCGAATGTCGGCGGGAAGGGTCCCCAGTGCCGGGCGTCCCGGGAGAGCCCGCGGATCAATAGCCACCTCATAGGGTGACCTTAGGCGTTCGCGGCGGGACGTCACCGCGACGATCTGAGTGGAGCTAAGCGGACTCACACACCTCGACGGAACGGTGCTGAGCTGCGTGAACGCGTTTGCGGTGCCCTCTTCGAATTCGACACGACAACAAACTTGGGTGCCAGGACGAACCGTGGCGGGATCAGCAACGAATACCGGCTATGAGCGTGCCAGTGCATACCGGCGGGGCGCCCCCGCAACCATCCGGGGAAGTGCGATTTCGCCGCGACGGCGACCGGCTATGGGTCGACCACGCGACGCCGGTCATGTGGTTCGCACATCATGTCCTCGATCGCAGCCGAGCAGACCCCGACGTCGGCCTCAGTTTCGACGGCACTCACGTGACGCTGCACGCATCCAACGGACGATGGATCTGGAAGCTAACCGGCCGCATATGGTGCCGTGGCTTCGTGCCCAACGCCGAGTCCCTTGTGATGGTCGAAGGCATCTGGCCAGACTGAAAGGCCGAGGCCGAGCACGCCATCTTCCGCATAGAGAGGCGTCCGGCCGCCCGTGCGAACCGATTGGCGACCAACGGCCAGATTTGATCCAGCGCCGACCCATCCACAGGGTGCGCCGCTCCGAATGACCTTTCGACGAGATCGGACGCCGCGGCGAGGAGACAACGATGGATGATCACCACGAGGAGCGGCTCCAGGAGCTCACCGAACGCGCCTGGGCGCTGGGTTATCGGCTGATCAAACGCAACCACGAGAACGTCCTGGCGGGCAGTCGCGATTACCTCCTGTGGGGAGTTCATGAGCGAAGGCCTCTCCTGGTGACCCATACCGCCGTCGCACTCGACGGGGACAGGAGTATCGCCGAGATGCTCGACCGGATAGGAGAGTTGCCGCGCTACTGCCTTCAATTGCAAGACAATCCGGGAGTCGAGGTGGTTGCCAACGCCAGCGGGAGAAGAATCATCAGGGATACCGCAACACGCGATTTTTTCATGTTGCTGCCGGGTGAATACGAGAGTGCAACGCAGCTCATCGTCTACGTGAAATATCCGCCATCGATTGGGAACTGGTCGCGCGCCGACGACTGGCAGTGCGCCGATTACCCGGTCGGCACAGACCCTCGGGTGAGGGGTTTATAGCCGTCTGACCTGCTCAAACCTGGTGGGGCTGAGGGGAATCGAACCCAGCAAGCCCCCAGTTGCACTTGACGTCGTTTGGCCGATCTGTGACGCCCTGCGTGGTGTGCATTGGCGATACGTGGTAGGCGGTCGCATCCACGCGGTATTGCACGCCGCTTTGGCGCGCATCGATCAAACCGATTGCCTGTGAAGTCAAGAAATCAACGATCGGGAGACGCCGCGCCGGGCACCATAGTGACCGACGTCGCACACATCGATGCCAGGAAACATCCACCGAGCCCCACTTGCACGGGGACCGGTTAACGCAGCCCGATGGAGAAGCAACTATGGAAGCCCTCACCACGGCCGCTGAACACGACACGTTGCCCAACCGCCAAGGCGGTGGCGGCCAGCCCAGGCGCAACCGCACGCGCCGTGCGTCGACATACATTGGGCGAGTCGGTGGCCTGGCCATTGCCCTGGGCGTCGGTGCGGCGTTGTTGGGCGGTGCCGGGTTCGCGTGCGCCGACACGGGCGGATCCTCCTCTCCGGCGGGGTCGTCGCCCGCGAAGTCGTCAGACAGCGCCACCTCTGCGTCATCTTCAAGCGGGTCGACCTCGTCAACGACTAATTCGTCAAACATCCCCCCTGCTGTCTCATCCGACGCCACGTCGACCGCAGCATCTGGTCGACCGAGACACACCAGCGCAGCCCGCAGCGGCTCGTCGGCAATCTCGGGCGCAGCTGCCACTTCGTCGGCTCCGTTGGGGCCTGCGGGGTCGCCGCCCCAGAGCCAGCCGAATCACACCGGTGCGTTAAGCGATGTGCGGTCGTCGTCGGCACCACCCGCCGCGACACCGAATGCATCCGGCACGCCCACGTCGGACACGGCTGAGCCGTTAAGCGCAGCGGCGGTGCGGGTGTCCGATCCTGTTGGCGCGCTTAGCAATACCGCAACGACCGCCACCGTGGCGCCACAGGACCCGGTTACCGCCGTCATGACGGCCATCGGGACCCTGCTCGCGCCATCGTTGAGCCCATCTGCGGGCAACGCGCCGGCGGCTCCGGCGGACACACCGGTGTCCTTGATGATGGTGGCGGCGGCGCGCCGCGAGACATCCGGCACCGCGTCGGCGCTCAACGCGGCAGCCACCGCGGGGTCCGTCGGCCAGACCACCGCGACCGTCGACGCGGTCAGCGCCGTCGATCCCAGCCCAATCACCCCCGCGGTCACTGCTCAAACAGCGTCGTCCGCCGGCCTGCCCGGCCTCTTCCAGCAGGTCGTCTATACCCCGATTCACACCGTGGTCGAAGCCTGGATTGGCAGCGGCCTCGGTCAGATGGTCGACGGGTTGATCAACACGGTTGCCGGGTCTTACGTGATCGGCAACGGCGCAGCCGGGACGGCGGCCAACCCAACCGGCGGTGCCGCTGGGTGGTTACTCGGCGATGGCGGCGCGGGCTGGAACAGCACCGCGGCTGGTATCGCTGGAGGTGACGGTGGCGCTGGCGGCATCGTGGGCAACGGCGGTGCCGGCGGGGCCGGTGGCGCAGGCGCGGCTGGTGGCGCTGGCGGCGCTGGCGGCTTGTTGATGGGCATTGGTGGCGACGGTGGTGCTGGCGGGGCCGACACCACTGGTGGCGCCGGTGGTGCTGGCGGCGCCGGCGGCGCCGGGTCTGGCTTGTTGTTCGGCATCGGCGGAAAGGGCGGTGACGGTGGCGACGGCTCCGATGGCGGCAGAGGCGGTGACGGTGGTAACGGCGCGGCGATACTCGGTAGTGGCGGCGACGGCGGCGGTGGCGGCAACAGCGGAGTAGGGGGCAGCGCCATTGGATTGCCGGCGCTGGGCGGGGCCGGCGGCACCGCGGGCTACCTCGGCAGCCACGGCAATGTCGGCGAGTTTGGCACCGGTGCGACACAGACACAGAACATCGGATCGCTGGTGTCCGTCTCGACCACCGGCACGTGGTTGACCAACAGTGCTGGACAGGTCGTCCTCCTGCACGGACTAAACGAGGTGTACAAGGAGGCGCCGTTTGAGCCGTCCGCCTCGGGGTTCAGCGCAGATGACGCGACGTTCTTGGCGGCCAACGGTTTTAACGTTGTCCGGTTGGGCGTCATCTGGGCCGGCGTGGAACCCGAGCCCGGCGTTTACGACAGTGCATACATCAACTCGATCAAGCAGACCGTGCAGACATTGGCCAGCCACGGCATCTACACCATCCTCGACTTCCACCAGGACGAGTACAGCGGCGCGTACGGGGGTGAAGGCGCACCGGCCTGGGCTGCGCAGTCAGGCGGACTGCCCAACATTGAGGCGCCCTTCCCGATCGGCGAATTCGTCAATCCCGCCGAGACACATGCCTGGGATGCGTTCTGGTCGAATTCCCAGGCGCCGAACGCGCTCGGCCTAGAGGACAACTACTCGCAGATGCTGGAAACGGTGGCGGGCAACTTCACCGGCAACACCGACGTCCTCGGCTACGAGATCATGAACGAACCGTATCCGGGAACGCAAGCAGTGCCGACTCTGCTTGGCAGCCCGTTCTTCGACACCCAGGAGCTGAGCCCGTTCTACAACCAGGCGGCATCAGCGATCCGGGCCGTCGACCCGAGCACAACGATTTTCTATGAACCGAACCTCATCTCTAGCTTCGGAATAGCGCCCACCAAGTTGGGCACGCTGGACACGTCGAACACTGTGTTCTCTTACCACAACTACCTTCCCAACTACATACCCATACCAATCATCGAAAGCATCGTCGTCGACGAAGCTCACGCGTATGCCCAAGCACACGGTGTCCCGGCATTCATGACCGAATTCGGCGCCACCAACAGCCAGTCATCGCTCACCGCCTCGATCCAACCCGCCGACCAGGACCTCATGTCATGGGCAGAATGGACCTACTCCGGGCTAGGCGACATAACCACCGCAGGTGACCCGAATTCGGAGTCGCTGGTGTTCAACCCGGAGCTGCCGCCAACCGGTGGCAACGTCAACACCGCAAATCTGGCGACACTGGCCGAGCCCTACCCGCAGCTCATTTCGGGCACCCCGACCTCCTTCTCGTTCACCAACGGCACCTTCAAGTTCAACTACTCCACCGCGAAGGCTGACGGCTCGGGCAGCTTCCCCGCCGGCGCACAAACCAACATCTCCGTGCCAACCGTCGAGTTCCCGAACGGCTACCAGGTGAGCGTCACTGGGGGGCAGGTTATCTCGGCTCCCAACGCCCCGGTACTGGTCATCGCGTCTGACGCCGGCGCAAGCACCGTCAACGTCGTCGCCAGCCCCGCCACAGGTGGCGTGTGAGCCCGGGCGGTAACTGGGGCCGGCGGTAGCGGCAACACCATCCACGGCCAATCACCGGCGCGCTGCGCAGTGATGGCGCCAAAGCCGCGGCGGTTCGCGTCCAGAGATCGGTCTTGAATGCGCGCTGGCAGGCAGGCAAGGTTCCGGCTGGCGGGGGACCCCAAGTCGTGTCAGCGGTGATGGCATCGGTCTGGCGCATCGGAATTCTGAAGTTACCTAGCCTGTCCGAACGGTGGAGCGACCCATGCCCTGGATCAGGCCGCGTACGGCGCACCAGCGTCGAACCTGGGTCGCCCCAATCGGCGAACGAGAGGAACCGAAACCGATGTACCAGACCAGCACACCTCGTAGGAGTTGGACGGTGGGTTCAGGCGCATGACGGTCGATAACCTAATTCGCAGGCGACATGAGCCTGTCGCGGCGAAGGTGCCCGAGATAACGGCGTCGTTCTGGGTCCTCAAGCTGCTGACCACCGCGATGGGTGAAGCCGCTTCTGACTACCTGCTCGGCGCGTTGAGCTTCGTCGGCCTCGGTCTTGGCGCAGCAGGTTTCGCAGTCGCGCTGTGGATTCAGTTTCGGACGCGACGGTATAGCGCCTTCGCCTACTGGGCGGCGGTGATGATGATCGCCGTGTTCGGCACCATGGTCGCCGACACCGTCCACCACCAGCTCGGCGTCTCCTTCGGGACGTCCAGCATGGCCTGCGCCCTTGCGGTCGCGGCGACCTTCTGGGCGTGGTACCTCGTTGAACACACCCTGTCCATACACAGCATCACCACACGACGCCGCGAGGTGTTCTATTGGCTGACAGTGTCGTTCACGTTTGCCCTCGGAACCGCCGTCGGCGACCTGTCAGCAAGCACACTGCACTTCGGATTCCTCGGATCGATAGCGCTGTTCGCCGTCGTCATGGCCGTTCCAGCGTTGGGCCGTTGGCGGTTTCGCCTCAACAGCGTTGTTGCATTCTGGTGGGCATATATCGTCACCCGGCCGCTCGGTGCCTCGGTCGCGGATTGGTTGAGTAAGCCGACCAACACCGGAGGCCTCGCCTACGGAGACGGCCCTGTCGCCGCCGTTCTGCTGGCGTTCGCCCTTGTCCTGATCACGTTTGCGGCAATCCGGCATCTCAACACGGTGCGCGCGTGGGCCGGGGAAATGGCCGAGTAAGTCGGCTCCTACATTCGAACCATGACCGTGCCATTCTCCTGGGAGCTGCCGTACGCCTGGCCGAGGACACCCGTTCTCGCGCAGTATGTCGTCTGCACATCGCAACCGCTTGCCGCGCAGGCGGGCCTGGCGATGCTGGCCGAAGGTGGGAGCGCGGTCGACGCGGCACTGGCTGCCGCGGTCACGCTGACGCTGGTCGAGCCGGTGTCGAATGGCATCGGCTCGGACGCCTTTGCCATCGTCTGGGACGGCAGGCGCTTACACGGATTGAATGCCTCCGGCCGATCACCCGCGGCATGGACGCCGGACTACTTCCAGGGCAGCCCCGTCCCGGCACGGGGCTGGAACTCGGTGACGGTGCCGGGCGCGGTGTCGGCGTGGGTGCAGCTGCACGCCAAGTTCGGCAAACGCCCCTTCGATCGGATCTTCGAGCCGGCGATCGGCTACGGCCGCAACGGATTCCTCGTCTCACCGATGGTCGCCGCGCAGTGGGCGGCGCAAGTGCCCGACCTGCGCTCGCAGCCCGGCTTCGCCGAGGCGTTCCTGCCGGGCGGTCGGGCGCCTTCGCCTGGGGAGCTGTTTCGTCTTCCAGATCACGCGGCGACACTTGAGAAGATCGCCGCGACGAACGGCGAAGCCTTCTACGGGGGCGAGCTCGCTGACACGATGGAGGCACATTCGGCCGCGAACGGTGGGGCCATGATCGCCGCCGACCTCGCCGCACACCGCGCAGACTGGGTCGACACAATCACCACCGACTACCGGGGCTACACGATTCACGAGCTGCAGCCGAACGGTCAGGGCATCGTCGCGTTGATCGCGCTGGGCATCCTCGAGTACTTCGACATGGCCTCGCTTCCAGTGGATTCGGCCGACAGCGTACACCTGCAGATCGAGGCGCTGAAGCTCGCGTTTGCCGACGCGCTTGCCTACGTCGCCGACATCGATCACATGCAGGTTCGGCCGGGACAATTGCTTGACAAGCGATACCTGAAGCAGCGCTCGACGCTGATCGACTGGACCCACGCGAAAGATGTGACATCGGGCACTCCACCCAAGGGCGGCACTGTATATCTCACCGCTGCCGACGCTTCCGGGATGATGGTCTCAATGATCCAGTCCAACTACATGGGCTTCGGCTCGGGTGTGGTGGTGCCCGGCACCGGGATATCGCTGCAGAACCGCGGCACAGGCTTTGTCACGACACCCGGGCACCCTAACTTGGTCGGCCCGAACAAACGGCCTTACCACACCATCATTCCGGGCCTCATCACGAAGGACGGCGCACCCGTGATGAGCTTCGGCGTCATGGGCGGAACCATGCAGCCGCAGGGGCATCTGCAAGTCGTAGTGCGCATCGCCGACTACGGCCAAAACCCGCAGACGGCATGCGACGGCCCGCGCTTCCGCTGGGTGCAAGACATGCAAGTGAGCGTCGAGGGAGGCTTCCCGCCCGCGACGTTGGAGGAACTGCGCCGTCGGGGCCACGAGATCGTCACCGTCGAGGACTACAACCAATTCGGCAGCTGCCAGGCGATCTGGCGCCTCGATGACGGTTACCTCGCGGCCAGCGATCCGCGCCGCGACGGCCAGGCCGCAGGGTTCTAGATGAACGCGCCGCCTGTCGGATTGTTTCTCCGTACTGCAGAGGGTTTCGCCTGTAATCAGACTGTCGCACAACGCATCCGTGAATTATCCGGGTAACACAGTTGACGTGCGTTGAGGGCGCAATCGTCCGTGGTCGGCTCGTCAAGAACAGAGCACCGACCAGCACCTGCCGCGATCGCATGCCTGCGGTCTCGACTTGTCGCGCAGAACCAAACGGCGAGTGGCTACTTGTCGTCGGGGTTGAGGGCCAGGAAGGTCAATCCGGCGGCGGCGCCCGCGACGACCTGCGCCACTAGGTACACCCACAGCGTCGGCCACGCGAAGATCTGCATCACCGCGCCGGCGACGGTGACTGCGGGGTTGAACGCGCCACCTGAGATGCCACCGACCGCGACTGCGCCGGCCAGCACCGTGAACCCGATAGCCAAGCCGTAGAAGGAGTTGGTCGGGTGGTCCTTACTAGTCGCCACGTTCAGTACGACGTAGCAGAGCGCGAAGGTGAACAACAACTCAACGATGAACGCCGCCAACAGGGTTGAGCCTGACAAGGTCACCGTCGCGGTGACAGCGGATTGCGTCGGATCGATGACCGTGCGAACAAGAAATGCGGCGATCAGCCCGGCGCCGATCTGGCTCAGCCAGTACGCCACCGCATCACGCACACCGATCCGGTGGCGTATCAGCGCGGCAAGGGTCACGGCGGGGTTGTAGTGGCCGCCCGAGAGATGGCCACCGGCGTAGATCATCACCATCAGCGCCGAGCCGATGGCCAATGGGGCCAGCGCGCTGTGACTGCCTACGGCGGCGCCAACCGTGAATACCAGAAAGAATGTTCCAATCGCCTCGACCGCGTACTTCACTGCCGGCGGAGGGCCGGTTTCGATGACGGGTTCGGCGGTGAGTTGTTGAGTCGATGAGTGAGATGTGCTGAGGTCCATGAGTTTCCACAGTTGTACTTCGCGCAGCATTAGTCGTCGCGGTTAACGGTCGACTCTGCTTACCGCTACCGCTACTTCGGGCTTTACCGGTAGCAGCACCTCAACGCCGAGCCGATCAATGAGCAGCCGATGCAGGCGTCAACGGTGTCGTTCGAGACCGCAAGCAAGAGCGGGGATCTCGCGAAGGTTGACGCTAGTGGCACGTGCCGCCGGCAATCCCGCCGCGGCGGGAAATCGCGCACCGTCAGCCATTTTAGGGCACCCAACCCTTCCCTCGGCCGCCCGCGCCGGCGAGCTAAGCCTTACCGCACTTGCCACTTCGCCGGATACACCCGGCGGAACGCTGGTGTTCAACTAATGAATCGGGAGTACATTCGGGCTGAAATTTCACCGCCAGGAGGAAGGCGATAACAACCGTCAACGGCCTGCCGAGCCATGTTCTTCTAGTGCACTTCATCGTCGTATTGGCCCCATTGACCGCGCTGCTTGCCATCCTGTGTGCTGTGGCCAGCTGCGCGGCGCCGCCTCGTCTGGCTGGTGCTGGGACTCGCCGTCGTCAATGCTGCGCTGACTCCCGTCACCACGCAGGCCGGTGAATGGCTCGAGCATCGTATCGGTCGCTCACCACGACTGCACACCCACGCCGAGCTCGGCGACACGATGCTCTACTTCTCGATTGCCTTACTCGCCGCGACAATACTGCTAGCGCTGCTGCATGTTCGGGCTAGCCGCGCAGGCTCGGTGAATACCGTTGCCACGGTTGCCATCGCGGCCGTGGTCATCGTCGCGAGCGTCGCCACGACGGTGCAGGTCTACCGCATCGGTGACTCGGGGGCGCAGGCGGCGTGGGGCGACACCGCACCCGCGACCGCATCATGACACGTTGTGCTGCAGGATCATTGAAGCCAGCACGCGGGGTTACGCACCGCCCAACTGGACGCCTGTCAGGGTGCCAACGCCACGACCGATGACATAGACGAGCAGTGCGGCGCCGCCGCCAATCAGCAACTGTCGCATCCCCGATCGCAGGCCGCCGCGGCCGTTGAGGACACCGATCACCGCTCCGACGGAAAACAGGGCGAGGCTTGCCAAGGCGATCGCGGCGATCAGCGCCGTCCGGCCAGACGAGAACACGTACGGCACTACGACCACAACCGCTCCCGCCGCGAACGCACCGAGACTGGACAGAGCGGCCGACCACGGCGAGCCGAGTTCGTCGGGATCAAGTCCGAGCTCTTCGCGCGCCATCGTGTCCAGCGCCGAGTCGCGGTCTTTCATGATGGTCGTCGCGACGCGCTCGGCTTCCTCTGCGTCCAGCCCTTTGGCCCGGTAGATCAGCGCGAGCTCCTCGGCTTCAGCCTGCGGGTCGTCGCGCAGTTCTTGTTCCTCCAGGGTGATCTCGCGTTGATAGGCCTCGCGCTGGCTGCGCATCGAGATGTATTCACCGGCGGCCATCGACAGCGCTCCCGCGAGCAGTCCCGCCAAACCGGCGAACAGGATCACGCTCGCACTGGCGCCGGATCCCGCGAATCCCATCACCAGCGATGTGTTCGACACGAGCCCGTCGTTGACGCCGAACACGCCGGCGCGAAGGGCGCCGGATCGGTCGCCGCGGTGCCATGGTTCGCTGCGGCGCAGCACATCCCGATCATCAGCGCCGCCGCGCAATTGCGTCAGCACCCGGGCGTGCGAACGTTCCGAAACAGCCATGTCCGACGTGGCCTCGGGGTCGTCCTGATACATGCCTGCGTCTGCGCGCTCGGCGCGCTCGAGAAACGGCAGTACCGCATCGACGGAGAACCGCCGCGCCAGCCACGACACCACCCGCGTGCGGGAGCCACGACTCCCGGGCTCCGGGACGGGCTCGCCCAGATCGACCAGCTTGGCGGCCCAGTGCTCGGCATGGCGCCGCTCGACCGCTGCCAGCTGGTTCAGTATCTCCCGTCGCTCGCCGTGCGCGGCTTCCGCGAGCCCGTGATACAAGTCGGCACTGCGCCGTTCCGCGGCGAGCAACTCGCGAAACCGGCTGGCATCGTCGTTACCCATCATCGCTCCCTCGTCGTCGTGACCCCTCGCGCGGACGGCATGACGACACTGGCGGGCCGACCTGCGAACTCATAGAGCACAACGCACCGATTCTCTGGGATCATTCCAGAATGGGATGGGTCACACGCATCTGTGCTTGTGAATGGCAGTTGTGCCTGAAGCGCTCGCCGGACCGCGCTGGAGTCGTCGGTTGCCGATTCTGCACTGAAGGCCGCGTCGATCCGCCGCGAACCGTTGCGACACAGCCGGTTACGGTGGTCCGTTCTCACGGGTACGTTGCGCTGGACGGGTATCAATCCTAGATGTCGTCGAGCGATTCCAAGGACATGTGCCCCGCCCGCAGCCGTCGGTAGCCCTTGCCTTTCCGGGTCGACATATCCGCTAACCAACGTCACCGCCCCGAAATGTGGACCCACGAAATGTGATTCGCCTGTGGGATCGCTGTGCCTTTGATCGCCGCAACGGCCTGGCGCCGTTCTCGGTGACACCATCAGGGTGTAATCGTCCGAAGTACCGACCGCACGCCGGTCCTGGTCGTCGTCCACGGGCGTGGCCCTTCGTTATCCCGGGGTGGGCAAAAGCGCGGTCTGAAACCCGTCCCATTTTGGGTCATACCCGAAGTCCCGCCACTTAGGGTTATGTCCTAACCGTGGCCACCTGGCGTTATAGCGCAATCCGCGCCACTTGGGATTGTTGCTGTGGGGGAACACCGCAGGCATGTCGTTGGGCGAAGTGGAGATCTGCACGTTGGCCGGTCCCTGGTGGATGCTCGGTGCGTCTGCCTCTAAGCAGTGCTGTTCTAAGCAACGCTGTTCACTCGGCGCGGCCGACGCTATCGGTGCTGCGACAATCGCTATCGCGACAGCCCCGGCCATCAATGCCCCTGTGATGGCGTTGATTCCGGTCTCCATGGTGACACGCTCCCTTGCCCACAGAATCGCACTGCGAGACAAGACAGTCGTCACCGTTGGCACGCATCAAGGCCCCCTGCCAGCTGTAATCTCCTAGGGCTAGGAGCTGGGGATCGCCAGTGGAAGTAGTGCCGGATCGGCGGTCGTGTCGTCTAACGCTTTTGGCGGCCGCGCATCATCACCATGCAATGCAGCCCCGTGTCAGGCGCCCGCAGCAGTGAGGATGGCGTCGGTGGCGAAGCCGAGTATCAGGCCGGCGAAGATTCCCCACGCGGTGACGGTCTTCAGGTTGGCTTTACGCGCGACGGCCAGCAGTTCGATGACCACATACAAAATCGAGCCAGCCGCCAATCCCAGAAAGGCGATCGACAGCAAATCGTTGGTCACACGCTGCCCGACCAATGTGCCGAGAAATGTTGGGGCGCCGCCGATCACACCGAGCAGCGCCAGAAAGCGCCATGATGGTCGCTCGCCTGTCAGCGGCGCGACAATGCCGAAGCCTTCGGTGGCGTTGTGCAGCCCAAAACCGATGATCAGCATAAGCGCAAGCGTAATATCGCCAGCGGTAGCGGAATTGCCGATGGCCAAGCCTTCGGCAAAGTTGTGTAGGCCGATCCCCGCTGCGATCATCACTGCCAGCCGACTCGCATCGGTCATCCCATATGGGCCGCGCAGCTCACTAAGCGTGGCCGCTCCCGGACCACGGACAGCGCCGCTTGGGTGAGGGCTGCGGGAGCGGTCGAACCACACCAACCCGAGCAAGCCAATCCCGAATGCGGCCGTCAGCATCAGACCGCGGGCGAGCGCGGCGCCGAGTTCGTGGTGCCCGAGAGCCTCGTCGACCGGCGCCCACGCGTGGGTGAGCACGTCCCACAACAGGAATATCAAAATCCCGATCGCGATCGCGTTCAACGCGGCCTTTGTCCGCGGCACCGCCGCGCTGATCCGACCCAACGGCAGACCGAGGAAGATCGTGAATCCGGCGACTGCGCCGAGCACCGCAATTTGACCCGAAGACATGAACGGAATTCCCTCTGTTTGGTGAGCGTCGCCTACCCTACTCCAGGTAAGGCTAGCCTCAAATTGGTCGCCGGAACAGCGGAACTTCTTCGGCGGTGCGGCGCGGCCGCTATCACATACCTTCGGGGGGCACCGGCTCCGGCTAAGCACAAGCCCAACCGCACTCGTGAATCCGCGATACCACGCCAGGTCGTTTCGATCTCCAGCGCTTCCTCATGGCGGGAACGGTGCCTATACCCGCAGAGCGGCCAGGCGTCGCCGCCCGGCCGACCCTCGTATGCGCGTCACGGTGGCGTACTGACCCCAGATTTTCGCCATATCGCACCCGACGCGCATGCTGGCGCCCATGCGAACTGTGATCCACGTTCGTCGTCTGCGGCGTTGCGGCGGCAACGGCGTGCGCGCTGACGGCACCTCCGACGAGGGCGAGCGGCTCAGTTCGCACTGACGGAAGAGACCTCGGACTACTTGGTCAGATCGACAACGGCGGCGTCGGCCGCGTTGTTCTTTACCGACTCCACACGGTCCTCGCTGCGGCCTTCGTCTCGTAGGCCTCGCCGGCGGCGATGATTTCGTCGCTACTGACCTTCAAGCGGGCCGGAACTTGCGCAACGGTTGCGCGGCATCCGTGCGTGGCGCCGGGGGCGTGCCGCCCCCGCCGGGTGTTTCGCTGTAAAGGGGTTACCAATCCGCTGGTGTCAGAAAAAGCCCCTGGGTCGCGGTGCCGTTATCGTCGGGCGTGCCTGAATCGGTGGGATCACCGGGGGTGTCGATGAGGTGGTGGTTCCCCCGATATCCATGATTCCCGACCCTACGGCCGCATTCTGCTCCTGATCTATCGCCGCGGCGAGTGCGCCGACGGCGACAAGGGCGCTCGCCGCTATCACTACGGCTTGGCACTTGACCCGTTGGTTTAGCAATTTCACCCTTCCAGTCCGGTCCGTCGCGTCTTCGCCCCCGGCGAAACGTCCCTCTGTTCAAGTTGCCGACCCAGACGCTTTCTAGTCGTAGAACACTTAGGAGACGCTGAGAGTGCAGATGCCTAAGGGGTTGCAGTCCTGGACGTTTGGCGGGAGGGTGGCTACGGGTCTGGGGATTGGATGCAGTCGCACCAACGCGGTCACGGTACGGAATATCAGACTCGGTTACGGTTTGCCGGCGGGCCGCGCTGCGGGCCGCGCACAAAGTTGGCGAGACTTCGCCAGAGAGGGGCTCGGGTGCGATGCGGATATCCGTGATGGCAGTCGCAGGCGTGGCTGGGGCTAGCGCGCTGGTCGGGGTGACGGTTGCCGGCTGCAGCAGTGATTCCAAGTCGTCGACGACAACGTCGGGATCGGCGGCCTCTACGGCCCCCGGCAGCAGCTCGGCGTCCAGTTCGGCGCGGGCAATGCCAGCCGACTACACCGCACTGCTGATCAAGGCCACCGATCTCAATGCACCCGAAGCCTTCACAGCGAGCCCGCCAATGCAGAATCCGAATGGCAAGGCCGGTGTCGCAACGTCGTTCAGCAACGCAGACGGCAGCCACGTGATCGGCGATACCATCCTGGTCCTGCCGGATTCTGCGGCTGCAGCCAGCACGCTCGAGTCAGCCAAAGCCGCGCTCGGTAGTGCCGTGAGCGGAACACCCGGACCGTCGGATATTGGCACTGGCGGTACCACGGTGACGGGAAACTCGCCCGACGGCTCCAAGTCGGTGACGGTGGTGTTGTTCACCCAGGGCAGGGCGTTCACCACGCTGGAATTCGACGGTCCTGCCGACGCAACTGTGCCGCCGGATTTCGTGACCGACGTCGGCCAAAAGCAAGTCGCAGCAATCAAGAACGGACTGCCCGGGTAACTGGCCTTGTCTGTCGGCGGACTATGCGGTGATCGGTGCCCCTGGCACGCTTCACATCGCCGGGGCGCAGGGCTGCAGCTTCGCCCCATCGGCAGCCCGATGCCACCAGGAACTTGACCATTGGTCGCCAGTACTCGCTTGCCGTCGAGTTTGATACAGGACCGAGAAGTACTCGCTGCCGTCCTTGCGGTGCGGTCGCGCAGGGATGCTATCCGCCGATCGTCATTCCGAAGTGTTGACGGAGCTTGTTGACGTGGACGGAGGTCTTCCGATTTATCGCCGCTGAACTGCAATTTTCCGGTGGAGCTAAGGGGACTCGAACCCCTGGCATTACCTGCAGAAACGGCCTCTGACCTGCGGCGGCGGTTCGATGACGTTGTTACGCGTAGCGTCCGTGTCCTGCGGATATGCGTCGGCATGTTACGCGACGTAACAGTGCTGGCCGAGTTCTCGAGTGCGGACGAGCCGACGGATTTACAGTCCGTGATATGGATGTTTGCCAGGTGTCGTGAGGTTCCACCTAGTGCGCTGACCTGGTGTGATGGTTCCTAGACGTCAGCTTATGCCCACGTGCGCCCGCTGACCTGTGACAACCCCGTGACAACGTACGTCCGAGTTTTTGGAGGGGTGATTCGCCTTCGTTGTGCGCAGACACGGCGGAGGCCGCCATTGGGCGAGCACGACCATGGTTGCCGTGAACTCTTGTGGCTCTATGGGGTGAGGAACTTGACCAGTTCTGCAGCCGCACGGATATCGGCGATGTGTCCGACGTTCGCGCCGGCGTAGAGCGGACGCCCGTCGACCACATTGGCCGGCTCGTCGTCGGTCGGTGGTTGGGCCATGAGCAACGGTAGTGAGGGCCATCGCGCTTTGAGTGCACGATTCTGGGCTGCGACCGGCAGCAGGTCGGCGAGGCGTGTCGCGATCTGGTTGCCGGTGCGAATCCACAGCGGACCCCGGGCGTCACGGCGTAACCAGCGGCGGGTAGCGGCATTCGGAATGACCCGGTGCGGGGCATCAGGCCAACCGAGCCCGAATAGTTCCGTCAGCACGGTCGCACGGGCATCGAGGCAGCGCTTCTTGTATTCGGGGTGCGCGTGACTCTCCTCGCTGAGCAGAAAGCGAGTGCCGACAACGGCGGCAGCCGCGCCGGCATCGAGCGCCTCTCGCACGCCCTGGGCGTCGACGATCCCGCCGGCGACGAGCACCGGGATCTTCACCGCGGAGCGAACCTGTTCGAGCAACTCGAGCGCCGGGGTCGCCCCGCGGACGTGACCGCCAGCCTCAACCCCTTGTGCGATCACAGCATCGGCGCCAGCCGCGGCTGCTGCCTTCGCCTCGTCGACAGACCCGCACTGGTGAATCCAGGTGGTAGCGGCAAGCCGGCGAGGAACGCCCCAGAACGTCACGATCACGTCGGCGGCAGCGGCCGCGTCCACATCGCCGGGACGCACGAACGGCAGCAGGAGATTCACAGCGATCGGCCGTCCAGTCAGCCGGCGCGCCGCGGCCACCTCGGCAGCAATCGCGGCACGCGCGCCGGCGATCGTCCCGAGACCACCAGCCTCCGAAACCGCTGCCGCGAGCTCGTGACCCGCAACCGCACCCATGCCGGCCTGCACAACCGGCATGTCCAAGCGGCGCAGATCAAGGACTGCGGGCATCGACAACAGGCTACCGGCTGACCGCTACTCGGCTACGACACCGATGGGTCGAGCACGAAGAAAGGTCGTACACATTCAGCCGCGGGCGGGCTCCGACCAGCGACCGCGGATTATCGGATGCCCAGGCGCGCAGTCCGTCCGCACTAGCTTCGGTAGCGAGCCCAGTTCGCCAACGTCGTCAACCTCTTGACCTGCTAATTCTTAAGGCAGCCACCGCCGTAAGCGCCATCAAACGGCCAAGTCCACTCGTTCGCATCGAGTAGGTCAACGCCAAAGTCGTTCGCCCTCAAGGCGTTGCACGCATCAGACGAGCCTCTGCTTCGTTACGGGTGTGCGACCAGATAGGTTTCGTTGGTCAGTCCGGCGGTGAGTTCTTCGACGACGAAGGGACGGTCGAGGCGGGCACGCATTTGTTGGGGATCAATGAGCAAGCTGATCTCAGCGGTCTGGCGTGCAAAGAGCCTTCCGATCCTCGGATAGAGCCAACGCATGACGGCCCGTTCCGCTGGCGTGCATCGCGACGCGCAATAACCGACGTGTCCGACTTCATCGGTGAGGATTTCGCTGTAAAGCCGCTCGACGCGCTCGCAGACTGCGGGTTCGTCGGCGAAGAGTTCAATGCCGACGCGGCGCAGTTCATCGAACATGATGCAGCCAGCCATCTCCGCTGCTCCGACGAAGACGAACCCGAGCCGTTCCGGCATAAAGACGCCGGTCTTGACGAACTGGCGCATGACGAACGGTGGGGGCACTACTTGGAATGTCAGGTCGAATACGTCGAGCACGTAGGCCAGTAGCCGGGTGTGGTAGTGCTCTTCGAGTTCGAGATACACCCGTTCGGGCGGGAGATTTTCGTCGCTGTTGAGGCCGTAGGTTTCTCCGAGGCCGACTCCGAATCGTTCGGCCTGGTTGAGCTTGGCGGTGGCCAGCAGGAACAGCATCTTGCGGTCCAAGCCGGGTTCGGGTTTGCGTCGGCGCATGTTCCGCAGGAAGGTCGTTCGGTCGGCGGGGTGCAGTGATCTGACGGGGTTCGTTTCTAGACCGTCGAAGAACTCTTCGCGATTCGCCAAGCGGCGATTGAGCAGATCAGCCTCCCCATCGCGCCTCCTGAGGAAATCGCGGTAGCCGTCGATTCTGGTGTCGTTCATCGTGTCTCCATTCCTTGGACAATGGTCGTGACATACCGACCCGCAACGGCGTCCGCCGTCGCGGAGGATTGAGCGCCGGTCGCTAGCAGCGCGAAGAGTCCGGTCATGAAGAACACCCCGAGTTCGGCAGCGTCCGACTCTGCTCGAACTCGGCCCGCCCCCTGTGCGGTGGTGATTGCAGCGATGACGAACTCTGCCAGGGGGTGCTCGGATACCGCGTCCTCAACTGGTCGGTTAGCGGAGAAGTGCAATCCCAACATTTCGCGGAAGACCACAGGACCCAAACGGCGCTCGGCGGCGACGACATGACGAACGAGGAGCGACAGGACCGACAAGAGGTCGTCGGTACCGGTCTGTGCGACGTCGAGTTCAGCGACGATCCTGGCCTCTTCGTTGAGTTCCAACTCGACCAAGACGTGCTCCTTGGTGGGGAAGTGGAAGTAGAACGTGCCGCGCACCACTCCCGCCGCGCTGGCGATGGCGGTGACGTCAGCACCGGCCAATCCAGACCGGCCAATCTCGGCCAGGGCGGCGTCGAATAGGCGTGCTCGCGTTTCCTGCATTCGGACCTGTCGAACGCCGCCGGGCGCCGCTTGGGCGTCCGCGACGGCGCTTGGCGACTCCATACCAGCACGGTAGCTGCATTCGTTGGCACTCGTCAATGACAGTCGTCAATGACGGTCGTCAAGGACAGCGAGTGTGGCCCGCCCAGCATCGTGCGGGCCGACGGCGGTAGCTCGGTGACGGCTCTGGGTGGGGTGGGGGGTGCCCCCGGCCTCGAGCGCCTCTGCGCCTCGCCCGGCCAGCGCCCCCTCTCTCTTCCAAACTTCTCGCTGTTGAGGGTCTATCGACGCACTTCAACAGTATTTTGGGTACGCACACCGGTACGCTTTCGACCCAAACGGACGATGGTGAATGTAGACGGCTAATGCGGCTAAAGCCACAGTTGGCGGTCACTTTTCACCCGCTGCCATCCTGCATCGTCGATAACCACCAATTGCCGTTTCCCCAGTTCAGGGTCGTTCGGGACGCAGAGGTCAGGCGCGCAGGCGAGCAGCTGGCTTCAGCCGGGGCTAGAGCTCGATTCCGCTGTCTGCGCTGCGGTCCCGGCTCTTGCTGGTGGCGCGTCCGCGGGCGCGACTCATGGATTGTGCCTGGTTTTCTGCTTCGGTACGCCAGGTCTCATAGGTTGCTCGTCGACGGTGTGCACCTGTGGTTCGACGGTTCAGAAGTGAGCGGACCCGGTCGGGCAGCGCTGCGCCGGGGGTTTGTGCGGCGTAGTCGTATGCGGTGACAGGTGTGGGGTCGGGGTTGGCCACGATGGCGCGGACGATGTCGGCGGCGTCTCGACTGTCGCCGCGGGAGATGAGGTGAGTGCCGTCGGGTTCGTGGTGGCCGTATTCGTGCTCGGTGGTGCGCTGGTAGAGGTGGGCGGTGTTGGTGTCCCGACCGCGGGTCATCGCGACGTAGAGCAAGGAGCGGGTGGTGTTTTCGCCGAGCACCGCCTGGGTAGTGTCGGCGGTGACGCCCTGGGCGGCGTGCACGGTCACGGCGTAGCCCAGACTGACGTGTTCGCGCAGGTATTCATTCTCGAAAACCGTGCGGGCCCCGTCACCGACGCGTTCGGCGGCGACCCGATTGCGCGCCGAATCGATAGCGGCCACCCGCCATCGGTTGCCATTGCGGACCGAATCTAAAGGGCAGGCAATGCCGTTGGGGCTGCGTAGGTCGATGGTGGGGTCGTTGCGGCGGGTCAGGATGAGGTCGCCGACCCCGATGCGGTGTCCGCGCGCGCCCGTCACTGTCGGCGCGTCTGCATCGAGGTTCTCGCGATGGATGCGCTGGTTGAGGGCGTCGGTCATTTCGGTGGTGTCGCAGATCAGTAGCGCGTCCTTGCCGGCGGCGGTGTCGGCTTGGTAGGCGGCCAGGGCGTCGGCGGCCATCGTGATCGCATCCCCGCAATGGAGCCGGTCGTGGGTGCGGTACCACTCGACCGCGCCGCGGGTCTCTGATGGTTCGCCGTCGCGCAGCGCGAGCGACGCCGTGCGTTCGTCGGGATCTTGCATCCGCCACACCTGGGAGAGGTGTTGTGTCCAGGGCAGGTCGGTGCACAGTTGGGCGAACATGCCGCCGCGGGCTTTGACCGGGGCCAGCTGATGCGCATCACCGACGAGAACGGTTTTCGTACCGGCTGCGGTGGTGGCGGTGAGTAGTTGGCGTAGGTCGTTGGTGCCGACCATGGCGGCCTCATCGACGACCACCAGGGTGCCACGGCGCAGCTGCAGCTTGTTGTCGCGCCAGCAGTTGCAGGGCTTTGGCGATCGTGTACCCTGGTCTCCAGCACCTTCGCGCACCGCGACGTCCACAGCCTTACCCGTGGGCGCCAGCACCACGACGGTGCCGTTGCTCCAGCGGTGCGCGGAGGCGCGCAGGGCGCGCATCGAGGTGGTCTTACCCGCCCCCGCCGGCGCCGACAGCGGCTGAACCAACCATGGTGAGCGGCCGATGTTCTGTACGGCGCGCTTCTGATCCGCCGACAGCCCCGCGGTGTCTTCATCTTTGACCCAGAGCATGGCGCGGTCATCGCGCGCATCAACCAAATCAAGGACCGCGGTCTCTTCGGCGAGGATGCCGTCGAGGGTGAAGCGCTCATGTCCCTCGCGTTGATGCGCGGCGCGGGGTGCGGTCAGCCGCACACCGACCGCGTCGACGGCGGCTTCGACCAGCTCACGGGGTGTGCGCTCGGTATCGACGGGGAGTTGCGCGCCGACGATCTCCACCAGGTCGGCGCGGGTGAACGCGGCTTTGTCCACCTTCTCGGCCGCGTCCGCGAGGCGGGTGCGGTCAAACGGGGTGCGCGCTGCTGTGCGCCGCGCCGCGCGCGCCGCGTCAAAGGCGCCGCGGTCCAACTGCAGGCCGCGCGCATCGGCGCGCCACTGTCCCAACAGAGTTGCCCAGGCCAGCTCCTCGGGCTTAGCGGGGCGGGTGGCTTTCTGCGCGGCCGCCAGCTGCGCCGCCGACAGCGAGCCACCCTCGACGACGATGAGGTTGTGGGCGGCCCACTCCCGCAATTGGGTGGAGCGCCGCGACCACGCCGTGATGCACTCTGTGTCGACTCCGGCCAGCTCGGCCATGCCGGTCGCCGGATCGACGGGGGCCCATTCGAAGCCCATCGATTGGTGCAGTTCCCGGCGCAGGGTGGCCTGATAGATCACCCCGGCCGCGCGCGCTTCGTGATACAGCGACGTCCCATCAATCGACACCAAAGCCCCGTCGGCGCGGGCCTGCCGGTTGGGCACGATGACATGGGTATGCAGATGCGGATCCCCGCACCGCGACGTCTCATGCTGGTAAGCCACCGCCGCTAATCCGGGCAAGCGCACGAGGTCTTTCTCCCCGGTGTTCGGGTTGTGCACCCGGGTGTAGCCGGCGTGGGTGGCCAGGTACTCCATCGCCTCCGAAAGCGCCGTGGTGTGGGCGTCGGCGATCGCCTTGGCCACTACATCATCGGTGCGTAGCGCCCGGACGAATGAGACGCTTTTGGGCGCGCAGAATGTCAGATCGAAGCCATGCACACCGCGCTCACCAAATGCGCGCCCGCGTGCGCCAATGGGTGCGATCCCGTCGTCGAGCCAGCGCGCCACCAGCGCGGCGTCGGCGGCACCGCCGGCGCGTTGGGCGTCGGTCAGGCCGACCAATGCTGCGGTGGTGTGGGTGTCGCCGGCCAACAGCCAGACTGGGGTTCGGGTTTCGTGATCGGAGTAGTACTCCCCTAGCCCGCCGCCGGCCCGCGCCAGATCGCGGGAGGCGCTCTCGGCCGCCTGTGCGGTGTCGATGTAGTAGTTGATCGACCACCGCTTGAGCTTGGAGATCGTCAACAATTGATCCGCCTACTGGCCGCGACTGTGGTTGTGGCACCTGCTGTGCCACAACCATTCTCGCACCTCTGTGCAAATGTGCCGTGCAGAAATTTAGGAGAGTTGAGAGTGGAAGTGACTATGGTGCAATGCTTTTGGGATGTATTGAGGATGTATGGGGTTCGTTGTTGGTAGATGGTCGTGGGTTGGGAAGGATTGAGTTACGTCAGAAAGATAGGTGATTGGGTGTCGCGGATTGAGAGGACGACCGTGGGCACCGACGCTGCCCCATCGTCAGTAGCGCCGAAAACTTCTGCCTGAAGCAGCATCTGCGGCGGCTTACGCTGATGTAGTACTGCGTTGATAGCAGGTCGGAAGGGGTCGAAACACCGTGGGTAACAGCATCGATGAACGGTGGCTGAGTCGCCGCGAACTCGCCGACCGCTTCGGACTTCCCGTCAAGACTCTCGCCCAGTGGGCATCGAAGGGGACCGGACCACGGTACGCACGGATGGGCCGACATGTCCGGTATCGCCTCAGCGATGTAATCGAGTGGGAAACAGCGCGTGTCAACGATCCGCGGGAAGCTGCCGCACTGATCGCGCCAATGCACAGCGCCTTCGGGGAGGCCAGACACTCTGATGACGCAGAGCCGGTGGCGTTGAAAGGAGGCTCTGATGATCCCGATCATTTATGACCTCGCAGAGGCGGCGCAAATCCTCGGATTCTCGGAGTCCTACCTTCGATCGAAGCTTCGCGATCGAACGTTTGCCGGTATGAAACGCGCCGGACGATGGGCGATGACGGAGGCTCAGATCGAGGCGGCGATCGAATCGATGTGCATTGACGCGCGGCCGGCCGATCCGCCGTCACCCTCGGGACTGTCGAAGCGCAGTCGGTACGCACGCCGACTTCGCGAGCGCGGCGCATGATGCTCCCACCGAATAGGCTTCCAGCTAGCTACGCGAGTTCGATGCCTGTCCGCCGCCTGCTCCGAGATGAACCGCTCTAATCCCCTGGCCGATGAGTTCTTGAGGTGCGCCGTTGCCCCGCCGGTACCAAGCGGTAGTATAAGCGGTAGTAAAACCGGAAGTATTGGAGCTATCGTCATGGCGGATACGTTGGACCGGGCCGTCGAGGCCAGCGAAATTGTGGACGCATTGAAATCCTTCGGCGTTACTCAAGTCGACGTCGCCGCAGTAACGCAGGTCTCGGACCGCGCGGTACGCGGGTGGCGCACCGGCGACATCCGCGCAGACCGCTACGACCGGCTGGCCCAGCTTCGTGACCTCGTCCTTCTGCTCTCCGACTCGCTAACCCCACGAGGCGTTGGCCAGTGGCTGCACGCCAAAAACCGCATCCTTGACGGCGCGCGCCCGGTCGACCTGCTCGCCGAGGATCACTACGAGCAAGTCCGCAACGCGGCCGAATCCTTAATCGACGGCTCATACGTTTGAGCCCGGGTGACGCGGTAGCCACCGCACCGAGGCGAAAGCTGACCGGCAGCTATTGGCACCAAGGCCCCACACGCCACCCACTGACCTCCTGCGCAGATCCGGCCCGCGGGCCCGGTCGCTACCACCGCACCGGCGAGCCAGGCGTCTGGTACGCATCCAACCGGGAGCAAGGCGCCTGGGCGGAGTTCTTTCGCCACTTCATCGAGGAGGGAGTCGACCCGTTCGAAGTGCGCCGCCGCGTGGGTCGCGTATCGGTCGACCTTCACGTCCTCGACCTCACCGACAGCAAGACACGATCGCATCTCGGCGTCGACGAGGACGACCTCGTGTCCGACGATTGCACCATCACCCAGGCCATCGCCTGCGCCGCCCGTGATGCAGGATTCGACGCCATACTCACGCCGGCAGCGGGACTGCCTGATTGTAAAACCCTCGCTGTGTTCGCTCACGCACTGCCGAACGTCACCGCCGAGCGATCCCAGATTCGTCAACCCCCTCCCCGGTTGGCTGACCTTCTGCCCTTGATTCGACCCCACGAGGATGTGCCGGACACAATCCGTCGACTACTCAAGACGCTGCAACGCTTTGGCGCTGAAGCGATTCGGCGGCAACGCCGCTAGCCAGCCGCGACAGCCGAGGCGACATCGGCGTAGTCGAGCCGGTTCGCCGCGGCATTTGTTGCATTCCGTCGGTCACTCCAACGCCGACCCGATGGCGTCCGCGGCAACCTCGGCGCTTCGTCGGTCGAGGTGCCCGTAGACGCCGATGGTGGTCTGGATCGACTCATGGCCGAGGTGCTGCTGGATGACCGGCAGCGGCACGCCGGCCTGAATCATCCAGGACGCGCATGTATGGCGTAGATCGTGCACGCGTGGCGACTTCGTCAAACCGGCCTTCATGGCGCTGTCGCGCGCGGGCTTCCACCCTCCGTTGTAGAACTCCTGTGCGCGAACGGGATTGCCGGCGCCGTTGGTGAACAGGAAGCCCGGCGTTCTGAGGTCGATGGTCTCGAGGGCGGCTGGCGGCAGGCTGATAGTGCGGATTGACTTCTTCGTCTTTGGTGGGCCAATCTCGGGTCGGTAGTCACCGGAGTACTTCCAGGCCTTGGTAATTCGGCACGTTCTGGCATCGATATCAATATCCGCCGCCGTGAGTGCCGTTGCTTCAGAGAACCGCATACCGGTCGCGACCAGCCAGGTGGCCAGGCTCTTCCACCGTGGCTTCTCGATGTGGTCTCGCAACAGGGTGAACTCAGATGGGGTCAAGAACACCGTCTCCTCGACGCGGGTATGCGGCAAGCGTCGACCCTGGCAGGGGTTGGATGCCATCACCCCTGCTCGAACTGCGGCATTGAATGCTCCCGAGAGGAAGCCATGCTTGTTCGAGATCGTCTTGCCACTGCCACCGAGTTGCTTCACCCACTTCGCGATCGTGGATTCGGTCACCGCCGAGACTGGCAACGATCCGAACACTGGGTGGACGTCGCGGGCGACGTACGTGCGGTAGCGCGCGAGGGTGGCCGGCTGAACGCCGGTGAGGTTGTCGATATGAGTGGTCAGCCATTCGGTGACCGTCGGGACGTGGCGACCGATCTCATCGAGCTCGATGATGCGCAACGCCTCGTCTGGCCCGTGGTCCTCCAGCAGTGTCTTGAAACGCTCTGCGGCAGGAAGGTTTTGGAAGGTCAGCGATCGCTGTCGGCCGTCCTGACGCCACAGCACGCGGTAGGTGTTCCCGGCTCGGTTCTTCTGGGCGTGGATGCTTGCCACAACCCATAATGTTACGTGAACTGTTACGTCGATCCCGACAAAACATTTAATATGGCCTCTGACCTGCGGTTATACGG
>CAWIEE010000019.1:0-100621 GCA_963835075.1 uncultured Actinomycetota bacterium | reverse complement strand
GACCAGCAATTGGCCCTGCACCCAGTCGCTGCCGATACCGCGGCGTCGTCTGATCCACGGCGCGGCCAGCAACGCCAACGCTCCGAGCAACAGCAGCACCATCGCGATTTCCCACACACGATCATGGTAGGACTGCTGCCATGACAGCCCGAAGACGACGGCGAGTGAGGATCGTAGCGAGGCACGAGCGAGCCGGAGTCGAGGCATGACCGCAGTCCAAGATGACGTTGAGCTTGCCCTGCGGTTGGCCGACAAGGCCGACGCGATGACGATGGAACGGTTCGGCGCGCTGGACCTTCGCATCGACACCAAGCCGGACTTGACGCCGGTCACCGACGCGGATCGGTCGGCGGAAAACGCGCTGCGCGATGTCCTGTCGCAGGAGCGGCCCGATGACCCTGTGCTCGGCGAGGAATTCGGCGGAACAGCGACTTTCGCGGGCAGGCAGTGGGTGATCGACCCGATCGACGGCACCAAGAACTTCGTCCGTGGCGTGCCGGTGTGGGCGACGCTGATCGCGCTGTTGCAGGACGGGGTTCCGGTCGCGGGGGTGGCGAGTGCGCCTGCGCTGCAACGCCGTTGGTGGGCCGGGGCGGGCGAAGGCGCCTTCGCGTCGTTTGCAGACGGTCCACCACACCGAGTATCGGTGTCCTCGGTCGCCGACCTCGAGTCTGCGAGTCTGTCGTTCTCCAGTCTCTCGGGATGGAACGACCTGGGTCTGCGCGACCGTTTCATCGAGCTGACCGACGCCGTATGGCGGGTACGCGGCTACGGCGACTTCCTCTCGTACTGCCTGCTCGCCGAAGGCGCCGTCGACATCGCCACTGAACCTGAGGTGTCTTTGTGGGACCTTGCCGCACTCGACATCGTGGTGCGTGAGGCGGGCGGCGCGTTCACCAGCCTCGACGGCACCCCGGGGCCCCACGGCGGCAATGTCGTGGCCACCAACGGGCTGCTGCACGAGGCGGTGCGGGCTCACCTCGCTTCGCCCTGAGGGGGCGACGCGCCTAGCCTGATACCGGGGGCGGCGGCGAATGGGGGGGTTTGCGTGCAGCAGCTGAGCTGGACAGACGACATGATGCTGCGCGCCGAGCGGCCGGAAACCCCGATGCAGATTCAGATGCTGCTGATCTACGACCCCTCAACGGCGCCGAGCGGCAGAGTCACCTACAAGGGAATCCTCGAAGAGATCGACGCCCGGTTGCATCTCGCGCCGACGTTCCGGCGGCGATTGACCGACTTGCCCGGCGGTCTGCACATGCCGTACTGGGTGGACGACCCCGACTTCGATCTTGAATACCACGTCCGTCACATCGCGTTACCGCAGCCGGGAGACTGGCGTCAGCTGTGCATCCAAATCGCGCGCATTCACGCCCGGCAGATCGACCTTCGCCGTCCGCCGTGGGAGATGACTGTCATCGAGGGATTGAATTCGGTGCCGGGCGTTCCGCGAGGAGCGTTTGCGATCGGCCTGGATTTGCACCATTCGGTCGTCGACGGGATGGAAAGCGTCGAGTTGATGGCCGCCATGCACGACCTCGCCCCCGACGGCCCGCGCCCAACCCTCCCGAAACACCTTGGGAGCCAGGCCCACTGCCGTCGACGGCGAGCCTGGTGTCACGATCTGCGATCAACGGCGCGCTCTATCCGTTGCGCGCAAGCAGGGTGGTGATACCAAGTGCGCTGAGGGCGGTCGGCCAATTGACAAGTCTGCCAGGCAAATTGGCCAGCGGTATCGCCTCCACCCTGGGGGGCGGTTCAGGTTCGATCTTCGCCCCGACAACTCGGTTCAACGATTCCGTCTCCCCGCATCGAGTCTTCGAGGCACGCTTCCACGACCTCGCCGACTTCCAGCGCATCAAGGCTAGCGTGCCGAAAGCGACGATCAACGACGTGGCGGTTGCATACGTCGGTGGGACTCTTCGTCGCTACCTCGAAGGGCACGGTGAGTTGCCGGAAGAGACACTAGTCGCCGCCTGCCCCTCGTCGATCCGGAACTCCAATGAACAAGGCGGTGGTGGCAACCGGTTGTTCGGCAGGTTGCAGTCACTGGAAACGACTTCGGCGGACCCGCACGAACGGCTCGCATCGATCGCCGCCGAATCGGCCGCGTTCCGCGACAACTCCGATTCGTCGAGCGGCACCCGACTCATGGAACTCGCGGGACTAGTGCCGACGACGCTGCTGGGCCTGACGGTGAAGGCGGCGACCACGATGCCGTTCTCCGGCCCGACCATCGCCAACACCACGGTGAGCAACGTGCCGGGCCCGAAGGAGCCGATCTACTTCGCGGGCGCGCGCCTCGTTCGAGTCACCGGCCTCGGTCCGTTGATCGGGGGGATGAATCTCTTCCACGTCATCGCGAGCTACAACGGAACCGTGTCGATGGGGGTCACCGCCGACCGCGGCGCACTGCCCGACCCCGCGAACTATGCCCACTGCATGCAGGCAGCGTTCGACGACCTGCTGGCAACAGCCGACTAGCGTTTCCGTCCAGTTCTAACCTGCCGCATCGACGGGCGCGGGCCGGGGGCGATGAATGTGGTTCAGGAACAATCCGATTGCCCGGACCGCAGCGCTCGTCCTGGTGCCGTCGGTGAGATCGAAACCATGCCCGGCTCCCGGTAGTTCGACGTAGCCGACAGGGTTGCTTGACGTGTCACGCAGCCGCTCGACGAATTGGCGTGCTTCACCAACCGGGATGATCATGTCACTGGAACCGTGGATGACCAGGAACGGCGGCGCGTCCGCGTGCACACGGGCCACCGGCGACGCATCCCGGAACAGGGCGGGTTTACGGGATTGGCGACGCTTGACCACCACGCGTTCGAGGAAGTCCATGAACCGTGCCCGTTCGGATGTCGAGCGGTCCTCCCAGTCATAGCGGCCGTAGATACTCACGACCGCGTCGACCGAGGTGTCTGCCGACGGCGCCAGCTCGGACTGCCATTGCTCTTCGCCTGGGGTGAGGCCCGCAAGGCTGGCCATGTGCCCGCCGGCCGAACAACCGGCGACGGCGACGAAGTTGCGGTCACCGCCGTACTCGTCGGCGTTGGCGCGCGCCCATGCGATGGCCGCCTTTACATCGATAATCTGGCGCGGCCAGCGGTAACGGGGGCTTGTTCGGTACTGCACCGACAAGCACACCCAGCCCAACTCCGCGAGATGTGCCATCAACTCGTGGCCTTGCAGTGCCCGGCTGCCGAAAATCCACGCGCCGCCCGGAAGGAAGACGAGCACTGGGGCAGGCCCCACGAGGTCTTCGCGGCGCCACACGTCGAGCAACTGACCCGGTTCGTCGCCGTATGGGACGGACGCACGGAACACGGACCGGCGGAGTCGACCGGCATTGCGCCATGGCGTACCTGCATCGGAGATGGACCAGGGTTCGGCCAACGCCTCGGCGGCCACGATGTCGGACAGCCCGGCCGTCATCAGGCTGGCCAGTGCCGACGCTTCGGCGCGTCGGCTGGATGCGCCCGGACCCAGGCGGTGTTTCGCCGACGACATGAAGTCCGGCAGATAGCGGGCGCCCCACACGCTCAGCGCGGCCATCCCACCGACAGGTTCGAGAAAGCGGCCTATCACCGGCAATGACGACGTGACGGCACTCGCCGCGACGAGGTAGTCCTCCAACCGTGCATGCACCACCCAGTTCGCGTGGGCGCGCATCATCCGCGAGACCTGCCTGGAATCTCGCGGAAGATCCATTCGGGCAGAGTAGGCGACGCAGGCGGTCTGCAAACACCAATTGCCCGATCCGTCAGAAAGGAATTTGCCTGCCGCACTTTGGGTAAGACAAAAATCATCGCGGCGGCGGGATGCCTCCAGCTAATAGGGCCACGACCAGGCCCGGCTGTGAAATGCACAACAACTTACTCTGGAGTCAGTTCCCATACCTTACTCTGAAGTCAGTTCGGTATGAGCGCACTTCCCAATGCAAGCGAGGCTGCTGACATGACCAACACCCTGCCGTCGAAGAACGGCTCCAAACCACCCAAGCGCTCCGGCAAGGAAAGCGCCGTGGGCTTGCAGAGGCACAAGAGAACACCGACCGACATCGGGCTGGCGCTGATCACGCCGATCGTCGGGCAGGAATTCCTGGACCGCTACAACCTGCGCGACCCGCTCAACCGCAGCCTGAAATACGGCGTTAAGCAGGTGTTCTCCGCGGTCGGCGCGTCGACCCGGCAGTTCAAGCGCATCCAAGGCCTCGGCAAGGCACCGACCCGGCTAAAGGCCAGTGGCGCAGACTATTTCGACCTCACCCCCGACGAAGACCAGAAGATGATCCTGGAGACCGTCGAGCAATTCGCCGAAGAAATCCTGCGCCCCGCCGCCCGCGACGCCGATGAGGCCGCCAGCTATCCGCCGGACCTGATCGCCAAGGCCGCGGAGTTGGGCATCACCGCCATCAACATCCCTGAAGATTTCGACGGCATCGCCGCGCAGCGCTCGGCGGTCACTAACGCGCTCGTCGCCGAGGCGCTCGCCTACGGCGACATGGGTCTAGCGCTGCCGATCCTGGCGCCAGGAGGCGTTGCGTCTGCGCTCACCCATTGGGGCAGCGCAGACCAGCAGGCTACGTACCTGCAGGAGTTCGCGGGTGACAACGTTCCCCAGGCCTGTGTGGCCATCACCGAACCGCACGCGCTGTTCGACCCCACCGCGCTGAAGACCACGGCGGTGCGCACACCCAGCGGATACCGGCTGAACGGCGTGAAGTCGCTGGTGCCCGCCGCCGCGGACGCCGAACTGTTCATCGTCGGCGCCCAACTGTCAGGCAAGCCCGCACTGTTCATCGTCGAATCGTCCAGCCAGGGGGTGTCCGTCAAGGCCGATCCCAGCATGGGCATTCGCGGCGCCGCGCTCGGCAGGGTCGAACTCGACAACGTGTCGGTGCCTCTGAGTGCGCGGCTCGGCGAGGACGGCGCGACGGATGCCGACTACTCCGAAGCGATCGCACTTGCGCGACTGGGCTGGGCCGCGCTGGCGGTTGGTACCGCTCACGCGGTGCTCGACCACGTGGTGCCCTACATCAAGGAACGGCAGGCGTTCGGCGAGCCGATCGCACACCGCCAGGCGGTGGCGTTCATGACCGCCAACATCGCCATCGAACTCGACGGCCTGCGGCTCATCACCTGGCGCGGTGCGTCGCGCGCCGAGCAGGGTCTGCCGTTCGCCCGCGAGGCGGCATTGGCCAAGCGGCTGGGCACCGACAAGGGCATGCAGATCGGCCTGGACGGCGTGCAGTTGCTCGGCGGCCACGGCTTCACCAAGGAACATCCCGTCGAACGCTGGTACCGCGACTTGCGCGCGATCGGCGTCGCCGAGGGCGTCGTAGTTATCTAACTTCGAACGAAAGAGCTGTCATGGCAATCAATCTGGAACTTCCCACGAAGCTGAACGCCGTCATCCACAAGGCGCACCAGGGCGCCGCCGAGATGCTGCGGCCGATCTCGCGCAAGTACGACCTCAAGGAGCACGCCTACCCCGTCGAGCTCGACACGCTGGCCACCCTGTTCGAGGGGATCTCGGACGCGAAGACCATCTCCTTCGCCGGCGCCGAAGCGTTCCGCGACGCGGACGACAAGGACGAGAACCACAACGGGGCCAACATGTCCGCAATTCTCAACGTGCTGGAGATCAGCTGGGGCGACGTCGCGCTCATGCTGTCGGTGCCCTACCAGGGTCTTGGCAACGCCGCGATCTCCGGCGTGGCCACCGACGAACAACTGGCGCGGCTCGGAAAGGTCTGGGCCGCAATGGCGATCACCGAGCCCAGCTTTGGCTCGGACTCGGCGGCGGTATCGACAACCGCCAAAGTCGACGGCGACGAGTACGTGATCAACGGCGAGAAGATCTTCGTCACCGCAGGTTCGCGCGCCAGCCACATCGTGGTGTGGGCGACATTGGACAAGTCACTGGGCCGCGCAGCCATCAAGTCGTTTATCGTGCCGCGTGAGCATCCCGGCGTCACGGTCGAACGGCTCGAACACAAGCTCGGCATCAAGGCCTCCGACACCGCCGTGATCCGCTTCGACAACGTCCGGATCCCGAAGGACTACCTGTTGGGCGACCCAGAAATCCACGTGGACAAGGGCTTCGCCGGGGTGATGGAGACCTTCGACAACACCCGCCCGGTGGTATCCGCGATGGCGGTCGGGATCGCTCGCGCCGCACTGGAGGAACTGCGCAAGGTCCTCACCGACGCAGGCGTGGAGATCTCCTACGACAAGCCTTCGCACGCGCAGAGCGCCCCGGCGGCGGAGTTCCTCCGAATGGAGGCGGACTGGGAGGCCGGCTACCTGCTGACCGTGCGGTCGGCGTGGCAGGCCGACAACAACATCCCCAACTCCAAGGAAGCGTCGATGGGCAAGGCCAAGGCCGCAAGGGTGGCAAGCGACATCACCCTGAAGGCGGTCGAAATGGCAGGCACCACAGGCTATTCCGAGGAAACCCTGCTGGAGAAGTGGGCGCGCGACAGCAAGATCCTCGACATCTTCGAGGGCACCCAGCAGATTCAGCAGCTGGTGGTGGCCCGCCGACTGCTCGGCCTGTCGTCGTCCGAGCTGAAGTAGCACGCGCGGGAGCTGTGCAGGGTGAAGCTCGGATCGGGTGTGCGGTTTCATACGCGACACGCCGGGCGAGGCGTATGAAACCGCACATTCGCACTCACACTTGATTCGGCGGAATCGCCGACCGGGACGTTTGGCCTATTCTCTGCTCGCCGTTAGAAGCCGTCGCGCACCACGACCCTGGTGCGCCCGGTGACGCCGCCACCGATGATCGTGCGCAGCGTGTCGGGCGCTTCGAGGATCGAGATGTCGTGCGTGATGTCGTCGAGGTGACGCGGCATCAGCTCGGTCGCGATCGACTGCCACATTTCTCGGCGCTTGTCGATCCGCAACATCACCGAATCGATGCCGACAAGGGTGACCCCGCGCAGGATGAACGGCATCACCGTTGTCGGCAGGTCCGCCGACCGGGCCAATCCTGAGATCGCAGCCACTCCACCGTAATTCAGCGTACTCAACGCGTAGGCCAGGGTATCGCCACCGACACTGTCGACGACCGCTGCCCATCTCGACTTGCCCAGCGGCCGGATCTTCTCCCCCTCTTCGGGCAGCCTGCCGATCACCTCGGTCGCGCCGAGTCGCATCAGGAAGTCGTGGGCATCGGTCTTGCCGGTGGAGGCGATCACTTCGTATCCGAGACCGGCCAACAGGTCGACGCTGACACTGCCCACTCCGCCGGTCGCGCCGGTCACCAGCACCGCACCATCCTGCGGGCGGACGCCGTTGGCTCGAATTGCGTTGACGCTCATGGCCGCGGTGAACCCGGCGGTGCCGATGGCGGCCGCCTGAGCGGTCGTCAACGCCTCGAGCTTGACCAAGTAGTCGGCCGGATAGCGTGCGGTGTCGGCATATCCGCCGTGGCGGCCGGTACCGATGTCGTATCCATGGGCGACGACCTTGTCCCCCACCGCGAAATCGGCCGATGCGCTCGCGGTTACCGTCCCCGCTACGTCGATACCGGGGATGAGCGGATAGGAGCGCGCCACACCACCCTTAGGGGAGATGGCAAGCGCGTCCTTGTAGTTGACGCCGGAGTACTCCACGGCGATCTGCACATCGCCCTCGGGCAGAAAGCTCTCGTCGACAACCTCATGTTTGAGGGTGATCGACCCTTCCGCGTCCTGGTGTGCGACCAAAGCATTGACTGCGACCATGAGGCTCATTGTTCACCAGACGCAAAAGCCCCCGACGGCGTGTCGGGGGCCTCCGCGTCTTGTGGGCCGGTTAACGGAGGTACGAGATCAGATCTGGCTTCATCTGCTGAAGCTGCTGACCCCAGTACGCCCAGTTGTGCGTGCCGGCCTCCGGGAAGTTGAACACGGCGTTGTGGCCGCCCGCTGCGATGTAGTTGTCCCGGAACGTGAGGTTGGTGCGGATCGTCAGGCCCTCGAGGAACGTGGCAGGAAGGTCACCGCCACCCAACTCATTCGGCTTGCCGTTGCCGCAGTACACCCAGAGGCGGACGTTGGCGGCCACCAGCGCGGGAATCTGCACCATTGGGTCGTTTCGCTGCCACGCCGGGTCGGTCTCTGCCGGGCCCCACATTTCGTCGCTATGGAAGCCGCCTGCGTCACCCATCGACATATTGATCAGGAACGGCCACTGGCCCTCGGAGGGGTTCAAGAAGCCCGACAGCGAGCCGGCGTAGATGAAATTATTGGGGTGGTACAACGCCAGCATCATCGACGACGAACCGGCCATCGAAAGACCGACAGCCGCGTTGCCCGCCGTCGACACTCCCTTATTGGCCGACAGCCATTGTGGCAGCTCGCCGGTCAGGAAGGTCTCCCACTTGTACGTCTGCGTGGGGCCCTTGTTGGTCGCTGGCTGGTACCAGTCGGTGTAGAAGCTCGACTGGCCGCCGACGGGCATGACGATCGACAGCGGCGACTGGTAGAACCACTCGAACGCCGGGGTGTTGATATCCCACCCGTTGTAGTCGTCCTGCGCGCGCAGGCCGTCGAGGAGGTACACCGCATGCGATCCGGTGCCCTTCTGGAACTGGATCTTGATGTCCTTGCCCATCGACGGCGAAGGCACCATCAGGTACTCGACGGGTAGGCCCGGTCGGGAGAAAGCACCTGCGGTGGCGGACTCTCCGGCTAGGCCGACCACGCCAGGCAGGACGGCTGCCGCGATGGCTGCCACCGCGAACCGGCGCGCCCAATGGCCACGAATCATGTCAACGAACCTCATAGAGCAATTCCATCCATCTTCCGGTTACCGGGTAACACGCTGTCCCCAGACAGCGCAGCGATTTTCTTCACTGCGCTGTCGCGTCCGCTCGACTAAGCCCGGTACGGCGGTAGAGCGGACCGAGAAATTTCAGTTGTGTGCGTGTGCAGTAAAACATGTGACCAGCACGCGAGGAACCCCGACTGGCGCTGACTGTCACAATCCTGTGATAAATCTGAGATGACGTCTGCGTCAGTTTTCGGCGGTGTCACGGGCCGTAGGCTGCGCCTCATGGTGAGGGCCCAGTCCGAGACTAACAGTCGGCTATCCGTCGACGACTGGATCCAGGCCGGCTTCGCGATTCTGGCCGAAGAGGGAATCAAGGCGCTCAAGATCGACCGGCTGTGCCGTCGCCTTGGAGTCACCAAGGGCAGCTTCTATTGGCACTTCACTGACATCGCGCGATACCGGGCCGACCTCGTGCAGGCGTGGGGCGAGTTGCGCGACGACGACCGCCGACATTTCGGCGAGCTTGCCGGTCTTCCACCGCGTGAGCGCCTCTCGGAAATGATGTCCGCGCTGGTGAGTACCCGACACTGGACGCTGGAACGGGCGATGCGCGAGTGGGCCCGCACCGACGAAGACGCCGCCGCCAGCGTGCGTGCCGCCGACCAACGTGTGCTGGCGGCGGTGCGCCAGGCCTTTCTGGACTATGGGTTCGACCCTGACGATGCCGACCTGCGCGCCAACGCCACCTTCGCGGCCGGCATCGGCTTCCTGCACCTCGCGGGCCCGCAGCCCAGCGTCCGCGGGTCTGCCCGTCGCGAAGGCCTCCTGGAGATCATGCTCAAGCGCTGAGTGACAGATTTCCATACTAAAAAGTATGGTAGCGTCACGCGCATGTCCGCGGCATCGGCCACCACACCGACCATCAGCCCGGAGTTCGTCGCCCGACTGGCCGAGCGTGCGCAGCACGCCGAGCGGCTTCGCGAGCTTCCCGCGGCCACGATCGCCGATCTCAACGCATCGGGCTTCACCGAACTGCTCGTGCCTGCGCGCTACGGCGGCAGGCAAGCCGACTTCCCGGCCATCCTCGATCCCGTCCGGCGGATGGCGCACGGATGTGCGTCCAGTGCGTGGACAATCGGGTTCTTCGCGCTACACAACTGGATGCTGGCGCTGTTTGGAGAGCGGGCCCAAGAGGAAGCCTTCGCGACGCGACCGTTCCTGGCACCCGCTCCCCTGGCACCCACCGGTCGGGGCGTGCCCACGCGCGACGGCATTCGGCTGACGGGCCGGTGGTCGTGGGCCACCGGGGTGATGCACGGCAACTGGATCATCGTCGGTGCAGTGTGTGGTTCCGAGGAGGATCCAGCCGGCATCTACCCCGCCCTTGCGCTATTGCCCGCAGGCGAATTTGAGATCGAAGACGTCTGGCACACCGACGGTATGCGCGCCACCGGCTCCAACGACGTCGTCATCACCGACGTGTTCGTCCCCGCCCACCGGCTGGTCCGGCTGTCCGACATCTACAAAGGGACGGCGCCTGGCGCGGGGCTGCACGACACAGACACCTACCGGTGGCCCATGGTGGCCGCCCTGGCATTGCTCGCGGCGATGCCCGCGCTGGGCAGTGCCGAACGCGCGGCCGACATTTACACCGACCGACTGTCCCAACGTGTGCTGGCCTACGAGGGCGTCACACAGAAGGACAAGCCGATCGCGCAGGCCCACCTCGCCGAGGCGAGGGTCCGGCTACGCGCGCTGCGCGGGCTGCTCGCCGACACCGTCGGTGAGATCGAAACAACGGTCGCCGCAGGCGACCCCGTGCCACGGCCGGTCCGCGCCGAGGCACGCCTGGCGGCCGCACACATCGTGCACGAGTCGAGGGCGGTGATCGCCGACCTTCTCGAGGCGTCCGGGGCCAGCGCCCACTTCCTCGACAACCCGTTGCAGCGGATCAAACGCGATGTCGACGTGATCTGCGGCCACGTGGTGTTCGATTACGACACCAGCCGCGAACTCGCGGGCGCGCTCACATTGGGTATGAAGGTGTCACGGACCGCAATGGTGTGAAAGGAATCCCATGGCCAACGACGCACGTGACCGCTTTACCAACCTCTTTCAGAAGCGAGTGGCCAACCCGCTGATGCGGCGAAATCCAATGCAGACACTGCTGGAGACGACGGGACGCAAGTCGGGTGAACCCCGGCGCACTCCTCTTGGCGGCAGCCGGGTCGGCGACCAGTTCTGGTTCGTCTCGGAATTCGGGGACAGATCGCAGTACGTCAAGAACATCGAGGCGAACCCCAACGTCCGGGTGCGGCTGCGCGGCCGATGGCACAGCGGCACGGCCCACCTCGTTCCGGACGACGACCCCCAGGCGCGACTGCACGAGCTGCCACAGTTCAACAGCTTCGGCGTGCGGACCTTCGGCACGAACCTGCTCACGATCCGCGTCGATCTGACCGATTGACCGTTGACGCGATACCAAAAGTAAAACTAACATCACTTTCAGTTCTGCAGCGCGTACCCGCCGTCACCGTCGATGGAGCCCATCATGGAATCCTTTGTTCACCTGCGCAAAGGCCGCACACCCAAGCGTCTGCACGCCGATCTGGACGGCCTGAAGGACGACGAGCTGGGGCGCGGCGGATTCACCGGCCGCACCGCGAACATCTATCGCCGCAATGACCCGACCGCCTACCGGTCGGTGGGCCCGCTGCGGCCGGTCGACGTGCTCGCCAGCGAGCTCAAACCGTCCGACGCGACCGACGCGCGCGGTGGCCCGCTGCTGCTGTTCTCCAATGCCGACTGCCAGGTGTCGCTGTCCCGGCGCACCGAGGAGATGCCGTTCTTCGTGCGCTACGTCGACGGCGACCTGCTGAGCTTCGTGCACACGGGCTCCGGCGTGCTGGAGACCGAGTTCGGGCCGCTGCGCTACCGGGAGGGCGACTGGATGTACATACCCAAGGCGTGCACATGGCGGCAGGTGCCCGACACCGGAGAAGCTGGAGCGTCCACTCTTCTTCTCATTCAGTCCACCGACGAGTTCCGGGTACCACCGCCCGGTTACATGGGGCGGCACTTCCCGTTCGACCCGTCGCAGGCGACAATCCCCGAACCGGCACCCATCGACGATGACGGCCGCGACGAGTACGAAGTCCGGCTGGTCCATGAGGGCGGGCCGACATCGCTTTTCTACCAACATCATCCGCTCGACGTCGAGGGGTGGCGCGGCGACAACTTCGCATTCACCTTCAATATTGACGACTACAACGTGGTGACCTCGAACAGCGTGCACCTCCCGCCAACCGTGCACCTGTTCATGGAGGCCACCGGCGTCTATGTGATGAACTTCCTGCCCAAACCCGCCGAGGGTGTGCCGGGCACCGAGCGCACACCCTGGTATCACCGCAACGTCGACTACGACGAGATCGCGTTCTTCCACGGCGGCTCGCTCTACGGCATCCCGATGCCGCCTGGCCTCATTTCGCATGCGCCGCAAGGCGTTCACCACGGTGCGCCCGAGAAGGCGCGGGAGCGGGCGCGGCGCAAGTTCGACGAGTACGACAAGGTCGACTGGTCGGTGATCGCCATCGATACGCGCCGCCGACTGACGCCGTCCGCCGAAGTACTGGCCAACGATTTGGGGCAACACTGATGAGCGCTTGCGCGAAGAAGCGAGAGTACTGATGACTACCACCGAGGCGCCCGTCAAGTTCGAGTACGACCGCATCCCGTATCTGGTTGCCTACCAGAACACTTCAGGTGTGCGTGACGTCTATGGCGGGGTCGCAGACCTTGTCGTGCTGGAGAGCTATCTGCTGCGACCGAAGACCAGGCCGTCGGACACGGTGCTGGTGTTCATGCACCCCATCGGCGGCGGCGCCTACCTGCCGATGATCAACGCGCTGGCCCGCGCCGGCCACCACGTCATCTACTGCAACAGCCGCTTCCGCGGCACCGACTCCGCGCTGTTGATGGAGAAGGTCGTCGAGGATCTCGGCGAGTGCATCAAGGACGCCAAGAACCGCCTGGGCTACGACAAGGTGGTGCTGGCCGGGTGGAGCGGCGGCGGCTCACTGTCGGTGTTCTACCAACAGCAGGCGCAGCACCCGACGGTCACCGCGAGCCCGTCGGGCGACGGGCCAGACCTGACCAAGCTCGGTCTGATCCCTGCCGACGGCATCATGCTGCTGGCCGCCCACGTCAGCCGCCACGGCACGATGACCGAGTGGATGGACGCGTCGATCATCGACGAATCCGATCCGTCCAAGCGGGACTTCGAACTGGACCTGTACAACCCCGACAATCCCAACCAGCCGCCCTACACGCGGGAGTTCCTGGCGCGCTACCGCGAGGCGCAGATCGCACGCAACCGGCGAATCACCAAGTGGGTCAAAGAAAAGCTCGCCGAACTCAAGGCCGCCGGGCGCCCCGACGACGAGTTCGGGTTCGTCGTGCACGGCACCATGGCCGACCCCCGCTGGCTTGACCCGGCGGTCGATCCCAACGAACGCGCCCCGGGAACCTGCTATCTGGGTGATCCTCAGGTGGTGAACAACAGCTCGGTCGGGCTCGCCCGGTTCTGCACCCTGCGCAGCTGGCTCTCCCAGTGGAGCTACGACGACGCCAACGGTGACGCCGTGCAGTGCGGACCCGATATCGCGGTGCCCACCCTTGTCATCGGCAACCGCGCCGACGACGCGTGCACGCCCAGCCATACCCACCGGCTATTCGAGGCGATCGGACATCCTGACAAGGAGATGCATGAAATCCCCGGCGCCAACCACTACTACTCCGGACCGGACCAACGCGGCACGCTGCGCCAGGCCGTCGGCGTCGTGACGGACTGGCTGCAAAGGCACGGATTCTCCCAATGAGTGTGACCGGCCCGCTGGACGGCATCCGCGTGATCGAGGTCGGCACGCTGATCTCGGGTCCGTTTGCGGGACGGCTGCTCGGCGACATGGGCGCCGAGGTGATCAAGGTCGAGCCGCCAGGGGCGCCCGACCCGTTGCGCACGTGGGGCCAGGCCGAACTCGACGGCCATCACTTCTTCTGGACGGTGCACGCACGCAACAAGAAAGCCGTGACGCTGAACTTGCGCGAACCCAAGGGCCGCGAGTTGTTTCTCGATCTAGTCGAGAAATCCGACGTCATCGTGGAGAACTTCCGGCCAGGCACGCTGGAGAAGTGGAACCTCGGCTACGACGTGCTGCGCGAACGCAACCGCGGCATCATCCTGGTCCGCGTCTCCGGCTACGGACAGACCGGCCCCGAAGCGCACAAGGCCGGCTACGCATCGGTGGCCGAAGCGGCCAGCGGACTGCGGCACATGAATGGCTTTCCCGGCGGCCCGCCACCGCGGTTGGCTCTGTCGCTCGGCGACAGCCTGGCGGGCATGTTCGCAGCGCAGGGCGCACTGGCCGCGCTCTACCGGCGCTCCGTGACCGGCGACGGGCAGGTGGTCGACGCCGCGCTCACCGAATCCTGTTTGGCCGTTCAGGAATCCACCATCCCCGACTACGACATCGGGGGTGTGGTCCGTGGCCCCTCCGGCACCCGACTCGACGGCATCGCGCCGTCGAACATCTATCCGACCGCCGACGGTAGCTGGGTGGTGATCGCCGCCAACCAGGACACAGTGTTCCGCCGGCTGTGCGCAGCGATGGGCCAACCGGAGCTGGCGACCGATGACCGGTTCGTCAATCACGTTGCGCGCGGGCGTAATCAGGACGAGTTGGACAAGATCATCGGCGACTGGGCCGCGGTGCGTCAGCCCGCCGACATCATCTCCACATTGGGTGCCGCTGGGGTTATCAGCGGGCCGATCAACACCGTCGCAGAAGTGGTCGACGATCCCCAGCTGCAGTCGCGCGGGATGATCGCCGATCACTGGGACGAACGCATCGAACGAAACGTCAAGGGCCCCGGTATCGTGCCGGTGCTTGTCGCAGACACCGGGAACCATCCGCAACGCCGGGCCTGCCCGACCGGGACAACACAACGACGAGATCTACCGCGAGCTACTGGGCAAGACCGACGAAGAGATCGCTGCGCTGCGGGCGGAGGGCGTGATATGACCGAACTACCAACACATGTCGACATCCGCGACGTTTCGCTGCGGGACGGGCTGCAGATCGAGGACCCAATCCCGTTGTCCGCCAAACTCGAACTGCTCGCCGCGGTGGCCGCGACCGGCGTGCGGGAAATGGAGGCGACGGCCTTCGTCTCGCCGTCAAAGGTGCCCGCGCTGGCCGACGCAGCCGAATTGGCTGCCGAACTTCACCGGTTCGACCACATCGAGTTCTCCGCGTTGGTCGCCAGTCCGAACGGCGCCAAGCGCGCGATCGCGGCGGGCCTGCACTCGATCGAATACGTGGTGTCCGCGGCCGACGGGCACAGCAGGTCGAACGTCGGGCGCACCACGGCGGAGGCGACCGCACTTATCGCCGAAATCGTCGCGATCGCCCACGACAGCGGCGGCTCGGTCGAGGTGATCGTCGCCACCGCGTGGGACTGCCCGTTCGACGGCCCGACACCCCCGCAGCGCGTTCTCGACATCGTCACCGAGAGCGTCAACCGAGACGTCGACCGGCTCGCGATCGCCGACACCATCGGCACCACCACCCCGCGGCGGGTCAGCGATCTGATCGCCATTGTTCGCCCGCTCATCGGGGACACCCCGCTTGGCGCGCACTTCCACAACACCCGCGGCGCAGGTCTTGCCAGTGCCTACGCTGCGGTCGCTTCCGGAGTCACCCGGCTGGACGCATCGGTCGGCGGACTCGGCGGCTGCCCGTTCGCCCCTGGCGCCAGCGGCAACATCGCCACAGAGGATCTTGTCTATCTGTTGCGGGACAGCGGAATTCACGTCGACGTCGACCTGCAAGCCGCGATCGCAGCGGCCCGAGTAGCGCAGGACGTCGTCGGCCACGACCTGCCGAGCTCATTGCTTCGCGCGGGCGACCGCATCCTCGGCGAGTAGACGAAATGCCAACTCCGACATCGGGGACGCTCAGCGCCAAAGGCCGCCAGACCAGGCAGGCCATCGAGCTGGCGGCCCGCAAGCTATTCGCCGAGCGCGGGTTTCACGGCACCACGTTGGCGGACATCACCTCGGCAGCTGGCAAATCGCCTGCGGTGTTCTACCGCTACTTCGCGGACAAGGAGGACCTGCTGGCAGCGCTGGCCGAGTCGTTCCTGCACGAGGTCGTCACACCGCCGGGGCGCAGCCTTCACCTCCCGGACTCACCCGATGACGACGCGTTCTTCACTTCGGTCGTCACCGGCTACTGGAACATGTTCAAGCAGAACATCGGCATCATGATCGCCGCCGCGCAGTTGGCCGCGACCCAACCGCGATTCGCCGCCGTGCAGAACGAATTCCGGCGATTCGGAATGGACATCGTCGCCGCATCGGTGCGCAGGGCCCAGGAGCAGGGATTTGGCGACGAGCTTCATCCCGAGCACACCGCGGCGGCTATCGCGCTGCTGTTCGAGAACTTCACCACCGTCTTCGTCGGCACCTCTGGCCTCGGCCTCGAGATCAGCGACGAGGACGCCATCGCCACGCTGTCGAGGATTTGGAAGAAGACGCTGTACGGGTTCTGACAAAGGAGAATCACGTGGATTTCACTCTCCCAGAGCACCTTCCGGGACTGCTCGCCGAGATGGACGCGTTCATCGAGGCCGAGATCAAACCGCTGGAACGCGAACACATGCAGTACTTCGACCAGCGTCGCGAGATACGCCCGCACGGACTGGGAGCACGACGGCATCCCGCGGCGGGAATGGGAGGACCTTCTCGGCGAGATGCGCAAACGCGCCGACAAAGCCGGCTGGCTGCGCTACGGCCTGCCGTCGCAGTTCGGAGGTCGCGACGGCACCAACGTCGACATGGCCGTCATCCGGGAACATCTGGCGCACAAGGGACTCGGGCTGCACAACGACCTGCAGGACGAGTCGTCGATCGTCGGCAACTTCCCGCAGGTCATCATGATGGACCGGTTCGGCACCGACGCGCAGAAGGCCGAGTGGACCGAGGCGCTGATCACCGGCGAACGTTCGATGGCGTTTGGGCTGACCGAGCCGAAACACGGGTCGGACGCCACTTGGCTCGAGACCCGGGCCGAACCCGACGGCGACGGCTGGGTCATCAACGGCGCCAAGCGGTTCAACACCGGCGTGCATCGCGCCACTCACGACCTGGTGTTCGCGCGGACCTCCGGGGAGCCGGGCCAGGCCCGCGGCATCACCGCGTTCCTGGTACCGACCGACACACCGGGCTTCACCGTGCCGTACTACTGGTGGACGTTCAACATGCCGACTGACCACGGCGAAGTTGAACTCAAGGACGCCCGCGTGCCAGGCGACGCGGTGCTCGGCGAGGTGGACCGCGGCCTCGAGGTTGGCCAAACCTTCCTGCACGAGAACAGGATTCGACAGGCGGCCAGCAGCCTGGGCGCAGCGCAATACTGCATCGACCGCGCGGTCGCCTATGCCAACGAACGCACCGTCTTCGGCAAGCCGTTGGCTGTCAACCAGGCCGTGCAGTGGCCGTTGGTGGAGCTGCAGACCGAGGCCCAGATGGTGCGGCTACTCGTCCGGTACGCGGCAACCCAGCTTGACGGCAACCACCACATGGAGGTTTCCGACAAGGTCTCGATGGCCAACTACCGCGCCAATCGACTGGTATGCGAGGCCGCTGACCGCGCGATGCAAGTGTTCGGCGGTATCGGCTACAGCCGCCACGAGCCGTTCGAGCACATCTACCGACACCACCGCCGCTACCGCATCACCGAGGGCGCAGAGGAGATCCAGATCCGCCGGGTGGCCCAGCGCCTCTTCGGGTTCGGCAAGCGTTGAGCGAGGCGTTGGCCGCAGCGTTGGCGACGGTGCTGCGCCCGGTGCTCGGTGGCACGGTCACCGTCGAGAACCTGCGCACGCTCACCGGCGGCGCGAGCCGCACCACGTGGGCGTTCGACGCGATGGCAGACTCGCGTCGGGCATTGATCCTGCGCACCGGCCCTCCGGACGACGTGCACGCAGGCATGGAACTCGAGGCCGCGGTGCAGCAGCGCGCTGCGGCGGCGGGCGCCCCCGTCCCACACATCCTGGCCGCAGACAATTCCCCCGCGGCACTGGGTAATCCGTATCTCATCTGCAACGCGATCGACGGAGAGACGATCGTCAGGAGAATCCAGCGCACCCTCGACGACTCCAGTCGCGAGCGGCTGCTGCAGCAGTGCGCGCAGGCGCTTGCTGCCATCCATCGCGTCGACCCGGACGGGGTCGGACTGACCGACGTCGACCAGCTCACCGAGTGGCGGCAACGGCTGGACGAAATGGGCGACACGACGGCCACATTCGAGTGGGCGTTTCGCTGGCTGGCCGGGCACCGGCCGGCGCCGTCGCCGCAGCGACTGGTGCACGGGGACTTTCGGATGGGAAACCTGATCGTCGACGAATCCGGTCTTGCGGCGGTGCTGGACTGGGAGTTGGTGCACATCGGCGAGGTATACGAGGACCTGGCCTGGTTCTGCATCAGGGCCTGGCGCTTCGGCGCGCCCGAGCATCTCGGCGCTGGCGGCCTTGGCAGTGTCGAAAGCTTCCTGTCGGCCTACGAAGTCGCCGCGGGTCAACCCGTCAACCGCGACACATTTCGATGGTGGCTGACGGTGGCCACTCTGCGGTGGGGAGTCATCTGCCGGTTCCAGGCCGAGCGGCATCTGTCCGGGCAGAGCCGGTCGGTGGAACTGGCCGCGATCGGCCGTCGCGTCAGCGAAACCGAATGGGACGTGCTGGATCTGCTGGAGGGAGGCGGCCCGAAGTGAGCTGGCTGTATGGACGGCCGACCGCGGCCGAACTCGTCGCGGCAGTCGCCGACTTCCTCGACAACGACGTGCGATCCTCGACCGAGGGCCGGGTCAACTTCCACGCGCGCGTCGCCGCCAACGTGCTGCGCATCGTCGAGCGAGAGCTGACGGATGACTCGGCCGAGGCGGTCACCGGGCGGCTGGCCGATCTCGGATTCGCCGACGAAACACAGCTGGCGGCAGCCATCCGCGCCGGAACGGTGGACGACCGCGCGGGCGATGTGCTGCCGACGCTGCGCGCGCTGGTCCGCCAGCGGCTGGCGGTCGCCCACCCCGGCTACGACCAGCCGTGACGACCGGTGGCGCCGATTTCTGCACCAAGGTCGTCAATCCAGCCGATTCACCGCCCTGGTGCAGAAATCGCGGATCGATGGCGTCAGGATTGGCTCGACAGCTGCTGAAGCACCCGCAGGAACACGGCGCGGTCGGTGGCCGAAAGCGTTCCGAGCCAGCGCTCCTCACCGCGCTGGATCGCCTCCTGCGTGGCCTCCTTCACCCTGTGCCCCTCCGTGGTGATCGCCAGTAGCCGTGCGCGCCGGTCCTCTGGGTCTGCAACCCGTTCGATCAGACCGCTCTGCTGGAGCTCGTCAAGGATGGCGATGATGCGTGTCTTGTCCGCGCCGATCGCTTCCGCGAGCGCGGCCTGGGTGCGGATCGCCGACCGGTCGAGGGCGAGCAGCACGCTGTAGCCCCACATCGACAGCCCATGTGCCTCGAGCACCGGAAGTTCGGCGGCGATCATTTCGCGGATCAGCGGCGCGAGCATGGCGGCGAGGTCGGGCCGCTTGCGCCGTGAGGTCACACCGGGATACTAAACATTGACCGATCGTAAGCAGATGCATATGATCTATATATGCTTACTAATCACGACATCCGTCCCGTCCACCACACCGCGGTGATGGCCTCCGTCGACCTCGTCAACCGCGTCACCCCGAAAGACTTGCACCGCGCGACACCGTGCGATGGCTGGAATTTGTCCAACCTGCTGGCGCATATGACCGTGCAGCACCACGGATTCGCCGCGGCGGCCAGGGGCGATGGCGCCAACCCTGCCCACTGGGATGTCGCGACCGTGGCCGACGCCGTGGCGATCGACCCCGCAGGCACCTACGCTGCGGCCGCGGCCGACCTCCTCGAAGCGTTCGCCGACGACGATGTGCTCGCCGCGTCCTTCGCACTTTCCGAATTCGGCCCCGGCGCCGCAGCCCCTGGCTCGCAGGCCGTCGGCTTCCACTTCGTCGACTACGTCGTGCACGGCTGGGACGTTGCGCGGTCGATCGACGCACCGTTCACGCTGCCCGCCGACGTGATCTCCGCAGTGCTGCCGCTGGTCTTCGCCGTTCCCGACGGCGACTTCCGCGCTGAACCTGGCTTCCCCTTCGCGCCCAGCAATCGCGGCAGGCGAGGACGACAGCGACCTTGACCGCGTACTTCGTCACCTCGGCCGCTCGCCCGCCTGGACTCCTTAGACACGTCCAGCGCCCAACTGGAGGTCGACCCCCGGACACCGTCGCGACACCGGCGTGGTGCACCATCGGTTGTGAGGAGGCGCTGATGTCTGTGACCGACGCCGAGGCCGTTGCCGACGTGGCCGATCGCCTGTTCGACGCGATCGAACGCGCCGACACCGCGTATATCGAGCGACTCTGGGATGACGACGTCCTGGTTTGGCACTCCGGCGACCGCGAGGACAACGACCGGCCGCGGGCGCTACGGGTGATCTATTGGTTCATCAAGCGGACCACGGAGCGACGCTACGAGATCCTCGACCGCCAGTTGTTCGACGGCGGCTTCGTGCAGCAGCACATCCTGCACGCGCATTGCCGCAACGGCGGATCGATCGCGATGCGGGTCTGCATCGTGATCAAGTTGGCTGCCAACGGTTTGATCAGTCGCATCGACGAGTACTTCGACCCGGCGGAGATGGCCCCGCTGCTGGAGTCGACCGATTCACAGCGAAGGTGACATGGCAAGCACACAGGAACTTCTGAGCAATCCTGCATCCGTCGGCGTCTGGACCATCGATCCGGGCCGGTCGTCGATTGGGTTCAAGGCCAAGTCGATGTGGGGCGTGGCCCCGGTCAAGGGCCACTTCGCGGAGTTCAGCGGCGACGGCCAAATAACAGACACTCAAACGGTTTTCGGTCGCATCGACATCAAGGCCGCCTCGGTGGACACCAAGATACGCAAGCGCGACGACCACCTTCGCTCAGCGGACTTCTTGGAAGTCGAGAAGTTTCCGGACATCAGTGTGGTGGTCACCAGCGCTGAGGGCATCGACGGCGACATCGTCGACCTGCGAGCACAACTCACCGTCAAGGGCACCGCTGCGCCGTTGCCTCTGCGGACGAAGGTCGCGGTGCTCGACGACGGTACGGTGCGAATCACCGCGGAAGCCACCATCGACCGTAAGGAATTCGGCGTCGACGGCAACCTGATGGGGATGATCCCTGACAAGGCGACGATTTCCGGCGACGTCGTGTTCCGGCGCGGATAGCATCTGGCGCATGACCCAGCCGTCCAGCCCGTTGCGCATCCTCGTCTACAGCGACAACCCAAGGACCCGCGAGCAGGTTCAGCTGGCGCTCGGCAAGCGCGTCGACCCGGATTTGCCGGAACTCAGCTATGTCGAGGTCGCCACCGGTCCGATGGTGATCCGACTGATGGACGAGGGTGGATTCGATCTGGTCATCCTCGACGGGGAGGCCACGCCGACCGGCGGAATGGGGATCGCCAAACAGCTCAAGGACGAGATCGCCGCCTGCCCACCGATCCTGGTGCTCACCGGACGTCCGGACGACGCTTGGCTGGCCAGTTGGTCGCGGGCGGAAGCCGCGGTTCCCCACCCGATTGACCCGATCCGTTTGGGTGACGCCGTGGTGGGACTGCTGCGCGCACCGGTGCAGTAGGCGAAAACGCCAAATCTATTGGCGCAGTTTCGTTTCCGAGGCACGCCAACATGGCTGCAGGCAGCTAATAGCGACTCTAACCAAAATTCGTGGCACCCGTCATAAAGCCCGCTAGGGTGTGGGTAAGCTCACATGGACAGCCCACGAGGGAGCGTTTGCTCGGTATGGATTTGTACACCCCAATATTGGTGCTCGGCGCGATCGCGGCGGCGTTCGCGATCGGGTCGGTCGGCATTGCTCTGTTGGTCGGCCCGCGCCGCTATAACCACTCCAAGCTCGAGGCCTACGAGTGCGGCATCGAGCCGGTGCCCGAGATGGCCAGCGCGCATTCGGCGGGCCAGCGATTTCCGATCAAGTACTACCTGACGGCGATGTTGTTCATCATCTTCGACATCGAGATCGTCTTCCTCTATCCGTGGGCGGTGGCGTTCGACAGCCTCGGGATGTTTGCGCTGGTAGAGATGCTTCTGTTCATGGTCGTGGTGTTCGTGGCCTACGCCTATGTGTGGCGGCGGGGAGGCCTGACATGGGATTAGAGGAGAAGCTGCCCGGCGGCATCCTGCTCTCGACGGTCGAGAAGGTGGCCGGCTACATCCGCAAGGGCTCTCTGTGGCCCGCGACCTTCGGCCTGGCCTGCTGCGCGATCGAGATGATGGCGACGGCCGGACCCCGATTCGACATCTCGCGGTTCGGCATGGAGCGGTTCTCGGCGACGCCGCGACAGGCCGACCTGATGATCGTCGCGGGCCGGGTGAGCCAGAAGATGGCACCGGTGCTGCGCCAGATCTACGACCAGATGGCCGAACCCAAGTGGGTGCTGGCGATGGGTGTGTGCGCCTCGTCCGGTGGCATGTTCAATAACTACGCGATCGTCCAGGGCGTCGACCACGTGGTGCCCGTCGACATCTACCTACCCGGATGCCCGCCGCGCCCTGAGATGCTGTTGCACGCAATCCTCAAGCTGCACGACAAGATTCAACAGATGCCGCTCGGCGTCAACCGCGAGGAGGCGATCCGCGAAGCCGAGCAGGCGGCACTGGCGGTGACCCCGACCATCGAGCTCAAAGGGCTGCTGCGGTGACGAGCCACTCGGGCGAAGAACAGACAACCGTGAGCCAGAACGGATCAGACTCCCAGAACGAAGCTCCCGAGGTCATCGGTGTACGCCGCGGCATGTTCGGGGCCAAAGGCAGCGGTGACACGTCCGGCTACGGCCGCCTCGTCCGCCCGGTGGAGCTGCCCGGGAGCTCGCCGCGGCCGTACGGCGGCTATTTCGACGACGTCGTCGACAAACTGGCAGGCGTTCTCGGCGAGGACAACTACGTCGCATCCATCGAGCGGGTGGTGGTCTACCGCGACGAACTGACGCTGGAGGTTCGGCGCGAGCAGCTGCCCGCCGTGGCGCAAGCGTTGCGCGACGACCAGGGGCTGCGGTTCGAGCTGTGCCTGGGCGTCAGCGGCGTGCACTACCCCGACGACAGCGGACGTGAGCTGCACGCTGTTTATCCGCTGATGTCGATCACCCACAATCGCCGCATCCGTATCGAGGTCGCCACACCCGACGCCGACCCGCACATCCCGTCGCTGTACTCGGTGTATCCAACCGTCGACTGGCACGAGCGGGAGACATACGACTTCTTCGGCATCATCTTCGACGGTCATCCCGCGCTGACCCGCATTGAAATGCCCGACGACTGGGTCGGACACCCGCAGCGCAAGGACTACCCGTTGGGCGGCATACCGGTGGAATACCACGGCGCCGAGATCCCACCGCCCGATCAGCGGAGGTCCTACAACTGATGAGCACATCCCTGAACCCGCCCGAGTCGGGCGGCTCCGAAAAGGTGGTCGTCGTCGGCGGCCAGGACTGGGACCAGGTCGTCGCGGCCGCGCGCGAAAGCGCATCGCATGTCGGCGAAAGGATCGTCGTCAACATGGGCCCGCAGCATCCCTCCACGCACGGGGTGCTGCGACTGATCCTGGAGATCGAGGGCGAGACGATCGTCGAGATCCGCTGCGGTATCGGCTATCTGCACACCGGCATCGAGAAGAACCTCGAGTTCCGCAACTGGACGCAGGGCGTCACCTTCGTGACCCGAATGGATTACCTTTCACCGCTTTTCAACGAGACGGTGTATTGCTTGGGCGTCGAAAAACTGCTCGGCGTCACCGAGGACATCCCAGAACGCGCGAGCGTCATCCGCGTGATGATGATGGAGCTCAACCGCATCTCCAGCCACCTCGTCGCGCTGGCCACCGGCGGCATGGAGCTGGGCTCGATGGGCGCCATGTTCTACGGGTTCCGCGAGCGCGAGCAGATCCTGTCGATCTTCGAGACCATCACCGGCCTGCGGATGAACAACGCCTACATCCGGCCCGGCGGCGTGGCGATGGACCTACCCGACGAGGCCGTCCCGCAGATCCGCGACATGCTCAAGCTGATGCCCAAGCGGCTGAAGGATCTCGAGGACTTGCTCAGCGAGAACTACATCTGGAAGGCCCGCACTCAGGGCATCGGCTACCTGGATCTGACCGGGTGCATGGCGCTGGGAATCACCGGCCCGTGCCTGCGGTCCACCGGCCTCCCGCACGACCTACGCAGGTCGCAGCCGTACTGCGGATACGAGAACTACGAGTTCGACGTCATCACCGACGACGGTTGTGATTCCTACGGCCGCTATCTGATCCGGGTCAAGGAGATGCACGAGTCGCTGAAGATCATCGAACAGTGCCTCGACAAACTGCAGCCCGGGACCGGTGATGATCCAGGACAAGAAGCTGGCATGGCCCGCCGACCTCAAGCTGGGGCCCGACGGGCTCGGCAATTCGCCCGAACACATCGCCAAGATCATGGGCCATTCGATGGAGGGGCTGATCCACCACTTCAAGCTCGTCACCGAGGGCATCCGGGTCCCCGCAGGCCAGGTCTATACCGCGGTCGAGTCGCCGCGCGGAGAGCTTGGTGTCGCACATGGTCTCCGACGGCGGCACCCGTCCCTACCGGGTGCACTACCGCGATCCGTCGTTCAACAACCTCCAGGCCGTGGCGGCCATGTGCGAGGGCGGCATGGTCGCCGACGCCATCACCGCCGTGGCGTCCATCGACCCGGTGATGGGGGGCGTGGACCTGATGAGCGCTTGACTGCGGAGACGTAGACTGCTGATGAGCGCTTGCGCGAAGAGGCGAGGGCAGCGTTGAGTATCTTCTCGAGCTGGGCCAGCGGCCAGATGAGCCCGGCCCACCCATCCACGGACCCAAAACCTATCCGGCCGACGTCCAAGCGCGTCTGGCCGCCGACGCCCAAGGTGTCATCGCCCGCTATCCGCAGGGCCGGTCGGCGTTGTTGCCGTTGCTGCACCTCGTGCAGTCCGAAGATGGCTGCCTCACCTCTGCGGGCATCGCCTTCTGCGCGCGACAGCTGGGATTGACCGACGCCGAAGTCACCGCGGTGGCCACCTTCTACTCGATGTACCGCCGCACGCCGACGGGTGAGTATCTGGTCGGGGTGTGCACCAACACGCTGTGCGCGATCATGGGCGGCGACGCGATTCTCGAAGCGCTGCAGGATCATCTGGGCCTTCACGCGGGCGAGACGTCCGAGTCCGTTGATGGAGGGCCAAGCGTCACGCTCGAGCACATCGAGTGCAATGCCGCATGTGACTACGCACCGGTCGTGATGGTCAACTGGGAGTTCTTCGACAACCAGACACCGTCGTCGGCCCGCGACCTCGTCGACGAACTGCGCGCGGGCCAGCCACCCCTGCCGACCCGCGGTGCGCCGTTGTGCACCTTCAAGGAGACCTCGAGAGTCCTTGCCGGTCTGCCCGATCCAGAGGCCGCCGCCACGCAGACGTCTGCGGGGGACGCGACGCTGGCCGGACTACGGATCGCGAAGGAAAAGGGCATGGAGGCACCGTCTGCCAGCGTGCCCGCCGAGCCCAACGAGCCCGAAACCGATCCGGACGCAACGGAATCCAAGAAATGACGCCACTGACTCCCGTCCTGAGCCGGTTCTGGGACGAGCCCGAGCCCTGGTCGATGGACACTTACCGCCGCCACGACGGCTACCGCGCGCTCGACCGCGCCCTCGGGATGGCTCCCGACGATGTCATTGCACTGGTGAAGGATTCGGGTCTGCGGGGCCGCGGCGGTGCAGGCTTCCCGACGGGGACCAAATGGTCCTTCATTCCGCAGGACGACACGGGCGCAGGCGCCAAGCCGAAGTACCTGGTGGTCAACGCCGACGAGTCGGAACCCGGTACGTGCAAAGACATCCCGCTGATGCTGACGACGCCGCACTTCCTGGTCGAGGGTGTCATCATCGCGGCGTACGCGATCCGGGCACATCATGCCTTCATCTACGTCCGCGGCGAAGTCCTGCCGGTGCTGCGCCGACTACAGGCCGCAGTCGCCGAGGCCTATGAAGCGGGCTACCTGGGCACCAACATCAAAGGGTCGGGTTTCGATCTGGAGCTGATCGTGCATGCAGGGGCGGGCGCCTATATCTGCGGCGAGGAGACCGCGCTACTGGACTCGCTGGAAGGGCGGCGAGGGCAGCCGCGGCTACGCCCTCCTTTCCCCGCCGTCGCCGGCCTTTACGCCTCCCCCACCGTGGTCAACAACGTGGAGTCCATCGCCAGCGTGCCACCGATTCTGCTCAACGGTGTGGACTGGTTCCGGTCGATGGGCACCGAGAAGTCGCCCGGTTTCACGCTGTACTCGCTGTCCGGTCACGTCACGACCCCCGGGCAATACGAGGCGCCGCTAGGAATCACGTTGCGCGAACTGCTCGACTACGCCGGCGGTGTCCGCGCCGGACACTCCCTGAAATTCTGGACGCCGGGCGGCTCGTCGACACCCCTGCTGACTGACGAACACCTCGACATACCACTGGATTACGAGGGCATGGCAGGGGTTGGGTCGATGCTGGGCACCAAGGCATTGCAGATCTTCGACGAGACCACCTGTGTGGTGCGCGCGGTGCGCCGGTGGACCGAGTTCTACGCGCATGAATCGTGTGGCAAGTGCACGCCGTGCCGCGAGGGCACCTACTGGCTGGCGCAGATCTACGAACGCCTCGAAACCGGAGCGGGCACCGAGGCCGACATCCAGAAGCTGCTGGACATCTCCGACACCATCTTACGGAAAGTCGTTCTGCGCGTTGGGCGACGGCGCCGCCAGCCCGATCATCTCGTCGATCAAATTCTTCCGCGACGAGTACGTCGCCCATCTGTCCGGCGGCTGCCCGTTCGATCCGCACGCGTCGACGCTGATGGCCACGGAAGGGGTGGGTGTCTAGATGACGCAGACCACCGATTCCGGAGCCACCGGCGCTTCCGTCCCTGTGGAGATGGTGAACCTCACCATCGACGACGTCGAGATCAGTGTGCCCAAGGGCACCTTGGTGATTCGCGCCGCCGAACTGATCGGTGTCCAGATCCCCGGTTCTGCGACCACCCGCTGCTCGACCCGGTCGGCGCCTGCCGGCAATGCCTGGTCGAGGTCGAGGGCCAGCGCAAGCCGATTGGCGTCGTGCACTACGACGTGCACACCCGACATGGTGGTGCGCACCCAGCACACCTCCGAGGCCGCGGACAAGGCGCAGCACGGCGTGATGGAGCTGCTGCTGATCAACCACCCGCTGGACTGCCCGGTATGCGACAAGGGCGGCGAGTGCCCTCTGCAGAACCAGGCGATGTCCAACGGCCGGCCGGAAACCCGGTTCGAAGACGTCAAGCGGACTTTCCCCAAACCCATCAATATCTCCTCAGAGGTGCTGCTGGACCGGGAGCGCTGCGTGTTGTGCGCACGCTGCACCCGGTTCTCCGAGCAGATCGCCGGCGACCCGTTCATCGAGCTGCTCGAACGCGGTGCGCTGCAACAGGTCGGGATCGCCCCCGGCGAGCCTTTCCAGTCGTACTACTCGGGCAACACCGTGCAGATCTGTCCCGTCGGGGCACTCACCGGCGCGGCCTATCGATTCCGGGCCCGGCCGTTCGACCTGGTGTCCAGCCCCAGTGTGTGCGAGCACTGCGCGAGCGGATGCGCGGAGCGCACCGACCACCGCCGCGGAAAAGTCCTGCGCCGCTTGGCCGGTGACGACCCCGAGGTCAACGAGGAGTGGAACTGCGACAAGGGCCGCTGGGCGTTCACCTACGCCACCCAGGGTGACCGCATCACCACCCCGCTGATCCGCGACGGGGACGGCTCGCAGCGGCCTGCCTCGTGGTCGGAAGCCCTCGGTGTGGCGAGCGCCGGCCTGGCCGCGGCCGGGCCACGCACCGGAGTGCTCGTCGGCGGCCGGGTAACCGTGGAAGACGCATACGCCTACTCGAAGTTCGCCCGAATGATTCTGGGCACCAACGACATCGACTTCCGCGCCCGTGCCCACAGCGGCGAGGAAGCCGACTTCCTCGCCGCACACGTTGCGGGCCAGCCGATGACGGTGACCTATGCCGACCTCGAGAACGCACCGGCGGTTCTGCTGGCTGGGCTGGAACCCGAAGAGGAATCGCCGATCGTCTTCCTGCGGCTGCGTAAGGCCGTCCGCAAGAAGGGTTTGCACGTCAAGTCGATTGCGCCGTTCGCCACCCGCGCCCTGACCAAATTGCAGGGACAACTGGTTCAGACAGCACCTGGCGCCGAGGCGGCGGCTCTGGACGCTTCTGCCGACGACGACCACTTGAAGCTGCCCGGCGCGGTCATTCTGGTCGGCGAGCGGCTGGCCACCTCGCCCGGAGCACTCTCGGCCGCAAGCAGATTGGCGGCCGCGACGGGCGCCCGGCTGGCATGGATTCCGCGCAGGGCCGGTGAGCGAGGCGCCCTCGAGGCCGGTGCGCTGCCCGGCCTATTGCCCGGTGGTCGTCCGCTCAGCGATGCGTCGGCACGCGAACAGACCGCCGCTGCATGGAATGTCGACGATCTGCCATCCGCTCCTGGCCGCGACACCGCGGGGATACTCGACGCAGCGCGAAGCGGCGAGCTGGGCGCTCTGCTCGTCGGCGGCGTCGAGCTGGCTGACCTGCCGGATCCCGATGCGGCGCTGGCCGCGATCGACGCCGCGCCGTTCGTCGTCAGCCTCGAGCTACGGGAGAGCGCGGTGAGCGCCCTCGCCGACGTGGTGTTCCCAGTCGCGCCGGTCGTCGAGAAGGCAGGCGCATTCGTCAACTGGGAGGGCCGGATTCGCCCGTTCGAACCAGCGCTGCAGACCAACGCGATTCCAGATCTGCGCGTACTGGCCTACCTCGCCGACGAACTCGGCTCCGATCTGAACATGTCGTCCGCATTGGTCGCCGGCGAGGAGATGGCCCGGCTCGGATTGTGGGGCGGCCCGCGACCGGATGCCCCCAATGTGGCGCCGTCGCAGCCCGCACGACCCGGTAAGGGACAGGCGGTGCTGGCCAGCTGGCGGATGCTGCTCGACGACGGACGGCTGCAGGACGGGGAACCGCACCTGGCAGGCACTGCACGGCAGCCAGTCGCACGTCTTTCGGCCGTTACCGCCGCCGAGATCGGCGCAGGAGAAGACGATCTGGTGAGTGTGAGCACAGATCGCGGCGCAATTACGCTACCGCTGGCGATCACCGAAATGACCGACGGCACCGTCTGGCTGCCGCTGAACTCACCCGGGTCTGCGGTGTACCCACAGCTCGGTGTGACGGCGGGCGAGGTTGTCTCGATCGGACGGGCAGCACTGATGACGTATCCGGATCCAACACTCTTCGGCCACGACCCGTGGTGGCTCATCGTCGTCAAGGCGCTGTTTATCTTCGTGTTCCTGATGCTGTCCTTGTTGGTGGCGATCCTGTTCGAACGCAAAATCCTCGGTTGGATGCAGATGCGTCCGGGCCCGAACCGCGTCGGACCGTGGGGTCTGCTGCAGTCGTTGGTTGACGGCGTCAAGCTGGCCCTGAAAGAGGGCCTCATTCCCGCCGGGGTGGACAAGTTCATCTACCTTGCGGCGCCGGTCATCTCGGTGGTTCCCGCGTTCATCGCGTTCTCCGTGATCCCGATGGGCGGTGAGGTGTCGGTGTTCGGCCACCGAACCGCGTTGCAACTCACCGATATGCCCGTCGCGGTGCTGTTCGTGCTCGCCGCGACATCGATCGGTGTGTACGGAATCGTGTTGGCGGGTTGGGCGTCCGGCTCCACCTATCCGCTGCTGGGCGGGCTTCGGTCCAGCGCACAGGTGATCTCGTATGAGATAGCCATGGCTCTATCGTTCGCGGCGGTGTTCATCTACGCGGGCACGATGTCGACGTCGGGAATCGTCGCGAGCCAAGTCGGCCTCTGGTACATCTTCCCGCTGCTGCCGTCGTTCGTGGTCTACGTGACCTCGATGGTCGGCGAAACCAACAGGGCCCCTTTCGATCTGCCCGAGGCAGAGGGTGAGCTCGTCGGCGGGTTCCACACCGAGTACTCGTCGATCAAATTCGCGATGTTCATGCTCGCCGAGTACGTCAACATGTTCACGGTGTCGGCGCTGGCGACCACGCTGTTCCTCGGCGGATGGCATGCCCCGTGGCCCATCAACATGTGGGACGGCGCCAATACCGGCTGGTGGCCGCTGTTGTGGTTCATCGCGAAGGTCTGGACATTCATTTTCCTGTTCTTCTGGCTGCGGGGAACGCTGCCCCGGATGCGCTACGACCAATTCATGGCACTCGGCTGGAAGGTGCTGATCCCGGTCTCGCTGGTCTGGATCGTGATCGTCTCCAGCGCCCGCAGCCTGCGCAACCAGGGCTATGGCCAGGTCGCCACCGGACTGATCACCGTGGGTGCCGTGGTCGCGCTGATCATTCTGTTCGCGCTGTGGAGAGCCGTGCGGGCCAGAAACATTCGGAAGATCCCCGAGCAGGCCGTGGATGCGGGCGTGTTCCCGGTGCCACCCCTGCCGACAAAGGAGAAAACCGATGCCTAAATTCCTCGATGCCATTGCGGGATTCGGAGTCACGTTCGGCACGATGTTCAAGAAGCGGCTCACGGAGGAATACCCGGAGAAGCCGGGCCCCGTCGCCAAGCGCTACCACGGCAGGCATCAGCTCAACCGCTATCCCGACGGTCTGGAGAAGTGCATCGGCTGCGAGCTGTGCGCGTGGGCGTGCCCTGCCGACGCCATCTTCGTCGAAGGCGCGGACAACAACGAGGACGAACGGTTCTCGCCCGGCGAGCGTTACGGCCGCGTCTACCAGATCAACTATCTGCGGTGCATCGGCTGCGGCCTGTGCATCGAAGCCTGCCCGACCCGCGCGCTGACGATGACCAACGAATACGAGATGGCCGACGACAACCGCGCCGACTTGATCTGGGGCAAGGACAAACTGCTCGCGCCGATGCTGCCGGGCATGCTGCCGCCGCCGCATGACGATGGAGCCGGGCAGCACCGACGAGGACTACTACCTCGGGAACATCAAACCGGTTTCGCGCAAGCAAGGAGCAGAAAGATTCCAGAGGAGATGCCGGTGAGGCTCGACTTCCTCGCCGCTGTGCCCGCCGACGTCGCCGGGCACACCTCGACGCCAGAGGCAGTGGTGTTCTGGGTGTTCGGTGCCGTCGCGTTGATCGGAGCTGTCGGCGTGATCGCCGCCCAGAAGGCCGTCTACTCCGCGATGTTCCTGGCCAGCACGATGATCGCGCTTGCGGTGCTGTACATCGCGCAGGACGCACTGTTCCTCGGTGTCGTGCAGGTGGTGGTCTACACCGGCGCGGTGATGATGCTGTTCCTGTTCGTGCTGATGCTGATCGGCGTCGACACCTCCGAAGCGCTGGCGGAAACGCTTCGCGGGCAACGCATGGCAGCGATGGTGATCGGTTTCGGCTTCGGGATTCTGCTGATCGGCGGGATCGGGAACGTCTCCGCTGCCGGATTCACCGGCCTGGCGCAGGCCAACGCGGGCGGCAACGTCCAGGGACTGGCGGCGCTGATCTTCACCAAGTACCTATGGGCATTCGAGCTCACCGGGGCGCTGCTCATCACGGCTGCCCTCGGCGCCATGGTGTTGGCCCACCGCGAACGCTTCGAACGGCGCAAGACGCAGCGTGAACTGGCCCAGGAGCGCTTCCTGCCGGGCGGACACCCGACGACACTGCCCAATCCCGGTGTCTACGCCCGTAACAACGCCGTCGACATGGCCGCCCGCCTGCCCGATGGATCGGCTTCCGAGCTGTCGGTCAGCGCCCTGCTGCAGAAGCGAACCGTCAGTCAGAGCAATGGCCATGGGGGTGCCGATGAATCCTGACAACTACCTCTACCTGTCGGCGTTGCTGTTCACGATCGGCGCGGCAGGAGTGCTGCTGCGCCGCAACGCCATTGTCATGTTCATGTGCGTCGAGTTGATGCTCAACGCCGCGAACCTCGCGTTCGTCGCGTTCTCCCGCATGCACGGCCATTTGGACGGTCAAGTGGTGGCGTTCTTCACCATGGTGGTCGCCGCCTGTGAAGTGGTGGTCGGCCTTGCGATCATCATGACCGTCTTCCGTACCCGCCGCTCGGCCTCGGTCGACGACGTCAGTCTGCTGAAACACTAAGGCTGCCATGACAACTCTTGTGTGGCTGGTGATCGCCCTCCCGCTGGCGGGTGCGGCGATCCTGCTGCTCGCGGGCAGACGAACCGACAGCTGGGGTCACCTGCTGGGCTGCCTGGCAGCGCTCGCGTCGTTCGCCGCGGGCGTCGTGCTGTTCGTCGACATGGTCGGCCGCCATGCAGAAGACCGGATCGTCCATGAGTCGATCTGTTCTCGTGGGTGCCGGTCGCGGGTCTGCATGTCGACTTCGGCCTGCAGCTGGATGCGCTGTCGATGTGTTTCGTGCTACTGATCACCGGCGTCGGCTCGCTGATCCACATCTACTCGATCGGCTACATGGCCGAAGATCCCTGAGCGCAGACGGTTTTTCGCCTATCTCAACCTGTTTCTCTCGGCGATGCTGCTCTTGGTGCTCGCCGACAACTACCTCGGCCTCTACTTCGGATGGGAAGGCGTGGGTCTGGCGTCGTACCTGCTGATCGGGTTCTGGTCAGCACAAGCCGTCCGCCGCCACCGCCGCCAAGAAGGCGTTCGTGGTGAACCGCGTCGGCGACATGGGTCTTGCCATCGCGCTGATGGTGATGTTCGCCTACATCGGCTCGATCTCCTACGCGGGAGTCTTCTCGGCGGCACCGCATCTCGGTGAAGGCACACTGACCGCCATCGGGCTTCTGCTGCTACTTGCCGCGTGCGGCAAGTCGGCCCAGGTACCGCTGCAGTCCTGGCTCGGCGACGCGATGGAGGGCCCCACACCGGTGTCGGCGCTCATCCACGCCGCCACCATGGTCACCGCAGGCGTTTACCTGATCGTGCGGTCAGGTCCGGTGTTCAACCTCGCGCCGACCGCGCAGTTGGGTGTAGTGATCGTCGGTGCGGTCACGCTGCTGTTCGGCGCGATCGTCGGCTGCGCCAAGGACGACATCAAGAAAGCGCTTGCCGCGTCGACGATGTCGCAGATCGGCTACATGGTGCTGGCCGCAGGACTGGGTCCGGCCGGATACGCGTTCGCGATCATGCACCTGCTGACTCACGGCTTCTTCAAGGCCGGCCTGTTCCTCGGCGCCGGGTCGGTTATGCACGGCATGAACGACGAGGTGAACATGCGCCGCTACGGCGGCCTGCGCAAGGTGCTGCCGATCACCTTCGCGACGTTCGGGCTCGGCTACCTGGCGATCATCGGGGTGCCGCCGCTGGCCGGCTTCTTCTCCAAGGACGGCATCATCGAGGCCGCACTCGGCGCCGGCGGGGCCAAGGGCCTGATTCTCGGCGGCGCGACGATACTGGGCGCAGGCATCACCGCGTTCTACATGACGCGCGTGATGCTGATGACGTTCTTCGGCGAAAAGCGTTGGGCCCCGACGAGGATGCGACGGGAACCACAGTCGCCATCCACACGAATCACCCGCAGTCATGACCTGGCCCATGATCCTGCTTGCGGTCGGATCGGTCGCGTCGGGCGCATTCTTCGCGATCGGCGGCACGCTCCAACACTGGCTCGAACCCGTCGTCGGCGCACACGAGGCCGAGCATGCGACCCCGGCATGGGTCGTCACGATCGTCGTGCTGGCCGTCGTCGCCGCGGGAATCGCGATCGCGTACCGCATGTACGGGACGCGTCCCGTACCGGAAGAGGCGCCCGCCGGGTCTGCCCTCACCGTGGCGGCGCGCCAGGACCTCTACGGCGACGCATTCAACGAACGCGCGTTCATGCGGCCAGGGCAGCTCCTCACCAAGGGACTCGTCGAGATCGACGACGACGCCGTGGACGGGGCCGGAAACGAGCTCGCAGCACTCGTCGGTCGCGCCTCGGACGGATTCCGGCAGCTGCAAACCGGTTTCGCCCGCTCGTATGCCTTATCGATGTTGACCGGAGCGGCCCTGGTGGTCGCCGCGATCCTGGCGGTGAAGCTGTGGTGACCTCCTTTCCGTGGCTGACAGCCCTATGGGCGATCCCGATGGCAGGCGCGGCGCTCGTCATGCTGCTGCCCGCCTCGCAACGCACCGCGGCCAAATGGCTTGCACTGCTGACCTCGATCGCTGTTCTCGGCGTGACGCTGGTGGTCGCGGTCGGATTCAAGCCAGGCGGCGACCAGTACCAGTTCGTCGAATCCCACGCGTGGATCCCGTCGTTCGGCACCGGCTACATCCTCGGCGTCGACGGTATCGCGCTGGCGCTGGTGGTTCTGACGGCCGTGCTGGTGCCGCTGCTGATCATCGCGGGCTGGAACGACGCCAGCGATCAGATCGGCTGGGGCGGCCGATCGGTGCACACGTACTTCGCGCTGACGCTGGCGGTCGAGGGCATGGTGCTGATGTCGCTCGTCTCGCTGGACGTGCTGCTGTTCTACGTGTTCTTCGAGGCCATGCTCATCCCGATGTACTTCCTCATCGGCGGGTTCGGCGGCGAGAACAGGTCGAAGGCAGCGGTGAAGTTCCTGCTGTACAACCTGTTTGGCGGGCTGATCATGCTCGCCGCGGTCATCGGCCTGTACGTGGTGACCGCGCAAGAGCGACGCGTTCACGGCGGGCACCTTCGACTTCCGGGCGATCGTCGCCGCGGTGTCGAGCGGTCAGTTCGTCATGAGCCCGGCGGTGATGAACCTGATGTTCGGCGGGTTCATGTTCGCGTTCGCAGTCAAGGCGCCGCTGTGGCCGTTCCACCGGTGGCTGCCCGGCGCCGCCGTCGAGGCCACCCCTGCCAGCGCTGTGCTGATGATGGCGGTCATGGACAAGGTCGGCACGTTCGGCATGCTGCGCTACTGCCTGCAGCTGTTCCCCGACGCCTCAATGTATTTCCGGCCGCTGATCATCACGCTGGCGGTGATCGGCATCGTCTACGGAGCGATCGTCGCGATCGGCCAGGTCGACGTGATGCGACTGATCGCCTACACGTCGATCTCCCACTTCGGGTTCATCATCCTCGGCATCTTCGTGATGACCAGCCAGGGCCAATCCGGGTCGACGCTCTACATGGTCAACCACGGCATCTCGACGGCAGCGCTGTTCCTGATCGCCGGATTCCTGGTGTCGCGCAGGGGCACTCGCCTGATCAACGCGTACGGCGGCGTGCAGAAGGTCGCGCCGGTACTGGCAGGCACCTTCCTGGTCTCCGGTCTTGCGACGTTGTCGCTACCCGGCCTCGCCCCGTTCATCAGCGAATTCCTGGTCCTGATCGGAACATTCACCCGTTACCCCGCTTTCGCGGTGTTCGCAGCGACGGCTCTTGTGCTGTCCGCGGTCTACATCCTGTGGATGTATCAGCGGATGATGACCGGCCCGGTGAAGGACGGCAACGACCGCCTGCGCGACCTGCTGCCGCGCGAGATCGTCGTCGTCGCACCTCTTATTGCGCTGCTGCTGGTACTCGGGGTGTATCCAAAACCCGCTCTCGACGTGATCAACCCAGCCGTCAGCCACACGCTGACCACCATCAATCAGCCTGACCCGGCACCGAAGATCGCGGAAGGGCCGGCACGATGACTCAAGCCCTTGGGATGCCTACCCCCAGCGTCGAATACGGCCTGCTCTCCCCCATGCTGATCGTGCTTGGGGTGGCCGTCGTCGGTGTCCTCGTCGAGGCGTTCCTGCCCCGTCAACTGCGCTACCCCGCCCAGCTGGTACTCAGCCTCGGCGGGTTGGCCGCCGCGTTCGTTGCCGTCGTGACGCTGGCTCGGGAGCTGCACGGCAGCGCCGGACGCACCGCTGTGATGGGTGCCGTCGCTGTAGACGCCCCAACCCTGTTCCTGCAGGCCACGATCCTGCTGGTCGGTGTGCTCGGTATCCTGCTCATCGCCGAACGGCGCATCCCCGCGCCTGAGGACGACGAGCCCGGGCCGGGCCTCGACGCGTTCACCCCGCAGGCGTCGGCCATCGCGGGCAGTGTCGTCGAGAAGGTGGCGACGAAGGCCGGCGCCATGCAAACCGAGGTGTTCCCGCTGACGCTGTTCGCCATCGGCGGCATGCTGTTGTTCCCGGCCTCCGATGACCTGCTGACCATGTTCATCGCGCTCGAGGTGTTGTCGCTGCCGCTGTACTTGCTGTGCGGGCTGGCCCGCAGGCGGCGGCTACTCTCGCAGGAAGCCTCGGTGAAATACTTTCTGCTTGGCGCGTTTTCATCGGCGTTCTTCCTCTACGGCGTTGCGATGCTGTACGGCTACGCGGGCACGCTGGACCTCGGCGGCATCGCCGACAAGGTGGCCGCAGGAACGGGAAGGACGTCGCTAGCGGTCATCGGCATCGCGCTGCTGCTCGTCGGCTTGCTGTTCAAGGTCGGGGCGGTGCCATTCCACTCGTGGATTCCGGACGTCTACCAGGGTGCTCCCACGCCGATCACCGCGTTCATGGCGGCCGCCACCAAGATCGCCGCATTCGGCGCGATACTGCGCGTGTTCTACATCGCGCTGCCCGGGCTGCGTGATGACTGGCGGCCGGTGATGTGGGCGATCGCAATCCTGACGATGGTGGTTGGCACCGTCACCGCCGTGACCCAGAACGACGTCAAGCGGATGCTCGCGTACTCCGCAGTGGCGCACACCGGGTTCATCCTCACCGGCGTCATCGCCCAGAACCAAGCCGGTGTGTCGTCGACGCTGTTCTACCTGTTCGCCTACGGGTTCAGCACTGTCGGCGCCTTCGCCGTCGTGGGCCTGGTGCGAAACCCCGAAGGTGAGGAAGACACCGCACTAGCCCGATGGGCCGGACTGGGTCGACGGTATCCTGTTGTCGGCATTGTGTTTTCGCTGTTCCTGCTGGCATTCGCCGGTATCCCGCTGACGAGCGGGTTCGTCAGCAAGTTCGCGGTGTTCAAGGCAGCGGGCGAGGGCGGCGCGATTCCGCTGGTCGTTATCGGCGTCATCGCCAGCGCGATCGCCGCTTATTTCTACGTGCGGGTGATCGTGTTGATGTTCTTCACCGAGCCCCCCGACGACGCGCCTGCGGTTGTGGTCCCCAGCGTGCTGACCACAGCGGTCGTCACGATCACTGCGGCCGTGACATTCGCCCTCGGCGCCCTGCCGCAGCCGCTGCTGGACCTGGCGAACACCGCCAACCAATTCCTGCGCTAGCCGCTGACGCCCAAACGGAACGTTTGGGCGTCAAAGTGCGAGAGGATCGCGCCATTACGTCGATTTCGGCGGAAGGGAAATCATGACCGAACCGCTCGTCCTGATCGCCGACCACGGCGCGGTCAGGCTGCTGACGCTAAACCGGCCGCGGGCCAGGAATGCGTTGAGCCGCGACCTGATCCGGGCGTCATACGCCGCACTGACCGAGGCCGATGCCGACGACTCCGTGCGGGCCGTCGTCCTGACGGGGGCCGATCCGGCCTTCTGCGCAGGCGTCGACCTCAAGGAGGCGCAGCGCGACGGGCTGGAGTACTTCCAGGAATTCCGGTCGCAAAGCTGCATCGCCGCCGTCGCCAAGATGCGCACGCCGATCGTGGGCGCCATCAACGGCGCCACGTTCACCGGAGGGCTGGAGATGGCGCTGGGCTGCGACTTCCTGGTGGCCTCGGAACGGGCGGTGTTCGCCGACACGCACGCCCGCGTCGGCATCCTGCCTGCCGGCGGAATGACCGCACGACTCCCTCAGCTCGTCGGCCTGGCGATGGCGCGGCGGCTATCGATGACGGGTGAGGTTGTTGACGCCGCCCGCGCCGAGCACATCGGCCTCGTCACCGAGATGGTGCCCCACGAGCGGCTGATCGAGCGGGCGCTCGAACTCGCAGGCCAGATCGCCGAGGTTCCAGGACCGACGATGCTGGGGCTCAAGGAGATCTACACGACCGGCGGCGCCGCGGTTATCGACCCTGCGCTGGCCGCCGAAGAGAAGATCGCCTTCGCCCAGCATCGTGATTTCGAGGGCCTTGGCGATCGGTTCCGCAAGGTGACCGAGCGCAACAAGTCGCAGATCGAAAACTAGTGCTGCGCGAGCGACCGCAAAATGCCACCAATGTGCGGTGTGTCGCGTACAGACACGCTCACTCGGCGTTAGGTCGGGTGCAGCGTGAACGGGTCGAACGCGTGGCTCGCCCAGATCAGTTCTGATGCCAGCTCCGGATAGCGCGCGGTGCGAGACTCCACATCGAAGACCCGGGTGAGCTCTCCGTCGGCGTCGTAGACGGGCCAGCCGGGATCGCTGTCGGTCGCGAAAGCTCGCCAGGCTGCGCTCATTTCGCGCGATACCGCCTCGGCCTGAGGCGCCGCGCCATAGAGGGCCGTGCCGATCGGTGAATCCAGCGTGCCGAACACCATTGGGATCTCGGTGGTGTGCGCCGCCCCGATCGGCGAGGCGTCGAAACAGAATTCGTAAAGATGCGTGGTACCGCCGCCTGCGGCGTGTGCCTGTGCGATGTGCAGGGTCGGCATCCGGTAGACGAAATCCGAACACACCAGTTCATACAGCGTGGCGTGGTCGGCTTGCGGATGCGCCGCCCGATAGGCCTGCGCGCCATCAGGAATCGGTGGCAACGAGTCCAGTGCCTTCTCTGCTTGGTCGGCGGTGATGCTGTGCGGTCCGCCGCTCTCTTGCACGACGTAGCGATACTCGTCGCGGTTGTGCCCGATCAGCAGATCCGTTCCGCGGCCGACGCCCGCCGCCAGCGCTCGAAAAGGGCTGTCTGGCAGGATCTCTCCGTCGACCACCGGGCCGAACTGCGCCCGGCGCACAGTCAGCGCGTAGCCCCAGCGATCCTGAAAGTTGATGCCCGCGACGGCGTCGGCCAGCGTCTGCGGCGGTACGGTCGCGAGGTCACTGACGGTGGCCCGTCGGCCCAGCTTTTCGGCGATGACGCCCGCGATGTCGGCGGCGAGATCGGACCCGAACAGGAAGGCGGGCACGCTCTCGGCGATGCCGCGGCGGAACAGACCGGACGCCGCGGGCATCACCATTAGCGACACCACCGACCCCGCGCCCGCCGACTCACCGAACAGGGTCACATTGTCGGGGTCGCCGCCGAAGCCGGCAATGTTGGCGCGCACCCATTGCAGAGCAGCGACCTGGTCGAGCAGTCCCCTGTTGGGAACGGCGCCGTCGATCGCCATGAACCCTTCACCGGCAACGCGATAGTTCAGGCTGACCACCACGACACCGCCCGCCGCCAGATGGGCTCCGTCGCAGTCGGATTCGTCCGACGCGCCGGTGGTGAACCGGCCACCGTAGAGCCACACCATGACTGGCAGACCTGCGGCACCAACGTGGGGAGTCCAGACGTTGACGGTCAACCACTCGTCGGACGACGTGAGCCGCATCGGCTGCGGCGGCGGCGGGCCGAACTCGCGCGCGTCGAGCACGCCGTCCCACGGTTCGTGGGGCACCGGAGCGGCAAAGCGCAGGAGTCCGACCGGTGGCTGCGCATAGGGAATTCCGCGAAAGGCAAGCACTACGTCAGCGTTGGTGCCGCGTACCTTCCCGGCCCGCGTCGTTACGACGGTCACCCTGCGATGGTTGCAGGCTGTCAGGACTTCTTGCTCGGAATGACGATGATGACGATCAGGGTGATGATGCTGAAGAACAGGCCGAGGATGCCCCAGCCGAGAAAATTGCGTCCCTTCATCGCAGCCACGACGCCACAGATGATGGCGGCGATGATGCTCCCGATGGCGACGAAGATGCCCTTGATGCCACGCAGGATGAGACCTGCCGCCTCAGGGTTGTTCTGGGCCGCAACCACCATGGTGTGCACCATTGCGACCTCCTAGTTCTTGAAATCGTTGTGTCACGACGACATACCCCGTGCGATAGGGCTGAAACAGAACAGCCCGAATCCATAGTCAATTCGCAGGCCGTCGCAAAATGAATGCGACGGTGCGCTGCCCGCCGAAGTCCTGGCGCGGCTCCGTCATCATGTCGACCTGCGTGCGGGCCTGCTCAAGCACCGGCGTGTCGGGATCCAACACCGCCAGATAGACCTCGTGCGCACTCAGCGACTGCACTGCGACGTCGATGTAGCCGTCCACCACTTCGCGGTGTGTGGGCTCCGGTCCGCACTCGAACAGCCAGCGCGGCGGATCAGCGAGCGAATCATAGGCGGCAGCAACGGCATTGGAGAACTCGATGTGGTCGCGTTGGTTCGGCGCGCCAGGCGCCCACTCTGGACCGCTGTAGAGCGTGATCGCGATGTCGGGCGCCAGCGCGGTGATCGTCTCGGCGATCTTGGCGCGCAACTCGGGGCTGTTGCGGATGTTGCTGTCGGGGAAATCCCAAAACTGCACGTCATCGACACCCACGATGGCCGCCGACCGCCGCTGCTCCTCTTCGCGGAGCGGGCCTGCTTCTTCGGGCGCCATGCCCTCGATACCCACCTCGCCGCGGCACGCGAGCGCGTAGTGGACCGTCTTGCCGGACGAGGTCCATTTGGCGACGGCGGCCGCACAGCCATATTCGGGGTCGTCGGGATGAGGCACCAGAACCAAAGCGGTGTTCCAGTCAGACGGGAATGGCTGAACCTCAGGCACGCCTTCTATGCCATCACACCGTGAACCACGATGGCAGTCGTCTGCGCGACCCAGTCGTCACCGAGCGGTTCGTCGGGCAGGAGCAACACCCGCAACATCGTTGCTCCGCCGATCAGCTCGACGAGCCGGTCCGGATCGACGTCGGGGTGCACGTCGCCCCTGCTGACCGCGTCGGCCAGCCGACTGCGGACCGCGACGAACACGTCGGTGAAGCGGCTCATGACACGGGCATTGAGTTCGGCGTCGACGGCCATGTCCACGATCAGCCCCGGCATCGCCGCGCGCACCAGCGGGCTGGTGAACACGTCGCGGGCAGCGGCAAGCATCGCGCGGATGTCGGCAGCGATATCGCCAGGCGGAGTCTCGATCGCCGTCGGCGCCGCGGGAACGCGGCCTCGTGCACCAGCTCGGCTTTACTTGACCACCGCCGGTACAGCGCGGTCTTGGTGGTTCCGGCTCGTTCGGCGACCGCGGCCATGGTCAGGTTCGAATAGCCGATTTCCACAAGCAGATCCGCGGTGGCTTGCAGTATGGCAGCGTCGATACGCGGATCCCGAGGCCGTCCGGCACCTGATTGGATTTTGTGCTCCTTTCGTCCGCGGGTACTTGTCAACAGATCACGGGTCTGCTTGTATAACGCTACACACAGTAGCGTAATTACCGGCCGAAGGAACATTTCTGATGCCAAGCGAACCGGCTGTCGAGGACGTCGACCGCCTCCAGCACTCGAGTCGAGACGTCAGCACGCTGCCCGGCGTGATGTCGGACTGGTTGTCGACGGTGATGCCCGGCGGCGTCGCCCCGGAGGTCACCGTGCAGAGCGGCGTCGACTCCAACGGAATGTCGTCGGAGACGATCATCCTGACCGGCCGCTGGCACGAGGACGGACAACAGAAAGAAGAGAAGTGGGTGGCCCGCGTGGCCCCCACCGAGCAGGACGTGCCGGTGTTCACGTCGTATCGGATGGACCACCAGTTCGACGTCATCCGGCTGGTCGGTGAGCAGACCGACGTCCCCGTTCCACGGGTGCGCTGGCTGGAGCCCACCGGTTCGGTGCTCGGCACGCAGTTCTTCCTGATGGACTACGTCGAAGGCCGGGTGCCGCCCGACGTCATGCCATACACGTTCGGCAACAACTGGTTCGCCGATGCGCCGGTCGAGAGCCAGCGCGAGCTGCAGGACAGCACGGTGGAGGTGATCGCCAAGCTGCATGCGATTCCCGATCCCGAAAAGACATTCGGGTTTTTGAATGACGGGTCGGATTCGAATGCGCTGCGGCGCAACCTGAACTGGCTCAAGGCCTGGTACGAGTTCGCGGTGCCCGACATCGGACGCTCGACGTTGGTGGAGCGCGGCCTTGACTGGCTGGAGGCGCATTGGCCCGAGGATGTCGCAGCTGCGGATCCCGTGCTGATTTGGGGCGACTCGCGTGTCGGCAACGTGCTGTACGACGGGTTCCGCCCTGTGGCCGTGCTGGACTGGGAGATGGCGACGTTGGGCCCCCGGGAGATGGATGTCGCGTGGATCATCTTTGCGCACACGGTATTCCAGGAACTCGCGCAAATGGCAGGGATGCCAGGCCTGCCGGACGTCATGCGCGAGGAGGACGTGCGCGCCGTATATGCCAAGCACACCGGAGTCGAGGTGGCGGATCTGCACTGGTTCTACGTGTACTCCGGCGTGATCTGGGCGTGCGTCTTCATGCGGACCAACGCCCGCCGCGTCCGCTTCGGGGAGATCGAACAACCCGACGATGTCGAGGCACTCTTCTTCCACGGCTCAGTGTTGGAACGCCTCATCAGCGATGAGCGCTTGCGCGACGAGTCAACAGAAGGAGATGACGCCTGATGCTCGGACCCACCGACGAATTCCCCATTCACCAGGTTCCCCAACCCATTTCATGGCCTGGGTCGTCAGACCGCAACTTCTACGACCGCTCCTACTTCAACGCCCATGACCGCACCGGCGGCATCTTTCTGATCTCCGGAATCGGGTATTACCCCAACCTCGGGGTTAAGGATGCGTTCGTGCTCGTCCGGCGTGGCGACACCCAGACCGCCGTGCATGTGAGCGACGGCATCGATTCCGACCGGCTCAACCAGAAGGTGCTGGGCTACCGCGTGGAGGTCGGCGAGCCGCTGCACAAGCTGCGGATCATCCTCGAGGAGACCGAGGGCATCGGCGTCGACCTCGCCTGGAACGGCCTGTTCGACGTGATCCAGGAGCAGCGCCATGTGATGCGCACGGGCACGCGGATCACCCTCGACGCCCAACGTTTCGCCCAGGTCGGCAGCTGGAGCGGCGTGATCGCGATCGACGGCGAGGAGATCGCCGTCGACCCCGAAGTGTGGATCGGGAGCCGCGACCGGTCGTGGGGCATCCGGCCGATCGGCGAGCCGGAGCCCGCCGGACGGCCGGCCCATCCGCCGTTCGAGGGCATGTGGTGGCTGTACGTGCCGATGGCGTTCGACGACTTCGCGATCTGCCTGATCATCCAGGAGGCGCCCGACGGGTTCCGCAGCCTCAACGATGTCACGCGGATCTGGCGCGACGGCCGCGTCGAACAGCTGGGCTGGCCGCGGGTCAAGATCCACTACACGTCGGGCACCCGCATTCCGACCGGCGCCACCATCGAGGCGACAACGCCCGACGGCTCCCCCGTTCACTTCGACGTGGAGTCCAAGCTACCGGTGCCGATCCACGTCGGTGGCGGATACGGCGGCGACTCGGATTGGCTGCACGGCATGTGGAAGGGCGACAAGTTCACCGAGCGCCTCACCTACGACATGACGGACCCGGCGATCGTCGGGCGGGCGGGCTTCGGCGTCATCGACCATGTCGGCCGCGCCGTCTGCACGGAGGGCGGCAAGTCCGTCGAGGGGTGGGGGCTGTTCGAACACGGGGCGCTCGGGCGGCACGACCCGTCTGGCTTCGCCGATTGGCTCACCGTCGCGCCATAAGTAGCGCAGCCGCCGCGATGATCTCGACCAGGCAGCAGAACCAATTGGGGTAAAACCTGTTCCGCGATGAGCTCGGCCCCAGCCTCCGCCGCTACAGGATCTGGGTGCGGCTCGTGCACGCGGGCACGGCCATCGCCGCAGGCGCCGCTATGACCGAGGCGGCGATGAAGTCCAGCTTCGCGAGCCCTTCGCACCTCTCCGACCGGTTCAAGACCGCATTCGCGCTGTCGGCTAGCCAGCTGCTCGCGACGGGGCTGACGGTGAAGACGCCGTAGTCGCACGGCCGAACACCATCGAGTCCTCGATCGATACGAAGCGGTGGCCGAACGCGTCGCGCAGGTAGTTGTGGGTCAGCGCCCACGGCCTGCGAGTGCCCGACTTCGGCAGCACGTCCAGCGACCGCAGCACATAACCCGCCTGCAGGTTGAAGGCGGCCTGCTCGGGCATGTCGACGTTGCCGAGGTGCGGATAGGCATGGGTATAGCCGTGGGAGTCCATGTACGCCAACAGGTTCGCCACTGACCGGGCGGTGAGGTCGGCTCCCAGCGTCCAGGACGCATTCGTATAACCCATGCACCACGCCGCGTTGGGGACGTCCTCAAGCAGGTGACGCCGGAAAAGGAAATGGTCGTGCGGGTTGACCTTCTCCCCGTCGACACTGACGGTGACGCCGCCCAGCGCCTGCAGCTGGATGCCGGTTGCGGTGATGATGACGTCGGCGTCCAGGTGGCCGCCGGATTTCAGCGCGATGCCCGTCGCGTCCATGTGTTCGACGTGATCCGTGACCACGTCGACGCGACCGTCGCTTATCGCCTGGTACAGGTCCGCACTGAGCATGATGCACAAGCGCTGGTCCCACGGCTCGTACGGCGGCTTGAAATGCGTGTCGATGTCATATCCCGACGGCAGGTTCTGCTCGGCGATCCTCCGAAGCAGACGCTTGCCAAATCGCGGTGTCTTGCGGGCGATGAACCACACGAGTCCGCCGAAAAGGGAATTGCGCCAGCGGATGAGCCAATGGGCGACCCGCAGGGGCAACACCCTGCGGACCGCGATGGCGGTGGGGTCGATTCTCGGGGCAGACGTCAGATACGACGGTGTGCGTTGCAGCATCGTCACGTGGGCGGCCGTCTCCGTCAGGGACGGGATCATACTCACCGCGGTGGCGCCGCTGCCGATAACTACGAGCCTCTTTCCGGCGTAGTCGAAATCGTCGGGCCAATGCTGCGGGTGCACCACCTCTCCCTTGAAGTTTTCAATCCCGGCAAACGTTGGTGTGTAAGGCTCGTCGTAGTTGTAGTAGCCGGATCCGAAGAACAGGAACCGGGTGCGGTAGGTCGCGGGTTCACCATCGTGTTCGGTCTGCACGGTCCACATGTCGGTGGCTGAATCCCAGTCAGCCGACCGCACATAGGTGTTGAACCGGATGTGCCGGTCGATGCCGTGTTTGCGCGCGGTGTCGGCCATGTAGTCCCAGATCTGGTCGCCGTCGGCGATCATCTCCGGCCGCCTCCACGGCTCCCACGGAAAGCACAACGTGTAGATGTCACTGTCGGAGCGAATACCTGGGTAGCGGAACAGATCCCATGTCCCGCCGAGGCGCTCACGTCGTTCCAGGATCGTGTAGCTGAGGTGCGGATTCTTTTCACGGATGCGGTACGCGGCGCCGATTCCGGAGAACCCGGCGCCGACGATCAACACATCGCTGTAATCACTCACTGGCTCAACCTCCTAGGCTGACGTGGCCTCCTTGGCCTGCACCCGGCCGAACACCATCGACTCCTCGATGCGGTCGAAGCGGTGATCGATGGCGTCGAGCACGTAGTTGTGCCGCACGTTCCACGGCCGGTGCGTGCCGGACTTCGGCAGCACGTGTGCGGCGCGTTGCACGTAGCCGGCGTTGATGTTCCACGCAGGCTTCTCCGGCATCGGTTTGTCGCCGAGGTGCGGGTAGGCGTGCGTGTAGCCGTGGGAGTCCATGTACGCCAACAGTTTTGCCACAGCCCGCGCAGTCAGGTCGGCTCGCAGTGTCCAGGATGCGTTGACATAGCCGACGCACCAGGCCATGTTCGGGATGTCCTCGAGCATGTGCTCCTTGTAGACGAACCGGTCCTGGGGCTTAACTTCGGCGCCGTCGATGCTGACCGCGACCCCACCCAGTGCCTGCAGTTGCAAACCGGTGGCAGTGATGATCACGTCGGCATCGACACGCTGTCCTGACCGCAAGACGATGCCGGCGGCGTCGAAGTGATCGATGTGATCGGTGACGATGTCCACCCGGCCGTCGCCGACGGCGGTGTAGAGATCGTTGTCGAGGATCAGGCACAGCCGCTGGTCCCACGGATCATATCTGGGCTTGAAATGCGTGTCGACGGGATAGCTTTCGGGAAGATTCCTCTTCGCAAGCGCCCGGATCAGCCATCTGCTGAACCTTGGTGCCTTGCGCGCGACGAAATAGTTGAGCACCGTGAACGCCGTTGCGTACAAGCGCACCGCCGTGTTGGCGAGACGGAGCGGCAACACCTTTCGGATCGCCTGCACGAGCGGGTTGATGCGCGGCATGGACAGCATGTAGGTCGGCGACCGCTGCAGCATCGTCACGTGTCCGGCCTTCTCGGTCAGCGACGGGATCATGCTGACCGCGGTTGCCCCGCTGCCGATTACCACGACGCGCTTACCGGAATAGTCCAACGACTCGGGCCAGAACTGCGGATGCACGACCTCGCCGCCGAATTGTTCGATGCCAGGAAATTCGGGCTTGTAGGGCTCGTCGTAGTTGTAGTAGCCGGTGCCGAAGAACAGGAACCGCCCCCGGTAGGTCATCGGGACCCCGGCCTCCTCGGTCTGCACGGTCCAGGTGTCGGTCGTCGAGTCCCAGTCGGCCGACGTGACATGTGTGTTGAAGCGGATGTGCTCATCGATGCCGTACTTGCGTGCCGTCTGGGTCAGGTACTCGCGGATGTCGGGTCCGTCGGCGACATAGTCAGGCCGCCGCCACGGCTCATAGGGAAAACTCAACGTGAAGATGTCGCTGTCGGACCGGATGCCGGGGTACCGAAAGAGGTCCCAGGTGCCTCCGATGCGTTGCCGCCGTTCCAGGACCGTGTAGGACAGCCCCGGATTCTTCTCGTGGACGCGGTACGCGGCGCCGATCCCGGAAATCCCTGCGCCGATGATCAGTACATCGGAGTATTCAGCCCCGCCCACGACGACCTCCTTTGGTCCGGCTGTGTACCACGATAGGGGCCGCAGCCGTTGAGCGTGTCGACGATCGCCGAACAGCGCCGTCATAGGCGGTGGCGCCGTGAGAGCCTAGTGGCGTGACCATCCCAGCCAATGCCGACGTCGTCGTCGTGGGTGCCGGGTTCGCGGGGCTGTCGGCGGCCCGTGACCTGCTGCGGCTCGGCCACGATGTCGTTGTTCTCGAAGGCCGTGATCGGGTCGGGGGCCGCTCGTCGACGACGACGATCGCGGGCGCACCGGTCGACCTCGGCGGGACGTTCGTCGGGCCAACGCAGGACGCAGTCATCGCGCTGGCTGCCGAGTTGGGCTGCGAGAGCGTGCGGACTCACAGCCGTGGCAAGAACCTGATCCGGTGGCGTGGCCGTACCCGCTCGTATCGCAGCACGATCCCGAAGTTGTCCATGATCGAGCTGCTCGACGTTTCGCGGATCCAATGGCGTTTCGACCGCGTGACCCGACGGGTGCCGGTACATGAGCCGTGGACGTCTCCGATCGCCGAGCTCCTGGACTCCAAGACCCTCGACCAGTGGCTGCGGTATGTGCACGCAAGCGCGGCGACGCGCGATCTGATGGCAATCATGGCCAGGGTGACGTGGGGTTGCGAACCCGAAGAGGTGTCCATGCTGCACGCGGTCCGCTACGTCAAGGCCGCAGGCGGGCTTGGCCGCATGCTCGACGTCGAGGGCGGCGCGCAGCAAGAACGCTTTCCCGCTGGCACGCAACAGATTGCGTTGCGGATGACCGAAGAGCTTGGCCCGCGGGTTGTGGTCAATGCGGCGGTGCGCAGGATCTCCCGGGGCGCCGATGGCACGCTCACAGTCAGTTGCGATGGCGGCGACGTCACCGCGAAGGCCGTCATCGTGGCGATCCCACCCGAACACCGCGCGGGGATCGAATTCGATCCGGCCCTGCCGCCCGAGTACGAAAAGCTCACGGAGCACTGGCCGCAAGGCAATCTGAGCAAGGCGTACGCCGCCTACGAGACGCCGTTCTGGCGCGCGGACGGCTGCTCCGGCGAGGCACTTTCGGACGAGGGGCCGGTGTTCATCACCTTCGACGTCAGCCCGAGCGAAGACGGACCGGGGATCCTGCTTGGCTTCACGGATGCGCGTACCTTCGACCCGCTCTCCCCTGCCGAGCGCCGCGAGCAAGCGCTGGCGGGGTTCACCGCGCTATTCGGTGATGCCGCTAGGGAACCGATCGACTATGTCGATCATTGCTGGGGCACAGAGGAATTCGCGCCAGGCGGCCCGACGGCCGCGGTACCGACCGGCTCGTGGACGACGTACGGGCCGTGGCTGCGCAAGCCGATCGACGGCATCTTCTGGGCTGGCACCGAGACCGCCGACGAATGGACCGGATTCCTCGACGGCGCGGTCCGATCGGGCAAACGGGCCGCCGACGAGGTGCACCGGGCGCTGACCAGCTAGGCCGTCCGCTCCCGGCTCACCGACTCGATCAACATCCGCAGATGCGTGTTGACCTGGTCAGGGCGCTCGACGATCGCGCAGTGTCCGCCGGACAGCTCGACGAACGACGCGAGGTTCGGCGCCATCCTGGCGATGTGACGCGACGAAACCATCGGCAGCAGGCGGTCCTTCTCGCTGCCGATCACCAGCGTCGGGACCGTCAGGTTTGTCAACCCGATGTGCTGCTGCGACCCGAGTGAGTCGACCAGCGTCCGGGCCCAGCCGCCGCGGCCCGCGGGCACCGTCTGGATGAACAGCTCGTGGATGAAGTCCACGATCGCGGGGTCGGCGTCGCGGCCCACCGCGATCATCGAGACGAATCGCCGGCTCGGCCGATCCACCGCGCGAAGCAGGGGCGCTGCGCCAAACGTCTTCAGCAGGGTGCCTGCCGCACGGACGCGGACATCGGCAAGGCGCTGAGGCACTGGCAGGAGTTGCACGTTGCGCAGCAGGTCGCCGGTGGTCGTGTTGATTAGTGCGACGGCATCAGCGCGCTGCGGGACCCGGTCGGGATACCTATCGGCCCACGACGAGATGGCAATGCCGCCCATCGAATGCCCGGCGATCACCGCACGCTCACCCGGAGCCAGCGCCGCCTCAAGAACCGAGTCCAGATCGCCTGCGAGGTGGTCGAGGCTGTACGCGCTGCGCCGCGCGGGGACCGCGCTACGGCCATGGCCGCGATGATCGAACGCAATGACGCGATAGTCGTGTGCGAGGTCCGCAATCTGGTAGGCCCACACCCGGATGGCACAGGTGATGCCGTGCGCGAGCACGATCGGATAGCCGTCTTCAGGCCCGAAAACCTCGGCATGGAGGCGGATGCCGTCCTTGGAGCGGACCGTCATGGCGCGACCGGGCGGCATCGCCTCGGCCGCGGCGAATCTTCTCGCCTTTAGACCGGTCTCCTGGCCACGTCCCATGCGTGCTCCCGTCGAGTTCGGCAACGCTGCCGCTAACTGCAGCTTAGCGGGGGGTAACCGGCCCGAATTGCACCATGTGCGGCGCGGTTAAATGGTGCGATGCGCGCGATACAGATAGCCAGCCTCGATGGTCCACAAGCGGCGCACGTCGTCGAGATCGACGAGCCAAGCGGCGACGTCGTCGTCGACGTGCACGCCGCGGGTGTGGCGTTCCCCGACGCCCTGCAGTCTCGGGGGCTCTACCAGTACAAGCCGCAGATGCCCTACATCCCAGGGGCGGAGATCGCGGGCGTGGTGCGCAGTGCACCGGACGGCGTGCACGTAACGGCGGGTGACCGCGTCTGTCGGATTGACGATGCTGTGCGGGGCGATGGCGGAAGTCGTTGCGTTGCAACCCGATCGAGTGTTCCAGCTGCCGGACTCCGTGTCGTTCGAAGCCGGTGCTGGCCTGCTTTTCAATGACCTGACGATGCACCACGCATTGCGTACCCGGGGCCGGCTGGCCGACGGGGAGACGGTCTTGGTGCACGGCGCGGCGGGCGGCATCGGCACGTCGACGCTGCGGCTCGCCCCCGCATGGGGCGCGTCGCGGGTGATCGCGGTGGTGAGCACCGAGGACAAGATCGCGGTTGCCAAGGCCGCAGGGGCGTCGGATGTGGTGCTGGCCGACGGTTTCAAGGACGCGGTCAAGGAGCTGACCGGCGGGCGAGGCGTCGATATCGTCGTCGACCCGGTCGGCGGTGACCGGTTCACCGATTCCCTTCGCTCCTTGGCCCCCGGCGGTCGGCTGCTGGTCATCGGCTTCACCGGTGGCGAAATCCCAACCATCAAGGTCAACAGGCTGCTGCTGAACAATGTCGATGCCGTCGGCGTGGGCTGGGGCGCCTGGTCGCTGACCCACCCGGGGTACCTGCTTGAGCAATGGGCCGAGCTGGAGCCGCTGCTGGCGTCCGGCAAGGTGTCAGCACCGCAGCCGGAGGTCTATCCGCTCGAGCGCGCCGGCGACGCGATTGCCTCACTGGAGGACCGGACGGCCAAGGGCAAGGTCGTCGTCAAAGTGCGCTGACCTCATCCATCAAGTGAAGCGACCCCCGGAGAGTTCTCTCCGAGGGGCGTCTCAATTCAGTTGTTCAGGTTTGCTTGGCGTAGCGGCTGAGGAAGCCGAAGGCCGCGATCCCTGCGACGACTCCGATGACTCCCCACAGCACGAACGGGAAGACGAGCGAAACCGGGGACCAGCCAATGCTGGAGAACGTCACCGCGGTGTACACCAGCCAGATCAGGCGGTAGGCGCACCACAGCGCGGTCAGCCCAGTGGCGATCCCGATCGCCAGGGCCTGGTTACGATCGACTCGGTTGGTCAGTTCCTCGAGGCGGGCGGGCAGGATCTTCATTGGGTCTATTCCTTTCACGGTGCGCTGCCGGGTTGGCGTCGTCATCGCGGTAAGTACAAACCGTGGCGGCGGCTACCGATCCCAAGAATGGCCCCGCGGCCAGCGATCGCAGCTTGCCGAGCTGGGGCGATCAAAACTCCAAGGGAATGAGAACCGGCGGCCCCGCACCTCAGCTCGGCCGGGGGGCTCGACGAAATCAATGCCGACACAGGACAATTGCAAGATGTAGTGGCCGCTCTCGGCGAGTTGTAGACAACCGACGCGTCCAACAGGGCCCCGTCCGACTTCAGGTATCACTTTGCCAGCACTGCCGCCGTCGCCTTCGGCTGCCAATCGGTGGTCAACAGCGCACCGAAATTGGCAAAATGATCGCCTCGGTTTTTGGTGTTGTCGTCGCGGATGCTGTAAATGAAGGCTGGTCCGCTGTACTCGGTGGCTGCAGCTGCGGCCAACACATCGGTGATTTGTTTGGCCTGCTCGGCCTGGCTTACGCCCTCGGGCGAGTCGCTTGTAGGGGCGCCCAATTCCGTCAGCCAGATCTTTTTGTTGCCATCGCCGTGCCCGACCATCACGTCGTGCATGCGCCCTACGTCGGACCAGCCGTTGGCGGGATCTGCGGTGATTCCCGTGGGAGACACGTACGGATGGGCTGCTGCCGCGTCGAAGAAGCCGCCTGCGCCCGCGGCGTACATCTGCTCGAGGAAGGCCGGCGGCGAGTATTCGCCGAGTCCGGGGCTTAACCCAGCCAAAACCACGGTGCTGTTCGGTTGGATGGCCTTGATGGCGGGGTAGGCCGCTGTGACCAGCTGGGTATAGCGCGCCGGATTGTTGTCGATCAAATAGCCAAAGAACAGCGGTAGGTTCGGCTCATTCCACAGTTCCCAGTCGGAGACGCGGTCTGCGTATCGACCAGCTACCGCGGCGGCGAACTGAGCGTAGTCGGCGGCGTTCACCGGCGGGTGGGTGTAATAGGTATCAACTGGTCGTGCCCATTCCGGTGTGTATGCGATGACGCCGAGGACGTTGAGGTTGTGGGCGCGTGCCGCGTTCACCTGCTCGTCGACGTATCTCCAGTCGTACTGACCCTGGACCGGCTCGATCCTGCTCCAGTCAATGAGCAGACGCAGCCACGATGCGCCGGTCTTGGCCACGACATCGAGTTCCCGGTTGACGTCCTTGATGGCCAGAAACTGCATCGAGGCGCCTTCGGTGAAGCCGTAGCCTGCGGCAGGCACGCTGAGCGCCGTTCGTGCATCCGCGTGCGGCGTCAGCATCAAGGCCCCGATAACCAGGAATCCCATTGCCATTCGCACGACGGGGCCGACCATCCGCATCCACATGTCGGACAAGCTACCCGACGTGCGGTGATCCTCGTCGCCGCCGGGCGCTGCGTCGCTGATAGCACGGACCGGTATTTCGCACGCCGGCGTCCCGGCTGATGATCAAGTGCACCTGACCGCAGGCGAGAACCCTTGCTGCCAGTGGCGCTGGTTAGGACACAGTCATTGAGGATGTTGTTCCGTCGCAGCCAATTCCATAGCGCCCGGAGCGCTGCGCGATCAGTGCTCGGGTGTTGCCGGACCGCGATCGCCGCCGCGCCCGCTGCGCGAGGCGACAAGCTCGGGCCTCAGGGGCAGCGCTACCGGCTGCGGCGACGCCAGCCGCGGAAACCACCGCCCGTGGTCACCGCGGTCCGGGTGCGCCGCCGGGAGTCGAGAGCGTAGGCGCCCCCGCCGGTGAATACCAGAAGGAAAAACGCGAAGCAGTACAGGATCGCGAGCTCGCCGCCGTTGCCGAAAGGGGGCATGTACGGCGAAAACCCGTGGGGCAGATGCTGAGTGAAGTAGGCGAACGCCATCTCCCCCGACGCGACGAAGGCCGCGATGCGAGTGAAGAGTCCAACGGTGACGAGAAGACCGGTGACCAGTTCGATGACGCCGGCCCACCACAGCGGCCACGCACCGGCCGGCGCGGTTGGGCCCATCGGAATCGGCCAGGCGAACACAATTGCCGAGCCGTGAATGGCGAAGAGTATGCCGAACACGACACGGAAGAGACTCAGTACCGCCGGCGAATGAGGATTGAGTCGGGCATCCAGGTTCTGCGTCATGTGCCGACCATACGACGCGACATGCTCTCGACTGCGTTGATTGGCCACACCACGACGTTCCGCCTTGGTGAGAGCCGGATCGGCGCCCAGATGGTCGGGCAAGGCGTTGGCGAATGGTGGGCCCGCCGAGTCGGGCAGACCGTCCGCTGTCCAGGAACACCCATGATCGGAATATGTCCACGCTGCCAAACGAGCGAAACTGTCTACACCCCAGCTCTTTCCAAGAAATCCACGAAGCGCAACCTCGATGAGCGACGAGTCTGCTCAGTGCTCGCTGCCGAATCGTGAAGTCGGCTCGCCCTCAGACGGCCACCCGCGTAGTATCGATATATCGGTGATATTTCGTATTCGGCCGTTTAGAGGTCGGGCCGTCCCTGATTGCAGTTGATCGACCGCATTCCGCGGCCAAGGCAGGGGCGTCACCATGGCGCAATCGCACGACCGAAACCCAACTCGGCAGCGCAGCATGGGGCGCGGGGACTCCTCCCGGGCGCGCATGAAGCCCACGTTGCCAGGCAGCGGTCAAGTCGATGGGGCTTGGTGGCCCCCGACTGACGAGTTGGCAGGCGCGCTACCGGATTTGATCGCACTGCTCGCACCTCAACTGAGCGTTTCACGACTTACGCCACTCGTACGCTACCGGCGCACTGCGGGCCGGCGTGAGCCCCAAAGTCGTTATGAGCGCATCGGCCACGCCAACGTCGGCTTCTTCCTGGAGACCTACGCCCACGTTCTCGACAACGACGATCGTGAGGCGGCCGAGCAGGCGGCTAGCCTCCTCGGCGGCGCCTGGGAGTCGGATGGCGAGGACAACCAGAACTGACCTTCACCTTCGAAGTCGTGTGCCAACAACCCTCCAGGTTGCTAGCGTGCGGCGCGTCGGACGCTGTCAGCCGCGGCGGGCGATCCGCGCGCCCCCGTCCGAGCCGCCGTGGCGCCGCTGTTGGTGCCGGTATTGCCGCCGTGCTTGCGTGGCATCGAAGTGGTCGGGGGCGTGATCGTGGGGACTTTGGGGGCGGTGGTGGTCAGGGTCGCGGGCGTGCTTGTCACCGTGATAGCGGGCGTCGGTGTGGCTGAAGTTGTTGGGGGAGCAGTGATTTTGCCCGTTTCCGGCGGGTCTGATTGAGCAGATGTGATCGGGCGTGTGGGGGTGGTGGTCGTGCTCACCGGCGGCGGGGGCGCCGGTGATGCGGTCAGGCTCGGTTGGGTCGACGACACCGTGGTGGGTGTCGATGACAGCGCTGAGGGTGTGGGCGCCGGCGTTGTGCCGCTGACCGCCGCAGGTGTGACCGCAGTGTCGCGTTGTTGCAGTCCGCCAAACGCCAGTACGGCGATCAGTAAGGCCAGCGGCAGCGCCGCGAGCAGCATCCACCGGCGGGCGCGGCTCCTAGGGCGGTCGGCGCCGCGGCCGATACCTCCGGGCGGGGACGGCAGCGGCGCGGAGTCGACGGTCAGTGTGCTTCCGGTCGGTAGCTCGCCGCCGCCGACCCCCTGGGTCAGGGTCGACCCGACCGAACTCTCCGGTCCTGGCGTGGCGGTGTCTGCGCGCGGCGCGCCAAGGGTTTTCCAGCCGTATCCGCCCCCGTCGTATCCTTGGTCATCGACGCTGCCGAGCAGTCCGCTTTCTCCGGGGGGACCACGATGCACGGAATGGCTTGGGCAGAACGATGTCCAACGGTTGGTCCCTCGTCTCCCCCGCCGTCAGTTCCATCGTCGGCGCGCGGACTGCCGAAATGAGACCAACCCCAGCCGACCCCCCCACTTTCGGGATCACCGCCACCACCTGGCGTCAACCCGCCAGACGTATGGGAATGCCTTCCAGCACTGTGTGAATGGCTCCCGAAGCTAGGACCTTCACCACCGCCACCATCGGGATTATCCGTGCCGCCGGTATCGCCTCCACTCGGGTCGCTGCCAGGGTCACCGCCACCGGGATCGCCACCGGGATCCGACCCACCACCGGGTCGTCGCCGGTGCCGGTGCCGTCTCCGGTGCCGTCGCCCGTGTTGTTCCCGTCCCCGGTGCCGGTGCCGTCTCCGGTGCCAGTGCCGTCCCCCGTGGTGTTCCCGTCCCCGGTGTTGGGGGCCCCGGTGGCGCCCGGGTTGAAGTCGCCGCCGGGGTGGGTGACGCCATCGGTGTCGGTGTAAGTGCCGTCGGAGTGCCAGGTGTTGCCGTACTGGTCCTTCCAGCTGAAGGTGCCGTCGGAAGGCTCGAAGGTAAAACCGTCGCCGGTGTTGGGGGCCCCGGTGGCGCCCGGGTTGAAGTCGCCGCCGGGGTGGGTAACGCCATCGGTGTCGGTGTAAGTGCCGTCGGAGTGCCAGGTGTTGCCGTACTGGTCCTTCCAGCTGAAGGTGCCGTCGGAAGGCTCGAAGGTAAAACCGTCGCCGGTGTTGGGGGCCCCGGTGGCGCCCGGGTTGAAGTCGCCGCCGGAGTGGGTAACGCCGTCGGAGTCGGTGTAAGTGCCGTCGGAGTGCCAGGTATTGCCGTACTGGTCCTTCCAGCTGAAGGTGCCGTCGGAAGGCTCGAAGGTAAAGCCGTCGGGGAGGGTGGTGTTGGTGCCGGCGGAGTTGATGACGGAGCCGTCGGGTTCGACGGTGCCGGTCGCTCCGCTGCCGCTGTCGACCTCGTGGATGTCGAGGTGTCCACCGCTTTGTTGGCCGCTGCCGCAGCCGACCTCGTGGATGTCGAGGTGTCCACCGCCTTGTTGGCCGCTGCCGCAGCCGACCTCGTGGATGTCGAGGTGTCCACCGCTTTGTTGGCCGCCGCTGTGGCCACCGCCGATCTCTTGGATATGTATTCCCATAGTTCTTGGTTCCTTCGTTGGTATCGGTCGCGCATAGATTGCGCCGAATGCCTTGAGGGATCCTTGGAAGACTCTTGGGCCGCACCTTCCGCAGCTTCCTGAGGACTCGGCGGCGCAGCTCCTCGAATCGCTGCGCGGGGCCAATTGCCGCGTTCAAAAAACACAAGATCGTTAGCAAGCCTTATGTTCACAAATGCGTTCACAAATGGCATGAAAACGGCCCCCGGAGAAGTCTCCGGGGGCCGTCTTGCCTGGTAGCGGGGACAACATTCGAACCTGCGACTCTGGGTTATGAGTGGTGTCCGAAGGGTTTTGGCTCGCTCGCGTAGTCGCACAAGCGCTGGTCAGGCGGGGTCGGGTGTCCGACCGCTTGCGCCCGGTCCACCGATTTGGCGCGGTTTCACGGAGTTTGGTTCCCAAATCTGTTCCCAAGCGATCGCTATATTCTGCCGCCCTGGTGTGGCAGCGCACATCAACCCTTCTGTAGCCGCAGGGCGGCCGCTTGGAGTATGCGTCCCGCCACAGGGGCGGCATCGAAATCTCCGCGGATCATGCGATCGGGAAAAGGCCGCTCATTGTCCCCAGTGTTGCTGCCCAGCGCATGGCGTCGGCGGCCGGAGAATCGTCCACACGAGCTCAACGGGTTTTGTCAGCCTGGGGCCGCCAAGGGCCAGAACGAACGACATTGGGGGTTGCGGCGTGCGCCGCGCGGCTCACTGGCCAAGTTTCGCTTTGATTATTTGGTTGCGGCCAGGTGTCTGTCCAAGCGACAGTGGCAGGTGAATGGTGACGCCCGACAGGGATCTGGGATGTGAGTGCTGAACGGAAGATAGGCCCGCGGGCGATTGAGCGTGCGATGCTGTTTCCCGATGCCAAAGTGATTGCCTGCGTGCGCGAAGTGCCGTGGGGTGGTCGACAGCGTCGACCGGGTTGATCCAGCCAACGTCTTTAGCCCGTCGTCAATTTTCACCTACAACCCCCACGGCACGGCTTATAAGCGCGCCAACGGCATCGTGGCGCAGGATGGCATGGTCGGGGCTCCTTCGATGCACTCAAGTCGATGCACTCAAGCAACCCAAATATGGTCGAAATGTTCACATCACGCCGTCGAGCAGTTCTGACACTGTGAGTCCGAATAGCGCACCATAGCGGATGAGGGTGGTCAGCTTGGGTTGGGCGACGCCGTTTTCCCAGTCGCTGATCCGGTTGGGGAAGGTGCCGAGTGCGTCAGCCACCTCGTGCATAACGAGATTTCGGTCGTGGCGCAGTCTGCGCAGCCGTCTACCAAGACCGGATGGACGAATGCGACCACTAGGAGGATTCTGCATAGGGAGCGGCGTTGCGCATTCAACACATGAACTGCGCCAACAACGACAAGATGACCTTCACAACAACGAGATTCGATTGCCCCACTATCTCGCGGCGTTGCGCATCAGCGAGCGGTGGCCGCGCTGACCGGCGCGGGGTACGTGCGTCTAGCTGCGCCGTGTCGCACTGATCGTCGGGGGGATCAGTCTGGTCGGTGACGTCACACGCAGAGCTAGATTCGTCGGGTTTGTTCATGGTGATCCTGGCGTCAGGCGGTCACCGGCGTGGTCGGCGTGAGCTAATGCTCTGGAGACAGCGGCAAACAGCGGCTGGCTTTAGCCCGACCGGGCTGTGTTTTCAACCATTTTATGATAGCGACGATCATTAACGTCCGCGGAAGATATCGCAAACGAGACCCAGCGCCCTCGCGGCGACAGACGTGCGCAGGCGGGATCAACCCAGTGCCTTACAGAGGCGCCAGTGGCCGCCGTTGCCGCACATTCGCCGACCCGTCACCGGCTCCATCTCGCCGCCAATAAATCGTTAGCTTTGCGAATGTTCCCAAAAGTGTTCCCAAAGCGGCATGAAAACGGCCCCCGGAGAGATCTCCGGGGGCCGTTTCTACCTAGTAGCGGGGACAGGATTCGAACCTGCGACCTCTGGGTTATGAGCCCAGCGAGCTACCGAGCTGCTCCACCCCGCGACGGGTAAACACAAGGTTACCGAAGAGGGCCTACTCCAAATCGGCTGCCCGACCGCCGCGAGCGTGCGCAAAGTGCTCCGGGTCCCACGGCGTGTCTGCGGGACAGACCCGCATCGCCCTCGCGGGCGGAGTCCCCCACCCGCCCGCGGACGTCTACTTCGCGTTCTGGTACTTGCCCATGGCGTCGTCGAGGCTTCTGCAGCGCCTGGCCGTACTGGGCGAAGTTGCCGCTCTGCTGCGCCTGTGCGCATCGCGTCCAGCGCGGAGTTGACCTCTTGCAGCGCAGCGGCTTTCGCGGCCGACAACTGCACCGCAGCCGCCACCCGGCGGCCGCCACGATCGGCATCGGGCACCTCGGGCGGGGCCCTGCTGCCCTGGCCCCGCGGCGGCGCGGCCGGCGGCTGGCGCGTCGCGACCGGCGGCGCCGCGGTCGAGCCGCCAGGTCCCGTCCGCGACCGGGCCGGTCCCGGTCGCCGTCGCCCGCGCCGGGCCCGAACAGCTCGTCGAGCGCGTCCCGGACGGTCGGGCCGTAGCCGACCTTGTCGTTGTACATCATCGCGACGCGGATCAGGCGCGGGTACGACGACGCCGCGTCACTGGCCCCCGGCGAGGCGTATACCGGCTCGACGTACAGCAGCCCACCCTGGGCCACCGGCAGCGTCAACAGGTTGCCCCATCGGATGCGGTTCTGGTTGTCGCGACCGATGACACCGAGGTCCTGACTGACCGCGGTATCGGTGGTGATCGCGTTGTTGGCCAGCTTCGGACCGTTGACCTGACCCGGAATCGTCAGCACGGTGATCTTGCCGTACGTCGACGGATCGGAACTGGCGCTGATGTAGGCCGCCAGGAAGTCCCGTCGGAACCGGTTCATCGCGCTGGTCAGCTGGAAGGACGCCGAATCGTCGTTGGACGCAATGTCTTTGGCCACGATGTAGTACGGCGGCTGGATAGCTGCTCGCCGTCGGGTTCGGGTCCAGCGGCACGTCCCAGAAGTCCGAGGTGGAGAAGAACGTCACCGGATCGTTGACGTGGTACTTGGCCAGCAGCGCGCGCTGCACCTTGAACAGATCCTCGGGGTAGCGCAGGTGCTCCTGCAGCTCGGGCGAGATGTCGCTCTTCGGCTTGACCGTGCCGGGGAACACCTTCTCCCACGCCTTGAGCACCGGATCCTTCTCGTCCTGCGCGTACAGCGTGACGGTGCCGTCGTAGGCGTCGACGGTGGCCTTCACCGAGTTGCGGATGTAGGACACCTGCTTGTCGAGCGCCAACCGGTTGAGCGCCACCTCGTTGGAGTCGGCGGTCGCCGACGACAAGCGACGTCAGCTCCGAGTACGGGTAGTTGTCCAGCGTGGTGTAGCCATCGACGATCCACACCATCCGCTTGTTCACGATCGCCGGATACACGCTGGTGTCGGTGGTCAGCCACGGCGCCACCGCCTTCACGCGCTGCGCCGGATCGCGATTGAACAGGATCCTGCTGTTGGCGCCGATCACGTTGGAGAACAAGAAGTTTCGCTCGGCGAACTTGGCGGCGAACACGGTGCGGGCCAACCAGTTGCCGATCGGCACGCCACCGGTGCCGCGGTAGGTGTAGTTCTTGGTCTCGGTGTTCGTCTCGTAGTCGTACTCGCGGTCGGTGCCGTTCTTGCCGACGATCGCGTAGTCGTCGGCGGCGCTGGCGATGACCGGGCCGAAGTAGATGCGCGGCTGATCCAGCGGGGCGGGACCCGGTGAGACCACGCTGCCGTTCGCGCCGACCACGCTGGCCAGGAACTCCGGATAGCCGCCGTTCTGGTTGGGGTCGTTGGCGACACCGCGCACGGTGTTGGCGGGCGAGGCGATGAAGCCGTTGCCGTGGGTGTAGACGGTGTGCCGGTTGATCCAGTCGCGCTGGTTGTCGATCAACCGGTCCGGGTTGAGTTCCCGGGCGGCGACCACGTAGTCGCGCAGGTTGCCGTCGGGACCGTTGTATCGGTCGATCGCCAGCTGATCGGGGAAAGTGTAGAAGTTCTTGCCCTGCTGGAACTGCGTGAACGCCGGGCCGACGATAGTCGGGTCGAGCAATCGGATGTTCGACGTCGTCGCACGGTCGGCGGCCACCTGCTGTGCGGTGGCCGGCGCATTGCCGCTGTAGTCGCGGTAGGTGACGATGTCCGTCGGTCAGCCCGTACGCCTGCCGCGTCGCGGTGATGCTGCGACTGATGTATTCGCTTTCCTTCTGCGCCGCATTGGGTTTGACGCTGATCTGCTCGACGACCAACGGCCAGCCCGCGCCCACGATCAGCGAGCTCAGCAGCAGCAGCACCACGCCGATCGCGGGAATCCGCAAGTCGCGCAACACGATTGCCGAGAACACCGCGACCGCACAGATCACCGCGATCGCCAGCAGGATCAGCTTGGCCGGCAACACCGCGTTGATGTCGGTGTAGCCGGCGCCGGTGAACGGCTTGCCGCCACGGGTGTGGCTGAGCAGCTCGTAGCGGTCGAACCAGTACGCGACCGCCTTGAGCAGCATCAGCGTGCCCACCAGCGTGATCAGCTGGATGCGCGCCGAGCGGCTCAGCGCCCCGGTACGGCCGGACAGCCGGATCCCGCCGAACAGGTAGTGGCCCAACAGGTTGGCGATGAACGCCAGGAACGTCGCCACGAACAGGTAGCCCAGCACCAGCCGGTAGAACGGCAGGTCGAAGGCGTAGAAGCCGAGGTCCTTCCCGAACTGCGGGTCGGCTGACCCCGAAGCTGCCGCCGTGCAGGAACAGCTGCACCTGCACCCAATACGTCTGCGCGACGATGCCCGCGAGCAGACCCGATGAACAGCGGGATGCCGATGCCGAACAGCCGCAGCCGGGCCATCACCGCGGTGCGGTAGCGGGCCACGGGATCGTTGGGCCCGGCGGTCGGGACGAACACCGGCCGGGTCCGGTAGGCCAGGGCCAGCGCGGCGAACACGACGCCGCCGATCACCACGCCGCCACCAGGAACACGACCAGCCGGGTGACCAGTCTGGTGGTGAACACCGAGCGGTAGCCGAGCTCGCCGAACCACAACCAGTCCACGTAGGCGTCGACCATGCGAGGCCCGAACAGCAACAGCAAGACGACGGCCAGCGCGACGGCGATCAGAATCCGGCTACGTCGTGTCAGCTTCGGCATTCGCGCCGCGGGCCGCATACCCACTCGTCAACTCCAGTCTTGGGTTCTCAAACGTCTGACGATCGACGTGGCCCCAACTCTACGCATTCGCCGTCACGGCGATTTCTCAGCAATGGGGAGGTTCGCCACCGGCGGAAAGGCGCGTGCAGCGCATCGACGGCGTCGGCCAAGGGTGTCGACCTTGACCAGCTGCAGGCCGTCCTCATGGGCCGTTTTCGCCTCGTCACAGTTGTCGGCGGGCACCAGGAAGACCGTCGCGCCTGCTTCGCGGGCGGCCAGCATCTTGTGGGTGATGCCGCCGATCGAGCCGACCTTGCCCTCGCTGTCGATCGTGCCGGTACCCGCGACGAACTTGCCGTCGTTGAGGTCGCCCGGTGGTGAGCTTGTCGACGACCGCGAGGCTAAAACATCAGCCCCGCCGACGGCCCGCCGATGTTGGCGAGGTTGAAGTCGATAGAGAACGGTGCCCATGGCGCGTCGAGCACGGCGACCCCGAGGTATCCGTAGTCGCGGTCGGCGTTGGTGCCCAGCGTGACCGTGGCGACGCCCGCCGGGGAGTTCTTGCGCCGGTAGTCCAGGACGACGTTGTCGCCGGGCTTGGTGGCCTTCAGCAGCGCAGTGAACTGCTCGATGGTGGCGACCGGCTTGCCGTTGACGCCGTCGATCGCATCGCCGCGCTGCAGCTTGCCGACCGACGGGCCAGGGTCGTTGACGGTCGCCACCGTCACCGCTGACGGGTACTTCAGGTAGCCAAGCGCCGCATACTCGGCGCTGTCCTCGGACCGTTTGAAGTCGCTGTTGTTGGCCTGGTCGATCTCGTCCTTCGACTTGTCGGGTGGATAGACCAGATCGCGCGGAACCAGCTGCTCGCGGCCCGACATCCACAGGGTCAGCGCCTGCCCGAGGGTCAGGTCGTCACGCTGCGACACCGTGGTCATGTTCAGGTGCCCCGACGTGGGGTGCACATCGCCACCCGCGATGGCGACGACCTGCTTGCCGTCGACCTCGCCGAGTGTGTCGAACGTCGGGCCAGGGCCAAGCGACACGTACGGCACCGTTACCAGCGACAGCAGCAGCCCGAACGCCAGGATCGGCACCAAGGCGACCAGCAGCGTCAAAATCCGCCTGTTCACGGCGACCACAGTAAAGGTTCGCCCTGCGTAGCCTCTGCGCGAACCGACTGAGGTTCACTGACAGCGTGACCCGCGGACCCGCACGACGGTCCACCTGTGAGTACCGTTGAGGTATGTCTGACCTGCCTTTCGGCTTTTCCCACGGGGACGACCCCGAGGGTGACGAGCCCAAGAAAGACCCCGATTCGGGCTCGGGCTCCGACCCGTTCGGCTTCGGTGGCGGCGGGTCCGAATTCGACATGTCCCAACTCGGGCAGATCTTCACCAAGCTCGGGGAGATGTTCAGCGGCGCGGGCGGCGTGATGACCGGTGGCAAGCAGTCCGGCCCGGTGAACTACGACCTGGCCCGGCAGCTGGCGTCGAGCTCCATCGGGTTCGTCGCGCCGGTACCCGACAAGACCAGCGCCGCGATCGCCGACGCAGTGCATCTGGCCGAGACGTGGCTGGACGGCGCGACGGCGCTTCCCGCAGGCACCACCAAGGCGGTGGCGTGGACCCCCAACGACTGGATCGACAACACGCTGGACACCTGGAAGCGGCTGTGCGACCCGGTCGCCGAACAGATTTCGACGGTGTGGGCCTCGGCGCTGCCCGAGGAGGCCAAGACCATGGCGGGCCCGCTGCTGGCGATGATGTCGCAGATGGGCGGCATGGCGTTCGGCTCGCAACTCGGCCAGGCGCTGGGCAAACTGTCACGAGAAGTGTTGACCTCCACCGATATTGGGCTGCCTTTGGGCCCCAAGGCCGTGGCCGCGTTGATGCCGGAGGCGGTTGAGTCGCTGGCCGAGGGACTCGAACTGCCCCGCAGCGAGATCATCACCTTCTTGGCTGCCCGCGAGGCCGCACATCACCGACTGTTCAGCCACGTGCCGTGGCTGGCAAGCCAGCTGCTCAACGCCGTCGAGGCTTTCGCCAAGGGCATGAAGGTCGACATGAGCGGCATCGAGGACTTCGCGGCCGGATTCAACCCGGCGTCGCTGACCGATCCGTCGCAGATGGAGCAGCTACTCAATCAGGGCATCTTCGAGCCGAAGGCCACGCCGGAACAGACCGCGGCGCTTGAGCGGCTGGAGACGCTGCTGGCGCTGATCGAAGGGTGGGTGCAGACCGTCGTCGCCGACGCGCTCGGCGACCGCATCCCAGGAACATCCGCGCTGAGCGAGACGCTGCGCAGGCGGCGTGCCACCGGCGGGCCCGCCGAGCAGACCTTCGCGACGCTGGTCGGCTTGGAGCTGCGGCCACGAAAGCTGCGGGAGGCGGCGGTGCTGTGGGAGCGGCTGACGCAGGCTGTCGGCGCCGACGCCCGCGACGCTGTCTGGCAGCACCCCGACCTGTTGCCCAGCGCCGAGGATCTCGACGAGCCGGCAGGCTTCATCGATCGGATGGTCGGCGGCGACACCAGTGGCATCGACGAGGCGATCGCAGACCTGCAAGAGGATTCCGACAAAGGCGGCGACGACCCCCAAGCCTGAGCCCCTGTGGATAACCCGGCGGGGTGCGGTGACGTTAGTGGCACAGTCGATCGCATGCACGCGGCTATGCGCTCAACCCGTCGATGCCGGTGTTGTTGCGTCCCGACGGCGTCGCGCGGGTCGGTTGGGATCCGCGCCGGGCGGTGCTGGTTCGACCGCCGTCCGGGCTGAGCCCCACCGCGCTGGCTGAGCTGCTGCGCGCCCTGCAGTCGGGGGCCACGCTGGCCGAACTGCGGGCGCGCTTCGGCGTGGACGCGGGCGAGCTCGTCACGTCACTGGTCGACGCCGGTGTCGTCACCACCGCCGAGCGCAGGCGTATGCGCGCGCCCGTCGATCCGCATCCACGGCCGCGGCCCGCTGTCGGATCTGCTGGCCGGTGCACTGCGATGCTCGGGTGCCAGGGTGACGGACACCAGCCAGACGAACGCGGCGACCCGGACGCGACCGATTTAGTGGTGCGGTCGGATTTCCTGGTGGCCGACCCGCGGGTGGTCCGCGAACTCCACGCCGCCAGGGTGGCGCACCTGCCGGTGCGCGCTGCGCGACGGCGCGGGTCTAGTCGGTCCGCTGGTCATTCCGGGCGTGACGAGCTGCCTGCGGTACGCGGACCTGCACCGCAGCGACCGCGATGCGGCTTGGCCTGCCGTTGCGTCGCAGCTACGAGACACCGTCGGCAGCGCCGACCGGGCCACGGTTTTGGCGACGGCAGCGCTCGCGCTCAACCAGGTCGACCGGGTCATTCGGGCGGTTCGCGGCGGCGAGAACGCAGGGATTTCGGCGGAGCCGCCGCCGACCCTGGACACCACGCTGGAGTTCGACGTCAATACCGGTGCGATCGTGGCGCGCCGATGGTCGCGGCATCCCCGTTGCTGGTGCTGAAAACGTTTGTTGCCAAGTCATTGAGGTCCCCACATATTCGTCGTGGATGATGGTCTTGTGACTGACATCAAGCGAGGTCGGGCGTCGCGCAATGCCAAGCTGGCGAGCTTGCCGGTCGGCATGGCGGGCCGCGCCGCGTTGGGCCTCGGAAAGCGGCTAACCGGCTCGTCGAAGGACGAGGTCAACGCCGAATTCATGGACAAGGCCGCCCAGCAGTTGTTCACCGTGCTCGGTGAGCTAAAAGGCGGAGCCATGAAGGTCGGCCAGGCGCTGTCGGTCATGGAGGCCGCGATCCCCGAGCAGTACGGAAAGCCCTACCGTGAGGCGCTGACCAAGCTGCAGCGGGAAGCGCCGCCGCTGCCAGCGGCCAAGGTGCACCGCGTGCTGGACGCGCAGCTGGGCACCAAGTGGCGCGAGCGTTTCGCGTCGTTCGACGACACACCGGTGGCGTCGGCCAGCATCGGCCAGGTACACAAGGCGGTGTGGTCCGACGGCCGCGACGTCGCGGTGAAGATCCAGTACCCGGGCGCCGACGAGGCGCTGCGCGCCGACCTGAAGACGATGAAGCGGATGGTCAGCGTGATCAAGCAGCTGGCCCCCGGCGCCGACGTGCAGGGCGTGGTCGACGAACTGATCGAGCGCACCGAGATGGAATTGGACTATCGGCTGGAAGCCGAAAACCAGCGTGCGTTCGCCAAAGCCTATGAGGGACATCCGCATTTCGTCGTTCCGCACATCGTCGCCAGCGCGCCCAAGGTCGTTATCCAGGAATGGATCGAGGGCATCCCGATGTCGGTGATCATCCGCGAGGGCACTCAGGAACAGCGCGACCTCATGGGCGCGCGGCTGTTCGAGCTGACCTACGACGCGCCGCGGCGGCTCGAAATGATGCACGGCGACGCGCATCCCGGGAACTTCATGCTGCTGCCGGACAACAAGATGGGCGTCATCGATTTCGGCGCCGTTGCACCGATGCCCGGGGGTATCCCCGTCGAAATCGGTCAGGCGACGCGATACGCGCTCAACGACGACTACGACAACCTGCTGACGACCATGCAGAAGATCGGGTTCGTTCAAAAGGGCGAGCAGGTGTCCAAGCGCGAGATGGACGAGATGATGAAGCAGTACGTGGAACCGCTCGAGGTCGAGGTGTTCCACTACACGCGTAAGTGGCTGCAGCGGATCACCGCCATGAGCATCAAGCCCGACCGTGCCGCAGGCCAGATCAAGGCTGCGCGGCAGATGGATGTGCCCGCGAAGCTGGCGATTCCGTTACGCGTGATCGCGTCCAACGTCGCGATCTCCTGCCAGCTCGATGCGTGGATTCCGGTCAAAGCGCTTGCCACAGAACTGATTCCGGGATTCGCTGAAGAGGCCGCCTAACTGCGTATTCCGTGCTCCTCGGTGCGCGGGAAAGCCCGGCAGCTAAGCGGCTGCCGGGCTCTCCTCGGTGTCCTTGCGCGGCCGTCCACGCGGCCGCTTGCGCGCGATGACAGTGCCGCGCTCGATGATCTCGCCGCCCCAAACACCCCACGGCTCTTGGCGTTCCAGCGCCGCGTCGAGGCACTGGCGGCGAATCGGGCAATCCGCGCACAGCGCCTTGGCGCGCTCGAGGTCGAGTGGGTTTTCGGCGAACCACAAATCGGGGTCGCCGACATGACACGGCACCGACAGCATCGATCTCTCACGGCATGTCACTGATTCAGCGCTATTGGCGCAAGCGCTCATCGCCGTTGACATGGCTGTTCCTCTGCTTCCTGGTCGTTGTTTCGTCGGATCTGTCTTTCGATGGATCCGTGACCAGGTCTTTCGGTGTCCGAATGACTAAGGCCACGGATCCGTTGACTGCGGGTCCGTGGCCTTTTCGGCTGTTTCGAGGCTTTACCTAGGTAGTGCCCCGATCCACGGACTTGCCAGTCGCGGTGGCGGTGCGGCGCTTACGCTGCGGCGGAATGGCAGCTGCGGCACCTGCGGCGGCGTGGGCCCAAAACGCGGGATGCGCCGCGGCGGCGGCAGCGGCGACGTGGAGGGTCCGCGACATGCCGGCAACGCCTACGCCGGTGAACGCATTGATGTTCGTCATGATGGGGCACCCTCCTTTCGCAAAAAGAAATCACACAGCTGTGTGATCTTGAGGCTAAGCATATCAGCCCAAACCCACAACTGATTTTCTGACCAGCGCTTTTGGCATGATCTTTATGACGATTGGCGGCCCTTGACCATTGCCAGTACGTCGGGTCCGTATTGCTCGCAGCTTGCGCGCGCCGATGCCGGGGATCGCCACCAGCGCAGCATCATCGGTCGGCAGGGTCTCGGCGATCGCGATCAACGTGTTGTCGGTGAACACGACATAGGCAGGCACGCTCATCTCCTTCGAGATACGCAACCGCCAATCCTTGAGCTGTGCGAGCAGCTCCTCGTCGATGTCGGACGGGCAGCTCTCGCAGCGCCGCAGCATGATCGCGGGAGGCGTGGTGAGCGTGCTGTTGCAAACGCGGCAGCGGGGTGTGGCGCCACGCGGACGCCGAGGCCGGTTTGGGGTGGCGTCGCTGGGTGATTGGGGGGCGATGCCGTTGAGGAAGCGTGACGACCGTCGGCTCTGACGTCCTCCCGGTGACCTCGCCAGCGCCCAACTCAGTGCCAAATACATTCTGGCCCTTGTGATTCCGACGTAGATCAACCGGCGTTCCTCTTCCACCGGCTCGCTCTCGGGACCGTGCGCCAATGCGTGCGAGATGGGCAATGTGCCGTCGGCCAGCCCGACCAGGAACACCGCATCCCACTCCAGCCCCTTCGCGGCGTGCAGCGACGCCAGCGTGACGCCCTGCACGACCGGTGGGTGCCGCGCGTCGGCGCGCTGTCGCAGCTCGGTGATCAGGGCGCCAAGATCCAGAGACGGCCGCTGCGCGACCTCTTCGTCGACCAGTTCGGCCAGCGCAGTGAGCGCCTCCCATCGCTCACGGGCCTTGGTGCCGGCTGGCGCCTCGGCGGTGAGCCCGAGGGGTTCGAGAACCGCGCGCACGATGTCCGGCAGTGCGCCACTGTCGTCCTGCACTGGTTCGCGTTCGGCGGCCCGCTGCAGCGCCAGCAGCGCCTTGCGGATCTCCTGGCGGCTGAAGAAGCCCTCCCCGCCGCGCACCTGGAACGGGACACCGGCCTCGGTGAGCGCCTCTTCGTAGACCTCGGACTGCGCGTTGATGCGGTAGAGCACCGCGATCTCCGCGGCCGCGGTGCCCGACTCGATCAGGTTCTTGATCTTCTTCGCCACCGCGGCGGCCTCGGCGACTTCGTCGGGGTGTTCGGTGAACGACGGCTCCGGGCCGGGGTCGCGTTGGCCGATCAGGTGCAGCTTGCTGCCTGCCATCCGGCCGCGGGCGCCCGCGATAACGCGGTTGGCCAGCGACACCACCTGCGGCGTGGACCGGTAGTCGCGCTCCAGTCGCACCACGGCTGCGTCGGGAAATCGTCGCGAAAAGTCCAGCAGATAGCGCGGTGTGGCGCCGGTGAACGAGTAGATGGTTTGGTTGGCGTCGCCGACGACCGTGAGGTCGTCACGGTTGCCGAGCCAGGCGTCGAGCACCCGCTGCTGCAGCGGGGTGACGTCTTGATACTCGTCGACGACAAAGCAGCGGTATCGGTCGCGGAATTCCTGTGCGACCGCGTCGTCGTTTTCGATTGCGGCCGCGGTGTGCAGAAGCAGGTCGTCGAAGTCGAGCAGCGCCATGCCATCACGACGGGCCTTGAGCGTCTCGTATCCCGCGTAGACGGTCGCGATCTTCGCGGCATCCAGCGGGATATCGCGGCCGACCTCCGCGACCGCAGCGGCGTAGGCCTCAGGGCTGATCAAAGATGCCTTCGCCCATTCGATTTCACCCGCAAGGTCGCGAACATCGTCGGTGCTGGTTGACAGGCCCGCGCGGTTCGCGGCTTGAGCGACGACCGCGAACTTCGTATCGAGCAGCTGCCATCCGGTGTCGCCGACGACGCGCGGCCAGAAGTACGACAGCTGGCGACGGGCGGCGGCGTGAAACGTCATCGCCTGCACTGAGCCAATACCGACACCATCGTCGAGCGCACGAAGGCGACCGCGCATCTCGCCTGCGGCTCGCGATGTGAACGTCACCGCCAAGACCTGATGCGGTGCGACGTGTCCCGCCGCCACGAGGTTGGCGATGCGACGGGTGATGGTGCGGGTCTTGCCGGTCCCCGCGCCTGCCAGCACACACACCGGCCCGCGGGCGGCGAGGACCGCTTCACGCTGTTCGTCGTCGAGGTCGCCGGTGATGAGTTCGCGCTCGCTGGAGGGGGCCTCGACCGGCATGCGGTCCATCTTGGCAGGGCACTGTGACAAAGGCCGGGCGCGGCGCGGGCATGTTGGCGGCATCCGATACGTTGACTGCCTTATGAGTGCTCTGACCATGTACACCACCTCGTGGTGCGGCTACTGCTTTCGCCTGAAGAAGGTTCTGAAGGCGGAGGGAATTCGGTTCGCCGAGGTCGACATCGAAGCCGATCCGGCCGCCGCCGAATTCGTGGCCTCGGTCAACGGTGGCAATCAGACCGTGCCGACGCTGAAGTTCGCCGACGGCTCCACGCTGACCAACCCGAGCGGGGCTGAGGTCAAGGCCAAACTGGCCAGCTAGTCCACTCCTTCTGCTTCCAAATACTTCGAAGAAGCACCCCAGCCGATAAGCGAGGCGAGCGTACGGTTCGCCCATGCCGTTGCATTACGTCGATCCGCACAAGAAGCACAGCCGCTGGTACACGGCGTTGGAAAGCTTCGGTCGCTCCCGCCTGGGACAGTTCAACGCTCGCCACATCGCGCCCCGCATCGACCCGTGGCTGTACCGCGCAACGGGCGGCCGCTATCCATGGGTTCTCGGCGGGGCTTCCACAGCCCCGCTGATGACCACCGGTGCCAAGTCGGGTCAACCGCGGGAGCACCAGATCACCTACTTCCACGATGGACCCGATCCCATCGTGACCGCCTCCAACTACGGCGGCCCACAACACCCGCAGTGGTACTACAACCTCAAGGCGCACCCCGATTGCGAGCTAGGCGACGAGAAATTCTCGGCGACCGAGGTCACCGACCCCGACGACTACGAATATTTGTACGGACTGGCAACGAAGGTTTACGCCGGGTGGGGCGACTATCGCCTCAAGACAGAACCCATTGGTCGCCGCATCCCCGTCTTTCGGCTCAAGCGACGCTAGCGCCCACTACGAGCTAATCGAGCGCCGCCCAGGATTCAATGATCTCCCTGGCGATCGAGATCGATCCTGGCAACAGCAGCCGCGACGGCGAGTCGCTGCTCCAGTCGCCGTGCTCGAGGGCTTCACGAACCTCGGCGCGGGTGAACCACGCCGCCTCGGCGATCTCGCCGTCGTTGAAGGAGAACTCCTGCTCCGGGTCGCCGACGGCATGGAAGCCGACCATCAGCGACCGCGGAAACGGCCACGGCTGGCTGCCGAGATAGCGAACGTCGGTCACCGTCAGCCCGATCTCCTCGGCGATCTCGCGGACCACGCACGACTCGAACGACTCCCCCGCCTCCACGAAACCGGCCAGCAGCGAGAACAGCCGCTCGGGCCAGACCGTCTGGCGGGCCAGCACGGCGCGGTCGTGGCCGTCGTGAACAAGGCAGATCACCGCCGGATCGATGCGGGGAAACTCCTCGTGTCCGTCGGTCGCGTTGACCCTCGCCCAGCCGGCCTTGATCGGCTTGGTCGGTGCGCCGTCGATCGCGCTGAACCGTGCGTTGTCATGCCAATTCAGCAGCGCGGCCGCCGTCGCCACCAGCTGGGCGCTTACATCGTCGAAGACCTGCCCGGCCCTGCGCAGGTCGAGCACCTCGGTTTCGGTGTGCGGGTCCTCGGGCTCCTCCAGCGCGGCACGGATCCCCCACACATGCCTGCCGTCGGCGAGGCGGCCGAGGAACACGGCGTTCTCCGGCGGCTTGTCGCCGATCTTGGCGGCCTTGCCGAGCACCGCTTGACCACCCGAGATCAGCACCTGGTTGCGCCGGTCGACGCGCAACAGCATGGCATCGGACCATCCGGCCTTCGCCGCCTCGATGTCCGTACGCAGCTCGTCTGCGCGGTCCGCGCCGATGCGGGACAGCAGCGGGACATTGCGCAGTTGGAACCCTTCTAACGCCGTCATCGCTCCGCTTCCGCGCTGCGGATGTACAGCAGCCGGTCACCCAGCTCGAGGGCGTCGACCTCGGGGGCGTCGACGCGCATCAGTTCGCCGTTGCGAACGACGCCCAGCACGATGTCGGTCAGGTGCCGCGGCGAACCGCCTGCTTCCTTGGCTTCGACCTCGCGCTCGGCCAATGCGAACCCGGCGTCCGGCGTCAACAGGTCCTCCATCATCTCCACAACACTCGGGGTCTGGGTGGCTATGCCCAGCAGCCGGCCTGCGGTCTCCGACGACACCACAGTGGAGTCAGCACCGGACTGGCGCAGCAGGTGCTGATTCTCGGCCTCCCTGGCCGCGGCGATGATCTTCGCGGTCGGCGCGAGCTCGCGCGCGGTCAAGGTGACAAGGACCGCGCTGGCGTCGTCGTCGGTAGCGACGACAATCGATTTCGCGTGTTGCGCGCTGGCCAGTCGCAGCACCTCGGATTTGGTTGCGTCGCCGTGCACGGTGACCAGCCCCGCGCTTTTCGCGCGCTCGAGTGCGGTGGCGTTCTCGTCGACGACGACGATGTCGGCCGGCGCCACCTCGTCGCCGACCATCGCTGAGACCGCCGTCCTGCCCTTGGTGCCGTATCCGACGACGACGGTGTGGTTGCGCACTCTGCTCCTCCATCGCTGGATCTTCCATACTTGCCGCGACTGCGTCGTCAGCGTTTCGACCGTGGTACCGATGAGGACGATGAGGAACGCCACCCGCAGCGGCGTGATCACCAGCACGTTGATCAGCCTCGCGGATGGCGTGATCGGGGTGATGTCGCCGTAGCCGGTCGTCGACAAAGAGACCGTCGCGTAGTAGAAGCAGTCGAGGAACGACAGCTCCCCGCTGCCCTGGGGATGTCCAAGTTCGTCCCGCACATCCCGGTATCCATGGCGGTCCAGGTACACGATGACCACCGCTGCGAAGAGCGCCAGCAACGCGTAGACGATGCGACGGAAAATCCGCTGGCCAGGGCTGACGAACGGCTCGGGAATGCGAAGGATCTCGACGAGGGCGGCGTCGGGCCGCGACGTCAGGTTCTCGTCAATCGCCTCGAGTCGGCGTCGCAACCTGCCCTTAGCCACGAGAACCCATCATCGATCCGAGGGCGCGCACGTCATTATGTAACCATGACCTCTCCCTCGGCCGAACTGCAGCAGACCGCCCGCCCGACAGCCGTCTACCGCCTCGCGGCACTCTTGCTCGGCTCCGGCGTCCTCCACTGTGTGATGCCCAAGCCATACGACACGATCGTCCCGGTTGAACTGCCAGGCAGCCAGCGGTTCTACACCTACGCCTCGGGAGTGGCAGAGCTGGCGGCCGGGGCCCTGCTCCTGCCGCCGCGCACCCGCAGGCTTGGTGCGCTGGCGGCGGTTGCCGTGTTCGTCGGGGTGTTCCCGGCCAACGTCAACTTGATCCGGCTGTGGAAGGACAAGCCGGTGTTGATGCGGTTGGGCGCGATCGCGCGACTGCCGCTGCAGATCCCGATGATCACAGGGGCGCTGAAGATCTACCGCAACTCCTAGGCCGCCGCCAGGAGTGTGACGAGGTCGTCGGCGTCCGGCAGCGTCTCGGGGGTGACCGTCTGCCCGGTCCGCACGTAGTGGAACGCCGCACGCACTTTCTCGACTGGACGACCCTGCAGCGCCGCCCACGCCAGCCGGTACACGGCGAGCTGAATCGCCGCATGCTGCTTGGCTTCTGGAGTGTTGGGCGGTTCGCCGGTCTTCCAATCCACCACCGTGGTGCCGCCGTCATCGTCGGCGAAGATCGCGTCGATGCGGCCCCGCACCACATGCCCGCCGATCACCATGTCGAACGGAACCTCCACATCGATGGGCGTGCGGGCGGCCCACGACGACACTGCGAACACGGCCTGCAGCTCGGCGAGATCTTCGGTGTCGCAGGCATCGCGATCGACGGCGCCGGGCAGATCGTCGAGGTCGAACAGCCGCTCTGCGTGGAAGAACCGCTGCACCCAGTCGTGGAATGCGGTGCCCAACAGGGCATGAGGATCGGGCCTGGTTGGAAGACGACGACGTAACCGAGCAGCGACCGCATCGGGGTCGCGGCCGATCTCGACCAGCATGCTGACCGACAGCTGCGCGGGCAACGGCGGCGGGGGCGGGTCAGCCGCGGGGATGCGCTCGGCCAGCAGGGCATCGACATCGGCCGCCCATCCGTCGACGTCGGTGGAGTCCGCGTCGAGGCTGCCTGACATCGCCTGACTCACCAGCGCCGCACCGTTGTCCAGACCTGCCCTCTGTGTCCCGACGGGATCGGTAGGCCAGTTTGCTTCGATCACCCTGTCGCGCAACGGATTAGGCTCACCATCGGCCGGTTCCTGCGCCCAGTGTTCGACGACACCGCAGGGATCACCAGCGGCTTCTGACTGCTCGATGATGTCCTTGAGCTCACAAAGGAAGTCGGACGGCCCGCGGGGTTTGGCCCCCGAGACGCCCCAGCGATGGCCCGACAACAGCAAGGTGTCCTCGGCGCGCGTGATCGCGACGTACAGCAGTCGGCGTTCCTCGTCCATGCGCCGCTGTTCGAGCCGGCACCGGTGCTCGGAGATCGTGTCGGACAGCCGCTTTCGATCGTTGACGTCTGAGGTATCGAGCACAGGGACACCGTGCTCAGAGATGGTCGCGCGGTCGCCGCGCAGCAGCGGAGGCAGATCTCCAGCATCGGTGAGCCAGGTTCGTGTCGACGCCGTCGACGGGAACACCCGACCACTCAGGTGCGGCACCGCCACCACGTGCCACTCCAACCCCTTCGCGGCATGCACGGTCAGGATTTGTACCCGGTCGTTGGCGACGGACACTTCGGCGGGCGCAAGGCCGTTCTCCACTTGCTCGGCGGCATCCAGATACGCCAGCAGGCTCGGCACCGTCACGCCTTGCCGGGCAGCGAAGTCGGCAACCACGTCGGCGAACGCATCGAGGTGTTCAGTGCCGGACCAGCCCGATGACACCGGCCTGGCCGCCCGGACCTCGGTGTCGACGCCGAGCACCCGGCGTACCTCGGCGACGAGATCAGGCAACGGATGGGACAGGTGGGCGCGCAGCGCGGTCAGCTCGCGGGCCAGCGCGACGATCCGACGTTGCCCGGCCGCGGAATACGCTGCCGGGGGGCCGGGATCGCAGATCGCGTCGGCCAGGCAGGCCGCGTCGGTGTCGGCGGCGGCCTGCGCGACGATTTGCGCGGTGGTGGTGTCGCGCGTCGGCCTGTCGTCGAGTTCGACGGCTCGTCGCCACAACGCGGCGATGTCGCGACCACCCACTCGCCACCGCGGGCCGGTGAGCACCCGCATCGCCGCGGCGCCGGCGATGGGATCGGCCACCAGACGCAGCATCGCCACAAGGTCGGCCACCTCGGGCACGGCGAGCAGTCCGGCGAGGCCGACAACCTCGACAGGGACGCCGCGCGCGACAAGCGCATCGGCCATCGGCGCGGCGTCGGCGTTGCGACGCACAAGGACCGCCGCCGTCGGTGGAGCGGATCCGTCGCCCCGGGCACCGTGGTACAGCTGCGCCATATGGTCTGCGACCCAATCCCGTTCGGCTGCAACGTCGGACAATAGTGCGCAGCGGATCACGCCCGGCTGTGCGTCGGGGCGCGGTCGCAGCGCCCGCACCGCGACAGAGCGCCGCCGCGCCTCCGTGGACACCGCGTTCGCCAGATGCAGCGCCCGCGGCGGATTGCGCCAGCTGGTGCGCAGCTCCAGCGTTGGCGCGGGAGTTCCGTCCGCCAGCGGAAAGTCGGTGGTGAACCGCGGCAGGTTGGTCGCCGACGCGCCGCGCCAGCCGTAGATCGACTGGATCGGATCGCCGACGGCGGTCAAGGCGAGGTCGTCGTCGACACCGCGGCCGAACAGTGACGACAACGCCACTCGCTGCGCGTGCCCGGTGTCCTGATACTCGTCGAGCAGCACCACGCGATACCGCTGCCGCAGCTGCAGGCCGACTTGCGGAAACGTCGACGCCAGGCGCGCGGCTGAGGCCATCTGCATTCCGAAGTCCATGACCTTGTCCGCGCGCATGCGTGCGTGCAGCGCGTCGATCAGCGGAACTAGTTGAATGCGCTCGGTCTGAGTGGCCAGCATGCGCAGCAGCCACTGGCTGGGCCCGCGGTCCCGCTGATACGGGCTCGCAGGCAGCGTGTGCACCAGTCGTTCTAGTTCGACGTGCGTGTCGCGCAGTTGTGTGGTGTCTACGAGGTGTTCGGCCAGCTGCCCGGCGAGCCGCAGCACCATCGCGGTGACCGCAGCAGGGGTCTTGTCGGTTTGGAGGTGCCCGGGGTACTCGCACACGACGCGAAACGCCAACTGCCACAAGTCGGTTTCGCTGAGCAGCCTGCTGTCGGGCTCGACCGGAAGCAGCAGGCCGTGCTCGCGAAGCAGGTTCCCGGCGAACGCGTGGTAGGTGCTGACGGTGGCCGGGTCGTCGGCGAGATCCCCGCTACCCGGTACGAGGCCCGCGCCGGCAAGGCGTGCGAGCCGGGTGCGGACCCGGCGCAGCAACTGGCCCGCGGCCTTGCGGGTGAACGTCAACCCCAGCACCTCGCCGGGGCGCGCGTAGCCGTTGGCGACCAGCCACACCACTCGGGCTGCCATCGTCTCCGTCTTGCCTGCGCCCGCACCGGCGATGACCACGAGCGGTCCGGGTGGCGCGGCAATTACCGCCGCCTGTTCCTCGGTGGGCGTGAAAAGACCCAGCGCGCCGGCCAGTTCGTCCGGACTGTAGCGCGGCATCATGGACGTCCGCCGGTGGCGGCCTGGGCCGGGCACATGGCCCGCACCGGGCAGTGTGCGCAGCCGTCGTTGATCCGCGCCAGGAACCCCGGCCCCTTGGTGGCGCCCGCGGCTTGCTGCACCAGCTCGAGCCATTCCGCACGGGTGTGCGGCGTCTGCGCGTCCTGCTCGCGTTCGGTGGCGCCGCTCGCTGACGGTTTGCCCAGATAGACGAGCCTGCCTCCCCCTGGTGTATCGCCCTGCGGCAGTAGACCTTCCGCGACGGCCAGCTGATACATCGCCAGCTGGGCGTGGCGCTGCGCGTCGTCCTTGCTGACCGGTGTCTTGCCGGTCTTGATGTCGACCGCTACCAACCGTCCCGCGCTGTCGCGTTCCAGCCGGTCGACGCGGCCGCGCACCCGCACCCCTGGACTGACCGCGCCGTCGACATCGATCTCCGTGCCCATCTCGGTGAGCTCGTCGCGTGTCTGCGTGCGCCATTGCACGAATGTCGACAACATCGCGCGGTGCCGCTCCAGCTCGTTATCCGAATACCACTGCGAATCGAATGGCAACTTGCTCCAAGCCTTTTCGAGCTCGTTGAGCATCTGGCTCTCGGTCTTACCGGACTCTGCGACCAGGGTGTGCAGCAGCGAGCCGACCGCGGAGCGCACGTCACGTCCGTCGGTCCCGCCGTGGCGTTCGAGGAGCCAACGCAGCGGACAGTCGGTCAGTGTCTGTAGCGTCGACGGTGACAGCGTGACGACGTGGTCATCGCCATTCCACAGCGGCTCGTCGCTGGACAGCGGAGTCATGCCGTACCACTGGGCGGGGTCGGCGCCTGCGATGCCAGCCTGTGCCAGCCGCGCCAGTTGCGTTGCCGCGCAGATCCGTACCGCATCATCGACCGTGTCGGGTGCGGAGCACACCACCGCACGCAGCCGTCCGACCACCGCGGGCGGAGCCAGCACCCGCGGCGCGTAGATCGGTTCGGGCGAGTCCGGGTCGGGATCGGTCGCCAGGGTCGCCAGCTCGTAGCAGAAGGGCGAAGGCAGCATCGACTCGTCGCCGTTGTCGCTGTCGACCGCGGTGACTAGCAGGCGGCTGCGGGCGCGGCCCATCGCTGCGATCAGCAGCCTGCGTTCCTCGGCCAGCAGCGGCGCCCTGCTCGACAATCCCCTGTCGATGTCCGTGACGACGCCGTCCAACACATCGACAAGCTGCTGGGTGGCCAGCACGCCGCCGCGGGGAATCGTGTTGGGCCACAGCCCTTCCTGGACACCTGCGATGACGACGAACTCCCATTCGCGGCCGAGCGCCGCATGGGCGCTGAGGAGCGCGACCGCATCGGGCTCTGGTCGTTGGTCGCGGGCTGTCGCGGGCAGCCCCATCGATTCGACGTGGTCGACGAGGCCACGCAGCGACGCGCCCGCAGTCCGCGCCACATACTGCTCGGCCACGTCGAACAGTGCGGTGACCGCGTCGAGGTCCCGGTCGGCCTGCGCGCCTGCAAGGCCGCCCCGCTCACTGGCGGCCAGCCAGCGCCGCTGCAGGCCGGACCGATGCCAGGCCTGCCACAGTGCATAGCGCGGGTCTCGCCCATCGGCGGCGCTGTCGCGCGCGGCCGCGAGCACAGCACGAACCTGCCGCAGTGGACGACCCTGATCGGCGGACAGTGAACCTACCCTTCGGGGGGGAGGTGCCCCCATTTCGGTTTCGAAGTCAAGCGCCGCGACAAGCAACTCGGTGAACTCGCGAGGCGGCTGGCAGCCATCGGCGCGGCGCAGCGCCCGGCGCAGCTGACGCAGCGACACCGGATCGACCCGGCCGATCGGGCCGGTCAGCAGCGACAGCGCCCGGTCCCCGTCAAGCCCGTGCGCCGTCGCGTCGAGAACCGTCAGCAGCGCCCGCACCGCGGGCTGCTCAGCCAGCGGCGTGTTCGGCGCCGTGGACTCCACCGGAACACCTGCGGAGACAAGGGCACGCGCCAGCGTCGCGCCCAGCCGAGGCACCGACCGCACGATCACCGCCATCTGTGACCACGGCACGCCGTCGACCAGATGTGCGCGGCGCAGCGCGTCGGCGATCAAGGCCGTTTCGGCGTGGGGGGTCCCGGCGATCCGCACGGTCAGCGAGCCCGGGCGGTTGTCGGCACCTCTCACCTCGCGTGCCGCGTCGGCGCCGGGCAGCCGCCGCGCGACTGCGGTGATGGCGTCGGCGACGACCGGCGCGCAACGCAGCGACCGGGTGAGGATGATGGCGGGCTCGTCGCCACGCAACAACGACGGGTCGGCGCCGCGGTAACCGAACACCGCCTGGTTGGCATCCCCCGCGATGACAGTGAGCCCGGCACCCGCCGCGAGCACGCGAACCAGCCGGGCCGCTTGCGGATCCAGATGTTGCGCATCGTCGACGAGGAGCACCTTGATCCTGCTGCGCTCCGCAGCCAACAGGTCCGAATCGGTGGCGAATGCCTCGAGCGCGGCACCGACGAGTTCGGCGGCGCCCAGCGCGGGCACGGTGGCCTGCGGCGCCGCCATCCCCACCGCGGAGCGCAGCAGCATGATCTGCTCATAGGCCTGGGCGAACTGCCCGGCGGCCAACCATTCGGGCCTGCCGGACCTCCGCCCGATGCGTTGCAGCGCAGCGGGATCCACGCCACGTTCGGTGCAGCGGGCCAGCAGGTCACGCAGTTCGTTGGCGAACCCGACGGTGCACAGTGCCTGCCGCAGTTGCGTCGGCCACGCCACCGGTGAAGCGTCGCCGTCCTCCAAGTCACCCGCGAGCAGTTCGCGGACGATGCCGTCCTGCTCGGCGCTGGTGATCAGCCGCGGCGGTGGGTCGCCGTTGCGCTGTGCCGCCAACCGCAGCGCCGCGAACGCATACGAGTGCACGGTGCGGACCAACGGTTCGCGGACCACAGCGCGACTGCCCGCGGACAACAAGGCCGACGTGATCGCCGCGCGCGCCTGGCTGCCGAGCCTGGCCGAACCCGTCAGCAGCAGAACCGATTCCGGATCGCAACCCGCGGCGATGTGGGCCGTCGCCGCCTGAATCAACAGGCCACTCTTGCCGGTGCCCGCGCCGCCAAGCACCCGGACCACGCCCCGCATACCGGGTTCGGTGAGGCTGGTCGGGGTCAGGTCGGTGTGCGGCGCGGACATGAAGGCATGACACCACGGGGGTCCGACAAGTGGCCGTCGTCGCCTGCTGGCAGCATTCAAGCCGTGACCGATCTGCTGCACGTGCATCGTTACGGACCCGCTCGTCCACCGCAGATCCTGGCCGTCCACGGCTTGACCGGGCATGGCAGGCGCTGGCAGACGCTCGCGACGCGGCATCTGCCCGAATTCGCTATCGCGGCACCGGACCTGATCGGCCACGGACGGTCGACGTGGGCGGCGCCCTGGAGCATCGACGCCAACGCAAGCGCACTCGCCGGCCTCCTCGACGCCGATGGGGATGGCCCCATTGTGGTAGTCGGACATTCGTTTGGCGGCGCTGTCGCGCTGAATCTGGCTGCCGCGCGACCGGATCTGGTCACGGCGCTGGTGCTGCTCGATCCCGCCGTGGGGCTTGACGGCGGATGGATGCGCGACATCGCCGACGATATGTTCGCCTCGCCGGACTACACCGACCGTGCGGAGGCGCGGTCGGAAAAGGTGAACGGCTCATGGGCAGAGGTGGAACCGGAGGAATTGGACCGCGAGCTCGACGAGCACCTGATCGAGGGGCCAAGCGGGCGGGTTGGGTGGCGAATCAGCATTCCGGCGATGCTGTCGTATTGGAGCGAGCTGGCGCGACCAATTCAGTTGCCGCGCAACGGTATACCGGTCACAGTGGTGCGCGCCACGAAAACCGATCCGCCGTATATCACCGATGACTTGCTCGCCGGCCTCCGCAACCGCCCCGACTTCACACTCCTGGAGTTCGACTGCGACCACATGGTTCCGCTGGCGCTGCCGGTCGAGACCGCGGCGGTGATCCGCAGGCAGCTGGAGCGGGGCTGAGATGGCTGCAGTCACCGACGAGCAGGTCGAAACGGTTCGCGCACTCGTCGCGGCGATCCCCGCCGGACGAGTGTCGACCTACGGCGACATCGCCGATGCGGCAGGGCTTCCCAGCCCGCGTATCGTCGGCTGGATCATGCGCACGGACTCGTCGGATCTACCGTGGCACCGGGTCATCAGGGCCTCAGGCCGGCCCGCACAACACCTGACGACTCGACAATTGGAGCTGCTGCGCGCCGAGGGGGTGCTGGCGAGCGACGGCCGGGTCAAGCTGTCCGAGGTCCGACACGAGTTCTGATCGCGAGTGTGCGATCTGGTACGCGCACCAACGCAGTGTCGCGGATGAAACCGCACACTCGCTACAAAACCAGGCGAACCAGCGCGGCCGTGCGGGCCAGGCCCGGGAACGCCGCCGCCGTCGACCGCGGATGCAATGCATGTACGGCGAGGCGGAACATCAATGCGCGCAACAACATCTGCGGCCACTCCGGCAAGGGGCTCCAGCGGTCGATCAACCCGTCGTCGGCCTCGCCCCAAGACAACGCATCGACGACGACCACCCCGGCCGCCCACGATGCCGGCCGCCAATACGGGGTGATATCGGTGATGCCCGGCGCCGCGGTGCCCGCAAACAGCACCGTGCCATAGAGATCGCCGTGCACCAGCTGGTTGGGGCTCTTGGTCGGCCGGCGCAACGCCGCCAGCTGGTTGATGAGCTCGACCGACCGCTGCCCGTCGACCGAGCCCGGTGACACCCTGGCCCCCGGCGGCAGGGCCTGAAGGGGGCGCTCCTCCCACGCGGCACGGTCGGCGGCGATGAACACGTCCACGTCGGCCCACGGCGCGACGGGTGGCTGGGTCAGGAAACGAGGACGCTCGAGCTTGGCGGTGGCCTCGTGTAGACGCACCGCCGAAGAGACCACCTCGTCGTGGCGCGGTTCGGGCGTGCCTGCCACATATGTGTCGGCCCGCCAGCCCGCCACCACATAGCGGCCGTCGGTCGAGCGGACGGGACGGGCCAGCCGAACCCCATCGACGAACAAGGTCTCGCGAACCTTGGCCGACCACGCGGCACGGGGGTGGTCGGCCACCATCGACAGCACGACCTCGCCGCAGCGCCAGCCGCCCTCCCAGCTCGAGCCGAGTGGCACCGGCCGCACACCAGTCAGTCCGAACGCCGCCAGCACATGATCCGGCGGCTGTTCGACAGTCACCACCTCAGCCTAAGCGGACTGGGAGCAAAGACGCGGTTAGTACATCACCATGTCGGGTTCGAGTTGCTTGCCCCAGGCGACGATTCCGCCCTGCACGTGCTTCGCGTCGGAGAAGCCGGCCTTCTTCACGATGGCCAGCACCTCGGCCGAGCGCACCCCTGTCTTGCAGTAGAACACCGGTGTGCGGTCAACCTGTAGTTTCGCCAACGCCTCGCCCGATTCGAACACGGACTTCGGGATCAGCTCGGCGCCCTCGATGTGGTTGATATCCCACTCGACCGGCTCGCGGACGTCGATCAACGCCAACGGCTTGCCGGAGTCCAGCAGATCGCGAAGCTCTCGCGGCGTGATCGTGGAGTCGACCGCGGCTTCGGCGGCGGCATCGGACACCACGCCGCAGAACTCCTCGTAGTCGATCAACTCGGTGATCTTCGGCGTGGCCGGATCCTTGCGGATCTTGATGGTGCGATAGGTCATGTCGAGCGCGTCGTAGACCATCAGCCTGCCCAGAAGCGGCTCTCCGATACCGGTGATCAGCTTGATGGCCTCGGTGCCCATCACCGACGCGATGGACGCGCACAGGATGCCGAGCACGCCACCCTCGGCGCACGACGGCACCATGCCGGGTGGCGGTGGCTCGGGGTACAGGTCGCGATAGTTCAAGCCGAGCCCGTCGGGCGCGTCCTCCCAGAACACCGACACCTGGCCCTCGAAGCGGTAGATCGACCCCCACACGTACGGCTTGCCCGCCAGCACGGCGGCATCGTTGACCAGGTAGCGGGTCGCGAAGTTGTCGGTGCCGTCCAGGATCAGGTCGTACTGTTCGAACAAGTTGACGGCGTTGGACTCGTCCAGGCGCAGTTCGTGCAGGCGCACCTCGACCAGCGGGTTGATCTCACGGATCGAATCGCGGGCGCTTTGCGCCTTTGACCGGCCGATGTCGGATTGGCCGTGGATGATCTGGCGCTGCAGATTGGACTCGTCGACCACGTCGTACTCGACGATCCCGATGGTGCCCACCCCTGCGGCGGCCAAGTACAGCAGCGCGGGCGAACCCAGCCCGCCAGCGCCGATGACCAGCACACGGGCGTTCTTCAGCCGCTTCTGCCCGTCCACCCCCAGGTCCGGGATGATGAGATGACGGCTGTAACGCGCGACTTCATCGCGCGTCAGTTCGGCCGCAGGCTCGACCAGCGGCGGCAACGACCCTGTAGTCAGGGACACCGGGAAGCTCCTTATTTGACGGTCCGTGCAAAGTACCCATCACAACGGTAGTCCGGTCGTGTTGCTTCCCAACAGTGACCGTCGGGTCACGCGATCGGATAGGGCCAGGGGTTGAACCGGCAGGTCTTGCCGTCGGGTTTGACCGACTCCGGGTCGAACCGGGCCGCGTCGTTGTTGTTGGTCGAGAACGTCTGCTGCATCATCACCGGGGCGAGCTCACCATTGGTGGCGCACGGCTCGTGGCGCTGATAGCCGATCGCATGGCCGACTTCATGGTTGACCAGGTATTGCCGGTACGAGCCGACGTCGCCCTGGAACGGCACCGCGCCCCGCACCCAGCGGGCCTCGTTGATGAAGACGCGCGGCTGGTTGTCGGCGTAGGCCGGGTTGTAGCAGGACGCCTCGAGCTGAATGTCGTAGCCGCAGCCTTCCCGCACCGTCATCGGCGAGCTCAGCGACACCCTGAAGTCGGGCTGGCCGCTGTCGATGCGGGTAAACGCGAACTGCGGATTGTGGGTCCAACTCTTGGGATTGGCAAGCGTTTCGCTGACCATCCGGGCAAAACCGTCGTCACCGCCGAACGACGTGGTGTCGACGCCGTCTTCGACCTCGACTGTGTAAGTGAAGGCCTTCGCCGTGCCCTCGCCGACCTTCGGCGTGGTACCCGGCACGATGTGCCATGTCTTGGCGCCGGCCTCGGAGAACGGTCCGCCCTCGGGCAGGATCCCGGTTGGCAGGTTCGCGTCGAACTGCGTGAGGCCCTTCGGCGGTGCTCCGATGATCTGCGTGCTGGTGACGCCGATGGTCGGCGGCCCCTGCACTGGCCCCTCGGACTGCTTGGGCGCGGGCGCGCTGGTGCCGGTGATGGTCTGGTACACCACCACGCTGGTCAGCGCGATGAGCACAGGCAGCGCGTAGGCGCGCCAGCCGTAGGTGGAAAGGAAGTGACCCAGCCACGTCTGCTTGCGCAAGCGCTGATGCTCTTCCCGATTGGACCTGGGCCGGCCGTGGTCCTCGGCAAGCGGGTCGCGCTGCGCGCGCAAGGGCTCTCGCCACTCGTCACGCAACACGGGCACGCGACCGCCCCCGCGACGCCCCGGGTCGTAGGTCACCGAAACAGAATGGCACAGTCTGCTGCGCTTGCACTTCCGGCGCGCCACCGCTCCGGCCCGGCGGCGTGCATCCGCGCTCTGGCTGGCAACGGTAGTAGTGTCGGTGCGAAACGCATCCAGACGAAGGACGTAATGAGCGATCTCGCCAACACCGCTGCGCGCAGAGGTGCGCAACCGGCCAACGGCGGCGCGGCGACTGGCGTCGGTTCCGGCGCGGGTCGGCGTGGGAACCGACTGCCCCGCGACGAGCGTCGCGGCCAGTTACTCGCTGCTGCCAGCGAGGTTTTCGTTGACCGTGGCTACCACGCCGCGGGGATGGACGAGATCGCCGACCGTGCGGGTGTGAGCAAACCCGTTCTCTACCAACACTTTACGTCCAAGCTCGAGCTCTATCTCGCCGTGCTGCAGCGGCACGCCGACAATCTCGTTTCTGGCGTGCGCCAGGCGCTGCGCACTACGACCGACAACCGGCAGCGGGTGCGGGCCGCCGTGGACGCCTTCTTCGACTTCATCGAGCACGATAGCCAGGGTTACCGGCTGATCTTCGAGAACGATTATGTGACCGAACCGCAGGTGTCCGCGCAGGTCAAGGTGGCTACCGAGGCGTGCACAGACGCGGTGTTCGACTTGATCAGCCATGACTCGGGGCTGGAACCGCACCGTGCCCGGATGATCGCGGTGGGGCTGGTGGCCATCAGTGTCGACTCAGCCCGCTACTGGCTGAACAACGACCGACCGGTCTCCAAGGACGACGCGGTGGAAGGCACCGTCCTGTTTATCTGGGGCGGGCTGTCCCACGTGCCGCTTACCCGGTCTTGACGGCCTCCGAGCCGACTGCACCGACTCCGAAGCCAACCCGACGCACGTCGGCGGCACCAATCTCGACGTAGGCGATCTTCGCCGTCTGCACCAGGAACCGCCGGCCCTTCTCGTCGGTCATGGTCACGACGCCCGAATCCTTGCTCAGCGCATCGGTGATCAACTTCTCCACCTCGCTGGGTGTCTGCGCGCTGTTGAAGATCAGCTCTCGCGGGCTGTCAGTGATCCCGATCTTGACCTCCACGCTGAACCCTTTCCGTTCGTTTGCCCTTCGCCAAGAAGGCTAGTGGACGCGTGCGGTGTGGCGCCGCGCCGGGCACTACGCGGTTAGCGAACCGGGCGTGGGAGAACCTCGATCGAACCGAGTCCGGACCGTGATCAAAGCCCCAGCGCGTCAATCTCATTCGTCACACCTGCCCCGATAGCATCAGGCCCGGCATTAGTCGAAACGATCGGGATAGCAGCATGAACAGGTCATATACCGCACATTCACCGTATTCCTTGAGCCCGACCGAACGGATTCCCAATCATGGGGACGGCGGCGAAAAGGTCGACCTCGACCGCGAGCGATACGGCGAATACGACGGTCTCGAGGACTACGAAGAGTGCGAGGACTACGAGGACTACGAGCCGATCGATCGACGGTGGATGTGGGTCGCGGGCGTGGCTGGCGCGATTCTGGTCGTCGCGGTGATCTGCACTGTGGTCATCCTCGGAGGCGGCGACAGCGGGTCGGTGTCGACCACGGTCGCCCCGCCGGCGACGACGAGCCAGCCCGCCGCCACCACGGCGCCGCGTGCGGCCACCACGCCGTCGGCGCTCCCGCCCGCAGCGGCGCTGACGCCGGAAACGGTGACCACCGTGACGCCGACCGCGATCGCTCCGCCCACCGTCGCGCCGACCGATGCGGCTCCAGCCCCTGCGCCGACCACGATCACCTACCGGGTGACCGGCAACCGCCAACTCCTCGACCTGGTGACGGTTATCTACACCGATGCGCAGGGAGCGCTGCAGACCGACGTGAACGTTGCGCTGCCGTGGGCGAAGACTGTCGTGCTCGATCCGGGCGTGACGCTCAGCTCGGTGACTGCGACGAGCGTGTTGGGCCAGCTGAACTGCAGCATCACCGACGCGGCCGGCACCGCGATCGCCGTGCAGAACAACAACACCATGATCGCGAACTGCACCAGGTAGTCGGAGGTGGCGGCCGAGTGAGCATCGCAGGCGCCGCAGCCGACGAGGAGCGGAGCGAGGCCAGAACCGACCGTCAGATCAGGCCAGGCCCAGCTCGTGCATGCGGGTGCTGTGGGTGTGCTGCAGCCGGTCGAAGAACTCGGTCATCTGGGTGAGGCCCTCGCCGCTGGCCATCACCAGGTCGACGAGCTCGTCGTGGTCGGCGAGCACGTACTGGGCTTGAGTGATGGCCTCGCCGAGCAGCCTTCTCGACCACAGCGCAAGCCGGTGGCGTTGCTTGTCGCTCGCCGTCACCGCGGCCTGCACCTCGGCCACCACGAATTGTGAATGTCCGGTTTCGGCGAGCACCGCACGCACCACGTCGGCCACCTCGTCGGGCAGCGAGTCGGCGATCTCCAGATAGAAGTCGGCCGCCAGCGCGTCGCCGACGTAGGTCTTCACCAGCGCTTCCAACCAGGTGCTCGGTGTGGTCAGCCGGTGGTAGTTCTCCAGCGCAGACGCGTACTTCGTCATGGCGGGCACCACGTCAACGCCCCTGCGCTCCAACGCATCACGGAGCATCTCGTAGTGGTTCATCTCCGCGGCGGCCATGCTGGCCATGTTGATTCGGCCCCGTAGGTTGGGCGCCATCCGCGCCTCCTCGGTGAGCCGGTAGAACGCCGCCACCTCGCCGTAGGCCAGCAGAGCGAACAGCTCGTTGACGCCGGGATGGCCAATCGACACGCCCGAAGTGGTCTGTTCGGGTGAGGGCGCGGGCGGCGTCGAATTCATGGCCCAACTCTAGACGGCGACGAGCGTTGGGGCCTCCGGGCAAACCCCGTCGGCTATCATGTGCCTAGGCAGTGGCATCGAAGGAACTGATACGACACCGCCGCTACCTAAAGAAATGTGCGTGCACGCAGTCGGCCCGCCTACCTCAGCGCAGGGCCACGCGACGCTTTTCGTCAAACTCGTGCGCGCGTTGACGCCATGAGGATTGACAATTGAAAGGCTTCTGCCCCGCGTATGACGCATCTCAACTCAACATTTGCTGAACTCGGAGTTCGCGACGAAATTGTCCGCGCACTGGCCGAGCAAGACATAACCCACCCGTTTGCTATCCAAGAACTGACATTGCCGCTCGCGCTTGCCGGCGACGACCTGATCGGGCAGGCACGCACCGGCATGGGCAAGACCTATGCATTCGGCGTGCCGATGCTGCAGCGAATCACCACCGACCCCGAACGAGACCTGAGCGGGATCCCGCGGGCGCTCGTGGTCGTCCCGACGCGCGAGCTGTGCCTGCAGGTGTCCAGTGACCTCGCGGCGGCGGCCAAGCATCTGTCGGCCGGTGCTCGCAAGCTGACCGTCACGTCCATCTACGGCGGAAGGCCCTACGAGCCGCAGATCGAGGCGTTGCAGAAGGGCGTCGACGTCGTCGTCGGCACCCCTGGTCGCCTCCTCGACCTGGCTCAGCAGGGCCACCTGCGGCTCGGCGGGCTGTCGATGCTCGTGCTCGATGAGGCCGACGAAATGCTCGACCTCGGCTTCCTGCCCGACATCGAGCGCATCCTGCGCCAAATCCCCGACCAGCGGCAGGCAATGCTGTTCTCGGCGACCATGCCGGATCCGATCATCACGCTGGCCCGCACCTTCATGAACCAGCCCACTCACATCCGGGCCGAAGCGCCGAGTTCATCGGCCGTACACGCCACCACCGAGCAGTTCGTCTACCGCGCCCACGCGCTGGACAAGGTGGAACTGGTCACCCGGGTACTGCAGGCCAACGGCCGCGGCGCGACGATGATCTTCACCCGCACCAAGCGCACCGCCCAGAAGGTCGCCGACGAACTGGCCGAGCGCGGCTTCAAGGTCGGTGCCGTGCACGGCGACCTCGGGCAGGCAGCCCGCGAGAAGGCGCTCAAGGCCTTTCGGACCGGCGATGTCGACGTCCTGGTTGCCACCGACGTGGCCGCCCGAGGCATCGACATCGACGACATCACCCACGTGATCAACTATCAGATCCCCGAGGACGAGCAGGCCTACGTGCACCGTATCGGGCGCACCGGGCGTGCTGGTAAGACCGGTATCGCGGTCACCCTGGTGGACTGGGACGAGCTGTCGCGCTGGGAAATGATCGACAAGGCGCTGGGCCTCGGTTGCCCCGATCCCGCCGAGACGTACTCCAGCTCACCACATATCTACGAAGAGCTGGACATCCCGGCGGACGCCCGAGGCAGCATCGGCGAACCGCGCAAGACGCAGGCCAAGCGCGCACCCGCCGACAAGGCCGACAAATCCGCCGAGCGGCCCACCCGCAACCAGACCCGCAACCGCAGGCGCACCCGCGGTGGGCAGGCCACCGCGCATCCCGAGGGCTCGGCCGAGCAGAGCGCACCTGCGAACGACGACGCGACCGCCGATGCCGGGGAGGCATCGCACTCCGGCCCGCGCCGTCGTCGCCGTCGCCCGCGCAAGACCGCGGCCAGCGCGGGCTAGCGCAGGCTCCGTTCGACGGATGGTCAAACCCGAACGCCGTACCAGGGGCGACCTCGTGGCGGCCGTGGTGATCGCGGCGGTAGTCGCCGTCATCGCCGGCCTGATCTGGTGGACCAGTGACGCCAGAGCCACCATCAGCCGACCCGCTGCAAAGCCTGTGTCGACCTTGACGCCTGCCAAGGCGGTGCCCAGTTCACTGCGGCAGCTGTGGACAGCGCCGAGCCCGAAGACCACCACACCGTTGGTGGTGGCTGGCAGCGTGATCAGCGGAGACGGCCGCGAGGTCGCAGGCCGTGACCCTGCCACCGGAAACACGCTGTGGAGCTACGCGCGTGACCTCGAGCTGTGCGGAGTCACGTATGTCTACGACTACGCCGTCGCGGTGTATCCCGACGTCCGCGGTTGCGGGCAGGTCGGCACGGTCGACGCCAAGACCGGCCTTCGCGGACCCAGCCGGACCAGCTACGCCGACCCAGAAGTCCAGCTGTCCGCCGATGGCACCACCGTGCTATCGGCCGGGGACAGCCGCCTGGAAATGTGGCGTTCGGACATGGTCCGGATGCTGTCGTACGGCTCACTCGACGCCAAGATCAAGCCCGGTACGCCCGCCTCACCGGTGTGCAGGCTGGTCTCGGCACAGGCAAGTTCAACGGCGGTGTCGGTGCTGGAGGCCTGCCCGAAACAGGCCGACCTTCGACTGACGCTGCTGCGACCTGCCGACGAAGAGGACACGCCCAATACGAAATACGTTCCACAGCCTGGCGTCGTCAACGACTCCGGCGCCCGCGTCATCGCGGTGTCCGATACCACGACGGCGGTCTACGTGCCCACCCCGAAGCCGACGGTCAACATCGTCGACGAGACCGGGACGACCGTCGCAAGCTCGCTCGTGCCCAAACCGCCCTCACCGAACGCAACTATGTCGCGGGCAGGCGACCTGATTACATGGTGGACCGGTGACTCCGTATTGGTGTTCTCCGCCAGCGGACTTCGTTACCGGTACACGGTCACTGCGTCGGGCAACAATATTCCGCTTGGGCCCGCGACGATGATGGCAGGGCGGCTGCTGGTTCCCGTGACCGGTGGGTACGACGTGTTCGACCCGACCTCCGGCGAGGGTATCGAACACATTCCGGTACAACGACCGCCGAGCACCGCGGCGGTGGTTCCTGCGGTGGCGGGTTCGACGATTCTCGAACAGCGCGGCGACGAACTCGTCGCGCTGGGCTAGAGCTGTCGATCCTTATCTGACTGGGCCCGTTGGGTTTTCGTCCATACCGTCACCGGAGCCGACACTGACAGGAGTCTCCTCCCGCGGCCGCGATGGTGTCGGCCATGGCACCGGCCTCGGCCTGGTTCGCACATTCTGCGGCCACCAGAACCACCGTCCCATCGCCGCGGCAATCGACGGCGTCATGAACGACCGGATGATCAATGTGTCGAACAGCAGGCCGATTCCGATCGTGGAGCCCACCTGTCCAGCGACGACGAGGCTGCTGACCATCATCGACATCATGGTGAACGCGAACACCAGGCCGGCCGATGTCACAACGGCTCCCGTCCCCGCCATCGACCGGATGATGCCGGTGTTGATGCCTGCGTGGATCTCCTCTTTGAACCGCGACACCAACAACAGGTTGTAATCCGAGCCCACCGCCAGCAGGATGATGACCGACATCGCCAGCACGAGCCAGTGCAGCGGCTTGCCGAGGAGATGCTCCCAAATCAGCACCGACATGCCGAATGACGTGCCGAGCGACAACAACACCGTGCCGACGATGACCGCCGAGGCGATCACCGCTCTGGTCAACAACAGCATGATGATGAAGATCAGACATAGCGACGCGATCCCGGCGACCAGAAGGTCCCAGTTCGAACCCTCCTGCATGTCCTTGTAGGTGGACGCGGTACCCGCCATGTAGATCTTCGAGCCCTCCAACGGCGTGCCCTTGATGGCCTCGAACGCCGCGCTCTTGATCTGCGGAATCAGCGAGACGCCTTCGGCGGTCGCGGGATCACCCTCGTGGGCGATGATGAAGCGGACTGCATGTCCGTCCGGTGACACGAACATCTTCAAGCCCCGCCTGAAGTCCGCGTTGTCGAAGACTTCCGGCGGTAGGTAGAACGAGTCGTCGTTCTTGGACGCGTCGAAGGCCTGGCCCATCGCCCCCTGGTTATCCTGCATGGCCTTTTGCTGGTCCTGCTGGCTCTTCTGGCTCTGATACATCGTCAGCGTGATGTGCTGCATGCTCTTCATCGTCGCGATCTGCGCGGGCATCAACGCGACCAACTGCGGCATGAGGACGTCGAGGCGTTCCAGGTCCGGCACCAGGTTCTGAAGGTCGTCGGACATCGTGTCGACGCCGTCGAGGGTGTCGAATACCGATCTGATCGACCAGCAGACCGGAATGTCGAAGCAGTGCGGCTCCCAATAGAGGTAGTTGCGCATGGGACGGAAGAAGTCATCGAAATTGGCGATGTTGTCCCGCAATTGGTCCAGATCGACAACTGTGCCCTTCAACTTCGTGACCATGCTGTGCGTGGTCGCCGCCATCTGCACCGTGATGTTTTGCATCTGCTGCAGCGTGTCGATGGACTTCTGCATGTCATTGGCCTGCTTGAGCATGTTGGCCATGACCTTGTCCATGTAGTCCTGATTCATCTGCGACATGGTCCCCTGCGCACCGATCAGGAACGGGATCGACGTGTGCTCGATCGGAACTCCCCGTGGCCTGGTAATCGCCTGCACCCGGCCCACCCCCCGAGTGTGAGCGATCGCCCTTGCGATTCTCTCGATCACCAACATGTTGGCCGGGTTGCGCACATCGTGATCGGTCTCCACCAACAGCATCTCGGGGTTCATCCGGGCCTGCGGGAAGTGCCGGTCGGCCGCCGCGTAGCCCACATTGGCAGGGATATCCGGCGGCAGATAGAGGCGGTCGTTGTAGGCGGGTTTGTACGACGGCACGGCCAGCAGACCGATCAGGGTGAGGGCCACCGACGCGGCGAGGATCGGCCCCGGCCACCGGACCACTGCGGTGCCGATCCGGCGCCAACCGCGCGTCTGCATTTTCCGTTTCGGATCGAACAAGCCGAACCGACTGCAAATAGTCAACAGAGCGGGCGCCATGGTCAACGCAGCGACGACAGCGACGAGCATCCCGATCGCCAACGGAATGCCCAACGTGGAGAAATACGGCAGCCGCGTGAAGTGCAGGCAGAACGTGGCACCGGCGATGGTCAAACCCGACCCCAAGATGACGTGGGCGGTGCCGTGATACATGGTGTAGAAGGCGGTTTCGCGATCCTCGCCGTTTTGACGTGCCTCGTGGTAACGGCCGAGAAGAAAGATCGCATAGTCGGTGCTCGCCGCTATGGCCAGCGTCGTGAGCAGGTTGACCGCGAACGTCGACAACCCGATCAAGTCGTAATAGCCAAGGGCCGCAACGATTCCCCGCGCCGCCGACAACTCGATGAACATCATCACCAAGACAAGCAGCACCGTGACGATCGACCGGTAGACGAACAACAGCATCACAAAGATCACGCACATAGTGAGCGCAGTGATGACTTTGACAGTCTTGTCGCCTGCGTGATGCTGGTCGTTGCTCAGCGGTGTGGGCCCGGTGACATAGGCCTTGATACCCGGTGGTGGCGGCGTCTTGTCGATGATGCTGCGGACCGCTTGCACCGACTCGTTCGCCAGGCTCTGACCCTGGTTGCCTGCCAGGTAGACCTGAACGTAGGCGGCCTTGCCGTCGCCGCTCTGCGCGCCCGACGCGGTCAGCGGATCGCCCCAGAAGTCCTGGATGTGCTCGACGTGCTTCTTGTCGGCTTCGAGTTTGGCGATCAGGCCGTCGTAGTACTTGTGCGCACTATCGCCCAGCGGTTGGTCACCTTCCAGAATGATCATCGCCGAGCTGTTGGAGTCGAACTCCTTGAAATCCTTGCCGATGCGCTGCATCGCCTGCAGCGACGGAGCGTCGCTGGGGGCGAACGACACCGCATGCGCCTCGCCGACCACCTCGAGCTGTGGGACGGCGACGTTCAGGAGGACGACCATCGCGATCCACCCGAGAAATATGGGTACCGAGAACAGTCGGATGAAGCGGGGGATCATCGGGTGCGCGCCGACGTGGGTGTTGCTCATGCGGACTTCACCAGGCAGAAGGTCTGGGCGTTCACGCCGTCGGTCGTCCTCTCGTCCTTGACGACACCATCGACGGTGATGCGGCAGGAAATGGAGCCGCCGTCACTCTGCGCGACGATGTTGGGCTGGCCGCGGGTGCGGTCGTGGTCAGGTCCAGCGTCCACGGCAACGGCACGTTCTCGGCCTTCTGCGGCTGGGCGTCGAGGTCGAGGTAGTTGATGGTCGCCACCGTCCCCGTGCCGAAGATTTCGTACTTGACTTCCTTGGGGTTGAACGGCTCGGGGTCATTGACCAGCCCCGCACCCGGTCGGGTCAGCTCGGTGCGGCCGAAGAAACCGCGGAAACGGTCGACACAGAACGCAGCAATGAATACCACCAGCAGGATCACCAGCAGCACCCACGTGCGTTTCGCAAGACGCAGCATCAGACGACTCGCTCCTGGCCCTCGCTAGCCATGGACGTCCTCTCGTCGACGCCGGAGCGTACTGGGGCAGCGCGCTCCTGGTTCCCAATTTCCGGCTGCGGATCCCACGAGGGCATTTCGAATCGCTCGAGGCACTGTTCGATGAATGCCCTTGCCTGGTCGTGCCCGCGGCTGATGCCCAACCCCTGTTCGTGGAACACCATCCGCGCGAGGCTGCCCATGATCATCGACATCACGACGGGGGGAAACCGTTCGAGGTCGATGCCGCGCGCCTTTAGGGCCAGGGTCATCGCACCCTCTTCGACATCGCGGAAACGCATTGCGTACGAGACGATTTCGCTGCGGATGGCCTTGCGGTGGTTGGCCATCGCCAGGAATTCGGTGAACAGCTGGGTGTCGTGTGCGCTGTTGAGCACCCACAGGGCATGCAGCGGTTCCGACTCGGCCATCGCCTCGCGCTGACGTTCCAGAATCGCCTCTGCCTTGTCGCGCAGCACGGCCACGAACAGGTCGTCCATGCTGGGGAAGTAGTAGTGCACGAGGGCCGGCTTGACCCCGGCCTTGGCCGCCACCCGCCGCGACGTCGCGGCCGCATATCCCTCGTCCAGAATGATTTGGGCGGTTGCATCGATCAGCGCTACCCGTGTCGCCTCCCGGCCCACCTTTGACCGCTCGTCAGCAGGGCCGTTCGACATGGAGGCAGCCTAACCTTTGGGCGACTGCCCAACAACATGTCAAGATCGCCAATTTCGCTTTGCTAGAGCTCCGGCGTGAAGGTGGCGAGCGCCTTGCCGTTCTTCCAGTGTTTGAGCAGCGCGGAAGCCAGCTCCCGATAGGCGATCGCGCCCTTGTTCTTCCTGCTGGCCAGCACCGACGAGCCCGACGCGCTGGCCTCGGCGAACCGCACGGTCCGCGGAATAGGCGGAGCCAACACCGGCAGGTCATAGCGGTCGGCGACGTCGAGCAGTACGTCGCGGCTGTGCGTCGTGCGCGAGTCGTACAGCGTGGGCAGCGCGCCCAGCAGAGTCAGGTCCGAGTTGGTGATCTGCTGTACATCGGTGATCGTCCGCAGGAACTGGCCGACACCGCGGTGGGCCAACGTTTCGCACTGCAGCGGCACGATCACGTCGTCGGCCGCGGTCAGCCCGTTGAGCGTGAGCACCCCGAGCGATGGCGGGCAGTCGATGATCACCACGTCGAACCTGCCGCCGATCTTGGCCAGCGCGCGTTTGAGCGCATACTCGCGGCCTGCCCGCATCAACAGCATCGCCTCGGCCCCTGCCAGGTCGATGTTGGCGGGCAGCAGCGTCATCCCCTCCGACGTGTCCACCAGCGCCGCGTCCGGCTCGACCTCACCCAGCAGCACGTCATGGATCGACACCGACAGCTTGTCGGGATCCTGGCCGAGGGAGAACGTCAAACACCCCTGTGGGTCCAGATCGACGAGCAGCACTCGTCGACCCTTCTCCTCCATTGCCGCACCCAACGACGCGACCGTCGTCGTTTTGGCAACCCCACCCTTTTGATTGGCGACCGCAAGTACCCGCGTCACGGTGTTCATCGTTGCACGGGTACCCACGCAGCGACGGGGCGTGCGGCAGAATCATTCCGCGTGGGCCTTCTGCAGCACCGGCTGCTACTGCTTCGTCACGGCGAAACCGAGTGGTCGAAGTCCGGCCGGCATACGGGTCGGACCGAACTGGACTTGACCGAGACGGGGCGCGAACAGGCCAAGTTGGCCGCCGACGCGCTCGCGGTGCTCAGCCTCGACAACCCATTGGTGGTGACCAGCCCTCGGCGGCGTGCACAGGTCACGGCCGAACTGGCCGGGCTGAATGTGGACGAGGTGTCTCCCCTTCTGGCCGAATGGGATTACGGCGAGTACGAAGGCCTGACCACCGCGCAGATCCGGCAGACGGTGCCCGACTGGCTGGTGTGGACGCACGGCTGCCCCGGCGGTGAAAGCCTGCAGCAGGTCAGCGATCGCGCCGACCAGGCGATCGCCTTCGCGTTGGAGCAGATGGAGTCCCGCGACGTCCTTTTCGTCGGACACGGACACTTCTCGCGCGCCTTGGTGACACGCTGGGTCGAGATGGAGATTTCCGAGGGGATCAGATTCGCCATGGTGGCCGCGTCGATCGCGGTGTGCGGCTTCGAACACGGCGTGCGCCAGCTCAGCGCGCTGGGATTGACGGGTCACCGCCACCCGGTCCTGCCGACGTGACGCGCGAACCAGCCTTCGTTCTCGCCGGCCGCACTGGCGCGGTCGTCGCAGAAGGTGTGCACACCGCCTTCCCCAGGCTGGCCGACGCACGGGCCGCGCTTGCGTCGCACAGTTCCCCAATAATATTGGGAGCCTTGCCTTTTGATCTTTCCAAACCGGCTGCGCTGATCCGTCCCCAGGCGGTGCAGTTCACCGAAACCCTGCCTGACTGGCCGCTGCGCGAGCTCCCGACAGTTCGGATCGCGCAGACGATTCCCGATCCAGACGAGCACCGCGCCCGCATCGGCACCGCGCTCCGCCGACTTCACGACCCCGCCAGCGGCCTGCACAAGGTTGTGCTGGCAAGGGCGCTGCGGCTGGTGGCCGACGGACCGCTCGACCTGCGCACCATCGTGCATCGGCTCGTCGCCAACGATGCGGCGGCCAACGCGTATCTCGTCGACCTCACGGCCGCGGGCGGCGGATACTCCGGCGCCGCACTGGTCGGTGCGAGCCCCGAGTTGCTGGTTGCGCGCCGCGGTGATCAGGTGACCTGCCGTCCATTCGCGGGATCGGCGCCGCGGTTGGCCGACCCCGATGCCGACGAGGCCAGCGGCGCAGCACTCGCCGCATCGGCCAAGAACCGTCACGAACACCAATTGGTGGTCGATGCGATGCGCGAGGCGCTGGACCCATTGTGTGCCGATCTTGAGATCGCGCAGGAACCGCAGCTGAGCAAAACCACGGCGGTGTGGCACCTGTACACGCCCATCACCGGCAAGCTACGTGGAAAGTCCACCACTGCATTGGATTTAGCGATCGCCCTACACCCGACACCCGCGGTGGGCGGCGTACCCACGGCGGCCGCGACCGAACTGATCAACGAGTTGGAGGGTGACCGGGGCTTCTACGCAGGCGCGATCGGCTGGTGCGACCAGCGCGGCGACGGCCGGTGGGTGGTGTCGATCCGCGGCGCGCAGCTGTCGGCCGATCGCCGCACCGCCGATGCGCATTCGGGCGGCGGTATCGTCGCCGAATCCGATCCAGACGACGAAGTCGCGGAAACCACAACGAAATTCAACACGATCCTGTCGGCCCTGGGAGTCGAGGCATGACCGAGATCATCCGCCAGGCCAAGCCTGGTGATGAGACCGAACTGACCGCGATGATTCACGAGCTGGCCGAGTTCGAGCGGGCCAGCGCGGACTGCACCGTTACCGAAACCCAGTTGCGCGAAGCGCTTTTCGGCGAACTCCCGACGGTGTTCGGGCACATCGCGGAAGTGGACGGCAAGGCCGCGGCGGGCGCGCTGTGGTTCCGCAACTTTTCTACCTGGGACGGCGTTGCAGGCATCTACCTGGAGGATCTGTTTGTGCGCCCGCAGTTCCGGCGGCGCGGTCTGGCCCGCAAGATGCTGGCCATGTTGGCCAGGGAATGCGCCAACGGCGGGTACACCAGGCTGTCGTGGGCGGTGCTGGATTGGAACGTCAACGCGATCGCGCTCTACGACGCCGTAGGCGGGCGCCCCCAGACCGAGTGGATCACCTACCGGGTGTCGGGCCCGGAGTTGTCGGCCCTTGCCGAGTCCTGAGCCAGCCACTGCAGGGCGGACGGGCTGAACAGCAGCACCAGCGTCACCAGCGCGACCGCTGCGATGGGTATGCCGTAGAGCCATTGGTCAGATCCGACGGCCATGTACCACGCCACCGGCAACAGGAGGAGCTGCGCGAAGACCGCGATCCCGCGGCCCCACCGCCGCCCGGTCCACAATGCCCAGCCCGCGGCGAGCACCGCCGAACCCATGACCACAAACCAGCCCGCGGTGCCATACCCACTGAGCCAGGGCTGGTCTTCGGCGCCCGCAAGGTGACGCACCACCAACACCACTGCGACCGCAACCAATGCGACGCCCTCCAGCAACACCACGGCGGCGGCCTGGCGCACAGTCGCCGGGGATGCAACGGTCATGACGTCGAGCGTAGAGGTTCACCTCGCCCCTTTAGATAGGGTCAATCTCTGTGCGCGCCGTGCTGATCGTGAACCCGAATGCGACATCGACGACCCCGGCGGGCCGCGATCTCCTGGCGCATGCGCTCGAGAGCCGCGTGAAGCTGACCGTCGCCCACACCGACCATCGTGGGCACGCCGTCGAGATCGCCAAAGACGCCGCGCGCGAAGGCATCGACGTGGTGATCGTGCACGGTGGCGACGGCACGGTGAACGAAGTGGTCAACGGGATTCTCGGCCAGACGGGTGCCACCGGACCCGCGCCCGCCGTTGCAGTGGTGCCCGGCGGTTCGGCCAACGTGTTCGCCCGCGCGCTTGGCATCAGCCCCGACCCGATCGAGGCGACCAACCAGCTCGTGGACCTGCTGTCGGATTACCGTCGTCGCAAATCCTGGCGCCGCATCGGGCTGATGGACTGCGGGGAACGCTGGTGTGTGTTCACCGCAGGCATGGGCGTTGACGGCGACGTGGTGGCTGCCGTCGAGGCCCAGCGGGACAAAGGCCGCAAGGTTACGGCCTCTCGCTACATCCTCGTCGCCGTCCGCGAGATGCTCGCCAACGCCCGCAGGGAGCCGTCCCTGACGCTGCACCTGCCCGACCGGGCGCCCGTTTCCGGTGTTCATTTCGCGTTCGTGTCGAACTCGAGTCCATGGACGTATGCCAACACGCGGGCCGTGTGGACGAACCCGACCACCACGTTCGAGACCGGTCTTGGCGTGTTCGCGACGACCAGCATGAACGTCTGGGCCAACTTGGGACTGGTGAGACGAATGTTGTCGAAGAGACGCGATATCAAGGCCCGGCACCTGGTTCGCGATGACGATCTGCCGTGGCTGCGGGTGACGAGCGACACCCCGGTGGCGTGTCAGATCGACGGAGATTTCCTCGGTCCGCGCCGCGCGATGACGTTCACAGCGGTTCCCAATGCGCTGGGCGTCGTTGCACCGCCCGCACGGGGCTCATCTGACCTGCAATAATGACCGACGATCAGCCAATTTAGGGCGCAGGTCGTCTTAGTGTAGTACAAACGAGTAAGGGGTCGACCAACGACCCTTGTTAGTGAGATTACCCACTTGTTAACTCGCGAGTATTGACATCTGTTCAGCCTGTGAAAGCATCGGATGCAACAGTGCAGAAACATTTCGTGTGCACGCGTTAACAGCCGAAGAAAAGCTCGTGCGCCCTGCTGCGCACACAGTAAGGAGATTTGACCTATGGATTGGCGCCACAAGGCGGTCTGTCGCGACGAGGATCCGGAACTGTTCTTCCCGGTGGGAAACAGTGGGCCGGCGCTCGCACAGATTGCTGACGCGAAGCTCGTCTGTAATCGCTGTCCGGTGACCACCGACTGCCTCACCTGGGCGTTGGACTCCGGCCAGGACGCGGGCGTGTGGGGCGGCATGAGCGAAGACGAGCGCCGCGCGCTGAAGCGGCGCAACGCCCGCACCAAGGCTCGCAGCGGGGTCTGACCGCAACCCACCGTTCTGAATTTGGCTACGGCCCCGGCAAAATTTGTCGGGGCCGTAACTGTGTGCGAATGCAATTTCATGCGAATTGCGTCACAGTTCTGTCAATTTGCGGAAACAGATCACAAACGCCTGATCGCGCCGTGCGGCTACTGGGGCAGGCGTGCCTTGCGGCCGATGGGCACCCGCAGCACCACGTCCGTCCCTCCCGTCGGGACGTCGTGCATGCCCAACGAACCGTCCAGCTCGGCCGACACCAACGTCCGCACGATCTGCAGGCCCAGCCGATCCGACTTCTCAAGGCTGAAGCCGTCAGGCAGCCCTCGACCGTCGTCGTGAACGACCACGTCGAGCCAGCGCGCCGAGCGTTCCGCGCGGATGGTCACACAACCATGCTCAGTGGTGGCGTCGAAGGCGTGCTCGATCGCGTTCTGCACCAACTCGGTGATCACCATGATCAACGCGGTCGCGCGGTCAGCGTCCAGCACGCCGAGGTCGCCGAACCGATTGATGCGGATCGGGGTGTCCGTGTTGTCCGGGGCCGCGACGTCGTTCATGATCGGCAGGATCCGGTCGATCACCTGGTCGAGATTGACCTCTTCGTCCACCGACATGGACAGCGCATCGTGCACGAGCGCGATCGACGACACCCGCCGCACCGATTCGATCAGCGCCTCGCGGCCCTCGGCGTTGTTGGTCCGCCGGGCCTGCAGACGTAGCAGGGCGGCGACGGTCTGCAGATTGTTCTTCACCCGGTGGTGGATCTCGCGGATGGTCGCATCCTTGGACAGCAACGCCCGGTCGCGACGCTTGACCTCGGTGACGTCTCGGATCAGCACCGCCGCTCCGACGGCCTTGCCGTGCACCACCAACGGCAGTGTGCGCAGCAGCACGGCCGCTCCCCCGGCGTCGACCTCCATGCGCATGCTCGACCCGCCGGACAGCGAGTCGCGGACATGATTGGCCAGTTCCTGGGCCTCGAACGGGTCGCCGATGAGCGGCCTGGTGATCGTGACCAGGTTGTGGCCCTCCAACTCGGAGGCCAGCCCCATGCGGTGGTACGCCGAGATCGCGTTCGGACTGGCGAAAACAACGCCACCCGTCTCGTCGAGGCGGATGAACCCGTCACCGACGCGCGGGCTTGAGCGTGACATCGCCAGGTCGCCGACGTTGGGAAAGGTGGCTTCGGACAGCATGTGGAGCAGATCGCCTGCGCAGTCCAGATAGGCGGTCTCCAGTGGGCTGGCCTTGCGTGCGGCCCAGGCGGTCTGATGCGTCAGCACCGCCACCACGTCGTTGTTGTAGCGCACGGGAACGGCTTCCACGTTCAGACTTAGCGGATCCTTCTGCGAATCCTGTTGTCCCGCTGGGTTTTGCCTGCCGATGGCGCCGGAGTTGAACGCGTCGGTCACCAACGGCATCTCATCGGCGTCGTTCCTGGTTCCGACGGCATCGGCCAGCAGCACCGTCGGCGCCGTGTTCGGACGGACTTGCGCAACACACACCAGCGCGCCGTCGTCGCGGCGCACCCACATCAGGAAATCGGCGAACGACAGGTCCGCCAGCAGCTGCCACTCTCCCACCACGGCGTGCAGGTGATCGACGGCGTTGCCGGGCAATACCGTGTGCTCGGCGAGCAGGTCACCGAGGGTCGACATCGGTCAGTGCTCCGGCGGGAAGGCCGTCAGCTGATCACCGCGATGAGGTCGCCAGCCTGGATGACGTCGCCAACGGACACGCTCACCTTGCTGACGGTGCCTGCCACCTCGGCCAGCACCGGGATCTCCATCTTCATCGACTCCAGCAGCACCAGGGTGTCGCCCTCGCCGATCTGATCGCCCTCGTGAACCACAACTTCGAGCACACTGGCCACGATCTCGGCGCGAACATCCTCGGCCATCTTCACCCCACTTCGTCCGGGAGTCTCAGGTCGCCGGCGTTCCGGCTCCGGCTGCTTACCAGCTCCTATCGAACCACAACCCCGGGTGGACGGAGCTGTGGCCGGGTCGTGAGAGAATGTTGTGACGCGCCCGCACGACACGGGCCCCCGAAATCCCCTGACCGTACGGAGGAACACCATGGCCAAGCGTGGCCGCAAGAAGCGCGACCGCAAGCATTCCAAGGCCAACCACGGAAAGCGGCCCAACTGCGGTTCGAAGTCGGTGCGCTAGCCCCGACGAATGATCGTGGTGCGGCTGATCTCGATGCGCAGCCGCTCGCGCAGCCCTTCGGGCGCCTTCTCACCGCTACACTTCCTAGCGATCAGAGTCTTGACGCGTTCCTCGACGCCGTAGTGACGGAGGCACGCCGGGCATTCTTCGAGATGGTGCTTGAGCTTGTCCCTAGTCTCGGCCGTGCACTCGCCGTCGAGCAGCGTCCACACCTCCGCGATCACCGCCGCGCATTCGGGGTGGTCGGGATCGACGGGCCCGATCGGCGCGGACCAGCGCTCGTCGTCGCTCATGACGACACCTCCTCAGGTGCGTCGAGCTGCTGCTCGCCGCGAATGAAGCCGCGGTCCCTGGCAACGTCGGCCAACAGAGTGCGCAGCTGACGTCTGCCGCGGTGCAACCGGGACATCACGGTCCCAATCGGCGTGTCCATGATCTCGGCGATCTCCTTATACGGGAAGCCTTCGACGTCGGCGTAGTACACCGCCATCCGGAACTCCTCCGGCAACGCCTGCAGGGCTTCCTTGATCTCGCTGTCCGGCAACGCCTCCAGCGCCTCCACCTCCGCCGAGCGCAGGCCGGTCGAGGAGTGCTCCGCGTTGGCAGGCCGCTGCCAGTCGGTGATCTCCTCGGTCGGGTACTCGGAGGGCTGCCGCTGCTTCTTGCGGATCTGTTGATGTAGGTATTGGTCAGAATCCGGTACAGCCACGCCTTCAGATTGGTTCCCTCGCGGAACGAGCGGAACCCGGCGTAGGCCTTCACCATGGTTTCCTGCAGCAAGTCCTCGGCGTCTGCCGGGTTGCGAGTCATTCGCAGCGCACCACCGTAGAGCTGGTCAAGCAGCGGAATCGCGTCGCGCTCGAATCGCGCCGTCAGTTCGGCGTCGCTTTCGGCGGCCCTGTCGGGCACCGAATCGGGCGCCGACCCGTCGATGTCGGTCATCGTGGGGAACACCGTCCCTTCTGTTGCGGTGCCACCAAACAGGCCCGGTATATCCACCGGACGGTCCAGGCAAATAGTAGGCACCAAAGCCCCTTTCCTTCGATCCTAGAGGTTGAGACCGACACGACCCGTTCACGGGCCGAACTGCCTCCCATAACAGCACGGACACGCACTGTTGTTCCCGCACTACGCTTGAGCGGGTGGCGCGCGCGGCAACC
>CAWIEE010000018.1:0-76168 GCA_963835075.1 uncultured Actinomycetota bacterium | reverse complement strand
GCGAATGCCGGTACGTCGGTGATTGCCATTGTTCTACCCCCTTCTCTTTATCTACGCTACCGTAACCTACGGGTCCGTAGGTTACCAGCCAGTAAAGGCTAAACGTCCAGTACACAATCGCCGGATGCTGCGGAGATGCAGGTCTGTATCCGGCTTCCGGGCTCATGCTCGGCACCGGTGCGCAGGTCGCGGACGTGCCCGCCGACGAGGCTCACGACGCACGACTGACAGATGCCCATCCGGCAGCCGAATGGCATCTGGATTCCGGCGCCCTCGCCTGCGTCCATCAACGGCGTCGCGCCGTCCACGCTGACCGTCTTCTGGCTGCGCGCGAACTCAACGGTGCCGCCCTGGCCATGCGCGGCAGCCTTCGACTACCGCGAAGCGCTCCAGATGGAGACGACCGCGATCCCCGCAGCCGTCCAAACCCGCCCGGCGTCGTTGAGCATGCCCTCCGGGCCGCAGGCCCAGGTCTGGCGCTCGCGCCAGTCGGGCACCTCGTCGCCAAGCCGGGCCAGGTCCAGCCGGCCCTCGACACGGGTGGACCGCAGCCGCACCCGATAGCCGTCGTGACTGGTCTGCATCTTCGCCAGTTCAGCCGCGAATATCACATCGGATTCCGTTGGCGCCGAATGCAAGTGGACCATATCGGTGACCTGATTGCGACGGGCCAGCGTGCGCAGCATCGATATCACTGGCGTGATGCCGGAGCCGGCTGTGATGAACAACACTGACGCCGGCGCGGGATCGGGCATCACGAAGTTGCCCTGCGGCGCGGCCAGCCGCACGATCGTGCCCGGCGCCACCCCACCGACCAGATGGCTCGACAGGAACCCCTCGGGCATCGCCTTGACCGTGATCGTGATGGTCGGCCGCGGATCCCGACGGCGGTCACCGGGCTCGACGTCAGCGAGTACGACCGCCACCGCCACCGTCCGTCGATCAGCACCCCGATGCCGATGTACTGGCCGGGCTGGTAGTCGAAGGAAAACCCCCACCCCGGCTTGATCACCAGGTCGCGGAGTCGACGGTCTCGCGGCGCACCTCCACCACGCGGCCGCGCAGTTCGCGCGCCGACCACAACGGGTTCGCGAGCTTGAGGTAGTCGTCGGGCAGCAGCGGCGTGGTGATGCGTTCGGCGATCGCACGCGCCGTCTCCCGCCGCGATGTCTACCCGCACCGGCGACCGAGGGCCGTGCGGTCTCCGTGAGGACCGCCGCGGGCCTTGTTGTGTATTTGTTGCCCGACGAAACTCCTGCCCGAGTTTCAGGTTTGCGCTCCCTGCCGGCACGGGAGACGTGACCTACGGTACCGTACGCTTGATGCTCCAGCCAACGGAGAACCATCAGAGCAGCTCAAGCAGGAACGGCAGCTCTTGCGGCGCGTACCAGGCCAGATCGTGGTCTTGGGCGTCGCCGACGATGAAGTCGGCGTCTTCATCGCCAAGGTCGGCGGCATCGATCGCCTCGACGGCGGGCAGCACCACGGACTCGGCGTCGGGATTGTCGACGTACGCCGCGACCACGTCGCCGAACGCGACCTGACCCGCCAGCCGCACCACGGCGTCGTCGAGATCCGGACGGGCCGTCGCGTCCTCCACTTCGGCCTCCACCACAGCCCGCCGCGGCGGCAAACCGGACGTTCCCTCGCCCGCCAGCAGCCGCAGCGACGCCAGCGCCGCCTCACGCAGCGCGACCTCGGCAAGCTCGTCGTCGTCGCCCTCCGCGTAGGACTCCCGCAGCTTCGGCGTCACCGCGAACGCGGTTCCACTGCGGGCATGCAGCGATTGGTCGGCAACGAGCTGCTGCAGCATGGCCAGGGTCGCAGGGACGTAGACGCGCACGAGGCGACTCTAGCGATTACTGCGCGGCTTCCAGCAGTTCGTCCAGCGATTCCCGGAGCAGAGACGGCAGTACGTCCACGTCGCTCATCGCATCGCGGTCGGCGTTGATGCCGAAGTAGAGCATGCCGTTGTAGGACGTCACCCCGATCGCAAGCACCTGATTGTTCAACAGCGGTGGCACCGAGTAGGTCTCCAGCAGTTTGGCACCCGCGATGTACATCTGCTTCTGCGCCCCTGGCACATTGGTTATCAGCAGGTTGAACTGCCTCGCCGAGAAACTGGTGGCAACGCGAATTCCCATGGCGTGCAACGTCGGTGGTGCAAAGCCGGACAACGTGACGATGGTCCTGGCATCGACGAGGCTGGCGGCGGTCGGATGCGACTCGGTGGTATGCGCGATCTGCGACAGCCGCACCACCGCGTTGCCCTCACCGACCGGCAGATCGACGAGAAACGGCGACACCTCGCTGATCGCCTGCCCCGGCCCGGTCGTGTCGAGGTCCGCGTCCGGATAGACCGACATCGGGGCCATCGCCCGCACGGTCGTCGTCGCCGTCACCGGCTCGCCCCGCGACATCAGCCAGTTGCGCAGCGCCCCGGCCACCACGGACAGCACGACGTCGTTGACGTCGCAGTCGTAGCGCGCCCGGACCATGCGGTAGTCCTCCAGCCGATGGCCGGCCACGGCGAACCGGCGGTTGCGCGACACGGTCGCGTTCAGCGGGCTGTTCGGTGCGGTGCCGCGGGCGAAGGTGCGCGCGACGTCGACGAACCGCCGCCCGACCTCGACGAGCTGACCCGCGTTCGTCGTCACCTCCGTCACCGCCGAGCGCACGGCCCCAAGCCGCTCGGCAGGACGCGTCACCCATTCGCCGACGGCGCCGAGGAACAGCTGACGGTCGCTCGGCTCACGGGCGGGAATCCAGATGTCCTCACCGAACTCCGGCGGCTTCTGGGTGCGATCGGCGACGACGTGGCCGACCTCCAGCGCCGTCATCCCGTTCACCAGCGCCTGGTGCGTCTTGGTGTAGACGGCGATGCGGTTACGGGCAAGGCCCTCGATCAGATACATCTCCCACAGCGGCCGCGACTTGTCCAGTGGCCGCGAACCGAGCCGGGCGATGAGCTCGTGCAGCTGCGCGTCGCTGCCCGGCGAAGGCAGCGCCGACCGCCGGATGTGGTAGGTGATGTCGAAGTCGCGGTCGTCGACCCACACCGGACGGGCCAGGCCCAGCGTCACCTCACGCACCTTCTGGCGGTAGCGCGGGATCTGTGGCAGCCGCTGCTCGACAGTGGCAAGCAGGGCTTCATAGCTCAGCCCGGTCCGCGGCTTACGCAGGATCGACAGCGTGCCGACGTACATCGGGGTTGCGGAGTCTTCCAGGTGATAGAACGACGCGTCCGACGCCGACAACCTGGTCACCATTCGGTGCAACCCCCCTTTGACGTTTGTCCCTGTCGACGTACCCCCGAGCAGGTTATCGGCCGGTTCCGGGTCCGTGCATCACGGGTACATTCGGCGTCGGGAATGTCCCAGAGCCGTGCGATCGTGAATATGTCTGCGACTCTCCAGCAGATGCTGTCGCTATCGCACCGAACGCTGGAGAGCACCGATGACCGCATCCCGGATTCCGCCCGACCCCGTATCGCTCACGACGCCGATCATCGACTGTGAGCCACCACCGCTTGGAATCACCGCGTGCCCGCCGTCCTCACCGGCCGCGCTGCATCGACGCACTGCGCGCTCGGCCCCCTGCCCTCCCGGCGGGCGGTACCCCCACCGGTCGGTGCCGCGCTCGGTGCCCCGCGACCCGTTGCCGCCCCGCTCGGCCTTGGTGTTCGCCGACGCAGCGCTGCGCCCGTTCTGGAAGTCGCGGATCGGCGCAGGCCCATCGCGCAACTGCGTCCGCTGGTTGCGCCCGCGCTCGTCGACACCGTCATCGGGCTGAGGCAATCGCCGCAGACCGCAGTCGCGACGCTACGACGCGTCCGGGTGCGCATGGTCGACGGCGACGAAGAAGGTCAAGCCGAGGTTGTTCGGCTCTTACACCCGCGGATCCCGCAGCCTCGCGATCGCAGCGCGGATCGAACTGCGCCGTGACCGCTGGCGAATTGTCGCTTTACAGCTCGGATGAGACGGATAGCGTTACCCACGTGCAAGGAAACACTGTCAGTGTCGAACTGGTCATCAGCGCGCCTTCCGCTGAGATCTTCGCGCTAATAGCCGACGCCGGAAAGCATTCCAGCATCGACGGGTCCGGCACGGTGGACCACTATGTGCCCAATGTCGCCGGCCGGGCGGCTGCGGGAGAAGCGTCGCAACCGTTGGAGATCGGCTCGAAGTTCGGCATGTCGATGCGCGGGCGACCGGAGACCCTGTTCCTGCCGTACCGCACCACCAATACCGTGATCGAATTCGAGCCCGATCGCCGCATCGCGTGGCAGACAAGGATGGGCCCCCTCGGCCTGGTCGGCGGGCGCATCTGGCGCTACGAGCTCACCCCTGGCGACGGCGGCACGCTGGTCCGTGAGACGTGGGATGTCTCGCAGGACCGGCAGCGGCCCATGCTCAAGATGGGCGCGATGCCCAGGCAGGCCGAGGACGGCATGCGAGCCACGTTGAAGCGCATCGCCGCACTCCTCGAGCCGCCAGCGACGTGAGCTAGCGCCTTCGGCTGTCCTTGGCTTCCCTAGCCTGCTGACGCGCGGCTTCACGCCGCTCACGCCGAGTGGCGCCGGTCGGTGCGGCGTTCTTGGAAGCACCGCTGGACCGCTGCACCGCCGCCGACCCGTCCTCAGATGGTCCGGTGTACGTCAGCGCAGGCGCGTTGTCGTCAATTCCCTTGGCGCGCAACGCCGCCGGACGTTCCTTGGTGGCTACGGCACTCTCTTGGGCCTTGGCGGCGGCCTCCGCGGCGAACGCCGCCAACCCGGAAGGCGCGTCGACCGGCGCAACGGCAGGTGCTGGCGCAGCTTCCACGGTGACGTTGAACAGGAAGCCCACCGACTCTTCCTTGAGCCCCTCGAGCATGCCGACGAACATGTCGTAGCCCTCGCGCTGGTACTCGACCAGCGGGTCACGCTGTGCCATCGCCCGCAGCCCGATGCCCTCCTTGAGGTAGTCCATCTCGTAGAGGTGCTCACGCCACTTGCGGTCGAGAACGTTGAGCAGCACGTTGCGTTCCAGCTGCCGCATCGCGCCGTCGCCTGCGATCTCCTCGAGCTGCTTCTCGCGTTCGGCATACGCACGCTCGGCGTCGGCGACCAACGCATCGAGCAACTCGTCGCGGGTCAGCTCACCCGGCTCGCCGACGGCGTCGGAATCGACCAGGTCGTGGTGGTCGATGCCGACCGGGTACAGCGTGCGCAGCGCCGTCCACAGCGATTCCAGGTCCCAGTCTTCGGCGTAGCCGTCGGCGGTGGCACCCTCGACGTAGGCGGTGACCACGTCGATGAGCATCTTGTGGGCCTGCTCCGCGAGGTTCTCTCCCTCGAGGATGCGGCGACGCTCGTCGTAGATGACCATGCGCTGCTGGTTCATCACTTCGTCGTACTTGAGGACGTTCTTGCGGACCTCGAAGTTCTGCTGCTCGACCTGCGTCTGCGCGCTCTTGATCGCGCGGGAGACCATCTTTGCCTCGATGGGCACGTCGTCGGGCAACTGCAGCCGGTTCAGCAGCGACTCCAGCGTCTCGCCGTTGAACCGCCGCATCAGCTCGTCGCCGAGCGACAAATAGAACCGCGACTCGCCGGGGTCGCCCTGGCGGCCCGAGCGGCCGCGCAGCTGGTTGTCGATGCGGCGGGATTCGTGACGCTCGGTGCCAAGCACGTACAGGCCGCCGACGGCGATGACGTCGGCGGCTTCCTCGGCCGCGTCGGCCTTGGCCTGCGGCAGCACGTCGTGCCAGGCCGCCTCGTACTCCTCGGGAGTCTCGACAGGGTCGAGGCCTTGCTCACGCAGCCGCTTGTCGGCCAGGAAGTCGACGTTGCCGCCGAGCACGATGTCGGTGCCACGGCCTGCCATGTTGGTCGCGACGGTGATCGCGCCGAGACGGCCCGCCTCGGCGATGATGCCGGCCTCCTGCTCGTGGTACTTGGCGTTGAGCACGTTGTGCGGGATGCGTCGCTTCTGGAACTGACGCGACAGGTACTCCGAACGCTCCACGCTGGTGGTGCCGATCAGGACCGGCTGGCCCTTCTCGTAGCGTTCCGAGACGTCGTCGACGACGGCGATGTATTTCGCCTCTTCGGTCTTGTAGATGAGATCGGACTGGTCGGCGCGGATCATCGTCTTGTTCGTGGGGATGCTGACGACGCCGAGCTTGTAGATCTCGTGCAACTCGGCGGCCTCGGTCTGGGCAGTGCCCGTCATCCCGGCGAGCTTGTCGTAGAGCCGGAAGTAGTTCTGCAGCGTGATGGTGGCAAGCGTCTGGTTCTCGGCCTTGATCTCGACATGTTCTTTGGCCTCGATGGCCTGGTGCATGCCTTCGTTGTAGCGGCGGCCGATCAGCACACGACCGGTGAACTCGTCGACGATCAGCACCTCGCCGTCGCGGACGATGTAGTCCTTGTCGCGCTGGAACAGCTCCTTGGCCTTGACGGCGTTGTTGAGGTAGCTGACCAGCGGCGAGTTGGCCGCCTCATACAGGTTGTCGATGCCGAGCTGGTCCTCGACGAACTCGACGCCGATCTCGTGCACGCCGATCGTCCGCTTGCGCAGGTCGACCTCGTAGTGGGTGTCCTTCTCCATCAACGGGGCCAGCCGGGCGAACTCGGTGTACCAGTTCGACGCCCCGTCGGCCGGACCCGAGATGATCAACGGGGTGCGGGCCTCGTCGATGAGGATGGAGTCGACCTCGTCGACGATCGCGAAGGGGTGGCCGCGCTGAACGAGGTCCTCCAGCGAGTGCGCCATGTTGTCGCGCAGGTAGTCGAAGCCGAACTCGTTGTTGGTGCCGTAGGTGATGTCGGCGGCGTACGAGGCGCGCCGCTGGTCGGGCGTCATCTGGGCAAGGATCACGCCGACGTCCAGGCCGAGGAAGCGGTGCACGCGGCCCATCCACTCGCTGTCGCGTTTGGCCAGGTAGTCGTTGACGGTGACGACGTGCACACCCTTGCCGCCGAGCGCGTTGAGATACGCAGGCAGCACACACGTCAGGGTCTTGCCCTCACCGGTCTTCATCTCGGCGACGTTGCCGAAGTGCAGCGCCGCACCGCCCATTACCTGGACGTCGAACGGCTTCTGGTCCAGCACGCGCCAGGCCGCCTCGCGTGCGACTGCGAACGCCTCGGGCAGCAGGTCATCGAGGTCGGCGCCGTCGGCGACACGCTTCTTGAATTCGTCGGTCTTGGCCCGCAGTTCGGCGTCGGAGAGCTTCTCCACGTCGTCGGACAGGGTGTTGACGTAGTCAGCCACCCCCTTGAGGCGCTTGACCATGCGGCCTTCACCAAGACGGAGCAACTTCGACAGCACGCTATTTCCTCTTTTGGGTTCGATGTGATCTCACAGAGCATCAGACGAGTCCATCGTAAGTGACTCGTCGAAATAGCTGGTCGAAGGCGCTGGAAAGCTTCTAGGCGAGCCGAATCAATCCGTAGTCGTAGGCGTGCCTGCGGTACACCACGCAGGGCTTGTCGCTCTGTTTGTCGTGGAACAGGAAGAAATCGTGGCCGACGAGCTCCATCTCGTAGAGCGCGTCGTCGACGGTCATCGGCTTGGCGGGATGTTCCTTGGTGCGGACCACTCGGCCCGGCTCGTGGTCGTCGACGCCAACACCGTCTGACGGCAATGTGTCGTCGACACGTGTCTCGGGCAACGGATCCAGCGCCGTTGCCTGGGCCAACGACACCGGCGTCTTGTCGCCGTAGTGCACCTTGCGGCGGTCCTTGCTGCGACGCAGCCGACTCTCGAGTTTGCAGACCGCCGACTCCAGTGCGGCGTAGAAGCTGTCCGCGCAGGCCTCGCCGCGGACGACGGGCCCGCGACCTCGCGCGGTGATCTCGACGTGTTGACAGTTCTTGCGTTGGCGCCGGTTGCGCTCATGGTCCAGTTCGACGTCGAAGAGGTAGATGGTGCGGTCAAATCGTTCCAGGCGTGACAGTTTCTCTGAGACGTAGAGGCGGAAGTGTTCGGGAACCTCCACGTTTCGGCCCTTGACCACGACCTCAGCTGTGGGGGCGGGTTCGGGCGTCTCGTCCTCGATCAGCAGTGTGCGGTCTGAGTCCACGGATTGGCTTGACATGCTTGGCAACTCGTTTCTCTGCGGAGTCGCACGCTTGGCGTGCCCGGCTTGTCTTCGGATACGCGTCGGCAGGCCTGCATGTCGCTCCGCCCACCGGCGCAAGGTGTCGAGTACTCACCTCCTACCGCTGTTAGGCGATGCTGGCGCTTCGGGTTGAGCGCCGCCGTGAGGCATTCACGGGTGGTTGGTGCCGACGGTAGTCCGTGTTCACCGGGTAGTGCCAGTAAATTCGCGGACCCGTTTTCAGTTCTTCACATCAGATTGATCTCAGAGAAACTGACTAGGCCGTCAAGCGTTCGCGATCGCAAGGACACCGACCGCCTGAAGACCTGCGACTTGCAGGACGCGGACCGATTCGCTGGCGGTGGCGCCGGCGGTCACCATGTCGTCGACCACGAGCACCGCTCGTGCCAGGCCCTCGACGGGCCTGGTGACCTTGATATCGCAGACACCGCGCGGGCCCGCCGTGGCCGCCGCGCGGCGGATCGGCGGGTGGGTGCGGGCACGATGGTCAGGGGTGTGCCGACCACGCCCCACATCAGCCGGCGCCCCAGCCCGCCATGCAGCGCGACGGCCAGCGGCGCGATCAAGTCGGCGCGCCCGTGCTCCTTGACCGCAAACGATGGCCTGGCGGCGAGCCCCCGCGTAGCGGCAGTGCGATAGCACCGGCACGCCCGGATCGACGCGCGGGGTGATCAGGTGCGGCTCGTCGCGCTGACCGACAGTTGGCGCGCGCCGGCCGGTCACCACCGCGTCGACGGCGCGCCGCAGCCGCCGCACTCCAGCGGGAGGACGTGGTCGAGCATGTCCGCAGTCTGCTCACGGCGAGTGACATGTCCGGAACTCCCCGCGAGATCCTGTTGCAATCGGTGGGTCAGCCCAGAACGATCGAGTCGCCTTGCACAGTAACGGCCTGAGCTGCCAGCGGCTTCGTCGCCGGGCCGTTGGCAACTGAGCCGTCCAGGTTGAACTTGCTGCCGTGGCACGGGCAGTCGATTGTCCCGTCGGCGACCTTGTTAACGGTGCAGCCGGCATGGGTGCACTTCGCGGAGAAACCCTTGAACACACCCGCGGAGGGCTGCGTCACCACCACGTCGCCGACGATCACGCCCGACCCGACCGGCACGTCGGCCGTCTTCGCGATGGCGTTGGCAGCAGGTGCGGCGGCGCCCGATGTAGGCGGCGGGGCCGTCGTTGCGGCCGTGGATTCGCCTGCCGCTTCAGGCTTCTTGCCGTATGTGCTGCAGGCCGCGAGCACGGCGGTCACAAGGCCAAGGCCGGCGCCGAGCAGTACCTTCTGCCTCGAGACGGGGAAATCTCCAATGTTCACGGAATACCTTTCAGTTAGAACGTGATGCCGTTGGTGTCGAAAAACCACAGTGCAGACGTCAGCCAGACGTAGATCAGACCGAAGAACACAAACCCGCCTGCGACCGGAATAACCCATGCCCGAAGGCCTTTGCGGGTGAGCAGCACCATCTTCGTGACGAATGCGCCGTAGAAGAAGCACCCGAACAGCGAGTGGAACAGCACCCGGTTGTCGTACGTCTGAAACCCAAGCGCATACAGGCAGTGGACTGCGACAGGGACGCTGACCAGTACCGCCAGCCGCCCCGACCACACGTGCGCGGTGCCGATCCAGGCAGGCGCTTTTCCACCTGGAATCAGCCGGTACATCGCGAATGCGGACGCGAGCTGGAACAGCGCCAGCGTCACGGCCAGCGTCGCCAACCACGCCTTGACCGCAAGCCCGCTGGAGAAGCCCGCCAGGTTGATTGAAAAGTACTGCGGCTCATGCATTTTGCCGAAAACACCGAGTGCGACGGCGACCAGGGCCCCGAGGGCGACGGCGATCAGCACCGCAACGCCGCTCCTGGGAGTACTCGTTCGCTGCGTGGCGGTCTGATCAGACATCGCTGGCGCCTTCCACACGCGTAGCGACAATGCTCTGCCCGTCGATGACGGCGGTCCTGTCGATCGACAACCCCGGCGCGGGTGCCGTCGATCCGTCAGGTCGGCGCTGCACGCCGGTCACTGCGCCGTTTCCGTCGATGATCCAGCTACTGCGGACGCCTGCGTTGTCGTAGATGTACAGACCGGCAGGCGGTTGAGCCGGGTCGGCCTTGAAATCCCACTTCTTCTCACCGATCCACAGCGTGCCCACGACGGCGTTGCCCTCGAGGCGGCCTTCGAGGCGGCCGGTCTTGTCCTTGCTGGCAAGGCTCAGCGCGCCGTTGGTGGCGCTGCCACGCAGCCACGACTCGATCGAATTGCCGTCGCAGGCATAGGCGATGGCCTTGACTCCGTCGATGGTGATCTCCACCGTGACTTTGCCGTTGGCGGTCGGGATCTTGCCAACGTAATCGGCCTTGGCCGGAAATGCCGCCGCGGGCGGTGGCGGTGCGGGAGCGGGAGCCACGGTTGCCGGCGTCGCCGCCGTTGTCGGTTGGCGATAGGGGTTGACCTGCGGCGCCGATTCCTCCTTCGACATGTTCACGAGCAATATGCCGACCCCGAGCGCGGCGACTGCCGCAAGGGTCACGTATGGACCGCGAATCTTCATCTTGCCCTCCCGAGTTACTACCAAACGCCAATGCCGATGTTTTGTCTGCACAACGGGCGATACCGGGGGACGGTTCAGTGCGATTTCGAGACGCGTTCAATCAGCCAGGCAGCACGGGCAGCGCCCCCGGCACCATCAGCGGCCGCACCTCGGCCCAGGCCGGGTCGTCATCGGCCGCCGACCCGGACAGCTGCAGCACGCCGCGCTCATCGGCGACGTACACCGTCGAAGGGTTGGCGGCCACGGTGGTGACGGGCATCAGCAGGTTGCGACTCGGGGCGTCGGAATTCACGCCGTCGAGGTTGACGTAGGACACCGGATGCTGCGGATCTGTGCGGCAGACGACGATGTCGTCGCCGGTACGCCAAGACAGCGACACCGCAGTGTTGCCCAGACCGAAGCCCAACCGCCTCGGAAAGGTCAACGCATAACCGCCGCCCGGCGTCTGCTCCACACCGGCCATCACCACCTGGCCTTCGATCACCATCGCGGCGCGCGTTCCATCGCGGGAGAGCTGCATGTCGGCGATGGCGCCGGGGAAGTGTATCGACACCGCCGTGGCGTCGACCGGGATTCGGCCCGGCTGCCCCGACGCGTCCTGGACGGCCCGCACCACGTTGTTGCCGTCGACCACCACCCAGATCGCGTCGTCAAGCGACCACGTGGGCCGCGACAGGGTGCGACCCTCCATCGCCTGCGTCGCATTGCCGTTCAGCGGACCGACCCACAGCGACGACGCCATATCGGGGGCGCCGGGCCGCAGCGTCACGACCGACGCCACCTCCTGGCCGGTGCGCGACACCGCGGCAGCCGTCTGGCCGGTCATCTGGCCGAACGAGCCGGGCACCTTGGACGCCCGCTGGCCGTCCAACGACACCAGCGATCCGCCAACCAGAGCGTGCAGGCCCGCGGCGGCACCGTCGGCCGCGCCTGGATCGGTGGCTGCTACGTCGGTGGTGTTCCAGCCTTCGGCGAAGCGATCGTCGAGTGCCGCGCCGTCGGCGTTGATCACGTACGGCCCGTTGATACCGGCCCGCGCCAACGTCCAAATGATCTGTGCGGCAAGCAGTTGCCTGCTGTGCGGGTCAGTTGTCGACAGGTTCTCCAGGTCGATACGGGCACCGCCGTAGCCGCGGCCGACGCCCATCTTGCCGCCATCGGCGCGCGTCACCGGACCGCGGAGCTTCAGCGGCGGCCCGAGCAGATTGCGCACGGTGTTGGCCATCTCCGGACGCGGACCGACAATGAGCTTGCTGACGAGCTCGGTGGCCAACAGGTCCGGATCCGACACCGCGACGTAGCGGGGGTCGGGGACGACGGTCTTACCGGTCGGGTCAGCGAAGTACAGCGTGTTGCGCTTGTATGTGGACTGAAACTGTTGCCAGTCAAGGAAAACCCCGTTGGGCAGCTTGTCGATGCGCCAGCCGCCGGATGTCTTGACCAGTTCGATCGGACCGGGATCGGGCAGCGCACCCTCGCCCGTCTCGAACACGCCCACATCGGAGAGCGAGCCAAGGATGTCGGCGCGCATGTTGACCGAGACCCGATCGGGGCCGCGCGTTTCGACGAACACCACGTTGTCGATCAGCAGTGCGCTACCGGCGTCGTCCCATGCGCGCGAGGCGGATTCGGTGAGGAACTGCCGCGCGGCCAGATGCCGGTTGGCGGGATCGGCTGTCGCCTTGAGGAATTCGCGCAACAACACATCGGGGTCCATACCGGGTACCGGCTTGGGCAGGCTCGGAGGCGCAGGACGGTCGACGGTGCCGATGGCCTGCGGCGCCGATGAGCTTGGCACACCGGCACAACCTGCGAGGGCGAACACAGCAGGCAGGCCGCGACAAGGACCCGTCTCACACGTTCTCCGTCGCGGGTTCGCGTTCACGGGTCGTGCGCCGCGGAGGTCGTTCACGCCCAACAGGTTTCATCGGAAGGGGGCTGGTCGTCACCTTGTGGCCGCGCACCAGCGGAAGCGTGAGCCGGAAGCAGGCGCCCTTTCCCGGCTCGCCCCACGCCTCCAGCCGGCCCTGGTGCAGCCTGGCGTCCTCGATGCTGATCGCCAGGCCGAGCCCCGTGCCGCCGGAGCGGCGCACCCGCGAAGGGTCAGAGCGCCAGAACCGGCTGAACACCAGCTTCTCCTCGCCGGGCCGCAGCCCGACGCCGTAGTCGCGCACGGTGACCGCAACGGTGTCCTCGTCGGCCGCCATCCGGATCCGCACCGGCTTGCGCTCGGCGTGGTCGATGGCGTTGGCGATCAGGTTGCGCAGGATCCGCTCCACCCGCCGCGGGTCGACCTCGGCGATCACGCCGTCGGCAGGCATGTCGACGATCAGCTCGACGTCGGCGTCGGCCGCCAGGTGGCCGACGTTGTCCAGCGCGCTCTGCACCGTCGAGCGCAGATCCACCGCCTCGACAGACAGCTCGGCGACACCGGCGTCGTGGCGGGAGATTTCGAGCAGGTCGTTGAGCAGTGTCTCGAAGCGGTCGAGCTCGTTGACCATCAACTCGGTCGAGCGTCGCAGCGCCGGGTCGAGGTCCTCGCTGTGGTCGTAAATCAGGTCGGCGGCCATCCGGACCGTCGTCAGCGGGGTACGCAGCTCGTGGCTGACGTCGGAGGTGAACCGGCGCTGCAGATTGCCGAACTCCTCCAGCTGGGTGATCTGGCGATGCAGGCTCTCGGCCATGTCGTTGAACGACACGGCCAGCCGCGCCATGTCGTCCTCACCGCGCACCGGCATGCGCTCCGTCAGGTGCCCTTCGGCGAACCGCTCGGCGATGCGCGAGGCCGACCGCACCGGCAGCACGATCTGGCGGGCGACCAGCAGCGCGATCGCGGCCAGCAGGCCAAGCAGCACGACGGCACTGGTGACCATGGTGCCGCGTACCAGCGCGATGGTGGATTCCTCGTTGTTCAGCGGAAAGATCAGGTACAGCTCGAGATTGGTCACCGGCGACGACGTCGGGCTGCCGATGATGAGCGCAGGACCGGAGAAGGAGTCGGTATGCACGGTCGCATACTGATAGCTGACCTGGCCCGCCTTCACGAAGTCGCGCAACGCGTTCGGCACCTGCTGCACAGGGCCTGCCGCGGTCGCCGCGCGCGGGCCGTCGCCAGGGACCACCAGCACCGCGTCGAATGCACCGGCAAGCCCCGCGCCGGTGTCGGCCTTGCGGTCGATCAGCGTGTTGCGCGCGAGCTGCAGGCTGGAGTCGAGTGAGCGGGTCTCCTCGCCGCCGACGATGCCGCTGACGGTGTTGCGGGCGCGCTCGACCTCCTCGGTGGCGGCGCGGACCTTGACCTCGAGGATGCGGTCGGTGATCTGGCTGGTCAGAACGAAGCCGAGCACCAAGATGACGCCGAGCGACAGCCCGAGCGTCAGCACCACCACGCGCAGCTGCAGAGAGCGGCGCCACGCCAGACCCATCGCCCGACTCAGCGCACCGAATCCGCGTAGTAGTGGTGCTGAACGCCGATGGATGCGCCGCCTCGAGCTAAAGATCACGGGGGTCCGGCCTTGTATCCCACTCCTCGAACGGTCAGCACCACCTGCGGGTTCTCCGGGTCTTTCTCAACCTTGGCCCGCAAACGTTGGACATGGACGTTCACCAAACGGGTGTCAGCGGGGTGCCGGTACCCCCACACCTGTTCGAGCAGCACATCACGAGTAAACACCTGACGTGGTTTGCGCGCCAACGCCACCAACAGGTCGAACTCCAGCGGTGTCAGGGAAATCTGCTCGCCCTGCCGGGTGACCTTGTGGGCAGGTACGTCGATCTCGACATCGGCGATCGACAGCATCTCCGCGGGCTCGTCCTCGTTGCGGCGCAGCCTTGCACGCACGCGAGCGATGAGTTCCTTGGGCTTGAAGGGCTTCATGACGTAGTCGTCGGCGCCCGACTCAAGGCCGAGCACCACGTCGACGGTGTCGGTCTTGGCCGTCAGCATGACGATCGGCACGCCGGAGTCTGCACGCAGCACACGGCACACGTCGATGCCGTTCATGCCGGGCAGCATCAGGTCGAGCAACACCAAATCGGGCCGCAACTCGCGGACCGCCGTGAGCGCCTGCGTACCATCGCCGATGACCGCGGTGTCGAAACCTTCCCCGCGCAGCACGATGGTGAGCATCTCGGCCAGCGAAGGGTCGTCATCGACGACCAGAATCCTTTGCCTCATGGTGTCCATGGTGTCACCAGATAGCGATAAAACGCCGGTAGCACACCCGCGAGTCGGCTATTGACCCAGCTCTGCGGCAAGTGCGGCGGCATTCACGCCGGGGCCGACGACCAGCCACCGCCCGCCCCAGTCGGCGGCCGCCAGCCCGGAGTAGACCTCGCCGGTGCGGCGCTGCAGACCGTCGTCGCGCTCATAGGCGTCCTTGGCGCGGTCAGCTTCTTGCTGCGCACGGCTTTCCGCGCGCTCGGCGGCGAGATCGGTAGGCACGTCGAGCAGCACCTGCCAGTCCGGCGAGGGCAGGTGCAGCCTGCCGTACTCGAGGTCGCGCACCCAGTCGACGACGTCCCCGTCGGCGCCCTGATGCAGCCGCGCGGCGCTGTACGCGGCGTTGGATGCGACGTACCGGTCGAGGATCACCACGTCGTACGCGGCGTTGAGGTGGGCGATCTCGTCGCCGGCACCTGAGCGGTCGAGGGCGAACAGCACGGCCATCGCGTACACCGACGACGACAGGTCACCGTGCCCGCCGTGCAGCGCCTCGGCGGCGAGATCGGCCGACACCGAGTGCCCGTATCGCGGAAACGCAAGAGTCGCGACGGAGCAGCCCGCGGCTTCGAACGCCGCGCGTAGCCCGTTGGTCAGGGTGCGCTTCCCCGCGCCGTCGACACCCTCGATGACGATGAGCACGCGGCGAGCCTAACGCGAGGCGCAGCGCGAACCGGTGTCGCCGATTTGTCGTCAACCCCGGCTTGCTGTGAGCGATGACGGAATCTGCTGTGGAATACCTTGCGATGAGCGCGCCTGAACGCGCCTGCGCACAGACTGTGAGCCATGACGTTTGCTCGCCGGCTCACCACCGCCGCCTGCGGCACCGCGTTGGTCGGCGCGGCACTATTCGCGTCGCTCCCGCTGGCGCACGCCGATCAGGATCCCGCCGCCAACCCACCGAACTGTAGTGCGGCCGACCTCGAAGGTGTGCGGTCCGGGGTGTCGGCGGCGACATCTGACTACCTGTTCACCCACCCAGACGTGAACTACTTCTTCACCAGCCTGGAGGGCCTGCCGCGCGACAAGGTCTCGGCAAAAGTGAAGGCCTACTTGGCAAATCACCCCGATGTGAAGGCGGACCTGACCGGTATCCGGCAGCCGCTCGTCGACATCAGGGACCGCTGCGGCGCACCCCCAGCCCCTAGAACCAACTAGGCCGCGTAGCCGCGCGCGGCGGCGACGTCCAACAGCAATGCGCGCAAATTTTTTCTGCCCCGGTGCAGCCGCGACATCACAGTGCCGAGCGGCATGTCCATGATCGCGGCAATCTCCTTGTACCGGAAGCCTTCTACGTCGGCGTAGTAGACCACCGTGCGTTGGCCGTCAGGCAACGCGGGCAGCGCGTCGGGCACGTCGTCGTCACCCATCGCGGTAAGCGCTGCGAGTTCGGCCGACGGCGTTGCCGCACTGATCCGAACGTCGGTGACGTCGGCAGCGAGCACTTCGGCTGGGCCCCGCTGTGCGGTTCGGTACGAGGTGATCCACGTATTGGTCATGATGCGGAACAGCCACGCCCGCAGGTTGGATCCCGGTGTGTACGAGCGAAACCCCGCGTACGCCTTGACGATCGTCGCCTGAACCAAATCCTCGGCGTCGGCACTGTTGCGGGTTTAGCGGAGCGCGGCGCGGTAGAGCTGGTCGACCAAGGGCCAAACGTCCCGGACGAATCGTGCCGATGGATCGTCGATGGCCACCAAATCGTCATCGGTCCAGTTGCTCATATGAGCAGCTTGACATCTCAAGGGCACTTGAGGTCAAGCGATGTTTGCCGAACTGAGAAACGCCCCAATGACAGACGAGTTTGACACCGACCCTCTCCGACGGCCGGCTCACTCAAATTGCGCGAGCAGAGATCAGTAGCGGTAGTGCTCTGGCTTGTACGGGCCGTCGACGTCGACGTTGATGTACTCCGCCTGCTCCTTGGTGAGCCGCGTCAGCGAGCCGCCGAGCGCCTCGACGTGGATCTTGGCCACCTTCTCGTCGAGATGCTTGGGCAGCCGGTAGACCTCGTTGTCGTACTCGTCGTTCTTGGTCCACAGCTCGATCTGGGCGATCACCTGGTTGGAGAAGCTGTTGCTCATCACGAACGACGGGTGACCCGTGGCGTTGCCGAGGTTCAGCAGCCTGCCCTCGGACAGCACGATGATCGAGTGGCCGTCGGGGAAGACGAACTCGTCGACCTGCGGCTTGATATTAATCCGACGGATGTCCTTGTCGCGCTCCAGGCGAGCCATCTCGATCTCATCGTCGAAGTGACCGATGTTGCCGAGGATCGCCTGGTGCTTCATCGACCGCATGTGCTCGAGGGTGATGATGCCCTGGTTGCCGGTCGCGGTGATGACGATGTCGGCCCAGCCGATCGCCTCCTCTACGGTCTTGACCTCGAAGCCGTCCATCAGCGCCTGCAACGCGTTGATCGGGTCGATCTCGGTGACCGCGACGCGCGCACCCTGCGCCTTGAGCGCCTCCGCGCAGCCCTTGCCGACGTCGCCGTAGCCGCAGACCAGCGCGGCCTTGCCGCCGATCAGCACGTCGGTACCGCGGTTGATGCCGTCGATCAGCGAGTGACGGGTGCCGTACTTGTTGTCGAACTTGGACTTGGTGACCGAGTCGTTGACGTTGATCGCCGGGAAGGCGAGCTCACCCGCGGCGGCGAACTGGTACAGCCGCAGCACGCCGGTGGTGGTCTCCTCGGTGACGCCCTTGACCGACTCGGCGATCTTGGTCCATTTCGTCTTGTCGGTCTCGAACCGGGCACGGATCAACGCGAGGAACACCTTGTACTCGTCAGAGTCGTCGTCCTCACCGGGAGGGACCACGCCTGCCTTCTCGAACTGGGCGCCGCGCAGCACCAGCATGGTGGCGTCGCCGCCGTCGTCGAGGATCATATTGGCCGGCTCGCCAGGCCAGGTGAGCATCTGCTCGGCGGCCCACCAGTACTCCTCGAGCGTCTCGCCCTTCCACGCGAAGATCGGGACGCCCTTGGGCTCTTCCGGTGTTCCGTGCGGCCCGACGACCGTTGCGGCCGCGGCGTGGTCCTGCGTGGAGAAGATGTTGCAAGAAGCCCACCGGACCTCGGCACCGAGGGACACCAGGGTCTCGATCAGCACCGCGGTCTGCACCGTCATGTGCAGCGAGCCGGAGATGCGGGCGCCCTTGAGTGGCAGCACGTCGGCGTACTCGCGCCGCAGCGCCATCAGTCCTGGCATCTCATGCTCGGCCAGCCGGATCTCCTTGCGGCCGAACTCGGCAAGGGACAGGTCGGCGACCTTGAAGTCGATGCCATTGCGAACATCGGCGGTCAGCCGCTGCTCCGAAACAGTTGGAGCCGTCGTCATCCTCGTAATCCTCACTCCTGGGCGCGTCGCATTTACTTAGCCTTGTTACATATTAGGCCGAGCTAGGCCGTGTTGCTGCCAGGCACCGTCGCCCGCTAATTCTGCTCGACCACACCGTAGCGTTCGGCAAACGGCGTCATGAGTCTAGCCAGGTCTCGGGCGACGTCGTGGTTGGCCTCCGGCGGCATCGAGACGTAGCTCATGGCGAGCCTGACGATGGCCCTCGCCAACACCCCGGCGTCCTCCTCGCTGGTGCGCACCCAGCTATGCATGAACGTTTCCGTCAACCGCTGCCGAGCACCGCGTGATGATCGGCGCCGAGTCGGTGGTGATCAGCTGCAGAAGATCGGGCTTGGTGGTGCCGGTGAGCAGGGAGATCACCAGCGGGTCGGCGGCCGACTCGGCGAAGAAGTCGCGGAACCCCTGCAGGAATGCGGCATAGATATCGCCGACGTTTCCGCCGATCGCGTCCTCGATCTGGTCCACCAGCCGGTCGGCGAGCCGCAACGCGTAGCCCTGAGCCAGGCCCTGCCGCGAGCCGAACTCGTTGTAGATCGTCTGGCGACTGATGCCTGCGGCCTTCGCGACGTCCGACAGTGTGATCGAGGACCAGTCGCGGCTGACCAACATTTCGCGCATGCCGTCCAAAATCGAATCGCGCAGCAGCACTCGTGACGCCTCGGCGTACGGAATGCGCTGCGCGCTTCGGGGGTCGCGCGGGCCAGTCACACGCGCGACACTAGCCGTCACGAGCGTGCGACCTCCACCATCTCGAAATCCGATTTCGCCGCGCCGCAGTCCGGGCAGCTCCAGTCGTCGGGGATGTCATCCCATCGGGTGCCCGGCGGCGATGCCGTCCTCCGGCCAGCCCTTCGCCTCGTCGTACTCGAATCCACACTGCACGCAGATGAACAGTTTGTAGTCGATCACCGCTTTACTCCTAACTCTTCGAAGTCGACCTTCTCGCGCACTGCACAGTCAGGGCAGCACCAGTCTTCGGGGATTTCGCTTGAAGGGCGTGCCCGCGGGAAACCCTTCTCGCGGAGCGCCTTTCGTCTCGTCGTACACGTAGTCGCAGCCGGGGCAATGGAACGCGCTCATGCTTGTGCCCTGCTGCACTCCATACTTGGCGAGCACCTTGTCCCGCACCCGCGGGTGCACGTTGACGCGGGTGATGTCGCCGTCGTAGTGATCGAGCACCCGGTGATCCATCACGCGGCGCCACAACGGCGGGAAGTACGTCAGCCCGATCATCGACGCGTATCCGCTCGGCAGGTTCGGCGCGCCCTCCATGCTGCGCAGCGTCTGGTAGCGCCGGGTCGGGTTGGCGTGGTGATCGCTGTGCCGCTGCAGGTGGTACAGGAACAGGTTGGTCACGATGTGATCGGAGTTCCAGCTGTGCACCGGCGCGCACCGCTCGTAGCGGCCGCTTTCCAGTCTTCTGCCGCAGCAGACCGTAGTGCTCGAGATAGTTGACCGTCTCGAGAAGCGTGAACCCGAACACCGCGGAGATGAGGATGTAGGGAATGAGCGCCAGACCGAAGACCGCGATCAGCGCGCCGTAGAGCACGACAGACATCGCCCAGGCGTTGAGCACGTCGTTGGACCAGTGCCACGGGCTCTTGTCGAGCCGGCGCAGCCGCCGTGCCTCCAGTTCCCACGACGACTTCGCGCTGCCCCACACGCTGCGCGGCAGGAACTCCCAGAACGTCTCGCCGAAGCGGGCGGACGCAGGATCCTCCGGGGTGGCGACCCGGACGTGGTGGCCGCGGTTGTGCTCGATATAGAAGTGGCCGTAGCCGGTCTGGGCCAGTGTGATCTTGGCCAGCCAGCGCTCCAGCTCGTCCTTCTTATGACCCATCTCGTGAGCGGTGTTGATGCCGACCCCGCCGAGCATGCCGACCGAGAGCGCCAGTCCGATCTTGGCGGCCCAGCTCAGGCCCGCCGTCGAACCCGAGCCAGCTCAGATCCGATGCGGTGAACAGGTACGCGCCGAAGATCACGCTGGCGTACTGGAATGGGATGTAGATGTAGGTGCAGTAGCGGTAGTACTTGTCGTTCTCCAGGCGCTCCATCACCTCATCGGGAGGATTCTGCCCGTCGGGGCCGAACCGCAGGTCCAGCGCGGGCAGCAGGATGTAGAGCAGGATCGGCCCGATCCAGAACGGCACCTGCGCCGCTATATGCCAGCCCCATTGGTTGAACGCCCACACCAGTGGCAGCACGACGAACAGCGCCGTCGGCGCGATCAGTCCCATCAGCCACAGGTAGCGCTTCTTGTCGCGCCACTGAGCGATCTCGACATCGGAAAGTTGCGTGGTCACTGCGTGCCTCCTCGTGTGAGTGCCATCACCTATTGAAGTTGACTATATAGCCACATTTGTCGGCTGTCTAGACACAGATCGTGTTTTGTAAAATCTCGTGGGGCGGCTGCGCCCAGCGCGGACAGAACTCCACAAATCGCCGGCCGAGCGATACTGTCCCCCGCATGGGGTGGACCGGAAACCACGCTGTCGTGATCGGGGCGAGCTTGGCCGGATTGTGCGCGGCGAGGGTGCTGTCGGATTTCTACGACCGGGTGACGGTCTATGAGCGCGACGAACTGCCCGACGGCCCGGCCAACCGGGCGGCGGTTCCCCAGGGCAGGCACGTCCACCTGCTGATGGCGCGTGGGGCCGCCGAGTTCGAAACGCACTTCCCCGGACTGCTCGACGACATGGTCGCCGACGGGGTGCCGATACTGGAGAACCGGCCCGACTGCATTCACTTCGGCGCGGCCGGACACGTACTTGGCACGGCCACGACGTTGCGTGACGAGTTCACGGCCTACGTCCCGAGCCGGCCGCATCTCGAATGGCAGATCCGGCGCCGTGTGGACAAGATCCCCAATGTCGAGATGGTGCACGCCGCGGTTAGTGAACCCAGATTCGACGCCACCCGGCAGCGGGTGACCGGCGTGCTGCTCGATTCCGGTGACGCGGTGGACGCCGACCTCGTCGTCGACGCGGCAGGACGAGGCACACGGCTCCCGGTGTGGTTGGAGCAGTGGGGCTTTGGCCGCCCTCGCGAGGACACTGTCGAGGTTGGGATCGCCTACGCGACCCATCAGGTCCACATCCCCGAGGGCCTCCTCAAGGAGAAGGTCGTCGTCGCCGGTGCTTCGCGCACCGAGCCGATTGGGCTCGGCATGCTCCTCTACGAGGACGGCAACTGGGGCATGACGACGTACGGGATCAACAAGGTCGAGCCGCCGCAGAACTTCGCCGAGATGTGCGACGCAGCCGACCGGATCCTGCCCGACCGGTTCGCCAAAGCGATTCGACTGGGCACGCCCATCGGCGAGGTGGCCTTTCACAAGTACCCGACCAGCCGGTGGCGCCGGTACGACGAGATGAAGCGCTTCCCGGACGGCATCATCCCGTTCGGCGACGCGGTGGTCAGCTTCAACCCGACGTTCGGCCAGGGCATGACCATGACGGCGATCCAGGCGGGCAACCTGCGGGGTTCCCTCGAATCACGGGCCACCAATCTCGCGCGAGTTCTCGCCAAGGCGACGGCGAAGACCACGTGGCCGGTCTGGATGATGACGTCCATCGGTGACATCGGGCTGCACAATGCCACCGGCGAGGCCAAATGGTGGTTCAAGCCGGTTGGGAATCTGTTCGATCAGTTCCTCGGTGCCGCGGAGACGGATACCGTTCTGGCCGAATGGTTTTTGCGCCGGTTCAGTCTGCTTGACAGCCTGTATATGGTCCCGCCGGCACAGCTGGTCGGCCGCACCATCCGGCACAACATGCGACTGTGGCTCGCCGATAGGCGGGCCGCCCGGCCGAGTGCGGTTTCTGCATCGACGGGCTAACCGGGCGATAATGGAGGTCCGCGAGATCGGAGGCCACCGTGAGTTCGTTGATCCGGCCGCTGGAAGACGTCGCCTCGCGCGAGATCGCGTACTGGTTGCCACCCGGCGGCAGGGACAACGGTGTGTGGGCCGACATCTGGGTGTTGATCGCTGACCTCGAAAACGATGACGCCAGTGACGTTCTCGACCTGTTGGCGAAGGCCGACGTCGGCGGCTACGCCGCGATACCAGGTGGCCGTCGAGCCCGGACGAAAGGGCCGGTCTGCAGCCGCGTGTGGGTGGATGCGATGCAGTACGGCCGCGCCGAGGACGTGCTGATGCGATTCATGCGGGGTAGCGGGCGCTAGTCGCCCGCTACGCCTTCGGATGCGGTGCGCGTCGAGCACCGCCTACAGGTAGCCTTCGGTTTCATGAGGGCGACGCGATGAGCGCGGGTCTGTTCGGACTCCTCGACGACATCGCCGCTCTCGCAAGGCTGGCGGCCGCATCGGTCGACGACATCGGTGCCGCGGCCGGGCGCGCGACCGCAAAGGCGGCCGGCGTCGTCATCGACGACACCGCGGTGACACCCCAATACGTCCACGGCATCACCGCCGATCGCGAACTCCCGATGATCAAGCGGATCGCGATCGGATCGCTGCGCAACAAGCTGGTGTTCATCCTGCCCGCCGCGTTGCTGCTCAGTCAGTTCGTGCCGTGGCTGCTGACACCGATCTTGATGATCGGCGCGACCTACCTCTGCTACGAGGGCGCAGAGAAGGTCTGGGGCCAGCTCCACAGAAACGCGAGCCACGACGCGCACGCGGCACCGACCGCGACCGCGGGTCAGGACGCCGAAAAGCAGATGACCTCCGGCGCGATCCGGACCGACTTCATCCTGTCCGCCGAGATCATGGTGATCGCGCTCAATGAGGTGGCAGACCAGCCGTTCTGGCCGCGGCTGATCATCCTCGTCGTCGTAGCCCTGGTCATCACCATCGCTGTGTACGGTGTGGTCGGCCTCATCGTCAAGATGGACGACATCGGGCTGAGCCTCGCCCAACGCAAATCAGGCTTCGCGCAGACAGTGGGACGCGGTTTGGTCAACGCGATGCCCAAACTGCTTGCGGCACTGTCGGCCATCGGCACGGTGGCAATGCTCTGGGTCGGCGGCCACATTCTGCTTGTCGGCACCGATAACGTCGGCTGGCATGCACCGTACGGCCTTGTCCACCACGCCGAAGAGTTCGTCCATCATGGCGTCCAAGGCGTCGGCGGGTTACTGGCCTGGCTGGTCAATACCGCGGTGTCGGCCACGATCGGTTTGGTCGTCGGCGCCGTGGTCGTCGCGATCGTGAGGGTGCTGCCATTCCGTCGGAAAGACGCGCACTAGATCCCAACGGTGGCCCGGAACAACTTTGTCGGTGTCTGCGCGACCAAGCGGATGGGCCCGTCGTCGGCGGCCACCCACGCTGCTGCCCCGCGTTCCAGCGTCACCGCGGTGGATTTTGCGTGCACCACCGTCGAACCTTCGGTGCACAGCAGGATCTGCGGCCCGTCGTGGCGCGACGGCGCGTCGATCTCGTGGCCCAGTTGGTCGCCGTCGATGCACAACACCGAAACCGCGAACTCCGGTGCAGGCGTGTTGTACACGAGTTCTGTTCCGTCCCTGGTGATTCGAGGATGGATGACATCGTCGGTCGCTGGCGTGAAGTCGAGCACTCTTAGCAACTCGGGCACGTCCACGTGTTTGGGGGTGAGCCCGCCGCGCAGCACGTTGTCGGAGTTGGCCATCACCTCGACGCCGACCCCGTGCAGGTATGAGTGCAGGTTGCCCGCAGGCATGTAGATGGCCTCCCCCGGCTTGAGGCTGAGCCGGTTCAGCAGCAGCGAGGCAAGCACACCGGCGTCGCCGGGGTATCGCTCACCGAGTTCGAGCACGGTCTTGGCCTCGCGCGCGAACTTCTTTTCACCCGACTGCAAGTAGTGGATCGCGCCCTCGATCACCGCAGGCACAAGTACGTCGAGGTCGGGCTGTGGCGCGGTGATCCACGTGGTGAACAGCGCTCGCAGGCCGTCGGCGTCGGATTGGCCAGACAGCAGGTTGACGAACTGGTCGAGGTCGGTGACCGCAAGCGCGCGCATCAACTCGACGCTGTCGGCAGCAGACCGGAATCCGGCGAGCGCCTCGAATTCCCCTAGAGCTACCAGCAATTCGAGCTTGTGACTGCGATCGCGGTAGTTACGGGTGGGCGCCGTGACGGGGATGCCCAGCTTCTCCTCGCGGGCGAACCCGTCCACCGCCTGCTCGGCGCTCGGATGCGCCTGCAGCGACAGTGGTTCGTCGGCTGCCAGCACCTTGACCAAGAACGGCAGGCAGTCGCCGAAACGGCCGCGAACAGCTGCGCCAAGCTGACCCTCCGGATCATCTCGCAGCGCGTCGAGCAACGACCGCTCGCCCTCGTCGGTTACCAGCCACGCCGGATCGCCGGGGTGCGCCCCAAACCACAACTCTGCCTCGGGATGCGCTGTGGGACTTGGCCGTCCGGTGAATTCGGCAATCGCGGTTCGCGAACCCCATGCATAGGTCCGCACCGCTCCCCGTAGCAGGTGCACTCGCTTAACCTCGAACCAGTCGCAGGTAGGTGGCCGCCATTTCCAACCGAACGGCCAGCGTTGCCAATTGTTGTTCCGGACGCCCTGGCGACGCGACGGCCGCAGGCGTGTCCACCATTCCCAACGCATCCGGCACGTCATCGGCGTTGATCACGTCGACGCCGTCGAGCCCGCTCACCCGCGCGACCACAACCGGCCGCTCGGTGTCGGTGGCCAACACGAAGACACGGACCCGTCGCGGCAGGGGGCCGTCGATCTCTTCGTCATGGAATATCGACTCTTCACGGTCGGCGCCGGACAGTCCAGTCCGGTCACCGATTCCGCTGTGAAAGGCCACAAGCGCATCAGCCAATCCGACCGCCGCCACCGCCTCGTGCGCGATCCGCATTAGGACTGCCGCGCCGTGGCGGGCCAGCGCGAGCGTGCCCGCGTTGTCGCCCGCCAGCACTACGTTGCGTCCTGACATCCGGTCAGCAAGTGACTTAGCGGGATTGGTGAACAGCTCACGTCCGGCACTGTTGCGGAAAGCCTCCGCGTCCAGCTCGTCGGCCAGCGCGGCCAGGTCCACCCGCAGGCCCGGATCCACCACCTGCAACGCGGCCAGGCCTGCCGCCAGATAGCGGGACAGACCGAACTCGTCGCGGACCGAAACGCGGGGTGCCAGTGACGCCGACCGGCCTGCCGTCGCGTCGCGCAGCGGACCTTCATAGGGCGCAACCACGACGACGCGGGCTCCGCGCCGCACACCCGTCGCGGCCGCTGAAACCAGGCCCTGGTCGCCGGGATCGTCACCGGCGAGGATCAGGACATCGAGCGCGCCGATCCAGGGCGGCGCCTCCGACGCCACGACGATCGGCGCCGCCAACGATGCGCCAAGCGTCGCCGACAGCATCGCGCCCGCGGTCTCGGCGTTGCCGCGGCCCGCCACCCAGATGACCGTGCGCGGCGGCCCGTCGGACGTCAGCGCATCCAGGTCGCCCTCTTCGAGCGGCGGCTGCGGTGGCGCGCACCTGCGCACCGGCCATCGACGCCGCACGAAGCAAACCCTCTCGATCGGCGGCGAGCAGGCCTTCGGCATCGTCGAGGTCGACGACGGCTTGGGTGGCGTTCACGCGGATCCCACAGCATCTGAGGAGACTTGGGCGTGGACTTGTTGTGAGACCTGTCCGACGATTTCGTCGACCTCGTCGGTGCTGCGAGCCTCGACATTGAGCCGCAGCAACGGCTCGGTGTTGGACATCCGCATGTTGAACCAGCTGCCGTCGCCCAGGTCGACCGTCACGCCGTCAAGGTGGTCGATGGAATGGATGCGACTGCCGAATGACTTCAGGACGGCATCCACACACGACTTGGCGTCGATGACGGTGAAGTTGATCTCGCCAGAGGCTTCGTAGCGCTGATAGTCCGCCATCATTTCCGACAGCGGGCGGTCCTGCTCGCCGAGCGCGGCGAGCACATGCAGGGCGGCCAGCATCCCGGAGTCGGCACCCCAGAAGTCCCGGAAGTAGTAGTGCGCGGAGTGCTCGCCACCGAAAATCGCTCCGGTTTCTGCCATCAACGCCTTGATGTAGGAGTGGCCGACGCGCGAGCGCACCGGCGTGCCGCCCCGCTCGACAACCAGTTCCGGTACCGCGCGGGAGGTGATCAGGTTGTGGATCACCGCTGCACCGATCTCCCTGCTCAGTTCCCGCGCCGCAACCAGGGCGGTTACCGCCGACGGAGAAACCGGATGCCCCTTTTCGTCAACGACGAAACACCGGTCGGCGTCGCCGTCGAAGGCCAGTCCGATATCGGCTCCGGTCTCGACGACGTAAGCCTGCAGGTCGACGAGGTTGGCAGGGTCCAGCGGGTTGGCCTCGTGGTTGGGGAAGGTGCCGTCGAGTTCGAAGTACAACGGCCGCAATGTGATTGACGGGATCGCGCCAAGCACGGCGGGCGTGGTGTGACCGCCCATGCCGTTACCGGCGTCCACGGCCACCCGCAGCGGACGCAGCTCGGCCAAGTTGACAAGCGACCGCAGAAACTGGCCGTAGTCGGCCAGCACGTCGCGGTCGGAAATCGTGCCGCGCGGCCCGTCGCCCGCAGGCACTGCGGCGATGACATCCTCGCTGATCTCGGTGAGCCCGGTGTCCTTGCCGACGGGCTTGGCTCCGGCGCGGCAGAGTTTGATGCCGTTGTAGGCGGCCGGGTTATGGCTGGCGGTGAACATGGCGCCAGGACAATCCAGCATTCCCGACGCGAAGTAGAGCTGATCGGTCGACGCCAGCCCGATCCGCACCACATCAAGCCCCTGCGACGTAACGCCAACGGCGAACGCCTCAGCCAGCGAGGGCGAACTCGCCCGCATGTCGTATCCGATCACCACCTGGGTGGCACCGTCACCGATCAGCCGGGCGAACGCGGCGCCGACATCGGTAACGAACTCTTCGTCGATTTCCTCGCCGACCAGGCCGCGTACGTCATACGCCTTGATGACGCGATGGACAGCCGCGGCGGGCCGAGACATAGAACTCCTTGCTAAGGGGACCGATGGCGCCAGCCTAACCGTCGGGCGGCGGCCACATGCCGCCTAGGCCCCGGGTTGGTCAGGGGATAGGCGCGAGTTGTTCGGAGGCTACGCCCTGCAAAAACCCCGCTTTAGTCGCTGGGATCTGGCAACACCCGCAGGTGGCCGCGCCTGCGTCCGTTCGACTCGGGCCGCCGGGCTGGCGACGCCATCAACGCACCACCGTGCGCACCGGTGACCGGATCGGAAAAACCTGCAGCCACCCCGCTGATCGGCGCCACGCCTTCGTCGCCGCCCCTCACGCACCGCGTCGGCAAGCGCGACCAAATCGTCTTCGTCAGGGTGGGCCGGCAGCGGACCGGCGTGGCGAACCAACTCCCACCCGCGCGGCGCCGTGATCCGGCCCGCGTGGGCCACGCACAGATCCCACGAATGTGGCTCCGAGACCGTGGCCAAGGGCCCGACGACGGCCGTCGAATCGGAGTAGACGAAGGTCAGCGTCGCGACCGCATAGTGGGGGCACCCGGGCCTGCAGCAGCGACGGGGAACGTTCACGAACGAGAGGCTATCGTGCGGAAACCGACCAAGCCGCCGGACACGCGCAGCCGCGAGGGCCCCGATCTCCAACCGTTACGATCGTTTGGCAGCGGACGAGAGGAGCACCAGAGACTCTTCTGACGAGAGGAGCACCGAATGTCTGCCGCCGAGCGGAATCTGCGCGGATCACGCCGCGGCCGGGACATGCGCGGCCCGCTGCTTCCGCCGACTGTGCCCGGCTGGCGCAGCAGGGCCGAGCGGTTCGACATGGCGGTGCTCGAGGCCTACGAACCCATCGAACGACGTTGGCAGGAACGGGTGTCCGGGCTAGATGTCGCGGTCGACGAGATACCGAGGATTTCGCCGAAGGACGCCGAGGCCGTGCAATGGCCGTCAGAGGTGGTGGCCGACGGCCCGATCGCGCTGGCCCGGCTGATTCCGGCGGGGGTCGATGTGCGGGGTGACGCGACGCGAGCGCGAATTGTGTTGTTCCGCAAGCCGATCGAGCGACGGGCCAAGGACACCATCGAACTCGCCGAGCTATTGCACGAGATCTTGGTGGCTCAGGTGGCCACCTACTTGGGCGTGGAACCTTCTGTCATCGACCCCACGATCGACGACGAGTGAACTTGCGATCTAGATGATCCCGCGCTTGAGCCTGCGACGCTCCCGCTCGGAGAGGCCGCCCCAGATGCCGAAGCGTTCGTCGTGGGCCAGCGCATAGTCCAGGCACGCGTCCTTGACCTCGCAGCCCAGGCAGATTCGCTTGGCTTCGCGGGTCGAGCCGCCCTTCTCGGGGAAAAACGCCTCGGGGTCGGTTTGAGCGCACAACGCCTTCTCTTGCCAGAGATCGTCCTCGGGCGTAATTGCCGTGATTGCCGGCGCCACATCAATCGGGTCGGGCACCAGACTTAGCTGGGGACGCCGAGGCGTCTCGATCGGTGCGCGTCCGTTATTGGTGTGCGGCGCGTTGTCTAGTGAGCCGAGCAGCCGGCTGTCAAACCGGACCGCATGATCGAAATCAGTGTGCTCAAAGGACATTTTTTCGCCTCCTCACCTGGTGTCGTAGATCCTTAAATGCAGCCCCGATATTGATATCTCTGGTCATCTCAATTCGAACATATGATCGAATCTCGGTCTGCGACACCGAAACCGGCCGGCCAACCGCGAAATGACACTGGTGTGATTACACACGCGTTAGCTGCCTGGGTCAAGCGCTGGAACAGAAATACATACCATTCCGTGACACGAATTCGGCGCGTCGAACCTCGGCGTGTCTCTCACACCCACCGTGCCCGAACGGGTCAGCGCGCTTGCGCCTAATGTTCGTCCATGTGAAGGTCACGGTTCTGGTCGGCGGCGTCGGCGGCGCCCGCTTCCTGATTGGTGTGCAGCGCCTGCTGGGGCTCGGCCGCTTCAGCGGCCAATCCAGCACGAGCCGGTTTTCCCAAGAGTCCCATTCGGATAACGAACTGACCGCGATCGTCAACATCGGCGACGACGCCTGGATGTACGGCGTGCGGATCTGCCCGGACCTCGACACCTGCATGTACACCCTTGGCGGCGGCATCGATCCCGAACGTGGGTGGGGACGTCGCGACGAGAGCTGGCACGCGAAAGAGGAACTCGCCGCCTACGGCGTTCAGCCGGATTGGTTCGGCCTAGGCGATCGCGATCTGGCCACTCATCTCGTCCGCAGCCAAATGCTGCGCGCGGGTTATCCGCTGTCACAGGTGACCGAAGCGCTGTGTGACCGGTGGAAGCCCGGCGCGCGACTGCTTCCCGCCAGCGACGACCGCAGCGAAACCCACGTCGTCATTACCGATCCCAACGATGCCGAGAAGCGAGCCATCCATTTCGAAGAGTGGTGGGTGCGCTATCGCGCGCACGTGCCCACTCACAGTTTCGCGTTCGTCGGCGCCGAAGCGGCCACCGCAGGCCCAGGCGTCACCGAAGCCATCGAGACCGCCGACGTGGTGCTTCTTGCGCCGTCCAACCCGGTAGTCAGCATCGGCGCGATCCTGGCCATCCCAGGGATTCGGGGCGCGCTGCGCTCGACGACCGCACGGGTCATCGGCTACTCCCCCATCATCGGAGGAAAGCCGCTGCGCGGCATGGCCGACGAATGCCTTTCAGTGATCGGGGTGGCCAGCACCTCGGAAGCGGTCGGCGGCTACTACGGGGCCCGCTCCGGCGTAGGCATCCTCGACGGCTGGCTGGTGCACGAGGGCGACACCGCCGAGATCGACGGCGTCGAGGTGCGGTCGGTGCCGCTGCTGATGACCGATCCCGAGGCCACTGCCGAAATGGTGCGCGCCGGGCTGGATCTGGCGGGGGTCAAGCCGTGACGGAGCATGGCTCGGCCGCAGCAGTCGAAATGCTTCCTGTTCCCGGGCTTCCCGAGTTCCGCCCGGGCGACGACCTCGCCGCGGCCATCGCCGGGGCCGCACCCTGGCTGCGCGACAACGACATCGTGGTGGTCACCAGCAAGGTGATGTCCAAATGTGAGGGTCGCATCGTCGATGCACCGGTCGACCCCGAGGAGCGAGACACGCTGCGGCGCAAGCTGATCGACGCCGAGGCCGTCCGGGTGCTCGCCCGCAAGGGCCGCACGCTGATCACCGAGAATGCGATCGGATTGGTGCAGGCGGCCGCCGGAGTCGATGGCTCCAACGTCGACGCCGGTGAGCTCGCGCTCCTGCCGGTTGACCCCGACGCCAGCGCCGCGGCGCTGCGGACCGGATTGCGGGAGCGACTTGGGGTCACCGTCGGCGTCGTCGTCACCGACACCATGGGCCGTGCCTGGCGTAACGGCCAGACCGACTTCGCGATCGGGGCCGCGGGCCTGACTGTGCTGCACGGCTATTGGGGATCGGTGGACCGGCACGGCAACGAGTTGATCGTCACCGAGATCGCCGTCGCCGACGAGATCGCAGCGGCGGCCGATCTTGTGAAGGGCAAGCTGACCGATATACCTGTCGCGGTGGTGCGCGGACTCACGCTGTCCGACAACGGATCCAATGCCCGCACATTGCTGCGACCCGGTGAGGAGGACCTGTTCTGGCTGGGCACCGAGGAAGCCATCGCCCTCGGCCAGAGCCAGGCTCAGCTGCTGCGGCGGTCGGTGCGCCAATTCAGCGCCGAACCCGTCGCGCCCGAACTGGTCGAGGCCGCAGTCGCCGAAGCGCTGACCGCGCCTGCACCGCACCACACCAGGCCCGTCCGGTTCGTCTGGATACAGGATCCTGCCAAGCGGCTGGCACTGCTGGACCGGATGAAGGCCAAGTGGCACGCCGACCTGACCCGCGACGGGAGGCCCAGCGACGTTGTCGAGCGCCATGTCGGTCGCGGCCAGATCCTCTACGACGCACCCGAACTCGTCATCCCGTTCATGGTGCCCGACGGCGCGCACAGCTACCCCGACGCCGCGCGCACGGCTGCCGAGCACACCATGTTCACGGTCGCCGTCGGCGCCGCGGTACAGGCGCTGCTTGTCGCACTCGCCGTGCGAGGCGTTGGAAGCTGCTGGATCGGGTCCACCATCTTCGCCGCCGACCTGGTGCGCGAGGAACTCGCGCTACCCGCTGACTGGGAACCGTTGGGCGCCATCGCCATTGGGTATCCCGACGAGCCGTCCGGGCCTCGCGACCCGGTGCCGACCGACGGCCTGCTGGTGATCATGTGAGCCTGCACGCGTCGGCCGTCGAGATGCTGACCGATTGGCGCGCACCCGATCCCGCCCAGGACACGCTTCGGCACGCCGTGCTGGCGTTCCTTGCCGCGCGCCCCGACGGCTGCCTGCGCGACTGCGTGCCAGGTCATGTCACTGGCTCCGCGCTCGTCCTCGACCACACCGGCACGCACGCGTTGCTGACGCTGCACCCACGCTTCGGGCGGTGGCTGCAACTCGGCGGGCACTGTGAGGACACCGACGCCGATATCCGCACCGCCGCGCTTCGCGAAGCCACCGAGGAATCCGGCATCGACGACCTCACGATCGACACCGAACTGGCGGCGCTGCACGTGCACCCCGTCACCTGCTCGCTGGGGGTGCCAACCCGCCACCTCGACATGCAGTTCATCGCCCGTGCGCCGCGCGATGCCGAAATCGCTTGCAGTGACGAATCGTTGGACCTGCGCTGGTGGCCGCTTGACGCGTTACCCGACGACTGCGACTTCGGCCTGACGCAGCTCGCAGCGGCCGCCAGGAGTCCTCAGACGTCGGTCGAGTAGCGGATGCCGCCGTCGGGGATGGTGACTCCAGGCCACACCCGCGCGCCGCGCAGCAGTTCGCAGCGCGCACCGATGTCGGCCCCGTCACCGATGACGCCGTCACGGATAAGCGCGCGCGGCCCGATGCGAGCGCCGAAGCCGATAATCGACCGCTCGACCACGGCGCCCGCGCCGATCTGGGCGCCGTCGAAGATCACCGCGCCGTCCAGTCGGGCGCCCGCTCCGATCTCCGCGCCGCGGCCGACCACCGTGCCACCGATCAGCAATGCGCCGGGCGCGACGCTCGCGCCGTCGTGCACCAACTCCTCACCGCGGTGCCCCTTCAGCGCGGGCGAAGGGGCGATGCCGCGGACCAGGTCCGCTGAGCCGCGCACGAAGTCGTCGGGAGTGCCCATGTCGCGCCAGTAGGTCGAGTCGACGTAGCCGCATACCCGAAGGCCTTCTGACAGCATCCCCGGGAACACCTCACGCTCCACCGACAGCGCCCGGCCTTTGGGGATCCGGTCGATGACCTCGCGCTTGAATACGTAGCTGCCTGCGTTGATCTGGTCGGTCGGCGGGTCCTGCGTCTTCTCAAGAAAAGCAGTAACGACGCCGTCCGAGTCCGTCGGCACGCACCCAAACGCGCGGGGGTCCCCGACACGCACCAGGTGCAGCGTGACGTCGGCGCCGTTGTTCTCATGGCAGCCGAGCAGCGCGCCGAGGTCGGCGCCCGACAGCACGTCGCCGTTGAAGACCAGCGCGGTGTCATGGCGCAGCTTCTCCGACACGTTGGCGATACCGCCGCCGGTGCCCAGCGGCTCGTCCTCGACCACGTAGTCGATCTGCAGGCCCAGCTTCGACCCGTCGCCGAACTCCGACTCGAACACCCCCGCCTTGTACGAGGTGCCCAGCACGACATGCTCGATGCCCGCATCGGCGATCCGCGACAGCAGATGGGTCAGAAACGGCAGACCGGCGGTCGGCAGCATCGGCTTGGGCGCCGACAAGGTCAGCGGCCGCAGCCGCGTCCCCATGCCGCCGACGAGAACGACCGCGTCGACTTGAGCCGGATTAACCACGCTAATGCCGTCCTTTCGCCTGCTTTCGCCGAGAACTTCGGACCACCAGAGCCCCGCGTGCGGTGAGTGCGGCCCTTATTGTCCACCGCAATGGCGCCTGCCAACGCTGCGGATGCCGATCTGCGAGGAAAGTGTAGGTGCTGGTGTGGTGGGCCGCCAAGTTGCGGGCCGGGTCGCGACCGGTCGCGTGACCCTTATCGTGCAAAATCTCCGCCGACGGCACGTACACGTTCTGCCATCCCGCCTTGCCGAGGCGATCACCCAGGTCGACGTCCTCCATGTACATGAAATAGCGTTCGTCGAAGCCCGAAACCTCATCGAATGCGGAGCGCCTCAGCAACAGGCACGACCCCGACAGCCAGCCAACTGGACGTTCGCTGGGCTCGGTTCGCTCCTGCCGGTATTCGGCCGTCCACGGGTTGTTCTTCCAGAACGGGCCGACGACAGCGTGCATGCCGCCCCGGATCAGGCTGGGCAGGTGGCGCGCCGACGGGTACACCGAGCCGTCCGGGTCACGGATCAACGGCCCAAGCGACCCCGCCCTCGGCCAGCGTTCCGCGGCCTCAAGCAACACATCGATGCTGCGAGGCCCCCACTGCACATCGGGGTTGGCGACCACCACAAACTCCGACTCCGGGATGATCTCCGCGACCGCGCGGTTCACCGCGGCGCCGTAGCCCAGGTTGCCGCCTGTGTGCAGCAGCCGGGCATTGCGATAGTGCTGCACCGCTTCTTGCGGCGCGCCATCGGTCGAGCCGTTGTCGGCCATGATCACAGTGACGGGCCGCTCGGTGGCGTGGGAGAGTGTCGCCAGGAACCGATCGAGGTGCGGCCCCGGCGAATAGGTCACCGTGACTACCGTCAGACCGTCGCTCACGGCGTAGAGGGTAACGGGCCGGCAGCGGCGAGCGCAGCCGCTAGCGCGTCACGCCACGGCCGCAGCGGCGTCAGCCCGGCGTCGGCGGACCGCTGTGAAGACAACGCCGAATACGGCGGGCGGGGCGCCGGACGCGGATGGGCGTCGGTACCCACTGGGCGGACGCGCTCGGGATCGGCGCCGACGGCCTCGAATACCGCACGGGCTTGGTCGAATCGGCTGGCTTCGCCGTCGTTGGCGGCATGTAACAGCGGTTCGCGGATGGCGCCGTCAGCGACCTCGAGCAGCGCGCCGACCAAGTCACCGACGTAAGTTGGAGAGCCGATTTGGTCGGCCACCACATCCACCGGTCCTTCGCCGGCCGCCAGCCGCCGCATCACCGCGGTGAAGTCGCCGCCATCGCCGCCTTCGTACACCCACGCGGTCCTGACGATGTGCGCGTCGGGCATCGCGGCGAGCACCAACAGCTCGCCTGCCAGCTTGGTGCGCCCGTACACGCTCAGCGGCCCTGTTTCGTCATCGATCTCATAAGGACGGCGCTGTGAACCACTGAAGACGTAGTCGGTCGAGATGTGGATGAGATCCGCACCGGCGCGGGCACAGGCATGCGCGATGTTCTCGGGTCCCACCGCGTTCACGGCGTGGGCCCGTTCGTGATCCTTTTCGGCGGCGTCGACCTGGGTGTAAGCAGCGCAGTTCACCACGACGTCACCGGACTGGACGAAACGTTGCGCCGCCGCCGGGTCGGTGATATCCCACTCTGTCGACGTCAGCCCCAGCACGTTGCGGCCCTGACTGCGCGCCTGAGCTGCCAAGAAGCGCCCCACCATGCCACCGGCGCCGGAGATAACGATTCGGACAGGCATGTTGTTGAGTCTGGCACGCCGATCCGAGCTACCGGGTATGCGCCCGCATCGCAAGTAGCCTGGGCAGATGCCCGCTCGCCTCACCCGTATCATCGCCGTGCTGGCAGCTTTGGCGGTAGTGGTCGGCACCGGCGTTGCGTGGGGCAAGATCCGGTCGTTCGAATCAGGCATCAACCACTTTTCCTCGATGGCGCTCGGCGAGGGCGGCGACGACGGCGCGATCGACATACTGCTCGTGGGCTTGGACAGCCGCACCGATGCGCATGGCAACCCGCTCTCGGCGGATGAATTGGCGACGCTGCGAGCCGGCGACAACGTCTCCACCAACACCGACACCATCATCCTGGTGCGCATCCCGAACAACGGGAAGTCAGCCACAGCGATCTCCATCCCCCGCGACTCCTATGTCGATGCGCCCGGCATCGGGAAGATGAAGATCAACGGTGTGTACGGGTCGGTCAAGGAGGACAAGCGGGTCAAGTTGGTCGAATCCGGCGTCTCCGACGCGGACGCCGACAAGCAGTCCACCGAAGCCGGGCGCGAGGCGCTGATCAAGACGGTCGCGAACCTGACCGGTGTCACCGTCGACCACTACGCGGAGATCGGGCTGCTGGGTTTCGCGCTCATCACCGACGCCCTCGGTGGCGTCAATGTCTGTTTGAAAGATGCTGTGTACGAACCCCTTTCAGGGGCCGACTTTCCAGCTGGCTGGCAGAAGCTGAACGGACCACAGGCGTTGAGCTTCGTGCGGCAACGCCACGACCTGCCCCGCGGTGACCTGGACCGGGTTACCAGACAGCAGGCGGTGATGGCCTCACTTGCCCACGAGGTGATCTCCGGCAAGACGTTGTCCAGCCCGGCGACCCTGGGCCGCCTACAGGACGCGGTGCAACGATCGGTGGTGTTGTCCGAAGGTTGGGACATCATGGATTTCATTCAACAACTGCAGAAGCTGGCAGCCGGCAGCGTCGCGTTCGCCACCATCCCGATCCTCGAGGAAGCCGGATGGAGCGACGACGGCATGCAGAGCGTGGTCCGAGTGGACCCGAGCCAGGTCAAGGATTGGGTTGGCAGCCTGCTGCACGACCAGGCTCAAGGCAAGACGGAGCAATTGGCTTATACGCCAAGCAAAACCACCGTTGAGGTGGTCAACGACTCCGACATCAATGGGCTGGCCGCCGCTGTATCGCACGTGCTGACCAACAAGGGTTTCGCTGCGGGCAACATCGGTAACAACAGCACCGGTCATGTCTCAGGCAGCCAGGTGCAAGCAGCCAAGGCCGATGACCTTGGCGCACAAGCGGTTTCCAAGGAGCTTGGCGGGATACCGGTTGTCGCGAACGCGTCAGTGTCGCCCGGCTCGGCGCGTGTCGTGCTGGCGGGTGACTACACCGGACCCGGGTCAGGCCTCGGCAGCAGCGACCCGACACTGGCTACCGCCGACCCGGCGGTGGCCAGTTCGAGCGATTCGGCCGATTCCGCTCCCCCACCGTCGCCGATCCTCACGGCCGGCTCCAACGACCCGGCGTGCGTCAACTGACCACGCTCACGTCGACGCTGCTGGATCCGCTGTTGGCCGCCGATCCGGTCGGGCCGCGGATCACCTATTACGACGACGCCAGCGGTGAGCGAATCGAGTTGTCGACCGTCACCCTAGCCAACTGGGCCGCCAAGACCGCCAACCTGCTGCGCGACGAACTGGGTGCGGGCCCGGCGATCCGGGTCGCTGTGCTGCTGCCCGCCCACTGGCAGACCGCCGCCGTGTTGTTCGGAATCTGGTGGATAGGCGCGGAAGTCGTGCTCGACGGCGGGGCCGACATCGCGCTGTGCACCGCCGACCGGCTCTCGGAGGCCGACGATGCGGTCGGCGCAGGTGAGATCGCGGTGTTGTCGCTGGATCCGTTCGGCAAGCCAGCCGCCGACCTGCCCGTGGGCATCACCGACTACGCGACGTCGGTGCGCGTACACGGCGACCAGATCTCCCCCGAGCGACACCCCGGGCCTGCGCTCGACGGTCGGTCGGTCACCGATGTATTCGTCGACGCCCAAGCCGCAGCCGCCGCACAGGGTTTCACGGCAGACGACCGCGTGATGTCGACTGCTGCCTGGACAACCGCCGACGAGTTGACCGCCAATTTGTTGGCCGTTTTCGTCGCCGGTGCGTCACTCGTGCAGGTCGCGAACCCTGATGCGGCCGCACTGGACCGTCGCAGACAGATGGAAAAAGTCACCCGCGGGTAGCGGCGCAGTGCCACGCTGAGGAAATGATCGGTCGGCGTCAATTTCTGGCGATGGGTGCCGTTGGCGGGCCGCGCTCACCAATGCGATGCCGCAGGACGTGACAGCGCACTGGCACGGCATCGCCATCGTCAACGACATGGACGGAGTTCCGGACCTGACGCAGGCCGCTGTGCCGAACGGCGGCAAGTTCACCTACGACTTCGTGGTGCCCGACGCGGGAACGTACTGGTTTCATTCGCATGTCGGCACCCAACTCGACCGCGGCCTGTACGGACCGCTGATCATCGAGGACCCCGGCGAAAAGGTCGACTACGACGACGAACTGGCGGTCGTGCTCGACGACTGGATTGACGGCACCGGGACGAACCCTGACCAGGTTCTCGAAAACCTGCGCAAGACAGGCATGAAGCCGATGGCACCCGGCGGCCCCGGGGTGACCGCGACGACTCCGCTCGGCGACGACGGCGGCGACGTCACCTACCCCTACTTCGTCATCAACGGCAGGGTGCCCACCGATCCGCAGGTGGTGGATTACCGTGCCGGCCAACGGATTCGGCTGCGCGTCATCAACGCCGGGGGCCGAGCTCGGTCAACATCGACGACTTCGTCGCATCGCTGCGCACCCAGGCACCACTCGACACCGCCACATTGGCGCCGACGCCGGAGATGACGCTGGCTGTCAAGGCGCCCGATCAAGTGATCGACGCCCACCTGACCGGACCGGTCAACGGGTACACCTGGCCGGTGAACGGCAAGCTGTACAACCCGCCGAACGACGGGGTGCCGGTCAAGCCGAACCAGCGGGTCCGGATCCGGTTCATCAACGAGTCGATGATGTTTCACCCGTTCCACCTACACGGTCACACGTTCCAAGTGATGAATTCAGGTGTCCCGAAGGCCCGCAAGGATACGGTGGTGGTGCCACCAAAGCAGACCGTTGAAGTCGACTTCGACACCAACAATCCCGGTCGATGGATCAGCCACTGCCACAACACCTGCCACCTCGAGGCGGGTATGGCGTTCTTCGTCGAGTACGCGGCCTGAGGGCTACTTCAGCAGCGCTCGCGACATCACGACGCGCTGAATCTGGTTGGTGCCCTCATAGATCTGGGTGATCTTGGCGTCGCGCATGAACCGCTCGACGGGGAAGTCGGTGGTGTAGCCGTAGCCGCCGAACAACTGAACGGCGTCGGTGGTCACCTCCATCGCGACGTCGGAGGCGAAGCACTTCGACGCCGATGAGATGAAGCCGAGGTTGGGCTCGCCGCGTTCGGCACGCGCAGCGGCGGTGTACACCATCAGCCTTGCGGCCTCCACCTTCATCGCCATATCCGCGAGCATGAACTGCACGGCCTGGAAATCGGCGATCGCCTTGCCGAACTGCTTGCGCTCCTTGACATATGCGATCGCCGCATCCAACGCACCCTGCGCGATACCGACCGCCTGCGCGCCGATCGTCGGCCGGGTGTGGTCAAGAGTTGCCAGCGCGGTCTTGAAACCGGTGCCGGGGTCGCCGATGATCCGGTCTCCTGGAATGCGACAGTCCTCGAAGTAGAGCTCAGTCGTGGGCGACCCCTTGATGCCCATCTTGTGTTCCTTGGCGCCCACCACGAAACCGGGATCGTCCTTGTGCACGACGAACGCCGAGATGCCGTTGGCGCCATTGTCCGGATCGGTTACGGCCATCACCGTGTACCACGTCGAGTGCCCGCCGTTGGAGATCCAGCACTTGGAGCCGTTGAGCACCCACTCGTCGCCGTCGGCCTTGGCCCGCGTCCGCATCGACGCCGCGTCGCTACCGGCCTCTCGCTCGGACAGCGCGTAGGACGCCACCGCCTCGCCCGCGGCAATGGAGGGCAACACCTGCTTCTTGAGCTCCTCAGACCCGCGCAACAGCATGCCCACCGTGCCCAGCTTGTTGCAGATCGGGATCAGCGACGAGGACGCGCACACCCGCGCCACCTCTTCGATGACGATGCAGGCGGCTATCGAGTCACCGCCCTGCCCGCCGTACTCCTCGGGAATGTGGATGGCGGCGAACCCTGAAGCGGTCAGGGCCGCCAGAGCTTCGTCGGTGTAGCGCGCCTTCTCGTCGACGTCGGCCGCGTACGGGGCAATCTCCTTTTCGCAGAGATCACGCAGGACCGCACGCAGCTCCTGGTGCTCGTCGGGGAGCTTGAAAGCATCAAATGACGGGTTACCGAAGGCCATGGCGACTCCTTGCTACTCGCCGGTAACCTTACCGTTTCCCTCCGGATACGACCTGCAGCCCGCGAACCAGCCCGCGATAGGTGCTGTGGTAGAGCCTCCGAAGCAGCTGGCTCTTGCGCAGAATGTCTTTTGCGCCCTGTCGCGCGACCAACGCAACCTCGTGGCCTGCGAACTCGGAAGGCGCCGTCGCCAACCGCAGCTTTCCCGCCACAGCGGACTGCACCTCGCCGCGATAGAACTCGCAATAGTCGGACTGGGCGAAGAACACCTTGTTGAACCCGATCAGGAAGGGCACAAGCTTGGCGCCGTCCTCGAGATAGCGTTGTGTCCCGACGGCGACACCCGGCCAAAGTTCGTTGAACACGTCGTCGGCGATGACGATCCCGCCGTCGGCCAGCGTGGCCTCGGCGAGTTTCATGTCGGAGAACACGATCTCTTCGGTATGGCCGCCGTCGACGGAGAAGAAACGGATATCGCCGTCCGCCAGTTCCCGCAGGATCTCCGGCGTGACCTTTGTCGAATCGCTCTGGTGCACGACGACGTCGTCCATCGACGACCACAGGTTCACGTTGTTGACGAACTTCTCGAGATCGCCGTGGCCCGATCCGTCGACGTTGAGGTCCTGGTCGCCGAAGACGTCGATCGCCACCGATTTCTCGCCACCACGCTGGAGCAGATGCAGTGCGATGAACAACTTGCCGTGGTGCACACCGATCTCCGCGACCGCACCGGAAACCTGCTTGGCGCGCTGCGCCGAATTCAGCACATCGAGGAGCAGGAGGACCTCTGACTGCAGAAACCCGGTGACGACCCGGTGGCCCACGGCCCGATAACGCCCGAAATTTGGCTCCACCGTCAGGAGACTACTTCCCTAACAGCCGATCTCGCAGCGCGAGATCCTTCTGCAGCACCATGCCGGCAAGTCCACTCTGGAAATCCTCCACTCGCTTGCGCAATTCGGCGTCGGCAGACCCGAGGATCCGCACCGCCAGCAATCCGGCGTTGCGTGCACCGCCGATCGACACCGTGGCCACCGGCACGCCGGCGGGCATCTGGACGATCGACAGCAGCGAGTCCAGGCCGTCGAGTTTGGCCAGCGGCACGGGGACGCCGATGACGGGCAGCGGTGTCGCCGCGGCGACCATCCCCGGTAGGTGTGCGGCCCCGCCCGCACCGGCGATGACCACCTCGAGGCCGCGCCCCGCCGCGGTGCGCGCGTAATCGAGCATCCGGTCCGGCGTGCGGTGCGCGGAGACCACGCCGACCTCGAACGGAACGTCGAACTCGGCCAATGCGAGCGCGGCTTCCTCCATCACGGACCAGTCGCTGTCGCTGCCCATGATCACGCCCACCCGTGGCGCCGGCGCGCTAGTCATGGTCGGACTCCTCAACGCGGCTCGTGCCTCGCCGCTTGATCGTCGTCCGACTAGTCATGTCCACTCCATCCGTCGGTCCACTCGGCGTGCGACAACCAGTGTGCGGCCCGGACCGCCCGTTCCCGCACATCTGCGACGTATGCGTCGTCGTCGAGCGAGCCACCTGCGGTGCCGAGGACATTGACGTGGCCGATCTTGCGGCCGGGCCGCTCCCCTTTGCCATATAGGTGGACCCTGGCCTCCGGCATCCGGCCGAACAGGTGATGGAGCCGCTCATCCATGCTGATCGCCGGGCTCTCCTGCGCGCCAAGCACATTGGCCATCACGGTCACCGGTGCGATCGGCACGGTATCGCCGAGCGGGTAATCGAGCACCGCGCGCAGGTGCTGCTCGAACTGACTGGTCTTGGCGCCATCCATGCTCCAGTGCCCGGAATTGTGCGGACGCATGGCCAGCTCGTTGACCATCAGCCTGCCGTCGACGGTCTCGAACAGCTCGACCGCCAGCACCCCGACCACGCCAAGCTCGTCGGCCAGCTGCAACGCGAGTTGCCCTGCACCGCTGCTCACTTCGGCGTCCAGGCCCGGCGCTGGAGCGATCACCTCGACGCAGATGCCGTTGCGCTGCACCGTCTGCACAACCGGCCACGCGGCACCCTGCCCGAATGGCGACCGTGCCACCAGCGCGGCCAGCTCGCGCCGCATCGACACCCTCTCTTCGACCAGCACCGCGGCGCCGTCGGCCAGATAACGGCCGGCAACATCACGGGCCTCGGCCAGGTCACGGGCGATTGTCACGCCGCGACCGTCATAGCCGCCACGCACGGTCTTGACCACGATGTCTGTATCGACGCGCGCGGCGAACGCGTCGACATCGGCGACGTCGATCACCTCGGCATAACGCGGCACCGAAACGCCTAGTGCCTCAAGCCGCCGCCGCATCATCAGCTTGTCCTGGGCATGGATCAGGGCGGACGGTGGCGGAGCGACGTTCACCCCGTCGGCGACGAGCTTCTCGAGCAGTTCAGTCGGCACGTGCTCGTGATCGAAGGTCAGCGCGTCAGCACCGGCCGCCGCGTCTCGCAACGCACCTAGATCGGTATGCGCGCCGATGACGACATCCGGGGTCACCTGCGCGGCCGGATCATCCTTGCTGACCGCCAGCACCCGCAGCGTCTGACCAAGCGAAATCGCCGCCTGGTGGGTCATCCTGGCCAGCTGTCCACCGCCGACCATGGCTACCAGCGGGGGCGAACTGGGTTTACGTGGCACAACCATATGTTGTCATGGCGGCGAGAGTCATCATTACCTGCCGCGACCTGCGCGGGTACGCGTCGGCAGCGTTATTTCCGTAGACTGCTTTGTCGTGTCCTTCACCGATGCCACGATCGCGCGGCTGCCAAGCCCGATCCGGCCGTACTTCGAACGACATCACGAACTCATAAAATTCGCGATCGTAGGTGCGACCACGTTCGTCATCGACTCGGCGGTCTTCTACACGCTCAAGCTCACGGTGCTTGAACCCAAGCCCCTCACGGCCAAGATCATCGCAGGCATCGTCGCAGTGATCGCCTCCTACATCCTCAATAGGGAATGGAGCTTCCAGAACCGCGGCGGCCGTGAGCGCCATCACGAGGCGCTGATGTTTTTCGCGTTCAGCGGCGTCGGGGTGCTGTTGTCGATGGCGCCCCTGTGGTTCTCCAGCTACGTGCTGCAGCTGCGCGTGCCCGACGTGTCGCTGACACAGGAAAACATCGCCGACTTCGTCTCCGCCTACATCATCGGCAACCTGCTGCAGATGGCGTTCCGGTTCTGGGCGTTCCGCCGCTGGGTGTTCCCCGACGAGTTCGGGCGCAACCCCGACGGGGCGGTCGAATCCCTTACCGCTGGTGGCCTGGCAGAGGTCCTCGAGGATCAACACGAGACGGCCCTGTCCGACGGCAAGGTCACGCCGCTGCGTCGCCCCACGCGACGTGCGCGGCGGCTGGGTCAGCTCGGCGATTCCTCCGACCCCAGGGTGTCAAAGACTTCGTGATATAGCAGGGAGTGCACGCGCTCCACACGCGGAATGTCGTGGAACTCAAGGGGATCCTGCGATGCGGATTCGATGATCAGCGTGCCGGTGCGCAGTATCCGGTCGAACAAGCCGTGCCGGAACTCGACGCTGTTGATCCGCGCCAGCGGAATGTCGATGCCCGATCTGGTGAGTAGCCCGTGGCGGAACATCACCCGGCGATCGGTGATAACAAAATGCGTTGTCCACCAGTTGAGGAACGGCCACACCGTCAGCCACCCAATGATCACCAACCAGATCACTGCGATAACGATGAGCACGACGTTGCGCGCGGTCCGCTCCCAGTCGGTCTGATTTACGTACCCGGCGCCGAAGGCCGCGATAGCAGTGACGATCAACAGGATCAGCACCGGGCCGATCAGCCGCTTCCAATGCGGATGGCTGTGCAGTACGACCTGCTCGTCGGCCGCTAGGACGTTGTCCGGATACCCCATTTGGCAGTCTGGGGCGCGGTGTCCGCATGGCGGATCCGTTTCCCCATCCTCCTTAGCTGTGTCGGGACCCCCGTAAAGGCGATAGTCCGTCGGTTTTCTCCATCCCGTGCCGGCCCGTCGGAGCGCAGTCGGTTCGGGATGGAGCACCCGCAGCGTTGGCGAGACGAACGACTCTACCTCGACAAGGTCGACTACATGCCGTTGCCGCGGGCGACGGTCGGACAAGCCACGGGGGGCCACCACATGAGTGCCTCGGCTCTCCCCTCGCACTTAGCTGCAGAACTCGCACCGTGGCACTACTGCCCGCCCTTGCACCGTCCAAATGAGGCTCTCGCCCCATTCATCGGCCGGATCTCTTCGACGAATCAGGGCGTACTACCCGACGCTCGAGTAACTCCTAGACACTTTCGGTGAATCGTCGCGGTCCGAACGACTGGGTTGCAAAAACACCAGCACAGGCGGGCTCGCCCACGGGCGTTTTTCTTTGCTCGACTTCACGGCACGAGCATCTGTCGAGTGAGGGGCCCACCGATCCGCCCCCGACCGACCCAGGCGCAGCGATTGGCGCAGCCCTGAACGCGATCTTCCAGCAAATAGCCGCCGCCGTAGCTCAGGCCTACGCGGCCGCCGCCCAGCAAATCGTTCAGGCCGCAGTGACCGCCTACGTCAATGCGTTAGCCCAAGCCATCAACAACGCGCTGGGCAGCTTGTTCACAGCCTGGCGACCTCGGCGGCTCAGCAGCAATCAATCGCCGCGAGTGTCAACGCCGCAAAGATGAGCGCCTCGAGCCTCAAGATCGAGCCCGCCGCCAGTGGTGTTGTGTCGCTGGCGGGCGTCGGCGGCTCGGCCGCTGTAGGGGTGAAGGCGGCAGACGGGAGTCCCGACACGACCGTCGGGCCGGTCACGAACAACGAAACGATCACCGACAAGACCGGCGCCACCGACACCGTCACCGACAAGACGACAGGCGCCACCGACAAGACAATCACCACCGACACCTCGCCGGTCACGGGGAACCCGTCCGCCACGGACACCACGCCGAAGTCGGACCCACCGGTGAAGAAGACCGACCCTCCGCATCCCAGGAAGTGGAAGCCAGGGGATGACGGCACGGATGGCAACGGGAACGGCGCGCCGAACGCGACGAATCCTGATACGTCTGGGATCAGGAAGCACCACGGATCGGACCCTGGCACGGTTTCGGCGACGGACACACCGGCCGGCAGTGTGAGCCCGGCGTTAGTTCCATCGTTGCCAGGGGCGACCGCCTAGCGCTGTGATCGCACGGCGTTAGGGTTAGTCGAGATCGTGGCTGCAGACCGTCCGGTCGGCAGCCACGACTCCGTTCATCTGCGCCTCAGGCGGACCACCCGTTCGGCGGCGGCCAAAGGTAGTCGCATTGATGAAGCGATCTGCACTGCCAGCTAATCCAGGTTAAAACGCTTTGGCGCTATTCTTAGTAACAGCTTGGCCCTTCGGTACGATTTGAACCCAGAGAGTTGAATTCACTACGGCTCGTCCGTCTGCGCGTCGGTCCGCCACCAACTGATAGGAGTCTTGATGAACGCCACAGTGGTCCGCCGAGCCGCCAGCGCGACGATCGCAGCACTGTTCCTGGGAGCAAGCGCTGCCGTGGCCATTGCGCCGGCTCACGCGGACGAGGCAGGCGACAACTCGTTCATCGCCTATCTCGACAAGAAGGGTTTCAAGTACGAGAACCGCACAGAGATCATTCGGCTCGCCAAGCAGTTCTGCCTCGACCAAACGCGCCAAGGCAACCCAAATTGGCTCGCCACCTATTACCTCCAGAAGAACCACAAGTGGACCAGTTCTGAGGCCCAGACCTTTATCGGGGGCGCGGTCCCGGTGTACTGCCCCCAGGTGTGGGGGGGGTGAAACGGTCGGCGCTATTGACCTTCGGCGCGCGGCTTAAGGCTGCAACTTCGGCGCTTGTGAGGTCCACAGGTGCCGACTCGGATCTCAGATTGCATTTGCATCTACTTGCTTGAACTCAGCCACCCGGAGTCAAAGACTTTATGACCTGCTGTGCGGATTTCGGCGCCCAGTCGGTGCGATAGACCCCGAACGTATCTTGGTCGGTGGCACTTCCGGTGTTGCGGTCGCGTGTGGAGTAAATATATACCGGTCCGGCAAACGGCAGCGTACGCCAGGTGGTAATAAGGTCGCGAACGTAGTCGGCCTGGGCGGTTTCGTCGACCGCAGACGTCGGCTCTCCATACTCGGTGCACCAGATCGTTTTACCCCCGTCGCCATTGTCGGCCATTACCTGGTGCATCGCCGTTACCTGAGTGATGGGTGACTCGGGATATCCCTTGCCCGCGGAGAATTTCATGGTGTACAGGTATGGGTGGTAGGCCAACGCATCGAAGTTGCCCTTCGCACCGGCTGCATACATGCCCTTTACGAACTCCGCTGGGCTCAGCGTGAGACTGCCGAACGAGAATACTGGGGCAAGTCCCGCGCCCACGACGGTCGCTGACGGATCAGCGGCCTTGATTCTCGGGTACGCCGCTTTCAGCAATTCCGTATACGCGGCCGGGTCAGGATTTGGCGTCCAGAACAGAACGCTGTTCGCTTCATTCCAGACCTCGTAGGCAGAAACTCTGCCGCGGTACCGACTGGCCGCCGCCGAGGCGAAATCGCCGTAGGCTGCTGCCGAGTCCGGGCGGCCAGTGAAAGGCAAGAGGCTGGGAGGTGTCGCCCAGCCCGGTGTTGAGTTAAGGACCGCCAGCACGGATATACCGTGGGCCAGCGCGGAGTCGACCATCGTGTCCACAACGCCCCAATCCCACTGGTCGGGAGTTGGCTGAACGAAGGCCCAGGGAACCAGGATCCGCACCGTGGAGACGCCGGTTTGGCGCATCAGATCAAACGTTCGATTGATGTCTTCCGGGGATTTGCCGTATAAGTCGGAATCCGCGAAACCGATCGTCGCCCCAGACGGGTTGATTGACCCTGTCTCCTTAACCGGGATGGCCTGGACTCTTTCCGGACCCGGGTTCTCGGAAGAGTGCAGAACAACCGCAGCGCCAACCGCTAGGAGTGCCAAGGCGAGTACCGAGCACAGCACTGGAATTACTCGACGAAGTAACTTTGCGTCTTCCCGACGGTTCATATTCTCCCCAGTGGTGTCGCGAAGCTGCTGCAACTCTTGCCAAACAGGAACATACCAAAGAGACAGGCCCAGCGGATTGCTCGCGCCACCTGCTCAGACGAGTGCGTGTACTGGTGGCTAGACGACCTTGCCCGTCGTGGGATCGACTCGATAGACCTGAAGGCGGTTGCGGTCGCCTGCCTGGATCACCTGGACGGGCGCACTACAGATCGTCATGGTCAGATGCGGTGCGCGAGGCGAGGATTGTTGGGGGGTAGGCTCTGCGAACTGCAGGCAGCCGTCCGTCGGATTGTCAGCGGGCCGAACAGCAACGTAGTAGTCGACGTGGTAATCGCGGAAGACCCGTTCCAACGGCTGCCGCTCTCGGATGCGGTCCACGAAGTCCGGCGACATCATCAGGCCTTCCAGGTGCACGATGGGCAGCCCGATCGTCCACTCTGGCGTTCCGGCGGCGTCCCCCATCGCATAGACGCCTGGATGGTCAACCGAAAAAGCCTGCAGCCGTGCCGCATTCGCTGCGGCATCTCTTTGCCACGGGTCCGGCTTCTCGCCAGCCACGAGCCCGAATCCGGTGAAGACCAGCATGACTGCGCCGAGTGGAATGCCCACCCGCCGTAGCGCATTCCAGCGCCTCAAGCGCATGAATATCAGGGCGGCGGCCACCCCGAGCACCATGAGGAAGAAATAGAAGTACCACGGGAACAGCGTCCATCCGCTCAACAATGCCTGCGCTGCCAACTGCAGCAATGGTGCGACCGCAAGTGCCAGCGCTATGCGTCGCACGTCGGCGTTGTCGCTGCGCCGTAGCATGACGGCGACGACGACCGAAACGACGACTACGGTGGCTACCACGCCCGACATCACGACCCGCGATGGGAATTGAAGGAACCACAAGTTGGGCGGCCAATAAAAGTCCAGCGACTTGGCCGCCATCGAAGAAGTGCCCACATGGCCGTACACCACGAAGTTGAACACCAAATACACGTACACCGGTGCCGCGCCGGCGACCACGGCTGACAAGCGCCGCCAGTCCCAGCGCGAAACGACGGCGACAACCAGTCCCGGCGCCAGAAACACTGCGTCCAGACGAGCCAGCACAAGAAACGCGCCGAGAAGTCCTACTACCGCTGCGTCACGCACCGTCTGGTCAGCCAGTGGTTTGCGGCTCAGATAGTCAAGCAAAATCGCTGCAGCGAACGCCGCAAGCGCCACCTCAACGCCTGCCCGTGATACGACCGTCAGGCTGACCGCGGCCACTGCGGCGCCTACTGCGGCCGCGAGGCGATCACCGGTGATTCGCCGAAGGAACCGCCCGAACACAAAGAAGAAACCGACGAGCAGCACCATCAAGGTGAGATCGACTAGCGCGAAGAAGATCAGGCCATCCCCTGCGACCCGGTAGAGCAGGGCCACCCACAAGAACCACAGCGGGTGATAGCCATTGGTGGGCTCACCCGGAAAGAAGGTCGAACCCGCGCCGTCGACCCAGTTCCTAGCCGGCACCGCGTAGTAGAAGAAATCGTCACTGAAGCGCTCGACCGGCTCGAGACCGCCAAACATCCGCCAGAGATAGAAGCAGACGATCGCGACGGGGACGACGACTCGCAACGCCGAAATGATCCTGTGCTCAAAGGCACCAACCGTAGGTGTCTCGTTCATCGCTCCCCGGTGACGAATTCGTAGTGCGCGGTGGCCGATCGTAACAGCCCCGGGAAAGACGAACGCCCCAGCGGCAATCGCCCAGAGAGCGAACGTCTTAAGCTCACGGCAATCGGCCATCCGGTCGCAGGTGTACGACGTCACCGGCCGAAATGGCGACTGGCTGCCCGTCGACTTCTATCACCAACCGTCCTTGGTCGTCGACGTCGCACGCCGGGCCGACGATGCGCCGCCCGCCGGGCAGCGTGGCACACACGCGTGATCCGATGGTGGCGCTTCGCGCGCGGTAGTCGACGATCAATTTCGACGACCCCGCGCCGGTCTGCCGCCATTCGGCGATTCGACCGCCCAGGTCGAGCAACAACCGCTGCACCAGTCGGTCGCGATCGGGTGCCTCGACACCCAGTTCCAGCAGCGAAGCAATCCCTACATCAGGTACTTCAACGGAGCGCAGGGTGACGTTGACGCCGATCCCGACGACGATGCACGCCCGCGTCGGCACTGCCTCTGCCAAGATGCCGGCCAGTTTGCCGCCATCGGCCAGCACATCGTTCGGCCACTTCAGTCGGGCGTCGATGCCGCCGGCCGCTGATACCGCATCAGCCACAGCGACACCAGCCGCCAGCGGCAGCCAACCCCACAGGTGCGTGGGAACGCCGCGCGTCGCTACCCCGACCGAGAGGAGTATCTGCGCCCCAGGGATGGCTGACCACCCCCGGCCGTTGCGGCCGCGACCCATGGTTTGGTGCTCGGCGATCAGCACAGCGCCGTCGATGTCCTCGCCCGCCATCGCCCGAGAGACCAGATCGGCGTTCGTGGACTCAGTTTCGGCTACGACGTCGAGCCGTCGCCAAGGCGACGGCGATCCAAGGACAAGGCCGCGTAGCGACTGCGTATCAAGGGGCGCGCGGAGTGGGTCCATGGGCATCAGCCAGGATCATCCCATCCGAGCCGAGCAGTTCATCGCTGGTGGCAGGCGCCCGCTTCGCACGAAATTCGACATCGTGCGATCGGTAGCGTCGTAGTTCAGTAGGCGCCCTTCGCAGCGAGAACCGCACCGATGGTCTTCGCGGCGATCAGGAAGTCGTTGGCGATCGACCAGTTCTCGACGTAGGACAGATCCAGCCGCACCGAGTCCTCCCAGGACAGGTCGGAACGTCCGCTGACCTGCCACAGGCCGGTGATTCCTGGTAACACCAGCAACCGGCGGCGCACCTGATCGCTGTAGGTGTCGACTTCGCAACGCAGCGGCGGGCGCGGTCCGACCACGCTCATGTCACGGCGGAGCACGTTGAAGAACTGGGGCAGCTCATCGATGCTGTACCGACGCAAGAGACGGCCGACCTTCGTCACCCGAGGATCGCGGCGCATCTTGAACAGCACGCCATCGCTGTCGTTGTGTGCGCTCAGGGCGCCTACCTGGGTATCTGCGCCGTCGACCATGGTGCGGAACTTAATCAACTCGAACGGCTTGCCGTCGATGCCGATGCGCTCCGAGCGGTAGAAGACGGGCCCCTTGCTGGTCAGCTTGATCGCGATCGCGGCGAGGGTCATCACCGGCAGCGCACCCGTCAGCACGACCATCGACAGGATGAGGTCGAATGCACGCTTCTGAATCTGCTGCGCACCCCGGTACTGCGGCTTCTCCACATGGATCAGCGGAAGCCCGGACACGGGCTGAATCGTCAGCCGAGGTCCCGCGACATCGACGACACCCGGCGACACGACGAGGTCCACGTCGAGTTTGTGGAGGTCCCACGACAATTCACGAATGCCATCGGGCCCGAGATGTTCGGTAGCGGTCAGCGCCACGGTGTCGGCGTTGGTCTGGGCGAGAGCCAGCGGGATTTCTGTTTCATCACCGAGCACTGGCAGCGTGCCGATCCCGGGAACTTCGATGGTGTCCTTATTACCCCGTCCCGTCAGGCACACGCCGATGACCGAATACCCGTGGCTGCTATCCCGGGAGAGGTTCTTAACCATGTCGCGCACGGCCCGCACATCACCGACCGCCAGCACCGCCGTCATGCAGTTTCCGCGGCGACGCTGCCGCGCCAAGAACCGACGACACAAGCCGCGACCGAGGATCAGGAGGAACATCCCGAGCGGCAGCCCCACGGCTAGGTAACCGCGCGCATAGCCTGGCCGCAGGATCATCAAGGCGACTGCGATGACGGCCACCGTCGCCAGCGTCGCCGACATCACCCGCCGATACTCCTCGACACCAACCCCGACAACGCGCGGCGACCTCGTCCGATACACCGCAAGCATCGTCAGCCAGATGCTGGCTACCAACACCGACAGGATCGAGTAGTACACCGAGGCGATATCAGTCGCGGTTACGGGGAGGCCCAGACTGACCATCTGCGCGCCGGCCATCGCGATGGCGACGACGGTCACGTCAGTCAGGATCAGAGCGCGCGTATACCGACGTTTCCACTGCGGTCGGGGCAGCGGCACACCATCGGTGGAAGCTGACGAGTTCCTCCGGACGAAGATGTCCGCAGCGGCTGTCACAGGTGCACGCACCTTTCGTTGCCGAGAGTCGATTGCCGGACAGATCTAGGCCCGAGCACCAAGAATCTCACACCCGTCAATTGTTCGCTGGGCAAATTCGAAATAAACTCATCAATCACAGCCACCCCACAGCAAAGTTCTAACCGAAGGAGCAAACAGTTCACTGACGCAAGATACTATTATGCATTGCTCCGCAACACCAGCCCCGGTATGGAGCCGTGGTTCGCCTGATATCCGCCAACTTGGTTAGTTAGCTGCGAAGGGGTGTGGACATGAACGCGCAAATCGCCAACCGCGCCCCGACGTATCGCCGCTCCATGATGCAGTCGTCAGCGGCTTAGGGACCGGGCAACGTCACCGCGGGGCAGTCCGATCCATCAGCAGAATAAGTACCCGATGCGCAGAATTTGGTGAAGCGCCGTACTGCGGTCAGTTGGTCGACACCATCGCGCGGTATGCCGACCACATCGCGCGCCCAAGGGCGCGCTGCCCCTGCGCGCTGTAATGGCGGTCCTTCTCGCTGTTGTACGCGGCCCTGGGTCCCTCGACGAACGCGGTACCCGACACGCGCGCCGGAGTGGCCTCGTGTACTGCGTTGATGGCGGAGTAGTCCTTCGTGCTTCGCTCCATTTCTTCTGGAACCATTTGGCCAATCACGAACGGGACGTTAGCGCCGTATCGGCTCCGCAAATCGCCGATCAATCCATCGAGCTTGATCTGGTAGTCCGATCCAGACGTCAAAGGCACGTCGGTTTCGCCCTGGTGCCACAGCACCGCGACGACCTCGCTGCCGGAATGGTGGGCCAGCGCCTTGTCGATGGCGCGAACCGCATTGCGATAAAGGTTAACGCGGGTGTGACTATCGGCCGGATCCCAGGTGTACCCATTCTTCGGAGCGAACGACGTGTCGCCTCGGGCGCCGGGTATCAGCAGCACCGACCGACCGGATTCGTCGGCCAGCGCCTTGGCGAAGGTCATGCCGAAACCGACACCCCTCGCGGGTATTTCGTGCAAGCAGCGGATCGACGGCCAACACCGCTGTGTCCTTCGACGGCCCGCACATCGCCCACTGATGCACTCGCGGGTGCGACTGGTCGGCACCTGAGGGATCGAGAGGTCGACCCATCCCGAACGCATTCGATTGGCCCAGCACGGGCACCACCAGATAGGGCTGCTCAGGCGGGGCCACCGGCTGTCCACGCGGTGCCAGTCTGCGCCGCACGGCACAACTGGCTCTGTTGAGCCACTGCCTCCACAGCAGGTTGTCGCCGTCGGGGTTCCTACGCGCAGGCATTCGCCACGGGCTTATCGGCGAATCGTTCAGTGAGCCACTGAAATTGGTCTTGATAGTTGACTTCTCCGTGCCCCTTGTCCGCTTCGAACACCGCCACCACGGGCCCGCCCAGTGCGCATGCCCGTCTGATCGCTCCCGCCGTCCATGATGCGTCGATGAATGTGTCGGCGCCGCCATACCAGACGTACAGTGGCGCCGACAGCCGTTTCTGGGGCAGCGCCCACTCCGCGAGGTAGCGCCGAAGACGATCTGCGGCCGCGGGTGTGCCGGGTGCAACGTCGTTGGGTTCGACCGTCTTAGCCGCGTCGCCGCGATGTGGCATCTCAGGTCCGGAACATGCCGACGAGGATGTCCCAGTACTTGGCGGCGGCGCCGCGGCGGAAGTCGTCACGATTGAAGTCAGGGTGCAGCCGTGCCAGCGACTCCGTTATCGCTATCGCCCCGAGTTCTTGGTCCGTGGTCAACGTCCCCTGCTGCGCCTTGTCCACCAGACCGGTGATATCGGCGACGGGCGAAACCGCCACAGCGCCAACAAGTGTCAGTTCGGGGGCGTAGTCGCGAGCTTGCTCGTCGGCCGCCCACGCGGCACCGCCACCCTGCGATCCGCCAAATGCGCCCCACCGGTTCGATACGTCTGGAAACGTCGCACGCAGTGCACGTACCGCGTCGATCATGTTCAAGCCGGCGGTGCGTGAATCGGTGTACGGGTGCACTCCGGACGCACCGAGACCCTGGTAGTCGGCCAACGCGACCGCATATCCCTTCGTGGTCAGAAAGCCCACCGTCTCCGCGTAGCCAAGCAAAGTATTCGACAACGACGGCGCACAGGCCTCGTCGAGGCCGGTCGTCCCATGGCCGAACGAGACCACGGGCCAGCCGCCGGGTGGCGGATCACCGCGGGGAACGAACACGCTGCCGGACACTTCCGTCGCTTGCCCGTCACCCGATGTCGACCGGTAAACGACGCGCGCGGCGTTCATTCGGTAGTCGGGCTCCTGACGCGAGAACGCGGGCATGGTCATCGCACTGACGAGCGAGCCGGGGCCGGCACCGCTGAGGTCGGCCGTTTGCACTGCTACCGGGTCACCGACAGGCCCCCGCATGCTGTCGATCACCCTTATGGCTATTGCCTTGGCGAAGGGAAATGCGACTACCGCGACAACCACTGTGGCGACTACGGCGGCCGTCCATAGCGCCATCCTTCGGTTCATGCCCGCCTACTCATCGTCAACGGGGCAACCCGGTGGCATCAGCCCGCCAGGTTGCGATGTCACGTCACCCTGCGCGGACGGCGGCAGGCGAAGGGGGCGCGCAACTGTTCGTTGCCGGCAGATCCTTGAATCGGTCGGCGATCCACGGCAACGCCACTCCGATGTCGAGGTCAGCGTGGCCCTTGTCCGGGCTGCTTCCGAATGTCGATGACATCGCCCATGCTGCACGCCGCGGCGAGCTGCGCCGTCGAGTCGACTCAACCGGTATGAGGGGGTCCTTGTCTCCGTAAACCACCAGCATCGGTGCCGTCGCTGGCTGCTGAGGCAGGCTCATCTTCTGTAGGTGACTGCGCAGCGCGTCGGTGGCCGCTGGGCTGCTGGGTCGCAGATCGTCTGCTGGGATCTGGTCAAACACCTGCGTCGCGCTCATTGGCGTGGATGACGTCGCAGTGCAGGAGGCTGTCCCAGCGCTGCTTGACGATCCCGTGTCGGTAGTCATCGAGGTTGAAGTCGGGATACTCGTTCTTGAGCGCGGCGAGGATCAGTTGATATAGCGGCTTCTGCTCTTTGGTCAAGTCCGCCTGAAGCCGCGGTGTCGGCGATGAAGGTCAGATCGAGTGGGGGCGCAAGAGCGACTGAACCGAGCAGCGTCAACCCTTTACCATAGGTGGCGGCCAACTCGTTGGCCGCCCATGCAGCCTGTCCACCTTGCGAGAACCCGGCCGCAACCCACCGATCGGATGTGTCGGGCACGACCTTGCGGGCCGCGCGGACCGCATCAATGATGTTGTAGCCCTCCGTCTTCGGCTCGAGGTAGGGGTGGTAGGTCTGGTCGCTGCCGAGGCCCTGATAATCGGTCACCGTCACGACGTATCCGGCCTGGATCAGCAGGGCCACTGGCGGCGCAAGGCCCAGCAAATCTCGGCGAAAGCGATGGCGCGCAATCGGGTTCGATACCGGACGTCGCGTGCCCGAGAGCGATGATAGGCCATCCTCCCGGAGGGGCTTGGCCTTTGGGCGCGAAAACTGTTCCTGTGACCGAGGTTTCGGAGTTGGTGATCGCCGACGTCGACGTGTACTCCATTCTGCCAGCAATGGACGTCATCGCCGGCAAACGCCTGTCGATGGTGGGCAATGCTCGTGCGTCAAGTAACGTGCCCGGACCTGTCCCGGAGAAGTCTCCTGTGCAAGCCGCACGCCGGTCGCCGCCTGCGGCCTCGGCGCCGAGGCGTGCGTCGTTTCCGCACGCGGGGACGAGCAGAGCAATCGGCAGAATCAGACAGGCCAGCGCGACTCTTCCGCTCATACCTTCCTTCCGGCTGCCGTCTCGTCGACGATATGTGCGACCTGCTCCTCGGTGAGCACCGCACCGCGGGCACGACCAAGGGCGATGACCAGCACCACGCTGAGGGCGAAGCCGAGAAGGCCGCCCAACTCCAGATAGCGGTGAGCGGTGCGCGATGGTCCGCTGCGCTCGAAGCGAGGTCGACTACCACCACATCAGTGCCGGATTTTTCCAAGTCCGCCATTTCGTCAGTAAGGCGACTTCAGGTTATACGTGACGCTGTTGGCGGTGTCGCGGGCGAGCTCGGGGCTGTCACCGGTGACGGTGATCTCAACGACAGCGTCGCGAACAACGGGTCGTAATCCGCTTGATCAGCTCGGCGGGTGTTTGGTGCAGACCCAGCTGGTCGATGGTGCGTTTTGCGACCTGCGGATTTTTGGCGAGTTGTTCGATCGACACCGCACGGCCCGCGGCGGCGAGGTGGCCGTAGTATGCGTCGAACACCTCGGCGCTGGCCGGCGCTACGACCATTACCCGAGCTCGTCGCCTGATACGACGGGTTCGGTGGTCCGATGGGCTAGCCACCCCGCCCCCATCGAAAGTGCCGTGGCACACGACGATGACCAGCCAATACCTGGCCACGATGCGAAGGTAATCGCGGACCCGCGGAACCGGACGCAGGCGCCTTCATCTAGACACCGACGCAGACGTTCGTCGGATGCTGACCACCGAAACGGCCCTGGATCCAAGCCACCGAGTCGTACAGCACGATGTCGTTGAGCACGCTGATGTCACCGATCTTCTTGACTTCGATGGGATCGCCTCGCGCGCAGGCAGTCCGCACGGCCTGCTCGATCCAGCCGGGCAGAACCACCGGGATCGATGGTGGCGTAGACCACCAACATCGGCGCCGACAGATCTCAACGGACCCGGTAACGCCAATCGCCTGCAGATCGCTGCGCAGCTGCTCGGTCGCAGCGGGAGTCTTCGGCTTCAAGTCGCCGGGTTGCAGCCCCGCCGCGGCCGCGACGGTCTGGGCGGGATCCACGCACCGCGCAGTTGGTCAAGTAGCCCCAGATGCTTCGTCGCTTTCTCGAGATGAAGTCCTCGCGGGTTGATCGTTGTGTCGGGCGAAAGCGCGAGGCTGCTCACGATCAACGTCGCGAGCCGAAACTGCGCCGGCGCCAACGTGCCGGTATCCATGGCGTCTGCAAGGGCGGTCACGTCCGCAAGCGGCGACACCGCAACCGCACCCACCAAGTCGAGTCCGGCCCCGTACGTCGCCGCCTCTGCGTTCGCGGCCCAGGCCGCGGCGCCGCCCTGCCCGAGCCCGAAGGCGGCCCAGCGGTTACTCGCGGCGGGAACGACATGGCGGGCGGCGCGCACAGCGTCGATCATGTTGCGGCCCAAGGTATTCGAGTCGAGCAGCGGGTGTTGGCCATCCATCCCGAGTCCCTCGTAGTCCGTCATCGCCACGACGTAGCCGCGGTCGGCGAGCACCGAAATGACAGACGCGTATCCGCCGAGGTTCTCCGCCAGCGAGGGTGCGCATTCCTTCTGCACGCCCGTCACGTCGTGGCCGAAGCTGAGGACCGGCCAACCGCCGGTCGGCGGCTTCGCCGGGCGGTACGGCGACGATGCCAGAAACCGTGGTCGCACCGCCGGCCGCGTTGGTCGACCGGTACACCACCCGCATCTGCGACGGCGTTCACCTGCTCGAAGTCGCGGCTGTCCGCGATCGGCTCGACGGAGATGAGTCGAGCCCGGACCGTCATCGGTCATGTCAGGGGGCGGCAACTCGGCCGCGCCAGCGAACGGAGGCTCGACAGAACGGGCTGGCCGGTCGTGCTGCGGAGGGGGGGACACCTTGGCCGAGCAACCTGCGACCGCAACCAGCGCGCAAGCAGCCGCCACGAACGCCCGAAGGCTCGGTCCGCCAGATCATTGGCTTTCGACCGGCGTTTCACTCTCGCGGGTTCTTCAACCGCACTGCGGCCCCGCTGTTTGGCGTGTGTCCGCATGGCGACGCGGCCGACGGCTTCGAACGTCACGACGGTCCCCAGGAGCGCGACGTGCGCCGACTGCAGACACCTGCACTGCACGCCTCAGAGCACGGTCCGTCGTGCCCCCGATCCGCGCCAGCAAGATGGCGCCATCGCCGAGTGCGCCGACGATTGCGCCGTCGGTGTAGTTGCCCAGCGGCGGAGTATCAACGACGACGTAGTCGAATGCCCCGGCCACGTACTCGAGCAATTGCGTGGCACGATCCGTCGCCCACAACTCACCTGGACGAGGCGGCAGCGGACCCGCGGGAAGCACCGCAATGGTGTGGTCGCCGACGCGAACTTGCGATATGCAGCCGCATTGCCGATCTCGTCCTCGCCGACCAACACTGTGCTCAAACCGCGTCAGAGTGCGCTCCGTCGCGAGCGCCGCGTCGTCCAGGCAACCTGTCGGCCATCGCCGGATTGCGCATATCCCCGTCGACGAGGATCACCGAGCGACCCGATTCCGCGAGCGCGGCCGCCAGGTCGATGGCTGTAGTGGTTCGTCCATCGCCGGCCGAGGGACTCGTCACCGCGATGCAGCGCGGCGGGCCGGAACCGTCGGGCGGGACGGTGAATCGCAGATTGGTTCGCAATTCCCGAACGCGTTCGGCGTAAATGCCGTCACCCGCGAGATCGACGACGCCGGCATTCTTGCGGACGGGGTCTTTTGGCAGTGCGCCCATAGACCAATGAACCGGTCTGCGTACTCGATGCTCTCGCGCGCCCGCAAGCGTTTGTCGAGGACGCCGGTCATCAACGCCGCCAACATCCCGACTATCAAGCCGCCCACGGCGCCCAACGCCAACCGCATCCAGAGTTTCAGGTCCAGGTCGGCTGTCGGATAATCGGCGTTATCGACGACGACCGCCGCCGCCGACGGTGTGCCACCACGGCGAGACGTTTCCAGTTGGCTGACAACAGCCACGAGTTGATTGCTGACGGCGTCCGCATAGATCTGCGCCTGCTCGGGCGACGAATCAGTCACGCTGACATCCAGCATGACTGTCTTGTCGCGGACTTTCGCCGAAATCTTCGCCCGCAGATCGTCCGGCGATATTGGCGCCTTCAATTGATCGACGGCGCGCGCGGCAACTTGTTCGCTTGTGGCCAGCGCAGCGTAGGAAACTGCACGTTGCTGAGAGAACATATCGTTCTGATAGGCCTCGGCCGTCGTCGTGCCGGTTTGAGTTGCGACGAACAGAGTGGCCGTCGACTGATACTTCGGAGTGAAATCGATGATCCCCAGTTGACCACCCAACTCCCGTATCCGATGACTAGCCCGACGACAGCGAATACCGCGAGCATCCACCAGTACTGACGGAATATTCGCAGATAATCTGTCACGTTCACGCACGACCTCCAATGACATGTGGCTAGCACTATAGCGCGGCCAAGACCCACGATCAGTCCGTCACGACTCGTCGCGCCGGGTTGGCGCTGAGCCGGTCAAGCTGACACGATGGGTCCCGTGAAACTTCGCTGGGATCTCGTCCCGTCGCTCATGGTACCTGCTGCCATCGTCGCGGTATGCCCCTTGCTGGCGTGGCTGGCCCTCGATCATCTCGGCACCCCGAGTACGCGTTCGTCGGAATCGTGGGTCTGCTCGTCGCCGCTTAAATCGGGTTGTGGCATCCGTTGTGGCTCTAGTGAGGCTTCGCCTTCACGCTGGCCGGACTTCCTTTCGGCACCGTGCCGGGCATCCACGTGCCGCTGTATCTGCTGTTTGCCGCCGCGATGGTCCTGGCCGCGGTCCTTTATCGCAGCCCCGAGCGACGATTCCACCGCAGGAAACAGCAGTTCTCATCTCGATTGCCGTCACCAGCTTCAGTCGCGGGGGTTTGTCCATTCCCTCACATCATCGATCATCGCGCTGGTGGCGGTCGCGTTGGTGCGCTTGTCGAAAAGGACCTTGAGCGCTGCGCGCGCATTTGTTTGAGTATTGCGGCGAATACGTCGCGGGCCGACGTGGCGATGCTGTCCGTTGTGCAAAACACTAGGCGCGTAACAGAGGCGGCCCGGCAATGGCCAGTTCTTCGGTCCGGCCGCGCGGCTGAGCTTGCGCACGCAACAAACGATCGACGTATACGAGAAACGCGAGCAGCACGGAGAAACACAACGTGGTTTGCGGCACATCGGCGACACCGTGGTCGAGCTGCAAGCCCGCGACACAATCGGCGATGAAGACGCCCCCGAATACAGCAAACGGTAGAGAATCGGAGCGCAACGCGCGGTAGCTGATTACGCAGCCAATGATCATTATTGCTACGAAGGCTAGACCCGTGAACACGCCCGCACGGTAGACATGCAACAAAGGTGTATTCGAAATAATGTTTAGTGCATACGATGCGGCGCCGCTTTTGAACTCTGGGCGAGCCCAGCCCAGTCCGAATGACCAATGTCCCCCGACCACATAAGGAAAGTCGCTCAACGAGGCCCGGCGCGCCGCACCGCCCGGGTCAGAGTTGCTGAATGACGATATGAGGCGTTGGCGGATATACGGCACGCTGAACGCAAGGACGATTAGCGTCGCAAACGTGGCAGCCGCATACCACCGATACCGTGAACGAACCGTATGGAAAACGGCGACAATGACAAGTCCCAACATCAGAGTGAAAATAGACTGCCGGCTCAACGTGAGAAGCAGGGCGACCGACAAGACAATTACCATTGTATTTCGTCGCCAGCCGCGGAACAGAAGCACGCATATCGCAATTGCGATGACGAACGCGATGCTCGCACCGTTGCCAGCGATCCAGGTTCCACCCAGACGTATTGCTTTTGACCCATCGGCACCATAAGCCCAATTGACGAGGTGTTGCTCCCCGTTTCGAACGCCCTCTTCGACCCTAGCAACGTCGTAACCGAATGGCCTCAGGATGAAGAAAGATTTCTGTGATTTGTCGATGGTGGCTAGCAATATACCCCAGACCGCGTTCGCAGCAGAAACCACGACAAAAATGCGTCCGAAACGCTCCAAGTCTTCTCTCGATAAGCGCATCAGCGCGACTGCCACCAGCGTCACGATCGACCATTTGGCGTACTGAAAGAGACCCCCGAGGCTGAAGCTGGTCGCGATTACCGATACCCCGGCGACGAATACCAGGATAAGTACTGCTTTTTCAACGCGGTGGAACGGGAGCTCGGTGCGAGGATAAATTAATGCAGCCACGATGATCGCTGCCGCGAATGCAAGATACAGCGGCACGTGGATGCCTGGAATGATGCCGAACGGGAGGCCCGCCAGGATGAACGCGAAGGACCAGTAGAGCCACAACGGATGCCAGAGACCCACATAAACGGCGACGATCAGACCCAAGGCACCGATGAACGCGTACGTCGGTATCCCTAGTTGGTTCAGGACGACCCACACCAGGACCGGGCATGTCGCAATGATGGCAGCAGGCATCAGGTACGGCTGTAGAAGGTCGCTACGCAGCTTCACGTGGACCATGTTGGCAGCTTTAGCAGCTCAGCGCCAACCTCAACGCCTCGAGCACCGCAGGGGCTGGTCGCCCCAACAGCAACGCTCACAGCGTGCGCGGTAGAGTCGTGCACCTTAACTTGATCTTGCGCAGACTGGGCGGTTTGGACATTCTTCCGATTGCGAGTAGACGGGACAAAAGATGAATAGGACCATTAGGGCTGCCGCCAGAGATACCTCCATTGTCGGCCGCCTGGCGAGGGTGATGTTGCTCAAGATGCCCGGCCGCAATTCCCGACTCACTCTGCGGGAAAAGTTGATGCTGAGTGCGCTTCCGCGGCCGTTCTATGCCTACCCCGCGGTACGGGCGAGCGAACTTGCAGTGCGACTGGGTCACAAAGAAGTGACGTGGATCGAGTTCGGCGTCGCGGGCGGCAATGGTCTGATCGCCCTCGAACAGATCAAAGCGGTAGTGGAGCAGCACCTTCCGATCACGGTCAGGATCGTCGGCTTCGACATGGGATCGGGCTTGCCGACGCCCGTCGACTACAGGGATCTGACCTACCACTGGCAGGCCGGCGCCTACGAAATGGACATTCCGAGACTCAAGTCCAAGCTCAGCTACGCCAGCCTCATGCTGGGCCCCGTCGCCGAAACATTGCCGACCTACGCCAAGAATCCACCCATTGACGCACCGATCGGGATGATCTCCTTCGATCTGGATTATTATTCTTCGACCGTTGAAGCCTTCAAGATTTTCGAACTTCCTGAGGCAGCATTGTTGCCACGAGTCATGTGTTACATGGACGACATAATTGGAACTACAGAATGCTATTCAGATTTTACCGGGGAGCGACTGGCCATTCGCGAGTTCAATGAACACAACGACTCCCGCAAATTTTCTCCCTGCTATGACTTCGAGCTTTACGGCTACGAGCGTTGGCAGGAGAAGGTCATGATCTACCATGATTTCGGCCACGCCCGTTACACCGAATACGTAGGTGACGCGGACCTCGAATCCCAGATTCCGCTGGCGGACTGAACCGTCCCGTCAGGCCAGACGCGGCACGAATCGCGACAACCTTGCCGCCAACCAGTCGAAGAAGCGGTTGAAGGGACCATCCAGCAGCGACACCACCCATGCGATCGCAACGGAAAGAACCAACAGCAACGGGAACAAGAACGGCTTCGGAGAGTCCGTCCAACCTGCCATGTTGAACAGCTTCAAGCAGACCAGGACCAGAAAGCCGTGCAGGGCAAGGATGGTCAGCGTGCGCTGGCCGAGACGGACCAGCCATTTTGACGAGCGGGGCATGATCGCCATCCAGGCCACGCAGCCGACCGCCGAGATGAGCATCAAACCCAGCCGACCAAGCGCGGGATAATCCTTCCACACCGCCGCCCGGTCGTAACCTCTGTCGTGATACACCACGGCGGTGTCCAAACCGTGAAGGAACCAAAGCCCCGCGCCCACCATCAACGCGATGAACAGCACTCCCCAGAGCAGCCTTGCGCGCGCGACCAGTCTGAGCAGACCGTCCCGCCAAAGGTAGCCAGCGAGGAAGAACGGGAAGAAGTACAGAGTGCGCGACAGGCTGAGGTCAGCCCCGATGTACTGCGCGTAACCGGCCGCGAGTGTGATACCGACGGCGACCAGCAGCGGCATGGGAATCCGCAGGAAAAGGGGCAACATCATGCGCCAGAGGAGCAGGCTCAGGAGAAACCAGAGAAGCCACTGCGGATCCAGAATGTGGCGCACGGCGTCGCCTCCGGCCCGCGCATACAGTGCAAGATAAAAGGGCTGTAGACAGACAAGCGGCAAAAGCAATTTGGCGACCATTTTGCGGTAGTCCTTATCGCCAAGCAGTGGTTTTGCCAGCATGCCGCTCGCGAGCACGAACAAGGGAAGCCCGTACAAGGAAAGGGCCGCGTAGACCGCTTGGAAAACAGGATCGTGCGTACCGAAATGTTCCACCAAATGCGCAAACACCACGAAGATGATGAGTACGGCCTTGACGATGTCCAAAAGGTCGTAGCGGGCCTTGATTGCCGCACGCGCGCCCTCGGCGCCTCCTTGGGCAATACCGTCGGCCTGCCCCGGTCGGCCGGACTCAGGTCCGGCAGCGGTGTCGCTGTGTCGCCCACGGATGACTTGGTCACCGTCGGCAATCCCATGGCCACGCCCAGCTTCGTCGGGTGCGGGGTGGTTCTTCAACGATTCAGACACAGCCGTACTCCCGTGGTAGTGCGAAGCAACTTTGCCGATGTTTATGCCGGACGAAGCCGGGAAGCGAGTCGCCACCGGACGCGACGGCCGTCTCGTTCATCGAGGGTTGACGGTACTTCATGTGCTCTCCGTGGGCACTTTGCTCCGGTACAGCGCCAAGGAGAAGACGAGGAGCAGCACGGCGTCGCCGACTGTGGACGAAATCGCGGCACCGACCGCGCCAAGCGACGCCAGCGCGGCTAACAATCCGAACTTGAGAGGAACCAGCGCCACAGCTGCCGTAAACCGAAGTAGGTCGCGTCGTTGGTTATACAAAATGACCTGAAAGATCCACGACACTATGCGCAGGGCCGCGAATCCCGACATGATCATCATGGTCACCGCCAGCTGGATCGGCGCAGGCGAGATGAGCAGGCCCAATCCGATGAGGAACACCAGGATGCCCCCTGCCGCCGCGAGTCCCAGCGTGTAGCGCAGCGGCGGACCGGCCGACAGAGCGCCCTCGGCGTGGCGCAACGGTTCGTGATAGGTCGTTGCGAAGGCTTGGCCGACGGAGATGACCGATACGACGACCATCCCGGAGAGAGTGTAATAACCCACGACCGTGGTGTTGGTCAGCCAGGCGAGCAGCAGAACATCGGCCTGCAGGTATGCCATCGTTCCGAGCATCTCGCCGGTAAGTGCCGCGATGAGTCGCGGCGGCCCCGGAAGGGCCGGCCGGTACTTGCGCACGATAGCGGCGCCCAAGACCACGGCCACCGCGTAGGGTGTGCAGTACATCAGGCTTGCTGTCAGCAACGTAGATGCTTGTGCTGCAACCAAATACACGCAACCGGCAACAACGCTGGTGGCCTGCTTGGCAGTGTCGATTCGGCTGGCCTTGTCCGGGTGTCCATCCCTGACCAGCCGGCTTTTCAGGACATTGAAGGCGTTTTCGCCGCCCGCGACGATCAAGCCGAAGCCTACGAAATAGACCGAGCCGATGAGCACCAGCCCCAGCGCAACGAGAGCCAGTGCCACCAGGAAGCGTGCGGTCCGTTCTGCGACGAAGCGCTCCTCGGACTCGCGGATCGCCCGCACGTTGAATGCGTTGTCGAGCGCAGGGCCGACGAGTCCCGTAACCGCGGCCGCCATACCGTACAAGCCGTAGGAGCCGATTCCCAGTTTGTGTATCAACACCAGCGTCCACAACAGGCCCAGGCCGCGGGTGCCACCAAGCCACATCATCGCGATGAACGTCTTCGCGAAATTGCGCGGCGCCGCTGTGGTTGGCGTGATCTCAGACATCATCGATCGGCGGCGGTTGACTTCAGCCAAACAGCGGACGATATGACGCGCTGTACTTCAGTACGTCGGGGTCCCGCTTGCCAATCACTTTCGCGGGGTTGCCGCCGACGATCTCGCATTCGCCGACTTCCTTGATGACCACTGCGCCTGCCGCCACCACGGCCCCGCGGCGGATGAATGCCGCTATCACGATCGCGCAGCTGGCGATCCAGACATAATCCTGGACCAGGCTCGGACATCCCGGGATGGGCAGGAAATACGGATCGTTGATGTTGTGTCCGCCCCCTACGAGCTGCACGTTGTTGGCGAGGGTCACGTTGTTTCCGATCCACAGACCTGCCCGAGAATCGAGCAGGCAACCGCCCCCGATCGTCGTGCAGTCTCCGATGGTGAGGAATTCGATGTCCAGAATGGTCGTGCCCCGCATGATGCACGAGCCTTTGCCGATCGTCGCGCCGCACAGTCGCAGGAATCCTTGGCGCACTGTGTGCGACGGGATGTGGGTGACGAACGAGTTGAAGATCAACTCGCCGAGTCGATTTCGCGCCTTACGCGCGAAGCTCATGTTCTGCATCTTGTAATAGACGAGTTCGTCTTTTTCGTTGACGATCCACTTGGCCGGTGGGGCCAATTTCACGCCCGGCGCGGCAACTCCTCCTAGCTACTTCCTCGGGGTCGGCGTTCTTGGGCTCATACGTCACGAAATCGGCTCCTCTTCTAGCCCGCAACAACTGTCGGGTCGTCAGGCGGATCGCATGGCATTTGCCGCCCCGCAATGCGGGTCGCCCGACTGCCGTCAACGGACACCGGCTGTCAGTGCGTCGACCGCAGCATAGAGCTTTTCGGCAAAGTGTTCCTCGTTGAACTGCTCTACGTGACTGCGGATCTTGGCGGGATCGAACATGGTCGACTCGAAGCGGTCCAGCGCGTCGACGATGGCGTGCGGCTGCGGTTCGTCGAAGTAGATACCGGTGATCCCTTCGCCAATGGTGTCGAGAAATCCGCCGAAGCGCAGGGCCACGGTCGGCCGGCCCCACACACCGGCTTCGATCGGTGTCAGGCCGAAATCCTCATAGCTCGCGGCGAGCAGTGCGCGGCAATGTCTGTACAGCCATGCCATCTGGGCATCCGTCAGGTCGGCCAGCATCAGCACGTTGGGCGTCTTCAAGTCGCGCAGCCGGTTGGCTTCCGGGCCTTTACCGACAACTACCAGCCGCCGTCAGACCCGGCGAAGGCACGGACAACAGCATCAACGTTCTTGTAGGACAACAGCCGCGACACACATAGATAGAAGGCCCCGTCGACTGAGGTCCAGCCTTCCATCTCGGGAACAGGTTGCAGGTTGTTCGAGCGCGACATGGCCACTGGAGTGAAAACCACGTCCGCCGTGGATGCCATAGGCCTCAGCGATGCGGTCCCTGGTCAGGCTCGAGTTGGCCAGGTACTTTTCGCACGACCGTGCGGCGCGACGATCCCACGGCTTGAGGTACGGAGCCGCCAGCCGCAGTCCGAGTCGTTTGATCAGACTTGCCCGTTCGCCGAGATACTTATCGGGCATATACAACCACTTCGCCGGCGAGTAGCAGTAGGCGACCTTGCGACCGTTGGTACGGAAGCCGTGCGCCCAACCGCTGGTGCTGGCCAGCACGATATCGGCATCGACGAACACCGATCGCGCGATGAGCGGAAATATCGGCAGTCCGACTCGGTGATGCTTGCGCAGCGGGGCAAGCTTGTTGATCGGAGCCACCCGGATATCTAGCTCGGCAAACTCGGGGTAGGTGGTCGACGGGTCGTAGAGCATCGTGTAGATGGGGGCATTCGGAAATGCGTTGGCCATTGACAAGACGGCCTTTTCCGCGCCGCCGAGTTGGGTCAGGTAATCGTGAGCAATCGCCACCCGAGGGCCATCAACGCCGTCGTACCTGCGCTTTGGTTGCACTGCACTTCCCATCAGAGGCGGCTGGACCGTATACGCACGGCGATGCCCGACTTCTTCGCAGCCGCAGCTTACAAAACCGCAAACTCGCCGTCCCAGCGACACCGGCTAGCGATTCGCAGGCATGGTCCGGCTACGCCATTGCGCGTGGCGATGCTAGCGTAGGCACTGCATCGACGTTCGAAGCAAACACGCGAAGGGAGACCGTAGTCGACGTGGTCACACAGTACCGCAAGCCAAGTCAGCTACAAGGACATGACTGAGCTGTGGCAAAGTTATCCCGGACTTGTTCTTGGAGCTTGCGCGGCATCATGGCGTGTCGGACGTCGCGGAACTAGGTGGTGGAGCCAAGCCGCTAGTGGGCGATGCCGATAAGTGGGGTTTCGTAAACCACCGCGTGGTCATTGACATCTCGGCCGACGAGTTGGCGAAGGCCAACAGCGATGTCGCAGACCCAGGTAGCCGACCTCTGTCAGCCCATCGCAGACGGTCACAACAGCTACGACCTGGTCTTTTCAACTACGCTGTGCGAGCATCTCGCGGATCCTCGGACCTTCCACGAGAACTGCTTCAACTTGCTGCGCCCAGGGGGTCTGTCGAGTTCACTTCTTCCCTACACTCTTCGCCTTCCCGTTCGTGATCAATAAATTGATCCCGGAAAGAGCTGGGTCATGCGGTCCTCAGCAAGATCCACAAAGTACGCCTTGAGCACGGCAAACACGATAAATTCCCCGCCTATTATCGCTGGACCACCGGCCCGACTCGCCGAGCGATGAAGCGTTTCGAAAGCGTCGGGTTTCGAAGTCGCAGAATTTCTTCGGCTCTTTCGGACACCAGTACTACTACCAAGCTTCCACCGCTGAATGCGTTGGAATTTGCCAAGAGCAGGTTCCTGCTGCGCCACCCAGTGCCCGCCCTGACTAGCTACGCCATTGTTGTTCTACGTAAGCCGGAGCAGGGGCAATAAGCCTTCGTTCGGCGGGCGAGTGATCACGGCGCCGTCATCACTCGGGAGACCCGCGGATCAGCCGGCGATGCGCTGAGTCGCTCAGCGACTATCGTGATCCGTGCCGATCTACCACAGGAGCAAACGTCGTGTCCCACGAACCCACAGATGATCCGGTTCGCGTACTAGCGGACTATCGGTTGGTCTTCATCGGGCCCGCGCTTGGCGAGACATCTGTAGCCGACTACGCGGAGAATTTCATCCAGGCGGTCAGACCGTATTTTGCCGACGTGGTCAGCTACCGGACCCCGGGACCCGGCAACGCCACCCTCGCCGATGTGCGTCGACACCGCAGGGCGTTCAGAGACCTCGTCGCGCAGGGACCTGCAGACCGAACATTGGTGCACGCCGAGCTCTCGACCGCAGCGATGGCACCGTTCTGGTCGCTTGCCGGCCTAAAGGACGTCCTGGTGACCGCGACCCTGCACGATCCGCCACAAGGCCTGTGGTACTTCGCAGGCACCAAGTTCGTGATGCGGCGCCGGTTGCTGCGCGGCGCAATCCACGTTCCGTTGCTTCCGTTGTCGCGGGCAATCGAAGGCGCGGTGTATCGCGACAAGACGATATTCGCGCTCACCGAGGCCGGGCGCCGCTCAATCGAGCGCACCTTCCCCCGCACGCGCGCGCTGTACGTGCCGTGCATGGCCTTCGACCGACCGGCGATCCGACCCGCGCAGGACCGGCCGAAAGCGGTGGGCTTTTTCGGTTACGCCTACCGCGGCAAGGGGTTCGAGCAGATCGCCCGGATCCGCGAGTTGCTACCGGAAGACATCTCGATCCGGATCGCCGGCCGGGGGACGGAAAAATTGCCCGCGGGCAATGGCATCGAGGTTCTCGGCGGCGTTGATGGTCCCGAAGAGGACGCGTTTTTCGAATCGATCCGCGCCATCGTCATGCCCTACGGTCGACGCCACTGGGCAGCCGACGTCTTCCCGGCCTCTGGCGTCGGGGCGTCGGCGCAGTCATACGGCACACCATTGATCTCCACTGGCTACGGCCCGCTGTCAGAATTGGACGAAGCGACCGGCGGCGTGATAGTGCAGCCCCCGGACGAAAGTGATGGCGTGGCACGGGTATTGGCCAAGGAGATCACCTCGATGCTGAACGATCGCGAACGCTTGACACAACTTGGCCTCAACGCGGTGAGAACCGGAAAGGAACGCTCGCGAGCGGGAACGGGCAGGGCATTCGCTGAGGCGTGGTCGCAAATAGTGGACGAGGCATCCGTGCGTGTTTGACTTGTCCGAGCGCGCGGTGGGAGATCATTCGACGCCGCGGCCGCAAGTTATGTATCGTGTTTGCTGGAGCAAGCACAGTCGAATGCATGGGCAGCCCAGATTCGGGCAGGAATCACGAGGAAGAGATGCCGACAAACGCGGTGACGGCCAACTACTGGTCGCCTGTTGGTAGTGAGGCTGGCGACCGCGGCAAGAGGAGAACGGGTCAGCGGGTTCGCTCTCGTGCGCCCCTGCGGCTTGGCTTGGCTGGAGGCGGAACAGATGTGTCGCCGTATTGCGACACCTACGGCGGCCTCGTCCTCAACGCCACAATCGACCGGTATTGCTACGCCACACTAGAAGAAACCTTTGATGGCACTATCGAATTCCGAGCGCCCGATATTGGCGTTACCGACAATATCTCCTCGGGTGTCGACGCCGAATCGACTCCACTGCTTCTGCACCGAGCTATTTATGAGCGACTGAATCGCGATTTCGACCTGGGCAGGCCGGGCATTTGCCTGACCACCATCTCGGACGCACCTCCCGGATCGGGCCTAGGCTCCTCCTCCACTTTAGTCGTGTCGGCCATCGAGGCATTTCGCGAATTCTTTTCGCTGCCGCTCGGCGAGTATGATGTCGCACATCTCGCATTCGAGATCGAGCGCAATGATTACGGGCAGGCCGGAGGAAGCCAGGATCAGTACGCCGCGACATTCGGTGGATTCAATGCCATGGAGTTCGGGCCGGCGGGACGGATCATCGTCAATCCGTTGCGCATCAAAGAGGCGACGCTGCGTGAGCTGGAGGCGGCCATCGTGTTGTTCCATACCGGCGTCTCGCGTAACTCGGCCGACATCATTCAGCGGCAGACTGACTACATATCCTCGGGAGCGACATCGCAACTCGAAGCGACTCATCGGCTCAAGGACGAGGCGATTGCCATGAAGGAGGCCATCCTCAAGGGAGACCTCGTACAGTTCGCCGAGGTTCTCGATAGGGGATGGCAAGCGAAAAAGGGTCTGGCCGAGGGCATTTCGAACCCCAACATCGAACATTGCTTCGATGTGGCGCAGGGGGCCGGTGCGCTGGCGGGCAAGGTGTCAGGCGCGGGCGGTGGAGGGTACGTCCTGTTCCTCACCGACCCGGTCCGCCGGCCCGCGGTCATTCAGGCGCTCAATGATCTGTCATTTGGTGCGGTACAGCCAACACATTTCGTCTCAGAAGGAGCATGCGCGTGGTCGCTGCGATGAGTTTGGACGTTCCGGCATTCATCGACGGCGAGATCGCCAAGAGCCGCGCTGGTCTCGCCGAGTTGGAGAGACCCGAGTATTCCCAGACGCTGACGGATATCGCCAACAAGGCCGTCGAGGCAATTCGGGCCGGCGGAAAGATCATGTTTTGTGGAAATGGCGGGTCGGCGGCAGACAGCCAGCATCTGGCGGCCGAGTTGGTCGGACGCCAGAATTACAACCGGGCGCCCGCCGCCGGAATCGCGTTGACCGTTGACACATCGGCGCTGACCGCCATCGGCAACGATTATGGCTACGATTCCGTTTTTTCACGGCAGGTTGAAGCACTCGGAAACGCCGGTGACGTTCTCATCGGCATTTCGACGTCGGGCCGCTCCCAAAGTGTCGTTCGGGCAATTGAATCGGCGAAGGCAAAAGGCATCACGACGGTGTCGTTCACCGGCCGCGAGGCCAGGGACATGAGTATCGCCGATATTAGGTTGGCTGTGCCGGCTACCGAAACTGCAAAAATTCAAGAACTGCACATAACGTGTGGTCACATCGTCTTCGCACTGGTTGAGCGCATTCTTTTCCCTCTTGAAGCTCCGCCACAATAGGGGTGTTGTCCGCGGTTCGCGCGGCGCAGCGCGATGCCTTGGCGCGGCAATCGCAGCGTCCGGGCCCGCGCACCCCAGCAGACGCAATCGGTGGTGGCCGGTAGTCGCGCCGCTTTATCGAGCATCTGCAAAGTCGTTGTCCGGGTCCTGAGCCAAGATCAGCGAGTTCACCTCTTTGCTGACTCGTCCAGTTTGCCAGCGTTCACGATTTGCCTCGAAGATCGCCTGCCCGGCAGCGACCGCCGCGCCTGGATCCCCCAGCAGCCGCCGGCATTCGGATATCAACGCTTCGTCGTCGTCGAACGCAGACATATTGAACACCTGACTCAACGAGCCCACTGCCGCGCTGGTGCCCACGACCGGTAGTCCGATGCGGGCGGCTTCCAGTATCTTCACGCGCACGCCGCCGCCTGTCCTGACCGGCGCGATCATGGCCCTGCACGTACCCAGGAATTGGTGCAGATCGTCGACGAACCCCAGATCGCGAACTCCCACGGGATATTTCGGCTCCCGCGCACCCGTCTTCTGTGCGCCGACCACGCACAATTCGGCACCGGGAATGCCGTCGGCGATGCGCGGCCACAACGCCAATGCGCGAAGAAAAGCTTCCTGATTCGGCGGCCAGTTGCGCGCGCCCAAAAATACCAAGCGTGGCCCTGAGGCGGAGATGTCGACCTGTTCGGCCGGTGGAAGTGTCACGGCGACGAAGCGGGCGGTACGCACTCCGCGCGATCGATAGGTCGCTGCGGCCTCGGCGTCATATGTACTGACCGCGTCGGCCGCCAACGCGACACGTAACTCGTCGCGATCTAGCCGGGGCGCCTCCACGCGACCCAAGAGGCCGCGGGTTGCCCCCCACACCAGGGTCTGGCTGACGTTGGTGTCGACGACCAGCGACCGCTTGCCGAAAAGCGAACTGCGTAAGAAGGGTTCGGCCATATAGCTGTGCTGGGCAACAAATATGTCGGCGTCATTACGATCGATCGCGGCGACCAGGTCGTCGGTGTCAAACCTGACATGTACCAGACTCCGGCGCCGCCTCGCTGCGCCGGCGAGCAAATTGAGCGGACGAATGGCGGGTTTGGCCACCGTGGTCAGGCGAAGTCGCCCTGGCAGAAAATCGGTCTCGCTAGCAGCCCTCTGCTTTGACAGACAGATCACCGACACGTCGAAGGTCTTCGCGGCGAGCTCGATCATCACGTTCGACAACGCGACGTCGCCACCGTGCTCGTGCACGGGGTCCTTCGCAAGCAGAAACACGACCTTGGTCACCGCTGTTTTCCTCCGGTAGAGCACTTCGGCTAACTCCGACAACGGCAAAGAGTCGGCCAAATTGTCGGCGTCACAACGCATTGCGAACGAACTGGGCTGGGTCAATGTCCATGTCGACATCTTCTCCGACGAGCAGGATCCGATTATCACCGATTCCGGCCGCACGCGCTGCTTGGCGGTCGCTCGGTTGATCGCCGATGAAGACGGAGCGCGTCAAGTCGAGGTTGAGGTCTCGTGCCGCGGCGATGATCAACCCCGGCTTGGGTTTGCGACACTGACAATCCCGCTGAGCAGGGTCGGGCGCCAGCGGATGGTGGGGACATGCGTATATCGCATCGACAACGATTCCTTTCTCGGACAGCGCCGCGAGCAGAAGGGCGTGGATGACCAGCACGTCCGACTCTGTGGCGAGCTCGCGGCCAATCACTCCCTGATTGGTGACGACGACCAGCGCGGCACCAGCTCGTTGGGCAACGATTGCGGCGTCCAAGACGGGATCGATCAGCTCGAAGTCACTCGGCTCGACGACATAGCCGTCGACGATATGCCGATTCAAGACGCCATCGCGATCCAACATCAACGCAGGTCGTGGTGTCGAACCGGCTTCACCGCGTATGTACCGAAGCATTACTATCAGGGGCACAGAGTCGTATCGGACCCGTTCCCATCCCCCTTGTCGTCAATCCGCACTCCACGGCTTTTGTTAAGTACGCAGGTTACGGCCCCAGATCCTCCCAGACGAATTGGGCGCGACCGGCCGCCGCGCTCGCCGGTTCGCCTCGGCTGTACTCCGCAAACCCGCCTGCGGGGACCACCCGTTCGGTCGCTAGCATCGACGACCATGACGAGCGTTACCGAGCCTGCCTCCGAGCACACCGTCGACATCCACACCACCGCAGGCAAGCTGGCCGACCTGCGCAAGAGGACCGAGGAAACGCTGCACCCGGTCGGCGAGGCGGTGGTCGAGAAGGTTCACGCCAAGGGCAAGCTGACCGCGCGCGAGCGGATCCTGGCCCTGCTCGACGACGATTCGTTCGTCGAACTCGACGCGCTTGCACGCCATCGGAGCACCAACTTCGGCCTCGAGACCAACCGGCCGTTAGGCGACGGTGTGGTGACCGGCTACGGCACCATCGACGGCCGAGAGGTGTGCATCTTCAGCCAGGATGCGACCGTCTTCGGCGGCAGCCTTGGCGAGGTGTACGGCGAGAAGATCGTCAAAGTCCAGGAACTCGCGATCAAGACCGGCCGACCGCTGATCGGCATCAACGACGGTGCGGGCGCGCGCATCCAGGAGGGCGTCGTCTCCCTGGGCCTGTACAGCAGCATCTTTCGCAACAACATTCTGGCCTCCGGCGTCATCCCGCAGATCTCGCTGATCATGGGCGCCGCCGCAGGCGGGCACGTGTACTCCCCTGCGCTCACCGACTTCGTGGTGATGGTCGACCAGACCAGCCAGATGTTCATCACCGGGCCCGACGTGATCAAGACCGTCACCGGCGAAGAGGTGACGATGGAGGAACTCGGCGGCGCACACACCCACATGGCGAAGTCGGGTCTGGCGCATTACGTGGCCACCGGCGAGCAGGATGCGTTCGACTACGTGCGCGACCTGCTGTCCTACCTGCCGTCCAACAACTACGCCGACCCCCCGCGCTACGCCGTGCCGGATTCCGCGGGCGCGATCGAAGACAACCTGACTGACGAAGACCTCGAGCTGGACACGCTGATCCCGGATTCGCCGAACCAGCCCTACGACATGCACGAAGTCATCACGCGCATCCTCGACGACGACGAGTTCCTCGAAGTTCAGGCCGGCTATGCGACCAACATCATCGTCGGGTTCGGACGCGTCGACGGCCGTCCCGTTGGCATCGTGGCCAACCAGCCCACCCAGTTCGCCGGCTGCCTGGACATCAACGCCTCGGAGAAGGCGGCTCGGTTCATCCGCACCTGCGACTGCTTCAACGTTCCGATCGTGATGCTGGTCGACGTGCCCGGGTTCCTGCCGGGCACCGAGCAGGAGTACAACGGCATCATCCGGCGCGGCGCCAAGCTGCTCTACGCCTACGGCGAGGCCACGGTCGCCAAGATCACGGTGATCACCCGAAAGGCCTATGGCGGCGCTTACTGCGTCATGGGCTCAAAGGAGATGGGCGCCGACGTCAACGTCGCCTGGCCCACCGCCCAAATCGCGGTGATGGGCGCCTCCGGCGCGGTCGGCTTCGTCTACCGTTCGCAGCTCAAGGAGGCGGCGCAGAAGGGTGAGGATGTTGACGCGCTGCGGCTGGAACTGCAGCAGGAGTACGAGGACACGCTCGTCAATCCCTACATCGCCGCCGAGCGAGGCTATGTCGACGCGGTGATCCCGCCGTCGCACACCCGCGGCTACGTCTCGACGTCGCTGCGGCTGCTGGAACGCAAGATCATGCAGGTGCCACCGAAAAAGCACGGGAACATTCCACTGTGAGCGACGAACAGCAGGCCCACGAATCGCATATTCAGGTCGTCAAGGGTCGGCCGACCGATGACGAAATGGCCGCGGTGATCACCGTGCTCGCCACCTTGTCCGGCACGCCACCGGAGCCGCGGGAACAAGAAGAGAACCTGTGGGGCCATCCGGTCGACCGGCTGCGCTACCCGACTTTCAGCTGGCAACGCGTCACGCTGGTCGAACGGACGCACATGCGCAAATGACGCGGGTAATCCTCGCGTCGGCGTCCTCCGGCCGCCGGAAAGTGTTGCGCCAGGCCGGAATCGATCCGCTCGTCATCGTCTCCGGTGTCGACGAGGACGCGGTGATGGCGCGGCTGGGGCCGCAAGCCACCCCCGACGAGTCAACGACCGCGCTGGCCGTAGCGAAGGCCGATGCCGTTGTGGCGTCCCTTGGGGCGGACATCGCCGCGGACTCCGTCGTGATTGGCTGCGATTCGATGCTGTACCGCAATGGTGCGCTAGTGGGCAAACCTCATTCGGCCGACGCGGCGCGGGTGCAGTGGCAGCAGATGGCAGGCAGTGAAGGAGACCTGTACACCGGACATTGCATCATTCGGATGCGCGACGGCGCCGTTTCTTATCATCGCGGCGAATCAACCTGTACCACTGTGTTTTTCGGTGCACCGACGGACACTGAACTGGATGCTTACATACGCACCGGGGAGCCACTGCGAGTCGCTGGAGCGTTCACCCTGGACGGCCTCGGTGGTTGGTTCGTCGAGGCGGTTCGCGGAGACCCTTCAGGGGTGATCGGGATCGGTCTGCCGCTGACAAGGCGGCTACTGCAGGACGCGGGGCTGTCGCTGGTCGATCTGTGGGAGGCCAATCCACTGAGGTGACTGCCAGGCAGCGACGGTTAGCCAGCAATCACGCTGCCGGGCGAACTCTCGGAGGTGAGACCGCTTATGCTGTCGAGGTGCAATTAGGTGGCCGCGATATCGGCAAGGTAGCTAAAGCGCTATCCGAACGCAGGCATTATCACGCAGCGGTGAATATGGTGCGTCTCTATAAAGAGCCTGCCCAGATGTTTCGTCGCTACCTGACGTCACGTGGCGATTACCCATTCACCACTCAGGTGAAGACGCCATCGGGATGGCTCGATCTGCGACTGTTTACGGCGCACGACGTGCTCACGGTGAACGAGATCTTCTGCCGAGAGGACTATCGCGCCGAACCCGAAGACAAGGTCGTCGTCGACTTCGGCTCGAACATCGGAATCTCGGCGGCCTACTTTCTTTCCCGCGGACCCGGCGTGCACGCGTATCTGTTCGAACCGCTGCCCGCCAACATCGAACGACTCGAGGTCAATCTCGCCCGGTTCCAAGACCGCTACACGCTCGAGCAGGTGGCTGTCGGCCCGGCCGACGGTGAAGTCGAGTTTGACTGGGAGGAAACGGGCCGATACGGCGGAGTCGGCGCAGCGACGGGCCAGACCATCACGGTGAAGAGCCGCAATTCCACAACGGTGCTCGAAGAGGTGATCGCTGCCCACGGTCAGATCGACGTGCTCAAGATTGACATCGAAGGACTGGAAGACGCTGTGGTCAAGGGTATTCCGCAATCACTTGCCCGTCATATCCGCAAGATCTACGTCGAGTGCGATTCCGACGTCAACCCACTGACCGACACCCATAGCCTGACCCGGTACGGAGAGATCTCCCAGCTCGTTCGCCTGCCCGGAATCTGAATCATCTCCTAGCCACAACGCGTGCATCGACGCTTGCCGCAGGCACAGTAGGCTCAATGGCGTGCCGTTACCTCCTGATCCGAGCCCCGAACTCCAGTCCTACGCGCACCCGCAGCGGCTGGTCACTGCCGACTGGCTGTCGTCAAATCTCGGCGTTCCCGGTCTGTGGTGGTCGAATCCGACGAAGATGTGCTGCTCTACGACGTCGGTCACATTCCGGGCGCGGTGAAATCGACTGGCATACCGACTAACGACCCACTGTGCGTGACTACATCAACGGCGAGCAGTTCGCCGAGTTGATGAACCGCAAGGGCATCGCACGCGACGACACCGTTGTGATCTACGGCGACAAGAGCAACTGGTGGGCGGCGTACGCGCTGTGGGTGTTCACGTTGTTCGGCCATCCCGATGCGCGGTTGCTCGATGGCGGCCGCGATCTGTGGATCTCCAGCGGACGCGAGACCACACTGGACGTGCCGGATCGGCCAGCCACCGGCTACCCTGTCGTCGCCCGCGACGACAGTCCGATCCGCGCATTCAAAGAAGGCGTGCTCGACATCATCGGCTCACAGCCGCTGATCGACGTCCGCTCCCCGCAGGAGTACACCGGAGAGCGGACACACATGCCCGACTATCCGGAAGAAGGCGCGCTGCGCGGCGGTCACATCCCCACCGCGGTATCAATCCCGTGGAGCAAGGCCGCCGACGAGAATGGGCGGTTCCGCAAGCGCGAGGAACTCGAGAAGCTGTACGGCTTCATCGAGGCCGACGACAAGACCGTGGTGTACTGCCGCATCGGCGAGCGGTCGAGTCACACCTGGTTCGTCTTACGCACCTACTGGGCTGCCCGGCGTGCGTAACTATGACGGCTCGTGGACCGAGTCGGGAACGCCGTGCGGGTGCCGATCGCGGTAGGAGACCAACCGGGATGACGATGGGCGTGTTGCCGGCGCCGCTGGCCGAGGTCGTGTCCGAATTCCAGGAGGTGGACGGCCAGGACAAGCTCAGGCTGCTGCTTGAGTTCGCCGATGAGCTGCCCGAGCTTCCCGCCCACCTCGAGGAAGCCGCGATGGAGCCGGTGCCGGAATGCCAGTCGCCGCTCTTTCTCCACGTCGACGCCGCCGACCGCGGGAATGTCCGCCTGTTCTTCTGTGCGCCGGCCGAGGCGCCCACGACTCGCGGATTCGCCTCGATCCTGGCGGCGGGGCTTGACCATCAGCCTGCCGACGACATCCTCGGCGTACCCGACGACTTCTATACCGACCTTGGCCTCGCGGCCCTGATCAGCCCGCTGCGCCTACGAGGGTTGTCCGCGATGCTTGCCAGGATCAAGCGCCACCTGCGCCAACGCTGACGCCGTTCGTCAGCTGAACAGCAGCTTGAATTCGCCGCTGTATTGCAAGGCGTCCGGATCCCGCTTTCCGATGACCTTGGCCGGCACGCCACCGACGATCTCGAGTTCACCGATGTCGCGGTTGACGACCGCATGCGCGGCCACGACGGCCCCCCGGTGGATGTGTGTCTGCAGGATCATCG
>CAWIEE010000017.1:0-57632 GCA_963835075.1 uncultured Actinomycetota bacterium | reverse complement strand
CCACACCGCCGCCTGCTAACCCGGTATTCCGTTGCGACGCGCGGATATTCGCGGCTACAACGCTCCCCCGCGGTGCAACGCATCGGTGAGCGCAGCTGCCGCACCCGGCGCGGCAGCGACGATCAGCCCGGCCTCCCCGTCGACGGGCGGCAGGAGGAGTTCGCCCCCGCCTCTGCCGCGATCAACGCGCCCGCCGACCAATCCCAGACATGTACGCCGACTTCGTAATACGCGTCCAAGCCGCCCGCGGCCACCATGCACAGGTCCAGCGCGCACGACCCGAGGCGGCGCACGTCGCGGACGTCGGGCAGCAACCGCGCCAGCACCTCGGCCTGCCGAACGCGCTGCTCGCGCGCGTAGCCGAAATCCCGTGCCCACCAAGGCCATCGCCAGATCGTCGACGGCCGTGCAGCGCAACGCCGTCGAGGCGCCGCCGCGCCGGACGTGGGCACCGTGACCGACCGCGGCGGAGAACACCTCTCCGGTGGGCACGTTCGCGACCGCACCGGCCACCGACGCGCCGTCGATCTGCACGCCGACCGACACCGCATAGCCTCGATGCCGTAGACGAAGTTCACCGTCCCGTCGATCGGGTCCAGCACCCACAGCGGCCGGCCAGCCCCTACCCGTGCCGCGCCACCGCCCTCCTCGCCGAGCACCGGGTCACCGGGGCGCAGCACCGCGAGCCGGTCACGCAACAGCCGCTCGGTTTCGGTGTCGACGACGGTGACCGGGTCGGTCGGCGTGCTCTTCGACCGCACCGCCGACCCCCCGCGTCGGGCTCAGCGGTCCGCCGAACACCTCGGTGCGCCGGCGCCGTACGAATTCGGCGGCCTCGACCGCCAGCCCTTCCGCGACCGCCCGCAGGCTCTCGGGATCGGAGTCGATTTCCGTCACGCCTCCAATCGCAACACATATCGAGCCCATCCGGTTACGCGGCAGGCCCACATGGTGTTTCGCGAGGCACTAATGTGTGGGTCGCGTCGCCCCTGCAGACGTCTCGAAGAGGAGCGCTCATGACCGCCACCGACACCCCAGCCGCCGACCCGAGCACCAACGGCGCGCAGCGACGCGGGTTCGGCGTTGACGTCGGCGGCAGCGGCGTCAAGGGCGGCATCGTCGATCTCGACACCGGCGCACTCATCGGCGAACGGTTCAAGCTGCCGACGCCGCAACCGTCCACGCCCGCCGCGGTCGCGAAGACCGTCGCCGCCGTCGTCCGCGAGTTCGGCTGGACCGGCAGCCTGGGCGTCACCTATCCCGGCGTGGTGACCGACGGCACCGTCAGCACCGCAGCCAACGTCGACAAGGGCTGGATCGGCACAACGCCGCGACGTCATCTCGGCCGAACTCGGCGGGCAGCCGGTGACGGTGCTCAACGACGCCGACGCCGCCGGACTCGCCGAGGAGAAGTTCGGCGCAGGCAAGGACAACTCCGGCGTGATCGTGCTGCTGACGTTCGGCACCGGCATCGGATCCGCGGTGATCCACAACGGCGTGCTGCTGCCCAACACCGAGTTCGGCCACCTCGAGGTCGGCGGCAAGGAGGCCGAACACCGCGCCGCCTCGTCGGTCAAGGACCGCAAGGGGTGGAGCTACGAGCGCTGGACCGAGGAAGTCACCACGGTGCTGGTCGCGATCGAGAACGCGATCTGGCCGGACCTGTTCATCGCTGGCGGCGGCATCAGCCGCAAGGCCGACAAGTGGATCCCACTGCTCAAGAACCGCACCCCGGTGGTGGCCGCCGCCCTGCTGAACACCGCGGGGATCGTCGGCGCCGCGATGGCCGCCGACGTGGACGTCACCAGCCGCTGATCGACTGCCCCGTGCGCGCTCGCCGGACGAGCAAATTTGCCGCTCGGACGGGCAGTGTCTCACACTGTCGTTACAATGGTCAACGGCGGCCGCATAACGGATAGCGGCGAGTATCCGAGCTGAGATCAACGCCGACATTCGACAGCCGACGCTTTTCGGTGGCGCACGCCCACGCCTCCGCAATCCGCAAGACGAAAGGGTGCACGTGGCAGCGACGAAGGCTAGAACCGCAACCGACGAGCCAGCGAAGCGCACAGCGCCCCCAAATCCCCGCGAAGCGGGCCCCCGCCAAGCGGGCCACGAAGGCCGCCGCGGCGAAGCCCGAGTCGGCACCGCGACCAAGGCCGCCGGCGAAGCGGCACCGCGCGCCAAGAAGGCTGCCGAGACCGAGACCGTCGACGGTCTCGAGGCCACGACGGAACTGGACTCCGGCGACGACCTCGACGCCGAACCCGACGTACTGGTCGACGAGCCCGACCTCGACCTCGACGATCTCGACGCCGACGAACCAGTCGCCGACGACGCCGACGAAACCGCAGAGGGCGACAAGAAGCCCATCGCGTCGGCGGCGGTGCCCGCTGCACGCCGCCGAAGCGACGAAGACATCGCCGAACCCTCCGAGAAGGACAAGGCCTCCGGCGACTTCGTCTGGGACGAAGAGGAGTCCGAGGCCCTGCGGCAGGCCCGCAAGGACGCCGAGCTCACCGCGTCGGCCGACTCGGTGCGCGCCTACCTCAAGCAGATCGGCAAGGTGGCGCTGCTCAACGCCGAGGAAGAGGTCGAGCTCGCCAAGCGCATCGAGGCCGGGCTGTACTCCACCCAGCTGATGACCGAGTTGGCCGAGAAGGGCGAGAAGCTGACCACGGCGCAGCGTCGCGACTATCCGTGGATCTGCCGCGACGGCGACCGTGCGAAGAACCACCTGCTCGAAGCGAACCTGCGCCTCGTCGTGTCGCTGGCCAAGCGCTACACCGGCCGCGGCATGGCGTTCCTCGACCTGATCCAGGAAGGCAACCTCGGCCTGATCCGCGCGGTCGAGAAGTTCGACTACACCAAGGGCTACAAGTTCTCCACCTACGCGACCTGGTGGATCCGGCAGGCCATCACCCGCGCCATGGCCGACCAGGCCCGCACCATCCGTATCCCGGTGCACATGGTCGAGGTGATCAACAAGCTCGGCCGCATCCAGCGTGAGCTGCTGCAGGACCTGGGCCGCGAGCCCACGCCCGAAGAGCTCGCCAAGGAAATGGACATCACGCCGGAGAAGGTGCTGGAGATCCAGCAGTACGCGCGTGAGCCGATCTCGCTGGACCAGACCATCGGCGACGAGGGCGATTCCCAGCTCGGCGACTTCATCGAGGACTCCGAGGCCGTCGTCGCGGTCGACGCGGTGTCGCTTCACCCTGCTGCAGGATCAGCTGCAGTCGGTGCTGGAGACGCTGTCCGAGCGCGAGGCGGGCGTGGTGCGGCTGCGGTTCGGCCTGACCGACGGCCAGCCGCGCACGCTCGACGAGATCGGCCAGGTCTACGGCGTCACCCGCGAGCGCATCCGCCAGATCGAGTCGCAAGACCATGTCGAAGTTGCGCCACCCCAGCCGTTCTCAGGTGCTGCGCGACTACCTGGACTGAGATTCAGCGCTCAATCGGCCCGAGTCGCTCCAGCGTCGCGCTCGGGTCGTAGTACAGCTCTTGGCGGGCGATCCGGCCGTCGCGATAGCGGTAGATCACCACGTACGTCGAGCGCAGACGTTGCGCACCCGCGGTCCAGTCGAACTGCACGCGGACGAACGCCGCGTCCTCACCTGCGGTGATGGCGTACTCCACCGCCTCGTAGCGGATGGCCGGGCAGGCGCGAATGGTGAGTGCGATGAACTCGAGCGTGCGCTCGATGCCGTCGATGCGGGCCGGCCAATCGAACAGGCGCACCGTCGGACTCACGTACACCACGTCGGGTTGATAGAGTTCCCGCGCGACCGACGGATCGCCATCCGCGAACGCCCGCGCGAAGCAAGCCTCCTGGGCAATCAGCGCCTGCCCAGAGATGCCGTGGGTGGTCATCGACGCTCCTTCTGCTCGCCGTCGCTTCTAGCGCTTGCGGTCGCGCACCTTGTACGTCGAGGGCCATGACTCTCGAGTCTCGTCGCCGACCAACGGAACGCCCTTGCTGCCGATCCTGATGTCGTAGGGCTCCTTGCCCGCCCCTACCTCACGGTTGGCGTGCTCGGTGGCGAGGTAGATCAGCTGGTCGATCTCCGCGTCTGCGAACGCAACGAAAGTGGTGTTGCGGACCACGTCGTCGCCAAGGGTCATCCGTTCGGGCAGGACTCGCGACGCGAGCGCCGCCAGGCCCAGCAGCGAGAAGGGGATGACCCAATAGCAGACGAACGACAGCGGCGTCTTGGTGTCGAGGATCGTCGCCTTGCCGTAGACGATCGGTGGGATCGCCGACGACACCGTCATGCCGGCGAACGCGGCGACCCAGATCCAGGTCAACAGCGAGGTGATCCTTGCGAACAGCGGGCTCTCGACGACTTCTTTTGGCTGGTCGACTTCGGCGAACTCCCGAACAAATGGCTTGCCGATCAGCACCCCGCTAAGCGCAACGACGAAGATTCCGGCGTTGCTGAGCGGCTGGATCCAGCGCTCCATGAACGTCTGACTCAGCGTGAACGTCAAGACTGTCAGCACCAAAAATATTGCAACGGCACCGATTTCGAGGGTGCGCCCCGGCTTGCCTTTGACACGCCCGATGACGAAGGACAACACGGCAACCGCGAGTGCGACCAGGACCGCGGCGGTGAATGGGACGTTACCGACAAGAACCCAGTAGACGATCCACGGCGCAAAGCCCAACAAAATGCCCACGAGGGGTCAGTCTAGGTTGTCAGTCAACGCCGGAACTGTAAACCGCTTGCGCCGCCGACAGTCGTGGCTAGTTTGAACTGATGTCCCAGCGCCACACCGTGTTATCGGGCTCGGAGTACGAGTCGATCGTCGGCTATTCGCGGGCAGTGCGCACCGGGCCGTTCATCGTGGTGGCCGGCACCACCGCCGACGGAGACGGTATTGCCGCTCAGACACGAGAAGTATTGCGGCGCATCGAAATTGCGTTGCAACAGGCCGGCGGGTCGCTCGCCGACGTGGTCCGCACCCGCATCTTCGTCACCGACATCTCGCTATGGCGGGAGGCCGCGGCGGTACACGCGGAGGTCTTTGGCGAGATTCGCCCGGTCGCCACCCTGGTTCAGGTATCCGCGCTCATCTCCCCCGGACTGCTTGTCGAGATCGAAGTGGACGCCTATCGCGAGGACTAGCTGTCCAGCGGCTCGAACCGGCCGTTCTCGCCGGGCCGGTAGGACGTGATGCTTGTCACAGCGGCTACGGGCAACGGTCCGTACAGATGCGGGAACACCATCGAGGCGGGATCGGTGGCCACACCGGGCTCCCACCGGACAGGTGAGGTAAGCGCCGTGACGTCGATGCGCAGCAGCACCAGATCGGTACGGCCGGCGTACAGCCGGTTGGCTGGCAGATGTACCTGTTCAGGCGTCGAGAGGTGAATAAACCCGCTGGCGCCGAGAGACGGGGGGCGGTGTTCCCCCTGCGACTCCGCAAAACGCCAGTCGTCGGCGCTGCAAAGGTGAACCAGGGTGCTCGGGGACGGGTGCATATCGCCAGCCTGCACCCCTCGCAACTCGACATGAGCGTGAGACACGACACACCGGTAAACCCCCGGGGAACAAGGCCGAAACCGAAAACGTCTGAGACAGTAGACATACCCGAAGGATTACGGAGGTGGACATGAACGCAACGCTCACCAGTCCCGAACTCACCAGGGCTGACCGCTGCGATCGCTGTGGTGCCGCCGCCCGTGTACGCGCAAAGCTCCCATCGGGTGCCGAGCTTCTTTTCTGCCAGCACCACGCCAACGAGCACGAGGCGAAGCTGGTCGAGCTGGCCGCCACTCTCGAAGTCAGCGTGGCCGAGTAGCAACTGCCAATCAGTCGTGAGATTGGGCAGGACCGCCGTTCGTCAGTAATGCTGGACTGGTCATGAATGACCAGTCGCCGCCGCTGCCGCCATCCCGTCACCACATATGGAAAATCTCGCGGCGAACGCTGTCCAAAAGCTGGGACGATTCGATCTTTTCCGAATCCGCTCAGGCGGCGTTCTGGTGCGCGCTGTCCCTGCCGCCCCTTCTGCTGGGGATGCTGGGAAGCCTGGCCTACATCGCGCCGCTGTTCGGGGCCGAGACCTTGACGACGATCCAGGAGCAGTTGATCAGCACGGCCGGGCGATTCTTCTCCCGCAACGTCGTCACCGAGATCATCGCGCCGACCGTCCGCGACATCGTCAAGGGTGCCCGCGGCGAGGTGGTGTCGCTGGGATTCGTCATCTCGCTGTGGGCGGGCTCGTCGGCCATCTCGGCGTTCGTCGACGCGATCGTTGAGGCGCACGACCAGACGCCGCTCCGCCATCCGGTGCGGCAACGGTTCTACGCGCTCGGCCTGTACGTGATCATGCTGGTGTTCGTGATCGCGACGGCGCCGCTGGTCGCGCTGGGGCCGCGCAAGATCGCCGACTTCCTGCCGGACAGCTGGGACAAGGTGTTGCAGTACGGCTACTACCCGGTGCTTTTCGTGGGTCTGGTGATCACGGTGAACATCCTGTACCGCGTGTCACTGCCCAAGCCTCTGCCATCGCATCGCCTGATCCTGGGTTCGATCCTGGCGGCCGTGGTTTTTCTGGTCGCCACGTTCGGACTGCGGGTCTATCTGACGTGGATCACCAGCACCGGCTACACCTATGGCGCGCTTGCGACGCCGATCGCGTTTCTGTTGTTCGCGTTCTTCCTTGGGTTCGCCGTCATGCTGGGCGCCGAGCTGAACGCCGCCATCCAGGAAGAGTGGCCCGCGCCTGCGACACACGCCCTACGGCTGCGCTGGTGGCTGGAGGAGAAGGCGGAGTCACTCAACGGGGGCAGTGCCGCACAAGAGCCTGCGGCCGCGCCGACCAACGGCGACGACGCTACTTCTTGAGCTGCTCGTAGATCCGTTTGCAGTCCGGGCAGACCGGCGATCCCGGCTTGGCCGCCTTCGTCACCGGGAACACCTCGCCGCACAGCGCGACGACGTGGGTACCCATGACGGCGCTCTCGGCGATCTTGTCCTTCTTTACGTAGTGGAAGACCTTCGGGGTGTCGCTGTCGGTCCCGTCGTCGACGCGTTCGTCGGTATCGGTGCGCTCGATCGTCTGGGTTCGCATGTGACCATTTTGCCCGTAAGAATTCCGGCGCGTACAGCGGACGACGAGTGTGGAACAGTGGAGTTATGAAACACGGCCCTGAGCTGAGTTTCGACGACGACGGTCGGCCCGTCCTGATCACCCGTGCCGCGATTCCCTTCGAGGAGGAGCACCGCGCGCGGGTACGCAGGTACCTGACGCTGATGTTCTGGCGAATCCCGGCGTTGATCTTCGCGGCAGTCGCGTACGGCATCTGGCATAACGGGCTCGTCTCATTGGCGATCATTCTGGTATCCGTGCCGCTGCCGTGGATGGCAGTGCTGATCGCCAACGACCGCCCTCCGCGGCGGGCGGAGGAGCCGCGGCGCTACGAGTCACGCCGCCGGATACCGCTCTTTCCGACGGCCGAGCGCCCCGCTCTGGAACGCGGGACGCACTCGTCGCCGCAACCGGATGACGGCGACGCGCCTCGCGACGTTCCAGGCTGAGGAACTTCTGGCTCTATTCTCAGGGCATTCTCAGGTCGACTGCGAATAACCGCAGATCAGAAGGTGTGAAACGGCCGACGGGTGGGAACTCTTTAGGGCACATGGGCGTTGTAGCTCATGACAGTTCAGCCCGACCAGGAGGCCGTTATGGCGAACGCCACCACAACCCGCGTTGACCACGATTTGGACGCGCAGAGTCCAGCCGCTGATCTTGTACGCGTGTACCTGAATGGCATCGGCAAAACGGCCCTACTCAATGCGGCAGACGAGGTCGAACTCGCAAAGCGCATCGAGGCAGGGCTTTACGCGCAGCACCTGTTGGATTCACGGAAGCGATTGGGCGAGAACCGCAAACGTGATCTCGCTGCGGTCGCGCGCGACGGCGAAGCGGCTCGCAGTCATCTGTTGGAAGCCAACCTTCGACTGGTGGTGTCGCTGGCGAAGCGCTACACCGGTCGCGGCATGCCGCTGCTCGACCTGATCCAGGAAGGCAATCTGGGTCTGATCCGTGCGATGGAAAAGTTCGACTACAGCAAGGGTTTCAAGTTCTCGACGTACGCCACCTGGTGGATCCGTCAGGCGATCACCCGCGGCATGGCCGACCAGAGCCGCACCATCCGCCTCCCGGTCCACCTCGTCGAGCAAGTCAACAAGCTCGCCAGGATCAAGCGCGAGATGCATCAGAACCTTGGCCGCGACGCCACCGACGAGGAGCTGGCGGAGGAGTCGGGCATCCCGGCCGACAAGATCGCCGACTTGCTCTCGCACAGCCGTGATCCGGTGAGCCTCGACATGCCGGTCGGCAGCGACGAAGAGGCGCCGCTTGGTGACTTCATCGAAGATGCCGAGGCGATGTCGGCTGAGAATGCGGTGATCTCCGAGCTGCTGCACACCGATATTCGCCACGTGCTGGCCACGCTCGACGAACGCGAGCAGCAGGTCATTCGGCTGCGGTTCGGCCTCGACGACGGCCAGCCGCGCACCCTCGACCAGATCGGCAAGCTCTTCGGGTTGTCCCGGGAACGGGTCCGGCAGATCGAGCGTGAGGTGATGGCCAAGCTGCGCAACGGCGAGCGCGCCGATCGCCTGCGGTCATACGCGAGCTAAAGACGTGCCCCCTGAATGCCCGCCGGGACACCGGCGGGCATTCCCTTTGCACGCGGGGGCGCACTTGTGCATCGTCTGTCGACGTGGCCGCGTCGTCTGTCGGCGTGGCGTAGCACCGCAGTTCAGGTGCCGTGACCGGTAGACTCTGGCGTGACGGAGGGTTGCCTAATGAACGATCTTGTCGATACCACCGAGATGTACCTGCGGACCATCTACGACCTCGAGGAAGAGGGCGTAGTGCCGCTGCGTGCACGGATCGCCGAGCGCCTTGATCAGAGTGGTCCCACCGTCAGCCAGACCGTGTCACGGATGGAGCGCGATGGGCTGCTCCACGTCGCAGGCGATCGCCATCTCGAGCTGACGGACAAGGGCCGCGCGCTGGCCGTGTCCGTGATGCGCAAGCATCGGCTGGCCGAGCGGCTGCTGGTCGACGTGATCGGGCTGCCGTGGGAAGAAGTGCACGCCGAGGCGTGCCGCTGGGAACACGTGATGAGCGAAGACGTCGAGCGCCGCCTGGTGCAGGTGCTCAACAACCCCACTACATCGCCGTTCGGCAATCCCATTCCCGGCCTTTCCGAACTCGGCGTCGGCGACGAGCTGGCGAAGGCGGACGCGAACTTGGTGCGGCTCACCGAGCTGCCCTCCGGGATGCCCGTCGCGGTCGTGGTGCGGCAGCTCACCGAACATGTCCAGGGTGACGCCGACTTGATCGTCCGACTCAAGGATGCCGGCGTGGTGCCCAACGCCAGGGTGACCGTGCAAGTCAATGACCATGGCGGCGTCATGATAGTGATCCCCGGCCACGAACAGGTCGAACTACCACACGAGATGGCGCACGCCGTCAAGGTCGAAAAGGTCTGACGGCGCTGGGGGTACCTCCCGCTTGCGCGGAGAGCGAAGCGACTCGGGGATGTGTTGGAGCCGCAGTTGCTTATCCCGCCCGGCGGCCGAACGACCGCATGGGTGGCAGCTGCACGCCGAGCCGATCGGCCAGCCGGTAGCCCGTGATCGCAAGGTCGCGGATCTGCTCCGGCCGCATCCCCGACTGCAGTGCGGTGTCCAGCATGCCTGCCATCCGGTGTGTCGGGTCGCCACGCAGTGCCGCTTCCAGCGACACTCCGGCCAGCGGGCCGTCACCGCGCGCGTAAGCAGAGAACGCCAGGAGCACGAGCGCCTCGACGCGCCACCGCTCCGGCAGGGTGCGCGACAGCGCAGCCCACAGCGACTCGGCCTGCCCTGCGTTCTCACCGACAGCGAGCGCGTACAACGTGTCGCGCACTCGAATGTCGGTCAGCGCCCACGCGAGCCGCACCAGTACGTCGTCGCCGAGTTCGGCGGCATCGGACACCCGCGCGGCCGCTGCGATGGCCGCTTCGACGTCGGCGCGCGCGGCGGCGTCAGGCCGCTCGGCCGGGTCCGGCTTGGAATCCTCGATGGCCTCGGCAAGCACTTCGGTGCGGGCTGGATCGACGACGTCGATCACCTCTTGCAGCTCGGCGCGTCGGGCGTAGAGCCTGCGGCCGTCCAGGACCGCGGCCGCTGCAAGCGGTGACGCCGACGGATCCTCAACGGTGCCGGCGTTACCGCAGCCGTCGGCGCAGTGCCAGCGCCCACCCGCGGCCACCCGGTCGACGACGTGTACCGCGAGAAGTTCGATGCCGCGATCGGCCAATGCGGTCGTGAGCAGGCCGGCCAGTTGGCGGTGTTCGTCGTTGCACATCCGGCAGTTGACGCCATCCTCGTCGATCACCACTGCGATCGCCGAATCGGGCCTTGCCGCCGCCGCGACGTCGGCGACATGCTCAAGCGAGTGCACAAGCTGGTCCGAAAGATCAACGCGCATAACACATCCCATTTCACCGCGGTCAACGGTGACGAGCACGAGCGATTTTTCCGGCACGAAGCCGAGTACTGCGGGCAGGGCGGCGATCAGGACGCCGGGCCGGTTGAGGTGAAAATCGGGCGATTGCGATGTCGTCATACCCGTCAACCTCGCAAGCGGCGCCGTCGGATATGGCCGCAGCGGGCGCCGTGGGCCCGCGCCTGTGGATGAATTCGCGACTGGGGACGAAGCTACGGGCCGCCGACGCGGTGCACCGTGCGCACCGCGTCGGTGAACAGCGCATCCAACGCCTGGGTGGCCGGGCCTGCGTCGGGCGCGGCTTCCTTCGGCCCGTCGTCCAGCCAGGTGGCACTCACGCGCACATCGCCGATCTGCGCAGCCAGCGTCAGCGTCCTGCGCATCGAACCCGACGATTCGGCTGTGACCGTCTGGTCGACGGCGTAGCTGTCGTCGGCGTCCACGGGCGGCGCGGGCAGGACGGTCACCGTGACCGTGGACGCGTCATTGCCCTGCACTACGGTGAACGACGGGCAGGCCGTTAGCTGTTCGGCCCTGCCACGCAGCGGCCCTGCAGGCCGCATCACCGTGACGATGAGGCTGCTGGAGTCCTGGCTGTCGATGCCTTGCACTGCAGCGGTGTCCTGTGGCGCCCGCGGCGGAGGTGCGCATTGCGGCGGGCTCACGACCGATACGGCGCCGACACCGTCGACGTCCTGCAGCGCCCGATCCACCGCCGTGGCGTCGAGCACGACGACTCGATAGCGGGCGGGAAACTGTCCAGGTTCGATCAGTAAGTCCGCCACCGGAATCGGAGCCGATTCGGCACCGCGCGCCGCCGGATGGACTGTGCCAAGGATCACACGGGTGCAGCCGGGAAGCGACGCCATCGCCGCTATGGCTACCGCGCAGCAGCGCACGCACCGCGAGAGTGTGCTGACCATTTGGTTCATCGTCTCACCGGCAGCGCCATCGGCCCGTAGGCGCGCCACCGCGGCAATTATTCACGCTCTATTGACGTCGTCGGCGTGCAAGTCGGCGCCAACCGGCGTAGACCTTTTGCCATGGGTTCCATGCTGGAGTACGACCTCGTCGTCATCGGTTCGGGTCCGGGCGGCCAGAAGGCCGCGATCGCGGCGGCGAAGCTCGGCAAGACGGTCGCTGTCGTGGAGCGCGGGCGGATGCTCGGCGGCGTTTGCGTGAACACCGGAACTATTCCGTCCAAGACGCTGCGTGAGGCGGTGGTGTATCTCACCGGCATGACCCAGCGCGAGTTATACGGCGCCAGCTATCGAGTCAAGGAGAAGATCACCCCGGCCGACCTGTTGGCGCGCACCACCCACGTCATCAAAAAGGAGCAAGACGTGGTGCGCAATCAGCTGATGCGCAACCGGGTCGACCTCCACACCGGGCACGCCCGGTTCCTCGACGAGCACACCGTGTGCGTCGACGACCAGACCCGCGGTGAAAAAACAACCGTCCGAGGCGAATTCATCGTGATCGCCACGGGCACCAAGCCGGCCCGGCCGACCGGCGTCGAATTCGACGAAGACCGGGTGCTGGACTCCGACGGCATCCTCGACCTGAAGTCCCTGCCGACCACCATGGTCGTAGTCGGGGCCGGCGTCATCGGCATCGAATACGCCTCGATGTTCGCCGCGGTTGGCACCAAGGTGACCGTCGTGGAGAAGCGCGACAACATGCTGGAGTTCTGCGACCCGGAGATCATCGAAGCGCTCAAGTTCCACCTGCGCGATCTCGCAGTGACGTTCCGGTTCGGCGAGGAGGTGACCGCCGTAGACGTGGGCGCAGCCGGCACGGTCACCACGCTGGCCAGCGGCAAGCAGATTCCCGCGGAGACCGTGATGTATTCAGCGGGCCGCCAGGGCCAGACCGAACATCTCGACCTTGCCAACGCCGGCCTCGAAACCGACGACCGCGGAAGGATCGTCGTCGACAGCCAGTTCCAGACGAAGGTCGACCACATCTACGCCGTCGGCGACGTAATCGGCTTCCCCGCGCTGGCCGCCACGTCGATGGACCAAGGCCGGCTGGCGGCGTACCACGCGTTCGGCGAACCGGCCAAGGGCATGACCGATCTGCAACCGATCGGTATCTACTCCATCCCCGAGGTGTCCTACGTCGGCGCCACCGAGGTCGACCTGACCAAGAAGGCGATCCCCTACGAGGTCGGGGTATCGCGGTACCGGGAGCTGGCGCGTGGACAGATCGCAGGCGACTCCTACGGCATGCTCAAGCTGCTGGTGCACACCGAGAGCCTCAAGCTGCTCGGCGTCCACATCTTCGGCACCAGTGCCACCGAGATGGTGCACATCGGCCAGGCGGTGATGGGCTGCGGCGGCACGGTCGAATACCTCGTCGACGCCGTCTTCAACTACCCGACGTTCTCAGAGGCCTACAAGGTCGCCGCGCTGGACGTGATGAACAAGCTGCGTGCACTGAACCAGTTCCGCGCCTAGGCCCTTTATTCGCATTCGTCGTTGAACGCCGTCGGTGCGGCGTCAGCAGGGCCACCGGCCTCGGCACGGGCAAGCAACCGTGTGATCGCATCGTCGAAAGGCGGTGAGTAGGAGATGCTTTCGTTGTCGCAGCCACCACCGTTCAGCCCGCCGATCAGCCCCGTGACCGTCGATCCGTCGACCCACGGCGCGCCCGAGAGCCCGTCGACCAACTCTGCGCAGTCAAGCGCCGGAAAGCCTTTCGTCGGCGCCGACGTGGCGGTCCTGCAGCCGATCGGGCCGCCGCCGACGCCCATCCCGTAGCCGGTGATCGCGACGACGGTGCCCCCTTTCGGGGCGAGTCCGAGCGTCAGACCGCCGCCGGCCTGCTCCTCCACCGTTCCGCCGGTGTCGCGGCTCACCCGTGCGATGGCGAAGTCGGCCAACGGATCTTGGTTCTGCACCCAGCGCGGGTCGAGGTAGACCGCGTCGATGTGCCAGACGTCCTCCGGTGCGGCGGTGTCGTTCAGGCCGGCAACGAAGGTGGCGTCGAGACCCTCGGCGACGCAGTGCGCGGCGGTGAGGATCAGGTCACCGGCGGCCGAGTGCAGCACTGCACCGGTGCATGTGTGCAGCGAACCCGCGCCGAGAAACACCGCGCCGACCCTCGGATCGGGCGGAACCGGCCGTGCGGTGGTCGGCGCCTTTGCGTCGGGAGGCTGCGGCTTTGCGGCGACGGTGGCGGCTGGCTTCACTGCGGAATGTTTCGCACACGCCGCAGCCGGCGCGGTCAACGCGGCCAGCAGCCCGACTACCAGGACTGCCCTGCTGACCGCAAATACGCGCATGCTCACCGATCTTGCCCCAACGCCGCGGCCCGCGCCTCTGCTCGTGGTCGCGGCGGTCCTGGTGGAATGCGGCGTGGGCGGTGTTTTGTTCGCACAATTGGGTAGGCCGCAATCGCATCTATCGCGAAATGCGCGACACTAGGTGCCAGGAGGCGAAGCAATGGCTGAAAATGCCGATAACCCAGACCAGCGCTATCAACCCGAGCAAACCGGGATGTATGAGCTGGAGTTCCCCGCGCCGCAGCTGTCATCAGCTGATGGCAGTGGGCCGGTGATGATCCACGCCCTTGAGGGCTTTTCAGACGCCGGCCACGCCATCCGGCTGTCGGCCGAGCATCTGAAGAACACCCTGGACATCGAGCTGGTGGCGTCGTTTGCGATCGACGAATTGCTGGACTACCGGTCGCGGCGGCCACTGATGACGTTCAAGACCGACCACTTCACCAACTACGACGAGCCCGAGCTCAACCTGTACGCCCTGCATGACAGCGTCGGAACGCCGTTTCTGCTGCTCGCAGGCATGGAACCGGACCTGCGCTGGGAACGGTTCATCACCGCGGTTCGGCTGCTGGCAGAACGGCTTGGCGTTCGGCGGGTGATAGGCCTCGGCGCCATCCCCATGGCGGTGCCGCACACCCGTCCGATCACGATGACGGCGCACGCGAACGACAAGGAGCTGATCGCCGATCACACGCCGTGGGTCGGTGAGGTCCAGGTGCCGGCCAGCGTGTCCAACTTGCTCGAGTTCCGGATGGCCCAGCACGGCCACGAGGTGATGGGCTTCACCGTGCACGTTCCGCACTATCTGGCGCAGACCGATTACCCTTCGGCCGCCGAGTCTCTGCTGGCCGAGGTCGCAAGGAGCGGCTCGCTACAGATCCCGCTGGCCGCGCTGACGCAAGCCGCGGCCGAGGTGCACGACAAGATCAACGAGCAGGTCGAGGGAAGCAGCGAAGTCGCTCAAGTGGTGGCGGCGCTGGAGCGACAGTACGATGCGTTCGTCGCAGCTCAAGAGAACAGGTCACTGTTGGCACGCGATGAGGATCTGCCCAGCGGAGACGAACTCGGCGCCGAGTTCGAGCGGTTCCTCGCACAACAGGACGGCGACAAGTTCAAAGAGAACGACAACTGACCACACCGGCCCGACGACGAAGTTGGCTACCTTGACCGCGACACCGATGTTGGCTCCGGAGTTGGCTTTATGACGAAGCGAAAGCCCAACTTGCGGACGGTGCGTGAAGTGACGCCCTCACTGGAGTTCCGCACCATCCACGGATACCGGCGCGCGTACCGGGTGGCCGGGTCAGGCCCCGCGATCCTGCTGATCCACGGTATCGGCGACAACTCCACGACGTGGAGCACGGTTCAGTCGAAGCTGGCCCAGCGTTTCACCGTCATCGCCCCTGATCTGCTTGGCCACGGCAAGTCCGACAAGCCGCGCGCCGACTATTCGGTGGCCGCTTACGCGAACGGCATGCGTGACCTGCTCAGCGTGCTCGACATCGACAACGTCACCGTGATCGGCCATTCGCTCGGCGGTGGCGTGGCCATGCAGTTCGCCTACCAGTTCCCGCAGCTGGTCGAGCGGCTCATCCTGGTCGGGGCCGGCGGTGTCACCAAGGACGTCAACATCGCGCTGCGCATCGCGTCAGTACCGATGGGCAGCGAGGCGCTGGCACTGCTCCGCCTGCCGCTCGTGCTACCTGCGATGCAGGTCGTGGGCCGAGTCGCGGGCGCGGTATTTGGGTCAACGCCGCTGGGCCGGGATCTGCCCGACGTGCTGCGGATCCTGGCTGACCTGCCCGAGCCGACCGCATCCTCTGCATTCGCTCGAACACTACGCGCGGTGGTCGACTGGCGTGGCCAGGTAGTCACCATGCTCGACCGATGTTATTTGACACAATCCGTTCCCGTGCAATTGATTTGGGGCTCCAGCGATTCCGTGATTCCGGTGGCCCACGCCCATATGGCCCACTCCGCAATGCCGGGTTCGCAATTGGAGATCTTCGAGGGCTCAGGCCATTTCCCGTTCCACGATGATCCCGACCGCTTCGTCGAAGCGGTCGAGCGGTTCATCGATTCCACCGAACCCGCCCACTACGACCAGGAGCAATTGCGCAACCTGCTGCGTACGGGCATCAGCGAGAGCGCGATCACCGGATCTGTCGACACCCGGGTCGCGGTCCTCGACGCAATGGGCGCCGACGAGCGCAGCGCCACCTGACCGTCGCTTCCGCGTCACCACGTAGCATCGGCACCATGGCCATCGACGTGACGGTGCTGCGCGTGTTCACAGACCCGGGCGGCAGGTTCGGCAACCCTCTTGGCGTGGTGAACGCGACCACGGTGGCCGCCGGCGATCATCAGCGGATCGCCACCCAATTGGGTTACAGCGAAACGGTATTCATCGATGTGCCCGAGCATGGAACCAGTACGGCAAGCGCGCGTATCTACACCCCGGCGACCGAATTACCGTTCGCGGGACATCCGACCGTCGGCGCGTCGTGGTGGCTGCGCGAGAGAGGCACTCCCGTCCACACTCTGCAGGTGCCCGCGGGGATCGTGCAGATCGCCTACGAGGATGACCTCACCGCAGTGAGCGCGCGATCGGAGTGGGCGCCGGAGTTCGCTATCTATGACCTCGAGTCGACTGACGAACTGTTCGCGGCGGACCCGGACGATTATCCCGACGACATCCAGAACTACTTGTGGACATGGACCGACAGCGATCAGGGCGTGCTGCGGTCCCGGATGTTCGCGGCAAACCTCGGAGTGCCCGAGGACGAGGCGACAGGAGCGGCCGCGGTGCGGATCACCGATTACCTCAGCCGAGACCTGACCATCGTGCAGGGCAAGGGGTCGGTGATCCATACCCGGTGGAGCCCCGAAGGCTGGGTCCGTATCGCGGGCCACGTGGTGAGCGACGGAATCAAGCAGCTCGACTGACGCCGGCTGGAGACTCAGTTCTGCGCAGGAACCTCGCGGTGCGCGCGCAGCGCTTCGATCTCTCGCTCGAAATCCTCTGCCGACGAGAACGACCGGTAGACGGAGGCGAACCGCAGATAGGCCACCTCGTCGAGTTCGCGCAGCGGGCCCAGGATCGCCAGACCGACCTCATGGCTGGGCACCTCGGGTGAGCCGGTCGCCCGCACGGTGTCCTCCACCTGCTGGGCGAGCATATTCAGGGCGTCGTCGTCGACCTGCCTGCCCTGACAGGCCCGGCGCACACCACGGACGACCTTCTCGCGGCTGAAGGGCTCGGTGACCCCGCTGCGCTTGACCACGGCCAGCACCGCGGTCTCCACCGTGGTGAACCGCTTACCGCATTCCGGGCACGATCTGCGCCGCCGGATCGCCTGGCCCTCGTCGGTTTCGCGGGAGTCGACCACGCGGGAGTCGGGATGACGGCAGAACGGACAGTGCATCACCGCTCCTTCGCCGCCACGACAAACAACCACCTCGAACCTCTTCGAGCGTACCTGCGTGCCGACCGGGAAGCCCAGCGCCGGTGCGATTGAGACACCTGTCGTCGATTGGCCTACCGGAGCCGTTGCGCGGCAATATCTTTCACCGCTCACGGCGCACCGTCACGCGATGGGTGCGATGAGCGTCTGACCGGCGTCAAGCGCCACGGAGTCGAGTTGGTTGAGCTGACGGATGCGCTCGACGACCTGGCCGACCGGCGCGTCGGGGGCGACCCGGTGCGCGACCTGCTGCAGCGTCTCCCCCGTCTGCACCTGGACCACGGCCAGCTTGCCCGGCACCGGCGTCTCGACTCCGGTCACCCCGCCGAACTGGGCGACCAGTCCGAGCCACACGGTGATCGCCGAGGCGATCAGCGCGAGCACCACTGTGGTCGCAGGCGTGATGGGCCGTCTGCGGTGGATCGCTCGCGACATCACCACCCCGGTGCCGCGGTAGCGCATCGGGGCGACTGCGGGCCGGTTCGACCGCGGCCGCCGACGGGTGTCGGCAGGCCGGAATCCCGGCCTGACCACGGGCGCCGGCTGGATTGCTCGGGTTTCGAGGATCGTCATCTGATTGCCTTCCACTCCGCGATTCGTTCGCTCTTGTGTTCGAATGTACTCGCTCAGGTGTTCGATTAATAGAACATGTGATCGAACTGTTGCCAAACGATAGGGCAGCCCACCGACAAATTTCCGCGGCAGGGGCGGGCCACCCCTTCGAGTGCGACACGCCTCGAACACATGTTTGATTATTCGTTCGACGCGGACTACATTCGGCGCCATGAGCGAAGACAGCAGCGGCACCCGCGCGGGTCTGACCGAGCGTCAGCGCACCATCCTGGACGTCATTCGCGCGTCGGTCACGTCTCGCGGCTATCCGCCCAGCATCAGGGAGATCGGCGATGCGGTCGGCCTGACATCGACGTCGTCGGTGGCACATCAGCTGCGCACACTGGAACGCAAGGGCTACCTGCGCCGCGACCCTAACCGGCCGCGCGCGGTCGACGTGCGCGGCTCCGATGAGGCCGTGACGCCGATCGTCGCCACCGACGTGGCAGGCTCCGATGCGCTACCGGAGCCCACGTTCGTGCCGGTGCTCGGCCGCATCGCAGCGGGCGGGCCGATTCTGGCCGAGGAAGCCGTCGAGGACGTCTTCCCGCTGCCACGCGAGCTCGTTGGTGAAGGGTCGCTGTTCCTGCTGAAGGTGGTTGGCGACTCGATGGTCGACGCGGCCATCTGCGACGGCGACTGGGTCGTCATACGCCAGCAGAATGTCGCCGACAACGGGGACATCGTGGCGGCCATGATCGATGGCGAAGCCACCGTGAAGACCTTCAAGCGGACGCGCGGTCAAGTGTGGTTGATGCCGCACAACCCGGCGTTCGATCCGATCCCCGGCAACGATGCCGCCGTGCTCGGCAAGGTTGTCACCGTCATCCGCAAGATCTAACGGCGAATTCGAGTCCTTCGGGTCCTAAGCCGCGCCTAATTTGCCCTGACGAAGCCGTTGGTGCGAGCGATTTCTTCGCTGGCGAACCAGATTTCGGCGCTCGCGTCGTCGTAGAGCGAGCTGCCCGGTGCCCAGTACAGCCCGGACTTGGTGTCTGCCTTGATCGGATAGCCGTCCGGTGCCTGGCCCGGATCTTCGAGCGGCAGGTGCAGGGCAGTGGCGTTCGCTGCGGGTTCGTCGATCTCGACCCGTGCATGGCGGCCGGTGTCGGTCAGGGGGTCGACGCCGGTCGGCACCCGCGTTGGCGTCGTATCAATCCTGTCGGGGTCTTCGGCCTCATCGTGGTGATCCTGTTGCACCGCAACGGGTTCCTGCGACGTATCCGCTTCGCTGGAGTGGAGGGCAGACCCCCAGGGGCTGATCGACTCCTGCTGATAGTCGCGGCCGGCTGATGCAGCAGGCGGCGACCCCAACCCCTCCCGCGCGTAGCGATCGCCGAAGAACTCCGCGGAGTGGTCATCGGATGGTTCTTGTTCGGCGATCGCCATTCCGTAGCCGGACGGCGCGCTGAACGCGAAATCCGGATCGTCGGCGTCGAGTCCGTCGTCCGCGCCGTGCCTGCGGTTGCGTATCGTCGCGAACGCCACCAGGCCGACGAGGACTACCACGGGAACGATCGCGAGCAGCCACCACCACGTCCATTGAAACCACTTGTGGCCGTTGGTATTCGGGGCCTCGGCATTGTTTGCCGGCTTGGGCTGCTCGACTCCGCGAACCTGCAGGCCGGACAGCTGAGAAGCGAGATTTCCCGGCTCCGTGCTGAAGGTCTTCTTGTTCCGGTCCCAGGAGATCACCCCACCGCTGAAGCGCTGTGTGATGACGTCCCCGTTCTCGGTCTGGTCGGCCATCGGCGCGCCGAGCGTGCCCGTCGCACCGCCGAGCTTCTCCCACGCGGCATCCATCGCACCGCGCACGATGACCGCGCCGTAGTCGGGCGTCCAGAAGATGACGGGCTTGTCCTCGGCGGCGAAGCTGCTCATCCGGCTCTCGGTCGCGAGGCCGCCGTCGATCTCGCTGGACGCCGGGAAGCCCAGATCGCCCTGGGGGCCACCTACGCTCTCGTACTTGACCAGCACCTGGCCGGTGACGACGTTCGCGCCCGTCTCGGGGCTGTAGAAGATCTTGCCGCCAGCGAAGTTCTGCCCGAGGCCGTCGCGGCCGATCGGGTACGGCGGCCCCTGTGCGGCACCGAGCGGGCCCAGCGCTCCCCCGGCTGCGCGCCGGGCCGCGTTGATGGCCGACGTGGGATCGTCCGGAATCTGGAGGTCCGCGAGCTGCCCACCCAGATCCGGTGGGACCGTGGTGAACGTCTTGACCTTCCTGTCGTAGGACACCTCGCCACCGGTGAACTTCTGACTGACGACGGCACCGCCGTAGGTCTCGTCCTCGGTGGGCACGCCGAGCGTTCCCGCGGAGCCGCCGAGCTTGTCCCAGGCGGCGTTGATGGGCCCGCGCACCACCCGGGCCCCGGTGTCCGGGGTCCAGAAGATGACGGGCTTGTCGGCGGCACTGAACGTGGTGTTGCGGCTGTCCGGTGCGCGCCCCGCCCCCTCGTCGATGGTAGGGAATCCGAGGTCGCTGTCTGCCGGTCCGCCAAGCGATTGGTATTTGTCCAGAATCAGGCCGGTCATGATGTGAGCGCCCGTGGCGGGGGTGAAGAAGATCTTGCCGCCTGCGAAGTTCTGTCCGAACCCTTCACCGACCGGGTAAACCCCACCGTCCTTGGGCCCGAGCGGACCGGCGGCACCGCCGCCTGCATCCCAAGCGGCGCTGATCGCCGCGTCGGCGTCGGAGTCCGGAGTGGCCGCTGCGACCGGGGCCCGAAAAATGAGGACCGCCGCGCTCAACAGGCCGATTGTCGTCCGCGCGATCAGCCCGCTGTGCACCATGCCCCGTTTCGTCATCCGACCAGCCACGTGAAGTATCGCGTTCGCGACCGTGTCAAACGACGATAACTAAGGCGTGTCCGCGATACAGCGCAACCTCGGACCGGCGCGCCGACGTGAGTCGAACTGGGACGGTTCTATACGCCCAGGCTGCGGCCGATGATCTCCTTCATGATCTCGGTCGTGCCACCGTAGATCGTCTGCACGCGCGAATCGAGATAAGCCCGCGCGACCGGATATTCACGCATGTAGCCGTAGCCGCCGTGTAGTTGCAGGCAGCGATCGATGAGGTAGACCTGCTTTTCGGTGGAGTACCACTTGGCCATGGCGGCCTGCTCGACGGTCAGCTTCTTCTCGAGATGCAGCTTGAGGAACTCGTCGACCATCATGCGCACCACGGTGGCCTCGGTCGCCAGTTCGGCCAGCAGGAACCGGCTGTTCTGCTGGCTGCCGATCGGGCGGCCAAATGCCTTGCGCTCCTTGGTGTATTGCAGGGTCTCTTCAAGCACAGCCTCCATCGCAGCGGCAGCCATCACCGCGATGTTCATGCGCTCCTGCGGCAGGTTCTGCATCAGGTAGACGAAGCCCGAGCCCTCGTCGCCGAGCAGGTTCTCGACGGGTACTTTGACGTCGGTGAACGACAACTCCGCGGTGTCCTGGGCGTCGAGGCCGATCTTGTCGAGTTTGCGGCCGCGCTCGAAACCTTCCATGCCGCGCTCGACGACCAGCAGCGAGAACCCCATTGCGCCCTTGTCCGGGTCGGTCTGCGCCACCACGATCACCAAATCGGCATTGATGCCGTTGGTGATGAAGGTCTTCGCGCCGTTGAGCACATAGTGGTCACCCTCCTTGACCGCGCGGGTCTTGATGCCCTGGAGGTCGCTGCCCGTGCCGGGCTCGGTCATCGCGATCGCGGTGATGATTTCTCCGGTGCAGAACTGCGGCAGCCAGCGCGCCTTCTGCTCATCGTTGGTCAGCCGCATCAGGTACGGCAGGACGACGTCGTTGTGCAGGCCGAAGCCGATACCGCTATATCGCCCGGCGATGGTCTCCTCGTTGATGATCACGTTGTAGCGGAAGTCCGGGGTACCGCCACCGCCGTACTCCTCGGGCACCTCCATACCGAGAAAGCCCTGCTTACCGGCCTCCAGCCAGACACCGCGGTCGACGATCTTCTCTTGCTCCCACTGCTCGTGATACGGGGCCACGTGGCGATCTAGAAAGCCGCGGTAGGACTCGCGGAACAGATCGTGCTCGGGCTCGAACAGGGTGCGGTCGTATTTGACGACGCTGCCCATGGCTGACCTCCAAGGACTGGTACGGGCTGTTACCGCACAAGCTACCCCATCCAACCGGATGGTTGGTCGGTGGGCGGGCGGCGGCGAACGGAGAACGTCGTGGCCCGGTCCTAGACTCGTCGAACATGCCCCTTGCCCCGACGAGCCTGACCCACTGGGGCGCCTTTTCGGCGGGCATCGAGTCCGGCGACATCGCCTCGGTGACACCGCTCGACGGCGACACTGACCCGTCACCGCTGCTTGGCAACCTCCCCGGCGCTATTCGGCATTCCGCGCGTGTCGCCACACCCGCGGTGCGGCGCGACTGGCTGCGCGACGGGCCCCGCCCGAGCACGCGGCGCGGCGCCGACGAGTTCGTCGCCGTGTCCTGGGAGGAGCTCACCGAACTCCTTGCCGGCGAGCTGCGGCGCGTCGTCGACACCCACGGCAACGAGGCGATCTACGGCGGCTCGTACGGCTGGGCCAGCGCGGGCCGGTTCCACCATGCGCAAAGCCAGGTGCACAGATTCCTCAAGCTGCTTGGTGGATATACCTTTTCGCGGCATTCGTACAGCCTCGGCGCGACCGGCGTCATCATGCCGCGGGTGGTCGGCACGCACGACGATCTGTTCAAGCGGTCCACCTCGTGGGAGGTCATCGTCGAACACACCGATCTGCTGGTGTGCTTCGGCGGCCTTGCGCTGAAGAACACCGGCCTCAACCACGGTGGCACCACCGGCCACCCGGCCCGACACGCTTTGCGCCAGTTGCGGGACCGCGGTGGACGCATCGTGTCGTTCTCGCCGCTGCGCGACGATGTCGACGGTGAGTGCGAATGGCACGCGCCGGTGCCCGGCACCGACGTCGCGATCATGCTGGCGCTGGCATACGTGCTGGCCACCGAATCTTTGGCCGACCGGGGTTTCCTGGCCATGTATTGCACCGGCTACGACCGCTTCGAGCGCTACCTGCTCGGGCTTGACGACGGTGTCGCGAAGTCACCGCAGTGGGCGTCCAAGATCTGCGGGCTGCCTGCCGACGATCTGACCGCGCTGGCGCGCCGGATGGCTGCGGGGCGCACGCATCGTCACGGTCAGCTGGTCGCTGCAGCGCATCCGGCACGGCGAGCAGGCGCCGTGGATGGGCCTCACCCTGGCCGCGATGCTGGGCCAAATCGGCCTTCCCGGAGGAGGTTTCGGGCACGGCTACGGGTCGATGAACGAACCGGGACTGCCGCCGCTTCGCTTCGGGCTGCCCTCGCTGCCACAAGGCGCCAATCCGGTGCGAACGTTCATCCCTGTCGCGGCGATCAGCGATATGCTGCTGCATCCCGGCGAGCAGTTCGATTACGACGGACGACGGCTGACGTATCCCGACATCAAGCTGGTGTACTGGGCCGGCGGCAACCCGTTCCACCACCACCAGAACATCTCCCGACTGCGGCGCGCGCTCGGCCGCGTCGACACAATCGTCGTGCATGACCCGTACTGGACCGCGATGGCCAAGCACGCCGACATCGTCGTGCCGTCGACCACGGCGTTCGAGCGCGACGACTACTCAGGCTCCCGCAACGACCCGCTGCTGATGGCCATGCCGAAGCTGGCCGAGCCGTACGAGCAATCCCGCGACGACTACACCACGTTCGCAGCGCTGGCCGACCGCCTCGGGTTCGGCGCGCAGTTCACCGAAGGCCGAACCGCGCGGCAATGGCTCGTGCACCTGTACGACAAGTGGGCCGCCGGACTGGATTTCGCAGTGCCGACGTTCGAGGAGTTCTGGCGGCGGGGCCGGTTGCGGTTGCCGACCGAGGACGGGCTGACCCTGCTGGCCGACTTCCGGGCCGATCCGAAGGGCCACCGGCTGCGCACACCCAGCGGCCGCATCGAGATCTTCTCTGAAGACATCGACGGTTTCGGCTACGACGACTGCCCAGGCCACCCGAAGTGGTTCGAGCCGTCCGAATGGCTCGGCGGCTCGCTCGCGGCTCGCTATCCCGCTGCACCTGCTTGCCAACCAGCCTGCGACCCGCCTGCACAGCCAGCTCGACATCGGCGCCGTCAGCCAGGCATCGAAAGTGCAGGGACGCGAACCGATCCGGATGCATCCGGCCGACGCCGCCGCGCGCGGCACTCGCCGACGGCGACGTGGTGCGGGTGTTCAACGACCGCGGTGCCTGCCTGGCCGGCGTGGTGGTCGACGATCGCCTGCGGCCCGGCGTGGTACAGCTGTCGACGGGAGCCTGGTTCGATCCGGCCGACCCCGCCGACCCGGACGCCATGTGCGTGCACGGCAACCCGAACGTGCTGACCGACGACGTCGGTACGTCGTCGCTGGCGCGCGGCTGCACCGGCGCACATGTTCTGGTTCAGGTAGAGAAGTTCGACGGCCCGCTGCCGCCGGTGCGGACACATCAGCGTCCCGTGATCGTCGACCGATGACCGAGGCGCTGACCGTCGAAGAGCGGGGCCGGACATTCACGTTCACGTTCGACGACATGATGCGCTACCACGGAGTCCACTCCCCCGCTGGTGTTGCGATGGCGTTCAAGGTCATGCAGCGGGCGTTCGCGACGCTTTGCCCCGACGGCCCGCCCCCGCGGCGGGAGGTCGTGGTGCGCACCGCGTTTCGTGGCCCGGGAGCGCGTGACGGCTTCGAGGCGGTGACTAGGGCGGTCACCGACGGCCGCTACACAGTTGACCGATCACTGGTCAGGTCGGACCTCGGCCGCCTACGGGAGGACTTCGTGTTTGAAGTGATGATTGGCGACCAGGCCGCGACGCTGGTGCTGCGCGACGGCTTCGTCAGCGACGAGTTCATCGACCTGGCGCGGGAGGAGAACCGCACCGATGAGCAGGAAGCGCACCTCGACGAACTGAAAGCGCAACTGGCGCAACGGGTGATGGCCGCCGACGCCGCCGACGTCTACGACCTCGACTGACTGCGCGAACGATCAAAAAGTCGCGAACTTGCGCAAGCTTGCCGCCAATGGGATCGGCACCCGTGCCTTGATTCTGGTGCCGTCGGCGGTGTGCTCGGTGGCATCCACCCGGCCGTCGGCATGCATCTTGTTGACGAGATCGCCGCGGTCGTACGGGATCGTCACGTCCACGATGGTGTCGGTGGGCGCAATCAGCTCCGCCATCCGCTGCTGCAGCCGGTCAAGGCCATCGCCGGTGTGCGCGGAGACGAACACTGCGTCGGGCAACGCGCGGCGCAGCTGAGCCATCGCCAGATCGCCTGCGGCATCGGTCTTGTTGACCACCAGCAGCTCTGGGGCGGGCTTGGCATCCTGGTCGGTGATGACCTCGTTGACCACCTGCCGGACCGCGTTGATTTGCGCCAGCGGGTTGGCGTCGGCGCCGTCGACGACGTGCACCAGCAGGTCGGCATCGACGACCTCTTCCAACGTGGAGCGGAACGCCTCAACCAGCTGGGTCGGCAGATGCCGCACGAATCCAACCGTGTCGGTGACTACGAAGGGCCTGCCATCCTCGAATTCCCCACGGCGCGTTGTGGGTTCGAGGGTTGCGAACAATGCGTTCTCCACCAGCACGCCCGCGCCGGTAAGCGCATTGAGCAGGCTGGACTTGCCTGCGTTCGTATAGCCGACGATCGCGATTGAGGCCACGTCGCTGGCCAGCCGACGGCTGCGCTGGGTGTCGCGAATCTTCTTCATGTCCTTGATCTCGCGGCGCAGCTTGGACATTCGTTCGCGGATACGACGACGGTCGGTCTCGATCTTCGTCTCACCAGGCCCGCGGGTACCCACACCGCCGCCGCTGCCGCCAGCGCCGCCACCCTGGCGAGACATCGACTCACCCCAGCCACGCAGCCTCGGCAGCATGTACTCCATTTGCGCGAGCGACACCTGCGCCTTGCCTTCGCGGCTGGTGGCGTGCTGGGCGAAGATGTCGAGAATCAGCGCGGTGCGGTCGATCACCTTGACCTTGACCGCCTTCTCGAGCGCGTTGAGCTGCGCCGGGCTCAGTTCGCCGTCGCAGATCACGGTGTCGGCCCCGGTGGCCACCACAACCTCGCGCAGCTCCTGCGCCTTGCCAGAGCCGATGTAGGTCGACGGGTCCGGCTTGTCGCGACGTTGGACGAGGCCCTCGAGCACTTCGGAGCCTGCGGTCTCGGCGAGCGCGGCGAGCTCGGCCATGCTGGCCTCGGCGTCGGCGGCGCTGCCCTCAGTCCACACGCCGACCAGCACGACCCGCTCGAGGCGCAGCTGGCGGTATTCGACCTCGGAGACGTCGGCCAGTTCGGTTGACAGACCGGCGACCCTGCGCAGCGCGGCGCGGTCTTCGAGCGCCAGCTCACCCGAACTCGGGATACCTCTGACGGGAAAATTGGGAGAAGTCATAAGCCCTAACAGGTTTGCACGCCACGACGGGATCGTGCACCCGAATTAACGCTGATGGGACTGCCACCATTCCTCTGACAGCTCGCCATGAGCCACCAACACCGACGGGCCACGCAAGTAACTGCTGGCATCGGTGACTGCGACAGTGACCTCACCGCCGGGGATGCACACCCGCAGCGTGCCCGTCGTCGCGCCGTCGAATGCCAGCGCCGCGACGGCGGCGGCGACTGTTCCGGTGCCACACGATCGCGTTTCACCGACACCTCTCTCGTGTACCCGCATCGACACCGCTCCCCCCTGCGGCGCGGTCAGCACCTCGACATTGACCCCGTCGGGGAACTGCGTGCGGTCGAACGAAACCGGTGCGGCGACGTCGAGGGCCGCGAGTTCGCTAAGGGTGAGGTCGGGGTCGACGCATGCCAGATGTGGGTTGCCCACGTCGATGGCCAGCCCGGCGAACGGCCGTCCGCCGACCATCGCCTCGCTCTTGCCGAGCTGGTTGGTCTTGCCCATCTCGACCGTGACGTCCGCAGTGGTGTCGTCCCACTGGTGCAGCACCACGGGGCGAGGCCCGGCAAGCGAGCCAACGACGAACTCGTCACGGCTCTCCAGCCCGGTTGCCCGCAGGTAGTGCGCGAACACCCGCACCCCGTTGCCGCACATCTGCGCGATGGAGCCGTCGGCGTTGCGGTAGTCCATGTACCAATCGCCTGCCGAAACACCCTCGGGCAGCCGGTCGAACACCCCGCCGGCCAGCGCAGCTTCTGCCTTGGTCACCCGCAGCACCCCGTCGGCGCCAAGACCTCGGCGCCGGTCGCACAACGCGGCCACCGCCGCCGGTGTCAGCGACAGCAGGCCTTCCGGGTCGGGCAGCAGCACGAAGTCGTTCTGTGTGCCGTGGCCCTTGGCGAACATCACGTGTTCAGGATACGTGTCGCCATATCCGCAGCGTGTGCTCGACATTGTCAGGGCCGCCGCCGTCGAGCCAGGTGATGCGGTGGTCGCGACGGAACCATGACCGCTGACGGCGGACGTAGCGGCGGGTGCCGTAGAAGGTCGGCTCGCGGGCGGCGGTTCCGTCGCCGCCCCCATCGAGGTCGGCGATGACCTGGGCGTAACCCAATGCCCGCGACGCAGTGACCCCGTCGCGCAGGCCGGTGTCGAGCAGCGACCTCACCTCGCCGACCAGCCCGTCGGCGAACATCTTGTCGGTCCGCTGGACCAGCCGCTCATCGAGAATCGCTGTGTCCCAATCTAATCCGAGGATAGCGGTGTCCCACCTTGGCGTGCCGATCACCGGTGCGGACGCTGCGAACGGTTGTCCGGTTAGCTCGACCACCTCCAGCGCCCGCACGATGCGGCGACCGTCGGTAGGCAGGATCGACGAGGCGGCGTCGGCGTCGACGCGGGCCAGCTCCTCGTGCAAGGCGCCGACGCCGATCTCGGCCAACCTGCTCTCCCATCTGGCGCGCACGGCAGCGTCGGTCGCGGGGAACGACCATTCGTCGAGCAGCGACTGGATGTACATCATGGATCCGCCGACCACGATCGGGACCGCGCCCCGCGCGGCGATCGCCTCGATATTGGCGGCCGCGGCCTGCTGGTAGCTGGCGACGGTGGCCGTCTCGTCGACGTCGAGAACATCGAGCTGGTGGTGTGGGACACCGCGACGCTCGGAAACCGGCAGCTTCGCGGTACCGATGTCCATGCCGCGGTATAGCTGCATGGCATCGGCGTTCACGATCTCCCCGCCGACGCGTTCGGCGACGGCCAATGCCAACGCCGACTTTCCTGTGCCCGTCGGGCCGATGATCGCGATGGGCCTCATGGCATCCAGATGCCGGCGAAGTAGCCGACGCCGTACGGCGCGCCGCGATACAGCTCCTTGGCCGACCGAGGCGCTTCGGTCAGCCCGGCCAGCACCTGATAGGCGATCCGGCCGACGATGGTGTCGGACAGCCTGGTCAGCGCGGCGGCATCGCCTGCCGCGAGCGCATCGTCGAGCACGGCCTGCGCTGGTATCGAGTCGGGTTCGTAGCCACCGGGCGCCGGCGGAGTGAGCGTGTGCGCGCCGTCGGCGACGACGAGCACGCCGACGGGATCGACCGCCTCGTCGATCCCGGCGCGCAACCGGCGACCGTGGGCCAACGCTTCGCCGACGTCGTGGTCCGCGGCGTACACCCGCACCTGCACCCGCGCTTCGGGCTTGGCCTCACCGCGGACCCAGCCCGCGATCAACGCGCACAGCGGCAGTTCGCGGGGTGTGTCGGCGGCGCCGGGTGACAATGTGACCCGGCGATCGACCCCGAAACCCGCGAAGGTGCCTGCGACGTCCGGTCCCAGAACGGCGTCGGCGGCGCCGACTCCGACGACGATCCACCTCGACGGCAACGACGCTGCGGCGGCGAAGACCGCCTGCCGCAGGCCCGCCAGTTCCTCGGCCGCGCTTGCAGCCAGTTCAGGGACCATGACGGGTGCCGACGGGATAATAGCGATGGCGCTCAGCACCCAACCAAACTAATGCTCACACCGATTGCCTGGTCGTACTGGCCGCCTCGCCGCGGGCCAGGGCGACCGTCGCGAGCACCACCACCGCCACGGCCTCTCATTTGTGTTGGGAAGAGCGTAGGCGAGTGCATCGCGAAAGGCGTGGGCGCGGGCCGCTGCGACCTGTTTGAATAGCGTTCGAGCTATCAGGCGCCGCGTCGCGCGGCAGGTGCGCGGGTATTCCGCGCGGAGGTTACGAGGTAACGAATATGACGACCAGCGAGCCAGGTACGCAGCCCAGCCCGAAACCCGTCCCCCGGCCCGGACTGCCGCGCCCCGTCCCCCGCCCCGGTCGGCCGGCGCAGACGGTCGCTGCACCGGTGTCCAGCGATCCTCACCGGTTCGGTCGTGTCGACCCCGACGGCACCGTCTGGCTGATCACCGAATCCGGTGAACGCATGATCGGCTCGTGGCAGGCCGGTGACACCGAGGCTGCGTTCGAGCACTTCGGCCGCCGCTTCGACGACCTGAACACCGAGGTCGCGCTGATGGAGCGGCGGCTGGAGTCGGGGACCGGCGACGCCCGCAAGATCAAGGCGGCCGCGACCTCGCTTGCCGAGAGCCTCCCCGAGGCGCACGTACTGGGTGACGTCGACGCGTTGGCCGCGCGGCTGGCCATCATCGTCGAGCATGCCGATGCGCACGCCCAAGCGGACAGGGCCAAGCGCGACGAGCACCGTGCCGCACAGACCGCTCGCAAGGAAGCGCTGGCCGCCGAGGCCGAGGATCTCGCGACGAACTCGACGCAGTGGAAGGCCGCGGGCGACCGGCTGCGCGAAATGCTCGAGGAGTGGCGGACCATCAGCGGGCTGGACCGCAAGACCGATGATGCGCTGTGGAAGCGGTATTCGACGGCGCGCGAGACATTCAACCGCCGCCGCGGTTCGCATTTCGCCGACCTCGACCGCGAACGCGCGGGAGCGCGGCAGGCCAAGGAAGCCCTGTGCGAACGCGCCGAGGAACTGGCCGCCTCCACCGACTGGGGTCCGACCGGCGCCACGTTCCGCGACCTACTGACGGAGTGGAAGGCCGCCGGGCGCGCCGCAAAGGACGTCGACGACACACTGTGGCAGCGGTTTAAGGCCGCACAGGACACGTTCTTTGCCGCCCGCAATGCGGCAAGCTCTGAGCGCGACGCGGAGTTCAGGGCGAACGCCGAAGCCAAGGAGGCGCTGCTGGCCGAGGCGGAGAAGCTCGACACCTCCGACCTGGACGCGGCCCGCGCCGCGATGCGCACGATCGGCGACAAGTGGGATGCGATCGGCAAGGTGCCCCGCGAGCGCGGCCCCGAGCTAGAACGACGACTACGCGCCGTGGAAAAGAAGGTGCGTGACGCTCCATCCGGAGGCGTCGATCCCGAAGCGCAGGCCCGGGCCGACCAATTCCGTGCTCGCGCAGAGCAATACGAGAAGCAGGCCGAGAAGGCCGGCGCGGCGGGGCGGGAGAAGGACGCCGCGGAAGCGCGCGCGAACGCCGAACAGTGGCGCCAGTGGGCCGACGCGGCGGCCGAGGCGCTGGGAAGACGTTAGGGCTTTTGCGACGCGTCGCCCGTGTCGTCGGTGTCGTCGGGGAAGGTGTCCAAGAGGCCCTTTTTCTGGCGCGCGGCGGTTACCCGGCGGCGTTCTTCTTCGGCCGCGAGCTGCAGCGCAGTGCGCGCCCACACCGCGCGGGCCCAGTTGAAGGCAAGCACGATCACCGCGATCCAGGCGATGATCAGCCCAATGCCCGGGCCGGGGTGATGCGCGGGCGCCGTCTGCCGCGACCACACCGCAAGCAGGCCCGTGAAGGACGCCACCGTGGATCCCGCCAGTGCGATCCACGCCAACGCCCACCGGCGGGTCAGCAGCGCGAGCATCGAGAAGCCGACACCGAACACCAACGCCAGCCATATGAACACCCGTGACGGCAACGCAATGCCGTTGCGGATCGCTGCGTCGTCACCCACCAGCACGTCCCAGCCCTTGGCGTCTCCAGTGTGCGGCAGCACGAAGGTCAGCAGGAGCACGAAGACTGCGACGGCGATCGCCAACGCCCTTGCGCCCGGGTCGATTTCGCCCGCCACCCGACGTTCGGCAGCCTCGATATCGCCTTTGAACTCTTCGAATTCACCCTTGTTCGGGTCGCCTGCGGTCACCGGGCGCACCCGGACGGTGCAGGCTGTTTCACTCCAACGCCGGGCATACCGAGTCCGACGCCCGTGCGGGGCTTCTCGCCTGATGCATGCGCATCGCCTGCACGGGTGCGCCGATGGGTGTGCGGGGTGCCGTCGGCGATCAGGTGATGCGGCGCAGCCCCGGAGATCGTGGTGGTGACGATATCGCCGGCCCGAACAGCGAGACCTGCCGGATCGAAATGAACGAGCCTGCCGTCGCGGGCGCGTCCCGACATCCGTGCGGTGGCGGCGTCCTTACGGCCTTCGCCCGTGGCCACCAGCAGCTCGACTGTGCGGCCGACCTGGGCGGTGTTCTCCTCAAGCGAAATTCTCTCTTGAAGGTCGACCAACCGTTGATAGCGTTCTTGCACAATGGCTTTCGGCAGCTGCCCGTCTAGTTCGGCGGCCGGTGTGCCGGGGCGCTTGGAGTACTGGAAGGTGTAAGCGCTGCAGAACCGCGCCCTGGCCACCACATCGAGCGTTGCCTGAAAGTCTTCTTCGGTCTCGCCGGGGAAGCCGACGATGAGGTCGGTGGTGATGGCGGCGTGCGGGATCGCCGCCCGCACGTTGTCGATGATGCCCAGGTAGCGCTCGGAGCGATACGAGCGCCGCATGGCCCGCAGGATGCGGTCGGAGCCGGATTGCAACGGCATGTGCAGCGTCGGGCAAACATTGGGGGTGTCGGCCATCGCGTCGATGACGTCGTCAGTGAACTCGGCAGGATGCGGAGACGTGAACCGCACCCGCTCGAGACCGTCGACACGCCCGCACGCGCGCAGCAGCTTGGCGAACGCGCCGCGGTCGCTGGGCTCGTCGGCCCATGTTGTCGGGTCCTCGCGCAAGCGTTCGTCCGCGGCAAAGGAGACCCCGTATGCGTTGACGTTCTGGCCCAGGAGCGTGACCTCCAGGACGCCCTGGTCAACAAGGGACTGCACCTCGGCCAGCACGTCGCCGGGCCTGCGGTCGACCTCCTTGCCGCGCAGGGCGGGCACGATGCAGAACGTGCAGGTGTTGTTGCAGCCGACGGAGATCGAAACCCATGCGGCGTAAGCGGATTCGCGCGCCGCAGGAAGCGATGACGGGAATTCCTCCAGCGCCTCTACGATTTCGACTTGGGCTTGGCGATTGTGGCGGGCACGGTCGAGCAGCGCCGGCAGCGACCCGATGTTGTGGGTACCGAACACGACGTCCACCCACGGGGCCTTCCGCAGGACGGTGTCGCGGTCCTTCTGCGCCAGGCAACCACCGACGGCGATCTGCATGTCGGGGTCGGCCTGCTTGCGCGGCACGAGGTGGCTGAGGTTGCCGTACAACTTGTTGTCGGCATTCTCGCGTACCGCGCACGTGTTGAAGACGACGACGTCGGCGTCGGTTCCTTCGGCCGCGCGCTGGTATCCTGCCGCTTCCAGCAATCCGGCCAGTCGTTCCGAGTCATGCACATTCATCTGGCATCCGTAGGTGCGGACCTGATAGGTGCGACACGACTGGCGACCGGGACTGGTCCCGTTCACCTGCTGCGCCACCGTCGGAGTCACGGCCCCATCGTACGGACGCGTCGGTGCAGCGATCTGAGCGGATTCACGAGATTCAGGCAAGCTGAGCGTTCCCTGGGTAAGGTCTGGACGCATGAAGACCACCGGGTCTGATGTGAAAGAGGTCGATTCGACTCCGTCAGACGTGCCGATGATCTCGATCAAGTCGGTGAATAAGCACTTCGGCGCCCTACATGTGCTCAAGGACATCGACCTCGACGTCGATCGCGGGGAGGTGATCGTCGTGCTGGGGCCGTCGGGATCGGGCAAGTCGACCTTGTGCCGCACCATTAATCGGCTCGAGCCCATTGACTCCGGCACGATTGCGATCGACGGTGAGGTGCTGCCCGACGAGGGACGCAAATTGGCCCAGCTCCGATCCGACGTCGGAATGGTCTTCCAGTCGTTCAACCTGTTCGCGCACAAGACGATTCTGGATAACGTCACGCTTGCGCCGATGAAGGTGCGCAAGAAGTCGAGGGCCGAGGCCCGCGAAAAGGCGATGTCACTGCTGGAGCGGGTTGGCATCGCCAATCAGGCCGACAAGTATCCGGCGCAACTTTCGGGAGGTCAGCAGCAGCGAGCGGCGATCGCGCGGTCGTTGGCGATGAACCCGAAGGTGATGCTGTTCGACGAGCCGACCAGCGCGCTGGATCCCGAGATGATCAACGAAGTCCTCAACGTGATGACGTCGTTGGCCAAGGACGGGATGACCATGGTGGTTGTCACCCACGAGATGGGTTTCGCCCGCGGCGCCGCGAATCGCGTCGTCTTCATGGACGGCGGGGCGATCGTCGAGTCCGCCGAACCCGCGGACTTCTTCGGGAACCCGAAAACCGATCGCGCAAAAGAATTTCTCAGCAAGATTCTCAAGCACTGACGTCCCGGCGAAAGGAACCGAACATGCCGTCGCTCAAGGTGCGAGTCGCAGCGGCCGTCGCACTCGCTATCGCCCTGCCCTTCTCGGCGACTGCATGTGGTGGCGGCGGCGGTGCCGGCGACACGATTGTGATCGGCACCAAGTTCGACCAGCCCGGCCTCGGATTGAAGAACCCGGACGGAACGATGAGCGGCTTCGACGTCGACGTCGCGAAGTATGTCGCCAAGCAACTCGGATACAACGAGGACAAGATCGAGTGGAAGGAATCACCGTCCGGCCAGCGCGAGACGCTGATCCAGAACGGTCAGGTCAAGTTCATCGCCGCCACCTACTCCATTACCGATGCGCGTAAGCAGAAGGTCGACTTCGCCGGGCCTTACTTGCTCACCGGGCAGAGCCTGCTGGTCAAGGCGGACAACACCGACATCACCGGTGCCGAGTCGCTGCAGAACAACAAGAAGCTGTGCTCCGTGTCGGGATCGACACCTGCCCAGCGCATCAAGGACAAGTACCCCGGCGTGCAGCTGCAGCAGTACGACACCTACTCGGCATGCGTCGAGGCGCTGAAGAACGGCGCGATCGACGCCGTGACGACGGACGAGGTGATCCTGGCCGGTTACGCCGCGCAGAACCCGGGCGCCTTCAAGATCGTCGGCAAGCCGTTCTCCGAGGAGCACTACGGCATCGGCCTGAAGAAGGGCGACACCGACTTGCGCACCAAGATCAACGACGCGATCACCAAGATGGAGCAGGACGGCTCCTGGAAGGCGGCGTTCGACAAGAACCTTGGACCCGCTGGCATCACGGCCCCTTCGCCGCCGCCGGTCGACAAGTAAGCGCCACCCGCCGACGTGGAGCTGTTCAGCAAGTACCAGAGCCAGATCTTCGAGGCGTTCTGGACCACCATCCAGTTGACCGTGTATTCGGCCATCGGTGCACTCCTCCTGGGCACACTGCTTGCTGCGATGCGGCTCTCGCCGGTGCCGATGCTCAACTGGATGGGGACGGCCTACGTCAACGTGGTACGCAATACGCCGCTGACGCTGATCATCCTGTTCTGCTCATTCGGACTGGCCCAGACGCTCGGCATCACGCTGGTGGATTCGAAGTCGCTCACGTCGATCGAGGACAGCAACTTCCGGCTGGCGGTACTCGGCTTCACGGTCTACACGGCGGCGTTCGTGTGTGAGACGGTGCGCTCCGGCGTGAACACGGTTCCTCTCGGGCAGGCAGAGGCGGCGCGGTCGTTGGGATTGGCGTTCAGTCAGAATCTGCGAATCATCCTGCTGCCACAAGCGTTTCGCGCCGTGATCATTCCGCTGGGCTCGGTGTTGATTGCGTTGACGAAGAACACCACTATCGCGTCCGCGATTGGCGTGGCGGAGGCTGCGTTGTTGATGAAGACGATGATTGAGAACGAGGCGGCGCTGCTCTATATCGGCGCCATCTTCGCGTTCGGGTTCGTGATCTTGACGCTACCGATGGGGCTGTTCTTCGGCTGGCTGGGTAAACGACTGGCGGTGGCACGGTAGATGGCGGGTTCGGTTCTCTTCGACGCGCCGGGACCGCACGCCCGGGCACGGAACCGGGTATTCAATGCCGTCACAGCGCTGGTCATCGCGGTGGTGATCTGGGTGGTATACGCCAGGCTGAACTCGAAGGGTCAACTGAGTGCCGCGAAGTGGGAACCGTTCCTGACGGCCAACCTGTGGAAGACGTACATCCTGCCCGGCGTGCAGGGCACGCTGATCGCCGCCGCGGTCTCGATCGTCCTGGCATTGGCGCTGGGATTCCTGCTCGGTGTGGGTCGGCTCTCCGCCCACCCCGCGATCCGCTGGCCATGCTCGGTGGTGGTGGAGTTCTTCCGCGCGGTGCCCGTTCTGATCATGATGATCTTCGCCTACTTCCTGTATGCGGACTACGACATGTTCCCGTCCAAACACCTGGCGTTGGCGGGCGTCATCACAGGCCTCACGCTGTATAACGGTGCCGTCATCGCCGAGATCGTCCGTGCAGGCATCAACGCGCTGCCCCGCGGACAGTCGGAGGCCGCTTCCGCGCTTGGCCTGAGCTGGGGTCAGACCATGCGGTCAATCCTGCTGCCGCAGGCCATCACGTCGATGCTGCCCGTGCTGGTCTCACAGATGGTGGTCGTTCTCAAGGACACCGCGATCGGCTACCAGATCACCTTCCTGGAGATGGTGCGTCAAGGCACGCAGGTCGGTTCGGCATACGGCAACTACATCCCCGCGCTGATCGTCATCGCTGCGTTGATGATCAGCGTCAACTTCACCCTGTCTTGGTTCGCAACGTGGCTCGAAGGACGGATGCGTCGGTCGCGTCGCGGTCCGGCGCCGCTGCATATCCAGCCCGTGACGACGGGTACTTTCAGCGCAGGCGCCGGCGGCACCATTTGAACCGGGGCGTCGCCTGGTTCGTGCCCTAACGAGTAGTTCGCCAAACGGCCAACGTGCTCACCGGGGAGTTGCCATGGATGTTTGCAAACGTTCGCGCCTGACGTTAGGTCTGGCCGTGGTCGGAGTCGGAGCCCTCGTGATGGCTCCGGTGGTGGCAGGTCAGCCTGCTCAGGCCGGCATTCCGGCCGCAGCGCCTGCGGTGACGTTGACGGCGGCGACCCAGCCGCTGCAAGCACTGCGCCCGTTGCCGCAACCGACGGCTCTGGCATCAGTCCAGCAGCTGGCACGGCTGCAACCACAGAACCCGCTCGCTGAACAGGTCGGCTTCCACGTCGCATTCTTCGGGGACTTCATTTCGACCGGCGCGGTGCTCTTCGCACGCGAATTTGCGATTCCCGGCGCCCTGCTTCAGGACATCAACAGCGGCACGCCGGCGCCCGTCGCCGTCAGCCGAGCCCTGCAGACCTTCGCCCAGATCGAATTGGAGGCCGGCCGTGACCTGGTCGGCTTCGCCGCGCAGTACGTGAGCTTCCAGCTGAATTTCTTCGCGAACCTCGTGACGGTGCCCATCGCCGCTGTTTCCGCGTTCACCACGTCGCCTGTAACGGGTTTGCAGCAGGTGTCCGCGATACAGCGGTCAGCGCCGCAGGTGCATGGCGCGGCGACGAGTGCCGACGAAGTAACGACGACATCGCAACAACCGAAGAAGTTCAGATCAACTGTCGTGGAATCTAAGTCGACGAACAGTGCAACCGCAAAGACCCTCGGCGTAGACGTCGACTCCGTTGCATCAGATCAAGCCGGGGGACCGCACAAGCAGGCCAACGCGGGTTCAACGATCTCATCGGCCACCGGTGATGCGGGACAAGCCGACGCGGGAAACCAGCCAAAGCCGCAGCGCGGACACCATGGAAACTCGAAAGGCAATGGCGACAAAGGTGATTAGACCCGACGCCGCTCCCGCTCGTTCGCCAGTTCACACGTGATCACGTCGACTGCAAGCGACTGGCCGTAGCCGCGGCGGGCCAGCATCCCGACCAGCCTGCGCATCACCTTCGGGTCGTCGCCGTCGCAAAGCTTTTCTCGTCGCAGCTTGTCGCGGACCAACTGCTCGGCGCGCAGCCGCTCCGCTCCCGCGTCGATGCCCGCCAGGGCAGCAGTGATCACATCGCTGTCCACGCCCTTGGTCCGCAGCTCAGCGGCCAAGGCGCGCTTGCCTTTTCCGGCGTTTACTCGTCGCGACTGTACCCACTGCTCGGCGAAGTCGACGTCATCGACGAGGCCGACGTGGGCCAGCCGATCGAGCACTCGGTCGCTGACATCGTCGGGGTATCCCCGCTTGGCCAACTGACCGGACAGCTCCGCACGCGTTCGCGCCCTCGCGGTGAGCAGACGCAGGCACAGGGCGCGCGCCTGCTCCTCGCGAGAGACCTCAGAAGTCCACGGGGGCGGGCAGGACTTCGTCATGGGTCAGGTCAGCGGTCACGACAGCACCAATACCGAGCTTTTCCTTGATCTTCTTCTCAATTTCGTTGGCCACGTCGGCGTTCTCCATCAGGAAGGTGCGGGCGTTCTCCTTGCCCTGCCCCAACTGCTCGCCCTCGTAGGTGAACCAGGAGCCGGACTTGCGGATGAAGCCCTGCTCGACACCCATGTCGATGAGCGAGCCTTCCCTGCTGATGCCCTTGCCGTAGAGGATGTCGAACTCGGCCTGCTTGAACGGCGGTGACACCTTGTTCTTCACGACCTTGACTCGGGTGCGGTTACCTACCGCGTCGGTACCGTCCTTGAGAGTTTCAATTCGCCTGACGTCCAACCGAACCGAGGCGTAAAACTTCAACGCCTTTCCGCCCGTTGTCGTTTCAGGGCTTCCGAACATCACGCCGATCTTCTCGCGGAGCTGGTTGATGAAGATCGCGGTGGTGCCCGAATTACTCAGTGCACCAGTGATCTTCCGCAGCGCCTGGCTCATCAACCGGGCCTGTAGGCCGACGTGGCTGTCCCCCATCTCACCTTCGATCTCCGCCCGCGGCACCAGCGCGGCCACCGAGTCGATGACCAGGATGTCCAGCGCACCGGAGCGAATCAGCATGTCGGCGATCTCCAGCGCCTGCTCGCCGGTGTCCGGCTGGGAGACCAGCAGCGAATCGGTGTCCACGCCCAGCTTGCTGGCGTAGTCGGGGTCCAGCGCGTGCTCGGCGTCGATGAACGCCGCGATGCCGCCTGCCGCCTGGGCGTTGGCCACCGCGTGCAGCGCGACGGTGGTCTTGCCGGAGGACTCCGGGCCGTAGATCTCGACAACACGTCCGCGAGGAAGCCCGCCGATACCGAGCGCCACGTCCAGGGCGATCGAGCCGGTGGGGATGACGGAAATCGGCTGGCGTACCTCGTCGCCGAGCCGCATTACCGAACCTTTGCCGTGACTCTTCTCGATCTGCGCAAGAGCCAGCTCGAGGGCTTTTTCCCGGTCAGGGCCTTGTGTCATGGGTGGTCTCCATCCTCGTGAGTGTCCGGTTGATCGGTGTCGATCAAGTTGGCCGTGACGCTAGCCAGGGGGTCTGACAAGTCGGGCTCACGCTTTCCCGTCCCTCCGCTCGTCCCTGTCCAGCACCTAGCCGTCGAACACTGCTCACAGTAGCCGAACACCTGTTCGATTCAAGTTGACACGCCGATGCCCCGCCATTCCGCCGTGCAGCGACCTATGGTGGGGTCATCCCGGCCGAAACGGGGCTGACCGTGCACGAAATGGCGATAACCCAGAGTGTTGTCGACTCGGTGTGTGAGCACGCCGCGGGTCGGCGGGTGCACAGCGTCAAGCTGGAAGTAGGTGCACTATGCGCGGTCGTGCCCGATTCCATGCAGTTCTGCTTCGAACTGGCCACCGCGGGGACCGTCGCCGACGGCGCGCGCCTTGACGTCAACGTCCAGCCTGGTGCGGCGCGCTGCCGCACCTGCGGTCAGACCTTTGAATTGCCTGACTTGATCTTGTTGTGCCCCTGCGGAAGTGCCGATGTTGAAGTGGTCGCCGGCCGCGAGTTGAAAATTCTCTCGATGGAAGTGAGCTGAGCATGTGTGCAACCTGCGGCTGCGGCGACGACGGGTCGACCATCACAGTGATGAGCGCTCGCGCGAAGAGCCGACCGGACTTGCCGGGACAAGGCCACCCGCACGACCACACCCATCCCCATGAACACGACCACGGCCACGGCCACGACGACACGACCATCACCATGACAACCCTGACGGGCACGTTCATACCGAGACGATCTCGTTAGAACAGAAGGTGCTTGCGAAGAATGATCTCCTCGCCGAGCAGAACCGCAAGTGGTTGGCCGAACACAACATCCTCGCCCTCAACATGACCAGTTCCCCCGGGGCCGGTAAGACGACCCTTCTCGAGCGCACCATTCGCGATCTTGCGGGCGATCGGCCGGTTGTAGTGATCGAAGGCGACCAGGAAACGCTGCTCGATGCCGAGCGCATCAAGGCTGCCGGCGCCCGTGCCGTCCAGGTCAACACCGGCGCCGGATGTCACCTGGACGCCGACATGGTGCGCCGCGCGCTGGAGGCGCTCGATCCCGAGCCCGGGTCGATTCTTTTCATCGAGAACGTCGGCAATCTCGTCTGCCCGGCACTCTTCGATCTTGGCGAGCACAGCAAAGTCGTCGTCATCTCGGTGACTGAGGGCGAGGACAAGCCTCTGAAGTATCCGCACATGTTTGCCGCCGCTGGACTGGTGATCGTCAACAAGATCGATCTCCTACCGTACGTAAACTTTGATCTTGAAAATTGTTGCACGTACGTACGATCGGTGAACCCTCGCGCGGACATTTTGCCGACGTCGGCAACAACGGGGGATGGTAGCGCTCGTTGGTACGAATGGATTGACGTTCACGCAAACTCGGCCTATGTCCCGAAGACTCATTGACAAGACATAGCCCCGGGAGTAAACCGAGAAACTAGCGGTCAAGAAGAGGGCGCTAAGTCCACGCTGTGACACAGGGAGTTCCATCCGGCTCCCGGTCGTGAGGGCCCCAGCCCGGCCCCCAGAGAGCTGTGACAAATGCCAAGTGACGCGGCAGTCAAAGCGGAACAAACCTTGATCCATGTTCTGTGGATCAATGCTGGTTTGAGTTGTGACGGTGATTCGGTGGCGTTGACAGGCGCCACCCAACCAAGCATCGAGGAGATCGCACTCGGAGCGCTCCCCGGTCTACCGCAAATAGCGGTGCACTGGCCGTTGATCGACTTCGAGTGCGGACCGACGGGGGGTGCGGACGACTTCCTCGAATGGTTCTTCAAAGCCGACCGGGGCGAGTTGGAGCCGTTCGTTCTGGTCGTCGAGGGGTCGATCCCCAACGAAAACCTGCACCAGGAGGGGTACTGGTGCGGGTTCGGCAACGACCCCGCGACAAATCAGCCGATCACCACCAGTGAGTGGCTCGACAGGCTCGCGCCGAAGGCGACCGCTATCGTCGCTGTGGGAACGTGCGCGACGTACGGCGGCATCCACGCGATGGCCGGGAACCCAACGGGCGCGATGGGCGTGCCGGACTACCTCGGGTGGGACTGGAAGAGCAAGGCAGGCATTCCGATCGTGTGTGTGCCCGGCTGCCCCATCCAGGGAGACAACCTTTCCGAGACGCTTACCTACCTGCTTTATATGGCCACGGGCCAGGCGCCGATGATCCCACTCGACGATGCGCTCCGACCGCAATGGCTGTTCGGCAACACCGTGCACGAAGGGTGCGACCGCGCCGGTTATTACGAGCAGGGCGATTTCGCGACCGAGTACGGATCGCCGAAATGCATTGTGAAGCTTGGCTGCTGGGGTCCGGTCGTCAAGTGCAACGTGCCGAAACGCGGCTGGATCAACGGTGTCGGCGGCTGCCCGAATGTCGGCGGGATCTGCATCGGATGCACGATGCCTGGCTTCCCGGACAAGTTCATGCCCTTCATGGACGAGCCACCTGGCGGGAAAATCTCAACGACCGCGTCGGGCCTCTACGGTTCGGTGATTCGCAATCTGCGCCACATCACCGGACGCACTGTTGACCAAGAGCCGAAGTGGCGGCATCCGGGCAAGGAACTGACCACGGGAGCGAAGCGCACCTGGTAGGTGCGCTACGCACAGAAAGGCAAAACGCAATGACTACAACCGTTCCCGGACCTCAGCACACCAAGAAGGACCCGAGCACCCTCGTCGAGATGGCGTGGGATCCAATCACGCGCATCGTCGGCAGCCTCGGCATCTACACCAAGATCGACTTCGATAACCGTGAGGTGGTCGAGTGCCACAGCACGTCGTCGATCTTTCGCGGCTACTCGATCTTCATGAAGGGCAAGGATCCCCGCGACGCGCACTTCATCACCAGTCGCATCTGCGGAATCTGTGGCGACAACCACGCCACCTGCTCGTGCTACACGCAAAATATGGCCTACGGCGTCAAGCCGCCCAACCTTGGCGAGTGGATCGTCAACCTTGGCGAAGCCGCGGAATACATGTTCGACCACAACATCTTTCAAGAGAATCTCGTTGGTGTCGACTACTGCGAAAAGATGGTCTCCGAAACGAACCCGGGGGTGCTGGCCAAGGCCGAGAACACGCTCGCCCCGAACTCGGATGCGCATGGCTACCGCACCATTGCCGACATCATGCGGGCGCTGAACCCGTTCACCGGCGAGTTCTACCGTGAGGCATTGGTGGTCAGTCGCTGGACGCGCGAGATGTTCTGCCTGATGGAGGGCAAGCACGTTCACCCATCCACGCTGTATCCCGGCGGCGTCGGCACCGTCGCAACCATCCAGCTGATGACGGATTACATCACCCGATTGATGCGCTATGTCGAGTTCATGAAGAAGGTCGTCCCCATGCACGACGATCTGTTCGACTTCTTCTACGAGGCGCTGCCCGGCTACGAGCAGGTCGGCTTGCGGAGGACGCTGCTGGGCTGCTGGGGTTCCTTCCAGGATCCCGAGTACTGCAACTTCTCCTACAAGGACATGGAGATGTGGGGCAACAAGATGTTCGTCACCCCGGGCGTGGTGGTGGACGGCAAGCTCGTCACACACTCCCTCGTCGACATCAACCTCGGTATCCGGATCCTGTTGGGGAGTTCGTATTACGACGACTGGACCGATCAGGAGATGTTCGTCAAGAACGATCCGCTTGGCAACCCTGTCGACCGCAGGCACCCGTGGAACCAGCACACGAATCCGCGTCCGCAGAAGCGCGACATGGACGACAAGTACAGCTGGGTGATGTCACCGCGGTGGTTCGACGGCAAGGACCATTTGGCGCTCGACACGGGCGGCGGGCCGCTCGCGCGGCTGTGGAGCACGGCACTCGCAGGCCTGGTCGACGCCGGCGGGTATGTCGTATCCACCGGGCACAGCGTTCAGATCAACCTGCCCAAGACGGCGCTCAAGGGACCTGTCTCACTCGAGTGGAAGATTCCCGTGCACGGCAGCAACACCCTCGAACGCAACCGGGCGCGCACGTATTTCCAGGCATACGCCGCGGGATGCGCGCTGCACTTCGCCGAACAGGCACTGATCGAGCTCCGTGCGGGCCGCACCAAGACGTGGGAGAAGTTCACGGTGCCGGACGAGGCCATCGGTTGCGGGTTCACCGAGGCGGTCCGCGGTGTGCTCAGCCACCACATGGTGATTCGCGACGGCAAGATCGCGAACTACCATCCGTATCCGCCTACGCCGTGGAACGCCAACCCGCGCGACAGCTACGGGACTCCTGGCCCGTACGAGGACGCTGTGCAGGGTCAGCCGATCTTCGAGGAGAACGATAGGGAGCACTTCAAGGGCATCGATATCATGCGGACGGTCCGCAGCTTCGACCCATGCCTACCGTGCGGGGTACACATGTACCTCGGTGACGGGAAGACACTCGAGAAACTGCACTCACCGACCCAGTCCGTCACTGGGGAGTGATACATGGCCTCGACAGGACGACAAAGCCCGGAGGCACCCGACGACGACACGCGATGGCGTACAGCAGGTGATCGAATCCAGACCCTGCTGGACGCCAGCGCGGGCAGCGGAACGGTCGTGCGCGAGCGGACCGAACAACTGGCCGCTGAGCTGACGGACCTTTACGGGGCGGCGCTCGAGCGAATGGTGTGCATCGTCGCCGAGGCCGCGCCCGAACTGGTTGGTCAGTTCGCAGCCGATGAACTCGTCGCGAGCCTCATGCTCGTGCACGGTCTCCACCCCCATGGGGTCGAACGCCGGATCGAGGATGCGCTCGATAGCGTCCGGCCGTACCTGGGTTCGCACGGCGGCGATGTCACGCTTCTGGAGGTCGCCGACAGCCAGGACGGACCGGTCGTTCGACTGCAGTTCGCGGGCAGCTGCAAGAGCTGCCCGTCGTCGGCGGTTACCCTCGAACTAGCCGTAGAAGACGCGGTCCGCGCGGCCGCACCCGAGATCAAATCGATCGAAGTCGTTGCAGCGGAGCCGGATAGCGGGGCTTCAGCGTCATCAGGCCTCATATCGGCGGATTCGCTGATGAGCCGCGTCCATACCAAGGACTCCGCGGGCGCCGCGTGGCACCCGGTTCCCGACATCGCGGATCTCGGCCCCGGCGAGGTAGGCGGTTTTCTGGTCGCCGGGGTGCCGATACTGGTGTGCCGCATCGGCGACGATCTGTACGCCTATCACGATCGGTGCGGTCGCTGCCACGACTCGATGGCGGGGGCCGCGTTACATCGCCCGATGGGTGCGCCGATCGGCCAGGCGGTCCTGCGTTGTCCGCGATGCCAGGCCCATTTCGACGCCGTCCACGCCGGAGCCGGTATGGATGACGAAGCATCTCACCTCGAACCGATCCCCCTGCTACCTCGTGACGGCGTGCTGTCGGTCGCGGTGCTCGCCGAGGCGACCGGGGTGATGTGATGGCGGGTGCAGGCGCTTACGACGTGTTGGCCCGCATTCGGGCCAACAAACGTCCCGCGCAGCCTGCCGGTGAGCGCTGTGAGATGTGCGCCGAGCCGATCGCCGATGAGCATCAGCATGTTGTCAATGTCGCAGCGCGCCAACTGATGTGCACCTGCCGCGGTTGTTATCTGCTGTTCACCGATCCGAATGCCAAGCTGCGTTATCGGGCGGTGCCGGATCGGTATCTCACCTTCTCCGACTTCACGCTTGACCGCCGCGGTTGGGAATCGCTGCAGATTCCGGTCGGGCTGGCGTTCTTCTTCCACAACTCCGACATGGACAAGACCGTGGCCTTCTACCCGGGCCCGGCGGGCGCCACCGAGTCCGAGTTGGACCTCGACGCCTGGAGCACCCTCAGCGGCGCCGACACCCGGCTGGGTATGCTCGCCGACGACGTCGAAGCGCTGCTGGTGCGCGTGCCCGATCGAGATCACGCCGATCCGGAACTCAACGCCGCAGCGGAGTGCTACCTGGTGCCCATCGATGCCTGCTACGAGTTCGTGGGCAGACTGCGAATGTTGTGGCGCGGCTTCGACGGTGGCCACGAGGTCCGCCAGTTCGTCGACGAGTTCTTCGAACGGATCAAGGCGCGGAGCAAGGTGGCCAGCACATGAACGGCCTGACGTGAGTGACCTGACGTTCACCATCCTGGACGTGATCGCGGAGCCGTACTCGGTCACCCCTCGACTCACCGCGCGCATCGGAATCACGGCCGCTGATGACGAGCCAATTCAGGCCATTGCGTTGCGATGCCAGATCCGCATCGAACCGTTGCGGCGCCCGTACTCCGACGAGGAGGCCGAGGGCCTGATCGACCTGTTCGGGCCGCGACAGCGGTGGGTGAACACCCAGCGCACGTTCCTATGGCAGCTCAGCACCGCAATGGTGCAAGGCTTCACGGGTGCCACCGAGGTCTCGCTGCCGTTGGAGTGCACCTACGACTTCGAGGTAGCAGCGTCCAAATACCTGCATGCCCTCCGCGACGGCGTCATTCCGCTGTTGTTCCTCTTCAGCGGAACGGTTTTCGTTCAGGGTGAGCGCGGATTCTCGGTCCGCCAGGTGTCGTGGGAGTGCGAAGCGCAGCAGGACATGCCGGTGACGGTGTGGAACGACCTCGTTCGGATCCACTATCCCAACGCCGGCTGGGTACGGCTCGGGCACGACACCGTCGCCGCGCTCGCCGCCTACAAGTCAGCCCGCGGCATGCTCGACTTCGAAGATGCGGTCACCACGCTGCTCGCCGAGGCGCCCCAAGTCTCGACGCCGACCCCCCAACCCGAGGAGGTCCGGTGAAACCGACATGGGATCGCGCACGGGCCATCGCCGACGCGGTGCTCTACGAGGGGTATCTGCTGTATCCCTACCGGGCGACCTCAAGCAAGAACCAATCCCGTTGGCAGTTCGGGGTGGTGGGTCCACCAGGCGCATCGGATGCCGGTTTCGGCGAAGACGACCGCCTGTCGGCACAGTTCCTGATCGACGGTGACAGTGAATTGACACTCGTCGTGCGTTTCCTTCAGCTGCAACACCGCCGCACCGAACGCGATGTCGGCGGCGGCCGGTTCGAACCCGTCGACGAATTGACCAGCGGCTTGCGGTCGTGGGTCACCTGGGACGAGGCGGTGGAACGCGAACTGTCCTTCGGTCCCTTCGATCTCGCCGACCTCACGCAGCTGCGAACCGTTGAGGTCAGCGTCGCCGGCGGCAGAGACACGGAGGATGTCGACGGCGGCCGACTGGTCCGCACCAGGGCTGCGATCAGCGCTGAACTCGGCATCAAAGTCGAGCACGACGTCGAGACAGCCGACTTGAATCGGGTCAGCGTCGCGGTCCGCAATACCGGCGCGCCCGCGGTGGACAAGGACACTGCCATCGCCACCTCGTTGATCGGCACACACGTCATCGCCGAAGTGGTTGGCGGAGAGTTCGTCTCACTGCTCGAGCCGCCGGACTCCGCGGCAGGTCCGGTGTCCCAGCTCATCCAGCATCGCTGTTTCCCGGTGCTCGCGGGGCGACCAGGCGAAAGCGACCTGCTCCTGATCTCGCCGATCATCCTCTACGACCACCCCGAGATCGCCGAACAGAGCGAGGGCGCGCTCTACGACTCCACCGAGATCGACGAGATCCTCACGCTTCGGGTGATGACGATGACCGACGAGGAGAAGGCGCAAGCGCGCGCCACCGATCCGCTGGCAGCGGCAATCATCGATCGGTGTGATTCGATGTCGCCAGAGGCGATGCAGCAGTTGCACGGCATCCTTCGCAATCCGCACGGCGCCGGACCCGGGTTGGAGCACAATGACCCGAGACTCGACAAGCTGGACGAGCAGATGAGGTCGGCAGGCCTGATCCCCGAGATCCCAGAAGGCGTCGATTGGTGGGATCCGGTGGCCGACACCGCCGTACGACCCGACCTCGATGCCGTACTGGTCAACGGGGTACGAGTCGCCGCGGGCAGCAGAGTCAGACTGCGGCCGAGCCGCCGCGCCGACGCGCAGGACATCTTCTTCGCTGGGAAGACCGCCCGCGTCACCTCCGTGCACGAGGATGTCGACGGCGAGCAGTACGTCGGCGTCATCGTCGAGGATGATCCAGACGTCGAGATGCCCGATTCGTACGGTCGATATCTGTACTTCGCGCCGGACGAAGTCGAACCGCTCGACGCAGAAGTAGTCAGCCCAGATAGGAGTTCATGATGGATATAGTCGGTTGGGTCGCAACAGGTGTCGTCGCCGTTGTCGTCGTGGGAGGGGTGCTGGTCGGGCTCCGTTCCATCCCGGACATGCGGCGATACATGAAGATGCGGAACATGTAGTTCCGGTTCGTCAACCAGATGACAGCCCGCATCCTGGTCGCCGGAATCGGCAACATCTTCCTTGGCGACGACGGTTTCGGATCCGAGGTGATCCGACACGTCGTCGGGCAGCCCACCGACGCCGACGTGCATACGGTCGACTACGGAATCAGGGGCATGCACCTCGCGTATGACCTACTCGAGGAGTGGCGCGCTCTTGTTCTCGTCGACGCTTTGCCCAATCGCGGCGCACCCGGCACACTTCACGTTTTCGAGGCTGATCACGAAACCCTCTCGCCCACAGCCGGTCTCGAGGCACACAGCATGGACCCGGCTGCCGTGTTCGCTACGCTGAGCGCTCTTGGTGGAACTGCACCGCCAACCATTGTCATCGGTTGCGAAGTGGAGAACATCGACGAGGGCATGGGTTTGTCGGAACCGGTGGCCGCAGCTGTGGCAGGGGCCGTGGCGGCGATCAACGATGTGCTCGCAGGCCTCGCCGCACCCACGACGGCACCGACCAACTCATCGGGGGGCTGACTCATGTGTCTGGGAATCCCAGGACAGGTCGTCGGGATGCTCGAGGGCTACGGGGATCAACTGGCGCTCGTCAACGTCGCGGGTGAGAACCGCAAGGTCAACATCGGCATGCTGCCCGAGGAGACATTCGAACCGGGCGACTGGGTCATCATCCATATGGGTTTCGTCGTCGAGAAGACCGACAAGGTCGGCGCCGACGAGGCGATGGCCGGCCTGGAGATGATGGGCAGGGGTCAGGGTACCGAGGACCCGCCATGACCTCGCGGTGCCGCTTGCGCGTCGACGTGCATGGAGTCGTGCAGGGTGTGGGCTTTCGTCCGTTCGTCTACACATGCGCGGCCTCGCTCGGCCTCGCCGGGAGCGTACGCAACGACAGCGCCGGTGCCGTCATCGAGGTAGAAGGCGATGCCACGGACGTCGACGAGTTCCTGGCTCGACTGCGCGATCGGCCGCCCCCCTTGGCCGTTATCGAAACCATTGAAATCCAAGGCATTCCGCTTGTCGGCGGAACTGGATTCGCCATCGCCGACACCTCACGAACCGATGGCGGCCGCACACTGACCTCCCCCGACGTCGCCATGTGCGCAGATTGCGCCGCCGAACAGCGCGACCCCACCAATCGGCGCTACCGCCATGCCTTCGTCAACTGCACCAACTGCGGACCACGGTTCACGATCATCGGGTCACTGCCCTACGACCGCGCATCCACCACGATGGCGGCCTTCGCGATGTGCGCCGATTGTGCCCGCGAATACCACGATCCCGCGGACCGGCGGTTCCACGCCCAGCCGGTCTGCTGCCCGAACTGCGGGCCCACGCTGACCTATCGCGACGGGAACGGCCGAACATCGGACGGTGAATCCGCGCTCCGGGAGGCCCGACGGTTGCTGCGTGACGGTGGCGTGTTGGCTGTCAAGGGCATCGGCGGCTACCACCTGGCCTGCGACGCAGGCAACGAACACGCGGTCACCCTGTTGCGAACGCGAAAGCGTCGCGGCGGCAAGCCGTTCGCCGTGATGGTGCCGGATCTTGCGACCTCACGCAGAGTTGTCGAGGTGGATGGCCTCTCAGCACGTATGCTGTCCGGTCCGCAGCGGCCTATCGTGTTGATGCCACGATCATCAGGCGCTCCTGTCGCCGATTCGGTGGCGCCGCACAATCCCGACCTCGGCGTCATGCTCGCGTATGCACCGCTACACCCGCTGTTGTTCGGACTGCCCGGCGACGAACCCGGACCGCCCGTGCTGGTGATGACCTCAGGAAACCTGGCCGGTGAACCGATCTGCTTCACCGATGACGATGCGCTCGAACGACTTTCGCATCTGGCCGACGGCTGGCTAATGCATGACCGTGCCATCCTGGTGCCTTGCGACGACTCGGTCATGCGGGTGGTTTGCGTCGGCGGAGCAGACAATCAAGGCCGGCGCGTCGAGCTGCCGATTCGGCGCTCCCGCGGATACGCACCGCTGCCGATCGCGCTACCCGTGTCGGTACCGCCGACATTGGCAGTGGGCGCCGACCTCAAGAACACCATGGCGGTTGCGGACGGAAAGTATGCGTGGTTGAGCCAACACATCGGCGACATGGACGACCTGGCCACGCTGTCCGCATTCGACTCGGCCCAACGGCATTTGCAAGAGTTGACCGCGGTCGCGCCGCAGGTGCTGGTGGCTGACGCGCATCCGCTGTACCGGTCAACCGCGTGGGCTAACCGCAACGCCGCAGGGCGCCTGGTCAGAACCGTCCAACACCACCACGCGCACATCGCGGCGGTGATGGCCGAACACGGCCTTGACGGTTCTTCTGAGGTGCTCGGCTTCGCCTTCGACGGGACGGGTTACGGCACCGACGGCGCGGTGTGGGGCGGCGAAGTGATGCTCGCCAACTACAAGGGCTTCCAACGCCTGGCGCAACTCAAGTATGCGCCGCTGGCGGGTGGCGACATCAGTGTGCTGCGTCCCTACCGGATGTCTTTGGCGCATCTGCGGGCGGCCGGAATCGCCTGGGAGCCCGACCTCGCCCCGGTGGCCGCGTGTCCCCCCGCCGAGCGAACCGCTCTGGCGCACCAGCTGGAAACCGGCTTCGGCTGTGTGCCGACGTCCAGCATGGGCCGGCTGTTCGACGCGGTGTCGGCTCTTGCAGGCGTGCGACAGATGGTGGCCTACGAGGCGCAGGCGGCCATCGAACTGGAGGGCCTGTCCCGCGGCGTCGACTGCGGCGGGCGCGTTTACACGTTCGGTGTCGACCGGTCCGACGATCCGGCGCTGATCGACCCGGCCCCAGTGCTGGAGGCCGTGGTCCGCGATCGGCGCGCCGGCGTGGCGGCAGGCGTGATCGGGGCGCGGTTCCATCACGCAGTCGCAGGCCTGATCGTCGACCTGGCCAGCGAGGAAGGTGACACGTCACAAACCGTCGCACTGTCAGGCGGCGTCTTTCAGAACGCGCTGCTTCTCGCACTGACGTTGAAGGGATTGCATGCCAGAGGAATCCAGGTGATCACACATCGTCGGGTGCCACCCAACGATGGCGGAATCGCGTTGGGACAGCTGATGGTGGGTAACTCCGGATGACTGAAATGACGAGGGGTCAAGAGTTGTTCGGCCGGTACGCCTACCCGCCGAACGAGCTCGGCTACTGTGGTCCGACAGACGGCGGCGGCACATCCGGGCTCGCCTCACACGCAAGGGAATTCGACGGCGCGTGGCCGTATTTGACGGCGATCGCCGATGCCGCCGGCGCCTCCGATCCGCTGGACGAGGACGTCGTCAACAGCTACTGGGTCGGCGGCCCGTCACTGGACATGGTCGACCCTGTGCAGCTGCTCGCCCGGCTTCGCGTGGCATTCAAGGGCCAGGTCACCGGCCTGCTGGATGAGATTCGCGCCACCGAGGGGCTAGTGGCACACCACAGCTTTCATGTCTTCGTCGTATATCCCTGGGTCCGGTTCCTGCGCCGCGATGCGGCTACCGCACTGCAGGTGATGCAGGACTGCCGTATCCGATGGGGAAGGGTCGAATCGGTCGCGGGTGAGCACGCGGTGATCGCCTCACGCCCGCTGCGGCTCGATGGCGACAGGCTGACCCTCGGCGAACCGCAGACCGAGGCAGTCCAATGGAGGAAGGGCGAATTCTCACTGGCGCCTGCGCCCGTGCCAGGGGCGATCGTCTCCGCGCACTGGGACTGGGTGTGCGGAACTCTCACCGACACCGAAAGTGCTTCGCTGGCAGCGGCAACTCAGGCAACGGTTGATCTGGTCAACAGCTGTTCTCAAAGCACCTCCCTCGCCGCCGGATCGGAGCACACTGGTGCTCTGAGGGGAGATCGACCATGACGATCGCCGCGAAACCGGGTGGGTCGTACATCGATGCCGACCTGTCTGCCGATTTGGCAGCCGCTGCGCTGGACCTCGCCCGCAGATTCCATGACGGTGCCACGCTCTGGGTGATATCACCCCAGTGGGAACCACACGCCCACCACGTCGCCGTCGAGTTTGTCCATCCCGTGATCATGGGCAAGCGGGCGCTGCCGTCGGTGGCGCTCGTCGATCCGGATCCCGTTGCGCAGGCACGCGTCGCGAGTCAACCGGGCGACCTGCTGATCGCGGTCGCATCGGCCGACGAGAACGCGGTGGTCGACGTCATGCGGCGCGCGCAGGCGTGGGGCGTCCTGACCCTGTGGATCGGTTCTGGTCCGCGCCCACCCGCTGGTGCGGCCAACCACATCCTCTGGATCGACTCGGACGACCCGATGATCCCCGCGACGGGGACGTTCGTGCTGATGTACCACCTACTTTGGGAACTCACCCACGTCTGCTTCGAGCATCCCGGCCTGCTGAAACCGGCTTCCGACGACTGCACGGACGACGTGTGCGTGACGTGCAGCGACGAGGGCAGGCTTGGCGAGGTGCTGCTCGAACCGGCCGACGCGCTGAGTTCTGCGTTGGTCCGCACCGCCAGGGGCGAGGAGTGGGTGGACGTCACGATGCTGGATGGCGTCGCACCCAACGACCTCGTCCTGGTGCACGCCGGAGCTGCGATCACCCGATTTGCGAGCGAGGTGAGCCGATGACCGAGTCCGAGAACACCGGCTTCCTGTACCCGTTTATCGAGTCCGAGGAGACCGACGCCACAAGCCTTCTCGCCGATCTCGCCGCGTCGGCTCGGGGCAAGGCGACCGAGAGCGCACAGCTTCAGCAGTCCTCGCTGGACGAGTACGGCGACATGTTGACCGCTGCGGGCACCGAGATGGCCGAGCGGTTCCGTCGTGGCGGCAGGCTCTATACCTTCGGTAACGGCGGCAGTTCCACCGACGCAGCGACGCTGGCGTCGCTCTTCAGCCGTCCAGCGCGGGGCAGGCCGGTGGCGGCATGGTCGCTGGCCGCCGACGAAGCGGTGGTGACCGCGCTCGGCAACGATGTCGGGTTCGAGCTGATCTTCAAGCGTCAAATCATCGCCCACGCCCGCGACCGCGACGTCGCGATCGCGCTGTCGACGTCGGGCAATTCAGAAGACCTGATGACAGCGATCACCGAGGCCAAGCAGCGCGGCCTGTTGACGATCGGGTTTTCCGGGCATGACGGCGGCCGGATGGCGGTCGCCGACGATATGGACTTCTGCTTCACGGTGCACTCTCAGAGCATCCACCGCATCCAGGAGAGCCATGCGATGCTCGGTTACCGGCTGTGGTCGGTGGCCCAGGATCACATGGCGGGACAACGTGAATCAGTAAGTCCTCCTCACGTCCGGGTGAACGGAGCGCACGCACTATGACCACACAGCCGATGACCGCCGCGCAGCGCGAAGATCGCGTGCTTGAACGCATCGACAAGTTCCGGCAGCGACGTCCGCGTCTGCTTGAGGACGTGGTGACGCTCGCGCATGGTGCGGGCGGCAAGTCGTCGGCCGCGCTCGTCGACTCGGTGTTCCTCGAGGCGTTCCGCAATGACGAGCTCGAACAACTCGGCGACGCCGCAGCGTTGCGCACTCCGTTGGGCGAACGGCTGGCGTTCTCCACCGACTCGTATGTCGTTTCCCCACGGCGCTTTCCCGGCGGATCCATAGGTCACGTCGCGGTACACGGAACCATCAACGACCTGGCAGTGTCCGGCGCGCGCCCGCAGTGGCTGTCGGCGGCGTTCGTCATCGAGGAGGGTTTCCCAATAGCCGAACTCCGCGAAATCGTCGCCGACATGAGCGAAGCCGCCGCACGCGCGGGAGTTCAGATCGTCACCGGCGACACCAAGGTCGTCGGCAAGGGCGCCGCCGACGGCGTGTACATCTCGACGGCGGGCGTCGGTGTGATCCCCGAGGGCAGGCGGCTGGGGCGCGATCTGGTTCAGCCTGGCGACAAGGTGCTGTTGTCAGGCACGATCGGCGAGCACGGGATGGCCGTCATGCTGGCCCGTGGCGACCTGGCCATCGACGCCGACATCGCGTCGGATACCGCTCCGGTGCACGAGCTGGTGGAGTTGCTGCTCGACGCCGCGCCGTCGACGCGCTGGATGCGCGACGCGACGCGCGGCGGAGTCGGCACGGTGGCCAACGAATTGGTCAAGGACTCCCCCTTCGCGCTGATCCTCGACGAGGCAAGCCTTCCGGTGCAACCGCAAGTCCTGGGCGCGTGCGACATGCTCGGCATCGACCCGCTATACGTTGCGAACGAGGGCAAGTTCCTCGCGATCGTCGCAGCCGATGAGGCTGAAGCAGCCGTGACAGCCTTGCGGACGCACTCGCAGGGCGCCGACGCGACGATCGTCGGCGAGATCGTGCCTGACCCGCAAGGGATTGTGGCACTGCGGACTTCGTTCGGCGGCAGCCGGATCGTCGACATGCTCGTCGGCGATCCACTGCCGCGCATCTGCTGAGAGCTGTGAGAGGAGAACGACGATGTGTCTGGGAATTCCCGGCCAAGTGGTCGAAATTGTGGACGCCGAACAGTCGTTGGCCAAAGTCGACGTCAACGGTGTCCGTCGCAACATCAGCGTGCGCCTGCTGGCGGACGACAATCTTCAGGTCGGTGATTGGGTGCTCGTGCATGTCGGTTTTGCGATGGCCAAGATCGACGAACGCGAAGCCGCGCTGACGTTGGATCAGGTGGAAAAGATGGGCGCGGATTACGCCAACGAGATCGAAGCCTTCAACTCGTCCGAAATCGCCTGAGAGGCTTGACATGAAATTCGTCGACGAATTCCGGGACCCGGCCGCAGCCCGCGCCTTGGTCAAATCGATCACCGAGCTCGCGACCGGTGGCGAGTTCAAGTTCATGGAGGTGTGTGGTGGTCACACGCACACCATCTACCGACACGGCATCGAACATCTGCTGCCGGAGGAGGTCGAGCTGGTACACGGACCGGGCTGTCCGGTCTGCGTCATCCCGATGGGCCGGGTGGACGACGCGATGTGGCTTGCCGAGCAGCCCGACGTCATCTTCACGACGTTCGGCGACATGATGCGGGTGCCGGGGTCGAGGGGAAATCTGATCGAGGCCAACGCCCGCGGCGCCGACGTGCGATTCGTCTACTCGCCGCTCGACGCGCTGAAGGTCGCCATCGACAACCCCGACCGCCAAGTCGTCTTCTTCGCGGTCGGGTTCGAGACCACCGCGCCGTCCACCGCGGTGACGCTGGTCCGGGCGCGGGCACTTGGCGTGAAGAACTTCAGCGTGTTCTGCAACCACGTCACGATCGTCCCGCCGATCAAGGCGATCCTGGAATCACCCGACCTGCGGCTGTCGGGTTTCCTCGGCCCCGGCCATGTGTCGACGGTGGTGGGGATACGGCCTTATCGCTTCGTTCCCGAGGTATACGGAAAACCAATGGTGGTAGCGGGATTCGAGCCGCTGGATATCCTGGCGTCCGTGCACATGCTGCTGCAGCAGATTCGCGAGGGACGCTGCGAGGTCGAAAATCAGTACACCCGGGTGGTGCGTCCCGAGGGCAACACTCAGGCGCTCAAATTGATGTCTGAGACCTTCGAGCTACGGCCGCACTTCGAATGGCGAGGACTGGGTTTCATCTCGCAGAGCGCGCTGAAGGTTCACCGCGACTACGCAGAGTTCGACGCCGAGCTGAAGTACGACATGCCTGGCGTCCGGGTCGCCGACCCGAAGGCGTGCCAGTGCGGCGAGGTGCTCAAGGGCGTCATAAAACCGTGGGAGTGCAAGGTGTTCGGCACGGCGTGCACGCCGGAGACCCCGATCGGCACCTGCATGGTCTCCCCCGAGGGCGCATGCGCGGCGTACTACAACTTCGGCAGGCTGCACAGGGAGACAGCGCTGGTGCTCGGCCAGCGCGGCTAGCGCGTCACCACTGGTCGCGCGGGACGTCGAAGTCGGCACACAGCGCGCGCCAGACGTCCCGTGGGTCGACGCCGTCCTCGATGGCCTGGGTGGGCGTTCGTCCGCCCAATCCCGTCAGCACGTGGTCGACGAGCATCGACGCGCCACGCACCGTCCCGAACTGGCCCTCGACGAGTTCATGGAATTCCGTCAGCCGCACCCGACCCAACCTACCGCGACGACGGGAGCGCTTCATGGCACACCCGTACCGGATCTTCGACATCGGCGACGCTGTCGCCGGCCCGCCTTGCCGCCTCACGGTACCGCCGCCCCGACAGCACATCGGTGACGGCGGCCGCCAGCGACTCCCCGGTCAACGGTCGCACCAGTAGCGCGCTGCCTTGGCGCACAACGCGATTCGCGATCTCCCACTGATCGCCGCCGCCAGGCACTACTACCAGAGGCACGCCCGCAAGCAGCGCCTTCGACACGATGCCGTGCCCGCCGCCGCAGATCACCAGATCGGCGTGTGACAGCAGTTCGTCCTGGCGGCCGAGCCCGACCGCCGCCCACGGTGGGACGGTCACGCCGGACCCGCCGAGCCGTGAAACCACCACACGCGCTCCGTCGGGCAGCGTCTCCCCCGGTCGCAGCGCCCCAAGGGCCACGTCGGCCAGGCCGCGGGCGCCGGTCGCCGCGGTCGACGGCGCGACCACCACCACCGGGCCCGATCCGGCGGGTATCTCCAACACCGCTTCGGTTGGCTCGAAGTGCAGGGGTCCCACTACCACGGCCTCACGCGGCCAATCCGGGCGCGGCACCTCCAACCCGGGCAGGGTGGCAATGAGGCGCCGCAGCGGCCCGGGATCGGCTGCGGGCAAACCGATTTCGACCCGTGCCGTCGAACGCTGACGCAGGCCCACCCGGAATGACCGGGCCGTCAGTGCGCGCAGCACCGCGTCGCGCAGCCTGCCGCGCACACCGACGCCGGGCGCCAGTCCGCTGCCCAGCGGCGGCAGCCCCTTCGACGGCCGATACAGCGGCGACGGGTTCAGCTCGATCCACGGCAGACCCATCAACTCGGCCGCCAGGCCGCCGCACACGGTGATCACATCGGACACCACCAGGTCCGGGGCCAGGTCGCGCAGGCGCGGCACGTTCAGCATCGCCATCCGGGCGGCCCGCTGGTGGATCTTGGCCCCTGCGTCGGTGTCGTCGTCGGCGGCGGTCGGGTCAAGCCCGTCGAGTTCGACGGCATCCACCCCCGCTGCACGTGCGGTATCCATCCATTCGGTACCCGTGAGCAGCGTCGGAGTGTCCCCTGCGGCGAGGAACCGAAGGCACAGCGCGATGGCCGGAAACGCGTGCCCGGGATCCGGTCCAGCTACCACGGCGACCCGCACGGGCCTACCCTGCCACAGCGGTCGCCAACTAGGCTGGCGGCCATGACCGACCAGTCTTCCCGAGTGATCTCGGATGTGGACAACGCCCGTACCGTCGAGACCTTTCTCTATGCCCTGCAGGACGAAGACTTCGACACGGCTGAGGCCCTGGTCTCAGAGGACTTCGTCTGGCACAACGTGGGCCTGACGAAGATGCGGGGCCGTCGCCGAATCATCAAGTTGCTCCGCAGCGGCGAAGGCCGGGCCGGCTTCGAGGTGAAGATCCACCGCATTGCCGCCGAGGGCAGTGCCGTGCTGACCGAACGCACCGACGCGCTGATTTTCGGCCTCTGCGCCTGCAGTTCTGGGTGTGCGGCACCTTCGAGTTGCAGGACGGCCGGATCAGCTGTGGCGTGACTACTTCGACATGTTCGACTCTTCGTCAAGGCGCCGCTGCGCGCGCTGGTGGCGACCGTAGTGCCGTCGCTGCGGCCGACCATGTAAAAGCAGCTAAATCGGCGATGGCCAACCAGCGCACCGAGCCGAACGCCTGGGAGTACATCAGCTACAGCTACGGCGGTCGGCTGCCCGACTCGATGCGGGAGTGGGTGACCGCAACGATCTTACAGGCAAGGGTGCGACCCTGCGGACGGTGGTTCGCGTGTTCGTCCCGGCGCTGCTGGTGCTGATCCCGTTCTGGTTCATCCCGACGTGCTCGGCCTGCACTGGTGCACGTCTGCCGATCCCATCCCGTTCGTGCTCTTCTCACGCGCTGAACAAGGTCTGGCGCCGGCACAGGCTCGTCAAGCACGGCCTCGAAAAGACTGGTCGACGAATCCTTGCGCCAGAAGGAACGCCCACATCACGAGGCGTATGAGGAGCGGTACGGCCCCGGTCGAGGACGGTCCCACCTCGCAACGAGTCTAAGCCTCAGGCTCTGCGCAGCCGTCCGAGTTCGTCGAAAGCCTGCGCCCAGGCCCTCAGCCTGTCTGTGGCGTCGACCAACTCATCGCGGTAGCGCTGCTCGACATCGGCGGGCCGACCTGGAGCCGCTGTTGGCCGCTGACACCAATTGTGCCGCGGCGGTGACGATCTCGCTGTATTGACGCGCACCGTGGTCAAGCTGCGTGGTAAACGCGGCGATCGTCGGCGTCAGGTGAGACCGCGACTGTGGTGCCGAACTGATCGCCCGCTCCATCGACATCACTTCGTTTGCGGTTGCGGCCATGGTGGCGGCGGTCTGGTTGGCTGCCGCGGTCAGCTCAGCAGCTCGTCGGCGGGCAGCATCCTGCCGCGCTCATCACTCCGAGCAGCGAGAAGAACCCCCGCTCAGAGGCGGCAAGGGCGGCCATCGGCTGTCGTGCCGCAGACCCCCATGGCGGCAGACGGCGGGCAGCGCGTGATCGCTGCGGCGGCAGCGGCTCACCACGAAGCCAGCGGTAGCGCAGGAACGACAACGTCGCCAGGAACGCCGCACCGACCGCGATCGGCGCAGGGATGAACAGCGCCCATACCGGCGTGCTCCACGACGCCAGCAGTGCCGTCACTGCCACCCACAGCAGGGACGAGACGGCGAAGAACACCCCGAGCCGCAGTGCCCACCGCCGTTTGCGCATCAACTTGGCACGCGGATCCGCTGCCGCGTTGAGCTTTTCGGCCACCACGTTGGCGAGTTCGGAGGCCGTGTCTATGCCGTTTTGTACACCCATGCTGCACCAACGAGCGCCAAGCCTCTGGTCTGCCCGTTCGCGAGTTCACTGCCAATTCCTCCGAAAGCTATTGTGACAGCGGGTTTTCCGGCGCCGGCTGCTGGTTTGTAGCCGGTGCGGCGGGGGCGGTGGCTGCGCTGCCGCCTG
>CAWIEE010000016.1:0-80202 GCA_963835075.1 uncultured Actinomycetota bacterium | reverse complement strand
CTGGTCGCCGCGCATCGAGGCGCGGATCTGCTCGAGCCGGCGAATGCCCGGCCATCTCCACGCTGGCCTGCTGCACCTCCATCATGCGGCCCTGCACCGAGTTCTGGGCGAGCTCGGCGGAGCCGAGCGCGTTGGCGTAGCGGCGCTCGATCTTCTCCCGCACCTCATCCAGGCTCGGCGTGTTGCCCGGCGCCGCAAGCTCGCTCATCGACCGCAGCGACGCGGAGACCTGCTCCTGCATCTTGGCCTGCTCGAGCTGGCTGAGCAGCTTGGTGCGCTCGGCGATCTTCTGCTGCAACATCATCGCGTTCTGCTCGACGGCCTTCTTGGCCTGCCCGGCGGCCTGCAGCGCCTGGTCGTGCAGCCCCTTGAGGTCCTCGACGCTCTGCTCGGCGGTGACCAGCTGGGCGGCGAACGCCTCAGCGGCGTTGGTGTATTCGGTGGCCTTGGCGGTGTCACCTGCGGCGACGGACTGGTCGGCCAGCGTGAGCGCCTGTCGGACGTTGACCTGGAGCTTCTCGATGTCGGCCAGCTGGCGGTTCAGCCGCATCTCCAGCTGGCGCTGATTGCCGATCACCTGGGCGGCCTGCTGCGTCAACGCCTGGTGCTGCCGCTGGGCATCCTCGATGGCCTGCTGGATCTGCACCTTCGGATCGGCGTACTCGTCCACCTTCGAGCTGAACAGCGCCATCAGGTAGCTTCCACGCCTTGACGAACGGATTGGCCATGACTTCATTCCGCCTTCGTGTCTGTGTCTGTGTTCTGCACGTTCGGACTTACCGTGCTGCCCAATCTATCGGGTCAGCGGCGATCACCACACCCAGAACCGACTCAGGCCACCGCCATCGAGACGACCTGCGGGATGACGACCTTGGTGGTGACGTCGATGTTGGCCGCGCCCGCTGGGGCGAACTCGGCGATTTCCTGGCGCGCCATCTCGTCGCCCGCGTCGGAGAGCACTCGGGACAACGGGAAGTCCAGGGCGCCGCAGATGGCGCTCAGCAGCTCGCTCGAGGCCTCCTTGCGGCCGCGCTCCACCTCCGACAGGTAGCCGAGGCTGACCCGGGCGGAGTCGGACACCTCACGCAGGGTGCGGCCCTGCTCGGTGCGGGCACGCCGTAGCACGTCGCCGATCACCTCGCGCAGCAATGCCGTCATGATCGTCTGCTCCTCGCGCAAGCGCTCATCGGCGTGCTCCCTTCTTCACCGGGCCTTGATTACTAGGGGAACGCTGCATGGCGCCGGGATGGTTCCCGGATGGCCCAGATCACTGTTCTCGGCTCTTCGCGCAAGCGCTCATCACTGCTTTTCGACGAGCGCCCTCAGCCTCGCGACCGCCTCGTGCACCGCGGCAATCCGGATATCCCAGCGTGAACCCGACAGCGCCAGCTCGACGACCTCGGTGTCGACGGGACCTGCCAGCCCCAGAAACACCGTCCCCACCGGATGGCCGCCGTGCGGCTCAGGTCCCGCCACCCCGGTCAGCCCGATGCCCCAGGTCGCGGCGCAGCGCTGTCGGGCGCCGACGGCCATGGCCCGCGCCGTCGGCGCGGCGACGGGGCCGACCGCGTCGAGCAGCTGTGGCGCCACCCCTGCCAGCCCGATCTTGGTGTCCTCGATATAGGTGACCAGGCCGCCGCGCAGTACCACGCTGGCGCCGGCCACTCCGGCCAGGGTCGCGGCCAGCAGACCCGCCGTCAGCGACTCGGCAGTCGCGACACTCTGCCTGCGTACCGTCAGGTCCGCGACCAGCGCCCGGGCGTCGTCATTGACCAGTGGGTCGTCCACGCGAATCCCTGACCGCCGAGACGACATAGTCCACGCCGGTGATCACCGTGAGCACAACCGCGGCCCACATCACCACCCATGCACCGGAGAGCCACGGCCCCGACAGCGGCAGCACGAACAGGCCGATCGCGACGGCTTGGACGAGGGTCTTCAGCTTGCCTCCGCGACTGGCCGGGATGACACCGTGGCGCAACACCACGAACCGCAGAACGGTGACGCCGATCTCGCGCGTCATGATGACCACGGTCAGCCACCACGGCAGATCGCCCAGTATCGACAACCCGATCAGCGCCGCGCCGATCAGCGCCTTGTCGGCGATCGGATCGGCCATGGTGCCGAACTCGGTCACCATGCCGTAGCTGCGGGCCAGCGCGCCGTCGAATCGGTCGGTGATCACGGCGACGGCGAAGACGATGAATGCGGCTATCCGCCAAAATGTTTCATGGCCATCGCCGACGAACAGCAGCACGAGGAACACAGGAACCAACACCAGACGCACGCCGGTGAGCACATTCGCGATGTTCGCCACACGGGCGCGCGGAACCACCGGCTCGATATGGGGTTGGCCCGACACCGCAACAGAATATCGGTTGCCGCAGCCGATACCCTCCACCTGTGAGCACTGAGTCCGATGACTCCTCGCCCGAGGGCTCGTCGGTGCCCGAGCGACTTGTGATCCGGCGCGCCCGCACGTCAGATGTGCCTGCGCTCAAGGCGCTCGTCGACATCTATTCCGGCAAGATCTTGCTCGAGAAGAACCTGGTCACGCTGTACGAGGCGGTCCAGGAGTTCTGGATCGCCGAACTCGACGGCGAACTGATCGGTTGCGGCGCACTCCACGTGTTGTGGTCGGACCTCGGCGAGGTGCGCACCGTAGCGGTGCACCCGAAGGTCAGGGGCCAAGGGGTCGGGCACGCGGTCGTGGACCGCTTACTCGATGTGGCCAGGGAACTACATCTGGAGCGGATATTCGTGCTCACCTTCGAAGTCGAGTTCTTCTCTCGCCACGGCTTCGAGGAGATCGACGGCACGCCGGTGACCGCCGAGGTGTACGAGGAGATGTGCCGCTCCTACGACACCGGTGTCGCGGAGTTCCTCGACCTGTCCTACGTCAAGCCGAACATCCTCGGCAATACCCGAATGCTGTTGACGCTCTGAGGCGTAACGTTGCAGACGTGATCCGTCGGACGGTCGCGTTGGCGTCGGCTGCGGCTTGTGTCGTCGCGGCGCTCATCGCGTCGGCACCGGCACAGGCCGACCCACCGCAATGCGATAACGGCCCCATTGTGTCGACGGACTGCCCGGCAGGAGGACTCTGCACTGCCGTGATCGACGATCAGTGCGTCGGCGCCGTGGTGCCGCCGCTGCTCCCGCCGCCACCGCCCGTCAGGGTCGGCATCGAAGGCGGCGTCGGCGTCGGGATCTAGTCGAGTTCGTCGCTGCCGTTGGCGTCTGAGCCGCCGCGGATCAACGCCAGCGTCCCCGCCAGCTCGTCGGGCTTGACCAGCACTTCGCGGGCCTTGGAGCCCTCGCTGGGGCCGACGATGCCGCGGGTCTCCATCAAGTCCATCAACCGGCCCGCCTTGGCGAAGCCCACCCGCAGCTTGCGCTGCAGCATCGATGTCGAACCGAACTGGCTGGACACCACCAGCTCGACGGCCTGCAGGAAGACCTCCATATCGTCGCCGATGTCCGGGTCGACATCGGTGCGCTCGCTGTTGGTCTTGGCGGCGGTGACGCCCTCGGTGTACTCGGGCGCGGCCTGGTCCTTGCAGGCCTGCACGACGGCGTGAATCTCGTCATCTGTGATGTACGCGCCCTGCAGCCGCAGCGCCTTGTTCGCGCCCATCGGGATGAAGAGCCCGTCCCCCATGCCGATCAGCTTCTCGGCACCCTGCTGATCCAGGATCACGCGGCTGTCGGTGAGCGACGACGTGGCGAATGCCAGCCGGGACGGCACGTTCGTCTTGATCAGGCCGGTGACGACGTCGACCGACGGGCGCTGCGTGGCCAGCACGAGATGGATGCCCGCGGCGCGGGCCTTCTGAGTGATCCGGACGACCGCGTCCTCGACGTCGCGCGGAGCGGTCATCATCAGGTCGGCCAGCTCGTCAACGATCGCCACCACGTACGGATACGGCCGGTACTCGCGCTGGCTGCCAAGCGGCGTGGTGATCTCCCCCGACTTCACCTTCTTGTTGAAGTCGTCGATATGCCGGACCCGGGACGCCTGCATGTCCTGATAGCGCTGTTCCATCTCCTCCACCAGCCAGGCAAGGGCCGCGGCCGCCTTCTTCGGATTGGTGACGATCGGCGTGATCAGATGCGGAATGCCCTCGTACGGCGTGAGTTCCACCATCTTGGGGTCGATCAGGATCATCCTGACCTCCTCAGGGGTGGCCCTGGCCAACAGCGAGATCAGCATCGAGTTGATGAAACTCGACTTGCCCGAGCCGGTGGAGCCCGCCACCAACAGGTGCGGCATCTTCGCGAGATTCCACGAGATGTACTCGCCCTCAATGTCTTTGCCCAGCGCGATCACGAGCGGATGGTGATCGGCGCGGGTGGACGGATCGGTAAGCACGTCGGCCAGCCGCACCATCTCGCGGTCTGAGTTCGGAACCTCGATGCCGACTGCCGATTTCCCTGGGATCGGCGCGAGCATCCGCACGCTTTCGGTTGCCACGGCATAGGCGATGTTCTTCTGCAACTGGGTGATCTTCTCGACCTTGACGCCAGGGCCGAGTTCCACTTCGTAGCGGGTGACGGTCGGTCCTCGGGTGCAGCCGGTCACGGCCGCGTCGACCTTGAACTGCTGCAGGACCTCCGTAATCGACTCGGCCATACGGTCATTGGCCGCGGTGCGCCGTTTCGGCGGGTCGCCCGCTTTGAGCAACTCCAGCGACGGCAGGGTGTACGGGCCGTCGACCACCCGGTCCAGCGACAGCGTCTCCTTCTTGGCCGGCTTCTTCTTACGGGTGCGCGCCGCGGGCTCCGGAATCGTCGGGGCCTCGTCGACAATCGGATAGTTCTCCATCGGCGTCCCGGTGGGCCACGCCTGCGCCTCGTCATCGTTGTAGGCCGACGGGTCGTCGTAGTAGCCGTCGGAGAAGTCCTCGGGTTCCTCGGCGTAACGCTCTGGCTCGTCGTATTCGTCGTCGTACTCGTCACCGCGGAATGCGCGCGCGGAGAACATCCTTTGGACGGTCTCGGGCACCTCGCGGATCGTCGTGCCGGTCACGAGCAGCAGGCCGAAGAGCGCGCCGATGAACAGCAATGGCGCAGCGATCCACTGGGTCAGACCGTCGGACAGCGGCCCGCCGATCGCGAAGCCGAGGAATCCCGCCGCGTGTCGCCGTGCCACCGGGTCCATCGGCGAGCCCGCCCACAGATGCCACAGTCCGAGTGTGGGCAGGGTGATCATCGCGGTGCCGAGGATCAGCCGCGGCCTTGCCTCGGGGTCGGGTTCCGTGCGCATCAGCACCACGGCGACACCGATGAGCACGATCGGAACGAGGACGACGGCGGAACCGATCAGCGTCCGAAGGGAGGTGTCAATCCACTGTCCGACTGGACGCGCGGCGTTGAACCAGGAGCTGGCCGCAATCACCACGGCGATCCCCAGCAGCGCCAGTGCGATGCCGTCGCGGCGGTGGCCGGGCTCCAGATCGCGCGCCCGGCCGACCGAGCGGGCGGTGGATCCGGCGCCCTTCGCCACCATCAACCAGCCGGCGCGGACGCCGCGCCCGACCGTCGCCCCCGCGGACGAGATGGCCGAGGGGTTGCGGCGTGCAGCAGGCTTGCGGCGGGTCGCCGAACGGGACCCGCCCCGCGAACCGGCCTTTGACCTGCTCGAACGGGCGCCGGACCGGGCAGCGGTCTTACTAGGCATGTCGACAAGACTAGTCGCATGAGCCCCATATTCACCATCTGCCACACGGGTCACAGATAGGTCTCAATTCGCCCGAATTACGTCCTACCGTGCCGAAATGGCCCAAACCACGACACCGCCGCCCGCCTCCGCACCGCCAACTGCCAGCAAGGCACTCTGCGCCGTGTATGCCGTCATCTCGATCGCCGCGCTTATCGCGACGTGGAGCCAGAACGCCGCCTACTTCGACAACCCCGGCAGATTTCTGCTCGACTTCCTGAACGACTCCAGGGTGACGCCCGCATCGCGATCCCTGACCGTCGACATTGTGCTGTTCTTTCTTGCCGCCGCGATCTTGATGGTCGTCGAGGCTCGCAAGCACGGCGTCAGGTTCGTCTGGGCCTTCATCTTCGGAGGATTCGCGATCGCGATCAGCGTGACGTTTCCGTTGTTTTTGATTGCCCGCGAGATGCGCGTCGGCAGGACAGAGGTAACACGGCTGAGCATCGTGGACACCGCCGCACTGGCTGTGCTCGCCGTCGTGATGTTCGGACTGACCATTTGGGTCGACATGGGCTGACTCATCCGGCAACCGCATAGGTAGGCTAGGCATCCGTCCAGCACGCACTCAGCGAGGAGTCCCATGCCTGTCACCGTTGTCGCAACCATGAAAGCCAAGCCCGAGTCCGTCGACGCCGTGCGCGAGGCGTGTAAGCAGGCCATCGAGGCGGTGCACTCCGAACCCGGTTGCGACCTCTACTCGCTGCACGAGGCCGACGGCACCTTCGTTTTCGTCGAGCAGTGGGCCGACGCCGACGCACTCAAGACGCACAGCACCGCACCCGCGGTTGGGGCTCTGTTCGGAACGGTCGGCGAGCATCTCGACGGCGCCCCCGACATCAAGATGCTGACCCCCGTCGTAGCGGGCGACCCGGCCAAGGGCCAGTTGCGTCCGTAATGGGTGCGCTTGACGGAAAAGTCGCGTTCATCACCGGCGCGGCCCGCGGTCAGGGCCGTGCCGAGGCGGTCCGGTTGGCGTCCGACGGCGCGGACATCATCGCGATCGACATCTGTGACCAGATCGCATCGGTCCCCTACCCGATGGCAACACCTGACGATCTGGCCGCGACCGTCAAGCTCGTCGAGGACACCGGCGCGCGAATCGTGGCCCGGGAGACTGATGTTCGCGACCAGTCCTCATTGGCCACCGCGGTGCAGGCGGGCATCGACGAGTTAGGCCGGCTCGACATCGTCGTCGCCAACGCGGGCATCGCGCCGATGGAATCGGGCCGCGACGGCTGGCGCGACGTCATCGACGTCAACCTGACCGGCGTGCACAACACTGTCGAGGTGGCGATGCCGCGGCTGATCGAGCAGGGCGACGGTGGGTCGATCGTGCTGATCAGTTCAGCTGCCGGTCTGGTCGGCATCGGCGGCGGCGACGCGGGTTCGCTTGGCTACACGGCGGCCAAACACGGCCTGGTCGGCCTGATGCGCGCCTACGCCAATCACCTTGCGCCTCATAGTATCCGGGTCAATTCCATTCACCCCGCCGGTGTGAACACGCCGATGATCGACAATGATCACACCCGCCAGTGGCTTGCCAATGTGATCGCCAATTCAAAGCGGCCACCCGACATGGGCAACGCGTTGCCGGTTGCCGTCCTCGAGGTAGAGGACATCGCCGCAGCTGTCGCATGGCTGGTATCTGACGAGGCCCGCTACATCACCGGCGTCACGCTGCCGGTGGACGCGGGGTACGTCAACAAGCGCTGACCATGGCGCGAAACCCCGCCGCGCAGACCGCCTTCGGCCCGATGGTGCAGGCGGCCATCGAACAGTACGAGGCCCCGAACGGCGCCTGGTCTTCGACGACCTTGCCCTGCCGATGTTGCCCGCAGGCCAACGGACATTGGTCCGCGCAATGCGATGGCCGCTGTTGCGTGGCATGACGATATCGGCAGGCGAGCGGACCGTGCCCGGCTCGTGGTCACTCATCGCATGCCGCAAGCGCTACATCGATGACAAGCTGGACGAGACCCTGGGAGATATCGACTCCGCCGTCATTCTCGGAGCAGGCATGGATACCAGGACATACCGCCTTGCGCGTCGATCCGGCATCCCGGTCTTCGAGGTCGACCTTCCGGTCAACATTGAGCGGAAGAAGGTCGCCGTGCGGCGCGCGCTCGGTAAGGTCCCCGCGTCGGTTCACCTGGTGCCCTTGGACTTTGAGCGTGACGATCTGACCGACGCGCTGACGAGGAGCGGTTACCGACCCGATAGCACGAACGTTCTTCATCTGGGAAGGCGTGACGCAGTACCTCACCGAGGACGCGGTTCGGGTCACCCTCGGTGCGTTACAGGCGACCGCTGCGGGGAGTCGGCTGGTGTTCACCTATGTTCGCGACGATTTCATCGACGGGGTGAACATGTACGGCGCCGCCACCCTGTACAAGCGTTTCCGGCAACGCCGGCAGGTCTGGCGCTTCGGGTTGGACCCCGACGAGGTTGCCGCGTTCATCGGCGAATACGGCTGGCAGCTGCTCGAACAGGCCGGACCGGATTACTACGTGCGCAACTACATCGAGCCGACGGGCCGCCGATTGGCCGCGTCACAGCTCGAGTGGTCGGCGTACGCCGAGAAGGCGTAGATGCATCAGGCCACTAGATCTCGATGACCGTCGGCACGATCATCGGCTGCCTGCGGTAGGTATCGCCGACCCATTTGCCGATGACGCGACGCACCGCCTGGGCGATCCGTGTGGCCTCGGTAACCTTCTGGGAAGCAAGGCTTTCCAACTCTTTCTCGACCTTGCGAGCCACCGGCTCCAGCGCCTTGGGATCCTCCGAGAAGCCCCGCGACTGCAGATGCACCGGTGCCGCAGGCTTGCCGGTGCCGCGGCGCACCACCACCGTCACCGCGATGAACCCTGAAGACAGGACCAGCCGTTCGCCCAATGTCGCGTCGCCAACATCGCCGGTGATCAAGCCGTCGACGAACATCTTTCCGGTCGGCACGGCGCCCGCGATGGAAGCCTTGCCTGCCACCAGGTCGACGCTAACACCGTTCTCCGCGAGCACAATCGACTCCGGCGACACACCGCTACGGACCGCGAGCGCGGCGTTGGCCCGCAGCATCCGCCAGGTACCGTGCACGGGCATCACGTTGCGCGGCCGCACACCGTTGTAGAGGAACAGCAGCTCGCCGGCGTACGCATGGCCCGAAACATGCACGCGCACCTGGGCATTGGTGACAACGCGGGCACCAATCTTGGCCAGCGAATCTAAGACCCCGAAAATTGCTTCCTCGTTGCCAGGGATCTGCGACGACGACATGATGATGAGATCGCCCGACGTCAGCGTGATGCTGCGATGCTCACCGCGCGACATCCGCGACAGCGCGGCCATCGGCTCACCCTGAGTTCCTGTGGTGACCAGCGTGACCCGCTCGGGCGGCAGCATTTCTGCTGCGCCGATGTCAATCACGTCGTCGGTCGCGACATTGAGATAGCCGAGCTCCTTGGCGATTCCCATGTTGCGCACCATCGATCGGCCCACGAAAGAGACCTTGCGGCCAAGCGCCACTGACGCATCGACGATCTGTTGCACGCGAGCGACATTGGAAGCGAAGCAGGCCACGATGACCCGCCCGTCGGCGCCTCGAATCAGCCGATGCATGTTCGGCCCGATCTCGCTTTCCGACGGCCCAACGCCTGGGATCTCAGAATTTGTTGAGTCGCAGAGGAACAGGTCGACCCCGGCGTCGCCCAACCGCGACATTCCTGGCAGGTCGGTCGGCTTGTCGCCGAGCGGCGACTGGTCGAGCTTGATATCGCCGGTATGCAGCACTGTCCCAGCGCCGGTGTGAATCGCGATCGCGAGACAACCCGGAATCGAGTGATCGACGTGGAAGTATTCACACTCGAACACGCCGTGCTTGGAGCTCTGCCCCTCGTCCACTTCGATGAAAACGGGCTTGATGCGGTGTTCGCGGCACTTCTCGTTCACCAGCGCGAGCGTGAACTTGGAGCCGACGACGGGTATGTCGGGGCGCAGCTTGAGCAGGAACGGGATCGCACCGATATGGTCCTCGTGCGCATGCGTCAGCACAAGGGCTTCGACCTCGTCGAGGCGGTCCTCGACATGGCGCAGATCCGGGAGGATCAAGTCGACGCCGGGTTCATCGTGCGTCGGGAACAACACTCCGCAGTCGACGATCAACAGCCGACCCAAATGCTCGAAGACGGTCATGTTGCGGCCGATTTCGCTGATCCCACCCAGCGCGGTGACCCGCAGTCCTCCTGGGGCCAGCGGCCCCGGCGGTTTGAGTTCTTCGTTCACTACCGAAGCACCGCAGCGGCGCGCATATCGGCGGCCAGCGCCTGGATCTGGTCCGGGGTGGCAGGCACCTGCGGCAGCCGCGGATCGCCAACCTCGATGCCCTGCAGGCGCAATCCCTCCTTGGCCAAGGTCACGCCACCAAGTCGCGTCTGGGCTTCGCCGAGCGGCCCGAGAGTCACGTTGATCTTCCTCGCCGTTGTGACATCACCGGAATTGAACGCGGACAACATGTCTCGCAGTTGACCGGCGGCAAGATGTCCCCAGACGCTGACAAATCCGACGGCACCCATCGCCAACCACGGCAGGTTCAGCGCATCGTCGCCCGAGTAGTATGCAAGCCCGGTGTCGGCGATGATCTGGCCGCCGCCGTGCAGGTCACCCTTGGCGTCCTTGATGGCCACGATGTTCGGATGCTCGGCCAGCGCGCGGATGGTGTCCCATTCGATCGGGATCGACGAGCGCGGCGGAATGTCGTAGAGAATCACCGGCAGCGCGGTGGCGTCGGCGACCGCGGTGAAATGTGCCAGCAGACCGGCCTGCGGCGGGCGCGAGTAGTACGGCGTCACGACGAGCAGGCCGTGCGCGCCCTCGGCCGCGGCCGCCTCGGCCAGATGCACGCTGTGCGCGGTGTCGTATGTGCCCGCACCGGCGATGATCCTCGCGCGGTCGCCGACCGCCTCCAGCACCGCTCGCAGCAGCGCGACCTTTTCATCGTCGGTGGTCGTCGGCGACTCTCCCGTGGTGCCCGACAGCACCAGGCCGTCGCAGCCGGAGTCGACCAGGTGGGTGGCGAGCCGGGCCGCGGCACCGGTGTCCAGCGACCCGTCGGGCTTGAAAGGCGTGGCCATCGCGGTTAGCACGGTGCCCAATCGGGCCGTCACGTCGAATCCGCCTGTGCTCACGGCCACCAAGATTACCCGCTCGACCTCACGCTTCCGCGGCAATATCTGCCTGGCTACGACTACGCCTCGGTAGCCAGCGGGCTCGTCGCCACCTCGGTGCCGTCGGCCAGCGTGGAGATCTCGAAGTCGGCGAAGACCTGAGGGGCCAGGTCGACGAGTTGTCGCAGGCACTCGATCGCCAGCCGTCGCATCTCGACGTCGGCGTGCTCGCTGGCCCTCATCGCGATGAAATGCCGCCAGGCGCGGTAGTTGCCGGTGACGACGATGCGCGTCTCGGTCGCATTGGGCAGCACTGCGCGCGCGGCCTGCCTCGCCTGCTTGCGGCGCAACACCGCGTTGGGCTGATCGGCGAACTTGGCTTCGAGTCTGGCCAGCAGTTCGGCATATGCCGCTCGGCTGGCATCGGCGGCAGCCTTGAAGACTTCCTGAAGTTCGGCGTCGTCCTCCATCCCCGGCGGCACGACAACCTCGGCGTCGTGTTCGGGGACGAACCGCTGTGACAACTGCGAATACGAGAAGTGCCGATGCCGGATCAACTCGTGCGTGCACGACCGTGAGATGCCCGTGATGTAGAACGACACCGACGCGTGCTCGAGCACCGAGAAGTGGCCGACGTCGATGATGTGGCGGATGTATGCGGCGTTGGTCGCCGTCCTCGGATTGGGTTTCGACCAGCTCTGGTAGCAGGCCCGGCCTGCGAACTCCACCAGCGCGGCACCGCCGTCTGCGTCGCTGCTCCACGGCACGTCCGGCGGCGCCAAGAAGTCGGTCTTGGCGATCAGCTGCACGCGCAGCGGTGCGGTCTCGGCCACGAAGTCACAGTATCTGGCGACGTTATCTACCGACGCACCACTTCACCTGCTACGTTTCCAGGCCGTGGGGGCCCAAGGAACGTCCTGCGAGTTGTGGCTGCAGTTCGACTTCTCACAGGCGGCTGGAAACTACTCGCAGCTGGCCGCTGTGCTGGCGGGGATCGGGTTTGTGGCCATCATGCTTGTTGTCAATCGCCAGCATCGGCGGGGCACTGCGGGCGATGCGGCCCACGAATACGAGCAGGACAACAGCTTTGTCACTGCGCTGGCATGTGCGTTCCTCGGTCTCATAACGGCCGCGGCACTCTTCGCGCTGCTATCCGGTGAGGAGGGTTGCGCGCTCGTCAGCGGCCGAGCGCTTTCCAAAGAGGTGCTTGCCGGTGTGGCGTTCTACTTCTCGGTCTACACGCTGCTTTTCGGTGCGGTGCAAGTCGTTTCGGCGGCAGCCATGGGCGCACATTTTCGATTCATCGTCGCCGTGCTCACGCCGCCAGTGGTGTTGGCCTTCATCGTCACCAGCCTCGACGACCTCGCGCTGTCGTTGGCGAATGCGCCGGATCGACCGGCTCACCCGCACGGACCGCTCCTGCCAGGCTGGACCGACAGCAGCGCATCGTTGTGGAACTTCGCCCACAGCGTGTTGACCTGGTTGATACCGACGGTGCTCGCGATCTGCCTGTCGGTGTGGATCGCCGGTTATCGGTGGCGGCGGGCCGGTGACACCCCGGGGCGTATCGGGTCTGTACTGGCACGAATCGTCTCGGTTGCCTTGATCTACCTGCCGTATGCCAGCCTCGCGTTGGTCGCGTACGTGGTGTGGCGGACGGCGGTGCTATCGCGACTCCAGCCCGGAGCCCACATCGGGGCAGGTCAGGCTAAGTTGCTCGTGTTGGTCTGCACTGTCGTGGTGGTCCTGCAGAGCGTGAGCCTGTCACTCGCCCGCGGCGACGATCGTCCGCCCGATTTCCACGGGCAAGCCAGTGTCGACGACGAGGCCTAGCGGCCCAACGACCGCGACAGCTCCTTCGTCAGATCGCCATGCTTACCGACCGTGACCCCAGCGAGGCCCAGCCAAGACGCCATCGACTGCAACTCGGCGGCAAGTGCGGTAGCGACGCGCGTCTTGTCCTGACCGGGTTCGGTGAATGCGCCGACGGCGTGCAACGCGTCGCGCGTGCGTTCAGCCTTTAGATCGACACGCCCGACGAGGTTTCCGTCGAGCAGGAAAGGCCATACGTAGTAACCGAATTGGCGCTTCGGGGCAGGCGTGTAGATCTCGATCCTGTAGTGAAAGTCGAACAGCCGCTGCACCCGCGGCCGGAAGAAGATCAACGGGTCGAACGGGCACAGCAGCGCCGTCCCCCGATCGCGTCGCGGCACGGTCTGGCCGGCCAGCAGATACGCAGGAGCCGTCCAGCCGTCGACGTCGACAGCTTCCAGCTCTCCGTCAGCGACCAGCTTGGCGATCGCGGGCTTCGACTGTTTCGGAGACAGCCGGAAGTAGTCGCGGACATCGGGTTCCGTTGCGACGCCCAGTGCGGCGGCTGCTCGAAGCGCTAGTTCGCGGATCGCTTCGTCATCGTCGACCTCCCGGGCCAGGACATCGGGGGGCAGCACGTTCTCGGTGAGGTCGTAGTGGCGGGCGAACCCGACCCGGGTGGCAGTCGTCAGCACCCCCGCCGCGAACAATGCTTCGGCGACCCACTTGGTGTCGCTGCGGTCCCACCACGGGCCTTTCCTGCCGCGCGGCTCCGACTCGAGATGCGCCTCGATCTGGCCCGCAGTCGACGGGCCGAGTTCGGCGACTGCGGCGACGATGTCATCGGCCAGCTTCGCGTTCTTCCTGACGATCTCGGTGCCCCACCGTCCGTGCGTGTACTCACGCATCCGCCAGCGCAGCAGCGGCCAGTCGTCGACGGCCATCAGCGCGGCCTCGTGCGCCCAGTATTCGACAAGCAGCCGCGGCGAGCGCGCGGTGTGGCTCCACGCGGCACGGTCAAGCACGTCGCGGTCGTACGGACCCAGCCTGCTGAAGATGGGTGCGTAGTGGGCGCGGACCGCCACAGACACCGAGTCCATCTGCAGCACTTGGATTCTCGAGATGAGTCGTCGCAGATGGGCGCGGGTGACCGGCCCCCGCGGGTTGGGCTCAGCGAAGCCCTGCGCTGCGACGGCGATCCTGCGTGCCTGGGCGGCGGTGAGGTCAGTCACGGACGAACGTAGCTGAAGAACCGGTAGCGCAGGCCGGAGCTGCTTGTCAGCCACTCCCCCTCAGTGCCGACCCAGGCCTCGTCGAGCACTGGAGCCGTCGCATCGCCGTCGTCTCTGGGGAGCTCGACCTCGACCTCGGTGACCTCGCATCGCGTGGCGAGTGGGAGGGCGAGCGTGTAGACCTGCCCGCCGCCGATCACCCAGGTGAGGTCGTCGGTCAATGCGTCCTGAAGAGTGGGAACCACATGTGCGCCTTCGGCCATGTAGTCAGCTTGCCGGGTGAGTACGACATTTTTGCGCCCCGGCAGCGGGCGCACCCTCGCGGGCAGGGACTCCCAGGTCAGCCGGCCCATCACCACGGTCCGACCCATCGTGAGCTCCTTGAACCGGGTCTGGTCCTCAGGCAGCCGCCACGGGATGCCCCCGTCGCGACCGATCACACCAGAGCTCGACTGCGCCCAGATGAGGCCGACTGAGGTCATACAGCGACGGGTGCCTTGATCGCCGGGTGCGGGTCGTAGTTCACGATCGCGACGTCCTCATACGTGTAATCGAAGATCGAATCACGCGGCGCCAGAACGAGTTCCGGATATGGCCGAGGCCGACGGGACAGCTGCTCGGTGACCTGTTCGACGTGGTTGTCGTAGATGTGGCAGTCGCCGCCGGTCCAGACGAACTCCCCCACCCCTAAACCGGCCTGTGCGGCCATCATGTGCGTGAGCAACGCGTAGCTGGCGATGTTGAACGGCACGCCGAGAAACAGGTCGGCGCTGCGCTGGTAGAGCTGGCAGGACAGCCGCCCGTCAGCGACGTAGAACTGGAAGAACGCGTGGCATGGTGGCAACGCCATTTGCGGGATGTCACCGACGTTCCACGCCGAGACGATGTTGCGTCGCGAGTCCGGGTCCGTCTTCAGCAGCTGCAGCGCGGCGCTGATCTGGTCGATGTGTTCGCCTGACGGTGTCGGCCACGACCGCCACTGCACGCCGTAAACCGGCCCCAGATCTCCTGTCTCCGAAGCCCATTCGTCCCAAATGCTGACACCGCGTTCCTGCAGCCATCGAACGTTGGAGTCGCCGCGCAGAAACCACAGCAGCTCGTAGATCACCGACTTGGTGTGCACCTTCTTGGTCGTGATAAGCGGGAAACCGGCCGTGAGGTCGTAGCGCATCTGGTGGCCGAACAGGCTGCGGGTGCCGGTGCCGGTGCGGTCCGATTTGGGCGTGCCACCGTCGAGCACCAGCCGGAGCAGATCCTCGTACGGCGTGGCGATTGGCACGCCGCTCAGCTTACGTCGAGGAGCGACGAGTAGAACGGATGCCATGCCGAGTATCTCCGCGACCGTCACCACACCCGACGGCACCTGCCCCGTGACCCTGCACACTCCCAACGGCGACGGCCCATGGTCGGCGGTCGTGATGTATCCCGATGCCGGCGGTGTCCGGCCGACCTTCCAGGAGATGGCCGCCAGGCTGGCCAGCTTCGGCCATGCAGTGCTGCTGCCTGACGTGTACTACCGGCAGGGCGACTGGGAGCCGTTCGACATGGAAACCGTGTTCGGCGACCCCGAGCAGCGCACGCGCTTGATGACGATGGTCGGCAGCGTCACGCCCGAGATGATCGCCTCCGACGCGGCCGCGTTCTTCGACTTTTTGGCGGCGCGGCCCGAGGTCAAGGGTGACGCGTTCGGCGTCTGCGGGTACTGCATGGGCGGACGGACATCGGTGATCGTCGCAGGCCGGGTGCCCGACCGAGTGGGAGCCGCGGTCGTTCCACGGCGGCGGCCTCGTCACCGACGACGCGAGCAGCCCACACCTTCTCGCCGACAAGATGAAGGCGACGGTCTACGTCGCTGGCGCCGAGAACGACGCATCGTTCACGCCGGAACAGGCCGAGACCCTGGACAAGGCCCTGACCGCGGCTGGCGTCACGCACACGGTCGAGATCTATCCCGCCGCGCACGGATTCGCGGTCCCCGACAATCCACCGTACGACGAGGACGCCGCCGAGCGGCACTGGATCGCGCTGCAGCAACTGTTCGCTTCCGCACTGCCCAATTGACGCTGTCGCTGCGGGCGCTCAACCGGGCGACGCTCGCGCGTCAGCTGTTGTTGTCGCGTTCCCCGATGAGCGCTCTCGACGCGATCGAGCATCTCGTCGGCATGCAGGCGCAGGCTCCGTTCGCGCCGTACTACGGGCTGTGGAGCCGGCTCGACGGCTTCACCGGTGAGGAGCTGTCCGGTTTGCTCACCTCTCGCAAGGCCGCTCGGATCGTGCTGATGCGCGGCACCATCCACCTCGTCACGGCCAAGGATTGTCATGGGCTGCGCCCGTTGGTCCAGCCCGTGCTGGATCGCATGCTGAAGACGAATGCCACGCACGGCAGGCCGCTCGCCGACGTCGATGTGTCGGCCGTCGTCGACGCGGCCAGGCGGCTTCTCGACGCCGAGGCGCTCACCCCTGGCGAGATCGGTGCCCGGCTGGCCGAGCAGTGGCCGGACACGCCACCGGGCTCGCTTGCCGAGGCGGCACGCAGCTTGCTGCCGTTGGTACAGGTCCCGCCACGGGCACTGTGGCAGCGCAGCGGACAAGTCCGGCTGACCACCGCGACGGCCTGGCTCGGCAAGCCGCGCAGGAAACCGATCACCGTCGACGAGCTGGTGCGTGCGGTACCTCGCGGCGTTCGGCCCGGCCACCGTGGCCGACGTCCAGACCTGGAGCGGGCTCAGCAGGCTGGGCGAGGTGCTCGACCGACTGGACCTGACACACTTCAAAAGTGAAGGCGAACAACCGCTTTACGACATTCCCGACGCGCCGCGGCCCGATCCGGACACCCCGGCACCGGTGCGGCTAGTCGCGCCGTTCGACAACATCCTGCTATCGCATGGCAACCGCACCCGCGTGATCTCCGACGAGCACCGCAAGAGGCTGTTCTCGGGCAAGAACGAGTTTTTCCCGGCACGGTGCTGGTCGACGGATTCGTCGCAGGAACGTGGGAGCTGGTCGGCAAGAGTGAATCGACCCGCATGCGGGTGCGCCCGTATATCCGGCTGAAACGGGAGGACGCTTGATGACGTCGAAGCGGAGGGAAATCGCTTGCTGCAGTGCGCCTTTGACGTCGCTGACGCTGGAGTGACGATTACGGCTTAGGCTCGTCGCGGTTCCTGTGGGAGATCCGGGCCAACGCACGAAGCAGACCTCGGCCCGCGTAGATACCCGCCGCGACCGACACGATGATCATCACGATGAACATGACGAGCCAGTTGGCTCTGCTGTGACTGACGTTCCACCAGACGATCGTGAAGAGGATCGCGGCGATGAACACGACAATGTCGCGCCAATTACCGGTGTATGACACGGCCGCCAGTCGCAGTTCACGACCGCGTTCGGTGGTGCTGATCAGATCGTCGATGCGCTGGTCGATGCTCGCCTTTAGCCGGGTCTTCAATTCGGGTTTATCGTCGGGGATCCGCTCCAGCAGGTCCATATCCTTGACGATCATCCCGCGGATGTCGGGCGGCCTGAGATTTCCGGCCGCGACACCCAGCAGTGCCCCGCCAGCGATCGGTGCTGCGCCCAAAGCAAGTTCGGCGATACCAGCCATATCTAGCTTTCTACCGCGTTGACAGTCGCCGTAGCCCAATTTCGCCCTTAGCCCATCAGCTGAGCAGCCACCATCGCGCCGAGCTCCCAACATGCTTCGAGGTCGGCTTTGGTGGGCTTGCCCGACGCGTGCTGGCGTTCAGCCGCACCCGGTTGGTCGCGGTCGCGGCGACCGTCCACAGCGCCCCTGTTCGTTGTCTGCTCGGGCCTGGCGGGGTTGCGGTTCAGCTGGGAACGGTGACGCCGAGGGAGAAGTTCAGGTTCCCGATCCCGTTGTTGGCCAGGCCTACCGATAGCAGGCCCGCGCCTTCGAGAAAGTGCGCCATGTTCAAGCCGCCGACGTCTAGCGGGCGCAGCCCGAGGCTCTCGATGAACTCCGCCACGCCCGCCTTGGCGCGTTCGTCGTCACCGGCGATGAAGACGTCTAGCGGGCCGCCCGCGGCCAGGACGTCGCGGAAGAGGGTGTTGAACGCCTTGACGACGTGGGCGCTGGCGGGCGCGGCTTCGGCGACCAGTTGCGCGATGGAGGTGTCGGCTGGGATGGCCAGCCCGTCGGCCGTGGCGTTGAAGGGGTTGGTGATGTCGACGATGATCTTGCCCGCGAGGGCGTCCCCGTACTCGCTGACGATCGACACGGTGCTATCGAACAGCACGGCCAGGATGACGACGTCGCCGGCCGGGATGGTGCCGAACTCTCCTGTCGTGGTGCTGTCGCCGAGAGCTTTGGCCAGCTCGGCGGCCTTGGATTGATCGCGGCCGATGACCTCGACGGTGTTGCCGCCCGCTATCGCCAACGTGGCGATGGTGCGGGCCATGTTCCCGGTGCCGATGATGCTGATGGTGCTCATGAATTGTCCCGTCCTTGCTGATGGGTGATAAGGTTGACTCCTGCGCCTAAAGGAGGCGTGGCGGTTGGGCGGAAGCGACCGATCGGCCGAACCGTCGTGAAGCAGGGCGCGGCGTTCGGCGTTACTGGTCGTGCGTGCGAAGTTCCCAGGGCTGCATGCCGAGGAGACCCGCAAGGTGGCCCTGCATCTGGACGCCGGACGGCAGCGGGCGCCACCATATGGTCACCTCGGCGATCTTGCCGTCCGCGTCGAGCAGGATGTAGTCCATCCCGTTGACCACGGTGTCTTCGATCTGCAGCCGGAAGTACGCGGCGTGGTGCGTCTCTCCGCTGAGGACTTCCTTGTAGGTGAGGTCGGCCGCCCCGCGCCGACCCCTCGCATGGCTTCCAGGACTGCCTCGCGGCCGGTGAGTGGCTCATCGCCGAGCGGGCCGTACATCACCACGTCCTCGGCGAGGATTCCGGAAAGTGCGTCTTTGTCTGCGCCGCCGTGCATGGCGTCGACGAAGGATTCCACGGTGTCGCGGTGCGGGGCGAAGGTGGTCATGGTTACTCCTCGTTTGTGGTTCTCGTCGAGGTGGGGTGCGTCAGGCGTCGTACTCAGATCACTGTGGTGCCGCCGTCGACCACCAGCTCCATGCCATTGACATAGCTCGAGTCGTCGGAGGCGAGAAACAACGCGGCCGACGCGATCTCCTCGGGGCGGCCCATCTCTCGCCGCGGGATCACGGACTCGAACTGCGCCTTCGCCTCCTCGTCCATCACCTCCGCCAACATCGGCGAGGCGACCTGGCCGGGGGTCAGCACGTTCACCCGGATCTTCCTGTCCCTCAACTCGGACACCCACACCCGTGCGTAGGCGGGCAGCACGGCCTTGCTTCCCGCGTACACACTCCAATTGGGGTAGCCCCGCAGCGATGCGTTTGACCCGGTCATGAAGATCGAGCCGCCATCGTTGAACAGCGGCAGCGCCTTCTGGACCGTGAACAGCGTGCCGCGCGCGTTCAGCCAGAAGGCGGCGTCGAAGTCCTCCTCGGTGATCTCGCCGAGCTTGCTCTGCGCGCCCGTCCCGGCGCTTGCCCACAACACGTCGATCGCGCCCTTTTCCTGCTTGACCGTGTCGAACAAACGGTCCAGATCGTCGAGGTCGGCCGAATCGCCCTGCACGCCGGTCACGTTCCGCCCGATCAGTTCGACGGCTTCGTCCACCGCGTCCTTCCGTCGGCCCGTGATGAAGACGTGAGCGCCTTCCTCGACGAACAACTTGGCACCGGCCAGCGCCATGCCGCTTGTCGCGCCGGTGATCACCGCGACCTTGCCATCGAGCTTTCCCATGATCACTCCATTCATTCGGTAGCGTCGATGTTATGTACACCGATCTGCGTACTTAACGTATTCGACAGTCGGCGTGAACGCAAGCTATGCACACCGATCCGTACCCAACTGGGTTACGCTGGGCGTATGACGGAGCTAGAGAAGGGGCCGCGAGGCCTGCGCCGCGGCAGGGGCGCACGAGAGCGCATCCTCGGCGCTTCACGCCAACTGTTCCGCGATCAAGGCATCAACAGCACCGGGCTGGACCAGCTCTGCGCGGTGGCCCAGGTGTCGAAGCGCACGTTTTACCAGCACTTCACCGGCAAGGATGAGCTGATCGCCGAACACCTGCGCCGATTCGATCCCGACATCCTGCCCGAGGTGTTCGACCGCACCGACCTCACACCCCGCGAACGGCTCCTTGCCGCCTTCGACATTCACGCGCCTCTGTGCCCGTTCATCGCGGCGGCCGTCGAAATCCATGACCCGGGCCACCCGGCACGCGTGCACGCCCGCGACTACAAGAAGGCCTTTGCCGCGCGGCTCACCGACACCGCGCGCGAGGCCGGCGCCGCCGATCCCGAGCAGCTCGGCGAACAACTGGCGCTGCTCCTGGATGGCGCCTCGGCCCGCAACCGAGTCCTCAACTCCGACACCTTCGCCACCGCCGCCGCCATCGCAGTCGTCCTCATCGACAACGCCATCCCCATCGCAGCGGTACCGCCCGACGCAGCCGGGAGTCTGTCAGCCGGGACGGGGCCGCGCGCCGGATCGCATCCGGTGGTCAGCGCGGCTGGCGCTCACCTGCTAAGTAACTGACCACCCTTGCGGTGTCTCGATTCTAGAGAAATAGACACCACCAGCGGCCCCCATGAGGGGGACCCGATTAGTGGTCCGGTCGCCATGCGACTTGGGATTGGTGGGTTCTGTCCTCTGCTCAACCGTCGTGCGTCGTCAGACTGCCGTGGTGCCGCCGTCGACAACCAACTCCACACCATTGACAAAGCTTGAATCGTTCGAGGCGAGGAACAATGCGACCGTCGCAATCTCCTGAGGGCTGCCGTTCTCTCCCCGTGGGATCAACGCCTCCCGCGCGTCCATCGCGGCCTTCGTCTCGTCGTCGAACAGCTGCTCCTGTCCCGGCGCGACGACCTGGCCCGGGGTCAGCACGTTGACCCGGATCCTCCTGTCCTTCAACTCGGCCAACCACACGCGGGCGTACGCATGCAGCGCAGCCTTGCTCGCGGCGTAGACACTCCAGGCCGGATAGCCCCTAACCGAACCGATTGACCCGGTCATAAAGATCGAGCCACCGTCATTCAACAGTGGCAACGCCTTCTGCACCGTGAACAGCGTGCCGCGCGCGTTCAGCCCGAAAGTCGCATCGAAGTGCTCCTCGGTGATCTCGCCGAGCTTGCCTTCCTCGGCCGTCCCGGCATTTGCCCACAACACGTCGATGGCACCCTTTTCCTGCCTGACCGCGTCGAACAAACGGTCCAGATCGTCCAGGTTGGCCGAATCAGCCTGCACGGCAGTCACGTTCCGGCCGATCAGCTCAACGGCTTGGTCCAGAGCTTCCTGCCGCCGCCCCGCGATGACAACGTGAGCTCCTTCGTCAACGAACAACTTGGCACCGGCCAGCGCCATACCACTTGATCCTCCAGTGATCACCGCCACCTTGCCGTCAAGCTTTCCCATGATTACTCCTTCGGACGACTACCTGGCTGGCTAAATCAAGCGTCTGGTCAAGGGTGGGGAACATTGCGAAGGCATCCGTCATCGCCTCATCGATGGCGCACCCGGCGAAGCGCCCAAGTCCGCGATAGAACGCACTCAGACCAGCGGCGCTGCCGACAATGGACCCGACTACGGGCATGGCGAAATTTGAGCTTCATCGCGAGTCCTCTCCGAGCAGGCCATTGTCGGCTGACACTGACATCTGGCATGCGCGAATCCTTGGGTGATCCACTAACCACGATTTTGTGGGGGGCACGGCGCTCCTGCCTCCTGGTGAACGGCTTGGCCCGGCGGCGCTGCGGCTCAGCTGGGCACGGTGACACTGAGGGCGAAGTCGAAGTTCCCCACCCCGTGTTGGGCAAGACCGATCATGACCACGCCCGTTCCTTCCAGGTAGTGCGCCATGGTCAAGCCGCCGACGTCTAGCGGGCGCAGCTTGAGGCTGTCGATGAACTCCGCAACGGCCGCCTTGGCGCGCTCGTCGTCGCCGGCGATGAAGACGTCCAGCGGCTGGCCCTTGGCCAGGACAGCACCGAAGGTGGTGTTGAATGCCTTCACCACGCTGGCGCTGGCCGGGGCCGCCCTGGCAACGTTCTGCGCGATCGAGGTGCCATCGGGGATGGCGAGCCCGTCGCCCGCAGAATTGACGGGGTTGCAGATGTCGACGATGACCTTGCCCGCGAGGGCGTTTCCGTACTGGGCGACGACCGGACCGACATTGGCGTATCCGAGGGCCACGATGACGATGTCCCCGGCGGGGACGGCGCCGAACTCTCCCGTCGTGGCGCTGCCCCCGAGGGCCTTGGCCAGCTCAGCGGCCTTGGACTGATCGCGGCCGATGACCTCGACGGTGTTGCCGCCCGCCACTGCCAGCGCGCCGATGGTGCGGGCCATGTTTCCGGTGCCGATGATGCTGATGTTGCTCATGAGATGTCCTCTCTTGACTGACTATCGAAAAGGTTGATTCCTCCACCCGAACCCGGGTTAGTGACGTATTAACAAAGCGGGGATGCGTAGAGGCTGATGGAACGCGGCCGAACTGGCTGAGCCGCCGTGAAGGAGGGCACGGCCTTGGTCGTCACTCCCCGTCGGTGCGCAGTTCCCAGGGCGGCATGCCGATTGCGTCGGCGAGGTTGCGCTGCAGCGCGACGCCGGCCGGGAGCGTGCGGTAGAAGATGCTCACCTCGGCGATCTTGCCGTCCCCGTCGAGCAGGACGAAGAAGATTCCGTTGACCGCGGCGTCTCCGACTTGCAGCCGGAAGTGTGCGGCGTGGTGGGTCTCGCCGCTGAGGACCTCCAGATAGGTGTCGTCGGACGACAGTCCGTTGACGGTCCTGATGGTTTCCACGGCGGCCTCGCGGCCGACGACTGGGTCATCGCCGAACGGGCCGTACAGCACCACGTCCTCGGCGAGCAGACGGTGAGGATGTCTTTGTCTGCACCGCCGTGGATGCAGTCGACGAAGGACTCCAAGGTCTCGCGGTGCGGGGCGAACGTGGTCATGGTGACTCCTCTTCGAGTGGGTGAGACTTGGTCGGTCGCCTTGGCCGTCAGCTGGCGGGGAAGTAATGGCCGTTGTCCAGATCGGCGAACAGACTGGGCTGAGCGGGTTCCCAGCCCAGGGTCTGGCGCGTGATGAGGCTGGTCGCCGGGAAGGACCCCGTGACCAGATTCGTGAAGGGCCCGAAGTATCCCGGCAGCATCAGGACGTCCATGGGAACGCTCACGGCGGGCAGGTCCAGCTGGCTGCCGATGGCCTCGGCGATCTCGCGGAACGGGATTTCCCCTTCCGCAATCGCGTGCCAATATCGGCCGGCCGGACCCTTCTCCAACGCCAAGCGGAACACGGAGGCGACATCGCGGATGTGCACGGCGCACCACAGGTTCGCGCCGTCTCCGGGGTAGCCGGCGAAGCCCTTCTCCCTCGCGGGCGCGATCAGCCCCGGGAGGAAGCCTGCACTATCGCTCGTGCTGTGTGCGATGAGCGGAAGCCGCACGATCGACGATCGCACTCCCTGCTCGGCGAGGCCGACTACGGCGCGTTCAACGACGTTACGAGCACGCAGGGTGCCCTTGTCCTCCTCGCCGCTGGGAAGGGCCGGGTCGTCCTCGGTGGCTGGTCGGCCCAGGTTCCCGGCCGACCCGATGCTGCCCGCCGCGACCAGCGGCTTTCCGGTTCCCGCGAGTGCCTCGCCGTAGGCGAGCATGATCGGGAGCTCCGCGGCGGCCACGGCGTCCATCCCGCCGGACGGAAGCAGGTCTTGTCTGTGCGCGACGTGGATGACGCCGTCGGAGTCCGCGGCCGCCTCCTTGAGCCCGTCGAGATCCTCGAGGTCGCCGCGACGCACCGTCGCGCCGAGCGCGGACAGGGCCGCCGCGGCCGTGTCCGACCGGGCCAGGCCGGTGACCTCGTGCCCGGCGGCGATGAGCTCGGGGACGATGTAGGAACCGGCATGGCCGGTCCCGCCAGTGACTAAAACGCGCATGTGATTGTCCTTCTGAGATAGGTGGAGTGGGTGTTCTTCGTGTGCCGTAGAACGACTGGCGTGATGTGGCGCGAGAGTGGTGGTGCGGGTGCGCTCAGCTGAGAATGCTGACGCCGAGGAAGAAGTTGGTGTTCTTGACGGAGTGGGTGACGAGGCCCAGCTGCAGCAGGGTGGCGTTCTCCAGTGCCCGCGCCATCGGCAGCTGCCCGGCGTCCATCGGGCGCATTCCCAGGCTCTCGATGAACGCCGACACGCGTGCCTTTGCCTGCGCGTCGTCGCCGGCGATGAACACGTCCACTGGGCGCCCCTCGACCGAGCCGGCCGCCAGAACGTCGCAGGGCAGGGTGTTGAACGCCTTGACGACATGCGCGCCGGCGGGGGCGGCCTTGGCGATCTCCTGCGCGCCGGAACTGCCGTCAGGGGTGACAAAGCCTGTGAAATCGGGGGTGACGGGGTTGGTGATGTCGACGATGACCTTGCCGTGCAGCGCGTCCCCGTACTCGCTAACCACCGCCGCCGCGCTGGCGTACGGCACGGCGACGATGACGATGTCCCCGGCCGGGGCGGTCCCGGCCGTCCCGACAGTGGCGCCGAGCGCGGCGGCCAACGCTTTGGCTTTGGCCGGGTCGCGGCCGATGATCTCGACTGTGTTGCCGCCGGCGAGCGCACGGCCGACCAAGGCGCTGGCCATGTTCCCCACGCCGATGATGCTGATGCTGCTCATGACATTTCCCGTCTTGGTTGACGATCAGAAAGGTTGATCCCTCAACCATAGGCCTGAATGGGCGATGCGTCAACCAATTGCGGGTAGCGTGGAGGTCGATGGAACCGAACTGGCTGAACCCTCGTGAACACCGCGCCTGGCGGGCCTTCATAGACGCGCATCATCAGGTCGGCGTGCACCTGGACCGGGGCCTGCAGGAATCGGGCCTGTCCGGGGCCGACTACGAGGTCCTGGCGTTGCTCTCGGATCACGACGGGGACCGCATGCCTTCCCATGAGCTGCGCAACGCACTGGGCTGGGAGAAGAGCCGTCTCTCCCACCAATTGCGGCGCATGCAGAAGGACGGGCTGATCAGCCGCGAGCCCAACCCCGCCGACGCCCGCAGCACCCTGGTCTGCCTGCTGCCGGCTGGCCGCGCCGCCATCGAGAAGGCGGCGCCCGGGCACGTGGAGGACGTCCGCCGGAACTTCATCGACCTGCTCACCCCGGCTGAGCTCGACATGCTCGCCGCCCTCAACGAACGAATCCTGCACCACCTGGCCAAAGACGACGACTCCCTCGCCGAAGTCGAGCGCTCCTAGCCTTCATCAGCCGTGAGGGTTTGACCTTTCATCCTGGTGCGAAAGCGGCTTGGAAATCATGGCGGGCGCCAGACGCGCGACTTTCCGCGCGGTTGACTCATCCCATCAACTGAGCGGCTACGGTCGCGCCGAGGTTCCAGCACGCCTCGACGTCGGCCTTAGTCGGCTTGCCCATCACCACAACCGTCTCCGCAGCCCGCACCCAGCCGAGCCCGGCGGTGATGCCGTCGATCGCGCGCTCGGCTCCCTCGGTGCCCTCGTTGCCGTGGAGGTATACGCCGAACGGTCGGCCACGGGTGGAGTCGAGTAGCTGGTAGTACGACTGGTCGAAAGCGTGCTTGAGAGCGCCCGAGACGTACCCGAGGTTCACCGGCGTACCCAACAGGTAGCCGTGGACCTCCAGCATCTCGACCGGCGAGACCGTCAGGGCCGCTCGGCGCACCACCTCCACGCTCTTGATCTCGGGGTCGGTCGCCCCGGCCACGACCGCCTCGAACATCTCCTGACAGTGCGGGCTCGGGGTGTGATGGACGATCAGCAGAGTCTTGCTCACCGTTGCGTCTCCATGTCGACCGCTTTCCTCATGGCCTCGCGGGCGCGGCTGCGGTCCCCGGCGTAGTCGTACGCGCGGGCGAGCCGGTACCAGCGGCGCCAATTGTTGGGATCGTTTTCCAGCTCAGTGCGAACGGTTTCGAAAAGCGCGTCGGCTGCGTCACGCTCGACCCGCCCGGACGACATCCGCGGGAGGGAGCTGACGTCGAGCTCCATGCCTTCCTCTTTGATGATGCGACCGAGACGCTGGTGGGCGAGGCCGGCTTTCAGCGTGCTGACCATGACCCAAATACCGATCAGCGGAAGGATCATCAACGCCAAGCCGAGTCCGATGGCGGCAGGGCGTCCTGAGGCGATGAACGCCAACGCGATGCGGCCCAGCATCACGAAGTACACAACAAGCGCGACGCACATGAAGCCGATCAACAGCTGGATGCGCACGGCACGCGCCCCGTCGGTCATGCCAGGTCGAGGAAGGGCTCGAGACCCACTGTGAGGCCGGGGTGTTCGCGAACATTGCGGACCGCCAGCAGCACACCCGGTACGAACGACGTCCGGTCGAGGCTGTCGTGCCGGATCGTCAGGGTCTCCCCCTGGGTGCCGAAGAGCACTTCCTGATGAGCGACCAGCCCGGCGAGCCTGACCGAGTGGACCGGAATGCCATCGACATCTGCCCCTCGGGCACCGTCGATGCCTGTGCTGGTGGCATCGGGGTTGGGCGGCAAGCCTTTTCGGGCCTCCGCGATGAGGCGCGCGGTACGGGCAGCGGTGCCAGACGGCGCGTCCGCCTTCTGCGGGTGGTGCAGTTCTATGACTTCGGCCGATTCGAAGAAGCGGGCGGCCTGCTTGGCGAAATGCATTGAGAGCACGGCGCCGATAGCGAAGTTCGGGGCGATAAGAACAGAGGTGGACGGCGAGCTTTCCAACCAGGCCTGGACCTGCTGAAGGCGTTCGTCGGTGAAACCGGTGGTGCCGACCACGGCGTGGATTCCGTTGTCGATCAAGTAGTTCAGGTTGTCCATGACGACGTCGGGATGGGTGAAGTCGATGACGACCTCGGTCCGGCTGTCGGTGAACAGGCTCAGCGCATCACCCGCGTCGACCCCCGACGTGAACGTGAGGTCGTCCGCGGCCTCGACGGCTTGCACGATCGTCGCGCCGACCTTGCCCTTGGCGCCAAGCACACCCACTCGCATGGCTGGCAGCCTAGTCCGTTGGCGTGAGTCTTCTCTTCGCACCACTCTGGCCACGTGAGTTGACTTGTGTCCCTTTGGTTTCGCCTGTGGATGGATTTTGAAAATTGTCGGTGGTTCGAACTAGTGTTCGATACATGGGTGCGGGGGCAGCATCGGATCGAGAGGCCATCATGGCCGTCCTCGACCGGTTCGAAGCTGCCCAGGCCGCGTTGGCGTCGCTGTCGTTTGATGCGTTGACCGCGCCCGAAGTGCTGACCGTCAAGGAACGGCTGCAGACCATCGAGCGCCGCCAGGGCGCCATCGATCACCGACTCACCCAGCAGCTGACTTCTCAGGCCAGCCCGGTGGAGCTGGGCGGCAAATCCTGGACCGACGTGTTGTCCAACCGGTTGCGCATCGGCCGCGGGCAGGCCCGCCGCCGCCTCGATGAAGCCGAGGACCTTGGGCCGCGCATCGCGATGACCGGCGAAGTGCTCGAGCCACTGCTGCCTCACGTGGCGGCCGCCCAAGCCGCTGGCAGAATCGGCGATGAACACCTACGCATCATTCGCCGGTTCTTCGCCGACCTGCCGAACGCGGTCGATTTCGAGACTCGGCAGGCCTGCGAAACCGACCTGGCCCGCATCGCCAGCGAGCACACCCCCGACGCACTACGTAAAGCCGCCGACCGGCTGATGGCACTCGTGCACCCCGACGGCGACTACTCCGATATCGACCGCGCCCGACGGCGGCATTTGATCATCGGTAAACAACAAGCCGACGGCATGAGCAAGATCAGCGGCCTGCTGGACCCCGAAACCCTCGCCACCTTCGAAGCGGTATGCACCAAATGGGCCGCACCCGGTATGTGCAACCCCGACGACGACACCCCGTGCGTGGGCGGCACGCCCAGCCAAGCCCAGATCGAAAACGATCAACGGTCGGCGGCCCAACGCAACCACGACGCACTGAAAGCCATGGGCCGCAGCGTGTTAGCCTCCGGACAGCTCGGACAACACAACGGGCTGCCGGCCACCATCATCGTGTCCACCACCCTGCAGGAACTCGAAGCCGGCCGCGGACAAGCCGTCACCGCCACCGGCAGCCTGCTGCCGATGCCGACAGTCATCCGGCTGGCCAGCCACGCCTACCACTATCTGGCAATCTTCGACAAGGACACCGGCCGTGCGCTGCACCTCGGACGCACACGCCGCATCGCTTCTGCCGACCAACGAATTGTGTTGCTTGCGAGGGATCGCGGCTGTACCCGCCCCGGTTGCACCGTGGCCGGGGCCAACTGCCAAGTCCACCACGCAGTAAGTGATTGGGCCGACGATGGTCAAACCAATGTCGACGACCTCACCTTGGCCTGCCCCACAGACAACCGCGACGTCAAACCTGGCGGCTGGACAACCCGAAGACGCAACGACGGCCGCATCGAGTGGATCCCACCGCCACATCTCGACAGTGGGCAGTCCCGGGTGAATGACTATCACCACCCCGAGAACTACCTGCTACCCGACGACGGCGACGAAGACCCCACCGCGCCATGACAGGCCTGGCGTCAGCACGCGACGTCGACGTAGACAGTCATCGCAGTGACGGTCGTGACGATGTCGTGCATCGCACCGGGCGCACCGGAGTCCATCCGGGAGAACGTTTGACCCGACCGCATCGCGTTGACGGCGCCTTCCCGACTGCTGTGCGCCACTGACCTTCATTCGTTACAGCCGGTTCCCGGATGGGTTCTGTTCTCAAATGTGCCGAGATGTCCTCGCGGGTAGGGCTACAGCGGCGAGGCGCCCCGCAGATGTTCGAAGATCAGCGACGTTTGAGTGCCTGCCACGTCGGCGTCGGCGTTGAGGTTCTCCACCACAAAGGACCGGAGGTCGTCGGTGTCACGTGCGGCGACGTGAAGGATGAAGTCGTCGGCGCCGGCCAGGAAGTACACATCCATCACCTGTGGCTTACTCCGGATCTGCTGGATGAAGCTGCGAATCTTGCCGCGCGCATTGGCCTGCAAGGTCACCGAAATCATCGCCTGCAGCGACAACCCGATGGCCGACGGATCGATGTCGGCATAGAAGCCGCGAATCACGCCCAGGTCCTGAAGCCTGCGCACGCGCCCGTGACACGTCGACGGGGCGATGCCGACAAGGTCGGCCAGCGCGCTGTTGGACATCCGCGCGTCGGCATGTAGGGCGGTCAAGATGCGCCGATCGATACCGTCGAGGTCGATGGGCTGAACATTCTTCGACGGCCGGGCGTTGCCGATCCCCGGCTTCGTCATTCCTTCTGGCATTGCCTCAGTTTATCGCAGTATCTTCGGGGTATTTGCCAATCATCCGAAATTTCTTCATAATTCGAGGTACCAACTCGACTTTTAGGAGCCGTCATGCGCGTCGGAATCCCGACCGAGATCAAGAACAACGAGTATCGAGTCGCCATCACCCCTGCGGGTGTGGCCGAGCTGGCCCATCGCGGCCACGAGGTGATCATCCAGTCCGGGGCGGGTGAAGGCTCGGCGATCTCCGACGCCGACTTCAAGCGGGCGGGCGCACAACTGATCAACGATGCCGATGAGGTCTGGGCCGAGGCGGAACTGCTGCTGAAGGTGAAGGAGCCGATCGAGGCCGAGTACTCACGCCTACGCAAGGGTCAGACACTCTTCACCTACCTGCACCTCGCAGCGTCCAAGCCCTGTACCGACGCGCTACTCGCCTCGGGCACCACGTCGATCGCCTATGAAACCGTGCAGACCGCCGACGGCGCGCTGCCGCTACTCGCCCCGATGAGTGAGGTCGCCGGACGGCTGTCAGCCCAGGTCGGCGCCTATCACCTGATGCGCAGCCATGGCGGCCGCGGCGTCCTGATGGGCGGAGTCCCTGGTGTTGCGCCGGCCGAGGTCGTCGTCATCGGCGGTGGCTTCGCCGGGTACAACGCGGCCCGCATCGCCAAGGGCATGGGCTCTCACGTGACCGTCTTCGACCTCAACGTCAATACGCTGCGCAAGATCGACAACGAGAGCAGCGGAACCATCGAGACTCGCTACTCGTCGATGCTCGACCTCGAGGATGCGGTCAAGCAGGCCGATCTGGTGATCGGCGCGGTGCTGGTGCCCGGTGCAAAGGCGCCCAAGCTGGTCACGAATTCGACTGTCGCGCACATGAAGTCGGGCGCGGTGCTAGTCGACATCGCCATTGACCAGGGTGGCTGCTTCGAGGATTCGCGCCCCACCACCCACGATGACCCGACATTCGCCGTGCACGACACGCTGTTCTACTGCGTGGCCAACATGCCCGGCGCGGTGCCCCGCACATCGACCTACGCGCTGACCAACGCCACCATGCCGTATGTACTGAAGCTGGCGGACAAGGGCTGGAAGGCCGCCTGCCACGCCGATCCGGCATTGGCCAAGGGCCTTTCGACCCACGACGGTGAGTTGCTTTCCGAGCAAGTGGCGGCCGATCTCGACCTCGCCTGCGTCGATCCGGCCAGCGTTCTGGCCTGACGTCTTACCCCTCAAACCCGGGCACCGCACGCGCGCGGTGCCCGGGTTTGAGGTTTATGGGGTAGACCGCAGCGATTCGTAGGGAATCGCCCGATTCCTCGCTCCCAACGACCGTCATAACGTCGCGTCTGTGCCTCTAGATGCCACCCCAGACTGCCGGCGTCATATCGCTGCGACAACCATTCAGCAAACTAGTCTTCGCAGCTATGGCAACGATGTGTCACCATCGGCGGCGGCATCCTATTTTCGGGAGTTAATTCCCGCCATTGGGACTGAGACGCACTGGGGAAACAGCGTTTCACCAACTGGCCCTGTCTTTCGGGCTAACGCGCGTGTCATACGTTCGGCCGATCACCCAACGTTTGCTGCAGTGGTTAGCTCAGCAATCCTCCGCAATCTAGAACGAGTAGTGCCCTACCCATACGGATTCGGACTTTGCGACGTACAGTGATACCACTCAACGATCGAATAATTGGCAAAGTGCCACGACAGAAGGGGAGGCATCTGATTCCAGCGGCTTGCGGCAGGTGACGCAAAAGCTCTGGAAACAGGTGCCTGCGGGCTGGGCCGCCCGGCAGCGAGGGGTTGTCGGGCGACCTGTCCGCCAGAACACGGACACGTTGCTAAGTTCGATAAATCTTTGCAAATGGTGAGGCACTTCAACCTTGGGAACCAGGCGGACTTGAAACTGTCCAGCGCAGGACGGTAAGGGATCACAACCCCCGCGCGTGATGGCCGGCCGAATGCGCCGCCAGGCCTATTGGACCGCACAGACGCTGCAATTCGAGCAACTGCAGCAATGGTTCGTCCGCAATCCCCGCGTTTAGCTAGATGTCGTCGACGTTGACAATGCCGTCCTGAATGGCGCGAGCTACCAGCGCCGCCTTGGTCGTCGCGGGGCGTCCGACCGCGGCATACTTCGCCCGAACCCGCTGCAGGTGGGTGCGGACGGTCGTGGGAGCGATCTGCAGTTGGTCTGCGACGACGTCCTTGCTCTCGGTCCGGAACCACGCAATCAGTACTTCTTTTTCTCGTGGGGCGAGGTTGGGGCGGCCGATCGCGCTGTCGTTGATCATCGCCTCGGCCATCCTCGGTCCGACATATGGCATGTCGGATCTCGTTGCGCGGATCGCGTCGATCAGATGCGCCTTACCTTCGGTCTTCACCAAATACGTGACCGCGCCGCGGTCCAGGGACGTGAGGATCACTTCGTCGGCGGCAATGTGCGAGTAGACAATTACCCGATACCGCAGCGCGACTAGTTGGTCGAGCGTAGTGAAGTCAACGCGGCAAGGCCCCATCTGTAGTTCCAACACCACTGCGCCCGCGTTCGACGCAGCTGACGAATCATGCTCGGCGAGAAACTGCTCGGCTGAGAAATAGTTGCCTGCGAAATGGATGCGCGGCTGAGCCTGGCTGCACCACAGCTCGACAGCGGCGTGGATCGCGTCGAGCTCGTCGATGACCGCGACCGAAGCGCAGTTAGTGAACGCCCGTCGTTCTGACGGTTCCCGCCCATTGTGGCGCATCGCCAATGTCTCTAGCCCCACGTCCGTCGCCCCGTCCGACTCCTCGATCGCCGCCCACGGTGTAAGCGCGGGTCGCCTGTCGAGCAAACGTATTGCAGGGGGGCCGACCGAGGAATCGGGTGTTTCCCTCTAAGTGCACCTACGTGAGAAATAGCGGTATCACCAGCGCGGTCAGCTCGGCGATGAGCGGCCGCAGATTCTGCGCCTTCGGGTCGTTGACCTGCGATCGCGTCATCATCGCGAGCTGGATGCGCCGACCTGCGGGATTGTGTGCCTCGCCGACGCCGTTGATGCTGGCGTGATCGCCGCTGCCCGTCTTGTCGGCGGTGGTCCACCCCGGCGGCAGCGCTGCCCGCATGCTCGGCGTAGCCGTTGAACGTCGAGCACATGGCGAACGGTTGGCGGCCGCGGTGGGAGAAGGAGCGGCCGCCATCGAGATCGGCGGCGAGCGTCAACCCGCCCAACAACGCCTGGCGCCGAGACAGTGCAGTCATCGGCTCCAGGTTGAGGGATCAGCCCGCAATGCTCCGGAGCGGCTGGGGCAGAGACTTTTTCGATCGCTGTGGGCCTAACACGGCGGCGCCGTAGGGTCGGGTCAGCAATTGGTGCGCGATGGCGTTCACCTCGTCGAGGGTCACCTCGTCGATCTTGCCGAGGGTGTGCGCGATGCTGCGGTGTTCGCCGTAGTTGAGCTCACTGCGGCCGATGCGGTTCATCCGGGAGCCGGAGTCCTCCAACCCGAGCACCAGCCCCCCGCGCAGCGACCCCTTCGCGATTCGGCATTCAGCCTCGGTGATTCCGTCTCGCGCGACATTCTCGATCACGTCGGTGGTCACCCGGACCACTTCGTCGAACCGCTCGGGCTGGCATGCGGCGTAGATCGACAGCGCGCCACTGTCGGAGAAGGTGTCCACGGTCGAGTACACCGAGTAAGCCAGCCCGCGTGTCTCCCGAATCTGTTGGAACAGACGCGAACTCAGGCCGCCGCCCAACGCGGTGTTGAGCACCGACAGCGCCCACCGGTGGTCCCAGTTCCTGCCGGGGGTTCGCACACCGATCGACAGGTGCGTCTGTTCGCCTTCGCGGGTGACCAGCTGCAGGCTCGGCCGGCCGGTCACCCGGCCGGTGCCCTTACGCGGCGCCACCGGGCTGCGGCCGCGAACCAGCCTCGGCCCGAAATGCTCACGCACCAAGGCGACCACGTCGTCGTGCTCGACGTTGCCCGCCACCGCGACCACCATCCGCTCGGGAATGTAGCGGCGGACATGGAACGAATGCAGTTGTGCCCGAGTCATTGCCGAGACCGACTCGACGCTGCCGATCACCGGACGACCCACCGGGTGCTCGCCGAACATCGCCGAGAGGAACACGTCGCCGAGCGTGTCCTCCGGGTCGTCGTCACGCATCGCGATTTCCTCAAGCACCACGTCGCGTTCGATCTCGACGTCGTCGGCGGCGCAGCGGCCACGGAGCACCACGTCGGCCACCAAGTCGATAGCCAATTCCAGGTCGGTGTCGAGCACGTGCGCGTAGTAGCAGGTGTGCTCCCTGGCGGTGAACGCGTTCAACTCCCCGCCGACCGCGTCGACCGCCTGCGCGATCTCGACGGCGGTGCGTGTCGGTGTCGACTTGAACAGCAGGTGCTCCAGGAAGTGCGCCGCGCCTGCGACGCTCGAACCTTCGTCACGGGAGCCGACGCCGACCCACACGCCGACGGACGCCGAGTGCACCGATGGGATGTACTCGGTGACCACCCGCAGGCCGCCGGGCAACGTGGTGCGCTGGACGGCCGCGGAGGTCTCGTCGCCGCGCTGGCCGCGGCGTAGGGCCCTAACTGCTGGCCGTTGCGGCATCGGCGGGCGCCGGCGCGTTCTCTGTTGCCTCTGCCCCGTCCTCGTCGGCTACGAGGACCAGCGAGATCTTGCCGCGGTTGTCGATGTCGGCGATCTCCACACGCAGCTTGTCGCCGACGTTGACTACGTCCTCGACCTTGGCGATGCGCTTGCCCCTGCCGAGCTTGGAGATGTGCACCAGTCCGTCACGGCCAGGAAGAAGCGACACGAATGCGCCAAAATCGGTTGTCTTGACCACGGTTCCGAGGAACCGCTCGCCGATCTTGGGCAGTTGCGGGTTGGCGATGGCATTGATCAAATCGATGGCGGCCTGCGCCGACTCACCATTTGTCGCGCCAACGAACACCGTGCCGTCGTCCTCAATGGAGATGGATGCACCGGTCTGCTCCGTGATCGAGTTGATCATCTTGCCCTTGGGACCGATGACCTCGCCGATCTTGTCGATCGGCACCTTGATCGTGGTGATCCGCGGTGCGTACGGGCTCATCTCGTCGGGGGCGTCGATGGCTTCGGCCATCACCTCGAGGATGGTCAGCCTGGCGTCCTTGGCCTGCGCGAGCGCGCCTGCCAGCACCTGCGACGGGATGCCGTCGAGCTTGGTGTCCAACTGAAGCGCGGTGACGAAGTCCTTCGTGCCTGCGCACTTGAAGTCCATGTCGCCGAACGCATCCTCGGCGCCGAGGATGTCGGTCAGGGTGACGAAGCGCCGCTCCGTGCCGCCGCCGTCGACCTCGACGTCGTCCGACACCAGGCCCATCGCGATGCCTGCGACCGGAGCCTTCAGCGGCACACCGGCGTTGAGCAGCGACAGGGTCGATGCGCACACCGAGCCCATCGACGTCGAGCCGTTGGAGCTCAGCGCCTCTGACACCTGGCGGATGGCGTACGGGAACTCCTCGATGCTCGGCAGCACCGGCATCAGGGCACGCTCTGCGAGTGCGCCATGGCCGATCTCGCGCCGCTTGGGCGAACCGACGCGGCCGGTCTCACCGGTCGAATACGGCGGGAAGTTGTAGTGGTGCATGTAGCGCTTGGAGGTCTCGGGTCCCAGCGAGTCGATCTGCTGCGCCATCTTGATCATGTCGAGCGTGGTGACACCTAGGATCTGGGTCTCGCCGCGTTCGAACAACGCGCTACCGTGCGCACGCGGCACCACGGCAACCTCGGCACTCAGGGCACGGATATCGGTGATCCCGCGACCGTCGATGCGGAAGTGGTCGGTCAGAATGCGCTGGCGCACAAGCTTTTTGGTCAGCGACCGGAACGCGGCGCCGATTTCCTTCTCACGGCCTGCGAACTGCTCGGACAGCCGCTCGAGCACCTCGGCCTTGATCTCGTCGGTGCGGTCGTCGCGGTCGTGCTTGCCCGAGATGGTCAGCGCCTTGGACAGCTCGTCGGTCGCCACCGAGGCGACCGAGTAGTAGACGTCGTCGCCGTAGTCGGGGAAGACGGGGTACTCGCCGGTCGGCTTGGCCGCGCGAGCGGCCAGCTCCTTCTGCGCCGCGCACAGTGTGGCGATGAACGGCTTGGCGGCCTCGAGGCCTTCGGCGACAACGGCTTCCGTCGGCGCCTGCGCACCACCGGCGATCAGCTCGATGACGTTCTCGGTGGCCTCGGCCTCGACCATCATGATGGCCACGTCGTTGTCTTCAAGCACCCGGCCTGCGACGACCATGTCGAACACGGCGCCCTCAAGCTGCTCCACGGTCGGGAAGGCGACCCAGGTGCCGTCGATCAGCGCGACGCGCACAGCGCCGATGGGCCCGGAAAACGGCAGGCCCGCGAGCTGGGTGGACGCCGATGCCGCGTTGATGGCGACCACGTCGTAGAGATCGTTGGGATCCAGGCTCATCACGGTGACGACGACCTGGATCTCGTTGCGCAGGCCGCTGACGAACGACGGACGCAACGGTCGGTCGGTCAGCCGACAGGTCAGGATCGCGTCGGTCGACGGGCGGCCCTCGCGGCGGAAGAATGAGCCGGGGATGCGGCCGGCGGCATACATCCGCTCTTCGACGTCGATCGTCAACGGGAAGAAGTCGAAATGGTCCTTGGGGTTCTTGCTGGCGGTGGTGGCCGAAAGCAGCATGGTCTCGTCGTCGAGGTAGGCGACGACGGATCCGGCGGCTTGCTGGGCGAGCCGACCGGTCTCGAAGCGGATGGTGCGGGTGCCGAAGCTCCCGTTGTCGATAGCGGCGGTCGATTCATACACGCCGTCTTCAATTTCAACTACAGACATGGACGTCCGTATGGCCTCTCTGATTCTTTGTTCAGCTGTTTCGCGCTAGTCACAGCGTCTGAACCACCGGCCTTGATGCGGCTACGGCCATCGATCGAAGCTGTCGGGAGTCAGACCCGGCAGCCACTACCGAAGACCGCGCGATCAAGCGGGTTCCGTCATGACACGCGGGAACGGTGCTCGCGGATATGCGGGAACCGCACCCATTGTTCGCAGCCCAAACGGGCCGCAGAACGTTCCTATCCTACATTGCAGCAGGTACGGGACCGAAATCCCGATGTGAAGTCAGCGACGCAGGCCAAGCCGGTCAATCAGCGAGCGGTAGCGCTCCACGTCGACCTGGGCCACGTACTTGAGCAGCCGACGCCGCCGGCCGACCAGCAGCAGCAGCCCGCGCCGGGAGTGGTGGTCGTGCTTGTGCAGCTTCAGGTGCTCGGTCAGGTCGGCGATCCGCTTGGTCAGCAGCGCGACCTGGGCTTCCGGTGAGCCGGTGTCGGTGTCATGCAGGCCGTACTCGCCCAAAATGGTTTTCTTCTGTTCGGCAGTGAGCGCCACGAAATTAACTCCATATCCATCGGTCCGCGAACTTGATTTCTAGGGCGTGGCCACCGCGAACTGCAGCACACGCTGTGTCGGCGAGCAGTCTAGCAGCGGGGTCGCTGAGCTGCTAAATCGTCGAACACGTCCACCTGAGCAGCCTAATGCGCGGACAGAATCGTGCGGGCGTGCGCGGTGTCAACGCCCATGGTCGCCACCAGGTCCTCGACCTGGGCGAATTTCTCCTGGCCGCGGATGCGGGCGACGAAGTCCACCGCAACGTGCTGGCCGTACAGGTCGGCGGTGGTGTCGAGGACGAACGCCTCCACGGTGCGGGTGCGCCCGGAGAACGTCGGGTTGGTGCCCACCGAGACCGCGGCCTGATACCGCTCGCCGGGGACGACGCTGCCGGTGATCGGGCCGTGTCCCAGGACGGTGAACCACGCCGCGTACACGCCGTCGGCGGGGATCGCCGAATACATCGGCGGCGCCACGTTGGCAGTGGGGAAGCCAAGCACCTTGCCCCGCCCGTCACCGCGCACCACCACCCCCTCTACCCGGTGCGGACGGCCAAGCGCCTCTGCGGCCGCGACCACGTCGCCCGCGTCCACGCAGGACCGGATGTAGGTCGACGAGAAGGTGATGTCCTCGTTCTGGTGGTGCTCACTGACCAGTGACATCCCTTGCACCGCAAAGCCGAACCGGTCGCCCGCCTTGCGCAAAATCTCGACGTTGCCCGCGGCCTTCTTGCCAAAGGTGAAGTTCTCCCCCACCACCACTTCGACGACGTGCAGATGTTCGACGAGCAGCTCATGGATGTAGCGATCCGGCGTGAGCTTCATGAAGTCGGTGGTGAACGGCATCACCAGGAACACGTCGATGTCCAATTCCTCGACGAGCTCGGCGCGGCGGGTCAACGTGGTCAGCTGCGCCGGATGACTGCCGGGGAACACGACCTCCATCGGGTGCGGGTCGAAGGTCATCAGCACCGTAGGGACGCCGCGGGTCCTGCCCGCCTTAACGGCGTGGCCGATCAACTCCTGATGTCCCCGATGCACACCGTCGAACACGCCGATCGTTACGACGCATCGGCCCCAGTCCGTCGGGATGTCTTCTTGCCCCCGCCAGCGCTGCACAGCCGCAAGCCTACGGCTCGCGTTCTCCGCGGGCGGCGCGAGATCCCCAGATCAGGTGATGATTGCCTAAACTTTGGAATCGTGAGTCCGAACGGTAACCCGCGCGACTTGACGACGGTTGCCCAGGACTATCTGAAAGTCATCTGGACCGCCCAGGAGTGGTCGCTGGAAAAGGTCAGCACCAAGATGCTGGCGGAGCGGATCGGGGTGTCGGCCAGCACGGCGTCGGAGTCCATCCGCAAGCTCGCCGACCAGGGACTCGTCGACCACGAGAAGTACGGTGCGGTGACGCTGACCGAGGCAGGCCGACGTGCTGCGCTGGCGATGGTGCGCAGGCACCGACTGATGGAAACATTCCTGGTCCGCGAGCTCGGCTACAGCTGGGACGAGGTGCACGACGAGGCCGAGGTGCTCGAGCACGCGGTGTCCGACCGGATGCTCGCCCGCATCGACGCCAAGCTGGGCCACCCCACCCGCGACCCGCACGGCGATCCGATCCCCGCCGCCGACGGACAGGTGCCGACCCCCGATGCGAGGCAGTTGTCGGTGTGCCAGAACGGTGACGCCGGCACCGTTGCCCGCATCTCCGACTCCGACCCCGAGATGCTGCGGTATTTCGACAGCGTGGGCATCAGCCTGGATTCCCGGCTGCGGGTACTGGCTCGCCGCGACTTCGCAGGGATGATCTCGGTGTCCGTGGAGTCGACAGACGGCGACGACACCACGGTCGATCTGGGAAGCCCTGCCGCAGAAGCGATCTGGGTGGTCGGCTAGAGCGTCGCGGGACGCAGCACCACGACCGGTTTGGTGCCATTGGCGTGATCCGTCAATAGCGCGATGACCTGACCGCCCGGCGCGGCGGCGGCGTAAACCCCTTCTATCCCAGTGGGTTTCAGCGCTCGTCCGTGCCGAGTGTCCTCGGCTTGGTCGGCGGTCAGGTCGCGACGCGGAAACGATTGCAGGCAGGCCTCATCCAGTGAGTAGCTGAGCTGCGGTTGCTCGGCGAGCTCGTCAAGTGTGCGGGCATGATCGAGCCCGAACCGGCCGACCCGGGTGCGACGCAGCGCGGTGAGATGCCCACCGACACCGAGTGTCGCCCCCACATCGCGGGCCAGCGCGCGGATGTAAGTACCGCTCGAGCAGTCGACCTCGACATCCACGTCGACGAGGCCGTCATGCCGCCGAACCGCGAGCACGTCGAACCGGTCGATGCGCACATTGCGAGCCGCCAACTCCACGGCCTGGCCTTCGCGAGCCAGCTGGTAAGCCCGCTTGCCGCGCACCTTGATCGCGCTGACCGCCGATGGCACCTGTGCGATGTCGCCGCGAAGCCCTGCGACGGCCTCACCGATCTGCGCGTCGGTGATTCCGTCGGCCGAAACGATCTGTAGGACTTCACCTTCCGCGTCCTCGGTGGACGTGGTCTGACCGAGCCGAAGAGTGGCGGCATACGACTTGTCGGTGACAGTCAGTAGACCGAGGATTTTGGTGGCCCGTTCGATTCCGACGACGAGCACGCCGGTGGCCATCGGGTCGAGCGTGCCCGCGTGGCCCACCTTGCGGGTGCCGAAAATGCGCCTGCAGCGGCCCACCACGTCGTGGCTGGTCACGCCGCCGGGCTTGTCAACGACGACAAGGCCGGCGTCGGTCATAAGACGATCGCCGTCAGCGCCAGGCCATCGCGAACTGACCAGCGGCCCGACAGCGTCTCCAGCGGCGGCCCGAACTCGGCGGCGGGATCGATGAGTATGCGCGATTCGAACTGGCCCGCGGCGCCGCTGTCGTCGACGTCGAACGTGATGTGCGCGTCCTCGAAGCCGAGCCAGCGGTGCGTCAACGGAAACCACGCCTTGTACGTCGCCTCCTTGGCGCAGAACAGGATTCGATCCCAGTGCAAGCCGCCGGGCATCGCCTGCAATTCGGCACGCTCCTTCGGCAGGCTCACGGCGTCGAGCACACCGTCAGGCAGCACGTCGTGCGGTTCGGCGTCGATGCCAACCGAACGCACCTCGGCCCGCCTTCCGACGGCGGCGCCGCGGTAGCCCGTGCAGTGGGTGAGGCTGCCGACGACGCCGTCGGGCCAGCACGGTTCGCCCTTGTCCCCCTTGAGGATCGGCACCGGCGCTACGCCCAGCTCCTCCATCGCCTGACGGGCGCAGTAGCGCACGGTGATGAATTCGTTGCGCCGCTTGGCCACTGACTTCGCGATCAGTGGTTCTTCTTCGGGCATCGGCGCCAGTTCCGGTGGATCGTCATAAAGTTCGGCCGCGGCAAGGGCATCCAGTCCTGGTAGCACTTCAGACAGCATGGTCGCAACGATCGTCATCTCGCTTGCCTGTCGCTGATGCGCTGCTGCACCTTTTCGGCGTGGTCCTTCATCTCCTGCGTGATCTGGAAATGTCCGCCGAATTCGTTGAGATAACCGGGTGCATACTTGGGATCCGGCAGGATCTGCCGCAACCATCGGAATGGCTTGCGGCGCCGCCATTCCCGGGGGTATCCGACGGACACCTCTTCGTGGCGAACGTCGTCGTACCACGTGGTGCGCGGAATGTGCAGGTGTCCGTACACAGAACACACGGCGTTGTAGCGGGTGTGCCAGTCGGCAGTCGCGGTCGTGCCGCACCACAGCGAGAACTCCGGGTAGAACATCGCATCGCACGGCTCGCGCACCAGCGGGAAATGATTCACCAGCACCGTCGGCGTCATCCAGTCGAGTTCCTCCAACCGCTTGCGGGTGTAGGCCACCCGGTCACGGCACCACGCATCGCGGGTGGCGTAGGGCTCCGACGACAGAAGGAACTCGTCGGTGCCAACCACGTTGCGCCCCCTGGCGATGGCCAGGCCCTCGGCCTTGGTCGCCGCGCCGTCTGGCAGAAAGGTGTAGTCGTATAGCAGGAACATCGGCACGATGGTGGCTGGGCCGCCCTCCTCGGTCCACACCGGAAACGGGTGCTCGGGGGTGATGATGCCCATCTCGTCGCACATGTTGACCAAGTAGTCGTAGCGAGCCTTGCCGAAGATCTGCATCGGATCCCGGTTGGTGGTCCACAGCTCATGATTGCCCGGGATCCAGATGACCTTGGCGAACCGTTTGCGAAGCAGGTCCAGCGACCAGTGGATCTCGTCGGTGCGTTCGGCCACGTCCCCGGCGACGATCAACCAGTCGTCCGGTGTCGCCGGATGTAGCGACTCCGTCACCGGCTTGTTGCCGGTGTGACCCGTGTGCAGGTCGCTGATCGCCCAAAGTGTGGGTCGGCGGCCGTCACGTGTCACAGCCGACCAGCCTACTTGCGATACCGTCGGCACCCGGTTCGGCAATTAGAACATGTTCTTATTTCCCGTCCGGGCCGCTGCGGCGGACAGCTACACTCCCCCGCAGGGTCGGACCGACGTAAGGGGTTTGATGGCCACCAAACTGCGCGTCCTTTCGGCGCTGTGCGCGCTGGTCGCGGCGGTAATCGTGGTCTGGCAGACCAATCCGGCCGGCCCGGTCGCCGCAGGCGGTGTCGAGCTGCGCTCCACGGCCGCTCCAATGTCCGAGGTGGCAACGACGATCAAGTGGCCGGTGATCGAAACCGTCAACCCGCGGCCCTTCGACCCGTGTGAGGACATTCCGCTCGACGTGGTCCAGCGGATCGGCCTGGCCTTCACACCGCCGACTCCCGAGGACAGCCTGCGCTGCCACTACGACGCCGGGAATTACCAGCTCACCGTCGAGGCGTTTGTCTGGCGCACCTACGAGGCGACCTTGCCGCCGGATGCCGTCGAACTCGATATCAACGGCCACCGTGCGGCCCAGTACTGGATCATGAAGCCGACGGACTGGAACGACCGCTGGTGGATCACCTGCGCGATCGCCTTCAAGACCAGCTATGGCGTGATTCAGCAGGTCTTGTTCTACTCGCCGATCGAGTCGGCCAATAACCCGGACTGCCTGCAAACCAATCTGCAGCGCGCGCGTGAGCTCAGCCCGTTCTACGTCTACTGACGCTTGATTGTGTCCATCGCGGCGTCCTACGAACGACTGGTCGGCGCGTGCGGGCTCGACGGCGCCGACGCCATGCGAGCGATCGAATGGCTGATGACCAGGGTGGTTGAGGGCATCGAGGATGCCACCCCGTCGCGTGGGTAATGTTCGTTAGGTGAGCGCAGTTTCTACCGCCGTCTCGTCGACACCGCCTCGCTCGAGGTTCAAGCAGTTCGCAGGCCGCGCCGTCAGCTCCCTGCTGAAGCTCCCACCGCACACCACCGAGTACACGGTGCATCACGGGCTGCGCGTGCCGATGCGCGACGGCGCCGATCTGATCGCCGATCACTACAAACCCGCGACGACGAACCCCGCGGGCACGCTGCTGGTGCGCGGACCCTACGGGCGCGGCTGGCCGTTCTCGATGCTGTTCGCGCGTGTGTACGCGGCGCGGGGCTATCACGTCGTCATCCAGAGCGTCCGCGGAACCTTCGGCTCCGGAGGCGAATTCGCGCCGATGGTGCATGAGATCGCCGACGGTGCCGACACGGCCGCCTGGCTGCGCGACCAACCGTGGTTCACCGGATCGTTCGCCACCATCGGCCCGTCCTACCTGGGCTTCACCCAGTGGGCCCTACTGACCGATCCGCCGCCCGAAATGAAGGCCGCCGTCATCATCGTCGGTCCGCACGACCTCAGCGCGCCGCGCTGGGGTACCGGTTCGTTCGGACTCAACGACTTCCTCGGCTGGAGCGACATGGTCGCCCACCAGGAGGAGCCCAGAATCGCGGCCGTCGTTCGGCAGGTGCGGGCGAAAAGAGCGCTCGCCAAGGCGACGAGCGCGCTGCCCGTCGGCGAGGCGGGCCGGGCTCTGCTTGGCGCTGGCGGGCGGTGGTACGAATCGTGGCTCGAGCATCCCGAGCACGGCGACCAGCACTGGGCCCCGCTTCAACTCCATCAGGCGCTGGAGCGCACACAGATTCCGGTGTTGCTGCTGAGCGGTTGGCAGGATCTGTTCCTCGAGCAGACGCTGGCGCAGTACCAATGCCTTCGTGAGCGTGGGGTGCCTGTCAGCGTGACCCTCGGACCGTGGACCCACACGCAGCTGATGACCAAGGGCGCGCCCATTGTCATCCGAGAATCGTTGGACTGGTTGGGCACTCACCTTTCAGGCACAGGCACGGTGGCACGGGAGCCGATGCGGATCCACGTCAACGGCCACGGATGGCAGGACCTGCCCGACTGGCCGCCTGCGATGCCCGAACGGGTGCTGTACCTGCAGCCGACCGGCCGCCTCGGCGACGCGGTGCCGCCGGACACGGTGCCGGCGTCGAGATTCACCTACAACCCCGCCGACCCCACGCCCACGGTGGGCGGCCGACTGCTGTCAACGGACGGCGGCTACCGCAACGACACCCGACTGGCCGAGCGCGGGGACGTGCTGAGCTTCACAGGAGACATCCTTTCGTCCGATCTGTATGTCGTCGGAAGCCCGGTTATCGAGTTAGCGCACACCTGCGACAACCCGCACAATGACCTGTTCGTCCGGATCAGCGAGGTGGATGCGCGGGGCCGTTCCCGCAACGTGAGCGATGGATATCTCCGCGGGACACCGGATTCCCGCAACGTGCGCATCGAACTGGACGCGGTCGCACACCGCTTCAAGGCCGGTTCCCGCATCCGGGTGTTGATCGCCGGTGGATCGCACCCGCGGTTCGCGCGTAACCTCGGCACCGGGGAACCACTGATCAGCGGGCGACGGCTGGCGTCGGCCACACACACGGTGCACCTCGGCGAGGGCGGCACCTCGCGACTGGTGCTGCCCGCGGGGCCGCGCCTCCCCTAGCCGATGACAGTGCGGGAGCCCCGGATCAGCCCACCGAACGACGCACCAGTTCGACGATTTCGGCCAGCGTCGGCGTCGTCGTGCACCGGTGCAGCCCAGGTCGGGTCGGACTGGAAGCTCGCACCCAGCTCTTGCAGCCCGCGTACTCGGGTGCGCGAGCAGCGCGCAGCGGCTCGACGCAGCGGGCTGGCCTGCACCACCAGCACGGTCAGCCGGTGCTTGGGCCGGAAGTCGAGCCGGTCGGCGCGCACCGACTCTGCGGTCCAGATGTGAGATCCGTGCGATCTCGTCGATCGCATCGGGTCGGTTGACCTCAACGGCCGCAACCACTTTCGCACCCGCCCGGATCACCAGAGCTGTCGTCGGTGCTGTCGCTCGCCGCAGGCATCGAGCAGGTCACGGTGTTCGGGTCGCACCCGCTCGGCGTGGCTGTGCGCGACCGTCGGGAACAGCAGGAACTCCCGCGCGGCCACCTCGAAGCGCTTCTCGTGGATGCCACCCTTGCGCAGCAGCACCGTCTGGCGGCCGTCCAGCAGCGCGTGCACGGCCGCGCTCCACTCCTTGAGAGCGGACTGGGCGAATGTCACCGGCTCGCGGCGATTCAGCCGCGCCCGCACTTCGGGCCGACGCAGCGGCGGCACGGTCTTGGGCGGCTGCCGGCGCGGCGGCAGCCTGCGCAACAGCCGGGTGGTGACTTCGGTGACCTCGGCGACCGCGGATCTCGAAAGCTTCGACGTTGGCACGCCGTCGGCCGGGTCACCCCGCTGACCTTGCGGACGTACTGGCGTGCGGCCGCCTCGATCTCCTCGGCGGTCGCTGCCGGCTCCAGGCCGCGCAGCTCGGTGATATTTCGGCACATGAGTCCCACGATAGGCGCTGCTGATCGTCGGATGACCGGACGACCGACGTCCTGCTCATCGACACCGACGACCGGGTTCGCACCCTCACCCTGAACCGACCACAGGCCCGCAATGCGCTATCAGCCGAGCTGCGCAGGGGATTCTTTGCAGGCTCTGCGGGACGCGGAGGCCGACGATGACGTCGACGTCGTCATCCTCACCGGCGCCGATCCGGTGTTCTGCGCCGGACTGGACCTCAAGGAGCTCGGCGACTCGTCGCAACTTCCGGATATCTCGCCGCAGTGGCCGCCGATGACCAAGCCGGTGATCGGCGCAATCAACGGCGCGGCCGTCACCGGCGGTCTGGAGTTGGCGCTGTACTGCGACATCCTGATCGCCTCCGAGCACGCCCGCTTCGCCGACACGCACGCGCGCGTCGGGCTGCTGCCCACCTGGGGCCTGTCGGTTCGGCTGCCGCAGACGGTCGGCGTCGGGCTGGCCCGGCGGATGAGCCTGACCGGTGACTACCTGTCGGCCGACGACGCGCTTCGTGCCGGGCTGGTCACCGAGGTCGTGCCACACGAGGATCTGCTGCCGACGGCACGGCGGGTCGCGGCATCGATCGTGGGAAACAACCAGAACGCCGTGCGCGCGCTGTTGGACGTCCTATCACCGCATCGACGCTGAACAGACTGACGCGGGATTGTGGATCGAAGCGATGTCGGCGACGCAGTGGATGAACGCCGCAACCGGGACGACATCGCGGCCAATCGCGACGCCGTGCTGGAACGGGGACGCGCGCAGGTTCGATGAACAAAGCGCACGAAGCCTGCGGCGGCGACGAGTGGCGGCAGGCGATACGAGAGGTCATCCTGCCGTGGGCGTTGGGCGAGACCGACCTCGGCGACGACGTGCTCGAGGTCGGACCCGGTTACGGCGCGACGACCGACGTGCTCAGCCAGTCGGTTGCGCGGCTCACCTCCGTCGAGATCGACGACGAGCTCGCGGCCATGTTGCACGGATCGCTTCGCCGACGTGCCGTCGGTGCAGATCGTGCATGGCGACGCGACGTCGCTCTCCTACGCCGACGACAGCTTCTCCGGCGCCGCATGCTTCACGATGCTGCACCACGTCCCGACGATCGAGCTTCAGGATCAGCTGTTCACGGAGATCGCCCGTGTCCTGCGTCCTGGCGCCCCGCTTGTCGCCAGCGACAGCCTGGCCAGCGAGGAGCTCAAGGCCCACCACGCGGATGACACATACAACCCCGTCGACCCCGCATCGTTGCCGTCCAGGCTGGTGACGGCGGGTTTTGAGAACGTCGAGGTGCGGACAAACCCGTACGGCTGGGCGGCCATCGCGAGGGCAGCTCCGGCGCGGCCCTAGGCCGTCCCCGGCACCAACCAGCGCCCGGAGAACGCACGCCAGCCGACGAACACCAGTCGCAGCACCATGAATGTGGTCAGCCCCGACCAGATGCCGACCAGCCCCCAGCCGAACGCCAACGCGAGCCAGATCAACGGCAAGAATCCCACCAGCGCGCTGATCAACGTGGCATTGCGCATGAACTTCGCATCACCGGCGCCGAGCAGCACGCCGTCGAGCGCGAAAACGATTCCGGCTATTGGTAATTGGGCCACCATGAACCACCACGGCACGCCGATCGCGTCCAGCACCGAACGGTCGTAGGTAAACACGCTCGGGAACACCGAGGCGCCGACGGCGAAGATCCCGCCAGCAGCGCCGCGGCAACGGTCGAGAACATCGTCACCCGCCAAGCGACAGACTTGGCATGCGCGAGCTGTCCGGCGCCCAACGCTGCCCCCACCAACGATTGCGCGGCGATGGCCAGCGAATCAAGCACCAGCGCAAGGAAGTTCCACAGCTGCAGCACCACCTGGTGCGCGGCGACCGCGGCAGCGCCGAACCGGGCGGCGACTGCGCCTGCCGATACGAAGCACGCCTGGAACGCCATTGTGCGCAACACCAGATCGCGACCCATGACGACCTGGGCTCGCAGCACCGCCGGTTGGATGCGCAGCGATATGCGCTCCACGAGCAGCGAGCGCAGGAACAACAGCGCGGCCACCCACTGCCCCACCAGGTTCGCGACCGCCGAACCCGCGAGCCCCAGCCTCGGCATGCCGAGCCAGCCGTACACCAGCAGCGGACACAGCACCGCCGACACCCCGAAGCCCAAGCCACATAACGCAGCGGCCGGGCGGTGTCCTGCACACCGCGCATCCAGCCGTTACCCGCCACCGACACCATAATCGCCGGCACGGCCACGATTGCGATCCGCAACCACGGCAACGCAGCCGCGGCGATATGCTACCGTCGCCAAATCACCGACACCACCGGCACCGCGACCGCCTGCACCACGACGACGATCAGCGGCACCCAAGCCCAGCGCCAGCCAGGTGGCCTGCACCCCTTCGCCGACCGCCGACGGGCGGTCCCCGGCACCGAAAAAACGGGCCGAACGGGCGGTCGTCCCGTAGGACAAGAAGGTCAACTCGAACTGACCATGGCCAGAATCAGCCCGCCGATTGCCAGGCCGGCCAGGCCAGCGCACCTAATCGGCCAACGACGGCGAAATCGAACAGCAGATAGATCGGTTCGGCGGCCAGCACGCCAAGCGCGGGAAGGCCAACGCGGCGATCCGCCGGTGCCGGTGTGCCCGGCGCGCCGTGCTCAGCCAAGAGCGGCGCACAGCGCCGCGACGACATCGGCGACGGACCCAGTCGCCGAGTAGCCGGCGGCCAACCGATGTCCACCGCCACCGAACGTGCTCGCGACCGAGGAAAAATCGAATGACTTGGCGCGCATCGAAACCGACCAGTGCTCCGGCTCGATCTCCTTGAATACCGCAGCCACCTCGGCCTGCTGCGGTGGTGCGCACGATGTCCACGATGCTCTCCACTTCCTCAGGACGGGCGTTCGTCCACTCTTGGTGGGCCGACAACGGCATACACCAGACCGCGGCCGCCGGCGGCGTCGGCCAGAAGCCGCGCCGACGAAAGCACGCGCGACAACATCGGCAGCCAGGCGAATGGGTGGGTGTCAAGCAAAGTCCGGCTGATCGAGGCATTGTCGACGCCGATCTCCAGCAGCCGGGCGGCCAAGCGATGCGCGCGGGCGCTGGCCCACCGGAACGAGCCGGTGTCGGTGGCCAGCCCGGCGTACAGACAGTGCGCGACGCATGACGTCGATCGGTTTACCCCACGCGTCGAGCAGCTCGGCTACCAACATCGTCGTGGAGTCAGCTGACGGATCAACGTAATTGGCGGTGCCGAACAGCAGATTGGAGGCGTGGTGGTCGATCACCAGTACCTCGTTGCCGGTGTTCAGCGAGTTCACGCAGCGCACCGAGCCGGTTGACGCTGGGAATGTCCACGGTGACGACCAGATCGGCGTCGCGCCGAATCGCCTCCGGGCCCACCAGCAGGTGGCCACCCGGCAACGTCTGCAGGGATTCGGGCAGATCGGCTGGCGCCGCGAAACTCACCTGGACGGACTTGCCCACCTGGTCGAGGACCAGCGCCAGCGCCAGACCAGCGCCGATTGTGTCGGCGTCGGGATAGACGTGGCAGACGACACTGACTGTCGCGGCCGCGTCCAGCAGGTCAGCCGCCTGGCGCGAATCGACGCGAACGCCCTCGATCGGAGGTGCCTCAGTCATCTTGTCGATTGCGGTCACCGGTGTCCTCAGCGTCAAGCCCATTATCTAGGTCCCCGCTCGAACCCTCAGCCCCGATCCCTACGGTACGGGTCCGCATCGCCTGCGTGCTTGGCACCCTGCCGAACCCTAGCCAAATCCGCATCTGCGGCCCGCGCCCGAGCCAGCAGATCCTCCATCCGGTGCGCGGTGTCGGGAACGGTGTCGCGTTCGAACGCCAGTGTCGGGGTGAAACGCACGCCGAGCGCGGCGCCCACCCTCGTTCGCAGCACGCCCTTCGCCTTCTCCAGCGCTGCCGCCACACCCGCGTAGTCCGGCTCATCCTCGAGACTGCTACCGAACACCGAGTAGTAGAGCGTGGCGTCGTGCAGGTCGCCGGTGACCTTGGCGTCGGTGATCGTCACACCCGTCAGCCGCGGATCCTTGATCTCGAACTCGATCGCCGAGGCGACGATCGTGGAGATGCGCTTGGCCAACCGGCGTGCTCGTGCCGGATCGGCCACTAGACCCTCTCCTTCTCCACCAATTCGTAGGTCTCGATGACGTCGCCTTCCTTGATATCGGAATACGACAGCGTCAGACCACACTCGTAACCGTCGCGCACCTCGGTGACGTCGTCCTTCTCCCGGCGCAACGACTGCACTGTCACGGTCTCTGCGACCACGACGTTGTCGCGCAGCAGCCGCGCCTTCGAGTTGCGCCGGATGATGCCCGAGGTGACCAGGCAGCCGGCGATGTTGCCGACCTTTGACGACCGGAAGACCGCGCGGATCTCGGCCCTGCCCAGCTCGCGCTCCTCGTAGATCGGCTTGAGCATGCCCTTCAGCGCGCTCTCGATCTCATCGATGGCCTGGTAGATCACCGAGTAGTAGCGGATCTCCACACCCTCGCGGTTGGCCAGCTCGGTGGCCTTGCCCTCGGCGCGGACGTTGAACCCGATGATGATCGCGTCCGACGCCGACGCCAGGTTGACGTTGGTCTCGGTGACCCCACCGACACCGCGATCGATGACGCGAAGCTCCACCTCGTCGTCGACCTGGATGTTCAGCAGGGCTTCCTCCAGCGCCTCGACCGTGCCTGCGTTGTCGCCCTTGAGGATGAGGTTCAGCTGGCTGGTTTCCTTCAGCGCTGAATCCAGATCCTCGAGGCTGATCCGCTTGCGGGTACGGGCGGCCAGCGCGTTGCGCTTGCGGGCGCTGCGCCGGTCGGCAATCTGCCTGGCGATGCGGTCCTCGTCGACGACAAGGAAGTTGTCACCGGCGCCTGGCACCGACGTGAAGCCGATGACCTGCACCGGCCGCGACGGCAGCGCCGCCTCGACGTCCTCGCCGTGCTCGTCGACCATGCGTCGGACGCGGCCGTAGGCGTCGCCTGCCACCACCGAGTCGCCGACGTGCAGCGTGCCGCGGGTGATCAGCACGGTGGCTACCGGCCCTCGACCGCGGTCCAGGTGCGCCTCGATCGCCACACCTTGGGCCTCCATGTCGGGGTTGGCCCGCAGGTCCAGCGCGGCGTCGGCGGTAAGCACGACCGCCTCCAGCAGGGCCTCGATGTTGGTGCCCTGCTTGGCGGAGATGTCGACGAACATCGTGTCGCCGCCGAATTCCTCTGGCACCAAACCGTATTCGGTCAGCTGCCCGCGGATCTTCTGCGGATCGGCGCCTTCCTTGTCGATCTTGTTGACCGCCACCACGATCGGCACGTCCGCTGCCTGCGCGTGGTTGACCGCCTCCACCGTCTGCGGCATGACGCCGTCGTCGGCGGCGACCACCAGGATCGCGATATCGGTGGCCTTCGCCCCGCGGGCACGCATGGCGGTGAACGCCTCGTGACCCGGGGTGTCGATGAAGGTGATCGGCCGGATCGTGCCGTCGAGGTCGACCTCGACCTGGTACGCGCCGATGTGCTGGGTGATACCGCCTGCCTCTTCCTCGCGGACGTTGGCCTTGCGGATCGTGTCCAGCAGTCGGGTCTTGCCGTGGTCGACGTGACCCATGACGGTCACCACTGGCGGACGTGTCTCGAGGTCGTCCTCGCCGCCTTCGTCCTCGCCGTAGGTGAGGTCGAAGGATTCGAGCAGCTCGCGGTCCTCGTCCTCCGGGGACACCACCTGCACGACGTAGTTCATCTCGCCGCCGAGCAGCTCAAGGGTCTCGTCGCCGACGGACTGCGTCGCGGTCACCATCTCACCGAGGTTGAACAGCGCCTGCACCAGAGCGGCCGGGTTTGCGTCGATCTTCTCGGCGAAGTCACTCAGCGATGCGCCGCGGGCCAGCCGGATGGTCTCGCCGTTGCCGTGCGGTAACCGCACGCCGCCGACGACCGGCGCCTGCATGTTCTCGTATTCGGCGCGTTTTGCCCGCTTCGACTTGCGGCCGCGCTTCGGCGCGCCGCCGGGACGACCGAAGGCGCCTGCGGCTCCACCGCGCTGACCAGGGCGTCCGCCACCGCCGCCGCCACCCGGGCGACCGCGGTAGCCGCCACCTGCGGGGGCACCGCCGCCGCCACCGGGGCCACCGCTGCTGGGGGCACCGCCGCCGCGGTAGTTACCGCCGCCGCCACCGGGGCCACCTGGACGGCCACCGGAACCTGCGCCGGGACCACGCCCACCGGGACTGGGCCGGGCGCCACCTGGGCCGGGCCGCGCGCCACCGGGACGACCGGCAGGGGCGGGACGGGATCCACCGGGACGCGGGGGCATATTGCCCGGCGACATGCCGGGCCGCGGGGCGCCGGGACGGGGGGCCTGCGGACGCGGAATCGGCCGCTCGACCGGCTGAGCCGACGAGAACGGGTTGTTGCCGACGCGGGGGGTACGCGCGGCCGGCTTCGGCGCAGCGGGCGCGGGGCCGGGCCTCGGACCAGGTGTTACGCCGGCGGCCGGAGCCGGGCGGGCCGGTGTCTCCGCCGGAGCCGCGGCCGCAGCCGCGGCAGGCGCGGCAGGCGGTTCCGCGGGCGCCGCGGGAGCGGCAGGGGCCGCAGGAGCCGCCGGGGCCTTCTCGGGTGCGGCCTTTGCCGCGGCGGGCTTGGCCGGCGCGCCGTTGCCTTCGGTCTTGACCTTTTGGGCGGCAGACTTCGCGCCGCCGAACGATTCGCGCAGTCGACGCGCGACGGGTGCCTCCACAGTGGAGGACGCTGATTTGACGAATTCGCCCTGATCGTTCAGTCGGGCGAGGACTTCCTTACTGGTGACACCGAGTTCCTTAGCCAACTCGTGCACGCGGGCCTTACCTGCCACTACATCTCCATCTCTAGAGGCGTCAGCGGCGATAGGCGCTGTGCCTCGGGTTAGCTATGACGCATGGTCATCGGGACTTCACGGTGTGCTCATGTTCTTCGCTACCTGTTCTGTTGCCGGGCGCGTCGGGCTCGTTAGCGCCTTTAGCTGCGCTTACGTGCTTTAGCACCGCGGTGGTGTCCGGTGAACCGGTGATGCGCAGCGCTCGTGCGAATGCTCGCCGTCGAATTGCTGCGTCCAGGCACTGCGGATCGGGATGCAGCCAGGCACCCCGCCCCGGCAGTTTTCTCGCTGAGTCAACAGTCACGGCTTGTGTGCCATTCCCGTCGACGGCGACCACTCGAAGCAGTTCAACGGCCAGCTCTCGCTTCCGGCAGCCAACGCACGTCCGAACCGGTCCTTCTGGTCGTCGATGCGCCACAGCCGAAGTCTCGCGCTGGATCACAGCTGAGTCTACCGTCCCGGTGCTTGCAGAAAGAAACGGCTCTACGTGGGACTAACGATCGCGTACCGCGCCTTGCGCCGCATCGGGGTTGTCTTGAGGCACGGCATCGCTTCGGATGTCGATTCGCCAGCCGGTCAGCCGGGCGGCTAGGCGGGCGTTCTGGCCCTCCTTGCCGATCGCCAATGACAGCTGGAAATCGGGCACGACGACCCGGGCAGCGCGGGCGGACTCGTCGATGACGCTCACGGACACCACCTTGGCAGGCGACAGCGCATTGGCAACGAACCGCGCCGGATCCTCGTCGTAGTCGATGATGTCGATCTTCTCGCCGGACAGCTCGCTCATCACGTTGCGCACCCGCTGACCCATCGGGCCGATGCAGGCGCCCTTGGCGTTGAGTCCGGGGACCCGCGAGGTGACAGCGATCTTCGAGCGGTGGCCGGCTTCCCGTGCCACCGCGACGATCTCGACGGACCCGTCGGCGATCTCGGGAACCTCAAGCGAGAACAGCTTGCGCACCAAGTTGGGGTGGGTGCGTGACAACGTGATCAGTGGCTCGCGTGCACCGCGGGAGACGCCGACGACGTAGCAGCGCAACCGGTCACCGTGTTCGTACCGCTCACCGGGGACCTGCTCGGCGGAGGGGATGACACCCTCAGATCCCTTGGTCTCACTGCCCATGCGGACGACGACAAGTCCGCGCGCATTCGCGCGGGCGTCACGCTGGATGACCCCGGCGGCGATATCGCCCTCCCGCGCCGAGAACTCGCCGTAGTTCTTCTCGTTCTCCGCGTCGCGCAACCGCTGCAGGATCACCTGACGCGCGGTGGTGGCCGCGATGCGGCCGAAACCCTCTGGGGTGTCGTCCCATTCAGAGATGACGTTGCCGTCTTCGTCGGTCTCGCGCGCCAGCACCTGGACGACGCCCGTCTTGCGGTCGATCTCGATGCGCGCGTCGGCTTCATGGCCCTCGGTATGGCGGTATGCGGTCAGCAACGCCGATTTGATCGTGTCGACGACGATGTCTACTGAAATGCCTTTGTCGGCCTCGATGGCGTGCAACGCCGCCATGTCGATGTTCACTCTGAAGCCTCCTTCCCCAACTGGCCGGCCAGCTCCAGCTCACGCTGGTTTGGCGGCGAAAACTCAACCTGGACAACGGCTTTGGTGATGCCGTCAACAGGCAGTTCCCGGACCGAGAAGTTGGCCTTAGCACCCATGCGCACCACCAAAGCCACAGTGCCCTCGCGGATTTCGCCGAGTCGGCCGGTCAGTTGCGAGCCGTCGGACAGGGTGAGTTCGACCTTGCGGCCGCGGGCGCGCCGGTAGTGCTTTTCGGTGGTCAGCGGACGATCGACGCCAGGCGAGGTGACCTCGAGGACATACGCAGGGGTGTCGACGCTGTCCAGCAGATCGGACGCCGACCGGGACAGCTGCGCGATCGAGTCGAGATCAAGAGGATTGTCGCCGTCAGCGACCACGGTGATGCGGGGAGGGCGTGCTGCGGTGTCGATCAGCACGTCTTCGATTTCATAGCCTGCACGCGCGAACTCGCCGTCGAGTAGCTCGATCACCTGTTTCTGCGACGGTAATCCCGCAGACAACTCCGTCACGGCGAGCTCCTCATCTTGAGTTGTCCGGACACGATTCCTTCACGGCTCAACCTGGAACCGATTATCAACGATACGCCAGGGCCGACGTGGCAAGCCGCAAACGCGCGGCGGCGCCCAGCGAATGCGAGCGCAAGCAATGGCAGGATGTTTTCCGTGCCGAGCCCTCCGCCGACAGTCACCAGACGACGCGTGTTGTTCGGGGCAGCGACTTTGGCACTTCTTGGCGGAACCGTCGCCGCATGCGGGTCGCCTCCGCCTCCGCCGGACGTCGACGAGCTGGCCGCCCAACTCGACCGCGCCCGCTCCGACAGCCAGCTCGCAACCGACGCCGCGGCGGCAACACCTCCGCCGCCGACGGCGCCGGCGCTGACTGTTGTGGCCTCGGAACGGTCGGCGCACGCCCAGGCGTTGTCCGACGAGCTGGTGCGGATCGCCGGCAAGAAAGCGCCGACGACGACTGCGACCAGCACCACCGCGCCACCGGCAGCGGCACCCACGACCATGGACGTCATCGCAGCCCTGCGCCAGTCAGCGGACAGCGCCGCACAATTGGCGGCCAAGCAGTCCGGCTATCGCGCCGGGCTCCTCGGCTCGATCGCCGCCTCCTGCACGGCGGCCTACACGGTCGCGCTGGTCCTGCCGGGCGCGCCGCAGTGACCTCTCCCGAACCGTCACCCACCACGACGACGACCACCACAACAATCCGCACCACGACGACGACCACCACCACCACGTCGGCGCAGGCGGCCGAGCCCACCACGCCGGGACGGCCGTCGGACGCGGCCAACGGCGCCCTGTTCGATGCGATCGCCACCGAGCAGGCGACGATCTACGGATACGGGCTCGTGTCGGCCCACACGACGCCCGACGTCAACGAACTGGTTTCGTCTGCCATTGCAGAGCATCGGGACCGGCGTGAGGGCGCCATCGCGCTGCTGACGGCACGGTCGGTGGAGCCGCCGCTGGCCGCCGCCGGCTACCAGCTGCCGATCGAGGTGGACAACCCGACCGACGCGGCCAACCTGGCCGTGCGGATGGAGGAAGACGCCGCCGTCGCGTGGCGGGCGGTGCTCGAGCAGGCGACCGACGAGCAGGACCGGTCGTTCGCGGTGCCGGCGCTGACGGAGTGCGCGGTTACGGCGGCGCGATGGAGCCGGGTGCTCGGCATCTCACCGATCACCGTCGCCTTCCCCGGCGGTTCCGAATAACGCCGAGCCTTAGCTCCCCAGTGCCGCGGAGATGTCGGCCGGCGCGTTGTCGACTGCGATCTCCTGCGTCTGGCCGGTGAACCGGTTGCGCAGTTCGACCACACCGTCTGCCCAGCCGCGGCCCACCACGACAATCCACGGCACCCCGAGCAATTCGGCGTCCTTGAACTTCACACCAGGTGAGGCCTTGCGATCATCGAGCAACACCTCGACGCCGAGCAGATCCAATTGGCTGGCCAGATCCGCGGCGCCGGCGCGGGCGGCGTCGTCCTTGTTGGCGATCACCACGTGCGCGTCGAATGGCGACACCGACGACGGCCACCGCAACCCCAGCTCGTCGTGATGCTGTTCGGCGATGACTGCGACAAGCCGGGACACGCCGATGCCGTAGGAACCCATTGTCAGCCGTACCGGCTTGCCGTCCTCGCCCAGCACGTCCACGGCGAACGCGTCGGTGTACTTGCGGCCAAGCTGGAAGATGTGGCCCACCTCGATGCCACGGGCCGCCACCAGCGGGCCAGCGCCGTCGGGTGACGGATCGCCGTCGCGCACCTCGGCGGCCTCGATGGTGCCATCGGCGACGAAGTCACGGCCCGCGACCAGGCCCACCACATGCTTACCCGGCTCGTCTGCGCCGGTGATCCACGACGTGCCGTCCACCACGCGCGGGTCGACGAGATAACGAACACCGTTGGCCAGTAACGCTTTCGGTCCGATGTAGCCCTTCGTCAGGAACGGGTGCTTGGCGAAATCGGCGTCGTCGAGCAGCGCGTACTCGGCCGGGTCCAGCGCGGCCGCAAGTCGCTTCTCGTCGACCTCGCGGTCCCCAGGCACCCCCACGGCAAGCAGTTCCCACTCGCCGCCGGGCGCTCGGACCTTGAGTACCACGTTCTTCAGCGTGTCCGCTGCGGCGACCTCGCGGTCCAGGGCGGTGTTGGCCCACTCGACGAGGGTGGCGATCGTCGGGGTGCCCGGCGTGTCGTACACCTTGGCCTCGGGCTGCCCCTCGATCGGCGGCGACGGCGGCACCGCCGTGATCACCGCCTCGACGTTGGCGGCATAGCCCGACTGCAGGCACCGCACGAAGGTGTCCTCGCCGACATCGCTTTCGGCCAGGAATTCCTCCGAAGCGCTGCCGCCCATCGCCCCGGAGACCGCGGACACGATTACGTACCGAACACCGAGTTTGGCAAAGATCCGCTGGTAGGCATCGCGATGCGCGTGGTACTGCGCCTTGAGCCCGTCGTCGTCGACGTCGAACGAGTAGGAGTCCTTCATGAGGAACTCGCGGCCACGCAGGATGCCTGCGCGCGGCCGGGCCTCGTCGCGGTACTTGGTCTGAATTTGGTACACCAGCACAGGAAAATCCTTGTAGCTGCTGTACTCCCCCTTGACCGTCAGCGTGAACAACTCTTCGTGGGTCGGGCCCAGCAAGTAGTCGTTGTGGCGGCGGTCTTGAAGACGGAACACGCCGTCCCCGTACTCGGTCCAGCGGTTGGTCACCTCGTAGGGCGCCCTAGGCAACAGCGCGGGAAACAGAATCTCTTGTCCGCCAATGGCATTCATTTCATCGCGGACGATCTTCTCGACTTTGCGCAGTACCCGCAGGCCCAGAGGCAGCCAGCTGTAGAGCCCTGGGCCGATCGGGCGGACGTAGCCGGCCCGGATCAGCAGCTTGTGGCTGGGCACCTCGGCGTCGGCGGGGTCGTCACGCAGGGTGCGCAGGAACAGCTCGGACATGCGGGTGATCACAGCGGGCTAGCTTACTGACGTCCCCGCTTCTGCACATTTGGGTGTCGCGAGACCTTCGTTGCTGGCATCCTGATTGACCCATGGGGGACTTTGGGCTGTTCGGCGCTTGGCTCGTGTTGGCGATCGTTGTCGTCGGTGCGGTACTTATCGCGATCGGCAGCGTTGTGTTGTCAACCCGCATCGTGTCCCATGACACCGGCCCAGAGCAGAACTCGATATTGTCGCCATTCCTGACGATCGTCGGCCTCGTCTACGGCGCACTCCTCGGGTTCACCGTCGTCGTGGGGTGGCAACAGTTCCTTTCGGCCGAACAGAACGTTTCCGATGAGGCATCGACGTTGACGACGCTCTACCGCCAAACCGTCGCCATGCCGCAGGCAGAGCAATCCGAGGTACGCGAACAGCTGCGCATCTACGCGGCGGCGCTGCAAGGTCCGAAATGGGGCAAGGACGAATTCAGCGAGATCAGCAACACGGGGCGAGCCGCGCTCACGCAGATGTATCGCATCGTGGGCGGGCCACCCAGTGCCATGGCGAGCCCGATCAACCAGGAGTTTCTTGGTCAGGTGACCGTCTTGGCGTCTGACCGCAGCGCCCGGATCTTGGATTCAAAACCCCGAATACCTCCGCTGTTGTGGTGCTCCCTGATCTTCGGCGGGGCAGTGCTGATCATGCTCACCAGCTTCATGCGGCTCACGAGCAAGCGTGCCCACATTGTCCTGGTGAGCGCCGTCGCTGTTCTGCTTGGTTTGCTGTTGTACCTCGTCTTCGTGCTCGATCATCCGTTCGGACCAATGGGCGTCACCTCAGAGCCGTTCGCCCATGCCCTTACGGTTTTCGACCTCGTCGACAAAGGGACATGATCACCCCTGTGTCGCAACGGCTTTCGATTTGTGCACGAGAGTCGCGCCGACCGGCGTCACGACAACACCCGCGGCGATCCACACCACCAGCACGACGACGGTATGGGTCAGCCCATGCCCCTCGAAGTAGACGACCTTGCGGATCGCGTCGGTGCCCGCACCGTTGGGCAGATAGCTGCTGATCGCCCGCCAGAACGGAGGCAGCAGCGGAGCCTGGTACGCACCGCCCGCCGACGGGTTGCCGAGGATCACGAAGATCACCACGGTCAATCCGATACCGATCACACCGAACATCGTCTGCAACGCAATCGTTACGGTGGCGGCCGAAAGTGTCACCAGCACACCGATTCCCGCGATCGACCAGAAGTGGCCATCGAGAGCGTGCAACACTGGTTCGGCGATCGCGGCGCCACCCAGCCCGGACGCCAGCGCATACGGCGCCGTCGCGCCCAGCCGCCACACCGCCCGCGGGAGCGTCGCCGGGCGCGAGCCCTTGGCAACGCCAAGCATGGCCGCGAACAGGTACCGCCAACGGCCCAGCCGATGACAAGATAGAACCCGGACAGGCCGCGGGCATCCCCCGGGTCGAGCGGGACCAGGTCTTGGATCGTGATGGTGCGACCGTGCTGTTGGGCCGCGAGGGTGAAGAGCTGCTCGACCGCCGTGGCCACCGCCGTCCCTCCGCCCGAAGCGACCAGTACTGAGTCGTTCGTGCCCGAGGGGTTGACGACATACACACCAGAGGTCTCGCCGGCGCGCAACGCGTCTCGGGCCTCCATCTCGTCACCGGAGGCGCGTGCGATGACCGGCTGCCCCGAGAGCGCGTTGAGCTGGTCGACGACCTGGCTCGCCACCTGTTCCGGCGCCACAACGGTGACGGGAATCTGGTGCGGCGCCGGGGAATGGAAGGCGCCGATGTAGGACACGATGAAGGCGAACTGAAGCAACAGCACGCCGACCCCGAGTAGCAACGTGCGCGGTGCGATCGCGTCACGGAACCGGTCCCCCAGGGTGTCCGGCGGTTCCGGCGCTTCATGCCTGTTCGTCGTCACGGCAATCCCGTCCCTGCCAGGTGCAGATGCATGCCTCGTTGCCCTCGGGGTCAGCCAACACCCAGAAGGCAGGCGCCCTGCGATCGTTGCGCAGGCGCCCGCCCGCGGCGAGTGCCGCGTCGATTCGCGCTATCGCTCCTTCTGCGGGCACATCGACGTCGATGTGGATGCGATTGCGTTGCGGCCGAGGCGAATCCATCTGCTGGAACCAGACCGCGGGCCCGCGGCCAGACGGGTCGATCAGCGCTGCAGGCAATTCGCACCCGGGTTCGTCGACGTATCCCAAGATGGCCTTCCAGAACGGACGCACCAGGCCGATGTCGAGCGCGTCGATCGCGATTTCCAACGCCTGCGCGGCTCCGCCTGATTGCGACGGCTGCCAACCCTGTGCCGCCAGCGCCTCCGAAGCCGCGTGCGCCAGCCGGATGTCGCGTCCGGTGACCCCGCCCGCGGCCGCGGATTGCAGCCGTAGCACGGCCCGGTCCGCGCGGACGTCGACCGTCAAATGCCCCTGCCCGTCGGCGCCGACGGCCGAAACGGCGATCGACGCAGCCTCGGTGGCCTTGACCAACGACGGCGCCAACACTTCTGTGTAGACAGCCCCAAGGATCAGGCGCCAGCCGGCTGGATCGACCGCGTCGGAGATCTGCTGTCGCGTGGGTCTCGCGTCGTCGTCCACGGCGACAGCCTAACTACAGCTCGCCTGCCTCGACCGCTTCGCGGGTGTGCTGCGCGGTGGCGATCTGTCGCGCCGAGAAGCGGATCCAGAACGCGGCGACGCCGACGATCACCGCGATCCCGGCGACCCACAGCAGCGAGTAGGTGTAGCCGTAACCCAGCGCATCCAGTTGCGTCGGTGTCATGTTCTTCACCGGTCCCGTCGTGCCGCCCAAAAACAGGGTCCGCGATGTCTGCACCGCCATGATGACGACCAGCACCATCGGTCCGCCGAGGTTCTGCACCATCAACGTGATTGCCGACACCGGGCCGATTTCCAGCGGCCCCACCTCGGCGACCGCGCACAGCGGCAGGATCACGGCGATCATCCCGATACCGAAGCCGCCGACGACGATTGGCATGAACAGATCAGGGAAGTACGGGATATGGCGTGTCAGCGTCGAACCGTAAAGCATCGCGACCACCACGAACACCCCGCCACCGATAATCAGCCATCGCGGCGCGACGCGTGGGGCCAGCCTCGCGGCGAGCGCACTGCCGATCCCGAAGGCGATCGCGAACGGAATGAAACAGATCCCGGCCTTGAGGGCCGAATAGCCGAGCACGTCCTGCACCAACAGCCCGATCATTACCGTCAGCGTCAGCAGCACCCCGCCGGCCAGGAACAGCGTCACGAACGTCATCACCCGGTTGCGGTTGTCGAACACCGAGAACGGCACCAGCGGGTTCTCGGCGGTGCGCTCGACGATGAGGAACGCGGCGAAGAACACCACCGCGGCAACGCCTGCGCCGATCACCCACGGGTCGACCCAGGCACGCGGCGGCCCCTGAGTGAACACCAGCACCGCCGCGGCGCAGCCGAGCGTGGCCAGCAGCGCGCCGGTGATGTCGAGCTTGAGGCGCTCGTGATGGGTTTCGGCGATCCGGTAGACGGCGATCACGATGATCACGATGCCAATCGGCACGTTGATCAAGAACGCCAGGCGCCAGGAGATCACGGTCAACGCGCCACCGAGCACCAACCCGAGCACCGAGCCGATGCCCTGCATCGCGGCCGACACCGCCATCGCGCGGTTGCGCGCATGACCGACGGCATATGTCGTCGCGATCAACGCAAGACCCGTCGGCGCGGCCACTGCGGCGCCGGTGCCCTGCACAGCGCGCGCGACGATCAACGTCACGCCGTCGGTGGCCAGCCCGCACACCAACGACGCGATCGTGAACACCCCGACGCCGGACAGGAACGCCCGCTTGTGGCCGATCGCGTCACCGACGCGGCCGCCGAGCAGCAGCAACCCGCCGAATGTCAGCACGTACGCGGTGATGACCCAGCTCTTTGTGACGTCGGACAGGTCCAGGTCGGCCTGCATCCGCGGCAGCGCAACGATGACGATGGTGCCGTCAAGCGTCGACATCAGCTGCATACCGGTGATCGCGATGATCGCGACGCCGAGCACGGAGGAAGAAAGCGGCGCAGCCGTCCGGTCGGTCGACCCAGAAGACCCACCCGCCGCAGACATGGCTTGCCAGCCTACCCAGCGACGATTTCGGCGTGATCGTTAACGCTCAGCGCGCCCGGACACGCCGAAGAAAGTTCACGAAAATGTGTCGGCTCGAGGCGGACCAACCGCTCCTACCTGTGAGAAGAACCAGCACGTACCGCCGGACCACCCGCACAAGGGCGATTTATCGGATCACCGATCGCCTGCACGAACGCCGCACCGAGCCAAAGCTCGAGCTAAAGCTCTCCCGCGTCGATGGCGTCCTTGACTTCCTGCGCGTGTGCGACCTGCGACGAGGTGTAGCCGATGAACAGGGCTACGGCGCCGACGATCACCGCTACCCCCGCCACCCACAGCAAGCCGTAGGTGTAGCCCTGGTCGAGTGCGTGCAGCTGCGCGCGGTCCATATATTTGACCGGGCCGGTGGTGCCGCCCAGATACAGCGTGCGCGAGGTGATGACGGCCTGGACGACCGCGAGCACGACAGGGCCGCCGAGGTTCTGCAGCATCAGCGCGATCGCCGATACCGGGCCGATCTGATCAAAGCCGACACCGGCGATCGCCGACACGGTCAGCGGCACGACGATCATGCCGATGCCGAAGCCGCCGACGGTGATCGGGATGACCAAGTTCGGGAAGTACGGGATCGCGCCGTTGAGCGTGGAGCCGTAGAGCATCGCGGCGAGCACCAGCACGCCGCCGGCGATCACCAGCACCCGCGGCGGGAACAGCGACACCAGGTGCGACGACAACCCCAGCCCGATCCCGAGCGCGATGACGAAGGGAATGAAGCCGACGCCTGCGCGTAATGCGCTGTAGCCCATGATGTCCTGAACGTAGAGCCCGATGAGCACGGTCAGCGTGAACATGACGCCGCCAGCAAGGAAGACCGCGGTGAACGTGGCGACCCGGTTACGGTCACGGAACAGCTCGAATGGCACGACCGGGTTTTCGGCACTGCGTTCTACGTACAGGAACGCGAGCATGAAGACACCGGCGGCCAAGCCCGAGCCGATGGTGATCGGCGAGAGCCAGCCCTGCTCAGGGCCCATCGAGAATCCGAACACCGCTGCCGTGCAACCCAACGTCGCCAGGATCGCGCCGGTGGCGTCCAGCTTCAGCGGCTCGCGGTGGGTCTCCCGCAGCGTCTTGCGGGCCAGGTGGATCATCAGGATCCCGATCGGGATGTTGATCAGGAACGCCCACCGCCATGACACCTCGGTCAGTGCGCCGCCGACGATCAGGCCCATCACCGAGCCGACGCCGGTCATCGCGGCGAAAATCGCGGTGGCCGCGTTGCGAGCAGGCCCCTTCGGGAAGGTGGTCGCGATCAGCGCGAGAGCCGTTGGTGAGGCGATCGCCGCACCAACGCCCTGCAGCAGCCGGGCGGTGACCAGCGTCCCCTCGTTCCATGCAAGACCACACAGGATCGAGGCGATGGTGAACAGCGCGACGCCGACGATGAAGGTGCGTTTGCGGCCGATCGTGTCGCCAAGACGTCCGCCAAGCAGCATCAGGCCGCCGAAGGTCAGGACGTAGGCCGTGATGACCCAGCTGCGGCCGGCATCGGACAAGCTCAGCTCGTCCTGAATCTTAGGAAGCGCGACGATGGCAACGGTGCTGTCCATCGTGGCGAGCAGTTGCATGCCACCGATCGCGATCACCGCGGCGATGAAACGCCGCGACGGCAGCCAGGCCGGGTACCTGCCGGTTTGCTCCACGGCAGTGTGGTCCACGTGCGTCGGAAGAGCCCGGTTAGCCCCGCCTTCGGCGTCACGGCGGATGGCGGCGCGCTCTGCGTCATTGAGAGCCGTCATAGCGGGTTACCTTACAGTAATCTTAAGAATCCTTTAACCGCCGAAGGCCGCCACAGAGCCAATCACGATGATCGCCGGAGGCCTGATGCCCTCTTCGCGGATGCGCTCGGGCGCGTCGGCAAGGGTGGCGCGCAACGTCAGCTGACCCGCAGTGGTGCCGTGCTGGACCACGAGAACCGGCGTATCCGCAGGTCGGCCGCCTGCCAGCAGCGCCTTGGTGAAGAGCTCGATGCGCTCAACGGCCATCAGCAACACGATGGTGCCTGAGAGGGCGGCCAGTGCGTTCCAATTCACTAACGATTCGGGATGGTCGGGTGCAACATGGCCGCTGACCACCACGAACTCATGGGTGATCCCCCGATGAGTGACCGGAACGCCCGCGAGTGCGGGGACGGCTATGGCACTCGTCACACCCGGCACAACTGTGACAGGAATCCCAGCATCCGCGCAGGCAAGCACCTCCTCGTAGCCGCGCGCGAAGACGAACGGGTCGCCCCCCTTAAGTCGGACCACGAACTTGCCCGCCCTGGCCCGGTCGATGAGCACCTCATTGATGGCGTCCTGAGCCATCGCACGCCCATACGGGATCTTGGCGGCGTCGATGACCTCGACCTGCGGGGGGAGTTCGGCGAGCAGTTCCTGCGGGGCAAGCCGGTCGGCGACGACGACGTCGGCGTTGGCCAGCAGGCGCCTGCCGCGCACCGTGATCAGTTCGGGGTCGCCGGGTCCTCCACCGATCAGCGCGACCCCTCCGTGCACGACGCCAGGGGCCTCCGCCCTGATAACCCCCTGCTGCAGCGCCTCGTGGATGGCCGACCGGATCGCCGCCGACCGGCGGTGCTCGCCGCCTGCCAGCACCCCGACGGACAGGCCCTCGTACTCGAATGAGGCTGGTGTGACCGCGGTGCCCTCGCGAGCAACGTCGGCGCGCACACAGAAGATGTGCCGACGTTCGGCCCCTGCGACGACGGAGGCGTTGACTTGCGGGTCGTCGGTAGCCGCGATCGCATACCAGGCGCCGTCGAGGTCCTCATCGCGGAACTCCCTGAGCGTCAAGGTGATTCCCGTCATGCCTTCGACGGCCGGGGTGGCGCTGCGGGTGATGACGCGCACGTCGGCGCCGTTGGCGATCAATAGCGGTAGGCGGCGCTGCGCGACGGTGCCGCCGCCGACGACCACGACCTTCTTGCCGGCAAGACGCAGGCCGACTAAGTAGGCGTTCTCGGTCACCGGGCGAGCTTAGAGGTTGCTGCCGCGGCCACGAAGCGGGTTATCGCCTGCGGGTGCGCGGCCGGGTGGGTGTGCAGGTAGCCGGCGTGAACTCCGCGGTCGATGGCGCCGTCGCGGACCGTAGGCACGTCTCGTCCGGCATACACCCATGCGGGCGGATAGATGTCGGCGAACGTGACTGTGGTGCGGTGGAATTCATGCCCCATCATGCGATCGCCGACGGTGTGCAGCGGCGATTCGGCCACCGCCACGGCCTCCCGATAGCCCAGGGTGAGCCGCTCGGTGAACCGGGCGGTTCCTGACAGCACACCGCACATCGGATACCCGTCGAGCTCGTCGACCAGATAGGTCAGGCCCGCGCATTCCGCGTGCACCGGCGCACCGCTGGCCGCCAGCTCGCGGATCTGTTGACGCACAACATCGTTGGCCGAAAGCTCAGTAGTGAATTGCTCGGGGAATCCACCGGGCAACACCAGTGCCGCGGATCGCGTTGGCAGCGGATCGGTCAACGGGTCGAACTCGACGACGTCAGCCCCTGCCGCGCGCAGGAGCTCGCCGTGCTCGGCGTAGCCGAAGCTGAACGCCCTTCCCGCCGCCAGCGCCACCGCGACGTTCCCGTCGGCAGGCACGGCGACAGCGGGATCCCATGGCTCGTCGGTCACTCGGCTGGCCGCGACGGCGGCGATTGCACCGAGGTCGACGTGGCGGCCCACCAGTGCGGTCATCGCCTCGACGGCGATCCGCGCCTGCTCGCCATGTTCGACGGCGGTGACAAGGCCGAGGTGCCGTGACGGCACGGACAGTTCGTCGGCACGCGGGATCGCGCCGAACACCGGCACACCGGCGTGTTCGCAGGCCTGCCGTAGCACCTCCTGGTGCCGAGGTGAGCCGACGCGGTTGAGGATGACCCCCGCAATGCGCACCGACTGGTCGTATGTCGAAAAGCCGTGCAGCAGAGCCGCAATGCTATGGCTCTGGCCGCGGGTATCGACCACCAGGATCACTGGCGCGCCCAGCAATGCGGCTACGTGCGCGGTCGACCCCTGGGCGACGGCGGTGTGGGCCGGACCTTCACCGATGCGCCCGTCGAACAGCCCCATCACACCCTCGATGATCGCGATGTCGGCGCCCGCGCTGCCGTGCCGGTACAGCGGGCCGATCAGCTGCTCCCCCACCAGCACCGGGTCGAGATTGCGGCCCGGCCGCAGCGCCGCCAACGCGTGGTAGCCGGGGTCGATGAAATCGGGGCCGACCTTGAACGGCGCGACCCGCCGGCCTGCCCGGCGCAGCGCACCCATCAAACCCGTTGCAACGGTGGTCTTTCCGCTGCCCGACGCCGGCGCGGCAATCACGACGCCCGGAACACTCACCACTCGATGCCCCTCTGGCCCTTGCGGCCGACGTCCAGCGGGTGCTTGACCTTCGTCATCTCCGTCACCAGGTCCGCGGCATCAAGCAACTCTTGCGGCGCATCGCGGCCCGTGATGACGACGTGCTGTGTGCCGGGCCGCGACGTCAGCGCCGCGATCACGTCCTCGACGTCGACCCACCCCCACTTCAGTGGATAAGTGAACTCGTCGAGCACATAAAAGTCGTGCTGTTGGTCGGCCAGCCGTCGGGAGATCTCCGCCCAGCCATCGGCGGCGGCCGCCGCATGGTCGACGTCGCTGCCGTGCTTGCGCGACCACGACCACCCCGCGCCCATCTTGTGCCACTCGACCGGGCCGCCGACCCCACGCTCGTCATGCAGGCGACCCAGTTCATGAAATGCGGCCTCCTCACCGACCTTCCACTTCGCGCTCTTGACGAATTGAAACACCGCGACTTTGAATCCCTGGTTCCAGGCCCGCAGCGCCATACCGAATGCCGCCGTCGACTTGCCCTTACCCGCGCCGGTGTGAACGGCCAGCAGCGGAGCGTTGCGGCGGGCACGGGTCGTCAGGCCGTCGTCGGGGACGGCTACCGGTTGACCTTGTGGCATCGACGTCTCCCTACGCGACGTTGCGGTCGGCCTGCGACGTGACCAGTGTCGTCAGCGTGTCGGCATGCAGGTGCGCCAATCGCACGGCAGGCGCACCGAGGTAGCCTGCGAGTTGCTCGGCTAAACCCAGTCGCACATGCGATGTTTCGCAGTCCACCACGATCGCGGCCGCACCCTCGGCGACTAGCCGGGCCGCGGCCACCCGAGTGCGACCAAGCGGGTCGGGGCCCCCGTTGGCACGCCCGTCGGTGAGCACCACAACCAGGCTGCGCCGCGCCCGGTCACGCGCCTTTTCGCGCACCACGACATCGCGTGCGGCCAGCAAGCCTTGCGCCAGTGGCGTTTTGCCCCCGGTGTCGAACCGGGCCAGCCTGCGGCCGGCGATGTGCACCGACGATGTCGGCGGCAATAACAGCTGGGCGTCCTGCTGCCGGAACGTGATCACCGCCACCTTGTCGCGGCGCTGGTATGCGTCTCGCAACAGTGACAACGTCGCACCGCTGACCGCCGACATCCGGTCGCGGGCGGCCATCGACCCGGATGCGTCGACGACGAAGATCACCAGATTGCCTTCGCGGCCTTCCCTGATCGCGCGACGCACGTCGTCCGGACCAGGACGCAGCCTGCCGGGACGACTCTGGCGACCGGCGGCGGCCAGCAGTGTCCCGAACACGTGCATGCCGTAGCCCGCCCCCGGTTCGGCGGTCGCCGAGACCGCCTTTCCCATGCGGTTTCGGGCGCGGGACCGGCGACCGGGCGCACCCTCACCGATGCCTGGCACCACCAGCGCCCTCGTGCGAAACACCGGCGACGGCGCAGCGCTCGGCCGCGGCGTATCTCCCGAATTGCGTCGCGGCACTGGGTTCTCAGACCCGTCCCCCGAGAACGATTCGCCACCGCCCTGCGGGTCCGGGTCGGGCTCCGGCTCCGGCTTGTCGGCGGTTTCCGCAGCCTGAGCCAATGCGTCGTCGAGTTGGTCCGGATCAAGCCCTGGGTCGTCGAACGGGTCGCGGCGTCGCCGGTGCGGCAGCGCAAGTTCGGCGGCCACCCGAATATCTTCCTCCGCAACGGTGTCGGCCCCACGCCACGCGGCATGCGCGACGGCGGTGCGTGCCACCACCAGATCGGCTCGCATCCCGTCGACGTCGAATGCTGCACAGAGTGCTGCGATGCGCCGTAACTCGGTGTCCGGCAAGACAACAGAGTCGGCCATTGCGCGCGCTGCGGTGACGCGACGGGCCAGGTCGGCGTCAGCCGCAACATAGAGATCAGCGAATGCGACGGGATCGGCCTCGAACGCCATCCGCTGCCGGATGACGTCGGCTCGAACGTCGACATCGCGTGAGGCGCGAACGTCCACCGTGAGCCCGAAGCGGTCGAGTAACTGCGGACGCAGTTCGCCCTCTTCAGGATTCATCGTGCCGATCAGCACGAAGCGGGCATCGTGACTGTGCGAGACGCCGTCGCGCTCGACGTGCACGCGACCCATCGCGGCCGCGTCCAGGATCACATCGACCAGATGGTCGTGCAGCAGGTTCACCTCGTCGACATAGAGCACGCCACCGTGTGCGCGGGCCAGCAAGCCCGGCGAGAACGCGTGCTCACCGTCGCGCAGCACCCTCTGCAGATCAAGCGACCCGACCACCCGGTCCTCTGTCGCGCCGATCGGCAGCTCGACCAGCGACGCGCCGTCCACTGCGGTTAACACGTGCGCGAGGGCCCGCACCGCGGTCGACTTCGCGGTGCCCTTTTCGCCGCGGATCAACACGCCGCCGATCTCGGGCCGCACCGCGCACAAGACAAGCGCCAGCCGCAGGCGGTCGTGGCCGACGATCGCGCTGAACGGGTAGACGGGGTTCACGACTGCCCGGTTTCCGCGGGCGAACCCGGCTTCACCATCGGCACATGCGGGATGCCGTCGTCGAGGAACTCATCGCCGTCGCGGACGAATCCGTGATGGCCGTACATGTCCTGAAGGTAGGTCTGCGCATTGATGTGGCACGGATAGTCGCCGACCTCGGCCAGCGCGGCCTGCAGCAGCCGGGTGGCGTGGCCATGACCGCGGGCGCTGCGTTTGGTGCAGACACGGCCGATTCGGAAGGCCTTCTCGCCGCCGGGGTGTTCTTCCATCAGTCGCAGCGTGCAAATCACTTCGCTGCCAGGCCCTTCCAGCCAGAAGTGCCGCGTTTCGGCGAGCAGGTCACGGCCGTCCAATTCGGGATAGGGAGTGGCCTGCTCGACGACGAACACCTCGACGCGCAGCTTCAGCAGTTCGTAGAGCGTTCTGGCGTCGAGGTCCTTGGCCCAGCTGCGGCGCAGTGCGACCGTCATTTGGCAACCACCGTCAGCCGATCGCTGCCGGCACGCCACTGGCGGGCCGGTCGAGCTTGAGTACCTTGGTACCCCACGACCACACCTCCTCGAATAATGCTGGCTCGCCGGACAGCTCGGTGCCCAGCGACGGCACGATCTCCTTGAGCTTGGGTGACCAGGACTCGTAGCGGTCACCGAAGCAGCGCTCCATCACGTCCAGCATCGCAGGCACCGCGGTCGACGCTCCCGGCGAGGCGCCAAGCAGCCCCGCGATGCTGCCGTCGGCAGCCGACAGCACCGTCGTGCCGAAGTCCAGCACACCGCCCTTGCCCTTGGCCCGGCGGATCACCTGCACGCGCTGCCCTGCGATGTCGAGTTCCCAGTCGGAATCGACTGCGCTGGGGACGAATTCACGCAGCGCCTGCACCCGACTCGACTCCGACTGCAGCAGCTGGCCGATCAGGTAGCGCACCAGAGGAACCTGCGTGAAGCCGACTGTGATCATCGGCGCCACGTTGTTCGGCCTGACCGATCGAGGTAGATCGGTGTTCTTGCCCTGTTTCAGGAACTTCGGCGACCAGCCCGCGAACGGCCCGAACACCAGCCACGACTTGCCGTTAACCACCCGGTTGTCCAAATGCGTCCCTGCCATCGGCGGCGCGCCTGCCGACGGCAGGGTGTACACCTTCGCTCGGTGCGCCGCGGACAGGGCCAGTCGATCGGTGCGCAGGAATGCGCCGCCGACCGGGAAACCGCCGAATCCCTTGGCCTCGCGGATCCCCGACTTCTGCAGCAACGACACCGCGCCACCGCCTGCCCCGACGAACACGAATTTCGCGGTCAGCTTTCGCTTTTCCTCGGTGCGCCTGTTGACGACCGTCACTGTCCAGCTGCCGTCGGACTCTTTGCAGAGGTCGCGCACCTCGTGACCGAACAGCGTGGTCATTCCGCGCTGCGCGGTGTAGCCGATGAGCTGTCGCGCCAGTGCCCCGAAGTCAACGTCGGTCCCGCCCGGTGCCCAGGCCATGGCGATGGGATCCGAATGGCTTCGTCCAGCCGCCATCAACGGCAACCGCCGCCCGAACTCGTCGTCGTCAGCGATGAACTCCATAGACGCGAAGAGCGGATTGTCGACCAACGCTTCGTGACGGCGCTTCAAGAAGTCGATGTTGGCTTCGCCCTTGACGAAGCTGACGTGCGGAGTCGGAGTGAGGAAACTACGCACGTCGGGCAGCAGCCCATTCTCAACCGCGTAGGCCCAAAACTGGCGAGTAACCTGAAACTGCTCGTTGACCTGCACCGCTTTGCTGATGTCGATCGAGCCGTCGGTCCGCTGCGGGGTGTAGTTCAGCTCGCACAGGCCCGCGTGGCCAGTGCCTGCGTTGTTCCACGTCCCGCTGCTCTCGGCGGCGGCGCCGTCCAAGCGCTCGATCAGCGTGATCGACCAATTCGGCTCCACCAGCCGCAGAAGCGCGCCCAGCGTGGCACTCATGATTCCCGCGCCCACCAGAACGACATCCGTCTGGGCGGCCTTCGGGTCAGACACCGAATCGTTGGTCCTTCGCGGTCGCGGTCCGCATCTCACGGCTTACCGCTGTTCAGGGTATCCGCCGTGGTCCGCCTCCATGGGTCCAGGTCGGCGGATAAGCGCGGCTATGGTAGCTGTTGTGCCTGGATGGGAGCCCGATGTGCTGCGTGGTTACTCGCAGCACACGTTCGGCCTTGGCCCGGATCCAGACGGCGAAGGTGACCTATTCGCCACACTGGTGCGCCGGGACGAGCCTCCTCCCGCGCCGACCCACGCCGTGCTGCTCGTGCACGGATTCACCGATTACTTCTTCCACACCGAACTGGCCGACTACTTTGCGGGCCGCGGCTTCGCCTTCTACGCGTTGGACATGAACAAATGCGGGAGGTCATGGCGCGAGGGGCAGACACCGCACTTCACCACCGACCTGGAGCGTTACGACGCCGAACTCGAGCAGGCACTGGATTTGATGGAAGCCGACGCTGGGTCTGATGTCGCCGCCGGAGCGGCTCCGAGAGCCGACGTGCTCATCTACGGCCATTCCACCGGCGGACTGATCGTCCCGCTGTGGCTGGACCGGATGCGGCGCCGCGGTGACATCGCCAGGGGCCACATCACTGGCCTGGTGCTCAACAGCCCGTGGCTGGATCTGCAGGGGCCTGCCGTTTTGCGCACTGCGCCTGCGGGTGCGGCCATCGGCGCGCTCTCGCGCATCCGCAAAAAGCGGGTGATCCGGCCGCCGGCAGACACCGAGGGGGGATACGGCGCCACCCTGCACAAGGCGTACGCAGGCGAATTCGACTACGACCTCAAGTGGAAGCCGATCGGCGGCTTTCCCGTCACCTTCGGCTGGCTGCACGCCATCCGCCGTGCGCAGGTCAAGCTGCACCGCGGGCTGGACGTCGGTGTGCCCAATCTGATCCTGCGGTCCGATCGCAGCGTGCGAGAGGTCACCGACCCTGAAAAGATCGACGAGATCCAGCGCGGTGACGCTGTGCTCGACGTCAAGCAGATCGCGCGCTGGGCTGGCTGTATCGGCAACCGCTCAACGATCGTGCCGATCGTGGACGCCAAGCACGATGTGTTTCTCTCGATGAGGGAGCCCCGGCGAGCGGCGTACCGCGAACTGGACAGGTGGCTGGATTGGTATCTGGCTGAAACCTCCGATGCGGCAACTAAATCCGAACGAGGATAATGACCATGGCCCATTTCGACATCGTGATCATCGGCACCGGTTCCGGCAACTCGATCCTCGACGAACGCTACGCAGACAAACGTGTCGCAATCTGCGAGCAGGGCGTGTTCGGCGGGACGTGCCTCAACGTCGGCTGCATACCGACGAAGATGTTCGTCTACGCCGCCGAGGTCGCCCAAAGTGCGCGCGAGTCAGCACAATACGGGGTCGACGCACACGTCGACGCCGTCCGCTGGGGTGACATCGTCTCCCGTGTTTTCGGCCGCATCGATCCGCTCGCGATGGGCGGTGAGAACTACCGCCGCTCCTCCCCCAACGTGCAGGTCTTCGCAAGCCACACCCGATTCGGTCCGACCCTGCCCGACGGCAGGTACCAGTTGCGCACCGACGACGGTGACGAGTTGACCGCCGATCAGATCGTCATCGCGGCCGGCTCAAGGCCAGTGATCCCCGACGAGATCGCCAATTCCGGTGTGCGATACCACACCAGTGACACCATCATGCGGATCCTCGACGTTCCCGAACACCTGATCATCGTCGGCGGCGGATTCGTCGCATGCGAGTTCGCCCACGTCTTCTCGGCGCTTGGCAGCCGAGTCACGCTGATGATCCGCGGCAGCACACTGTTGCGCGGACACGACGACACAATCTGCGAACGCTTCACCGACCTCGCCTCCAAAAAGTGGGAACTGCTGAGTCACCACGAGGTCGCCGGGCTGCGGCAGGACGGCGACTGCGTCGAGTTGAGCTGCCACGACGGTTCACGGCTGCGCGGCGATGCACTACTGGTCGCGACCGGTAGGGCGCCCAATGGCGACCTGCTCGACGCGGAACAGGCAGGGATCAAGGTCGGCGCCAACGGCCAAGTCGTCGTCGACGAGTACCAGCGCACGACCGCGCGTGGCGTGTTCGCGCTCGGCGACGTGTCGTCGGACTATCAGCTCAAGCACGTGGCCAACCATGAGGCACGCGTCGTCAAACACAACCTGCTGCAGGACTGGGACGACACCGAAGCCCTTATGCCGTCCAACCATCGGTTCGTGCCATCGGCGGTGTTCACCGACCCGCAGATCGCCAGCGTCGGACTGACCGAAAACCAGGCCCGGGCAAAGGGATTCAAAATCAGGACCAAGGTCCAGGACTTCGGCGACGTCGCATACGGGTGGGCGATGGAGGACACCACAGGCATCGCGAAGATCATCGTCGACGACGACACAGGTCTGATAGTTGGCGCCCACATCATGGGCCATCAGGCGTCGTCGTTGATCCAGCCGCTGATCCAGGCGATGAGCTTCGACCTACCCGCTCAGGACATGGCGCGCGGCCAGTACTGGATTCACCCCGCGCTGCCAGAGGCGATCGAAAACGCGTTGTTGGCACTATGCGGCGAGCCGCCGTGGCCGCCGTCGCGTCGACACTGACGGGCTAACCGGAGGGCTGCGGGGCCCAGCGCTCCTCGACCTGTCCGAAGTGCCACATCGCGAGGGCGATCATCGAGGTTGCGATGAACAACGCGACGATCATGAACCCGACGAATTGCAGGTCCAACGATCCGATGGCGGCCAGCGGACCCGAGTGGATGCCGAGACGGTCGGCGACCAGCCCTGCGAGCACGATGACACCGATGACCAGAGCGACGACCACCGAAAGCACCGTCACGGTCAGGTTGTAATACACCTTGCGGATCGGCTTGAGGAACGCCCAGCCGTAGGCCCTCGACATGAAGATGCCGTCGAGCGCGTCGAACAGACTCATCCCTGCCGCGAACAGCACAGGCAGCACCAGGATGGCGTACCAGGGCAGCGTGAATGCCGCCGTTCCCGCGGCCAGCACCAGCAGCGCCACCTGCGTGGCCGTGTCGAACCCCAGACCCATCAACAACCCGACCGGATAAAGGTGCCAGGGCTGGCTCACCCGACGCATCACCTTGCCGAGAAGCCGCGCCAGGAAGCCGCGCTGATCGAGGTGGTGTTCGAGTTCGGCTTCGTCGAAGTCGCCGCTGCGCATCCGGCGAAATACCTTGGCGATGCCCACCACGGCGAACAGGTTCGTCAGCCCGATCAGGATGAGGAACGTACCGGCGACGATGGAGCCCACCAGCCCGAGGGTGTGCAGCAGCGGCGAGCCCTGATCCCGGACGGGCCCCACGATCGCGCGCACGCCGATCGCCAACAGGAACGCCAGTCCGAACACGACGCTGGAATGACCCAGTGAGAACCAGAAACCGGCGGACAGCGAGCGGGTGCGCTCCCCGACCAGCTTTCGCGTGGTGTTGTCGATGACGGCGATGTGGTCGGCGTCGAACGCATGCCGCACCCCGAGCAGGTAGGCGGTCACGCCAAGCCCGACGCCGAAGACGCCTGCCGATCCGAGCGTGATGTGTTGCGGCGCAACGCCAAACACCAGCACGCCCCAGCCGAAGAGGTGGAGTGCAAGGACAACGCCGCCGATCGCGGTGATCGTCGTCCAATCGGTCCGGTCGAATCGGGTGGCCTCAGGCGCTTCGGGCTGCTCGACGACGCTCACGGGTCGACCCTATGCCTGCGCCTGTCATCTGTCTAGATGAACAGATGATCACGCGGGGTCGGTCGCGCAGGGCGGTGATCAGCGCGCCTGTCGGCGCAGTCTCGAAATGCCGCATCATCTTCTACTGGTTTCGCTCGGCCGCGGCGACGAGGAGATACTCGGCCGGCTCGGCCCAGTCGATGAGATCGAGGTTCGGCAGCGCAGCTAAGGCCCGCTGCCCGTATCCCGCGGCTGTGTGGCGTTAACCGACAGCTGGCCGTCCTGGCGGCGGATCTGCGGCGTGTGACCGCTGAGATGCGTGTCGGCGGCATTCGCCGTCGTGGCTGTCTCAGTTTGCTGATTCTGTGATGGTGGTGCGCGCGCGCTGTGACAATTCGGTATGTGCGCGCTTAGCTGCCCGGCGATGGCGCGTCTCGAATCCCCCGCGGTTTAGGAGGAACCCATGAGGAAGATTCGGCCTGTTCATGTTCTTGGGGGTCTGATTAGCACATCCGTTGTTGTTGCTGCCTGCCTCGGTTTGCCCGTACCGAAGGCGCAGGCCTTCTTCATCCAGAACCACGAGACGATCACCCGCGCCGCGCTGCCGCAGATCCCCAATGACGTCATGCTGCAGATACTTGTTGGCCCCCCGCCGGGAGCCGGTGCCGTAGGAACCGACGCGTTCTTCACCGACAACTACCGGCATCTCGACAACGCAAAGAATCCCACCGACGTGTGTGCTTTTGCCCTGCAAGCGTGGAACACCTTCGACCCCATCATCTTGACCGGATCGCACGTCGTCGGCGGCGGTCTGGCGGATGGCCCGGGAGCCCGCGCCGCGTTCGGTGCCCTGATTCACGTGCAGCAGGACTTCTATGCCCACTCCAATTTTGTCGAGGACAACATCGCCGCAGGCAATCAGAACCAGCTGGCTGCCCCGATCTTCCCCAGCTGCAGTCCAGACGCATTTCCCGCCGACCTTCACACTGGATACTTCGACCCGAGCGCAAATCATGAGGACCCCTTCTCAGGGTGCCCGGCCGGCGGTCCACCGCCCGATTTCCCGGAGTGCCACTCAACCTTGAACAAGGACGGCCCAAATAGCCTTCGCGGTATTCAGCCGGCCCCAGGAACAAGCGGGAATTTCTACGATCTCGCGGAGCAACTCGCCACCACGGCTACCACGAATCTGTACAACCAGATCCGCAGCCAGGTCACCCACACCAACGGCACGAAAGCCGCGCTGCTCCTGTTCGGAACCGGCGCGACCACCAACGCTGGCAGTAGGCCAAATTGATGTGATGTCATTCCTCAACACGACGGTCAGCGTGTGGGCAAACGGGCGCTGCTGGTCGCCGTAGCCTGCGCGGCGATTCTCCTCACCGCTGGTCTGGTCCGCGATGCAGAACCAGCGCACGACATAGCCACGACGGCAGCCACGATCGCTCCCGCCAGCACCCTAGCGGCGCGCGGGAACATGACGATCGACGGCCACAAAGAGGAGGTCCAGGGGTCCTGCTACGCGACAGCCGACGGACGGAGCGTCAACATCTCGCTTTCGGGAGCGACTCTTACGAAAACGAACGTCAGATTAGACAACGCACAACCACCCACCGTCGCCTCAGTTGTGCTGGCCACCAGCAACATCGCGTTTCTCTACCAGCCCGGCACAGAGGGCTACGCTCAGGCCACCAACGACGGCAACGCCTATCACATCACCGGGGCCGTTTTCCGCTATGGATTTGTCAGCAAGGCGTTCGAAATCGCCGTTACGTGTTCATAGTGCCCGCAGCCACGCTCGTCTGGCGGCGCACGAGCTCGTGGCTCACCGGTGGCACGTCGCCAACCGTCGCTACGGGCGGATTCTCTCGTTCGTTGGGTCGTAGAGCGGCTTCAGTGATACGGACACCGGATGCAACTGCCCACCGACGTTGACCTCGTAGTTGCCAGTGTTTATCCAGTCGGCATTGATGACGGAATTGTCCAAAGCTCGCACGTAGGCCAGCCCGACGCAGCAGCCGGTCGTCTCGCCCCACGCTGCAGACGTCACCTGTCCGGCGACGCCACCGTCGCGCAGGATCAGCTCACCTCCCCACAGCATCGCGTCCGCATCGTCGACCCTGAACCCGACGAGCTTGCGGCGCAGCCCTTCCGCTTTGGCCTTCTCGAGCGCTTCGCGACCGAGGAATGCGATATCGGTTTTCAGTTTGCAGGCGAACAGCAGCCCCGCTTCGACAGGGTTCTCGCTCGGTGTCAGCTCCCTGCCGAATGCGCGATAGCCCTTTTCGAGCCGAAGAGATTCGATCGCGTAGTAGCCACCGCGGCCGACCCCGAACTGAGCGCCCGCTGTCATCAGGTCCTCGTAGACACCGACCGCAAACTCGGCGGGAACATAGAGTTCCCAACCCAATTCGCCGACATAGGTGATCCGCGTCGCTCGCACCGTCGCATAACCCAATGAGATCTGCTGGCTTGTCGCGAACGGGAACGCGTCATCGGACAGGTTGGCGCTCGTGAGGGTCGACAGCAGATCGCGAGACTTGGGCCCCATCACGCCGAACACTGCGTACGCCGACGTCACGTCGACGAGTGCGGCGCCTGCACCGTCGGGCAGGTTCCCGGCGGATGTGGTCCTTGTCGCGTTCGGTGGTGGCCGCACTGCTGATGATCAGGAACTCCTCGGGGCCAGTGCGGGTGACGGTCACATCGGACTCGTAAGTGCCCCGCTCGTTGAGCATCCCGGTGTAGACCGACGTGCCAACCTCGACGCCGACGTCGGCGGTGCACAGCCACTGCAGCGCAGCCTCGGCGTCGCGCCCGACGAGCAGGTACTTGGAGAATGACGTTTGGTCGAATACGGTCACGTTCGTCCGCGTGTTGGCCTGCTCCGCGGCCGACCACGGCAACCAGTTGGGCTTGCCCCACGTGTATTCGATCGTCGATTCCGCGCCGTCGGGCGCGAAGAAGTTGGCCCGCTCCCAGCCCATCTTGCTGCCGAAGTTGGCGCATGCTGCCTGCAGCAGGTGATGTACGGGCGAACGCCGGAACGGCCGGGCGGTCTCCATTTCCCGGTTCGGCCAGGGTATTTCATAGTGCAGGCCGAGAACCTCGGCGACGCGGTCATGAAGCCACCGGTTGTTGCCGTTGAACGGCGCGAAGCGCCGGATGTCCACCGCGGTCAGGTCGCTGGTCGGTGCGCCGTTGACGATCCACTCCGCAAACGCACGCCCGGCTCCGCCCGCGGTCGCGATGCCGACAGAGTTGAAGCCCGCGCCGACGAAGAAGTTCGCGAGCTCGGGGGCCTGCCCGAGAATGAACTGGTTGTCGGGGGTGAAGCTCTCCGGGCCGTTGTAGAACTTCTTGATTCCCGTCTCCTCGAGCGCCGGAATACGCAGCAGCGCATTGTTCATGAGGATCTCGAAGTGGTCCCAATCCTCGTCCAGCAGTCGGAATTCGAACGGATACGGGATCGCATCGGGCGCCACCCAGGGCTTGGCTTCCGGCTCGAAGCCGCCGATCACCAGCCCGCCCACTTCCTCCTTGAAGTACGTATAACCGTCGGGGTCGCGCAGGATCGGCAGGTCGGGGTGCACGCCGTCGATGACTTCACTGACCACGTAGAAGTGCTCGGCCGAATGCAGGGGGACATTGACACCGGCCATGGCACCCAGCTGTTTGGCCCACTGCCCGGCGCAGTTGACGACGATCTCGGCCTCGACGTCGCCGCCGTCGGTGCGGACTCCGGTCACCCGGCCCTCATCGGTCAAAACATCGAGCACCCTGACCCTTTCGACGATCCGGGCGCCACGCATCCGCGCGCCCTTCGCCAGCGCGAAGGTCAAGTCTGTCGGGTTGGCCTTGCCGTCGGCGGGTAGCCAGATGGCACCGACCAGGTCGTCGACTCGCATCACCGGGTAATGCTCGAGCGCCTGCTCAGGTGTGAGTAGTTCACATTCCAGGTTGAATGCCGCGGCGTACGCCGCGGTGCGGCGCAGCTGGACCATGCGATCCTGCGTGCGCGCGACCGTCACTCCCCCGCACTGTTTGTAGCCTGCGGACAGACCCGTCTCACTTTCCAGTTCGGCGTAGAGCTGCGTCGAGTACTGGACCAGCCGCGTAGCGCTCTCCGATGCCCGCAGCTGGCCGACCAGCCCGGCGGCATGCCACGTTGTGCCGCCTGACAGTTGGCCTTGTTCGAGCAGCACGACGTCGGTGAGCCCGAGCTTGGTCAGGTGGTAGGCGACGCTTGTACCGATCACGCCGCCTCCGACGATGACGACGTGCGCGCGGTCGGGCAGCGTAGTGGTGGCCATAGATGTCACGAATCCCTTGCGTCAGTCGGTGGCTGATACGTCGTCAAGTAGGCGAGTGAAGTTGGGTCCGTTGAATTCGGCGACGGCGGCCTCGTAGCGTTCCATCGCCCAGGCCCAGAAGTCGACTTCCAATGCGCTCGAGGCGTTTTGAATGCAGCCCCAAAGCGTCCACCCATACTTGGCGACGATGCCTTGCAGGTGGGCCCTTGCGGTTTTGTGGCGCAGCCGGCGGCCGTAGTACGCGGTGACGAGCTCGTCGAGCTGGTCGGTCGACAGGCCGCACTCACTCCAGATGTTGCCCAGTTCGAAGCACGGGTCGTTGTTGCCCGAGTACTCGTAGTCGATGATCCACACCCGCTCGCCGTCTTCGATGAAATTCCCGGCCAGTAGGTCGTTGTTGCACGGGACTGTGGTCTGGCCGGTCGCGGTCAGCGCCTTTTCGATCTGGGCGAATTTGTCGGCATGGTCGAGGTAGTCGAGCGGAATCTTGAAACCGTTGTCCCTGGCAGTCTTCAGGTATCGGGGCTGGCGTTCGAACATGTCGAACCGGCCGCGGAAGCGCGGACCGCTATGCAATTCCCGGCATCCTGCGGCGACCTTGGCAACTACTCCCTCCCGCTGAAAGTCGTCGTTGCACAGCGTCTTTCCGTTGAGGTAGCCCAAAAGCAGGATGCCGAGGTCGGGTCGGTAGTCGATCACCGGCGCGCCGACACCGGCCTGCTCGGCCATCTGGGTGTTGTAGTACTCCTCGTGGCGGTCGATACCGAGGAAGTTGCTGCCGGTGTCGGTGCACCTGGCGACGTAGACGGCATCCGGGGTGCTCACCTTGACGTTGCGATTGGTCAGTCCGCCGGAGAGTTCCTGCAGCTGCCGTGGCCGGCCTGCGAGTGCTGGGAACTCCTCGAACAGCTCGTTCAGCTGGGTGTCGGTGAACTGTAACGGCATGCGGTGTTCCTCGTGGGCCTGCGTGGTTGCGTTCACTGTAAACCGAGATTATTCAAAGGTCTAGACTATTGAGCGTGTCGTCAGCGACGGATGTCATCCACGCATGGATGCTCAGTGACCAGCCCGCCGTCATCTTCGACTTCAACGGCACGCTCTCCGACGACGAACCCATCCTGTGCGACATCTTCAGCGAGCTGTTCCGCGTCCACCTCGATTGGGCGATGACCGCCGAGGACTACCGCGACGACCTCCTCGGCCGCAGTGACCGCGAGATCATCGAACGCGCGGTGGCGCGGCACGGCCGCGGAACCGAACAGGAAGTCACCGAACTGCTGCGCTTGCGCCAGGGTGTCTACCAACAACGCATCGCAGACAGAAACCCGATCGCCGACGCCACCGTGCGATTGGTGAAACTGTTGGCCGACAATGAGATTCCCCTCGGCATTGTGACCGGCGCCCAACACGACGATGTGCTGGCGGTGCTGTCGGGCAGTCCGGCAGGTGAGTCGTTTGGCGTGTTGATCGCCGAAGAGGACGTCAGCAACGGCAAGCCGCACCCGGAGGGGTTCCTCACCGCGGCCCGGCTGCTGCATCGCCTGCCCGGCGATGTGCTCGTCTTCGAAGACTCCGTTCCGGGTGTACAGGCGGCCGAGGCCGCAGGCATGCACTGTGTGGCCGTCGCTGCGGAACCGAGCCGGCAATTGCAAGCCACCGCCAAGGCTGTCGTGGCCGAGCTGTCGACCGAACTCGTCGTTGAGGCACTCATCGCGTGGCGTCGCGGGCGGGCGTCTCACCGTTGGCCCGGGACGTGATCCGGATCCGCGCACGATCCGAGCGGTGGTAGTCGCGGGAGAACTCGACCGCAACGCCGCTCTGGCTAAACGATGTGCGCGTGATCAACAGCAACGGGCTACCGGCCTCGATACCAAGCAGCCCAGCCTGTTCCGGCGTGGCCCGTGTCGCCTCGATCTCCTCGTCGGCCGACAATGGGGAAGCATCGTAGGAGCGCATCACCCTATACAACGAGCCGGTCAGGTTCGCCGAGAGCAATCCGGGAAAGATCGCCGCCGGTAGATACGCCTCTTCAAGAACGATCGGCTCGCCGTTGGCCGATCGGGCGCGCAGAATCTCGTGGACCTGCTCGCCGCGTGTGAGGCCGAGGCGCCGGCGCACCTCGGGAGTGGGCTGACCGGTGGTGGCATGCAACACCTCGGCGCCCGCCTCGACATGGATGCGGCGCATCTGCTCGGTGAAGCCGGGCAGGCTTGCATGGTCGAACTCGAATCGCGGGGCCGCCACGAAGTTGCCGCCGAAACGTCCACGCCTGCGGTCGATGAGGCCCTTCGCCTCGATCGAGGCCAGCGCCTGCCTTAACGTCATCCGGCTGACCCCCAAGGCGTTGGATATCTCCACCTCGGAGGGCAACTTGTCACCGGGCGCCAACGTGTGGGACACGATCAACTGCTCGAGCCAACTGCCGATGCGTGTGTGAGCGGGCGAATCGCCTACGCCGGACAGGTCAGGACGATCCACAAGCAGCGGATCATCCATTGTCAACACGCGCACATCAGGGAGTTTAGGTCGCTGTACCCCAGCTTCAGCTGTGTCTGGCGCCAATCCAATGCAGGAGGTCGTGCACGATCTCGTCCTCGAGGCGATAGCTGACGGAACGGCCGACGCGCGTCGAGCTCACCCATCCCTGCTGCCTTAGCACCCGCAGCGCCTGGGAGACGGCGTTCTCTGATCGACCCAGCGCCGCCGCGAGGTCGCCGACGCAGATCCCTGGTGCGCGGTGCAGACACAGCAGGATCTCAAGCCGGTGCGGATCGGAGAGCAGGTCGAAACGCTGGGTCCAGCCAATGGTGTCGACATCGGTCAACGCCGACGTAACACCCTCGCCGTGTGTCTGGCTACCGGACCTGACCATGCGTCAAACTTAAA